>NZ_CP016895.1:1247032-2494065 GCF_001704115.1 Acinetobacter larvae
TTATTTTTTAAAACTATATTTATATTGAATTGTCAATAGATTGGTTTATGAATACTGTTTATTAGGTCATTAAATAAGCGCAATTTTCCAAAAAATATCGTATCTATGACTAATTTTAAAGCTGCCTTGAACAGGTAGCTTTTTTTTAATCATTTTATTGCTCAAATAATGTTTAAAATTAAATCTATTATATTGAATCGCTTAATATTATTTTTGCTTGGTTTTTAATCAAAACTTTCGCAATTTATTGAAAAAATCAAGTGATTGAAAATTATACTTTTGTTTATTTATTAGGCTTAAGTGTAATCTTATTTAACAATTGTAATTCGAGATAATTGATAAAAAATCAATAAAATGAAGTAATTTAATTTTAATAAAATATAAGATGCTGAAAAATATAAATAATATTTATTGGTTTTTGTACTTTGTTTATAAAAACTCAATTGTTTCTCATTTTTATGGTTTTTTTATGAATGTAATTTATACAAATCAGTTGGATTTATTTAATAACATGCAATCTTAAGTTTGATAAATATCACATTAACTTAAAAAATACGCATAACAATTTAGTTATATTTAAAAGTTGGGTTTTTAAAAGCGTATATAGAAATTAATGTATGTCAAACAATAACTTTTATTGCTTATGTGTTTTACACAAAAATTATGTCTATAAATGATAATTAGACGATGTTTTATGCAGGCAATAAAAGAACACAAAAGAAAATGTTGGGTAATTAAGGTGTGCATAAGATGAATAAAGTATACAAATGTATTTGGAATGCTTCATTAGGTACTTGGGTCGCTGTTTCCGAACTGGCGAGTTCAAAAAAGAAAACAAAATCATCCGTGAATGAGGTGGGGTGTAAATCTACACCAAAAGCAACCAGTAAAAGTATTTTATTATTGAGTGTTACGGCGTTGACGTTAGCTTTATCGTCGTTAAGTCATGTGAATGCAGCGGGTACAAACTCCATTACATTAGGTAAAAATGCAAAACCCATAGGCAATAATTCTATTGCCTTAGGGGAAAATACTGTTGCGGCTGGCGAAAACGCTACAGTCATAGGTGGACATTCTAGCAGTACGTCAATTAACTTAGCCACTGTAAATCTAAATTCAAATACTATAAAAAGTGGACTAGGGTTAGCAACAACTGCAACTAATTTTTATGGAAATATTGCAGCAAGATATGTTACCTCAATAGGAACATCTAATGCCATTTTATCTGGTTCATCAGTAGCAATAGGAAATAAAATTACTATTTTAAATGGTAATACTATTAGCTCGCTGGCTGATTTGGATAATCAATCAAAGCTTTATGGTGATAAAACAAGTGCTCGTAGTGTTGCGGTCGGGGATACGATTGAGATTGGTGCTAATTCAGGAGATTCAATCGCATTAGGTGTTGGTACTAAGATTGGAGCAGGATCGAAAGGCGCGATATCTATTGGTGCTGAAAGTAAGTCTGGAGCAGTAAAGGCTGTTGCATTAGGGATGGGGAGCTCGGCGAGTGCCACAGATTCTGTAGCAATAGGTTCTAATTCGCAGGCCACGTTAGCAAATACTGTATCTTTTGGTAGTTCGAGTTTACAGCGTAAATTGACTTTTGTGGCACCCGGTGCAGTTGCTAACGCATCTTTTGATGCAGTCAATGGTAGTCAGCTCTTCCTCACCAATAGCAAACTAGCAGACAGTTTAGGTGGCGGATCTAAGTTAAATGCCGACGGTAGCATCACAGGACCAAGCTATACGGTTAATGGGAAAAATATCACCAATGTAGGTGCGGCACTTTCTGAGTTAAGCAATCAAATATCGACATCAGCAAATGGCGGTACACCTGTTTTGCAGACAGATGCCGCTTTCAGTTTTCAAACGAATGGTCAGTATTGGGGTACTCTTTCAGGGCGTGATGATATTAAATTGGATCAAGCTGGCCTTAGTGAAAAGTACTTTTATGGTTATGCGATAGGTCGTGATGCAATTGTAAGAAATTCTACTTCTAACAATAATAAAGGAAATGCAAACATTGCATTTGGTGATTCAACGCTAGCAGAAGGTTCTCATAGTATTGCTATGGGTGCTGCTGCAACAGCCAATGGTGGTATTGCATTGGGTGCTTTTTCGGTAGGTAAATCGCAAGGTGTTGCTGTAGGAAGGGAGGCAATTGCTAATACAAATAGTGTGGCAATAGGTGCAATTTCCTCGGCTGTCAGTACTGGTGGTGTGGCGATTGGACGTTTTGCAACAGTCGACAAAAACGATGCTATTGCTTTAGGACGTAATGCTAAAGCAGTACATGAAAATGCAATCGCTATCGGTGCAGCCTCATTAACAAGTGCTGCCAATACCGTATCTTTTGGTAGTTCGAGTTTACAACGTAAATTGACTTTTGTAGCACCAGGTGCAATTGCGAATGCATCTTTTGATGCAGTCAATGGTAGTCAGCTTTATCTTACCAATAGCAAACTAGCAGACAGTTTAGGTGGTGGATCTAAGCTCAATGCCGATGGTAGCATCACAGGACCAAGCTATACAGTTAACGGAAAAAATGTCACCAATGTGGGTGCTGCGCTTTCTGAGTTAAGCGATCAAATATCGACATCGAATGGCAGTGTAGCAGTGCCAATTTCCACTTCGACGAGTGGTGATATGACTATCAGAAATAAAGATGATTGGCTATTGTTGAGTGATGAATATTACAAAGATAAAGTTACTACCGGTGGAACCAACGTTGCTGTTGGGAATAGTATTTTAATGGGGGAAAATGCTGTTATTGAAAACCCTGACGGAGGGACCAAGCATGGTGGTGCTGTTTTAATTGGTAGTAATGCGAGAGGAGAAAGTTATGGATCGGTTGTCTTAGGTGCTAGTGGATATGCTAAGGGTAGTGGAACTGCTATAGGTACGTTAACTGTAGCGGGTGATAGTGCTGTTGCAGTAGGTCGTAATGCGTTGGCAAATAATAAGTCAACAGCTATTGGTCGAGATGCCCTAGCAAAAGCTGAAAATAGTATTGCTTTAGGTAATGGTTCATCGGTTACAGCACAAAATAGTATTGCGATTGGTAATGCCTCAACAGCTACAGCAGCAGATACCGTATCTTTTGGTAATGAAACTCTGCAAAGAAAATTGACTAATGTCAATAAAGGTATAATCTCTGAGGATTCAGTCGATGCGGTCAATGGTAGTCAGCTGTATGCAACGGGTAAATCTGTAGCCGATGCGCTCGGTGGCGGTGCAACGATTGGTGCTGATGGTAAAGTGACTGCGCCTACTTATACCGTTGATGGTAAAGAAGTGAAAAGTGTTGGCGATGCGATCAGCAATGTTGATGGTCGTGTAACAGATAACACCACCAACATTAGCAACATCACTGAAACCTTAAACCAAGGTGCCTTTAGTGTATCTGCCAATGGTACGGGTGCGGTGAAGGTTGCCAAAGATGCAACCATCGATTACACCAATAAAGATGGCAATATTAACATCACGCAAAGTGGTACAGACTTCCAATTTAACTTGGCAGATCAATTGACAGTCAAAGACGGCATTAAAGTCGGTACTGATGGTCCTTCGCTTGGTAAAGATGGTATTGATGCAGCAAACAAAGTTATTAGTAATGTTGGTACTGGTACGGTAGGTGCTGGTTCTAAGGATGCAGTGACAGGTGATCAACTCTTTACATCGAATGAAAAAATCAAAGAGCTTGATGACAAAATCAAAGATTCAGGTTTGATCGGAGATGATGGTAAGGCAATCGCTGCGGTAACTTATGATAAAAACGGTAATGTTGTACTAACTGGTAAAGACGGTAGTCTGATCAGCAATGTTACAGGTGGTAGCATTGCAGCAAATTCAAGCGAAGCCATTAATGGTAGTCAGCTATATGCAACGGGTAAATCTGTAGCCGATGCGCTCGGTGGCGGTGCAACGATTGGTGCTGATGGTAAAGTGACTGCGCCAACTTATACCGTTGATGGTAAAGAAGTGAAGAGTGTTGGCGATGCCATTAGCAATGTTGATGGTCGTGTAACAGATAACACTAGCAGCATTACAAGCATCACTGAAACACTAAACCAAGGTGCCTTTAGTGTATCTGCCAATGGTACGGGTGCGGTGAAGGTTGCCAAAGATGCAACCATCGACTACACCAATAAAGATGGCAATATTAACATTACGCAAAGTGGCACAGACTTCCAATTTAACTTGGCAGATCAGCTGACAGTCAAAGACGGCATTAAAGTCGGCACTGATGGTCCATCACTCGGTAAAGATGGTATTGATGCGGCAAACAAGGTCATTAGTAATGTTGGTGCTGGTACGGTAGGTGCTGGTTCTAAAGATGCCGTGACAGGTGATCAACTCTTTACATCGAATGAAAAAATCAAAGAGCTTGATGACAAAATCAAAGATTCAGGTTTGATCGGAGATGATGGTAAGGCAATCGCTGCGGTAACTTATGATAAAAACGGTAATGTTGTACTAACTGGTAAAGACGGTAGTCTGATCAGCAATGTTAAAGGTGGTAGCATCGCAGCAAATTCAAGCGAAGCTATTAATGGTAGCCAGCTGTATGCAACGGGTAAATCTGTAGCAGATGCCTTAGGTGGCGGTGCAACGATTGATGCTGATGGTAAAGTGACTGCGCCAACTTATACCGTTGATGGTAAAGAAGTGAAAAGTGTTGGCGATGCGATTAGCAATGTTGATGGTCGTGTAACTGATAACACCAGCAGCATTAGCAACATCACTGAAACCTTAAACCAAGGTGCCTTTAGTGTATCTGCCAATGGTACGGGTGCGGTGAAGGTTGCCAAAGATGCAACCATCGACTACACCAATAAAGATGGCAATATTAAGATTACGCAAAGTGGTACTGACTTCCAATTTAACTTGGCAGATCAACTGACAGTCAAAGACGGCATTAAAGTCGGCACTGATGGTCCTTCGCTTGGTAAAGATGGTATTGATGCAGCAGGTACGGTAATCAGTAACATCAAAGATGGTGTTAATGCTGGCGATGCAGTAAGCAAAGGTCAATTAGACAAGCGCTTAGAAAGTGCAGGCGTTCTCGATAAAGACGGTAAAGCGATTGCTGCGGTAACTTATGATAAAAACGGTAATGTTGTACTAACTGGTAAAGACGGTAGTCTGATCAGCAATGTTAAAGGTGGTAGCATCGCAGCAAATTCAAGCGAAGCTATTAATGGTAGCCAGCTGTATGCAACGGGTAAATCTGTAGCAGATGCCTTAGGTGGCGGTGCAACGATTGATGCTGATGGTAAAGTGACTGCGCCAACTTATACCGTTGATGGTAAAGAAGTGAAGAGTGTTGGCGATGCCATTAGCAATGTTGATGGTCGTGTAACAGATAACACCAGCAGCATTAGCAACATCACTGAAACCTTAAACCAAGGTGCCTTTAGTGTATCTGCCAATGGTACGGGTGCAGTGAAGGTAGCCAAAGATGCAATCATCGACTACACCAATAAAGATGGCAATATTAACATTACGCAAAGTGGTACAGACTTCCAATTTAACTTGGCAGATCAACTGACAGTCAAAGACGGCATTAAAGTCGGCACTGATGGTCCTTCGCTTGGTAAAGACGGTATCGATGCAGCAAACAAAGTCATTAGTAATGTTGGTACTGGTACAGTAGGTGCTGGTTCTAAGGATGCAGTGACAGGTGATCAACTCTTTACATCGAATGAAAAAATCAAAGAGCTTGATGACAAAATCAAAGATTCAGGTTTGATCGGAGATGATGGTAAAGCAATCGCTGCGGTAACTTATGATAAAAACGGTAATGTTGTACTAACTGGTAAAGACGGTAGTCTGATCAGCAATGTTAAAGGTGGTAGCATCGCAGCAAATTCAAGCGAAGCTATTAATGGTAGCCAGCTGTATGCAACGGGTAAATCTGTAGCAGATGCCTTAGGTGGCGGTGCAACGATTGATGCTGATGGTAAAGTGACTGCGCCAACTTATACCGTTGATGGTAAAGAAGTGAAAAGTGTTGGCGATGCGATTAGCAATGTTGATGGTCGTGTAACTGATAACACCAGCAGCATTAGCAACATCACTGAAACCTTAAACCAAGGTGCCTTTAGTGTATCTGCCAATGGTACGGGTGCGGTGAAGGTTGCCAAAGATGCAACCATCGACTACACCAATAAAGATGGCAATATTAAGATTACGCAAAGTGGTACTGACTTCCAATTTAACTTGGCAGATCAACTGACAGTCAAAGACGGCATTAAAGTCGGTACTGATGGTCCTTCACTCGGTAAAGATGGTATCGATGCGGCAAACAAAGTTATTAGTAATGTTGGTGCTGGTACGGTAGGTGCTGGTTCTAAGGATGCAGTGACAGGTGATCAACTCTTTACATCGAATGAAAAAATCAAAGAGCTTGATGACAAAATCAAAGATTCAGGTTTGATCGGAGATGATGGTAAGGCAATCGCTGCGGTAACTTATGATAAAAACGGTAATGTTGTATTAACTGGTAAAGACGGTAGTCTGATCAGCAATGTTACAGGTGGTAGCATCGCAGCAAATTCAAGCGAAGCCATTAATGGTAGCCAGCTGTATGCAACGGGTAAATCTGTAGCCGATGCGCTCGGTGGCGGTGCAACGATTGGTGCTGATGGTAAAGTGACTGCGCCTACTTATACCGTTGATGGTAAAGAAGTGAAAAGTGTTGGTGATGCCATCAGCAATGTTGATGGTCGTGTAACTGATAACACCAGCAGCATTAGCAACATCACTGAAACCTTAAACCAAGGTGCCTTTAGTGTATCTGCCAATGGTACGGGTGCGGTGAAGGTTGCCAAAGATGCAACCATCGACTACACCAATAAAGATGGCAATATTAAGATTACACAAAGTGGCACAGATTTTGAGTTCGACCTAGCAGACACTATACGTGTTAAAAAAGAGATACAAGTTGGTGGCATTACTTTATCTGATAAAGGTTTGGATATCAGCAATGGGCCAAACATTACTCAAGGTGGAATTAATGCTGGTGGCACAAGAGTAACCAATATCGGTAAAGGTGCCTTGAAAGAAGGTTCTTCAGATGCTGTGACTGGTGGACAATTGTACGATACCAATAAAGCTGTAGCAGATGCTTTAGGTGGTGGTTCAACTGTTGGTACAGATGGTAAAGTCACTGCGCCTACTTATACCGTTGATGGCAAAGAAGTGAAAAGTGTTGGCGATGCGATCAGCAATGTTGATGGTCGTGTAACAGATAACACCACCAACATTAGCAACATCACTGAAACACTAAACCAAGGTGCCTTTAGTGTATCTGCCAATGGTACGGGTGCGGTGAAGGTTGCTAAAGATGCAACCATCGACTACACCAATAAAGATGGCAATATTAACATTACGCAAAGTGGTACGGACTTCCAATTTAACTTGGCAGATCAATTGACAGTTAAAGACGGCATTAAAGTCGGTACTGATGGTCCTTCGCTTGGTAAAGATGGTATTGATGCAGCAGGTACGGTAATCAGTAACATCAAAGATGGTGTTAATGCTGGCGATGCAGTAAGCAAGGGTCAATTAGACAAGCGCTTAGAAAGTGCAGGCGTTCTCGATAAAGACGGTAATACAATTGCTGCAGTGACTTATGGTGATGACGACAATGTTGTGCTGAAAGGCAAAGATGGTAGCGTGATTAGCAATCTCGGTGCAGGAAAAATTACTGATCAATCAACCGAAGCGGTCAATGGTAGCCAGCTGTACGCGACTGGTAAATCTGTAGCCGATGCGCTCGGTGGCGGTGCAACGATTGGTGCTGATGGTAAAGTGACTGCACCAAGCTATACCGTTGATGGTAAAACCGTAAATAACCTTGGTGATGCCATTAGCAATGTTGATGGTCGTGTAACAGATAACACCACCAACATTACCAACATCACTGAAACCTTAAATCAAGGTGCCTTCAGTGTATCTGCCAATGGTACGGGTGCGGTGAAGGTTGAGAAAGATGCAACCATTAACTATGCCAATAAAGATGGCAATATTAAGATTACGCAAAGTGGTACGGACTTCCAATTTAACTTGGCAGATCAATTGACAGTCAAAGACGGCATTAAAGTCGGTACTGATGGTCCTTCGCTTGGTAAAGATGGTATTGATGCAGCAGGTACGGTAATCAGTAACATCAAAGATGGTATCAATGCTGGCGATGCAGTGAGCAAAGGTCAATTAGACAAGCGCTTAGAAAGTGCAGGCGTTCTCGATAAAGACGGTAATGCAATTGCTGCAGTGACTTATGGTGAAGATGGTAATGTTGTGCTGAAAGGCAAAGATGGTAAAGCGAGTCATATTCGCAATGTTGCGGCAGGTACAATAACTGCAACCTCAACAGATGCAGTCAATGGTGCTCAGATTTATAACAGCAATAAAGCTGTAGCGGATGCCTTAGGTGGTGGTGCTACGGTTGATGCCGATGGTAAAGTCACTGCACCAACTTATACCGTTGATGGTAAAACGGTGAATAATCTCGGTGATGCCATTACCAATGTCGATAAATCTATTACCAATGTTGATAACCGCGTAACCAACATCACTGAAACCCTAGACAAAGGTGCCTTTAGTGTTTCTGCCAATGGTACGGGTGCAGTGAAGGTTGAGAAAGATGCAACCATTAACTATGCCAATAAAGATGGCAATATTAACATTACGCAAAGTGGTACGGACTTCCAATTTAACTTGGCAGATCAATTGACAGTCAAAGACGGCATTAAAGTCGGTACTGATGGTCCTTCGCTTGGTAAAGATGGTATTGATGCAGCAGGTACGGTAATCAGTAACATCAAAGACGGTATCAATGCTGGCGATGCAGTGAGCAAAGGTCAATTAGACAAGCGCTTAGAAAGTGCAGGCGTTCTCGATAAAGACGGTAATGCAATTGCTGCAGTGACTTATGGTGAAGATGGTAATGTTGTGCTGAAAGGCAAAGATGGTAAAGCGAGTCATATTCGCAATGTTGCCGCAGGTACAATAACTGCAACCTCAACAGATGCAGTCAATGGTGCTCAGATTTATAACAGCAATAAATCTGTAGCGGATGCCTTAGGTGGTGGTGCTACGGTTGATGCCGATGGTAAAGTCACTGCACCAACTTATACCGTTGATGGTAAAACCGTGAATAACCTCGGTGATGCCATTACCAATGTCGATAAATCTATTACCAATGTTGATAACCGCGTAACCAACATCACTGAAACCCTAGACAAAGGTGCCTTTAGTGTTTCTGCCAATGGTACGGGTGCGGTGAAGGTTGAGAAAGATGCAACCATTAACTATGCCAATAAAGATGGCAATATTAACATTACGCAAAGTGGTACAGATTTTGAGTTCGATCTAGCCGACACTATAAAAGTCGATAACGTGAATGTCGCAAATGCGGTGAAAGTTGGTAACAATGTTGCATTAACCAATAAGGGCTTAGAAATTGTCGATGGACCAAGTATTACGCAAGGTGGTATTAATGCTGGTGGCACTAGAGTGACAAATCTTGCTAAAGGCGCACTGACAGCAGGTTCTACCGATGCAGTAATTGGTAGTCAATTATTTGAATCGAATGAAAAAATCAAAGATTTAAATGACAAAATTATCAATTCAGGCATTATTGGCAATGCCGTAACCTATGATGATCAAGGCGTTGTAACGCTTAGAGAAAATGCTGGTAAAGGCACAACGATTAGTAATGTTGCTGCTGGCACAGTTGCTGCAGACTCTACAGAGGCTGTCAATGGCGCTCAGATCTATAGCAGCAATCAATCTGTAGCGAATGCCTTAGGTGGTGGTGCAACGGTTGGTACAGATGGTAAAGTCACTGCGCCAAGCTATAGCGTGGATGGTAAAACCGTCAATAACCTCGGTGATGCGATTAGCAATGTTGATGGTCGTGTAACAGATAACACCAGCAGCATTACGAGCATCACTGAGACCCTAAACCAAGGTGCCTTTAGTGTATCTGCCAATGGTACGGGTGCGGTGAAGGTTGCCAAAGATGCAACCATCGACTACACCAATAAAGATGGCAATATTAACATTACGCAAAGTGGTACGGACTTCCAATTTAACTTGGCAGATCAGCTGACAGTCAAAGATGGCATTAAAATTGGCGCCAATGGTCCATCAATAACTAAAGATGGTATTGATGCGGCAGGTACGGTAATCAGTAACATCAAAGACGGTATCAATGCTGGTGATGCAGTGAGCAAAGGTCAGTTAGACAAGAGCTTAAAAGACGTTGGTATTTTGGGTGAAGATGGCAAACTCTTAAATGTCGTAACTTATGATGAAAGCGGCAAAGTGAGCCTCAATGACAATGCCGGTCAAGGCAGTACATTGACCAATGTTGCTAATGGCAAAATTGCGAAAGATTCTCGTGATGCGATTAATGGTGGTCAACTCTTTACCAGTAATGAGAACCTTGCCAAAGCCTTGGGCGGAGGTGCAATGCTAGACAATAACGGCAATCTCATTGGACCTAATTATCAGATAGGTGGTCAAGTCTTTACCAATATCGGTGGTGCATTAAGCAATATCGATGGTCGAGTGAGTACGATCCAAGGTCAAGTCAATAATATTGTCGCCAAATCTGAAGGCACTGTAAGTTATGCTGTTGATGGAAATGGTCAGGTTGATAAAGACAAATTGGAGTTAGCTGGCAAACCAGCAAACATTGCTAAAGACAGTAAAGGGAATAGTGTCGTGACTTCTGGTGGTACAACCATTCAAAATGTTGCGAACGGTGTTACCGCTTCTGATGCAGTCAATAAAGGCCAATTAGACAAAACTTTATCTGATGCCAAAGACTATACCGATCAGCGTATTAATGACGTGACCAATGGTATGAGTGAAGACATTAGCAATGTGAAAACTGATGTAAATAACCTCAAAGAGGGTAAAGACGGGATGTTCCAAGTCAATACCCAAGCACCTGCAGTTAAACCAAAAGCAACTGCTGAAAACACACTTGCTGGTGGTAGTGGTGCAGAGGCAAGTGCTGAAAATGCAGTCGCATTGGGTAATAATGCGGTTGCCAAAGGCAAAAATAGCGTAGCACTCGGTCAGGGCTCAGTTGCAGATCGTGAGAATACCGTCTCTGTTGGTAGTGAAGGCAAAGAACGTCAAATTACCAATGTTGCAGCGGGAACCAAGGCGACTGATGCCGTGAATGTATCGCAATTAAATGATGTGAAATCTACACTTGCCGAAACGCAAGAGGTCTTCACACAACAAATTAATGATACAAACCGCTATGTTTATAATGTCGACAAACATTCTCGTGCCGGTATTGCGGGCGTGTCGGCCATGGCGAACATTCCACAAGTTATGGCTGGTGGTCAGAAGTCATTAGGGGTCGGTGTTGGTAGCTATCGTGGTCAAAATGCGATTGCTGTCGGTGGTTCGTTCTCATCTGATGATGGCAAATGGGTCTTCAAAGGCAGTGCGGCATTTAACAGCCAAGACAAATCTACCGTTGGTGCTGGTGTGAGTCGCGTATGGTAAGTAAATACTGCTAAAAAACACCAATCTCATTAATTTTTTGAAACAAAAAAGATCACCTCTGCGGAGGTGGTCTTTTTTTTGGGGAGCAATTTTCTAACTTTGCATACAAATTCCTAGAAATGAGTACTAGTTTGTTTATATTTTAATTTTATTGATAACACTGAAATTAATGACTAAAAGGACGATAAAAATACAAAAAATGATCTAATTGAACATATGTTATACAAAAAATGTTTAAAAATTACATTTGTAGTGTATGATTGCGATGTTTTTGATCAAAGCGTGATTTGTATCACTATTTAAAATTGAGTTCATTGAGAAACTCATTGGGGTTGGTATTATGAATAAAGTCTATAGGGTTGTTTGGAATGCTTCACTTGGAGCTTGGGTTGCAGTTTCAGAACTAGCAAAGTCAAAATCTAAATCAACTACAAAATCTATTGTTAATGCTGTTGCATTAGCAGGATTAGTGAGTTTCTCAGCTGATGCTTTTGCGGCTGCTAGTAACGGTGGTAGTGGAAGTGGAACCGTAATTTCATCTTGTACTGCGACTAGTGGCGGAGATAAAGCAGCAAACAGTGTCGGTAGTAATTCTGTTGCGATAGGGTGTAATGCAGAGGCGGGTAGTAATAACGGAATATACGATCGTAAAAACCCATACAATCAAAAAAGACCTGGTGCATCGGGAACAAATTGGGTATCTGGGACTGGTGGAAATACTGCTATTGGTAGTGGTGCTAGTGCAGGTATGAATGATACGGGATTAGCTACAGCGATTGGTACTTATGCCACTGCTAGTAATACAGCAGCTGTTGCAATCGGCGTTGCAGCGATGTCAACTGGTAATACATCATTAGCGCTTGGTCGACAATCAGCAGCAACCAAGGACTATGCACAAGCGATTGGTAACGTTGCGGCAGCTACTGGTAAAGGTTCTTTGGCTGTTGGACACTCTGCTACTTCAACTGGAAATCGCTCAATTGCGATTGGTTCTGCTGATATTGATAGTGCTACCAGTACTGATCCAAACCAACAAGGTACGGATTATCAAACCAAAGATCAGACTTTATCTGAAGGTAAGGACTCAATTGCGATTGGTGCAGCAGCAAAAGCAACAAAAGACAATGCTTTGGCAGTTGGTGCGCATGCAAAAGCTGAAGGTAAAGATTCTACTGCGATGGGCTATAAGTCTACAGCAACTGGTGCTGATTCTTTTGCATTAGGTCGTGAGGCAAGTGCTAAAGCAAATAATGCCTTTGCCATGGGTGCAAGCTCAGAAGCTTCTGGTGAAAATGCTTATGCAATGGGTTCTCAATCTAAAGCAACTGGTAAAAATGCTTTTGCTATGGGCGGTGAATCTCAAGGTCTAGGCGAAAATGCTTTAGCAATCGGTGGTTTATCTACTGCAAAAGAAAAAAATTCTATTGCTGTTGGTGTGAATGCAAAAGCTAATTATGAAAACAGTGTGGCACTTGGTACTGGTGCGGAAGTTAATCATTTAAATAGTATTGCAATTGGTGAAAACTCTAAAACAAGTGATTATACAACGACAGCATATCTTTATAATGAGGGCGTTGCTGGTGCAAAAGCAGATGGTGGCGTGTCTTTTGGTACCGTTGGAAATGAACGACGCTTGCAAAATGTTGCAGCGGGTTCTTTAGACACTGATGGTGTGAACGTATCTCAATTAAAAAAACATAAAGCAATTACTGATAAAACCGGAAATGATATTGCTAACAACTTAGGTGGTGATTCAAAATTTAATGCTGAAACTGGCGCAATTAGTGCTCCAAATTATAAAGTTGGTGGTAATACCTACACTACTGTTGAGGGAGCATTAAAAGCAACAAAGACAGAAGTTGTTCAAGGCGATAACATTAAGGTTACTCAAACAACAGGTAATGATGGTCAATCAATTTATAAAGTAGAAACGCAAAAGGACGTTAACTTTGATAAAGTGACTGTTGGTAGTGTAGTAATAGACAAGACAGTAAATACCATTGAAGGTTTAAGCAATAAAGATCTTTCAGCAGCAGATTTTGCAGAGAAAGGTCGAGCAGCGACTGAAGAGCAATTAAAACTTGTTAAAGATGCGGCAGATAAGACAGATGATTTTGCTGTTAAATATGACAAGAATAGCGATGACACCGTCAACTACGATCGCGTTACTTTAGGTGGAGATAAAGGCACAGTAGCCATATCGAACCAAGATCAAACCACAGGTGTTATCACAACCACAGGTGGTACGCAGTTAACCAACGTTGCAAGCGCAGGTGACTATACTGATGTAGCTAATGCAAGCAATGCGGTGAACGCAGGTGACTTGAACAATGCTGTCATTAATACAGGCAAAGATTTAACAGCGAAAGGCTTAAACTTTGCAGGTAACACAGGTACAGCAATTCACAAAGACTTGGGTGCAACATTAGACATCGTTGGTGGATTGGCTGCTGGTAAAGCATCAAGTTCAGAAAACATCAAAACCAAGACCAATGATAAAGGTCAATTAGAAATTGAATTGGCGAAAAATCTAACAGGTCTAGAATCAGCGAAAGTTGGTGATGTTTATATTAACGGTTCAAGCAATACCATCGAAGGTTTAAGCAATAAAGATCTTTCAGCAGCAGATTTTGCAGAGAAAGGTCGAGCAGCGACTGAAGAGCAATTAAAACTTGTTAAAGATGCGGCAGATAAGACAGATGATTTTGCTGTTAAATATGACAAGAATAGCGATGACACCGTCAACTACGATCGCGTTACTTTAGGTGGAGATAAAGGCACAGTAGCCATATCGAACCAAGATCAAACCACAGGTGTTATCACAACCACAGGTGGTACGCAGTTAACCAACGTTGCAAGCGCAGGTGACTATACTGATGTAGCTAATGCAAGCAATGCGGTGAACGCAGGTGACTTGAACAATGCTGTCATTAATACAGGCAAAGATTTAACAGCGAAAGGCTTAAACTTTGCAGGTAACACAGGTACAGCAATTCACAAAGACTTGGGTGCAACATTAGACATCGTTGGTGGATTGGCTGCTGGTAAAGCATCAAGTTCAGAAAACATCAAAACCAAGACCAATGATAAAGGTCAATTAGAAATTGAATTGGCGAAAAATCTAACAGGTCTAGAATCAGCGAAAGTTGGTGATGTTTATATTAACGGTTCAAGCAATACCATCGAAGGTTTAAGCAATAAAGATCTTTCAGCAGCAGATTTTGCAGAGAAAGGTCGAGCAGCGACTGAAGAGCAATTAAAACTTGTTAAAGATGCGGCAGATAAGACAGATGATTTTGCTGTTAAATATGACAAGAATAGCGATGACACCGTCAACTACGATCGCGTTACTTTAGGTGGAGATAAAGGCACAGTAGCCATATCGAACCAAGATCAAACCACAGGTGTTATCACAACCACAGGTGGTACGCAGTTAACCAACGTTGCAAGCGCAGGTGACTATACTGATGTAGCTAATGCAAGCAATGCGGTGAACGCAGGTGACTTGAACAATGCTGTCATTAATACAGGCAAAGATTTAACAGCGAAAGGCTTAAACTTTGCAGGTAACACAGGTACAGCAATTCACAAAGACTTGGGTGCAACATTAGACATCGTTGGTGGATTGGCTGCTGGTAAAGCATCAAGTTCAGAAAACATCAAAACCAAGACCAATGATAAAGGTCAATTAGAAATTGAATTGGCGAAAAATCTAACAGGTCTAGAATCAGCGAAAGTTGGTGATGTTTATATTAACGGTTCAAGCAATACCATCGAAGGTTTAAGCAATAAAGATCTTTCAGCAGCAGATTTTGCAGAGAAAGGTCGAGCAGCGACTGAAGAGCAATTAAAACTTGTTAAAGATGCGGCAGATAAGACAGATGATTTTGCTGTTAAATATGACAAGAATAGCGATGACACCGTCAACTACGATCGCGTTACTTTAGGTGGAGATAAAGGCACAGTAGCCATATCGAACCAAGATCAAACCACAGGTGTTATCACAACCACAGGTGGTACGCAGTTAACCAACGTTGCAAGCGCAGGTGACTATACTGATGTAGCTAATGCAAGCAATGCGGTGAACGCAGGTGACTTGAACAATGCTGTCATTAATACAGGCAAAGATTTAACAGCGAAAGGCTTAAACTTTGCAGGTAACACAGGTACAGCAATTCACAAAGACTTGGGTGCAACATTAGACATCGTTGGTGGATTGGCTGCTGGTAAAGCATCAAGTTCAGAAAACATCAAAACCAAGACCAATGATAAAGGTCAATTAGAAATTGAATTGGCGAAAAATCTAACAGGTCTAGAATCAGCGAAAGTTGGTGATGTTTATATTAACGGTGCAAGCAATACCATTGAAGGTTTAAGCAATAAAGATCTTTCAGCAGCAGATTTTGCAGAGAAAGGTCGAGCAGCGACTGAAGAGCAATTAAAACTTGTTAAAGATGCGGCAGATAAGACAGACGATTTTGCTGTTAAATATGACAAGAATAGCGATGACACCGTCAACTACGATCGCGTTACTTTAGGTGGCGATAAAGGCACAGTAGCCATATCGAACCAAGATCAAACCACAGGTGTTATCACAACCACAGGTGGTACGCAGTTAACCAACGTTGCAAGCGCAGGTGACTATACTGATGTAGCTAATGCAAGCAATGCGGTGAACGCAGGTGACTTGAACAATGCTGTCATTAATACAGGCAAAGATTTAACAGCGAAAGGCTTAAACTTTGCAGGTAACACAGGTACAGCAATTCACAAAGACTTGGGTGCAACATTAGACATCGTTGGTGGATTGGCTGCTGGTAAAGCATCAAGTTCAGAAAACATCAAAACCAAGACCAATGATAAAGGTCAATTAGAAATTGAATTGGCGAAAAATCTAACAGGTCTAGAATCAGCGAAAGTTGGTGATGTTTATATTAACGGTTCAAGCAATACCATCGAAGGTTTAAGCAATAAAGATCTTTCAGCAGCAGATTTTGCAGAGAAAGGTCGAGCAGCGACTGAAGAGCAATTAAAACTTGTTAAAGATGCGGCAGATAAGACAGATGATTTTGCTGTTAAATATGACAAGAATAGCGATGACACCGTCAACTACGATCGCGTTACTTTAGGTGGAGATAAAGGCACAGTAGCCATATCGAACCAAGATCAAACCACAGGTGTTATCACAACCACAGGTGGTACGCAGTTAACCAACGTTGCAAGTGCAGGTGACTACACTGATGTAGCTAATGCAAGCAATGCGGTGAACGCAGGTGACTTGAACAATGCTGTTATTAATACAGGCAAAGATTTAACAGAGAAAGGTTTAAACTTTGCAGGTAACTCTGGCGAATTCCATCGTGACCTTGGTGAGAAAGTCACTATTAAAGGTAAAGGTGAGAAAGCTGATGACCAATACAGCGCTGCAAATATCAAAACCATTGCAGATGATAAAGGCAATATTACTATTGCATTAGACAAAGACTTTAAAACAGAGACTGTTACAACGAATCAAATTACCTTAACAGGTAAAGATGGTTTAAATGGAACAGATGGTTTAAGTCTCAGTGCACAAGATGGTAAACCAGGTCTAGATGGTAAAGATGGCAATACCCGTATTGTTTATAAAAAACCAGATGGTACGACTGAAGAAGTTGCTACATTAAATGATGGTTTGAAATTCAAGGGTAACCAAGGCAGTAGCATCGAGAAGAAACTCAATCAAGAGTTAGAGATTGTTGGTGGTTTGGCTGATGATAAATCTGCAAGTTCAGAAAACATTACAACTGTCAATAAAGATGGCAAGTTAGAAATTCAATTAGCGAAGAACCTAACTGGTCTAGAGTCTGTAACTGTTGAAGATGGTCTGGGTAATAAGACATATACAACAGCAGCTGGTACTCAAGTTAAAGATACGCTTGGCAACACGACTACAATGGTTGCTGGGGGGACTGCAGTAGAAGATATTCATGGTAATAGAACAACTGTAAGTTCAGGTGTTGTGAATATTAAAGATAATAATGGAACAACGATTGTTAATGGTTCAGGTTTAACCATTAATAACGGTCCATCATTTACTACAAATAAAGTAGATGTAGCTGGTAATAAAGTTATTAATGTTGCAGCTGGTACGGATGCAACTGATGCTGTAAACGTAAGCCAACTTGAAAAGACTGGTGAAGAATTAACAGCGAAAGGTCTAAACTTTGCAGGAAACTCTGGCGAATTCCATCGTGATCTTGGTGAGAAAGTCACTATTAAAGGTGAAGGTGAGAAAGCTGATGACCAATACAGTGCTGCAAATATCAAAACTATTGCAGACGATAAAGGCAATATCACTATTGCATTAGACAAAGACTTTAAAACAGAGACTGTTACAACGAATCAAATTACCTTAACAGGTAAAGATGGTTTAAATGGAACAGATGGTTTAAGTCTCAGTGCACAAGATGGTAAGCCAGGTCTAGATGGTAAAGATGGCAATACCCGTATTGTTTATAAAAAACCAGATGGTACGACTGAAGAAGTTGCTACATTAAATGATGGTTTGAAATTCAAGGGTAACCAAGGCGAAAGTATCGACAAGAAACTCAATCAAGAGTTAGAAATCGTTGGTAGTTTGGCTAATGATAAAGCTGCAAGTTCTGAAAACATTACAACTGTGAATAAAGACGGTAAGCTAGAAATTCAATTAGCGAAAAACTTAACTGGTCTTGAATCATTAGAAGTTGGTAATACAACGATCAATAATAATGGTTTGACTATTAATAATGGTCCAAGTATTACTGTTGATGGCATCAATGCTGGTAATAAAGTCATTAATAATGTGGCTGCTGGTAAAGATGGCAAAGATGCGGTTAATGTGGATCAGTTGAAAGATGCTGGTAAAGATCTAACCGTAAAAGGTTTGGATTTTGCAGGAAACTCTGGCGAATTCCATCGTGACCTTGGTGAGAAAGTCACTATTAAAGGTGAGGGTGAGAAAGCTGATGACCAATACAGCGCTGCAAATATCAAAACCATTGCAGACGATAAAGGCAATATCACTATTGCATTAGACAAAGACTTTAAAACAGAGACTGTTACAACGAATCAAATTACCTTAACAGGTAAAGATGGTTTAAATGGAACAGATGGTTTAAGTCTCAGTGCGCAAGATGGTAAGCCTGGTCTAGATGGTAAAGATGGCAATACCCGTATTGTTTATAAAAAACCAGATGGTACAACTGAAGAAGTCGCTACATTAAATGATGGCTTGAAATTCAAGGGTAACCAAGGCGAAAGCATCGACAAGAAACTTAATCAAGAGTTAGAAATTGTAGGTGGTTTAGCTAAAGGTAAATCCTCAAGCGCAGAGAACATTACAACTGTTAACAAAGATGGCAAGTTAGAAATTCAATTAGCGAAAAACTTAACTGGTCTTGAATCATTAGAAGTTGGTAATACAACGATTAATAATAATGGTTTAACCATTAAGAATGGTCCAAGTATTACAACTGAAGGCGTTAATGCTGGTAATAAGATTATTACTAATGTTGCCAATGGTACAATTGCAAAAGATTCAACAGACGCAGTAAATGGCGGTCAAATCCAAGCAATTGCAGATAATATTAGAAATAATATTAAGAAAAACATTGGTGGTAATACGACGATCAACGATAACGGTGATATTTCAACAACAAACCTTGGTGGTACGGGTACTACCAATGTTCATGATGCAATTTTGTCGATTAATAAAACTGCAAAAGCTGCTAAAACTGAAGTTGTTGAAGGTGATAATATTGAGGTAACTTCAACCACTGGTAAGGATGGTCAGAGCATCTATACTGTTGCGACTAAAAAAGATTTAAATCTTGATAGCGTAACAATTGACGATGGTAAAGGTAATATTACTGTTCTTGATAAAACAGGCACCAATGTTAAAGACGAAGATGGTGATGAATCACATTATGGTGCTAAAGGCTTAGTTGCTAAAGACAAAGATGGTAATAGTACTATTCTTAATCAAAATGGTCTAAGTTTTATTAATGCAGAAGGCAATATTTATGGTCCGAGTATTACTGCAGGCGGTATTAATGCAGGCAATACCATTATTATGAATGTTGCGAATGGTGTGATTGCAAAAGACTCTAAAGATGCAGTCAATGGTGGTCAAATTAGCGATATTTCAAATAGTATCGGTAATAGTATTGGCGGTGAAACTGTTGTAAATAATGACGGTACCATCACAACTTCTAATGTTGGTAATACTGGTAAAAATAATATTCACGATGCAATTGATTCAATTCGTAAAGATGCTGAAACTGCGAACAGTGGTTGGAATGTTGCAACGGAGAATGGTAAAGCAAGTAATGTGAAACCTGGTGATACAGTGACCTTTAAAGGTGACGATAACATTAAGGTATCTAATGATGGCAATAATGTTACTGTTGAACTTGCTAAGGACCTTAATGTTGACAGCATTACTACGGGCGATACAAGCATTAATGATAATGGGCTCACCATTGCCGGTGGTCCAAGCGTGACCAAAGACGGTATTGATGCGGGTGGTAAAACCATTACTGGTGTTGATAGCGGTTTGAAAGACAAAGATGGTAATAAAACTGATCTTGCACATGCAGATGGTAACAATGCTGTCAATGTTGATGACTTACGTAATACCGTCGGTACCGCAACTGCTGCAGCGAAAACTGAAGTGGAAGCTGGTAAAAATATGGTTGTGAATAGTAAAACCGGTGCCAATGGTCAAACCATTTATACGGTTGAAACTGCTGATGACGTAAACTTCAAGAGTGTAACTTCAGATAAGGTTACGGTGGGTAATGTTCAAATTGACAAAGATGGCATTAACGCTGGTGGTCAAAAAGTTACCAATGTTGCAGATGGTACGATTGCCAAAGACTCTAAAGATGCAGTCAATGGTGGTCAGCTTTATGCACATGGCGAAGGTGTGAAAAACATCATTGGTGGTAATACCACGTATAACCCTGAAACAGGTACTTATACCAATAAAGATATTGGTGGTACTGGTAAGGACAACATTAACGATGCTATTGGTAGTCTAAATGGTGCAGTGACCAATATGGGTGATCAAATCACCAACTTGGGAGACCGCATGGAACAAGTGTTCTATGACACCAACAAACGTATCGATAATGTTGAGAAAAAAGCCAATGCCGGTATCGCAGCTGCGATGGCAATGGAAAGTGCACCATTTGTAGCGGGTAAATATACCTATGCAGCGGGTGCAGCATACCATGGTGGTGAAAATGCAATTGGTGTGACATTACGTAAAACTTCTGACAATGGTCGTTGGTCAATTACTGGCGGTGTTGCAGCAGCCTCACAAGGTGATCCAAGCGTCCGTATTGGTATCAGCGGTGTGATTGACTAAGTAGATAACTGTTTGTAAACAGCATCTTCGGATGCTGTTTCCCCAGTAACCATTTAAAGAGTAAAGACTATGAATCTAATCGTAAAAGCATTATCTATTGGGATTATTTCAGCCTTGTCATTGACTGCGATTGCTCAGACAGAAAGCGCTGAGCAACAAGAAGTGACGTTTCCTGAAATAGACAAAAGCTATTTAAAACAAGTCAATCGTTATGAATATAACGATGTAGCACGCCTAAGTACGGGCTTAACCAAAGACCAATTTCGTCATGTTTTAGGAAATCCGCATTTTAGCGAAGGTCTATTTTTTGTAAAAACGTGGAACTATGTTTTAGATATTCGTATTCCAGATACACAAGATTATAAGCGTTGCCAGTTACGGATTGATTTTGATAAAGAGACTTTGTCTGAACGTTTGTCTTGGAAAGGACAAGACTGTCAAGATTTTATGTATCCTAAACAACCTGTCGTTGTTGCAGAAAAACCAACTGAAATTTTAAATTTAAGTGCAGATGCATTGTTTAAATTTAATGGTTCGAGCACAGCCGATTTATTGCCACAGGGTAAAAATGAGTTAAATCAATTAGCGAATGCGATTGGTTCAAATTACACCAATGTAAGCCGCATACATTTGGTGGGACATACCGATCGTTTAGGAAATGATTCCTATAATTATCAATTGGGCTTACAGCGTGCAGAAACCGTACGCCAATATTTGCTAAGTCATGGTATTCCAGAACAAGTGATGAGTGTTGCCAGCGCAGGAAAAAGTCAGCCTATTAGCAATGGTTGCTATGATGTGAAAGCAGGCAATGCCCAAAAAGCCTGTTTACAGCCTGACCGTCGTGTCAGTGTTGAAATTACAGGGATGAAAAAGTAATTTCTAAGAATTAGGTTTTTAAAAAGGCTTACTTGCTTATAGCAGGTAAGCCTTTTTATTTTATGAGGAACTGTTGATATTTTTATAAACGGTACAATTTTTGGTAACCCATTATGAACGTTCAGCAAAAATAAAAGTATCTGCTAAAATTAAAAAATAATCTTTTTCTATCATAAAATTAGATATATAAGATAAAGATAACCACATAAAAATAAACTTAAATAACTGTAACCTCTGACACAGTCTACAAAGATTGTCTTTGCCACAATAACTTTATCTTAAAGGCACAGATCAGAAGTGAGCTCGTAGGCTTATGTCAGATACCAGCATAGCGCAACAAATAATGGGCTTGAACGCCAAAAAATCAGGAAAAGTCACCGCATGGCTTGAGCAGTTGCGGCAGTATGCTATTTATTGCTTACTGCCCGTGACCTTGTTTATGTTGTGGTGGATTGCTGCGCATAATGCTTGGATGCCTGTACAAATTTTACCAAGCCCTGAAATAACTTGGCAGACCTTTAAGGATTTATCCGCCAATGATTTATGGTGGCAACTGGGTCGCAGTTTAAAGTTGTTTGTGACAGGTTTAAGTTTGGGTATATGTGGTGGCATTATTTTAGGTAGCTTATTGGGATATAGCCGCACAGTCGAACAGTATTTTTCTGCTACTTTTTATGCCTTGGCGATTATTCCAACCTTGGCCTGGCTCCCGCTATTCATGATTTGGTTGGGAATTGAAGATGCTTTGAAGATTTTTATTATTTTTAAAGCAACATTAATTCCAATTGCAATACATACGCAGGCAGGGGTACGTGATATACCGCCTAAATTAAAAGAGACGGCAGCAATATTAAGGTTATCACCCCAGATGACTTTTCTGAAATTATTATTACCCGCCAGCCTGAGTTATTTCTTTACTGGTTTAAGACTGGCAATGGCTGCTGGTTGGACATCGCTTATTGCTGTGGAACTTTTGGCTTCATCGGAAGGTATTGGTTATCTCATGGTAACGGGGCGACAATTATTTCAGCTCGATATCGTCTTTGTCAGCATTTTTATGATTGGCTTAGTGGGTATTTTTTCTGATTTGCTGTTGCAAAGTTTAGAGCGTCGTTTTGTATTTTGGCCACATGCAGCACTGACTGCACATGCTGTAGAGAGAAAATCTAAGGCTCAAGTTTATAAAGCTTGGCTAATTCCAGTTGTATTGGTTGTATTTTGGTTTTTGTCTACAGCACAACAGTGGCTGTCGGCAGATATATTACCGACACCATTTGCAGTAGGGCAGGCATTATTTGCTGGCATAACAGATGGAACTTTACTGTCTGCGATGTATTACAGTTTATATCATGCTTTATTGGGCTTAGCTTTAGGTAGTGTCGTTGGAATAATTACCGGCATTGTGCTTGGTTTATTTAAACCTTTACAAGACATTTTTGCACCTACACTGAATACGCTGAGATTGATCGCAATATTTGCTTGGATTCCTTTATTGACTGCATGGTTTGGTTTAGGTGATGCATCCAAAATCATTTTTATTGCCTTGGCAACATTTTTCCCAATGTTTATTGCATCGTGGAAAGGGATGTTAAATGTCCCACAACAATTAAATGAAGCGGCAGATATTTTAAAACTCAGCATCTGGCAAAAAGTAAAAATTTTAATTCTCCCTAGTATTAACCCCGCAATATTTGCAGGTTTACGTTTGGCACTGCTGTATTCATGGTTGGCATCTTTTGGCGCGGAATACTTGATGGGATCGGGTAACGGAATAGGCAGTTATATGATGGCTGCACAGCAATATTTTGAAATGGACCGCGTAATCGCAGCCACTCTTTTAGTCACCATACTGGGTGCAATCTTAACCTGGCTTGGAAAAATAACAGAAAATCGTGCAACGACATGGCGTCGTCATAAGGGATAGCAAATGAATTCGAGTGTCAATTATCAATCTGAGCAAGCACGTGTAACGCTACCATTAGGTTCGCATCAAGCTTTGCTGAGTTTAAGAAATATTCAAAAGTATTTTGTAGTTAATCAACAGCCAGTCAAAGTAATTGAAAACTTTAATTTGAATATCAATGAGGGGGAATTTATCGCAATTGTGGGCAGTAGTGGCTGTGGTAAATCGACTTTATTAAGGCTATTGGCTGGGCTTGATGCTGATTTTGAAGGGGAGATTATTATTGATGGCAAACCTATTCAAGGTATTGCCAAAGATCGTGCTGTGGTATTTCAAGAACATCGTTTGTTTCCTTGGCTGACTGTTGAACAAAATATTGAGTTAGGGTTATTAAATGAAAATATAAGTGCTGCCCATAAACGAGAGCATATTAAAAATGCAATTGAGTTAATCGGGTTGCAGCATTTTGAAAAGGCTTATCCGCATCAGTTGTCCGGTGGTATGGCACAGCGTGTTGCGATTGCGCGTAGCTTGGTTACACAGCCGAAAATATTTTTATTGGATGAGCCTTTTGGTGCTTTGGATGCATTAACCCGTCATCAAATGCAGAATGAATTATTGCGGATTCAATCGCAGCAAAAAATGACCACTATTTTTATTACGCATGATGTGGAAGAGGCAGTAACACTGGCAGATCGGGTGGTTATTTTAAAACCCAAGCCAGGACGTATAGCGCAAATTATAGAGGTCAATTTAACCCGTCCAAGAAATCGTGCCAGTTTTGAATTGCATCAACTCAAAGAGCGGATATTCAAAATTTTGACAGAAGATAAAATTATCTAGTGGGAGAAAGTTGATGAATGGTTCTAGACGAGGTTTTTATCAACAGGCTTTTCTGGCTCACCCTGTTGTTTATAACGCAGTTGTTGATCCTGTGCAGTATGTCGATCCTTTTCGCGCGCAGCAGAGCAGGATGAATCAACGCATAGCTACTGTTCCTCGGCAAAAAATAGCGGCGGCTATCGCTTTGGTCGTGCTGGCACATACTGCAATATGGTATGTGGCACAACAGTTTCCGACGCAGCCCTTATTAGACAAAAAGGCTACACCAGTAGTTGTGGAAATTGTACAGCCTGAGCCGCAGCAAGAACCCGCTAAGGTCATTGAACCAGAGGTTATTAAACCGAAGATTCCACCGGTTTCAACAAAAGCTGCTGTACCAGCAAAACCAGATAAAGTGCCGACTAGCCCAAGACCAGCACCAAGCAAAGTGGTTACAGCAGCGATCGATCAAAGCAAAGCTGTGGCGACAACCAATATTGCACCAGCTCGATCAGCGACAAGTCCTAATACACAGCCAGTTGCCGTAGCTCCAGCATCGCCTGCACCAGCTGAAAGTCTAGCCACACAGCCTAATTTGCCGCTGACAGAAGCCAAAGGTTATGCCGGTTATCTCAGTAATCCAGCACCCGATTATCCAGAGATTGCTTTGGATCGTGGCTGGGAAGGCTCAGTGATGTTACGAGTCAATGTTTCGGCAGCTGGGCTGCCCCTGAGTGTCAGTATAAAACGAGGCAGTGGTCGTAAAGTTTTAGATGATGCCGCAATTCGTACGGTGAAACGCTGGAAGTTTTCTCCAGCCATGCGTGGCGCCACTGCGATTGAAGGTTGGGTTGATGTACCAATTGACTATCGTTTACCGCGCTAGTGTTTGCAAGAAAATTTTTTTATTATTGAGGAACAACAAATGACTGATATCAATACTTTAATTCACGATGCCACCATTGGTCTATTGGTGCTCTTATCGATCGTGACTTGGTTATTAATTTTAATCAAAGTCGTGCAAAGTCAAAAAGCCACGCAACAAAATAAGCAATTTATAGAACAATTTTGGAAAAGTAAAAATATCCAAGATGCAGTCAAATATGCCAAGCAAGTCGAAGGTCCTGCTGCACGAATTGCGCAAGTTGGTTTTCAAACCTTACTAGATGCTGATGACCAAACACATCAAGACTTACAGCAAACATGGAGTCGTCAAGACTTACTCGAACGTCACTTGCGCAAACAAATTTTGACTGAACGTCGTCATTTAGAAAAAGGTTCAGCTATCTTGGCATCTATCGGTAATAACGCACCATTTATCGGATTATTTGGTACGGTATTCGGTATTATTCATGCTTTACAAGCCATTGCTCAATCGGGTAATGCCAGTATGGATGTGGTCGCTGGACCGATTGGCGCAGCATTAATCGCTACAGGAATTGGTATTGCCGTCGCTGTACCTGCGGTATTGGCTTATAACTATTTTGTACGTAAAGTCAAAGGGATCGGCGCAGATTTAGATGATTTTGCAACTGATTTTGTGAGTTTGAATCAGAAATCAGGTTTTCAGATTCAGGCTACTGTTGTCAAAACACAAAATACCCTAGGGAAAACATTGAGCAATACCTCAGATGATGTCAAAGAACAGGAGGCATTTGCATAATGGCTATTTCAACTTCACAAGATGATGACGTTGTTAGTGAAATAAATATCACACCTTTAGTTGATGTGATGTTGGTCTTGCTGATCGTTTTTATCGTCACTGCCCCCTTATTAACCAATAGCGTTAAAGTTAATTTACCGAAGGCAGCTCCGACTCAAACTACCCCGCAAAATAAAGCGTTGGTGATTAGTGTTAATCCACAAGGAGAGATTTTTCTAGATCAGCAAAAAGTAGCATTAAATGACTTTGAAAATGAGATTCAAGCACGTAAGCGTGCAGATCATACATTGGCATTAAACTTAAATGCTGATGAAACGGTACCTTATGGTACGGTCGCAAAGTTGTTGGCGAGTATTGAACGGGTCGGGGTAGAGAAACTCTCGGTGATTACTACTCCTCAATAATTACTAGCTCTCAATAAAAGCATTGCTGTATTTTAAGATGACTTTGCTGATCTGAGGAAAAAAACACAGATTTTATAATATGTTCGACATATGATAAGCGTCAATATTCGTGACTGAGTAATAAGCTATGCCCATAGCATTTAGATTGGCTGGATTTTATTTTTGCTATTATGCGATTGTGGGTACGTTTATGCCGTACTGGAGCCTCTATTTAGAACATGAGCGGTTTACGCATTTTGAAATTGGTTTACTCAGCGCAATTGCTATTTTAACCCGTTTTGTCGCACCTTTTGTGTGGGGCTGGCTGGCAGATCGTACCGGTAAGCGTATGTTATGGGTGCGTTTGGCCACCTGTGTAGAAGCAGCAGTTTGGCTGACGATTTTTTTTATCGCGAAAAACTTTCAGACCATTGCGTTGATTATGTTGGTCTTTAGTTTCTTTCAAAATGCTATTTTGGCGCAATTTGAAGGTGTGACGTTATTTTGGCTCGGAGATCAACGCCAGCAACGCTATGGTCAAGTACGGAAATGGGGCTCGGTTGGATTTATTGCGGGGGTATTTATCGTTGGTTTTATTTTAGAATCAATTTCTATACGCATGTTGCCTATTTTATTGCTGATCATCGCTACATTTGCTTTTATTTGGTCATTTAGTATTGCTGAACCGCACAATGCACCGCAGGCACAACAACGCTTAGAGCCGATTTTACCGATTATCAAAAGACCCGTTGTGGCAAGTTTTTTTCTAATCGAGTTTATTTTATTATTTTCTCACGCCCCTTTTTATAGTTTTTATAGTAATTACTTACAACAAGTCGGTTATCACACCTCTCAAATTGGGTTTTTATGGTCTGTAGGCGTGGTTGCAGAAATTATAATGTTTGCTTGTGCAAATTATTTTTTTCAGCGCTTTTCTTGGCGTACTCTGGTGATAGCCTGTTTATTGCTCACCGCAATACGTTGGTTTATGGTGGGATTATTTCCACTGTCGATGCCGATGCAGTTTTTAGCACAATGCATTCATGCCTTTAGTTTCGGACTTTTTCATTTGATTGCGATGCGTATTATTTTTCAGAATTTTACTGCGGGACAGCAAGGGCGAGGGCAGGCACTCTATAGTACGATGTGGGGCATGGGTGTTGCTTTGGGGAGTATATTGGCAGGTCGCTATTGGCAGATTCTTTCCGGCGAGCTTATTTTTATGTTGGCAGGCGTCTCTTGTTTAATTGGCTTATTTGCTGTGATGCACTTACCGAAAAATATTCAGCATCAAGAACGAAATGCTCAGTAAGTGCGATTTAATTTAGCATTGGGTACCTGTTTTGATGGAATGGTCATTCATATCTGTCTCTGAAATAAGTGCTCTTAAGCGTTTTAAATCGAGTATATGTATTTGATGATATCTCACCTTAACAATGCCCTGTTGTGCCAGTAAAGACAGTTCTTTATTAATATTCTTTCTGGAACTATTTAACAAGTCTGCGAGATTTTCTTGGCTGAGCTTGATTTTGATTTTAATATCAGAATCAAGTTGAAAGGAAAAGAAGTCAACCAAATAAATTAATTCACGTGCCAGTCGTACAGCTAAGGGCTGAGTTGCTTGATAGTATGAATCTGAATAATGTAAATGCGTGCGGTTACAGATCAGTTGGAAGATTACGTACAGCACTTTAGTATTTTTTTCCAGTATGTCGAGAAAGATATTCGCTGGAATACTGGCAAGTACTGTAGGCTCATGACTAATATGGTCATGCCCAAAGCATTGTCCCGTTACGGTTGGTACGATATTGGTCAATAACCCGGCAGGTAAAAATTTATAAATATGATGCTTCCCTTCCGGCGAGGTCCAAGCCGTTCGAATAATACCCTTTAAAATAATCGCTATATTCTGGCAGTTTTGATTGGCAGTATAGATATAGTGCCCTGCAGGATAATGCTGGATTTTGAGATGATGAGCTATCATTTGCTGTTGTTGTTCAGTGCAGAGTTGAAAAAACTTATACTCCTTTAATAACTCCATAGCATATTGATAATAATCAGTTGTGACACAATGAAGATTCTGGATTAAAGATTGCTGAGCATTACGATCATGTGCTACCTGATCCTTAGCTAAAATAGATGGAAAACTAAATATATTCATCGCTGCATAATCCTTAAACATGACTTGCTAATTTTGCGAAATAGCGTAAATTAGCTGGCTAAATGATTTGTCACTGAAAAAGTTTAACGGAAATCATAAAGCTTATAATGCAGAATATTGACTTAATTTATATAAGAAAAAGCAAAACTTAATGCTGTTAAAAAATAAACAGCTTATATTTAAAATAATTAAATTGAAACAATATGGTTCTTATCTTTTTTAATACTATCCAAATCAATAAATACTCAATGGTTTGAGATAATAGCCACAGATTATTTGACGCTGAATGTTTTAAATTTTCCTACATGACATGAGCAATATACGCTGACATTTTTTAGCAGGTGTATTTGCTTGATTAGATAAAAATGATTGGGGGAAGAGATGAAGTATATAGTCAGATTTTATTCATCGATTGTGTTATTGCTATTATTAATCAGTTCACCGCTATTATTGGCGCAACAACCACAAGTAATTCGTATTGCTTCACCAGATGTAAGCGCAGGTTCTAAGCATGCAGGTTTAGGGACAGTGAATGTTCTATATGCCAATAAATGGCTAGAGCAAGAGTTTGCCAAGAAAAACATCAAAGTACAGTGGTTATTTTTTAAAGGAGCTGGTCCTGCAATTAATGAGGCATTGGCAAATGGACAAGTGGATTTCGCTATTTTAGGCGATTTTCCAGCCATTATTGCGAAATCTGCTGGGTTAGATACACAATTATTATTGGCGAGTGGGCGTGCCAGTACCAGTTATTTGGCAGTACGTTCTGATCTTAATATTACAAAACTGTCAGATTTAAAAGGTAAACGTGTAGGCTTTTTACGAGGTGGTGCGGATGAACTGGGGTTTATTGCTGCATTACAGAGTCAAGGACTAAGCATTAAAGATATTCGTATAGTCAATATGGATTTTTCTGCGACGACAGCGGCATTGGCAGCGAAGCGTATTGATGCATCATGGGGGCCTTTATTTTTTGGTTTACGTGATAAAGGCGTGGTTAAGTTGGCGCTAAATAGTAATCAACTTAATGGCGCCGGTTCTGGTTTAGGTGTTGTGGTTGGGCGTGGAGCGTTTATTAAGCAATATCCTGAACAGACACAACAGTTTATTACTCAAGTCGTTCGAAGTGCTTATTGGTTATCTCAAGAAAAAAATAGAGAAGCACAGATAAATTTGTTTGCCAATCAAGCCTCTTTCCCAAGTTCAGTATATCGAGAGATCTTGCAAGCGATAGATTTAAAGTTTGCTAATTCGCCATTATTTGATGCTTATTATATCAATCAACTACAGGGCAAAGTAACGCTCGCCAAAGAAAATAATCTCATCCGCAATCAAGTTAATGTACAAACTTGGCTTAATCCGAAGTTCTTAAATCAAGCTTTAAATCAATTGAAGCTAAATGGTTATTGGCAACCCGTAGCGCAATATCAACACCGCATTCAGAAGTGAGATCTATAGGGTCATCAAAATCTATTTGCCAATACATATTTTAAGGATATCTCATGAGATTAAAGCAAATCGCTACAGCATTTAAAATAAACCCAAACGTATTACAGCTGGGGCTGAAATATAGTTTATTGAGTAGTAGTATTTTATTTTGTTTACAGCACTATAGTCACGCACAGGAACAATATGACACTGCGACAACGGCGCATATTGCTGCAAATGATGTAGAGAAATCCAAAGATATTATTCAGTTAGATACAGTTGTTGTGACGGCAACACGACGAGAACAATCCTTGCAAAAAGTTCCTGTCGCTGTATCAATTATTCAGGGTAAAGCATTGGATGAAAAACAGCAAAATTCGCTAGAGGCTATCATCAAAGAAATCCCTTCTGTCAATTTTAATACGATGTCAACCAATAAGGACTCCTCCTTGTTTATTCGGGGTATTGGTACTATTTCTACATCTCCAGGCGTAGAACCTTCTGTATCTACAGTAATAGATGGTGTGGTATTAAGTCGTCCTGGGCAAGCAACATTAGACCTACTTGATATTGATCGTATCGAAGTCTTAAGAGGTCCACAGGGTACTTTATTTGGTAAAAATGCTACTGCTGGTGTTGTTAATATTGTGACTAAAAACCCAACGGAAAAGCCAGAAGCATATGTTGATGTCTATTTTAGCGATGACCATGAACAACGCGTTAAACTGGGTGCATCTGGGGCTTTAATTCCAGGCATTTTAAAAGCCAATGTGAGTGCATTATTGAGTAACTTTGATGGCAATATCTATAATTTTAAAATGCAGCAAGATGTAAATGGTTATCGTACACAAGGTATACGGAGTAAGTTTGAATATAATCCAAATGATGCAGTGAGTTTAGGTTTGGCATTGGATTATGTACATAAAAAGAGTACAGCACCTTTTGGCGCTTTAGTGAGTAGTAGCAATACAGATTATCTCGAAAGCATCGCTCCAGTTATTGCATCTTCAGAGAATCGTACGGTCAATAGCCCCGAGGAGACAATAGACGATACCAACCAAGGCATTGCCTTGACCGCAGACTGGTTTTTGGATCATCATCAAATTTCTTCAATTACGGCTTTAAGACAATGGAAAAATGATCAACGACCCATTTATAACTATTTACCAGAAGCGACGCAGCAATTTGCACTTATTCATGATCGTGGTGAGGTAGATTCTAAGCAGTTTTCACAAGAGTTGCGGCTTTCAAGTTTAGGTGAGGGACGGGTAAATTATGTGGTCGGTGCGTATTTTTCTAAAAATGATAATGATGAAAAAACGCAACGCTATGCACATTGGTACGATGCAACGATTCAGGATTATGCCGATGATTATGCATTGGCATATTTTGGTACTGAAAGTCGTAATTACGCGATTTTTGGTGAAGGGACTTGGAATTTAAATCAACGGCTGCGTTTCATTACTGGCTTACGTTTAACACGAGATGAATTATCTTTTTATCATAATAGACAAGCAACTGTACCAAGCTATTTAGAGTCACGTAATAATATTCGCACAGCAGTTGCTAATTCTGGTTCTACAACAGAAACTGGGCTATCGGGGCGTGCAGGCATCCAGTTTGATATTTCTCCAACCATCAATAGTTATTTAACGTATTCCCGCGGTTATAAGGGACCAGCCTATAATGTTTATTTCAATATGAGGAATATCGATACACCAGTGATTGATCCTGAAACCTCGAATGCCTATGAGCTGGGGCTTAAAACGCAATGGTTGAATAATACCTTACGTTTAAACTTAGCTGCATTCTATACCGAATATGACAATTTTCAGGCTAATTTCCGTGTGATTGACAATGCTGGTGGAGCAAGTACACGTTTAATCAATGCTGGTGCGGTATCAACCAAAGGATTTGAGCTAGATAGTCATTATCAAGTCAATGAGAATTTATACCTCAGTTTAGCTGCTGCCAATATTCATGCGCGTATTGACAATTTTAAATGCCCACCTGCCGATGCTGCCTGCCCCAATGTCAATGGTAAAACTTTACCTAATTCTCCAGATTGGAAGTTAAGCGCGCAAGTGAATCAATATATCCCACTCACAGCACATCGCCGTATTGAGCTGTCTTCACAATATGCTTGGCAAAGTCAAACACAGTTTGATATTGGTCAGAATGAACTGACTATTCAACCGAGTTATGGGATTTGGAATGCAAGTCTTGGACTGAGCGATACTGCTGCGCATTGGCGCGTCGCATTTTTAGTACGCAATATTCTAGATAAGTCTTATAGCGCCAGACTGGCAGCGACGAGTTATGGATTATATCGAAATGTCCCGCGAGATGATCAACGTTATTTAGGCATATCTTTTCATAAAGATTTTTAAGCTGAGGGCTTTAAAACTGAGGTTTTTAAAGCCAATGGTTAAGCTAACGATAACGCCGCAAACACCGCAATGTAGTCGAGTATAAACGATTGGGTTTACGGTTTTATCGTGAAGTTCTAGCTGGTCTTATATTTTCTATTCTATTTTCTGAGATCAAGATGAAACCTAATTTTGTTATTATTGTAGCTGATCAACTCCGAGCTGATGCATTATCTATATTTGGTAATACTGTTGTTCAGACGCCGCATATCGATGCTTTAGCCCAACAAGGGATCGCTTTTTCGGAAGTATTTACGCAACATAGCGTTTGTTCTCCATCACGGGTCTCTTTTATAAGTGGTTATTATCCACATGTGCATGGGCATCGAACATTGGTGAATTTAATTCAGCCCAATCAGCCAAACTTTCTCAAAGATTTTAAACAAAATGGTTATGATGTTGTCCATATTGGAGAACGTGGACATACTTTTGAGGACCAAGCCGCTGAGGAGTCAGTTTCTTATCATGGTTTTTCCAATACAGATTTTAACAGTGTAAAAAGTTTTTCAATTGGGAAAATCTTTAAAACAGATCCTATTGATGTGCAAAATGCTATTGCCAAACACCCATTATCGCGTGCTTTCTATCATGGTAAATCATCTGATGATGATATGACTTTTGATAGCGCTTGTGTAGAAACTGTGCAGCAATGGGCTGCAAAAGCTAAAACCAAAGAAAAACCGTGGCTATTATATGTACCATTATTTGATCCACACCCGCCTTTTGATGTAGAGGAACCTTGGTTTTCGATGTATGAGCGCGAGACCTTATCTTTACCTCGACAAGGGTATGGCTATCAACCGAAATATTTATCAGCTCTAAGTCAAATGCATGGCTGGGACCAGTATAGTGATGCAGATTGGCAAGAAATTAAGGCGGTATATTATGGTATGGTATCGCGATTGGACGATAATATCGGCAAAATCAGACAGGCACTGCAAAAACACCATTTGGATGAAAATACTTATTTTGTAATATTTTCGGATCATGGCGAATATTTAGGTGATTATGGTGCCGTTGAAAAGTGGCCGAGTGGTGTACATGAGTGTTTAACACGTTCGCCATTAATTATTGCAGGTAAAGATATTCAGCAAAACAAACAATCAAGCGCATTAATTGAATTGATTGATGTCTTCCCAACACTCTTAGAACTGGCCGGTATAGAAAGTAAGCATCGGCATTATGGCAAAAGTTTTAAAGCATTATTGTCGAATCCCGAACAACAGCATCGTCATGCGGTATTTAGCGAGGGGGGATTTAATTGCAATGAAAAGGATATTTTGGAAGATCCACCTTACCCATATGACCTCAAAGGTAAAATACAGCACATGAATCCTAAGCTGGTGGGAAAAGTTGCTTGTATTCGAACCCAACATTGGAGCTATGTTTGGCGATTATATGAGCAGCATGAGCTATATGATCGTTGTGAAGACCCGCATGAAACGACAAACTTAATCGATCAGCCAGAATATATCGAAATAATACATCATTTAAGAGATCAATTACTGCAGTGGCTTATTGAAACAGAAGATGAAATACCTGCCGTAGTAGCCGCAAAAATAACGCAGATCGATTTACCGCATCCATAGTATTATTGCTAATTTTCTGGGTGTTCTGCAAATAGACTAAGAGGGGGCTAAGTTATAGGCTTTACAGCGTTCTTTATCCATGTTGAGTGTTAAGACGGGTACCTTGTATAACGCGTGTACATCGTTCAGTCTTATAAATAGAGCTATAGCCAGTTAAGTTTATTTATAAAGATCAGACCAAGATGTTATCAGCAAAGCCCTCAATAAAATCTGTTGAGGGTATAATGATATTGTTTATATTTAATTTGTAATATTTGTTATGTTTAAAAATATTTAAAATAATTATTATAAAGAAGCGAGAATAATCTGTCTTATTTTAAATTGAGATATCTAAAAATATTTTCGATGATGCTTGGTATTTAATTTAGTTTGGCTGGAGGAGTGCGTGTAGCCAGCGCTAATAAAAATGAGTTAATTTGATCAAATGTTATACATAACTATTTGCAATATAAAGAGTTTAAGCTGCTAATAGCAAATAAATTTTTACTTTGACATAAATATTGTTTTTAGTTTATAGTTACGCCATTAATGATTAATACTTTTGTAATATGTCTATAATAAATGAAAATTGCAGAGAAAAACTGCGTGAAGCATTGCCGCCAGATCACATTTTAATAGCTAAGCATGAACTTCAAAATCTGTATAAGAAGTTATCTGAGTATGAGCTATTGATTCAAAAATATCAGCAGGAACGTGAATATTTTTTAAGTTTAATTGATGAAAAAATTATGAAATAAATTCATCAATAATTGAAAGGATGATTTTCTTCTGTTGTGCTGAGAGCTTTTTAAATTTAAGTAAATAGTCAATATCATCTGCAGCTGCGGTATATGAGGTCGAATTGCTCATTTCTGAGTCACCAAAACGTAGCCATTGATTTGAAACATTGAGCCATAATGCCAGTATAGAAAGTTTATCTTGACTGGGGATAGCTTTGCCTTGCAACCAATTATTTGCAGATTGAATACTTATACTCTGACCATGATAGCGATTATTAAATTCGTTGGCTAAATAGGTTGGACTAATTGGATGCTTACAATCAAGTAACGCCTTATTCAGGCGTTTTGAAAATGCGACTTTTTCTTGCTGGTTACTCATATTAAAACATTCGGCTAAACTGCTATCAATTATATACATTTTCTGCTTTTTAACTTTTATAAATTGTTATTTTTTCTTCATATTTGATGGATTATATCGATAAAATGTAAAGTGCTATTGCATCTAAAGATTGTAGCCTATTTATTTGATAAATATTATTTTTAATTTCAAATTTTTATTTAAAACCGTGATCTTATACTAAGTTTAACTTTAGTCAGCACAGATTTTTTTTGCAGGAAATGGCTAAAAATCCTATTGGCTATTCATGATCTAGAACTTCTAAGTCATTTTTAATCAATAAAAATGACTCTATAAGATTAAAGCTAATAATATCAGATAGTAAGGATCATAAATTTAAGCAGCTATGACTAAAAATGGGTATGTTGAAAAAGATAAAATTGCGAAAATTGAACAATAAACGCTCAAATGTCTTTTATGTAAGATATTGTTTCTTAAAGATATATAATAAAAAAATAAATACAATCAATTAATAATTGAAATTTTAATCAAGTTTTGATTGGTAAAATGGTTCTGTTTTGTATATGATTACACCAGTGTCGCATAGTGGCGACTGGGTAAGGATGGCGAACTTCCTGAATAACCACGCATTCGTCTCAGTTTTGCTGGTTTACATCATCCTAGGGTAAGCCAGTCTTTTTACAAAAATTGAAGGAATTTATATGAAACTTCAGAAAACATTTTTAGCAGCAAGTTTGGCGCTAGTAGCAGCTTCAGTAAGTGCGCAACAAGCAAAACCAGTACAGGTAACAGATGGTCTAGTTTCTGGTGAGTCAATTTACCAAGGTCCTACTCATATTGGCGGTACAAACCAAGGTTATGTGCAAGCTCCTGTTTATGGCGTACATGCTACACAAGATGACCAGAAGTATGGTGCACCACATTATGCCAATAACTATTTGCCAACAATTAAAGATGTCAACAATAGTGCTGGTCAATGGGTAGGTATTGATCTCGGTAGTAATACTGTCGGTTCAACAACTGCTGGTAACGCGATTAAATATGACGTCTTTAAATATAAAGGCAGCAATAATGAAACTGTTTTTGAGTTTGTTAACCCTACAACAGGTGAATCTTCAGGTTACTTTGTTAAATCTGGTAATGATCTAGTTGCTTATACTGGCAAAGTTGACGTAAAAACCTTGGAAAAAGGTGGTCAAATTGAAGGAACTACAGGTGCGACACTGAATTCAGGTTTTGAAAACAAAGTCGTGAATGGTGAGCATGTACTTTATGGTTATCAAGGTGCTAAAGTTAACCAAACTGGTGGTGTAGACGGTACCATCGTTAACCCAGACGGTACAGAAGAAAAAGTCAAAGGCAACTTTGGTCAAACTACAGCACAAGCGACTGATGTTCGTTATGTGCAATCAGGTATTTTAGCCAATACTGGTCGTGGTCCACAAATTGACCCATCAAAAAATATTTATGGTGTGAGTGCACGTGATAACAATAACGTGACTATGATGACTGGTAATGGTATTGCTTTAGCTGATTTATCAAATAATGGTCAATTGCAAACTGACGGTAGTGTCATTACCAATGATAAATTAATTGACTCTAAAGTGAGCGGTACGCAAAAATCACGTCAATACGACGTTGGTGGCAAAACTGTTGTTGAAATCTATAACAATGACAAAGGCAATGAGCTCGAGTCTAAGTTCTATGAATATTCAAATGGTACGCTCGTTGAGTATAAAGGTGATAAACCTGTAGCTGGTACACATACTAAAACTGGTACTGCAGAATATAACGAAGGTACTTGGCAAACATCTAAAACTCACAATACTGTAACCAACCAGAATGTGACTTATAGTGAATCTACTTATACAACAGACAAAACTGTTGTGAATGCTGGTATTACAACACCAGGTGGTTCAACTACAAACGTACTTTCTGAATTTGGTGGCGATAAAACTAAATTGCAATCACAGCAATCTGTTTCTACCGGTATCATTGGTCAAAACGAAGATAAGTCTAACAAATATGGCTTAGAAGTTGCGAAAACCAACGAAAAAGGCGAAACAGCAAAAACAACTGTAACTGCTGATGGTATTTCTACTACTGGTGTAATCAACGCGGCTGACTATCAAATCAATGGTCAAAGTATCGTTGAATCAATCGACACTTCGGTGGGTAAAGCGACTGCAGAAATCGATAAGAAAATTGTAGAAGTTGATCAACGTTTACAACAATTCAATAGCGTTGCTTCTGACTTGAACAACCGTATTGATGACGTTGAGAAAACTGCTTACCGTGGTGTTGCAATTGCGTTGGCTGCTCAACAAGCTATTCCTAACCTAGGCGCAGGTCAAACTGCTGTGTTTGGTGGTGCAGGTGTGTATAAGAGTGAAGGTGCTGGTGCTTTAGGTATCGCAACTGTACTTCCAGATGGTCGTACTTCATTCAGCGGTGCATTCGGTGTAGCGGGCGGCGGTGAAGTTGGTGGTCGTATCGGTGTATCTTATGTATTCGGTGGAAAATAAGTCATTATCTTAAAATGATTTATCCATAGATAACAAGAGACTGAACCCTTATTGGGTTCAGTTTTTTTTGCAATAGAAAAAAGATTAAACAAAGCTAAATGCCTAAAGATATTCTAAAGAAAAGATGTAATAGCCATGCGTTCTATTGCATGGCTGGATTCGAATTATGGATTCGAATTAATAGGGCAGTAAAATAATTAACCAGCTTAGAAAAATAATACTAAGCGCAATAAATTGCGCTGCGCTCCCCATATCTTTGGCATTTTTTGATAATGGATGTTGGTCTAAAGAAATTCGATCGACAACAGCTTCAATCGCAGAATTAAACAGTTCAACAATAATCGCCAGTAAACAGACCATAATCATGATTGCACGCTCTGCACGACTGACATCAAAATAAAAACTCAATGGTATGAGAAGCATGTTAATGAAGATGATTTGTCTAAAAGCTGCCTCATGTTTAAAAGCAGCTTTGAAACCAGAAAGTGAATATCGAGCGGCATTGAAGATGCGCTTTATACCTGTTTTACCTTTTAAAGGTGAGAAATGATCCATAACCATAAAAATATAATTTTAATATTACAGATATCATACCTTCGAATGGCTATAAATCCTATTTCAAATAGCTCGAGAACTGATTAAATTATCTATTTGTTTGTGCGTTGATATATTTTGTCAGTGCCTGACGGGCAAGGGCTGGATCATCCGCAAATACGCCATCTACACCTGCTTTAAAAAATAATGACAACTCTTTTTCTGCCCCTGTGACGCAGCGTAATTTGGCAGCGCCAGGGCATTTTAATGCGCTATTTAAAAATTGGTTTTCGGGTCTAAAAGTATAAGGATGAACTTTTAATCCTACAGCGTGCGCATCTTTTACAAAGCTAGTAACCTGAGCATTGTTGTCAATAATATAGTCTTTACTAGGACCAACGCCATCGGCATAGCTGGCAACATTTTTTAAACCTGCGGCAGTTGCCATGCTGGCATATTGCGTCGCACCAGCAAGATCTGCAGGTGACATTTTTTTCTCATCATACAGTTGGATAATTTTGGCGTGTTTTACAGAACGATGTTGTTTAAGTTGATCGCTCATATATTTTAAATTATTTACTTCAAAAGATTGTAAATAAATAGGCGCAATCTCGCGAGTATAATGGTGTTGTGCTAAGGTTTTTAACAGTCTATCTTCTAGTGCTAAGTTTTTATTTTGAAAATACGTAGGATGCTTTGTTTCTATATATAGTCCGATGACTTTTCCGGTTTTTTTATAGTGCTGTTCGGCGAGGTCGATGATTTGTTCCAATGTCGGAATTTCATATAAATCATTATAGCGTGTATTATCTGGGCGAATATCAGCAATTCGTTCGCGCGCTTTGAGTTGCTTTAATTCATTTAGGCTCAAATCTTCAGTAAACCAACCATTCAGTTCAGTACCATCAATGACTTTAGTGGTTTTGCGTGATGCAAATTGTGGTAGGCTGGCAATATTGGTTGTGCTTCCGATCTCGTTTTCATGACGGGCAATTAAATAACCATCTTGCGTTGCGACGAGGTCTGGTTCAATAAAATCTGCGCCATCATCGATCGCCTTTTGATATGCAGCTAAAGTATGTTCTGGTCGCAGTGCACTGGCGCCACGATGTGCAATAATAAGCGGCATAGCTTGTTGTGTTGAGGCTTTCTGGTCAGATGTATTTTTATCTTGCTCATCACACGCTGCAAGCATCAAAGTAGCGCTCATCAAAATCATTTTTTTCATATTGTTCTCGATATTGTGAATAGGTCTATGTACTCGATTTTAACGCGCTTAACTTAGATGATCGCGATGAAAGCTTGATGACAGAATGATTTAAACTGAGCAAACTACACAATATCTTCTTAATTTCATTTTATGGCATATATTGTGTAAAAGTGATTGAATTTTATATTTTACTCATTGATTATTAATCGAATTTAAAATCAACGACAGCATAAGCTTACTGTGCTGCAAGACATAAAGAATACAACATGTTATCAAGGTTTTTTATACAGCGACCAATTTTTGCTGGGGTACTGGCAATCATGGTTATGGCGTTTGGTATTTTTGCAATGCTGAACCTTCCCATTGAGCGTTATCCGGATATCGCGCCACCAAGAATTACCATTTCTACCAGTTATGCGGGTGCCGATGCCGAAACGGTAGAAGAAAGTGTTACCCAAGTTTTGGAGCAACAAATAAAGGGAATCGATCACTTATTATATTTTAATTCGAGTAGTGATTCATCTGGTCGTAGCCGCATTAGCCTCAGTTTTGAAACAGGGACGAATCCAGATACAGCCCAAGTTCAAGTTCAAAATAATATTAATAGCGCCATTAACCGCTTACCCGATGACGTACAACGACAAGGGGTCAATGTATATAAATCATTGGGCGATACCTTTATGGTAATTGGTTTATATGATGAGCGTGGTGCAGCGAATAACATCGAATTATCGGATTATTTAACCAATCATATTGAACAAGAATTAGCGCGTTTAGATGGTGTGGGGGAAGTTGATGTATTTGGTTCGCAATATGCGATGCGTATTTGGTTAGACCCACATGCATTGAAAAAATTTCAATTAATGCCGTCAGATATTCGGACATCTATTGAAGCACAAAATACGCAAGTTGCCGCAGGGGGAATTGGTGATTTACCAACGCTAGATCAGCAATATCTCAATGCCAAAGTTATTGCTGGTTCACGGCTTAAAACAGCCGATGAGTTTAAAGAAATTATTGTCAAGTCTAATCCTGATGGTAGCTTGATATATTTAAAAGATGTGGCACGCGTAGAATTGGGAGCGGAAAACTACCAATCATTTAATACCATTAATGGACATGCATCTGCTGGTATGGCGATTTCGCTGGCATCCGGTGCAAATGCGTTGGCAACATCAAAAATTATTAAAGCAGAATTGGCACGGCTTGCAACGCAATTACCACAAGGCTATAAAATTGTATATCCACGTGATAACACACCATTTGTGCAAGCTTCAATAGAAGAGGTCGTTAAGACCTTAATCGAAGCAATGCTTTTAGTTGTTCTGGTGATGTATTTATTTCTACAAAGCTGGAGAGCAACACTTATTCCAACGATTACCGTTCCTGTGGTGATTTTGGGAACTTTTGCTATTTTAGCAGTGTTTGGAATGAGTATTAACACCTTAACTTTATTTGCCTTGGTATTGGCTATTGGTTTGTTGGTTGATGATGCCATTGTTGTGGTGGAGAACGTCGAGCGCTTAATGCATGAACAAGCCATGGATGCTCAGCAAGCAGCATTGGCATCCATGCAAGACATGAGTGGGGCATTAATTGGGATTACTTTAGTGCTGACAGCAGTATTTATTCCCATGGCATTTTTTCCCGGGGCAACAGGTGTAATTTATCGACAATTTTCGGTTACTTTAGTCGCAGCAATGAGTTTATCTCTGCTGACAGCTTTAATCTTAACACCAGCACTTTGTGCAATTATTTTAAAACCAAAACAAAAAACTGCGCGTTGGGCTGAGCTATTTAATAACACTTTAAAGAGTATCGATACGTATTATAGAAAAACCATTCACCTGACTTTAAATTATAAATGGGCGATGATGATTTGTTTTATCGCGCTTATCGCTGTTTTTAGCTTATTGTATCGCGCGTTGCCTACGAGTTTTATACCCAGTGAAGACCAAGGAATACTGAGTGTACAGTTTCGTTTAGTGGATGGTGCACCGATGAGTAAAAGTGTAGTGGTGGGTGAACAGATTCAACGTTATTTTTTAGAACAAGAAAAAGCCAATGTAGATATCGTGCTGATGCGTTATGGGCGTAATTTTTCTGGCACTGCACAAAATCTTGGTACTGGTTTTGTGGCGTTAAAATCTTGGGATCAGCGTAAATCACCAGAGCAAACCGCCTTAGCGATTAAACAACGTGCGGAAAAATATTTTAGACAGCATTTAGAAGTTTCTTTTGTGTTGGTGAGTTTACCTGCTGCAGTCAGTGGTTTAGGCGATACCAATAGCCTTGATTTCTGGCTGCAAGATGTAAATGGACAAGGGCGTCAATATTTGCAGCAGCAATATGAGGCGATTAAATTAAAAGCAAATGAATATGACAGTTTTGAGAAATTTCAAAACCGTAGTAATCCAGACAAAGCCAAGTTAAATGTCAAAATTGATCATCGTTTAGCAGCATTACATCAAGTACCGTTACCCGCTATTAATAGCACCCTATCTACGGCATGGGGAGGGAGTTATGTGAATGACTTTATTGATCGCGGTAAGATTAAGCGCGTATATATGCAGGGTGATGCTGCATACCGCTCTAAACCAGAAGATTTAGCACAATGGGCGGTGCGGAATCAAAATAATCAAATGATAGAGTTTAGTAACTTTGCCAGTATTAATTGGGATGGTGGACCTGATGTCGTGAATCGCTTCCAAGGCTATCGCGCTTTATCCATGGAAGCAGATAGTCATGCCAATGCGAGTACGGGTGTAGCAATGCGTGATATTCAACATTTGGTTGATCAATTCCCAGGAATTAGTGTGGCTTGGAGTGGTTTATCCCTACAAGAGCAACAAGCCAAACAACAAGCGCTTTGGTTATATTTATCATCGATTGGTTTTATTTTCTTATGCCTTGCAGCCCTATATGAAAGTTGGTCTATTCCTACCGCAGTGATGACCGCCATTCCGCTGGGGATGGGCGGAAATATCGTCTTCAGTAGTATGTTTGGCTTGGCAAATGATATTTATTTTCAGATTGCCTTACTGACGACCATTGGTTTGTCTTGTAAAAATGCCATATTAATTGTTGAGTTTGCAGCATTAGCGCAACAAAAAGGTGCTTCAATAGTGGAGGCGGCATTACAAGGCGCAAGTTTGCGACTACGCCCAATTTTGATGACTTCGATTGCATTTGGGGCGGGTATTTTACCTTTGGTTTTTGCAACAGGGGCGGGGGCTGCGAGTCGTCAAGAAATTGGTACCAGTATATTGGGTGGTGTATTATTTGGTACGGTATTGGTCTTTGTATTTATTCCTTTTATGTTTGTTATGATTCGTAGAGTAGTAGTGAATAGAAACAGCATAACTTAAATAAATAAAGTCATGATTTAACGGTATTTTTCATCTAAATCAGCTAAGCTAAGCCTAGCTTCTAAAACAGTGCCAAGCGTGGAAATCACTATAGCTCAATAACTTAGCATGGCTAGGCTGTTGAGCTGCAATGATTTTTTTTGTAGTATTGGCGCGCCGGATAAGCGGCACGTACTAGAGAGTTTTAATATCCACAATGGACAGCCATAGTTGTTATTTAAATCGAACTAAGCTCAATCATCCCAACCGACTGTGTCTAACTTGCACAACGGTAATGCTAAACTAATCACCATTGAAGACCTATAGGCTTCAGTGTGTGGAGTTTATAGGTGGCAGAATGCGTTACAATAATTTTATCTATTTACTAAATGATTCACTTGAAAAAAAAGATATCCAACTGGCTTTAGATGCGGTCAGTACTTTTCAGCCTGCCGATATGGCCGAAGTGCTAGCTAAGCTCCCTCATGACAATGCATTGATTTTATTATTAGAACTCTCAGATCGTGCCTTTGTATTTTCGCATTTAGACGCAGAAGACCAAGTTCATTTTGCCCAGCATATGACGCGTGCGACTCTGGCTGAAATCATTGGTGAAATGCCTTCCGATAAGCGTGTGGATTTATATAAAAGTCTGACTGCAGAACAACAAGATGCATTATTACCCGCTTTAGCTCAGTTAGAGCGTGAAGATATCCGTAAATTGGCCGCCTATCATGAAGGAACTGCCGGGGCATTAATGAGCTCTGAATATGTGACTTTAAAGCCTGAAATGACGGTGACAGAAGCAATACGGACGATTCGGCTGGAGGCACCAGATCGAGAAACCATTTATATTGCCTATGTGTTGGATGATCATAGACGTTTAATTGGAGTAATTTCTTTAAAACAACTTATTCTGGCGCAAGAAAATCAGATTATTTCCAATTTAATGACCAAAGACGTGATTTGTGCAGAGGTAGATTTAAATCAAGTCGAAGTCGTTAAAATGATTGAACGTTATGATTTGATAGCAGTCCCGATCGTTGATGAGCATGGTGAAATGGTGGGGATCGTAACCTATGATGATGCTATGGATGTGGTGATTGAAGAAGCCAATGAGGATTTCTTAAAAGCTGGTGCGGTACAGGCGAGCAGTAAAATTAATTTAAAAACTGCGCCCATTAATTTGTTATATCGTAAGCGTGTTTTTTGGTTGGTGTTTTTAGTTTTTGGTAGTTTACTGTCTGGGATTGGGATTGCCCATTTTGAGGAAATTATTGCTGCCCACATCGTATTGGTATTTTTCTTACCCTTATTAGTCGGGAGTGGCGGGAATGCTGGATCTCAATCTGCAACATTAATGGTACGCGCATTAGCGACCGGTGAGGTGGGAATCAGAGATTGGTTTGCACTGATGTGCCGTGAAGTTTTGGTGGCATTATGTTTGGGGGGAACCATGGCAATCGCGGTATCGCTATTAGGCTATTATCGTGGTGATGCCGCAGTGTCTCTGGTTTTGGCATTGAGTATGGTCGGTATTGTTTTACTCGGTTGTATTATTGGCATGAGCTTACCTTTTATATTAAATCGTTTGGGCTTAGATCCAGCCAGCGCTTCAGCACCATTGGTTACATCGATTTGTGATGCCACGGGTGTGTTGGTTTATTTATATATTGCTTCTTTGATTTTAGGTTTACCCGTTTAGGGCTTAAAATAAATAAAAACTTAAAATAAATAAAAAATAAACCTCAATTTGAGGTTTATTTTTTGGGGCGATTATTTATTACTGTACATTGAGCTGTTGTAAGGCTGCAACACGTTGTTCGATCGTTGGGTGGGTCTGGAATAAAGCGGCTAAACTAAATCCTTCTTGCTTACCTTCCGCGATGGCAAAAGCCTTCATTTCACTTGGCATTTGATCTGGCATTTCTGATTCAGCTTGTAAGCGTAACAAGGCATTGATCATAGCTTGTTTTCCAGCAAGTCTGGCTCCGGCTTCGTCGGCACGATATTCACGATAGCGTGAAAACCACATGACAATGGCTGAGGCTAAAATACCGAAAACAATATCGAGCACAATGGTAATGGCAAAGAATGCTAAACCAGGTGCTTGACCTTCTTCACGACCAAAGACATTACGGTCAATAAAGTCACCAACAATACGGGCAAAGAACATGACGAAGGCGTTTACCACACCTTGAATCAAGGCCAAAGTCACCATATCACCATTGGCAACATGTCCAATCTCATGGGCTAATACTGCGCGTAATTCATCCTTATTCATGCGTTGTAACAAACCAGAAGAAACCGATACTAAAGCATCGTTTTTATTCCAGCCTGTTGCAAATGCATTGGATTGATAGGAAGGAAAAATACCAACTTCAGGCATTTGAATACCAGCACGTTGAGATAATTGCGCAACCTCTTGTAATAACCATGCTTCAGCTTGATCACGAGGTGCATTAGGGTCGATCAGTACCGTACCTGTACTTTTAATTGCCATCCATTTAGACATGAAAAGTGAAATCATTGATCCCACCATACCAAAGACTAAACAGATCACCATTAAGTTGCCTAAATTTAGACCGCCAGCGCTACGGTAACTTCCTACACCTAATATCGATAGGATTAAGCCAGCTACAACTAGTACCGCGAGGTTGGTAAGCAAAAACAAACCAATCCGCATCATCAAGAATATCCTCTTATAGATAGTAAAAGATTTGATTTATAAGCTACAAATCAAATATAGAATATGAGGGGGAAGGGCACAAAATTCAAGAATAAAACCGTTAAAGCTTTAAAAAAATACTGATAAAGCCTAGAGATATGAGCTTGATTTCTGTGCATTTCATCGAATAATGTCAATGATCTTGAACATTGCTAAGCTAAAGTGAAGTGGATGAGCAAATGAAAATCGCTGAGTTGAGTCAGCTGTTAAGGATCAATGATAATCTTTGCCGTCGCAGTTGCATGTTCTGTGCTATAAGAACCTGTGGTTTTATTGCTAAAATGATGATTTGAGATGGCAATAATTGGTCGATTGCTATAACGATTATTGCTTGCCATTTGCGCTTGTTCAGTTGCGGTTGGCTTGGATGGTGTGGTAGATGTTGTGTTGCTATTGGAGATATAGTTGCCATCGGCATATAGGTTGTTATAACGACTACTGACTCGTTTGACATAGTCCTGTGTCTCACGAAAAGGTGGAATCCCACCATATTTTTTGACATTCCCTTCACCTGCATTATACGCAGCGAGGGCAAGCTCAGTTTGTCCATTGAAGCGTTTTAGCAACCAGCTTAAGTATTGTGCGCCAGCAAAGATATTCTGTTTAGGATCATAGGCGTTTATGACATTAAATCGTTTTGCAGTTGCAGGCATGAGTTGCATTAAACCTTGTGCACCCACAGGCGAACGTGCTTGAACATCGAAGCCAGATTCGGTATGCATGACAGCTTTTATTAAGCCAGCTGAAATATTGTGCTGAGCTGCTGCTTGCTGAATTAAATCGTCATAGGCATTTTTACCTTGTGCGAACTTAGGCAATACGGCGGCTTCGTCTTTACCCCAATTATTATAGTGATGGACATTACTATCTGGATAATAGTTCACTTTTATAGTAATGAGCCCTTGTTCGTTATGTTTTTGATTGGTCAGTAAGGTCGTTCCTTGTTGATCACGATAACTATAAATTTGTTCAGCATGACTATACTGTGCAAGACTGCCTAAATTTAAAAAAATAGTTAAAAAAATCAACTTCGCATAGACAGGGCTATTTTTATGTGTTTTATTCATATTGAGCCGCTTTTACAGCAAATTATTCAAAATTCTCCAGTCTTGTTTTTATCAATTTGTAAAAGAAAAATCAAGTCTGGATTGTTGTCATAATAATCGAAAAAAAATTTAATTTTTTTTTAATATAGATTGCTTGACTTAGGTAAGCCATTGAATTTAATAGAATAAAAAAACGATTAAAAAACGTACAATCTAATGAGAATGCCCTATCTTCAGCGTAAAAGACTTGTCAAGCCCTATAGTTTCCACAATTTTATCCACAGCTTTTGTGGAAAACTGTGGAAAAAAACCAAACCACGTTATTTGCCTGTATTAAGCTTAATTTTTCTTAACATAAAAGTCATATTGTTAATGCCGCATTAATTCTTGTGTTGTTGTTAAAATTACGCAAGTTATAGGTGCGTCTTATCGGTGAATCGGCTAAAATTAGGCAAATTTTTTTTGGGTTATGCGCTTTTATGTATTCGCCACTTGAGTCCGAGCAAGGATTTAATTTTAAACCAGAGTTACCGACAAGTTCGGCATACTATCGTTTATTAAAAAAACTTCGTCGCCAGGTCGGTCATGCGATTCGAGATTATCAAATGATTGAAGAGGGCGATAAAGTAATGGTTTGTGTTTCGGGTGGCAAAGACAGCTACACGTTGTTGGATATCTTGCTGCAATTTAAGCGTATTGCACCGATTAACTTTGATGTGGTGGCTGTTAACCTAGATCAGAAACAACCTGGTTTTCCAGAAGATGTACTCCCTCGTTATATGGAAGAAAATAATATTCCATATTATATTTTAGAAAAAGATACCTATAGTATTACGAAGCGTTTAACACCAGAAGGTAAGACTTATTGTGCAGTGTGTTCGCGTTTACGTCGTGGTTCTCTCTATGGTTTTGCACAAGAAATTGGTGCGACAAAAGTTGCTTTAGGTCATCATCGTGATGATATCTTAGCGACATTCTTTTTGAACTTATTTCATGGTGGTAGTTTGAAAGCGATGCCACCCAAGCTATTGTCTACCGATAAGCGTAATATCTTGATTCGACCTTTAGCCTATGTTGAAGAAAAAGATATTATTAAATATGCTGAACTACGTAAGTTTCCAATCATTCCATGTAACTTGTGTGGTTCACAAGAAAACTTACAGCGTGCCATGCTCAATGATATGTTAAGAGAATGGGATAAGAAATATCCAAAACGTTTGCATAGCATTTTTGGTGCCTTACAAAATGTTTCACCTTCGCAGCTCGCAGATCGCGAATTATTTGATTTTGAAGCCTTAGATTCTCAACGTATTGTTGAGGAGGACGAAAGCTGTAGTCCTGAAGAGTTCAAGAAACGTTTAGATGTGGTGAACTTGAGTTTTGCTGCAGAATAAACCTTATTATTTTGAGATTTTATATCGCGGCATTTGCAGTAGCAAATGCCGCGATTTTAATAAAAAAATGAAAAAATTAATAAAACGTGAACACTTGGTGCAAATTTGTTTAGCCCAAACTGAAATTATCATGCTATAACATGCTTCACGTAAGTGAATTTACGAAGATGTTGTTTGGATAGACAACACGTCATATGTATAAATAATTTTGAGGAAAAGTCATGGCTGCATTTCTAACAGATGATTGGTTTGGTTTGGTTGAAAAACTCACAGCAGAAGTCGGTGATCTTAATTTACCACCAGCATTAGCCAATCTAGCCATTAACTTAGTAGTCACTGATGATTCAGGAAATACTGAGCTATCATTAGATGGTGGTAAAATTTTAAAAGGCACATCTGCAAATGCTAAAACGACCTTAAATATGGACGCTGAAACATTACGTAAAGTGTTTTTAGAGTTTGATATGGCTGCTGCGATGCAGGCATTTATGACAGGTAAAATCAAGGTTCAGGGCGATATGTCACAATTGATGGCATTACAAACTGCAAAACCAAGCCAAGAGCAAAAAACATTATTTAAAAAAATCTTGGAACATACTGTTTAAGTCATTATATTTAAAAAAGCTTAGTTTACGGACTAAGCTTTTTTTATGCCTGATTTTAGCATTGCAGAAATATGACAATATGTTTGGGCTAGGGCAACGCACAGCTGCACCGATGGATGAGATATGAATTGCTGTAGCGTCTGTAAATGAGACGGCTTAAACTTCAACAAAGTCACTATTGGTTTTAATTCGTTCCAGATAGCTGCGTATACGTGTTACATACTGTATGGCTTGCTTATAGCGACCATGTTGTGCTTGGTGGCGATTCAAATAGTCATAGAGCATGGTCCACTGTTGTGGATCTTTGCCTTGCTGTTGTAATTGCTGTTGAATTTTATCAACTGCGCCAGGTCCCATATTATAAGCGACCAAGGCGAACCAATAACGATCAGGTAAGGCTATGTCCTGATATTTTTGCAACATGAGATCGTAGTATTTTGCACCACCGCGAATACTCTGCTCGGGATCTAAGCGGTTATGTACGCCCATGGCTTTGGCCGTTGCATGGGTTAGCATCATTACGCCACGGACGCCAGTGGGTGAAACAGATTGTGGATTAAGCTGAGATTCTTGCAAGGCAATTGCGGTCAGCAGATGCCAATCTAATGCATAATTTTCGGCAGTACGCTCTAAACTGGCACGATAAATCGGCATGCGTTTATGGAGCATTTTGTTGAGTAGCAACCATTCATCTTCAGAAACGACATTACGATCATAGAAGGATGCTAATTGCTGTAAGTTACCACTTTGTTGATTGTCACAAAGGTAATTTTGTGCGCGATCAATTTGTGGGCTGGACTTTGCCGCGACCCAGTTTAGATTGTGGTCTAACCCCCGTTGACTCAAAATGCTGTAATGATCACAACTTACAGAAATCGCTCGTAATCTTTTACTTTTGATTTCATCAATCGGTTGGGTGGTCATTGCCAAGTTGGCTTTACCTTGCTTGACCCATTGTAAAGCGGTGTCATTGTCTGCAACGACATGTAAATCAAGCTGTAAGTCAGTACTTTGTGCATATTTATACACAAGATCATAGCCAAAACCATAGCGGAAATCATCTTGATTCAACACTGTGCTGGGTGAGGCAACGGTGACCACTGTAAGCTTGTTGGGGCTGGTCGGTGCTATTGCAGATTGAATCCGATTGGCATTTGATCCGTGAAAGGGAATTGCAGCTAGACTAGCAATCACAAGAAATTTTGGAAGATTTGAAGTAAAACGTGAGTATAGGCAACGCCTCGACCCAGAAGTTGAACTACTGTGCATGTTGTCTCCATTACGATAATTTACAGCCCATAAAATTGCGGTAATACGGCAATTTTATTACGTTGATAAATTCAATAAGGGCGGGTCTGCATGAACACCATTCAATAAGACTGGTAGAACGAATGTGGAAGAATTTGACAAATATTGGGTTGGCTCGGTCAAAAAATGATCTCGCTAAAAAGTGGGCGAATAATATACGCGAAAAAATATATTGTCAAATTTTGTATAAAAAATACTTAACATAGGTAACAGTACGATGTTGTGCTTAAAAAGTGAGCCAATTTATAAACAATTCTGATGAGATAAAACAGGATTTGTTTGCTGTAATCTGTAAAAAGTATGAAGGAATTAAGGCAGAAAAATAAAATAGATTCCTATCAGTAAGACAAGAATCTTTTACCCAGTTGATATTGGCGATAACAAGTGATTATTTTATATCTATATGATATAAAATGATTTATTTTTATTTTATAAGGGGGTAATTCGACTTGGTATTCATTTTTTGCAAATATTATCCAAGATAATAACGTTGATCTCTGGTGTTGTATAAGAAAAAACTGAATTAAAATCTCTGTTATTGCACGCGTGTAATAGAGGAAAGCGTGGCAGGAGATTAATCAGTTTTATTTCATAATCGCAAGATTGCAGTTCTAACCAAGATAGATCAATGGCTAAAAAATATGTGTAATACTTAATGAAAGCTAAGTTATTAAGATTACACATAAATTTATGCATTGGTGATTTAAATAACTGTGCGGTTACAAAAAAAATTAAGAAAGTTGAATTTTCAGTCCTTTGCGCATGAAACCAGCTCGCTTATAGGCATTGGTAATCATGTTGGTGCTATAGGATTGTATTCCCTCTAATTGACCTAGCTCGTCAATGGTCAGTTGCCATAAATCTGCTTGATCTTTACAGAGTACATGCCAAAAAAATTGTGCTTCACCACTCATCCCAAATAGACAACGGGTATATGGCGATGCAGTCAATGCTTGGGCAATATGTTGTGCATGTTCAGGGCGGCTTTGTACAAGAATAATGGCTTCTGTATTGAAACCGAGCAAACTCGGCTCGAAATCAATACGGATATTAAAAACTTCATCTTGTAGTAAATCATTTAATAGCTTTTGTGTTTTATGCTCCGTCATGCCGATCTGCTCGGCTAAACTTTTAATAGAGATCCGCCCATCATGTGAAAGTACATGAATCAGTGATCGTTCATCTGCTGTGATGTGACGAATTTTTTGTGCTGTCGTGGTGTTGAGCAGATGGTTTTTGGGCTTACTTGCCCAAGAGAAGGGTTTGAGCACAACCTGTGTCTCAACAGTGTGAATATCCGGAATTTGTGCAACAAAATCTTGCATCCAAAGGGCTAACTGAGTTTGCTTTTCTAAACCGATTTCTAAAAATATATCGGCAAGTCCTGTGGTTAGGAATACAATCCTGACTTCAGGACGCTGGGCTAGAAATTGTGCAATCTGCTGTTCTTTACCGAATTTAACACTCATCCAGACATGTACTGTAAAGCCTTTATTGACCACAATGGGATTGAGTTCAATTGATGTTCGGATAATTTGATCATCTATAAGCTTACTGATACGTCGTGAAAGTTTCTTCTCGGGAATATCACAGGCAAGGCTGAGCTCACGCCAAGAGCCGCGTGGATTCTGCATCAGCGCATTCATGCAAGCAATATCAATTTCATCAAGCGTTAAAAGTTCATTCATAAAAGTTGACTTGTCTAAAAATTAAATATAATCTGATTTTGAGTCTAAAAACCAAAATATAGCAAATATTAGTGTCTAAACACAGAGTAGTTGCTTATGGATGAGTCAATTATGAAAAAATTAAGCTCCACATCAAGCAATGTATCACAAAAGAAAGTGATTCTTGCAGGTACGATTGGTAATGCAATTGAATGGTTTGATTGGACAATCTATGCCACTTTTGCAGTCTTTTTCTCGAAGCAGTTCTTCCCATCGGATGATCCAACGGCTTCATTACTCGCAACCTTCGCTATTTTTGCAGTGGGTTTCTTTATGCGACCATTGGGAGGCGTTGTTCTCGGGATTTTCTCTGATCGCTTTGGTCGTAAGGCGGCTTTGGCTGCAACGATTTTAATGATGGCTGGTGGATCACTGATGATTGGGCTTTCCCCAACTTATACCACCATCGGTATTGTGGCGCCTATTATTTTAGTCTTAGCCCGTTTATTACAAGGCTTATCTTTAGGAGGGGAGTTTGCTTCAGCTGCAACTTATTTAGCAGAGATGGCACCTGATCATAAACGTGGCTTTTATTCCAGCTTTATGTTCTTTAGCTCCGCGATCGGTATTTTACTTGCATCAAGTGTAGCTTGGGTATTGACAACAGTATTGACTGATCAACAAATGAATCAGTATGGATGGCGTATTCCATTTATTATGGGGGCGGTTGGTGGATTAATCGGCATTTGGATTCGTCATTCTGTGCCCGATAGTGAAATGACCCAGAATAAAGAAAAGGTACGTAATCCACTGGGTAAGCTAATTAAAAACTATCCGAAAGAGACCATGCGTATTGTGGGAATTTCGATACTCACCACCTTTGCATTTTATATCTTCGTGATTTACGTCCCTACTTATGCGATAAAAAGTCTGAAGGCAGCTCCACAAACTGCTTTTGCAGCCAATACCATCGCCATGATTATCTTTATGTTGAGTCAACCATTATTTGGTTGGTTGTCCGATAAATTTGGACGTAAACCTCAGTTAATTGTTTTTAGTTTGGGATATTTAATCTTTTTCTATCCAGTGATGAAATGGATGGATGGATCTTTCTCATCCATTTTATTGGCTGAACTCTTTGGACTATTGCTCTATGCCTTATATACCGCAATTGGACCTGCAGTGATGTCTGAGCAATTTCCCACAGAAGTTCGCGCAGTTGGAATTGGTGCACCTTATAACTTAATGGTTGCATTGCTGGGTGGGACAACACCTTATGTGCTGACTTGGTTACAAAGTATCGGTAAGCAAGATTATTTTTACTTTATGGTATTGGTTGGTGCTTTGCTCACATTAATCACCTTCTTAAAAATGCCTGAAACTGCTGGAAAACGATTGGAAGATATAAAATGAATCTCTTAAATGTATCTGCATTAGAAATAGCTCGCCGTATTGCAGAGAAACAAATAAGTTGTGTTGATGTGGTACAGTTTTATATCGATCGCATTAAACAATATGCGGCATTGAATTGTATTTCAGATTTATTTGAATCCGAGGCTTTGATACAGGCACGTAAATTAGATTTATTAACGGCTAAAGGCAAACAATTGAGTCCATTTCATGGTATTCCAATTGTGTTAAAAGATAATTTACATGTACAGGGCTATATTACCCATGCAGGTACTGTTTATTTAGATCATATTGCACATAAAAATTGCGCTTTGTTTAATAAACTGGAAAGTCTTGGTTTTATTATTTTAGCGAAAGCTAAAATGACAGAATTGGCTTTTGGATTATCTGGGCAAAATCCATTACAGGGTACTCCTCATAATCCTTGGTCCAAGCAGGTGCTATCTCCTGGTGGTTCATCTTCTGGATCTGCTGTTGCTGTTGCAGCGGGTTTATGCCCCATTGCGATTGGTGGTGATACTGGGGGATCGATTCGTACTCCCGCCGCGCTTAATGGAGTATTGGGCTTTAAACCAACTGCCCATAAAATTAATGCGCGTGGCGCAATTCCTCTAGCGCAATCTTTAGATAGCCTCGGACCGATCGCACTGGCATCGGAAGATATTATTGAGTTTTATCAATTATTGAAACAAGATCAAAGTCATTTAGCAGTAATGCCGTTGAACAGCATCTATTATTTAGATGAAAAGGATTTTCCAAATCCATTAGCAACAGAAATATTGCAACTTTGGCGGCAACATTTACAAGCGTTGCAGCAAAAGGGTATTCAGCTTCGAGCTTGGCAAAAACCGAAGGATTTTGATTTTGCACATTTGTCTGATTTGACCTCAACCATTATTGCTTATGAAAGCTACCACAATCATGGTAAAGCTGCTGAAAATAAGCAAAATAAAATGTGGGAAGTGGTGCGTCAAAGAGTATTACGTGGCAAAGACATCGCAGTGTCTGAATATCAACTCGCGCTTGCACAACGTCTGGAATATCAACAAGCATTTGCTGAATCATTGGGGGGTGATGCATGCTTAGTTTTACCGGTAAGCCCGATATTTGCGTCTGCTCTAGACCCAGAAGATCAAGGCTTTCGTCATGTTGGTGATTATACTCGACCATTTAACTATTTAGATGCGCCAGGCGTTGCTTACCCGATTGGTTTTTCTACGGAGCAATTACCGATAGGTGTACAGCTCGTTGCTGCACAAGGTAAGGATCAATTGTTATTACAGCATCTGCAACAACTCACAACAACGTTATCGTTAGCAGGGCGGGTTGCTGATTTAGCATAATCAAAGCTGCTTAAGTTTCTGCACTAAATCTCAGTTGAGACTGGGGTTTAGTCTTTTTTATTTAGATGGACGAAAGATCTGTTTGATGATAATTGATCTGCACAATATACCAAAGCTTTTTGCCATTTGGTGTTTGTACTTCCACTTCGTCATCGACTGATTTGCCGAGGCAGGCTTTGGCGAGCGGTGCTTGTAAAGAAATATAGTCTTTAGAACCATAAATTTCTTCATCACCCACAATACGAAACTGAATAGTTTCTTCTGCATCGTTTTCTAATATAACCCATGCGCCAAAATAGACCTTACCCTCTTGCTCTGGACGATATTCGATTTTTTGAGCGACCTCAAAGAGTTTGCTTAAGTAGCGAATACGTCGGTCGATCTCACGTAATTTACGTTTATTATAATGATAATCAGCATTTTCAGAGCGATCGCCTAAACTGGCTGCCCATGCTACGATTTTGGTAATTTCGGGTCGTTCAGTGCGAACCAGATCATTCAGTTCATTTTGTAAACGTTGATAACCTTCTGCAGTCAATAATTTACGGTTCATATCAATTATCCGATGGGTTATAGACGTAATAAGTTGACGTATTTTAAAGACTTTTATTACGATGAAGCAATATCAAGTAAGTTGCCATCATAGCATGTGGTGAGGGGCTAGGTATAACAAAGCGCTGTGCGGTCTGTTTTTTACAACCAAATTGGATTATTTTTAGACATATAGATCATAACTGACCAAAAGCATTTGCCATTTGCTGATTTTATTTATATGATAGCCGCCATTGGAAGCGTGGCAGAGCGGTTTAATGCACCGGTCTTGAAAACCGACGAGGGTTCACGCCCTCCGTGAGTTCGAATCTCACCGCTTCCGCCAAATTCTGAATCAAGCCCTTGTTGTTACAAGGGCTTTTTTCTTGTTTAGGATTTTGTCCCGTACTCTACTTTTTTATTTTGTGGTTTGAGTTTATTAGACCATGACTGTCTTACTTAACCTGAGTTCGACATAAAAAAAGTAGAAAAAAAGCCTTAATGTTTATAACTTATTGGTTCTTAAGACAAAAGTTAAAACACAAGGCTTTTCTATGGATCATATTACCGAATTATTCTGTAAAGTGGATGATTTTTGCAAAATATTTAACGAATCTCTAGAGAAAGCTCTTATTCCTGAGCAAAATAAGCCAGTTCAAAAGTCAGCTTTAAGTTTATCTGAGATCATGACAATTGTTATCTTATTTCACCAATCAGGTTTTAGATTCTTTAAATATTTTTACTGCCACATGGTCATCCCTTTTTGGAAATCAGCATTTCCTAAGCTGCTGAGCTATAATCGTTTTATTGAAATCATGCCACGTTGTTTACAAGCTTTGAGTAGCTTTTTTCATCAGGTTAAAGGAACTGATACAGGAATTAGTATTATTGATTCAACCAAACTTGTAGTTTGTCATAATCTTAGAATTAAAAGAAACCGCGTATTTAAAGGCTTAGCGAATCGTGGAAAAAGTAGTACTGGGTGGTTCTATGGTTTTAAATTACACATGGTTATCAATAACTTAGGTGAAATTATTAATATTAAAGTAACATCAGGGAATATCCATGATATTGCTGTACTAGAGTCTTTAACCAAAGAATTAAAAGGCATTTTATTAGGAGATAAAGGCTATTTAAGCAAAGCTAAGACAGAGGCTTTAGCAGCAAGAGGATTAAAAATATTGACTCCATCACGTAAGAATATGAAAAACAAGCCACTCCGAACTGAAGAAGAAAAACAATTGCTTGGCAGAAGAGGATTAATAGAAACGGTGAATGATCAGTTAAAAAACTTACATCAACTTGACCATTCGCGTCATCGTTCTGTGAATAATTTCATGGTAAATATTATGGCTGCTGTAGTGGCTTATTGTTTAAATCCGAATAAGCCAACTTTCAAAAATATGCTGAAAGGTTGAACGTTTTTCATCGAACTCAGGTTACTTATCATTGCCGGTAACAGCGAATCTGCTGATACGTTTTCTTGATCTGCGGTAATTAGAATCAGGGCGGTGCAGTGCAATCATGCTATTGCTTTGGCAGATGTCATTATCAAATAGAATGGGTGCGGGGGAATATGAGGTAGTTGTGAAAGCTCTAGAGTGGGGCTTGGCTTGAGTGATATAAACCCCCAGTCTAGTCACTGAATGTCCAGAATCTATTGGAGCTCAGATTAGATATACCCCAAAGCCTTGTAGTAGTTTTGCCCATAATAAGAAAATAATAACAGTGATTGCACAGCAAGCAACAAGTGCTACCCAAAAGCCACAGCGATCATATAGCAGAGGGAAAATTAAAAACATTGGTAGTGTGGGTACAACATACCAAAAGGTATACCATGCATGATTGGCGATTTTTTCTGAACTCTGTCCTTCTAATTTCATCCAAATAAGAACAAAAACTGTTACAAGAGGAAGTGCTGCAAGTAGTCCACCTAAACGATCACTGCGTTTTGCAACTTCAGAGATTAGGATCACCATTGCTGCAGTAATAGCATATTTAATAATTACATGGATCATTCGACTACCTTGGTGAATCTAATAACTAAATAGTCATTATTTTAAACTTTTGAAAAAAAATTAACATAAGTCACTGACTTTAATTTACTTATAAATTTGATCTTAAAACATGAATGATTGCAGAAAATGAGTTTTGTTAACCAGATCAGTAATCTGATCGCTGTGCTTAGATCCACAATTAATGGAATCCAGACCAGCTTAAGGATGTTTGGTGGGGGTCCACACACGACGGGCTATTTTTGTTAAGCAGTATTGAGCATTTTAGTGATTTCTCTTGCGGTGGGGGATAAGTGTTGATCAATATACTCATGGTTTTATGGTCGGTGATCTTGGCTAGGATTTCGACGGATATCTGGTCCTGAAATAAAGACTAGGGCTTATTTATAAGATTTAACCATTTGATTTAAAATATATTATTAAGTTTGTTTTGCACTAAGATATATGATGTTAATTTAAAAATAACTTAATAATGAAGTGCATTTTTAATGACGGAAAATGCAGGAGAAACTAGTTTTCGACTATATTAGTTTTAGAAAATATAAGTTCTAACGTTAAATTAAACATGCAATAGAAGCGTCACGTACATTGAGCAGTCTAGACTAGAGTATTTTTATTACATGAAAACTTTTTTAGGTTAACTTAATGGTAGACAAATTGGAAACAGATAGATATCCATGCGTATGTTGTGATTGTCTAACTAGGTTTGAGCCGAGCAATGGGGATTACGATATATGTCCTGTTTGCTTTTGGGAAGATGATCCTGTGCAGAATGACGATCCTAAGTTTAGCGGTGGAGCAAATATCCCATCTCTCAATCAAGCACGTATTAATTTTAAAAAATATGGAGCAATAGAACAAAGATTCGTAAAAAATGTTCGAGCACCATATGAGTCTGAATAGCTCCATTTAACATAAGTACTTATGTGATATTCATTTGTTAGAAGCTAAATTGGTCATCCAAAAAACAATCTATTCACACCTTGCTCTGATCTGCAAAAGCTAGGATCAGGGCAGGCTAGCGCCGTTATGCTGTGGGCTTGTGGATACCGTGGCGAAGTATAATGAGTGCAAGGCGAGGCATGGGGCTTTGATTAAGGCTTGCCCTCGGAGTGAGGGCTAAGAATCTAGCTGATATATAATGATTTGGTTAAACTTAGATAACCATTTATTTTTCAAAAAAATTATCTGGTAACTTGGTTGAAGGTATTAAATCCAACTCAACTAAGGCTAAAGTGTTTTCTTGTATTTTTTTCTTCATTTCATCTGATTCATCATATATATTTTCATCAAAAATTAGAAGCGTACCTTTATTTACCTCATTATCAATTATGATTTTTTTATAAAGATGAGGTATTGCTATATCCTTCAATATTTTAGGTAAATAACAAATAGATGAAACAGGATAGCTGTGCTCAAAAACGCGGATTTCATTATTAAAATTATTGGATAAATAAAGGTACCTAACCGAAAAAACCTCTAAAATGACGGAAAAAACTTTTATAAGATCGCTAGGTTGGATTGTTTTATTTAAGCTAATACTCAAATGTATTAGCTGCAAGGCAATATTAGCATAATAATCGTTATTGATTTGGCCATTCCATAATAAAAGTGGCTTAAATTCATTGTTCTTTTTAAGCAATTTAAAATATTTGTCAGCACTTTCGCTTGGAAATGGTAAATCTAAGGGGGGCTGTGAGTTTTTGGCATTATTTACATACCAGTTATTAAATACTGGATTGATAACTTGCAAGCCACGTATTAATTTTTCTAATAGCTGCATCTGCGCATCAAGATCATTTTCTGATCGCGATAAAGCTTTGTAAAAAAGGGAATTTAAAAAGAAATTAGGCATTTTATTCCTCATATAGGCATGTGAATAGGTTTAATAATTAGACCAACCATATTTTGAAAAATTTTATCAATGAGAAAATTTAGCAGAGAGTCAACTAGGTGAGGTCCAGCGCCGTGTGCTTGTAGCTACCATCAAAACCATCATTGAATACATTGATATCAATGCAGGCAGTGTGCTTCGCTGAATATCGAACAGTGGCAGAAGCAGCTGTTGCACGAACTTGAATAATATGTTGATCTCGAACGTACTTGCAGTACTGCAAGACGTTAAATTTCTTTGTCAGACATAGTGATCAGCATCTATATTTTATATCCAGTCCATGATGGTTTAACTATCATAAACTAGACATTTTTATTGGTGAGGATATAGACACTTTAAATGGCTTCTAACAACTTGGTTTCGCATAAGGTGTATTATGTTAATTTTAGAAGAAACGAATGACTAAATAATATCAATCCCATTTAAAAATTTAGATGGTTCAAACCACATAAAATCATAATCAGCAATATCGTGAATATAAAAAGGATCATTTTTCATAATGTCATGAGCTTCTTGAATAGAAGAACTTAAAACAAGAATTACTCCTCCTACTCGATTCTCTCTACGACCTGATGCTAAAAACTTCTTTAAATTGTAATAATGATCTAAAAAAACTATATGATCTTTTAAGAAAATATCGACTTTTGCTAATGGTTTTTTATAAGTAAGAGTTACTACTATCATTTCTAGCCCACTTTTGATCTATAAGTTAAATATTTTACTAAATTTTTTGTCCATTTAGCATAATGGTGCTTATGCGTAATGAGAGTTTGTCAGGTCAAAATAGAAATGTCCATTTTCTCCAAAGTAAAAATGTCCGTTTTAAAAAAACACCCTTGCTCTGATCTGCAAAAGCTAGGATCAGGGCAGGCTAGCGCCGTTATGCTGTGGGCTTGTGGATACCGTGGCGAAGTATAATGAGTGTAAGGCGAGGCATGGGGCGGTGGTAGGGGCGATTGAGTGAGGAGTGTTAGTAGATTAGGTCACTCTAAATTTACACAACAAAATTGGGACTTGTATTTGATTATGCTAAAAATATGAAAATATTTTAGAAAAGAAGAAAGATGAAAGGTTTTGCAATTCATAATGCCCCTACGGATCACGGCGGTTTAATCCCATCGACTCAGGTTAGAAGCTCACAGCAAGGCAATTTATTTGTACGTGCTGGCGATGGCCATTTTTGCCCTAAATGTAAATGCTGGTCTACGGTAATAAAAAATCATGACCTTATTATCTTTGATGGTAAGGCGGTAGCTTATGCGGGTGACAAGTTAACTTGCGGTGCAACTATTCAGCCGCAGCAATCTCATGTCGTGGGAGATAGTGGAGGGGTGAACTATCGCTCTGCACCAGTTTTTCAGCCCGCAAGCTCTCAACAAGATCTAAATAATAGTCTCATAGGTAAAGAAAATCAGCCCACTCGTGTCAATAATATTGCTTATTACAAGTGGTGGTGGGGAGAACTTGAATCCACAAAGCCCGAAACTTTAGCGCAAGAAAAGCAGACTTTTAGTGAAAACTTTGATGCAATGCATAAGCAATACGCTTATGGTGCTGAAGCCATTATATATGAAATCGACCCTAAAGCATGGGATGTTCAGATAGCGATGGAACAGTTGCCAGAAATGATTCAACGGAGTGTAGATAAAAATTGGGATCTTGGGAAAGCTTTAGCCAAAATTTCGAAAGGTAAAAGCATTGACGTCGTGTGGGATAACTTAGGGTTTGGTGGTGAATATTTTAGAACGGTAACCTCAAAAGAATGGCCTCTAGGTAGGCTAGCTGGGATAGCTAAGGGTAAACTAACGAACCTTGGTGTTGATGCTCTTGGTAAACCAAATTTCCAATTTAAAGGATATGTGGAATTTAAAAAGGATACATATAGCTGGAATGCTGATAATACCAATCCAGTTTACAAAGCTGGAATAAAGATAATGGGCAAGGGTATAGAAATTGCAACAGGAAAACAGACTGCTTCAGAAGCTTATTGTATTAAATATGATTGCGAGATGCCTACGATTTATGCCCGTAAATTTAATTTTGATTACCAAAAAGATACTACAAAAACACCATTATTAAGTAGATGACTAAATGAAAATTAAGAAAAGATATTTTGTTATTATACCATTGGTCGTGTGGTTTACCCTCTATATAAAAGATTTACCTCGCACTATAAGAAGCTTTCCTGAGCAATTTTTAGACCTTGGTAGGGATATATCTATAAGAGCACCATTTCGTTTTTTCAATCTTTATGAAACACTTTCAACTGGTCTTTCTAAGATGGATATGGGGCGGGCGACCTCTAGGTACTGTAAGTTTCTAAGCTTAAGACTTCCGGAGGAAGAACAATTAGCCAATCTAATAAGTGAGGCAAGTTCCAACTACAAACCTTCTTACCCTAGTCCAGAAACAAAAACAACCGCTTTCACAAAAATTGGTACTAGCTGCACTTCACAGGCCAAACTTATCCGTTTGGAATATAAGGGAAACGAGGCGCACGCTATGTTTGCTTGCGAGCAAGGAGACTTCGTTCAAGAATTTACATACTCGAGTACTGATAGTAAATGTGGTGTAGTGGAGTATAAAAAAGGGTGGGGGGTAAAACCTGGGCGTACATTAGAGTATACAATGAAATTGCAGCTATCATAGCCTGTGATAAGGTCAACTAAAGAATCGCACAAAGGCGAACCCGGTAATGCTCCCTAAAATCATTGAACTTAAAAGTAGAAAATTGAATACTCTTGATTTAAGGAGATTTTCTGAAAAACAGAAGTGGTCCAGAAAATTTGAACAACACCTATAAGTGATAAACTGTCTCCTAAATGATGTGGGAAACATCAAAAATGGAGCATTTCATGACACTTAGACATGTAGTGGTCAATAAAGCTTAGACATATTTTAAGGAGATTGATTGAAAAGCACCCTCTATTTTTCCATTGGAGCCACCGCTTTATGCATTTAGTACCTACTAAAAAAATTATTATTATTTTATCAATTCTGTCCTTATCTGCATGTGGTCAGACATCTAAGTTTGAAGATATTAAAAACTTAGCAAATCAGGGAGATGCTTTGTCACAAGCGCTTCTAGGTGAAGCTTATGCCAATGGTGAAGGCGTAACTCAAGATTATAAAAAAGCCTTTGAGTGGTACAGCAAAGCTGCTAAACAAGGAAATGTTGATGCGCAAAATAACCTTGGTGCACTATACGCAAATGGTCATGGGGTAGAGGAAGATGATAAGCAAGCTTTTCAGTGGTATAGCAAAGCTGCTGAACAAGGAAATGTTCAGGCTCAAAATAACCTTGGTGCAGCTTATGCCAATGGTGAAGGCGTAACTCAAGATTATAAAAAAGCCTTTGAGTGGTACAGCAAATCTGCTGAACAAGGAAATGCTGATGCTCAAAAATATCTAGGATTTCTTTATGAAGATGGTAATGGTGTCGCTCAAGACTATAAAAAAGCTTTTGAGTGGTACAGTAAATCCGCTGAACAAGGAAATGTAGATGCCCAATTTACAGTGGGAATGATGTATCACCGAGGTGATGGAATCGCCCAAAATAATGAAATGGCTGAAATATGGCTAAAAAAAGCAGCCGATAATGGACATAAAGATGCTATATCTCTTTTTGAAGATGATTAGTATTAAGTGTTTTTTAATGCGAATTTTGATTATTTTGAATAACCAAAGCTGACCGATCGACAATAAAAAACAGGCTGTAAGGTTAATTAAAACCTTACAACCTATTGATTTTACTTACTTTAAATCTGGAGCGGGAAAGGAGACTCGAACTCCCGACCCCAACCTTGGCAAGGTTATGCTCTACCAACTGAGCTATTCCCGCAATATGGATCAGCATTATAGATTGTTTTGCTGAGCTGTCAATGCTTAGCCTATTTAACTGCTGCTTTAATCAGCACGACGCCAAATCGTACCTTGACGGGTATCTTCTAGGACTATACCTTGTGCGAGTAATTGCTGACGTATTTCGTCAGCGCGAGCAAAGTCTTTGGCTTTTTTGGCATCTTGTCGTTGTTGAATAAAATCAGCTATTTCGGCTTCGGATAAGCTGAGTGCTTGCTGACCAATATCAGATTTTAAAAAGTCATCGGCATCATGCTGTAATAGACCAAGAATATCAGTAAGATATCTTAAGGTTGCATAATACGCTGCAGCCTGTTCAGCATTTTGTTCTTTGACTGCACGGTTAAGCTCTTTGGTGACTTCAAATAGTACGGCGATGGCTTCAGGGGTATTAAAGTCATCACGCATGGCGACATTAAAACGTTCAATAATGTCCGGGAATGGTGTGGATTGCTGTTGTGTATAGGCTTGTTGGTAAGCTTTGGCAGCATGATAAAAGCGGCTGAGTGCCGATTTTGCTTCTTTTAAGGCACTGTCCGAGAAATTAACAGGGCTTCTATAGTGTGATGAAATGATAAAGTAACGGATCACTTCTGGATGGAATTTATCCATGACATCGCGAATGGTGAAGAAATTACCCAGTGATTTTGACATTTTTTCGCCATCAACATTGATAAATCCAACATGCATCCAATAGTTAACATATTGTTCACCTGTCGCCGCTTCACTTTGAGCGATTTCATTTTCATGATGTGGAAATAATAGATCAGAACCACCGCCATGAATGTCAAAATGGTTACCTAAGCAGCAGGTTGACATGGCAGAACACTCGATATGCCAACCAGGACGACCAAGCCCCCAAGGTGATGGCCAAGCAGGTTCATTTTCTTTGGCATGTTTCCAAAGCACAAAGTCAAAGGGGTGTTGTTTTTCAACTTCGACATCAACACGTTCAGATGCACCCGCTTGCATGTCATCCAGTTTACGACCGGATAAACGACCGTATTGCTTAAATTTTTCAACTTGAAAATATACATCACCATTGCGAGATGGATAGGCTGTACCTTGATCGACCAGTTGTCCAATCATATTCTGCATTTGCTCAATATAATGTGTGGCACGTGGTGATTGGTCTGGTGCTAAGCAACCTAAGGCATTGGCATCATCATTCATGGCTTGAATAAAACGATCCGTCAATTGCGCAATACTTTCTTGGTTCTCATTGGCACGACGAATGATTTTGTCATCAATATCCGTAATGTTCCGAATGTAACGCACTTTCCAACCTTGGCTACGCAAGAAACGCACAATAAAGTCAAAAGCAACCATGACACGTGCATGACCAATATGACAATAATCATAAACAGTCATACCGCAGACATACATATCTATATGGCCTGGGTTACGCGGAATAAACTCTACTTTCTGACGTTGCTCTGAGTTATATAGAACAAAAGGTTGCATAGTGAATCACAAGCTGTCTAACAAGGTGCTTTATCATAACTTAAGCATAATATTTCACAAAGCCCTGCGGGGGAAATTATGCTTTTATTGAAAAATATACATTTATCGAATAAGGAAATGCTTCTGCTATGTTAAAATTAACAGCTTCGGTTTATCCTGCTTTAAAAGCTGTTTTAGTAAAGGTTTACGCTCTTGAATTCATCGAATTGTCTTGAACCCATTGATTTTGAAAAAGTCGCATTAGAAACTTTGGCTTTGGAACGTCATGCAATAGAAATCCTCGCAACACAAATTGATCATCGTTTTCGCCGTGCATGTGAGATTATTTTGCAATGTAAAGGACGTTTAGTGGTGACAGGCATGGGGAAATCTGGTCATATTGGACGCAAAATGGCCGCAACTTTTGCCTCGACTGGAACCCCTTCGTTTTTTATGCATCCGGGCGAGGCTGGTCACGGCGATCTAGGCATGTTGGTACGCGGTGATGTTGTGATTGCCATTTCCAACTCTGGTAAGAGTGATGAAATCATGATGTTGATGCCACTGATAAAACACTTACAAGTTCCCCTCATTACGATTAGTGGTGATGCTACTGGACCGATGCCACAAAGTGCCGATGTTGCGCTCACTTTAGGACCGGTACAAGAGGCATGCCCCTTGGGGTTGGCACCGACTTCAACCACAACTGCTACCTTGGCTTTAGGCGATGCTTTGGCCGTAGCTTTATTAGATGCGCGTGGTTTTACTGCAGATGATTTTGCACGCTCGCATCCAGCTGGCGCATTAGGAAAACGACTATTACTACACGTCAAACACCTTATGCATAGCGGTGATGCGTTACCGAAAGTCTATCCAGATACTCCGCTCAATAAAGTACTGTATGAAATTTCAGATAAGCGTTTGGGAATGACGACAATCGTTGATCACAATAATAAGCTATTAGGTATCTTTACAGATGGCGATTTGCGCCGTTTAATCGATCGTCAACAAAGCTTTGATGTCAATTTACCTATTTCTGAAGTGATGATTCGCCAGCCTGCAACGATTTCCAGTGAGGCACGTGCTGTAGAAGCTTTAGAAAAAATGAATGAACGAAAAATTACCCAATTTATTGTGGTGGATGCTGACAATACCACGATTGGCGTGATTAGCATGCACGATCTGATTCAAGCAGGGGTAAATTAAACATGGCATCCTACGTATTACTTGAACAAGCACGTCATATTGAAGCATTGGTTCTAGATGTCGACGGTATTTTAAGCGATGGTTTTGTGAGTTTTACCAATAGTGGTGATGAAATAAAATCTTTTGATATTCGAGATGGCTTGGGCATGAAATTGGTGCAACAAGCGGGTTTGAAAGTTATTGTCATTACTGGGCGTAAAAGTCATATTGTTGAAAAACGTATGCAAGATCTTGGGGTGGATTTACTCTATCAAGGTCGTGAAGATAAAGGGACGGCTTTAACGCAAGCTTGCCAACAACTGGCTTTGGATCCAGAAGATTGTTTGTATATGGGGGATGATTGGCCAGACCTTTCTGCTTTTGCAATTGCGGGTATGAAAGTGACTGTTCCAAATGGTCATGTTGAAGTTCGCAGACGCGCTGATTTGGTCACGCAAGCTATGGGTGGGCGTGGTGCAGTGCGCGAAGTTTGTGATATGTTATTAATGGCTAAAGGCGCTTATCAGCCATTGCTTGAAAAATATGTGGCAGCACCACATACATCTTAATTCTTTGCACCTTTGAGCTTGGTTATATGGATACACGAATACTTTACTTGGCTGCTGTGATCATTGCATCGATCAGTGGAGCATATTATTACTATAGTGGTAAAGGTCAAAAACTGGAAACACAAAATAGCAGTAATATGGTTTATTCTGCGGATGGGCTGGATGTGCTGCAAACCAATGAGCAAGGTGATTTATATATTCGTGCGGAGATTGAGCATTTAGAGCAAAATCTACAAAATGATACATCGAAGCTAAGAAAAATAGATGCGACGATGTATTTAAATAATCAAGTTGATGCAACCTTTAAGGCCAATACCGCTGCTGGGTTTAATCAGAATGAAAAAATTATATTGTCAGGTGATGTCAAAGCTACGAAAGTGTTACAAACTGGTCAGATGATTTTTACCACGGATCAGCTCACACTCTTTCCGAAGCAACGTCAGCTGGAAACGCAACAACGAATCAATATTACCTCACCTGGTTCACAGTTTGTTAGTCAGGGTTTAAAAGCAGATTTTAATTCTGGTCAATATGATTTCTTCAATATTCGAGGGGAATATGTCCCATAATTTTACAGTGACGCGTTCATATCATATGCTACGTCAATTTATTTTCTGTGCCGCAACGCTTTGTTCTATGCATAGTTTTGCTTTAGACAGTGATCGGAATCAGCCGATTTCATTGGTTGCCGACCGTGCAACCTATAATGATAAAACCGGTGTCACCACTTATAGTGGTAACGTTGTGATTCAGCAAGGTACTTTGAAATTACAATCTGCTTCCATCGTCGCGCAGTTAAATAAAGATAAGCAAATTAGTGCTGTGACTGCAACGGGGGCGCCTGCTAAATTTCAACAGCAGCAAGAAGGTAAAAAAGGATTAACCCGCGGTGAAGCGCAGAAAATTACCTATAATGCTGAATCGGGTATTATCACACTGCTTGGCAATGCTTATATTTACCAAGATGGAGCCAGTTTTCGTGGTAATACCTTAAAATACAGTATGAATAAAGGTGATATTGAAGCGGCGGGTAGCTCAGGTGGTGGTACAGGCAATAAGCGAATTGAAATTATTATCCCGCCATCTGCAACCAAATCCTTTCCGGGAGCCCGTGACTAATGCAGCAGAATACACCACAAGGACGCAGTTTAACGATTCGTCATTTGGCTAAAAATTATAACAAACGATGGGTGGTTAAGGACGTTTCATTCAATATGCAGAGTGGACAAATCGTTGGTTTGCTCGGTCCCAATGGTGCTGGAAAAACCACGAGTTTCTATATGGTTGTGGGACTGGTTCGCATGGATAAAGGAGAGATTTATCTGGATGAACACGATATCTCAGATTTAGCCATGCATGAACGTGCGCAAAAAGGTATAGGCTACTTGCCACAAGAAGCCTCGATTTTTAGAAAACTCAGCATTGCCGATAATATCATGGCTATATTGGAGACGCGTAAAGATCTCAATAAACAGCAACGGCAACAACGTTTACATGAGTTATTGGAAGATTTTAAAATCACGCATATTAAAGACTCCTTGGGCATGAGTGTTTCAGGTGGTGAGCGTCGCCGTGCCGAGATTGCTCGCGCACTTGCGGCAGACCCTAAATTTATGTTGCTTGATGAGCCCTTTGCTGGGGTAGATCCCATTTCTGTTGGGGACATCAAAGACATTATTCGTACTTTAAAAGATCGTGGTATTGGGGTACTGATTACCGATCATAATGTGCGCGAAACCTTGGCAATTTGCGAGCATGCTTATATTGTGAGTGAAGGCTCTGTTATTGCCGAAGGAACACCCGAAGAGGTGCTCGCCAATGAAATGGTACGCGAAGTTTATCTTGGTGAGGACTTTGTTCCTTAACTAAACGCAATGTGCCAATGCTTCAGCCTAAAACCCATTTCGCCATAAGTGGGTTTTTTATGGCGAATGTTTTGTTATCTATGCGCTACGTTGGCAATTTTATAACCAAGGTGTGGGATTTTAACGACAACAGTCTTGGTGGTATGGCGCTACCGATGCGTATTATAGTGTTTCGGTGATAGATTTAGGGATGCTCTTGGGGGGTAAAGACAATCCGAACGTGTGGATTTTGAATATAAAATTGTTCACGCGGTCCATTGGCTTTAAAGCTTGGATGCCAAGCGCGCAATTCTGATTCGGATAACCACTGTAGTTGTAGCTGTTGATCAATTTGATTGACATTAAATTGCGACAAGGCTTTGATGGTGGCACGACAATTTTCTGATTCACCTGTTCGCAGTAAAGATACTTGTAACTTGGTAGCCGGACCAAACATGGCATCGTTTTCACGGCATTGTCTGACCTCTACATGATAAGCACCTTGTGGTGATTCTAAATTATAAACCAATCGATTGACGCTATTGGAATGACAAGCAGATAAAACCACAACACTACTGATTAGAATAAGACAGCGATTTAATGTCATAGGCATGTTCCATTGCTAAAAGTCACGCGTTAAAGAAATTACACTACACCCGATATGGATGCCTGTTCCCGATGGATACAAATGAACGATCAATGTATGAATGATCAATGCATGCAGCTCAAGTTGATCAAGCATTAGTTCATCATGCTCCAGTTCATCAAGTATAAGTTATAGTATTGAATATCTGATTTTTCTGCAAAAGATTTTAAAGCAATTGTTATTCATTTGGCGCTGCCCTGTTCTACCTTTGGGACTATTGCAGACTTATCCGTTTGATGGAAGGATGCTAAAAACGGTGTTGCGTGCTATGCATAGGATAAAGATGTGATAAGCAAGCATGGAAGCAAAATGTACTGAGAAGATAGTCATTGCTCATAGCAAACCCAGCAGCTGATGCTGGATTTAAGCTGGAATTTTGTTCTATAGCATACCTTAAAGGTATTTATATAAACTTTATGAGTTGTTGTGATCGCTTTGCGAATCTCTATAATAAATTTCATTGCAAGATATAAAACCCTGTTATGTAACCCTGATATCTCGTTTTTTGTAGCATTTAACCGAACAGATACAGCCCAGATTGAGCACGCCGATATTGCATCATGCTCGAATTGGGTGATGGAACAGTATCTAATCAAAGTATGTTGCGATCAGGATCAGCTTATTTTTGGCATTATGAAGGAGATAGCCATGAATGTAAAAATTTTCGATACAGAGGAAGTGCAAAATTTTCTACGTCTAGCTAGCGGTTTAGAACAAGAGGGCGGTAACCCTCGCGTCAAGCAAATCACACATCGTATTCTTTCTGATCTTTTTAAAACCATTGAAGATTTTGATATTACTTCCGATGAATATTGGACAGCTGTTGCCTACATCAACCAATTGGGCACCAGCCAAGAAGCTGCTTTGCTATCTCCAGGTTTGGGCATTGATCGTTTTCTCGATATGCGTATGGATGCACAAGATGCGGCATTGGGAGTGGAAATTGGTACACCGCGCACAATTGAAGGTCCATTGTATGTGGCTGGCGCACCGGTTGAACATGGCTTTGCACGTTTAGATGATGGCAGTGATCCAGATGGTCATCCTCTGATGATGCATGGTGTGATCTATGATTCAGAAGGTCAACCTTTGGCTGGTGCACAAGTAGAAGTCTGGCATGCCAATACCAAAGGCTTTTATTCACACTTTGACCCGACAGGTGAACAAACACCTTTCAATATGCGTCGCACCATTATTACCGATGAAAATGGTGGTTATCGTTTCCAAAGTATTGTACCCAAAGGCTATGGTTGTCCGCCTGAAGGACCTACACAGCAATTTTTAAATCAATTGGGGCGCCATGGTAACCGTCCAGCACATATCCACTTTTTCATCACAGCAGAGGGGCATCGTAAACTCACCACACAGTTAAATATGGCGGATGATCCCTATGTTTATGATGATTTTGCCTACGCAACCCGTGAAGGTTTAGTGGTCCCAGTGGTTGAGCATACCGATGAAGCCGTGATCAAAGCCAATGGTTTAACTGAAGCATTTGGTGAAATGGAATTTGATTTTAAACTGAGTAAATTGGTCGATGGTGTAGACAATCAAGTGGTGGAGCGTCCACGTCTGCAAGCTTAATCTGATCAAACAATGACTATAAATCTTGCTGGTTATCTCCAGCTCGATTTATATGCAAGGAATGCTGAGAATAAAGTTATGGATATTCAAGTGCTTGATCAAGCAGTACAAAAAATACAGGATGTTTTGCCTGAACGCGTTATCGATTTAACCCGCTTAAAAGTCTTATGTAGTGCCGTACCCGCGACCATTACAGTAATTGGCAAATATAACCACGGTAAAAGTCGCTTACTCAATGAGCTGATTGGGCATGATATTTTTGCTGTGGCAGATCGACGCGAAACGGTCAATTTGGCAGAGCATATTCAGCAACAAGCACGTTGGTTGGATGCACCAGGATTGGATGCTGATGTGGTGGGGCAAGATGATCGTTATGCGCAAGATGCATTATGGTGTCAGGCTGATATCCGCTTATTTGTTCATTCGCTCAAAGAGGGCGAGTTGGATGCGGCAGAGCAGCCATTATTGCAGCAGCTACAACAGGATGATGCACAAAGCCAACGTCAAACATTATTGGTGCTGACGCAAATTGATCAAGTTGCTGATAGCGCCGTCTATGAGCAGATCTGCCAGTCTATTGGTGCCCAAGCACCAAGCTTAAAACAGTTCCCTGTTTCTGCGACACGTCACCGCCAAGGGCTACAAAGTGCTAAAGCTTTGTTGCAGCAAAAAAGTGGTATAGCGGCATTACAACAAGCATTGCATGTCGCTTTGGCTGCTGTTCCTCAAGCTCGCCAGCATGAAAAAGCGATGCTGTGTCGTGTACTCCAGCAAAGTTTAACAGCACAGCAACACGTGCTGGTGCTGCAGCAACAACAGTTGCAGCAATTACAGCAACAACAACGTTGTGATTTTGACCGTGACTTAGCAGGTGTATTGCACAAAGTCACGGAGGATTTGCAAGAGACTATTCGTGCACGCTCAGATGATGATGCTTTAATAGCAGATTCATTTGAAAATATGTTCAAAATGACGGCAGGGAAACAAGAACGTGCACGTATTCAAGTGGCTTATTCTAAGGCATGTTTAGAGATCAATAGTGTATTGATCCAGCATGGTGTGGTCAGTTTGCCGGTGCAGCAACGTAGTCATGTGCGCAGTATTGATACCATTATGATTGCAGTCTTGGGTGTATCGGTGAAATTCCGTCAGGATCTACAGCGAATTTTTTGTGAAACCGCTGGGCGTGAAAGACTTAGTCGTGATTTTGCACATTATTTTGAACTCTCTGATGCGCGCCAAGCGTTGGCATCACAACTAAAGAATCTGCAAAGTCAAATTGATCAGCAACAACATGCCTTGGATGCGTTGCAATGCTTGGAGGCGATAGCATGAATACTTCAGTTCAAGATTTTATCCAGCAGTGCCATGATAAACCAGATCATTCATTAGATGTTTCGGCATTGCTCAGCCAGATGCGGACATGGCGTGATGTGCTGGCACAGCGCATTGACCAGCAAGGTTTTGTTGCCCATGGTTTACAACAACACAGCCCGTTGCAACAACAGTTCACTGCGCTATCAAGTCAGTTGCGCCGTCAAAGGGCGACGTGGGAGCAGCAATGGACGGCATTGGCGCCAGCACAAGAATTAGCGCAACGCTTTGAAGATAAAGTCATGTTTTTGGTGTTTGGTAAATTTAATGCGGGTAAAAGTTCACTCTGCAATGCATTGGCAGAGTGTTTTCGTTTAGCAGAGCAAAAAGTCACATATTTGTATCTGCACAACGGTCAGATTATTGAGAGCCAAGCGGGCTTCAAAGAAGGGGCGACAGAAACCACCGCACGTTTACAAGGTGTTTGTTTGGGGGAGCAGGTTATTTTATTAGATACCCCCGGCTTACATTCGGTAACGGCTGAAAATGCTGCCTTGACGCAACTTTTTATGGACAGTGCAGATGGCGTTTTGTGGCTCAGCAGTTCATCTTCACCAGGGCAAGTACAAGAATTGGAGGCGTTGGCGCAAGAGCTAGGGCGTTATAAACCCGTATTACCAGTGATTACCCGAAGTGATCAGATTGAAGAAGATGAAATTGATGGCGCAATTCATACGGTACTTTGCAATAAAAGTCCGACACAACGTGCGCTGCAACAACAGGATGTTGAACAACGTAGCAAACAGAAATTAGCCGCCATGGGCGTAGATGTGCAGTTACTACGTCCTGCAGTTTCTATATCAGCGCAAATGTTGAGACAAGAAGGTTTTAGCCCACAAGCGATGTTATCTTCTGGGCTGAGCCAACTCTTTGCGGCATTATTGCGCTTGGTGATCCCAGCGCAAGCCTATAAGCAACGTAAAGCGGCTGAAATTTTTTTACATTATTTGCAGGAAAAAGTTTTACAGCCCATATGCGAGATTGGCACAACTGCGCTGCAGCAATTGACACAGCAACATTTAGCCATGCAGCGTGCCTTACCAAGCCAACAAGCACAAGTTATTTTACAGGCATGGCGCCGTGTAGTGCCGCAATTACCGACCTTATTACAACAACATGCCTATACACAAGATCTCGATGCCGTATATAGCACCGTGAGTGAATGGGCAAATCAGGCTTTAAATGAACAGCTTGCTGTGCAACTGGTGGATTATCAATTTCAACCACTGCATGCGATCAATTGGTCGTTGCCGGATCATATCGGTTATGTGCGTATTCCCGCGCTTACTGCTGAGGATCAACCTACTTATGCGTATGACCGTTTGCATGCCGAGTTGGTTGGACATTTACAACATAAACTACAGCAACAGATTGCACCAGTATTTGAACACTGCGCAGCATCACTTGATACGGTTGCTCGGCAACTGACAGATTTTGAGCGTTGTTTAGCTGAGGCTGCGCAGGAGTTAAAACACATAGCAGAGCAGATGCGTATGCGCCAAGCTGCATAATCAAGCGTCCCATAAGTTTGGGATCTCTCTGAAACGAACACGCTTTGCGCCATGTCTTGGCGCATTTTTTTTGATCTGCTTGAACACGACCCAGCCCAAAATAGATATTTTAGCCTTCAATATAACAGCGCTTTGGACATGCTATGGCATTGGGCTGAATATGTTTGGGCTGAATATATTTGGGTAGGAGATCGCTTTGAGCAGGATATAGCTTTGGGTAGGATATATAGCTTTGGGCAGGATATAGTTTTGGGCGAAATGATATTGCCCGTGCTACTGCTGATATTCTCATATTTAAGCTGAGTTTGTAGCGCTTTAGGGCGGTAGGGGCTGCATAGCAAAGAGGGCGTTTCGCTAGGATTTGCCATATGGGCAAGATGGCAAATCCATTGCTTATTTTTCGCGTTAATTACACGCTCAAGCCTTGAGAAAATCTGCTACGGCGTGGTTAAAGGCTTGGGCTTGCTCAATATTGGAAATATGTGATGCAGCAAGAATACAGCGCTGGCTCTGGGGAATAGCGGCTTGCATGGCATCGGCATCTGCCACAGTGGTGATGGGGTCATATTGTCCTGCAATGATCAAGACCGGTGTGGTGATTTGTTGAATCTGCTGGCGTAGGTCTGCGGCAGCCAAAGCCTCACAACAACTGGCATAGCCCTCGGCACTACCAGCGGCAAGTTGCGCTGCCAAGTCTTGAACAGATGTGGGATGTTGCGCAATAAATGCTGGCCTAAACCAACGTGACGCTGCCGTAGCAGCTATTGCTGCTAAACCATCGCGACGCACTGCTGTGGCACGTTCTAACCAGGCCTGAGTTTGCCCGACTTTGGCGGCACTATTGCAAATGATGACACGATCAAAACGTGTTGGGGCATCAATGGCGAGCCATTGTCCAATTAGCCCACCCATAGAAATTCCACAAAAATGTGCACGTTGAATGCCCAAATGATCAAGTAGTGCAATGACGTCTTGTCCTAACTGTGCCAATTGATAAGGACCCGTTGGTGCAGAAGATTGTCCATGCCCACGGTTGTCATAGCAAATGACATAGTAATTGTGTTGAAAAAAATCAATCTGCGCTTGCCACATGCTCAGCGCTGTGCCCAAAGAGTTCGAAAATACCAAGGCGGGTTTGTTTGGATCACCAAAAACTTGATAGTGAATTTCGGCTTGGTCAGATCTAAAGTGTGCCATAGCATTCCTCTTATGCAGCTGTCTATATAACAGGCTGTGATGTTGTCTATTATTTGTTGGTTCAACTGATCTATTGGTTTAAGTTGTTTGAGGCTTAAAGCAATGAAATGTTTATACTGATTTGATCGTTAAACCAATGAATCGTTAAAGCGATTTGCTGATGAAAGCGATGCAATGCCTAAACCCGTTCGATGATCATAGCAATACCTTGCCCAACTCCAATACACATGGCGCACAAGGCATAACGTCCATGTATGACTTCCAATTGGTTTAAGGCGGTAGCGACCAAACGTGCTCCAGAAGCCCCGAGTGGATGACCGATGGCAATGGCGCCACCATTCGGGTTGACGCGATCGCAATCGTCGGGTAAACCCAGCGCCCGTGTACAGGCTAAGGCTTGTGCAGCAAAAGCTTCATTCAGCTCAATCACATCTATATCATCAAGGTTTAAGCCCGTTTGCTGGAGTAGTTTCTGTATGGCGGGTGCCGGGGCAAAGCCCATAATCCGCGGTTCAATGCCAACACACGTTGCGGCAATAATTTTGCCGCGTGGTTTGAAGGCATATTGTTGAACAGCTTGCTCCGAGGCAATCAGCACTGCTGCTGCACCGTCATTGATGCCAGAAGCATTGCCCGCAGTGACGCTGCCATCGGCATGCACCACTGCCTTGAGTTTGCTTAAGCTGGCGATGTTGGTGTTGGCACGTGGATGCTCATCTTGTGCAAAAAGTATAGGCGCTGTCTTGGCTTGCGCTACTTCTACTGCAATGATTTCTTTCTCAAAAAAACCAGCTGCTTGCGCGGCTGCAGTACGTTGTTGGCTGCGCAAGGCGAATAGATCCTGATCGGCACGTGAAATATTAAATTGTTGTGCCACGTTTTCCGCCGTTTGCGGCATGCTGTCGACGCCATACAATGCTTCGAGCTTGGGGTTGATAAAACGCCAGCCCATGGTGGTGTCTTCGAGTTGTTGTTGCCGAGCCAAAGCCTGTTGGGCTTTTGCCATTACATAGGGCGCACGGCTCATGCTTTCTACACCGCCAGCAATGATTAAGTTGGCTTCACCTGCTTTGATGGCACGTGCGGCAATGGCAATGGCATCGAGTGCCGAGCCACAAAGGCGGTTAATGGTAGTCGCTGGAACTTGGTAGGGCAGTTCTGCCAAAAGTGCCGACATGCGTGCTACATTGCGGTTATCTTCACCCGCTTGGTTGGCACAGCCATAAATGACATCATCGACATTTTGCCAGTCGACTGCTGGCTGACGTGCCATAAGGGCTTTAATGGGCAAAGCCCCCAGATCGTCGGCACGTAAACTGGCCAAAGCACCGCCGTAGCGTCCAAAAGGGGTGCGAATGGCATCAATAATATAGGCATTTTTCATCATGAAAATTACTCTTTAAAGCGATTGTGGGTCTGCTGCTTGTTGTGTGCTGCGTGCTCAGCTTGCTACGCGTCCATGCCATCCAATGGCATCAAATACTATCCAATGACATCCGATCCAATCGGATTAAGTCGCATCCAGCAACGCAGCGCCAGTTAGGCTTTGTAGTTCTGCAAAACTTAGACCATCAACTTTGCGGATGACTTTTAGCCCTTCGGGGCAGACATCGATGACGCAAAGATCGGTATAAATACGGTCGACACAGCGCAATCCCGTGGCGGGATAGCTCAATTCCGCAACAATTTTGGCTTCTCCCGTTTTGGTGACATGGTCTGTGGTCACAAAGACTTTTTTGGCACCGACCGCCAAGTCCATTGCACCACCGACTGCGGGTATAGCATCAGCTGCACCAGTATGCCAGTTGGCTAAGTCACCATTGGCAGCAACCTGAAATGCGCCCAAAACACAAATATCCAGATGCCCACCGCGCATCATGGCAAAAGAATCGCCGTGATGAAAATAACATCCTCCAGTGAGTAGGGTGACATATTCCTTGCCGGCATTAATCAGTTCGGGGTCTTCTTCACCTGCGGCAGGCGGAGGGCCAAATGCCAGCAAGCCATTTTCTGAATGTAAAAACACGTCTTTGTCGGCAGATAAATAGTGGGCAACTTTGGTGGGTAAGCCAATGCCAAGATTGACATAAGCCCCATCAGGAATGTCTTGTGCTACAGCTTCAGCAATTTGATCACGGCTAAGTTTTTGATACATTTCGATCTCCTGATCCCTTATTGTGCTGGATGAAGCGCAACCACATGCTGTACAAAAATGCCGGGGGTAATAATATGTTCTGGGTCTAGCTCCCCCAGTGCCACGACTTGTTGTACTTGGGCAATGCTACAATCAGCAGCCATGGCCATAATAGGCGCAAAGTTCCGTGCTGCTTTACGGTAAACCAGATTGCCCCAACGATCGCCTTGGTGGGCTTTGATTAAGGCAAAATCAGCACGGATGGGCTCTTCAAGCACATAGTCTTTGCCTTGATAATGAAGTGTTTCTTTGCCTTCGGCCAATAAGGTACCAAAACCAGTGGGCGTATAGATGGGACCAAGCCCCATGCCAGCCGCTTGAATACGACAGGCTAAATTGCCTTGTGGAACCAGCTCAAGTTCAATTTTCCCAGCACGATACAATTCATCAAAAATATAGGAGTCGGACTGGCGAGGAAAAGAGCAAATAATTTTACGTACCGCACCGGTTTTTAGCAGTTTTGCTAGTCCATAATCAGCATTGCCAGCATTGTTATTGACAATGACCAAATCGCGCACACCCAATTCAATTAAACCATCAATCAGCTCTGCCGGTTGACCTGCTGTGCCAAAACCAGCAATCATAATGGTTGAACCGCTTGGGATTTTTGCTAACACGTCCATCATGGACAGCGCACTTTTATCAATCATGCCGTACACCTCTTAATCTGTATGCCTATGGCTTAGGTCGGTCTGCTGAATAATGTTCTGAATGTTCTACTAATGCTCATGTTGATGCTGGCGCTGCTGAGCTGCTGCACGCCACTTAACGACAACAGCCTACAGGCATTAACGGTCATCCTCACGAATCGAAGAAGGGTGGCGGTTGAGTGGCATCACCGTAATATCCATATAGGGATAAAGTGGTAAACCTTGTAAAAGGTTATGCAGTTCTTCATTGCTGTCGACATCAAAGATACTGATATTTGAATATTGCCCAGTGATCCGCCAGATATGACGCCATTTGCCTTGGCGTTGTAGGTCTTGTGAATAGGCTTTCTCTACCGCTTTAATCTGATTGGCTTGTTCGACGGGCATGTCAGTGGGCAGGTGAACATCCATACGGACTTGAAATAACATAATAAATTCCTTGTATTAGTGGCGACGGAATTGGTCAATTTTGTTTTCATCCAAGCGAATACCTAAACCCGGGCTGCGTGGAATGTGCAATTCAAAATCACGGTATTGCAATGGGGTTGTTAAAATCTGTTCGGTTAATAGCAGCGGACCAAATAATTCTGTGGCATAGGCCAGTTGTCCAAAGGTGGCAAAAGCATGGGCTGCGGCAATGGTGCCGACAGGACCTTCTAACATGGTACCCCCATATAAATCGATGCCAGCCAAACGGGCAATTTTGCCCACCTCACAGGCTGCACTTAAACCACCAGACTGGGCAACTTTGACGGCAAAAACGGATGCAGCATTACGTTTGGCCAGTTGATAAGCACTGTGTGGTCCTGTTAATGCTTCATCCGCCATAATGGCGATGTCAAATTTACGTGTGAGTCGTTGCATGGCGTCAATATTTTCTATTGCACATGGCTGCTCGATCAGGTCAATGCCACCATCTTGCAACATCTTGATGCCTTTGATGGCTTCTAGTTCACTCCAAGCACGATTGACATCTACACGAATGGATATGTCTTTGCCCAAAGCCTGTTTGATTGCCAAGACGTGCTCGACATCGGCTTCGACGCTGCGTGAACCAATTTTTAGTTTGAAAATATTGTGGCGCTTGGCGGCAATCATCTGTTGCGCTTCGGCAATATCTTTGTCGGTATCCCCTGATGCCAAAACCCAAAGCACAGGAATACTGTCTCTAAGACGTCCGCCGAGAAGCTCACTGAGTGGCAGCGCTAAGCGTTGTGCTTGGATGTCAAGCAATGCCGTTTCAATGGCGCATTTGGCAAAGCGATTGCCATTGATATGTTTTTGCAGCACTTGCATGCTTTGCGCGACATTTAAATCACGCAAACTGTTGAGCAAAGGGGCAAAATAGCGGCTAATATTGGTCTTGATACTCTCTGGGCTTTCTTCTGCATAGCCCAAGCCACCGATGGTGGTGGCTTCACCCCAACCCACCAGCCCATCATGTGTGCTCATCTTGACCAAAACCAAGGTCTGCGTTTGCATGGTCGCGACTGCCATCTTATGTGGTCGGATGGTCGGGATCTCGACAAGTAATGTTTCTATCGACTTATACATCTGCATATTTCTTTGGTATGAACTATTTGTATACCCTAAGTTAATGTAATATCTTTCACTAGAGTTGAACTGGTATTTTTAGATACTTAAAAGGTATATAAATGGAATTAAGACATTTACGTTATTTTGTTACGGTGGTTGAAGAACAAAGTATTACCAAGGCTGCGGAAAAATTATGTATTGCCCAGCCACCTTTGAGTCGACAAATTCAGAAACTGGAAGAAGAGCTTGGTATTCGCTTATTTGAGCGCGGCTCACGTCCAGTCAAAGTCACTGAAGCAGGGATGTTTTTTTATGAGCATGCTGTACAGATCCTGACCCATACGGCACAGGCGACCTCGATGGCACAGCGTATTAGCGCGGTCAAGCAAACGGTGCGTATCGGTTATGTCAGTTCCTTACTCTACGCGCTGCTGCCGCAAATTATTTATCTATTTCGACAACGGTATCCCGATATACATGTTGAGTTGATTGAGTGTGGGACACGTGATCAAATCGAAGCCTTAAAAAGTGGCAAAATCGATTTAGGCTTTGGGCGTTTAAGGCTGACTGATCCTTCTATTAAACGTATTTTGCTGCGTAAAGAGCGGTTAAAACTGGCGATTCATAAACATCATGCGTTGGCTGAATATATCGATAGCGGTATTTATTTATCACAAATTTTAGATGAAGCGATTTTTTCTTATCCTGCGACCCCCAAGCCAAACTTTGCCACTGCAATTCAAAGTATTTTTACTGAGTTGGGATTGGTACCGAAAAAAATGATTGAGGTGCGGGAAATTCATATGGCATTGGGCTTGGTTGCATCTGGCGAGGGGATTTGTTTAATTCCAGAAACGGCCAGTGATATTGGGATGAAAAATCTGGCTTATATACCGATTTTAGACCTTGAAGCCTACAGCCCGATTTCTTTGTCCGTGCGTAATATGGACCAGAGCAGTTATATTCCCAAAATTCTTGATTGTATTCAAAGCGTATTTCAGCAAGAACAGATCAGCATGCACAATGAAGACAGCTAAGCCCATAAAACTTATCCAAAATCCCAAAATCCATAAAAAAACCGCGATAAACGCCGATCTGGATCGGGCGCTTATCGCGGCGGCTGATGCTGGGAGAGATAAGCCTATATGCTTATATTTCTTGTTTTCTTGTTTTCTTGTTTTCTTGTTTTCTTGTTTTCTTGTTTTAAGTGAATTGCATGACTTTTGTTTGGAGTTCATGCTGATGGATTTACCATTTGTACTGAACCGAAGCACGAATGGTACGCCCTGGTGACGCAATCCATATTTTAGACTGCGGATTTAAATAATAACGGTCGGTTAAATTGTCAACGGCCAAATTAGTCGTCCAATGTTGATTGATTTTATAGTCCATATATAAATCGACAAAGCTCAGTGAGGGCGCACCATTAAATAAAGCACGTTGTCCAGAGTTTGCAGTCATACTTAAGCCATTACCTGATTTACCTTGCCAACGTATGCGGATCCCAGCATCTAACTTACGGTCCAGTAACCGGGTCCCCAAGATTAAGTTCACCATTTGTTTGGGTTGCACTTGTTGCTGATAATAAGAATAGCTAAAGTCGGTATCGCATGGTGTCGACGGTTTTAAATAGGGATCACTTTCCCCCATGGAAGCATCACAGATTTTGGTTTTGGCATAGTGCACATTTAAACCTGTATAAAAGGTGTCCATATCATAATTGAGCTGAAGCTCATAGCCTTTGATCTGATGTAAATCAAGGTTAAACCATGACAGCATGGCGTTACCATAGCTGCCATCTTCGGCATCGGCATAGATCCGGTTGATATAATTACGTGTTTTGTTGTTGTAATAAGAGAGTTTATAACTCAGCTGATCATGTTCGTTCAACAGGTTGTTGAACTGACCCTTGATGCCCACCTCAAAAGCTTTGGTGCTTTCGGGTTTTAGACCAGTCATACGTGCATTGGTTCCTTCAGCACCGGTATTTTCTGTAATGCTGGGCGCACGTTTACCAATAGAATAGCGTGAATAAGCGCTTAAGCTCGGTATAAACTGATAATCAGCAACGAAAACCGGTGAAAATAAGCGATAACTTTGTTGATGCATCCCTAATGATTTGCTGACGACCTGACCATTCTCACGTACGTTTTCGTATTTATCACTGGCATCATCGGTGGTCTGACTGCGGTTAAACCGGAAGCCGCCTTGTAGGGTGAGTTTATCTAATGGATGAATGATCAGGTTGGCCGTGCTGCTGATATCTTCCCATTCGGCATTGATCAAGGAATTCTTCAGACTTTGGGTATCGACTTGGCTATTTTCTAGCTCAGGTAAGAGACTGGCATTTATCTTGGCATTTTCATAAGCAGCCCCGAGTTCTAATTGAACATCGCCTAAATAGGGCACATCATGCCAAGTCGAGATGTTGTTGAGATTAAAACCATTGCGCTGTTCTTTTTTACGGTTGTAGTTTTGCTCGACATAGAGTGACATGGCAAAGTTGGTATATGCCTCAACGGTATTACGCATAAGCCAGACGTTGCTGCTTAGATTAAGCAATGGATTATCCGCTGGATTATAACGATAACTTAAATTGGCACTGTGCATATCCGATTCAGATTGAGGAAACTCGATAAAGCCTCGGGAGCCTGCTTTTTCTTTGTCGCAAATATCAATCCCTCCCCAAAGCGATGGACAATCCCAACCGTAGCGAGAGCCCATGATTTGACCATTTTTCTGTAATTGATGGCGATAGGTCAGTTCAATATCTTGTTCAGATGAAATTTTATATTTTGATTTGAGTAAGATCGATTCTTGCTCTAAAGAGGTATTGGGTTGTTCTTTGCCTGGATCAATAAATTTATTGGTGGGTAAAACTTTGCCATTAAACTCGGTGACGTAGTCATATTTGGCGACGCCTTTTTTACCGGTAAAATAGTTACCGCGGTTATTTTGGCTATACGCAGCTAATAGATCCCATTGTGTATCGCTATAGGCCAAGGCGAATAGACCATTCCAGCCTTTAAACTGACTTTGCTTACGCGCTTGTGGCATGGTGGCATAATGATCATAGGTATATTGGTCATAAGAACTATAGGTGGGATAGTTGCTACTATGTGGTGCAATCGAGTTATTTTGGGTGCCCAATTTAATGGTGCCACCAAACTTTTTACCTTCTAATAAAATATCTTCAACTTGCAATGTTTGTGCTACCACTTCACCTGCGTTGGCATTTGAAGAAGAAGGATTAAGGCTATAGCCTTTTTGTACGCGAATAGAAGAAATCAAATTGGGATCGATATAGGTTCTATTTTGCCCGCCCGCATAGCCATGGTATTCGAAGGTTTGTTGTTTGACCCCATCAATGCTGACCGCAACGCGATTATGCATTTGTAACCCCCGTATATTGACTTCCAGTGTTCCGCCATTATTACCATCTGAGCTTTCTACGCCAGGCACACCTTTGAGTAAATCTGCGGGGCTACTGCCGCCAAACCGATTCATATCTTGTTTGGAAATATAGGAAATAGATGCTGGGCTTTGATAGGGGTTAGCTTGCGCATACAGCTCAATGGGCTGTAGTTGAACAATATTATTGTGCGCTTGCTGATCTGGGAGAGCTGTGTCGGTGTTTTTTTTGACCAACACATAGCCTTTACCCGATGCTTTTACACGATAGGGCGTGTTGTGCAGTAGCTCGGCAAACCCTTGTTCTAGTGTATATTGTCCCGACAAGCCTGCGCTGGGAGCATCGAGTAACTGATCTGCATTCATCGCGATATTCACACCCGCTTGTAAAGCAAAAGCACTCAGTGCTTGGCGTAATGTGGTGGGCTGAATTTGATAATGTTGCGCTGAATGGGACACAGCAGCAGGGGGATTGGCATACAATGCACTGCTCGCAAGACAGAGTTGTATGGCCAACACCAAAGGTTTCAGTGCTGTCCGTTGTGTGAAATATTGCCTTTTTGAATGTTGATCCGCCTGCATACCGCATCCTCAAATATAATGGGTCTCTTACACTATGTATGACGAAGCTCTGCGTAAATCACGACATGATTTTGCGCAATTTTTTTAATTTTTTTATAAAATATTGTTTATATTATTGAAAATAAACATTATTTTTTAGATGTTTAATGTTTGGGGCATTGTCTCTGCATTGTTCGTAGCTGCTTGCTGGAGTACCCGATGACGGCATTGCTTATTTTTTAATGCTATGAACATAACGAATATAGGGCAAGGGTTGTCTAATCTGGATCGGGAGACTGTCTTGCAATAAAGTATAAGCCTGTTGTGGATCATCTAGGGGTAAAATGGCGGTTACATGCAAGCCATGCAGATCGGCAGCGCGATAATAAATCTTATCTTGCTGATAACTTTGCAGAATATCCAGTACTTGCGAGAGCGGCATTTGATCGACAATGAGACGATGCTGTTGCCATGCCTGTTGATACAAAGCAGGGCTGATAGCCTGTATGGCGTGTATGCCATTGCCATCAATCATCACCTGTTGACCCGCTTGAATGATTTGAGTTTGTCCTGTTTGCTTACTGTGTACGACAACTTTAGATTCCAACATGGTCAAGATACTTTGTTCGGCACTATGCTGTACCATAAAACGTGTGCCCAATGCTTGTATGTCTGCATATGTGGTGCTCACGGTAAATGGGCGCTGCGGATCTTTGGCAACATCGACCATAATATTGCCGCTGAGTAGCTCAATGCGCCGTTGTGTTGGGTCAAAATGAATATTATAGGCACTTTCCCCACTGATCTTGATGTGACTTTGATCAAGCAATTGTTGCTCAGACCATTGTTGATAATGACTACGTTGATCGGCGAGCCAGTAATTGACTGGTAAAAATTGCCAACTGAACAGTACTGTCAAGATACCCAATATACAGAACATGGACAGTGCAGAGCGATAAGAAAATTTCTTTTCCAATTGCTGCTGTTCCTGAATAGCATGTTCTACGATCTCACTCTGTGCAAAATGACTGTCAGTTGATTCAGCGACTGCGCTTGGAATGTGCGGCGTAGGGTATTGTGTCTGTTGCAATTGCTGTAAGTGTTCGAGTTGATCAATCATCACCTGCATACTACGGATGGCTTGGGCATGGCTGGGATCGGCATCTTGCCAGCGTAGAAATGCGGCATATTGTTCTGCATCACAGTCGTCACTGCTGATCTCCACCAACCAGGCAGCAGCCTGTTCGATCACCTCATCTGCAATAGCATGGGGCGATTCGGTTGCGGTCGTTGGGATGGATGGCGTCATGCTATGAAGACTATCCAGCTTGGCGAATTTGATAGCAATAGACCAAGGCTTTCGTCAAATCGCGTTGTACGGTTTTGACAGATAGCTGTAACTGTGCAGCGATCTCAATTTGAGAAATACCGTCGAGATAATGCCATAACAAGATTTTTCGTGGACGTTCTTCTAAACGACTTAGGGTAAGTGCCAATTGATCGAGGAGTTCAATCACACTCAACAATTGTTCCGGAGAGGGATAAAATTGTTCATCAGCCCATTGGCTTGCATAGTGCAGGTAGTTTTGTTCTATTTTTTCACGGCGTGCTTGATCGACAATAATATGCTTGGCGGTAGTACATAAAAAAGCACGTGGTTCTTTGAGTTTAAATAATTCTTTAGATTTTAAGATTCGAACAAAAGTATCTTGTAAAACATCTTCAGCCCGATCAGTTGAACTGAGCTTATTGCGTAGCCATTGATAGAGCCAAAAATGGTGCTGTTGATATAAATCACCGACCAATGCGGTCAAATCTGCGGGGATAACCATGAGGCTGCTATAGGGGAGATGATCAAAAGAATTTGGCTATTTTATTGTGAATAAGAATTATTATCAAGTGTGTTGTTTAGATAATCTATCAGATCGCTTCAGGAGGCTTAAGGATTATGTTTAGCAGTCATTTTAATTCAAGCCAGACTGTAGCAAAAGATACTCGAAGCTTTGAGAATTAAAATGACCCGATATGCAGTGAATATCGTAAATAGCTCACAGCTTATTGATCTTAAGCCGGGCTAAATTCTTTGGATTAGACAGTTTGTCCGGTGGCTAAAAACGCAAATATTTGCTGTTCATGACCCGCCACGGTCATAAGCTCAGCACCTTGAGGGGTCAATAAAATTGCCCGATGACAAGCCGCTAAAATAAACTCATAGTCATGGCTAATCATGAGAATCGTAGCATGCTGCGCTTTTTCATGTAGTATCGCTTTGATGCGTAGCATACGACCATAATCTAAGCCCGAGCTCGGTTCATCTAGAACAATAAATGGGCTGTTCGACATACAGGCAGCACCTATACAAATACGTTGTTTTTCTCCTCCCGAACGCATTTGCGGCAATTTGGTGCGCATTTCCCATAAATCGAGTTGTTGCAGTAAATATTTAGCATATTCACGCGCTGCCGCTGTTGTGCTACCCAGTAAAAATTCCTTTTCAATGGTATCAAAAAACAGTTGTGCATCACTGTCTTGCATAACATAGTAGCTGTTCATCAGACGTTGTTTCGCGGTTTCACCAGTACCCAATTTGCCTGTTTTGACGGGCAGTAATCCGGACAGTTGTTTGGCAAATGTGCTTTTACCAATGCCATTTTTCCCTAAAATAGCCACTACTTCACCCTGTTGTAGCTGTAAATTGAGCTGTGGGAGTAGAACTTTCTGAGTATTTTGCAGATTAAAATTTTCACAGAGTACAATCTCTTGACTGTTTTTCGGCTGTTGTTGGGCAAGGTAATGCTGATAGTGCAAGGGGCGCAAACCCAAGGCCTGAGTATCCAGTGTGGCGAGCTCGTGGCGGTGATATTGTTGGCAGATTTTACCGTCTTGCATCACGATTAAACGGTCAATATAGTCTTTGAGAAAAAATAAGCGATGTTCAGACACCACAATACTTTTGCCACGTTGTTTGAGTTGTTGTAGACAGTGCCCAAGCTCAATTGCTGATTTTAAATCTAAGTTAGCGCTAGGTTCATCTAAAATAATCAAGGGATTGTCATAGACCAGACTGGAGGCTAAGGCAACTTTTTGTTTTTCACCCGAGGACAAGTGACTCACTTTTTGTGCCAATAAATGTTCAATCTTGAGCGCTGCACATGCAGCATGCACCCGTTGTTTAAGCTGTGCGGGTGGCATCGCAAAATTTTCACCAATTAAGGCAATTTCATCTTCAACACGATCACAGAGAAATTGTGATTTGGGGTTTTGAAAAACATTGCCGATCAGTTTGCCTAAGCCACCGACAGGATAATCCGCAATGGCTTTACCCAATAAGCTGATTTCACCGCTTAAATGCCCTTGATAATATTTGGGAATCAAGCCGTTCATAATCTTGGTGAGTGTGGTTTTACCACATCCAGAGGGACCAGTAATCAGCACCAATTCGCCTGCTTGAATATGCAAGTCGAGATCTTTAATCACATGTCGTCCATCTTCATAATGGAAATTGACCCGATTTAAACGTAGCATAATCCACCTATAAAAATTGTAAGGAATATAGCCAATACCGCATAGTCTAAAAGACCAAAATGCAGTTGGTGATAACTGCTTCGTTCCCCAGCGTATTCAATTCCTTTACTGCTAATCGATTCAGCAATTTCACCTGCGGTATTGAGTGATTTATGGATCAGTGGAATGACAAGATATTGAAAACTATTGAGTGGGTGTAAAAGACCAATCTGTAATTTTCGAATGCGGATGGCATCTTTAATATTATGGATTGACTCTTTTAAATCTGGAAAATAACGCATAGCAATCAGTAGCGGAATAATGACCTGCATAGGCAGTTTTAATTTTCGCAGTGCTGCAATAATTTGCCCAGTGGCATAGCTTTTCATCAGATCAGATAACAGTAAAATTAATATCATGCGATGTGATAAAAAAATAAAAATGGCAAAGAATTTAATCGCAGCAGAATGGGCATAATGTTGTAACAGATAGAGCAGTGCGTAGCTCAGTAGAAAATAGCAACTAAAAAATATAATACGTTTGCCGCCAGCACAGATATAGAGCAGGCTGGTGGCAGTGAGTAAGCTATAGAAAATATTCTGACTGACGCTGGCTAAAGCCAGCCCAGCAATCAGCATCAATAAAAAGATCAAGCGTGGATCAAATTTTAAGACCATGTCCAATATACCTGATTAGTGTAATTGGCTAAGTTTGTGCTGTTCGGTAAAATATTTTTGGTAGAGTAAGACCCCAAGTAATGCACCTACAAAGGCGAAAGCGGCAGTAAAGCTTACCACTTTGCTAATAAAACCAATACTGGAATAATTCAATACCAATTGCTGCGCTTGTGCTTCATTAAAAATGTCTGAGAATTGCGCCATAATGCCAGATTGACCTAGCACCCAAACAAAGAAACCTGGGTGTAAAGCGAAAATCGCGCCGTAAACGGTATAGGCAAAAACGATGCGCGGATACGAACGATAGCCTTGGCGCATTAATAAAATTTCAGCAATCAAGGCAGCAGGCATAATCACCATACTGATTTGCCATGCCCCAATCAGGCTATATAAAATCGAAAACACTGCGCCAAAAATAATAAAACAACCTGCTTTACTGACTTTTTTAAGCATGACCACAAAAATCACACCGCTTAACAAGAGTGATGGACCGACATGGGCATAAATACCGATGTCACCCAGTAAGGGGGTAATAAATGAAGCGGCGAGGGTGTTGCATAAAAAAGCCAAACTGGACAAGACACCAATGATGGAGAGGTCTTTAATATTGATTTTATTCATAGAGATACCATTTTAATCAAGCAATTTAAGCAGAAAGCTACGCCAAACCGATTAGCGTTGTGATCAGTTGCAAGCATTGAATAGATGCGTGTTTTAGAAGAAATTTGCGATCCCAACGTCAGCATGTCGTGCTGTGTGAACGCTGGAATATCGTGCGTATAGGGAGTATGCGCACCGTTGGCATGCAAGATAGCATACGCAAAAGCCCAGTCCATGAATTGCTAAATCCTGTCATTAGATTGCTAAATAAGTACAATTATCATTTGCAATTAGCATGCTGGGATCGTGAAAAGATAAAGTAGATGACCGTGTGGGCTCAAATCGAGCCATAGCATCTCGCAATACAACATCAAGATCACTGTGGTGACGAAGAATATTCCTGCAAGTAGTTGCTAGCGTATCACCGCAGTGGCTGAGCCGATGTACTGCGTATTGACGAGATGCTGGTTGATCGGATTTTAGTCCGTCATCTGGCGATTACGACCTACCCATAAACCAATGATGCCAATCAGCACAGCCAGTAGGGTGCAGAGGATGAGTACGACATGCCAGCCCGCAAAAACATCATGTAGTGCGCCAAATAGCATTGGTCCAACAGCAGCCAGTAAATAACCGATACATTGAGACATGCCCGATAAAGCCGCAGCTTGCTGTGCGTTGTGGGTACGTAAACCAATAAAAGCCAAGCCTAAAATAATCCCAGCGCCAGTGCCTATGCCAAAGAAAATAGACCATAACAAGGCAAATTGTGGCGCTAACCATAAACCGAGTAGTGCAATGGCAGAACATGCCGCCACCGTTACGGCTGGAATACGTTGGTCATGTAGACGGTGTAAAATTGGTGCAATGATTAAACCGGGTAGCGCTGTTGCCAGTTGCATGATGCCGTGCAAAGAGCCTGCCTCAGTGGCAGATAAACCTGCATCGGCCAGAATACTGGGTAACCAACCGACGATCACATAATAAATAGTTGAGTTTAAACCTAAAAATAAGGTCACTTGCCAGGCCAATGCTGAGCGCCAGATACTATTTTGTGTGGACATTTGCGTGTTGTGGCTGTCGATCGCTTGTGCAGATTTAAGCTGGGTACTCCACACCAATAGGGTGCTGATGGGGAGCAGCAACAATGCCAATAATGCCCATTGCCAACCAAAGTGTTGTGCCAAGGGTATGGCCGTGGCTGAGCCCAATGCCGCTGCAATGCCCATGGTTAAAGCATATGCACCAGTAAGCGCGGCAACTTTATTGGGGAAATCACGCTTTACCACACTGGGGAGTAGCACATTGCCTGCTGCAATGCCCATGCCTAAAACCCATGTGCCCAAAAATAGGCTCCAGACATGACCCACTGAGCGCAGCAAAATGCCGATTGCAATGGTCAATACAGCAATAAACAAAGCTTTTTCTAAACCAAATTTACGCGCAAATAAGGCACTGACGGGTGAAAGCAAAGCAAAAGCCAGTAGCGGCAAGGTGGTCAGTGCACCCGTTGCTACGGTGCTCAGTGCAAAGTCAGTTTGGATTAAGGGGAGTAAAGGCGGAAGCCCTGTAAATGGTGCACGTAAGTTGGTGGCAATCAATAAAATACCAATAAAGATCAGCAATTGACGACGGCTGGATCCTGTCTGTGAATGATTCATATAAGGTCCCATAAACAATATTTGGATTTGGTTTATATTGTATTTTTCCAGTACAGTTATTAATATAGAAAACATATCAATAAATCGCTAAATTATGACAAAACGCTTGGCTTTAAATCTGTCGATCAACAGTTTTGATCCAGATGATTATCCGCAACCTGCGGTGGCTTTACGCTTAGAAGTGGCTGACAATCATGTTGAGCAACCACTACATCGCCACCGTAAGGGACAACTGATTTTGGCAATGCATGGTGGGGTAACCTGTGAAGTATCCCAAGCCATGTGGATGGTGCCACCACATCATGCGGTGTGGATTCCAAGTGGTATGTTGCACAGCAACCGCGCTACGGATAACGCTCAAATTTACTTTTTATTTATCGAACCCGATGTGATTGAGATGCCTGAGCAATGTTGTACTTTGGCGATGAATCCCTTGGTCTGTGCCATGATTGAGTATTTGGCACAGCAAGACCCGGACTATGATTTAGAGAGTGCTACGGGGCGTTTGGTGATGGTGTTATTGGAGCAGTTGCCAAGCAAACCCATTGCTCAGTTACATTTGCCTATATCCAGTCATGCAAAGATTGGATATATCGCAGCGCGTTTAATTGCAGACCCATCGGATCGTACCACTTTGGCAGACTGGGCGAGTCAATTGGCGATGAGCGAACGTACCTTGGCAAGATTGATACATCAAGAAACTGGGCTTACTTTTGGTCGTTGGCGCCAGCAATTGCATTTGATTATTGCCTTACGGCAATTAAGCAATGGATTATCTGTACAACATGTCGCGGGTAATTTGGGCTATGACTCAGTGACAGCGTTTATTACCATGTTTAAAAAAGCGCTAGGGCAGTCACCCACCCAATATTTTGCCGCCTTGCAGAAATAACAGTAGACATTACAAAAGATCGCTATAGCAGTTGAATGGTCGCTATTTAATGTTAAATCCCTGTAGAATAAAAACATATAGATGTGAAATTAAATGTGAAATGGGGTTGAGCGCAAATTTGCCCAAATGCAAAGCGCACGGTCTCAATATTTAAGCACCCCATTTGCTTGTTTTATCTTTAGAGGAAGGCTTTATGTCATTACATGATTTATTGCATAAATTTCAAGTTTCTGAAAAAGTCGAAGCAGAAACCAAGGATTATGTTTTTAACCACACCATGATTCGTGTCAAAGATCTACAACAATCCATTCAGTTTTATGCCAATGTTTTAGGCTTTATTCCAGTATATGAACAGGTCTTCGAAGACGCTGCTTTTACAATTGTATATATGGTACGCCGTGCATTGACGGAGATTCCAGTGGATGATGCTGCGCGTAAAGAATGGGTGCTTGGGCAATCTGGGGTACTCGAACTTACCTATAATCATGGTACTGAACAAGATCCCGCTTTTCATTATCACAATGGCAATAGCGACCCTCGTGGCTTTGGACACTTATGTATTTCAGTGCCTGATGTGGTGAAAGAATGCCAACGTTTTGAACGCCTTGGTGTAACTTTCCAAAAGAAACTTGCTGAAGGGCGTATGAATTACATTGCATTTATTAAAGATCCGGATGATTATTGGATTGAGATTTTGCAGCCTACACCTTTGTCAGCCTAGATGTACCGATGATCTGTAACCGACTCTATCACATCGATAGGGTCGGTTTTTTTATGAATAACATGTGCCTTATGCATAGCATTGCATCTTGATCGCATCGTTATGATTTATTTTAGGTAATTAACAATCTAAAAGTAAGTGTATCATGCCAAATGCTGGCACAAAAAAAAAGATAGAGGGTAACCTCTATCTTTGATCTGTATCAGAACATAGGGTTTAACAGCTAATGTTCTGTACCATATTGCTTATAAAGCATTGCTTAGAAAATGGGTAGGTTGGGGGCAGGTGAGATATAACTAATGCCAAAACTCATACTGAGCGCAGTAATTAAAATCACAGAATAAAGAAAATAGCGTTTCGCCCATAATTGTTCATTTTCAGCTTTAAAGCCCAGCAAGGATAGGTAAATCCAATAGGCGCATAGAGCATTAAAGGTGATTAAAAACAAAATATTGGTATAGCCAAAACAATATAATCCATTCAAGACCAGCGTAAACAGTACCACATAAATTAAGCATTCAATCTTGGTGCGTAAAACTGTACGTGCCACAGGTAAAATGGGAATGCCAGCGTTTTTGTAGTCTTCAAAACGATAGATTGCAATCGCCCAAGAATGTGGCATTTGCCATAAGGCATAAGCCAAGAATACCAGGAGCGCTGCGATATCGAATTGATGGGCAACAGCGGTATAACCAATTACCGGAGGGCTTGCGCCTGAGATACTGCCAATCAGGGTTTGATGAATCGTGCTACGTTTACTCCACATACTGTACAGTACCACATAGACGATATAACCCAGTGCGGCAAAAGCAAAGGCATAAGCGTTGACCAAAAACCACAAAATGCCAAAACCAACTAAACCTAAAACAAAGGCGTAAATCAAAGCAATCAAGGGTGTAATGGTTTTTTTAACCAGAGCACGGTTTTGAGTGCGTTGCATTTTACTGTCAATGTCTTGGTCGATGACATTATTGACGACACAACCTGAGGCAACAACTAATGTTGTACCGAGCAGGGTGTAGAGAAGTAAAAGGAATTCTACAGCGCCTTGGGCGGCTAAAAAGAAGCCGCCCAAGGTGGTAACGAAGTTACCGAACAGAATTCCTGGTTTGGTCAGGAATAAATACTTTTTTAACATGACAACCGTTTAGATCATCATATTAGAGTGCAAGTAATTCATAATCCACACCGAACCGATTAGCAGGACTGCGACCGTTAAAATGGTGTAGATAAAAGCAATCACGTTCCAACGTTGCTCTGAAGAGGAGTTCATATGCAAGAAGTAGACTAACTGCACAAGAACCTGAGCAACAGCCGTAATGGTAATAGCTGCAACAATCGCACCACGACTAAATGAATCATTATTCATGACCATATAGAACGGTACCACCGTAAGTAATACCGACAGGATAAACCCAATCGTATATTGCTTGGTATTGCCGTGCGAAGCACCCGCAGCATTATGCTCGTGACTCATTAGAGAACTCCCATTAAGTAAACGACGCTGAATACACAGATCCAAACGATGTCAAGGAAGTGCCAGAACAAGCTTAAACATGCAAGACGACGTGTAGTGGTAGTATTCAAACCATTATTTTTGATTTGAATCATCAATACGATCATCCACACTAAACCTGAAGTGACGTGGATACCATGCGTACCAACAAGTGTAAAGAATGCTGACAAGAATGCGCTTGTTGTTGGACCATGACCTTCGTGAACTAAGTGAGAGAACTCATATAGTTCCATTCCGATAAATGCGGCACCAAATAACCAAGTAATTGCTAACCAAGTGAGTACTTGGCCAACGTTTTTCTTGTAAGAAGCCAGTACTGCAAAACCAAAGGTTACTGAAGAAATCAGTAGGGCAAAGGTTTCAGTCAATACAAAGCCAAGTGAATCACCGAATAGCTCTTTAGCACTTGGTGTTCCAAGAGGAATATGGCTGCTTAACACAGCGTACGCGATGAAGAGTGTACCGAATATAATCAAGTCACTCATCAAGTAAGTCCAGAAACCAAAGATCGTGATGTCAGAGTCATCGTGATGATGTTCTGCATGATCCTGGTTGTGATGAAGTACGTCAGCCATTTACTTAGTCCTTCTTCAAGTGTTTATCAAGCATTGCAAAATGCTCATTTTCGATACGCTCAACTTCAGCAGCAGGTACGTAGTAATCCACTTTTTTAGTGAACGAACTTGCAATAAAGCTGGCAATCGTTGCAATGAAGGTTGCAATGACGAGCCACCAGATGTGCCAGATCAAACCGAAACACATAATAGTGATCAAGATTGAAATACCAAAACCAGCAACACGGTTGGTTGGCATATGTACATCTTCATACTTTTCTGGGCGAACGTAGGCAGTACCTTCTTGCTTCTCGATCCAGAAACGGTCAATACCTTCACCTTTTGGAAGATAAGCGAAGTTATAGAACGGTGCAGGAGAAGAGGTTGACCATTCTAAAGTACGGCCACCCCATGGATCGCCGGTATAGTCCATGTTGTCTTTGCGTTGTAAGAAACCCACAACAACTTGCATAACAAAACATGCAATACCGATGGCGATGAGTACCGCACCGACCAATGCAATGGCTAAGTATGGATCCCAGTCTGGGTTGTCATAGGTGTTTAGACGACGCGTCATACCCATGAAACCAAGGATATACAGTGGCATGAATGCGAAGTAGAAACCAATGAACCAGAACCAGAACGCTGCTTTACCCCATGCTTCGTTGAGTTTCCAACCAAACATTTTGGGCCAGTAGTAAATCAAACCAGCGAAAACAGCAAACACCACACCACCAATGATGACGTTATGGAAGTGAGCGATCAAGAATAATGAGTTGTGAACCAAGAAGTCAGCGGGTGGCACAGCCATCAGTACGCCTGTCATACCACCAATACCAAAGGTCACCAGGAAGCCCAGTGTCCAAAGCATCGGGGAGGTGTAGCTGATACGACCTTTGTACATGGTAAATAACCATGAGAAGATTTTCACACCCGTTGGGATTGCGATGACCATCGTCATTAAGCCGAAGAAGGCGTTAACGTTGGCACCAGCACCCATGGTAAAGAAGTGATGCACCCATACTACGAAAGACAACACAGTAATGGCAACGGTTGCATAAACCATTGATTTATAGCCAAACAGTGCTTTGCGGCTGAATGTTGCTGTGATTTCTGAGTATAGACCAAATGCTGGTAATACCAAGATATAAACTTCAGGGTGACCCCAAGTCCAAATCAAGTTCACATACAGCATTGGACTACCGCCAAGCTCATTGGTGAAGAAGTGGAAATCGAAGTAACGGTCTAAAGTTAACATCGCAATAGTAGCTGTTAACACAGGGAATGCTGCAATGATTAACACGACAGTACAAAGTACAGTCCAAGTGAAAATCGGCATATCCATCAATTTCATGCCAGGAGTACGCATCTTGATGATGGTCACGAAGAAGTTAACACCTGTCAGCAAGGTCCCTAAACCGGAAGCCTGTACCGACCAGATATAGTAGTCAACCCCGACGCCTGGTGAATATTGAATACCAGAAAGCGGTGGATAAGCCATCCAACCTGTTGCTGCAAATTCACCCAATGCCAAAGACAGCATCACTAAACCAGCAGAACCTGCAAACAACCAAAAACTTAAAGAGTTAAGTAAAGGGAAGGCAACGTCACGTGCACCAATTTGTAGTGGCACAACAATGTTCATCATACCGACAACGAGACCCATGGCCACGAAGAAGATCATGATGACGCCATGCGCGGTAAAAATTTGGTCATAGTGTTCTGGGTGTAAATAACCTTCACCGCCACCTTTGGCAAGGAACAATTGAAGGCGCATCATGATGGCATCAGCAAAACCACGCAACAGCATGATCAGTGATACGAAGATATACATGATACCAATTTTTTTATGGTCTACAGAGGTAAACCATTCATTCCACAAGTAGCCCCACTTTTTAAAGTAGGTGACACCTGCGAATACTGCAATGGCACCAAGTACCATAAACAAGATGGTTACCTGCACGATCGGATCGTGCGGTATCGCATCCCAACCTAGCTTTCCAAACATGTCTTATTCCTCTACAGAAGCAGTCGCATGTTTAACATCTTCATGAGTCGCAGCTACATCATGGTCTGCACCATGGTAATTACTCATGTATTTGTTAATCACTGATTCGAACAATTTAGGTTCAACTGAAGAATAATAAGTCACAGGATGTGGCTTAGTTGGATAAGTTCCTTCAGCTGCAATCTTCGCTGCATGCTCATGTTGAGCTTCAGTAGATGCGTGGATTTTTGCCGATTCAATTTGTTGTTTTGAATGGATACCATCACGCAATGATGCAAATTCAGTTTGATCTAAAAGACCTTTCTGAATAGCTGCTGAATTAACAGAAGTACCGTTGTTCGCTTTAATCGCTGCAACCCAGTCTTTAAATTCAGTTTCAGTTACGCTGTACGCTTTGAAACGCATTTGCGAGAAACCATAACCGCTATAGTTTGATGAGAAACCGCGGAATTCACCTGTATTGTCTGCAAGCAAATTAAGATGGGTCTGCATGCCCGCCATAGCGTAAATTTGACCAGCCAACTGTGGAATGAAGAACGAGTTCATCGTGAAGTTAGAGGTTAAACGTAAGCTAACAGGAGTTTTCTCTGGGAAGCGCATTTCATTTACTGTGGCAATTTCTTGATCTGGATAGATGAATATCCATTTATATGCTTCAGCAATGACTTGAATATTAACTGGCGCTTGATTGGTTGCAGACTCTACAGGACGATATGGATCATATCGATGTGAGCCCCACACAGTTAAGGCAGCTAAAATAGCGATAATGATGATTGGTACGCCCCAAACAACAACTTCAATTTTTGTTGAATGTGCCCAAGTCGGTTTATAGTCTGCAGCTTTATTTGACGCGCGATATTTCCAGCCAAATCCAATGGCCATGAGAATCGATGGAATCACCACCAATAACATGAGACCGATCGCTGTGAGCATAAGGTTACTTTGACCTTGCGCTACAGGACCTTTGGAATTGAGTAGAACGATATCACCACCACACCCGGTTAAGAGTACGGCAAGCGTTGATAAAGACAATACAGACAAAATTGTTTGTCTCATTTTACAACCTCGGTGAAGAGTCCCATTCCCTAAAATATATGGGATAGCGATTGTAGTGTCGGTGCTTTTACAGCTATAAATAAAAATTAAACTGCAAAAAATGGACACAGCTACGTTGTAAGGCATTATGCCTGATATCATTCAACTTAGCTATATGTAATGGCTGTTTATATATTTGTAATAAAACCAATTTTTTCGCTCGGGATTACTTTTTTTTGCTTTTTATTTATTTTTAAATCAACTAAATATAGTAAAAAAGGGTGCGATGCACCCCTAAATTTTAACGCCTGATTTACTGTTTTATGACCTTGGTTTTTGCCAATTTATCGTGCAATGTTTGCTTCTTTTCAGTAAAGATAAACAATGAGTCTATGATAAAGACAAAAGGCGTGAGGATATAACTTAAGATCATAAAGACCACACTACGCAATAAGAAAATACGGGTCAGATTGACAGGCCCACCACTCTGAGCATCTACAATTTTAATCTTTAAGGCTTTTTTTCCGATTGATTGCCCTGATTTGGCTAAAAGGAACGCTTGGATCAGTAGCATAATAATGATGTATGCAAACATGGCAAACCAAGCTTGTTCAGGGAAGAGGCTATAAACACTCTGACGAAATTCTGTCGCTTGAACTGCCGTTGTGATATGAGGAATCTGCTCTTGTAATTTTTCAAGTTGTTGGGCTTGTTCTGCATTTAAGAAGAAAGCCGGTAGAGAAAAAGCTGGTATCCATAACAAAAGGTCAATCAGTTTGGCAGCGAAACGTGCGCCAACGGATGCCAGTACTTGTGCTTTACTTTGTTGTGTTACTGCACTGCCAAGCTGCTGGTTATTTGTTGCTGTCGTAGACGAATGAGTCTGTGTTGTTTTGCTCGGTGGAGCGACCAAAAATTCGGGTGCTGGTTGATACACAAGTTTGCCTTGCGTTAATTCACCTAAAGCTTTCCATTCCTTCATACCCTGATGCCAAGCCAAATCTGTCAATAAGATCTGTTGATTCGCGAGCATTTGATTGATTTGTTCGAGGCTATATGGACCAGCTTGTTGATTATTGCGTGCCAAGTAAATTTGCATAAAACTAAAATCTCGAATATTGAAATAAAAAGACCCCATTCCTGGGGTCTCTTTTAACATGTTTTGTTAAAGTTGTTTAGTCTTTTCTTCAGCTAAGAAGAACCAAGTATCTAAAACAGAGTCTGGATTCAGAGAAACAGATTCAATACCTTGTTCCATTAACCAACGAGCAAGATCTGGATGGTCAGATGGTCCTTGACCACAAATACCAACATATTTACCCGCTTTACGACATGCATGAATTGCCATAGAGAGCAAGGCTTTTACTGCTGCATCACGCTCATCAAATAGATGAGAAACAATGCCAGAGTCACGGTCTAAGCCAAGGGTTAATTGGGTTAAGTCGTTTGAACCGATAGAGAAACCATCGAAGTGTTCAAGGAATTGTTCAGCCAATAATGCATTGGTTGGCAATTCACACATCATGATCACTTTTAGACCATTTTCACCGCGTTTCAGACCATTTAAGCCTAATAGTTCGATGACACGTTTGGCTTCAGCAACGGTACGTACAAATGGAATCATGATTTGGATGTTGGTGAGACCCATTTCATCACGTACTTTCTTCAAAGCACGACATTCTAGTTCGAAGCAGTCACGGAAGTTGTCGGATACATAGCGACTCGCACCACGGAAACCGAGCATTGGGTTTTCTTCTTCTGGCTCGTATAACTTACCGCCAATGAGGTTGGCATATTCGTTTGATTTGAAATCAGACATACGCACAATGACGGGCTTGTCTGCAAATGCAGCAGCAAGTGTTGAGATACCTTCAACCAATTTCTCAACATAAAATTCGATTGGAGAAGAGTAACCAGCAGTACGTGCCAATACAGCAGCACGTGTTTCGCGAGGTAAGCTATCGATGTTTAAGAGTGCTTTAGGATGTACACCAATCATACGGTTGATGATGAATTCTAGACGCGCAAGACCAATCCCTTCATTTGGAATTTGTGCAAAGTCAAAAGCACGGTCTGGGTTACCGACGTTCATCATAATTTTGAACGGAAGTTTCGGCATAGATTCAATTGAGTTGCGCTGTACTTCAAAGTCCAAAGCACCTTCATAAATAAAGCCTGTATCACCTTCGGCACAAGAAACAGTAACTTCCTGACCATCCGTGAGCACTTCAGTGGCATTACCACAGCCAACAATGGCTGGCACACCGAGTTCACGTGCGATGATTGCTGCGTGACAAGTACGACCACCACGGTTGGTGACGATGGCAGCAGCACGTTTCATGACTGGTTCCCAATCAGGATCGGTCATATCAGAAACAAGAACATCGCCTGGTTGAACTTTGTCCATTTCTTTGATAGAAGTGACAATGCGGACTTTACCTGAGCCAATACGTTGCCCGATTGAACGACCTTCACAGATCACGCTGCCTTTTTGTTTCAACAGATAGCGTTCCATGGTACCAACATTTTCACGGCTTTTAACCGTTTCTGGACGTGCTTGTACGATGTAGATTTGACCATCATCACCGTCTTTTGCCCATTCGATATCCATTGGCGCTTGGTAGTGTTCTTCAATGATCAAAGCTTGTTTCGCAAGATTTTCAAGCTCTTGGTCATTTAAAGCAAATTGTAGACGATCGGCTTTTTCTACATCGACCACAACAACAGATTTACCCGCAACGGCTTCATCACCATAAATCATTTTTTGGTGCTTAGAACCGAGGTTGCGACGTAAAATGGCATGTTTACCATTACGGAGCAAAGGCTTAGAAATATAGAATTCGTCAGGGTTGACGGCACCTTGTACCACCATTTCACCCAAACCATAAGATGCGGTAATAAAGACTGCTTCACGGAAACCCGATTCGGTGTCCAAAGTGAACATCACGCCTGCTGCACCCGTTTCAGAACGAACCATACGTTGTACACCGGCAGAGAGGGCAACAATGTCATGATCAAAATTTTGGTGCACACGGTAAGCGATAGCGCGGTCATTATATAAAGAAGCAAAGACTTCTTTGATGGCAATCAAAACATTGTCGATGCCACGAATATTTAGGAACGTTTCTTGTTGTCCTGCAAAAGATGCGTCTGGTAAATCTTCTGCAGTTGCAGATGAACGTACTGCGACAGCAATGTCAGGATTTCCTTTTGACAATTCTGCAAATGCAGCACGAACTTCTTTTTCAAGTTCAGCGGTAAGTGGGGTTTCTACAATCCATTGACGAATTTTAGCACCAGTCTCGGCGAGTGCATTGACGTCGTCTACGTCCAATTGATTTAATTCTGCTTGAATTTTGGTGTTTAAGCCGCTTTGTTCTAGGAACTCACGGTATGCAGAAGCTGTTGTTGCAAACCCACCCGGAACTGATACACCAGCATTTGATAAATGACTGATCATTTCCCCGAGTGAAGAGTTCTTCCCACCCACGATCTCAACGTCGTGTTTCCCTAGTTTTTCCAGACCGATTACGCGCGCTTCCAAAGTTGTTACTCCACTTTTGCAGTATTAATCAATATCTTGGCATGAAATTATAACAGAAAACTTAGTATTTTATGTTTACTAAGCGACAGCCATGTAAGATCAGTTTACTATAAAGACAATATAGTGCTAAGACAAATATTTAAGGAGTATTTTAATGCCAGAAAGTAAACAAATAAAGCGTAGTGTGTTTTTTATCTCTGATGGCACTGCAATTACTGCTGAAACATTGGGTCATTCGCTCTTAGCACAGTTTCCGAATGTAGATTTCGACATCCATATTATCCCGTATATTACCACAGAAGAAGCTGCGATGACGGTGGTTGCCGACATAAATCGTTGTGCAGATAAAGATGGGCAAATGCCATTGGTATTTGATACTTTGGTTGATCCATATGTGCGCGATATTATTAATACTGCACATGCTGTCAATTTAGATGTTTTTGAAGGGCTTATTTCTAAACTTTCCGATGTACTGGGCACGCAACCAACCACCTTAGTTGGGCAAACCCATGCAGTCACTGATTCCGAATATTATAAAGCGCGGATTGATGCGGTACATTTTGCACTGGATAATGATGATGGTGCTAGAACACGACATTATGATAAGGCCGATATTATTTTAATAGGGGTTTCTCGTTCTGGTAAAACCCCAACATCGATTTATTTATCTTTGCAGTTTGGTATTCGCGTGGCAAATTATCCATTAACTGAAGAAGATTTAGACGATAACCGTCTTCCGGCAGTATTGAGACCACATAAAAATAAATTATTTGGTTTAATGATTGATGCAGAGCGTTTGGTTGCTATTCGTAGTGAACGTAAAGCCAATAGTCGCTATGCTAGTTTTAGTCAATGTCAAATGGAACTACGCGCAGTTGAAGGTATTTATATCTCAGAAGGGATTAAATATCTCAATGTTTCTGAAATGTCGATTGAAGAAATTTCTACCCGTATTTTACAGTTGACTGGATTAAAACGTCGTATTGGTTAAAACACTACGCTTTGTTGCCTCATGAGTATAGCGTTTTTACATTTTAACTTTTATATATTATTTATATGATCCAGCAATACTCATTTGCAACGGGCAGTGTTTGTCATTTAGTGTAAATCTCAAATTTTATGGGCTAAAGATTAAAGTAACGTTATGAAAAATTGGCAATGCGTATGCCGCGGTTTTCGTGTGTTATGCAGTTCTAGTGTGTTATGTGGTGTATTATATGGTCATGCACTCTATGCAGAAACAGTAAAAACACTTGAGCAGAAAATTATCTCGCAATATTACCAAGACGATTTTCAAGGTGGACGTTTTGAAGCCGATCAATATAATCGACAGATTGCCGATGGCATAAAGAAAATCATATCTCAGCAACCAAACAGCAGTTTTCGTTATGATTTTAAAGCTCTAAGACAAAAAAATATGCTGCGGCTGTTTTATAGTCCAGATCATAAATTAAAAATTTATAATCTGGATACCTCTTCGGGCGGCAGCATGCGCTTTTTTGAAAATATGATCCAATATAAAGTTGCTGACAAAGTACAACAACAAAAACTCGCCAATATCGCGTTATTACGTCGCGTTGGACAAACGCGGCTCGGCGAACAGGTTGTGTATTTACTGGTCGATAGTGCGATTCACAGCAGTTGTGAAGGTGATAGCACTTTGCGAGCCTATACTTTAGGTGAGCATGGTTTAACTGAGGCGAAAGTTTTTAAAACCCAACAGCAAACCTTGAGTAAAATCGCTGTGCCATATAACTGTAAGGCTTTTCGTCCACAAGATTCATTTTATCAAGATTATTCTAAAATTTATCAAGAGATGATTCGTTTTTCTGCCGATACACAGTTTATTGATATCCGAATACTAGATAAAAACTTGGTTCCGCAAGATCAATATTTCCGTTATCAAAAACAGGGCGATATTTTTCAATATCGTGGTATTGTACCGAGCACAACCCGATAAGTTAAAACCACGGCAAATAAGTATAGACCAAACCATAACTGAGTGCCGCGGTGAGGGTAGAAAATACAATTTTCTTCGATTTAAAATACAAGGCACTCAGTACTATAAAACCAATAATTGTCGCTACGGTTTTATGCGGGTTTTCAATAATCGGTGGTAAGGCTGCTACAACCAACATGGCACTAATGGCGGCAATGCCGATACTACCGAGGGCAACCTTAATCCAGATAGCACCGCGTTTATTTTGGCGCTGTTGCGTTTTCTCGATGACATAAAGCGGACCAAAACGTGATAAAAAATTGGCGATCCCGACTATAATCCCAATTAAAATAATTTGTAAACTCATGCGTGGTCACTCTCTATATCTTTTTGCTTGAGTACATAGTGTTTAAATAAACCTGCCAAAATACCCGACAATATACCCAAGAAAATCGCCGCAGATAAACTAATGCTATAACAAGCAACAGTTGCAACACTGAGCGCAGTCATCACCACTAAGAAGTGTTTCTTTTCAAAAGCGGCCAATAAAAAACTTAAGAACAAGGCAGGTAAAAGAAAGTCTAAAGCGGCTTGGATAAAATCGGGTAGGCGTGAAACTTGGTCAGCAAATAATGCGCCAAAGAGTGAGCCCATACTCCATGACAGCCAGCTGCTTAAGCTTAAGCCCATCATCCATTGTTCTGACCATTGCTGACGACGCTGAGAAAGCTGGATCATGCCACTGGCAAAAACTTCATCGGTTAAACCCCAAGCCCAAATTGCTGTTTTTTTCAGTTGCAATTTGTTTGGAATCAGCTGGTGTAAAGCTGGACCATAGAGTAAATGCCGAATATCCAAAGCGATAACAGTAATTGCTGTCATCCAAATTGAGGTGCCACTGCCCAATAAGGCCACCACCAGAAACTGGCTAGCACCAGCATACATGGTGCAAGATAAAAAGAGAGCCTCCCATGCACTAAAGCCAAACTGTGTTGCTGAGACGCCAAAGGCAAAAGAAACGGGAAGATAGGTAAAAATAATCACCTGACTGTCTTTAACCCCTTGCCAGAAATTGGCAGGTGTTATGGGATGTGTTACGTGCTGCTGTGATTCAGACACAAGTCACCTGATGATTCAACAGAAAAAGCAATCAAGTCGCTGATGATTGCGGATGAGGAAGAGCCCGAAAGGGGCGGATTTTAGTTGAGAATTATAACTGAATTGAATAGCATAGTGCATCATTGATGTCTAAGATGCGGTTGATTATGTTTATGCAAACATTGGCAAAGTTGAGTCTGGGATTGGGATGTGTACTGTTGCTACTTACAGGCTGTACACCAGATCAACAAGAACCAGCCAATAAAGTTGAGATTAAAGCTGCACCCAAACTGACAAATGACGCCACCAGCTATGCGCATGCTGCATGGGAATTAATGAATCATCTTGACCCTATTGTTTATGCAGGGCAGACAGAAGAGATTGTCCAACAAGTTCGTCCTGAGTTACGTAAACTCAGTACAGATTGGCGTATTCATGTAAAAATGACTGATTCTGTGACTGAAGGGAAATACGCGCTGTGCCGCAAAGCTTTAACCAGTCTAGATGTATGGGCACGTAATGTGATTGAACAAGACTCGCAACAGCCAAACAAGCAAAGCGATTATGAACGAGATAAAAAGCAATGCCAACAAGCCTTAGCCGTACCCGAGCTGGGGAATACCTCACCGACTTAATATCGTTTTAGGATTGACTTTGCAGTATCTCTCATCGTAGAGATCATGCTGTATGTGCTTGGCCTGACAGGTCTTGGCTACTGATCTGGGACGCTGCGCAGTGGTATTATCTCTGTTATCGATATTGCTATCCTGTATCATTCCACAACTTAAAGCTTAGGGATGTGGCTTTGTGCTGTGCGCTATGGGCAATCGGGATATTGTGCTGTGTCGATTGTCAGTGGTATGGTCTTGCGGTGGTTCATTTGATATCTGCTGCGTCGTAATAACATCGCGATGTTGCCGTTGGGCGAAAATAGTCGGGTTGTTGCTATTGAGGCGGTTTGTGGGTGAGGGATAAACGCCTTTGTTTACTGATCGTGCTGTAGGGTGTTGTGGGGTGGCTTGTACGCAAGCGCCTATTTTTCCAGCTTTACTGGGAATATTTAAGTAGGTCAGCCCTTGTGGGCAAGTGGCATGACTCCAGTGCAAGGTGCTTAGCATAACAAGTACGCCGCTATAAACCAGCACTATAACGAGATGTGTATTCATTGATCGCCAACTCTTTTAAAATTTGCTTTTGAAATTTAAGTTTTTGATTTGGAACGCTTTCAATTCAGTCTATTAATTTTTATAGTTCAAGCTATACGATTAAAGCCATACAATTAAAGCCATACAATTAAAGCCATACAATTAAAGTCATGCGGTTAAAGCCAGATGCTAGGCAAAGTATCATCAGGACTGCGCAATCAGCAGCATCATTCAAATCTAAAGCTTATGGTTGTAATTGCCCAGCTGGCTTTTGTTGTGTTCACTTAGCTAAATATGCAGTTGTGTGCATGTATGATCTCATGACTGAGGCTAAGATTAAGACTAAGGTTAAGATATTGTTGTGCTTTATTTTTAGATGAATTCTTAGATGAATGGTTAGATGATTTTGTCTGTGTAAAAAATTGACCGCTACATTGAGCGGTCAATTGGATGGACAAAGGTTTATGTGCTGACAGTATAGTGATCAATCAGGCGACATAAGCTTTGCTTCTAGAGCTTAACCCTAAAACATTCGCGCTTAAAACCTTAGACATTAAAGCGGAAGTGCAAGACGTCACCATCTTGAACAACGTAGGTTTTGCCTTCAAGACGCCATTTACCAGCCTCTTTTGCACCCGCTTCACCATTGAATTGAATGAAATCATCATAAGCAATACATTCAGCGCGAATAAAACCTTTTTCAAAATCAGTATGAATCACACCAGCGGCTTGCGGTGCAGTTGCACCAACTTTTACGGTCCAGGCACGAACTTCTTGTACACCCGCAGTAAAGTAGGTCTGTAAACCCAGTAGTTTATAGCCAGCACGAATCACGATATTGAGCCCCGGTTCTTGCATCCCCATGGCTTCAAGGAATTCAGCGCGCTCATCATCTTCCAATAATGAGATCTCAGCTTCAATCTGGTTGCACAGTGGGACAACAATAGCATTTTCAGATTCAGCCAAGGCTTTAACCGCATCGAGATGTGGGTTGTTTTCAAAACCATCTTCAGCAACGTTGGCAATATACATGGTGGGTTTTAACGTCAGTAAGCCATAACCACGAATGAGTTTACGTTCATCATCAGAAAGCTCTGCGGCACGCGCAGGTTTACCTTCGTCTAGGAGCGGTAAAATCTTTTCTAACGCTGCTTTGGTCGCTAGCGCTTCTTTATCGCCGCCTTTGGCACTTTTGCTGAGGCGCGTTAAAGATTTATTGACGGTTTCTAAGTCAGAAAGTGCCAATTCTGTATTAATGGTTGCGATATCATCCAGTGGGTCAATTTTTCCATTGACGTGAATGACATTTTCATCTTCAAAGCAACGGACAACATGGGCAATTGCGTCAGTTTCACGGATATTGGCCAAGAATTGGTTACCCAATCCTTCACCTTTAGAGGCACCGGCAACCAAGCCAGCAATATCCACAAATTCCATGGTGGTTGGCAAAATGCGTTGCGGTTTTACAATTGTTGCAAGCTTATCTAAACGCGCATCCGGCACAGGAACAATCCCGGTATTGGGCTCAATCGTACAAAATGGAAAGTTTTCTGCTGCAATGGCAGCTTTGGTTAATGCATTGAAAAGGGTGGATTTACCTACATTGGGTAAACCAACAATGCCACAATTAAAACCCATGAACAGACTCACAAAGCATAGACATAAATTGCCGGTGATTTTACATCAAAGCCGAGCTGAGGGGAAATCATAAATCTGCCTGCCTCTTGGTCGCGAGTCGATGCAGGCAGAGTTGTTTCAGATTAGAGTCGTTTTTTATCAAGTTGTAGGGCGAAATGATCGCCAAGTTTTTGGATAAGCATCACTAAGGCCACCAACACAACAATCACGGCCAGCATGACCACCATATCAAAACGTTGAAAACCATAACGATAGGCAATATCACCTAAACCACCCGCACCAATGGCACCAGCAACAGCAGAAGAATTAATCATGGTAATCAAGGTAACGGTATAACCCGCGACAATGGCTGATAATGACTCTGGCAAGAGCACATGACGAATGATCTGTTGACGACTACAGCCCATTGCTTGTGCTGCTTCAATTAAACCAGCATCGACATCACGTAAACTGACTTCAGCAATTCGGGCAAAAAAAGGAATTGCAGCAAAACTGAGTGGCACGATGGCTGCCCAGACACCATAGCTACTTCCGACCAAAAGCCGAGTGAGTGGAATTAAAGCCACCATCAGGATTAGAAAAGGGATGGAGCGGGTAATATTTACAATAGCTGCCAAAACTGCATTAAGTTTAGGCTTAGGGTAAATCCCCTGTTGATCGGTAATGACCAAGATCACAGCCAAGGGTAAGCCAATCAGTAAGGTAAAAATAGCAGAGATACCGACCATAATAACGGTATCAATACCGCCACTGATCAATAAAGGCCAAACATAATCATACATAACCTAAGATCTCCACTTGAATAGCAAAGGGATTTAAACGCTTTTGTAATGCTTCAAGCTCTAGGGCGGTGTCTTCAACCGCAAGGATTAAATAGCCTAAGCTATGCTGCTGAACGGGATCGACATGGCTTTGGTATAAATGTACCGGTTGATCGAATACAGCAAAGAGTTCTTTTAAGTTTGGTGTCTGTGCTAGACGATGCGCATAATTCAGTTGAAGCACGGTATGATGCTGTGCTGCGCTTGGAGAGTGGTGTAGTGCAATATCGTGATGCTGATATTGCTGTTGTAAAAATTCTCGTGTTGTGGGGTGTTGAGGCTGTGCAAAAACATTGAGTACAGCACCAGACTCAATAATTTGCCCTTGCTCTAGGACCACGACATCATCACATAAATCACGGATGACCTGCATTTCATGGGTGATCAAGACGATCGTAATGCCGAGCTTTTGGTTGATCGATTTGAGCAAGCTCAAGATGGCAGCGGTACTTTCAGGATCTAATGCCGATGTGGCTTCATCACACAGGAGTAAATCGGGTTGGTTCACCAATGCACGGGCAATACCGACGCGTTGTTTTTGCCCGCCCGAAAGTTGTGACGGGTAGTAGTCTGCTTTATCAGCTAGACCGACCAAGTGTAGTAGCTCACGCACTCGTGATTCAATCACATCCGCGGGGGTTTGTTTAATCACTAAGGGTAAGGCGACATTTTGCCAAATGGTTTTGGCGGACAGTAAATTAAAATGCTGGAAAATCATGCCGATTTTCTTGCGTAACTGATTTAAGTCATGTTGTGACAGCTGCTGAATAGCTTGCTGTTGTAACAAAATACTCCCTGAGTCAAAGGCTTCGAGCCCATTGAGGGTGCGCAGTAAAGAAGATTTACCTGCGCCGCTTTTACCGATAATGCCTAAAATTTTGCCACTTTGAATATCTAGATTGATATCTTTCAGTGCGTGTAGCGCTTGACCATTGACCGAATAATATTTATTTAAATGGCGAATCTGTATATGTGGTTGTGTACGTGCTTGCGGAAAATCGATTCCTTGTCCAAAACTAACCATAGCCAATCTCCTATAGAGCGATTAGATCGCTTTCTGCGCTGGAAGTTTCCAGGCAGGGAACCATAATTTAGCGCCAAACTCTTGATCTAAGGCTGTTTTGACTTCGGGTGAGTTCTGATAAATCTCTACGAATTTAGCCAGACGATCATCTTGGTCGACATAGTCATCGCGCACCACAAATAAAATGGCATATAAAGCGCTTTTATTATCATCTAAAAGTAGCGCATCGTTGGGATCAGCTGTTTTGGCCAAACGTAAATAATGTGGGTAGCCAAAGGCAAGGTCTGCATCATCCAATGCACGTGCCGTTTGTGGTCCTTCGACTTCAATAAATTTCAGTTGTTTCGGATTGCTGGCAATTTGCTGTAAATTGGATAAATGATTACCGGGTTGCTGTAAGGTGATCAGCTGTGCTTGTTGTAGTAATAACAAGGCACGACCTTGGTTTACCGGATCATTGGGAATGACCACGCGGGCTTGCGTCGGGAGTTCTGCCAGAGATTTATATTTCTTTGAATATAAACCGACATGTGATGCGGCACCTACGGCAAAAGGCTTTAATTTATAATCACTTTTTTGAATTGCATTGTTGAGGAAGGGCTGATGTTGGAAAAAATTGGCATCAATATCGCCATTATTTAATGCGATATTAGGCGTATTCCAGTCTGAAAATTCAATGAGTTCAACGTTTAAACCTTGCTTCTTGGCTTCATTGACAGCAACTTGTAGTGAGCTGGCAAAGGAGGGGCTAATGGCAATTTTTAAAGGTTGTTGTTGTCCACGACTGTTGTTCCAAACCACGGCTGCGATAACCAGCGCAACAAGTCCTAAACCGATCAACCAATTACGCCGTGTATGTTGTGTATTCTGTGTTTTACTCATAAAAATCTTCTTTTAAATCGATAAATCAATTGCTGCTCGCACTATTTCTTGCTGTCATGACATGCAGTACTTAGGTTTTTGCTGTCATAGCAAGTGTTTTACTGTCATGACATACAGCACTTAGGCACGTTTTTGTTGCTGATCATTTACTTGGGCGCTGGGCTGACATCGGTACTGATCTGCTGGATGCGTTGGATGTAAATGATCGCCTTGCGCAAACAGTTTTTGTCTGAGGCTACCGTCTTGATACGCAGTTTTATAGCGCCCGCGTTGTTGTAATTCGGGAATCACCCATTGCACAAAATCTAAATGCGACTCTGGGCTGACTGTGCGGGTTAGGTTAAAACCATCAATGCCCGTTTGATCAAATAAATCAATCAATTGTTCTGCAACTTCTGCACCACTACCGATAATGACGGGATAACGACCGCCCAACGGATGTTGTGCTTTTAAGTCGGCAAGGGTGATATCTTGTTGTTTAAATTTTTGATTGACCGAGACAATGCTATTGGTGTTGCGATAGGGAATCACATCATCCTCGGCAAATTGCGATAAATCGAGACCAATAGACCCAGAAAAATGCGCTAAGCCAGCTTCTGGGCTCGCATATTGCTGATATTCGATGAACTTATCACGAGCAAGGGAAGAACTTTCAGCACTGACCACAGTACAGCCTAGGAAAATCTTAATGGCATCCACTGGCCGACCTTGTTGAACAGTCAATTCACGAATTTTTTGCACTTGTTTCTGAATGTGCTCAATTTTGTCGCCGCCAATAAAAATACATTCTGCATGGCGCGTGGCAAAGGCAAGCCCGCGCGGTGAAGCACCCGCTTGGAATAATACGGGTGTTCTTTGCTTAGACGGTGCAACTTGGAACACGCCTTGGCTTTGATAAAATGGTCCTTGGTGTTGGATATAATGCACTTTATCTGGGTCAGCAAAACGCCGTGCCTGTTTGTCAATCTGTAAGGCATCATCTTCCCAAGAACCTTCCCAAAAACGGTAGCAGAGTGTGAGAAAATCTTCTGCTTGATCATAACGTTGGTCATGTGCCTGTAGTCGATCTTGTCCAACTAGCTTTTGGGCACTATCTAAATAACCGGTCACAATATTCCACGCCAAACGCCCTTCAGTTAAATGATCTAAAGTGGCGAAACGCCGTGCAAACTGATAGGGCAGTTCATAGCTTAAATTGACTGTTACCCCAAAAGATAAATGTTGCGTCACCGCTGCCATCGCAGAAATCACTGGAGCTGGATCATGGCTCGGTAATTGCACCGACTCGCGTAGCGTCAGATCAATATTATTGGCATAAACATCATAAGCACCAGTAATATCTGCCAAAAATAAACCGTCAAATAAACCTTTTTCTAAGATTTGAGCCAATTCAGTCCAGTAACTCAACTGATTAAAGCGATGAGATTGATCGCGCGGATGTGTCCAGAGACCGTGATTGATATGTCCAACACAGTTCATATCAAAGGCATTCAATGCAATGTGTTTGGCTTGTGCTGTGGTCTGAGTTTCAGCCTCAGTCTGTGTATGAGGGGTGTGTGTTGTGGTCATTACAATGTCCCTCTTCTTGGCGGAAGTACACCGTTGAGTTCATATTGGGCAATGAAATAGTATTTCCAACGCACTGGGTCATGTAAGGTATGTACCCGCGCATTACGCCAATAACGGTCTAGGTTGTCATTGCGCTGACTGCCACGGCTTCCCGCGAGCTCAATCAGTTTTGATGCTGTTTTGAGTGCAGTCTCGGTGCTATGGGCACGGACTTTGGCTACGGCAATTGAGGCTTCTGCAACATGCTGTTCATCAATATTATTTTTCGCAGCATCAATCACGGCACCAGCCTGTGCAAGCAGTAGCTCACTGGCACGAACATCGGCAGCGATACGACCGAGCTCATATAGGGTCAAAGGATCTTGATGGGCAAAATCGACTTGTGCATCTATCCAAGGGCGAGCCGCTCGAACACGGACTAAGGTTTCTTCAAATGCTGCTCTGGCAATACCCACTTCAATCGCAGCATGCATCAGCTGCGCAATTGGACCTACTAAACTTGGCGTGCTAAAAGCTAGATCAAATGGAATAAGCTCATCTTGCTCAATCAATACCTGATTAAGACGAACAGTACCGCTACCGGTGGTTCTTTGTCCAAAGCCAGTCCAGTTATCGATACGCTCTAAGCCAGTACTGTCTGCGTTGACAAAGGCGAGATATTCATTTTGCTGATCATCTTGTACCAATGTCGGAATACGATGTGCAAATAGATTTCCTGTGCAATAAAATTTTTCACCTTGAATCACATAACGATCATTGTGTGATTGCTCTGGGAATTCAGGACGAATGCGCGTGGTTTTGATACTGGCATTGGCCGTTTTAAATTCAGCTAGAGCATTACCCAAACGTTTACCCGCCAAAATTTCTGCATAGAATTTCTGTTTTTGTTGCTCAGTACCAGTATGTCTTAATACTTCAAGCGCATAGAAGTGATTTTGTGGTATTTGACCAATTGAGCCATCGGCTGCACTGAGCTCGGCAATCACACGAGCCAGTGTGACATTGGACACTTCTGCACCACCATATTGTTTGGGAACGGTAATCGCCAATAACCCAGATTGACTGAGTTGCTCGATTTCCTCAAAAGGCAATTGTCGATTTAAATCGCGTTGGCTGGCATGTTGGGCAAACTGTTGACGAAATTGTTTGACCAATGCCAAAGCTTCTTGGTCTGATTGAATAATATGTGCTGTCGTATTATTTTGCTTAACCGAGCTCGTTACATGTTGGATGCTATTGTCTAAGGTTTTAGTATCTAAGGTTTTTGCATAAGTAGTCATGAGATATTCCTTTAAATCCAAGCGTGACGAGCATTTTGTTGACCGTTAAGGTAATAATTGCCGATGGCGTGAAGCTTCCAACGAATTGGATCATGTAATGTGTGTACACGTGCATTGCGCCAGTGCTGGTCGAGATTGTGTTCAGCCAAACTAGAGCGGCTTCCCCCAAGTTCTAATAGTTTTTCTGAAATCATTAAGGCTGCATCATTGGCATAGACTTTGGCGAGTGCCACGATGATGGAAGCTTGTTTTGCTTGCTCTTCAGTGACTTTGTCGATGCCATCTAGTTCATCTAAATAACGTGCTGCATCTTGCAAAAGGAGATTAGCTGCCTCTAATAACACAGAGAGCTTTCCAACCTCTTGTAAATTATAGTGTTCTTGACTAGCTTTTTCGACCTTGGCATCAGCAATAGGACGTGCTTTCGCAATGACCGCTAAGGTATCAGCATAAGCTGCTTCGGCAATCCCCACATCAATAGCGACCTGTAAAAGTTGAGAGAATGCACCACGGTATTGATGCACTTCACCGAGTGCTTTTTCATCAAAAATAAACTCTGCTGCAACAGCTACACGACTGAGATTGACGCTGCCGCTGGCTGTGGTGCGTTGTCCAAAACCATTCCAATCATTTAAAATTGAGACGCCGTCTGCTTTGGCATCAATAATGCAAAGTACAACATGACCATCAGGATGTAAGGCGCGAATAGCCAGCCAATCCGCAAAAGATGCACCCGTGGAATAAAATTTTTGTCCAGTGAGATAATACTGACCTTCAATATTTTCTAGATAGGTGCTAATACTACGGACGTCTGGGCTATAGCGTTCTGGACCACCATTTGCCAAACGTTTACCCGCTAAAATCCCGGCATAAATTTTTTGTTTCTGTTCTGGCGAGGCAATCTGTTCAATAGAACTCAGCAGTCCAAACTGATTTTGTGGAATTTGCCCCACACTGGCATCTGCTTTTGCAATGATTTTAAAAATTTTTGCTAAGCTCTGATTCGATACAAATGCACCGCCATATTGTTTGGGAATGCGAATTGCACCAAGCCCTTTTAGACTCCATTGCCGCATGATATCAAAGGGTAAAATTCCATTTTGATCGCGTTGTTTACGCTCAAGCAATGCTAAGTCTGCAATTTGATAGGCTGCATTCAGTGCTTGTTGATCATTTTCAATAATGTTTGCCACAGGCGCAGTATTGGAAGTTGTCATGGCGATTCCTTTTTATCAATACCGCCACGCTACGCAATTGTGTTGTAAAAATTAAACGAAGTATTGTGATGTACTTATGATAAATTTATTTTATGAATTTTTGGAAGAAGGTATTTATTTAAATAGATAAATTAAGATATTGTTTATAAAGAGTATATTTTTATTTTCTGCTAAATTTTACAGGTATGAAAGCTGATTTATGCTTTTTCCTGATATTGAATCAATAAACCCTTATAACAGGATTGCTTTGATTTTCTGCAAATTCGCTTCATTCGCCAAAATAAATACCGAGCATGGTGTTCAAAGATCGCTGGTCGATAAAATTAATTTGCAAGGTGCTGGCTCAGATTTAATATTTTTGACTGATCATTTTAACTATTTGTACTGTTTGCTTGTCATGATAGGATAACTGCTTTGTTACGACGCTTGTTTCTATACGCTGTAATGGGCTTGATACTGAAATTTTAAATAGAAAATTAGACCGAAAACTTTTTGGTTTCGGATCGTTCAATTAAATATTATCTGTTCTGATATTGGAGTTTATATGCGTATTCTTTACCAGTTTCCTCTCTCACATTTTTGTGAAAAAGCTCGCTGGTTACTAGATTTTAAACAATTGGAATATGTTGCGCATAATCTTGTTCCTGGCGTGCATCGTGCCTTTGCTCAGCTTAAAACAAGACAAAATAGCTTGCCGATTCTAAAAGACCAACAGCAGTGGATTGCAGACTCAAGCATGATTGCGTTGTATTTAGATGAAAAGTATCCAGAACATTCATTTTTACGTGCACAACAAGACTTACGAGACCAAGCGCTGGAAACCAATCAATTAGCCAATGAACTTGGCGTACATGTTCGACGTTGGAGTCTATCACAAGCTTTGGCGATGAATGATAGTGCCTTGGAGGTGATGATTGGTGAAAGCGGTTATTTACGTCAGTTTGAAAAATATAGCAAACCCATTTTAAAAACTATGATGTCACGCAGTTATCAACTGTCCCCGCAAGACGCTGCCGCGTCCAAGGCACAGATGCAAAGCATCATTGAGCAGTTAAATCAACAACTGGTGGAAAATCATGGTCGTTATTTGGTTTCTGAGCGCTTAGGATTGGCAGATATTGCCGTGTGTTCAATGTTGGCGCCTATTTTAGAAATTGAAACAACCCCTTGGGAACGAGATAGCCAAGTGCAGCAAAGCGATGAGTTCAATGAGTATAAACAACAGCTTTTAGCATTGCCCTTAGGACAATATGTACAACGTATTTATATGACTGAACGGCGTGCCCGTGTAGATTGGCGTGGCGTTTAAAGGTTAGTGCTTTATTGCGACGTTTTGAGCTGATATTTTAGTCGTGATATATCTTTTAAATATCTTTTAATATGTCTTTAGAGTGCAACAGACCTATAGCATTTATTCGCGCTATAACAAAATATTTTGGCGCTATAGGCGGCATGGCACAGCATAAAGCATGAGTGATATTTTTAATCATTGATTGCAAATGATGAGATAAAATTTATAAATTGCTCACAGCTGACAGTATTTCCCATATAAAACATTTTAAGTGATAAATATTTGCAGATCAGGGCGTTTTCTTTGTTTTTTAGAGAAAGAATTCGTCTCGGTTTTGATTAAAGTAGTGTTCAGGGTGATAAGGGGATTGAAGCGAGTTTAATCAGTCTTTTTGGGAGAAGGGCGCTGATTAACCCACAAGGTCTCAATTCAACTAAGAACGCTATAAATCACAAGTTTATAGGCACAGGCGCGATACTTACCGGTATAGCGTTGTTATAGTAAGCAACAATGTTTTCCCCAAACCCTCAAAATTTTGAGTTAGTTCACAACAAAAAATAATAGCAACTTTAGAATAATCTCTGCAAATAGAACTATATCACTCAAGTCACATAACTCGCTCCAACTACCGCAGCACAAAAAATTCAATTTTGCGCATCAATTCCTTGCTTGATTCCCATGCTATATACAATCATTTGATCGATATAGCGGTAAATGTTCCTAGTATCGGCGCATGCAAACATGTAGCTTGATTGCGCAATATAACGCGTAAATCTAGATAAATCTGCAATGATTTAAATGATAATAGCTCTTGAGTGATAAAATAATGTATAAAATATTGCTTAAATGAAAAAATATTTCAAAATAACGTCAAATTCTATAATAATAAGAGAATTATTTTACATACTGCCTTGTTAAATTAGTGCTCAGGGTGATAGGGGAATTGAAGCGAGTTTAATCAGTCTTTTTGGGAGAAGGGCGCTGATTAACCCACAAGGTCTCAATTCAACTAAGAACGCTATAGACTACAAGTTTATAGGCATAGGCGCGATGTTATCAACAGCACGTTGTTATAGTCATTTCCCCATAACCCTAAAAAATTTACTATTAATGACAATTTCCAAAGCATAAATATCCAGCTTCTATTCTAGAATAAAATCGTTCATCTTCTGGCTGCTTCAAATCTTATTCTGTTCTCGCCAAGTGTTGTGCATCAGGCACTGTAAAATTTTGCCAAGCGCTAAGCGAAATAAAATCAAAAACACTTCAAGTTTTTTATTTTCATCATGATGTAACGTAAAATCATGCAGTAATTTACATATAATCAATAAATCTATTTGGTAATAGCTGTTCTATGTGAATAATTTTTCATTATTTGCGCAAATTCTGGGAAATTATATTTTTAATTGTCTAAATAATTGGTTTTAAGGGAAAACATTTAAAGCGATTGTAGTTAAAGTAATGGCTAAGGGTGATCAGGGGAAATTGAAGCGAGTAAGGTCTGTCTTTTGGGAGAAGGTTCAGATTAACCCACAAGGTCTCAATTCAACTAAGAACGCTATAGACCACAAGTTTATAGGCACAGGCGCGATGTTATCAACAGCACGTTGTTATAGTTATTTCCCCATACCCTCAAAATATACTGATTTACGCAGATTTAAATCAATAAAGATGCCATATCATCTGAGCATTGCTATGAAATGGATAGCGACTAGATTTAGGAATATTGATTCAACATTATTTGCACGACCATTACACTGCATTGAGATGCAAATAGATGTTAAAAATGATGACAGCAAGCAGACGAGCAGCCTACAATAACCTTCTGTACATCAGACCAGGGATTAACAATGCAGTTAGATCGTTTTGATAAACAAATTTTAGAGATATTAAGTCACGAAGATATTAACCTCAATGAGTTGTCAGAACGTATTAATCTTTCTGTAAGTTCTGTGCATCGCCGCATTAAACATTTATTAGAAAATAATATTATTAGCGCATTAAAGCGAGAAATTAACTATCAAAAATTAGGCTTTAGTCTGCATATTATTTTACAGGTATCTCTGAGTAAACATGATAGCGATACCTTTGCCAAGTTCTTAGAAGAGCTGGAAAGCATTCCTGAAGTGATTAATGCTTTTCTGGTCACAGGGCAATCGGCGGACTTTTTGGTCGAAGTCGTGGCAAAAGATATGGAAAATTACAGTGATTTCCTGCTGAAGCGTATGGGGAAAATTGAGCATGTCGTGGCATTGCATTCTAGTTTTGTGATCAAAGAATATAATGTATTTAACTGCGGTGCTATGCTCAGCCGAGTATGATGGATTTCTATTTTATGCTATGAGTTAAATAACCATATAAAACAATAGTTTACTTTCTTTTATTATATCTTAATATTGATTTAAATAAGCAAAATACTAACAACATGATAAGAGCCAGATATGAGCTAACTTTAAAATAAAAAGTTTTTAGTACTTATTGTTAAAAAAATTGAAAGTGTTTCGTATATAAAGCATACTTTTCAATAAAATTACGCCATTTTTTATTATATAAATTCATGCTAAACAATATCCAAAATATACTCGCCGACTTAGGATTGAGCGCACAGAAGCGCGCCATACACGCGCAGTTTTCCAATTCATCGCTCAATGAAAAAGTATTCTTACAACGTATTGAGGGGGAGCATGGTCTCAATCGGGGATTCACTGCTGAGCTGATCTGTTTATCTTTAGATGCCACGATTGCGCTCAAAGAATTTATCGGTTGTCAGCTTGCAGTAGATCAAGTGACTGATCGAGGGGAATTATTTCGTAGTACAGGCATTATTAGTGCAGCCAGTCAGGGACAAAGTGATGGGGCTTTGACGGTCTATAAATTGACCCTACAAGATGCCACGACGCTATGGCATAAACGTCGTAATAGCCGTGTATTTATGAATAAAAGCGTGGTCGATGTAATCCAAGCGCTATTTAAAGAATGGCAGCAAAAAAGCCCACTCTTTGCCGCCAGTTTAAAATTAGATTTAAGCGGTTTAAGCAAAGACTACGATATTCGACCTTTTATTATGCAGGCCAATGAAACCGATTATGACTTTTTGACGCGCTTAATGCGTGCTGAAGGCATTAATTGGTTAATTGATGAAGCACAGCTAATCGTAGCCAATTCTTCTGAATCGATTCAAGCACAAAAACTTCGCTTGATCGATAGCAATGATCAGTATCAAGCACTCAATAGACGCTCAATACGTTTTCATCGCAGTGACGCCACTGAGCAATTTGACAGTATTACCCGTTTTGTCGCGCAGCGTAGCTTACAGCCGACAGCGGTTTATCTTAATCGTTGGCAAGCCGATGCCTTGGATGTCGATGACGGTGCAGGTTCGGTGCTGACCACACAGTAACATTCTAGCCAACAAGACAGTGCCAGTTTGGGGCTAGAAGATGCATGGGCTATCAGCCCCGCTTGGATGCAAGACCTAAAAGGCGAAGATGGCGCAACCCCGTCGGGCAATCGTCAAGTAGAAGATCTCAATAAAAATATCAGCGCCTATCACAATGCGCAGGCGAAACAATTTATTGCACAGTCGACAGTACGTGATGCACAAGTTGGCTATTGGTTTAGCTTTGAAGAGCATCCAGAAATAGACAGCCACAGTGGTGCAGACAAAGAATTCCTGATTATTGCCAAGTCTTTTTATAATCAAAATAACCTGCCCAAAGACCTCAATGCTCAAGTCCAAGCCTTAGTCAGCAAAAGCCAATGGCAACAGTCTACACCGTCGGATGAACGTCAAGCCAATAGCTTGACTTTACAGCGTCGCAATATTGCAATTGTGCCCGAATACAATCCCTTACAGCATCGTCCAGCAGCCTACCCACAGCGTGCGCGCGTGGTTGGACCAGCAGGTGAGAGCATTCATGTAGATGAATGGGGGCGGATCAAAGTACGTTTCTTATTTACCCGAAGCGAAGATCATAGCCACGATGGTGGTGCCGGCAGCAATGACAATGACAGCGATTCCGCTTGGGTGGATGTACTGACACCTTGGGCGGGTGAAGGTTATGGTGCACGGTTCTTACCGCGGATTGGCGAGATTGTGGCGATCGACTTTTTTGATGGCAATGTTGATCGACCTTTCGTATTAGGTCGGATTCACGAAGCACAGCGTAGCCCAACCCAGTTTGACACAATGGGTCAACTGCCGGATACCCGACGTTTAAGTGGTATACGCTCCAATGAAGTGGGCGGCAGAGGCTATGGGCAATTACGCTTTGACGATACCGCAGGGCAAATTAGTACCCAGTTGCAAAGTAGTCATGGCGCCAGTCAGCTCAATTTGGGAAATTTAAGTCATCCCAAATCTGCCGAAGCAAGTGACGGGCGTGGTGAAGGCTTTGAGTTAAGGAGTGATTTATCTGGTGCAATTCGCAGTAAAGGTTTATATCTATCTACTTTTATTCAATCCGAAGCGCAAAGTAGTCAGCTCGAAAATAGCGAAGTAATACAGCAGATTTCAGAAAGTCTGGAGGGGATGAAAGCTTTATCAGAATATGCGCTGAAGCAAAAAGCAGATCCTGCAGATATGTTGCAGCGCATCGAAAGTTATATGCAGAAAATAGAGTCGCAATGGAAGGATTTAAAAGCCATGCAAGATGCAGTGATGTTATTGGCTGCACCAGAAAGTATTGCGCTTGCCTCTGGAAAAGATATTCATCTTAATGCTTTGGACGGTATTACCATGGCGAGTGGTCAGTCGATCAATATGAGTAGTGACGAGAATTTTGTTTTAAATGCCAAGAAAAAAGCCAGTTTTTTTGTAGGACAGGAGGATTTAAAAGTCTATACCGCAAAGGGAAAAATGGATGTACAAGTTCAAGATAATGCTTTGAATATGATGGCTCGTGCGGACATAAAAATCAGTTCTGCTGATGGAAAAGTAGAGATTAATAGCCCGACTGAGATTGTATTGCGCGCCAAGGATAGTGCTATACGTATTGATGGTAATGGCGTGACAGTGATTACACCACGTTTATTTACCGCGAAGGCTGGTCAACATATTTTTACTGGAGCTGCAACTGAGTCTGCTATTTTGCCAATATTCCCCAATAATATCTGCTGGGAATGTTTAGCACGTCGTTCGGCACAACGTGGTGCTTTCGTTAATAAAGGGGATGGTCAGTAATGGGGAAGATTCATCCTGCTCTAAGGGTTCTATTTAAGACCTATGAGCATTATCCTCTTGAAGATTTGGGTTTAAATATTTTTGCTTTAGCTGATGCTGCACAAGATGCCACGTTTCTTAAAGCAAAAGCGCTTTCAAAGTTGCCTAGCCAATGTTTATTGCTAGAGGCTGTTGGAGACAAAGCACGTGAGGTATCGCCTCATTTACTACAACTACCCGTCGACTTTGAAAAAAAAGAATGGCAATGGGTGGCAAAACATGTCGCAGGGACCAGTCATATGACCCTTATTGTGACATCATTAAGTTTCAAGCAATTATTTAATCATTTACGACAGTTTTTAGACGTTAAATTAGAGGGCGGTTTAGAATTATTTCTAGCATTTTGGGATCCTGTCGTTCTTGCGTCATTATTAGGACATGAAGAAGATCATAGTTTATATGTCAAAGGTCCTATTTTTAGTGAACAACAAAAGTATGATCTATTAGCACCGATTCAAAGCTGGTGGTATTGGAACCGAATAGGTGAGATACAAGCAATTTTTGGTCTAGATGAAAAGAGAGAGCTGATTGAAGAGGTAACACAACCATTAATATTTACAGTTGAACAAGAGCTAAATATGGTTGAAGCTACTTTACCAGATCATCTTATTTATTATTTAAAATTAAATAATGCTTATTTAATCGACAATCTGAGTGATTTACAACGATATGATTTAGTTGTTGAAAATATTATTGAAGCGCGGCAACTTGGTTTAAATGGCACATGAGACTTGCTCAATTTTATTTGTTTAAAGTTACTTTATAAAGAGCGCTTTTATACAGACGAGATTTTGCAAGCTTATTTATCTCAACTTGAACAGATGCAGATGAGCATGGATGAGCTGATGTCGCTTTTAAGTCAAAATAGTTATTCAGTATGATGCAAATAAATGAAAATGAGGACTTATAAAATGAATCTGAAGAAATTAATACTGTTCCCTGTCACCCTACTCATGGGGGTGGTTTCTTGTGCTACCACGCCTTTTTCGACTTATGATATGGCTACAACCTCTTTTAATTATGATCCAAGATACACGAGTGATATGGTTAGACTAAACGGTGTAGAAATTGGCGGGGGATTTGGTGGTGCAATATCAACAGATCCAATTAAAGTAGGTCATCAAGTGGTGACTTGGAAAGAAACTAATAGTAAAAGAGTTCACCAAGCAAAAAATGAAGTGATTATCACTCGGGAGCAATTAAAAGGTAAGAAATATTTGGCTGCTCATCTTTATCCAGATGAAACTGTAGAGATTATTACATCTGATCATTGGCCAGATCCAACAGAAAAAGGCTTGGCATGGCAGAAAAAATTAAGAGATGAAATGAAGCAAAATAAAGAGTGATTGATTAGGATATAATTGAAAAATGTCGAATAATATAGATCGAGTGATTGCAAATAATCAAGATGTAACTAATTCGCTCTGTAATGCCAAACAAGATTGCAGTGATGTTGTGCATGTGGCTGTATTTTTTGATGGTACTGGCAATAATAAAGATGCAGACGAAGCATTAAAGAAATGGGCAAATCCTGCTAGGCTATGGCGTAATGCTAGAGCCTTAAAAGAAACCAAGGATGCCGTAGGGGAAAAATATCCCAATTATGCAATTTATGTGTCTGGAGTGGGGACCCGTTTTAATGGTGAGTTAAGTATATTTCAACGTGCTGGTGCAATGCTTGAGGATGGTCCAGCTGGCTTAGGGATGGGTAATGGTGGGACGCGTCGTTTAGAATATGGTCAATCTGAAGTCGATGACGCATTACAAAAAACTTTAATTAATAATGCTAAAAAATTAGAAAATGAATTGGCTGCCTATGCGCTATCACAGAAAAACACGGCCTTTGCAGAGTTGAATAAAAATTTAGCGCAGCATCGTTTAATCAAAAAAATAAATTATTCTGCAATCGGTTTTTCACGCGGGGCAGCCTTGGCACGAGCATTTACCAATCAAATAATTTGGCAGTGTGATGCAGATTGCGATGGACTAAAATACGCGACATATCCAATTGAGTTTAAGTTCTTAGGTTTGTTTGATACGGTTGCATCTTTTGGTTTACCTGCAACCAATTTAAATAATAATGTCACCTTTGAAGGGCGCGATTTGGTGGTGGATGAGAGAGTACAAAAATGCGTGCAGCTGGTAGCTGGCAATGAACAACGTTTTTCTTTTCCACTGGATTTAATCAGCAGCAAAGATGGTACGATGCGTAATCCTAATTGGTCTGAGATAGTTTATCCAGGCATGCACTCTGATATTGGTGGCGGCTATCAACCAGATACAAGTGGCGATGGAGTCAGTGATAATTTTGCCCGGATTACCTTAAAAAAAATGTTGGATGAGGCATTGACTGCTGGAGTAAAACTTTACAGTTATGATGAATTAAAGAAGAATCATATTGAACTTTTTGAATTACAATACCAAATTCAACCAGACACTCAGCGTTTATATGATGCTGTTCAAAGCAAAATGGCTAGCAATGGATCAATTGAGTCGCAAGTGCAAGCCAGTATGAAGATGTTCTATAGTGCCTATGGCACCATGCAGCGTAAAGGCATTGCCAGCCCTAATCAACGAGATCGTAAAGACCTTAAAAAAACCTGGGCACAAAAATTGGTGCCTTGGGGGCCTGCCAATATGGCAACAGAAATTTCTCGTTTAAAAGCAATTGAAGATTTTACCAGTTTAGAGAAGCAAAAAGGTTGGCGCAAAATCTTTGTGGTCTTTAGCCCTGTTGCAAGAATTTATAAGTTTTTATTAAAGGTTGAGGGTTGGCATTTAGAAAGCTGGGAAAAAGATGCGGATGATGATGTCGTGAACTTTTATAAAGCATATGTGCATGATTCAAAATATGGCTTTCTCGCCAATGTTGAACCTTTTAGTTATTTTCGACAGCGTACTATTTATGAATCTAGACGTAGCGGCAAAGGTCAGGAGGTCGATCAAGCTTTAACTCGCCAAAAAAATGAATGTGTTGCTGCAGATGCTAAAACCCAAGAAAAATTAAAAAATGCATTTCAGGAGGCGAAAAATTCATCTGATTTTGCAGAAGCATCATGATGATGAATATGCAGGCGACCATACCGTAAATTTAACTTAAGTTCTACAATGTCTTTAAGCTTTTTAAATATGCTTGAAAATCGAATCATACCGAGTGCTAGAACATGTGATTTCAAAATCAATGCGGTGCATAGGTTGGAATCGTTCAATAGAAATCATTCAGCGTTACTATTTGCTGATTTTAATTTTAATGATTTTGAGTATATAAAATTGAGAACTAATATATGCTTGGTCATCCTATTTATTTTTAGCTTATGAGGTTGAATATTGTAAGGAACTTGCTGAAAATATTCTCAGTGCGGCTTTATGTAATTCAGATAACTATGCAGAGTTTTTTGCAGAGGTTATGCAAACATTAAGACCAAATATAAAATATAGAGCTATATAATGTTTAAGTATATTTTTATAATTATTTTATTGAGTATGTTTGTGCGTAATTCAATAGCAAAAGAATATATTTATTCTGATGAGGTGCAGATATTACCAGAAGCGATTCAAAGAGATGATCAGGTATTTTTAGATCATATTTTTTCCTATCTTAATAAAAATAATATACTTGATGTTAATGATCGAGTACATTTATTTAAGCCTGTTATTAGTGCAACAGTTTTCGCTTATCAACTAGATGCATTTACAATAAAAGTAAATGTTTTATTAAAGAATGATCGAACAGATTGGTATATTCCTCGGTTTGAGGAAAAGTCGATATTTAGTCAAAATAAAATTTATTTGATTTCTAAGGATAAAATTACTCTAAAAAAAATTCCAGAGTGGTGGGCTTATAAACCACGAGGACCACATGAGCCGATTGTATACTCACCAAAACCGGCGCATATTGGTTTATTTGCTAGATTTAATAAAGGAGATCAATATAAGTTAGAGTATATTGTTGACCTGCCAAAAACAAATGAAGAGCAGTTGATATTTGATTTGCTTTATCAGGATAATACAATACCAACAGAAATTTTTATGAAGTATAATGAGTTATATGATGAAAACCTACCAATCATGGCAATAAAATCTAATATAATAAAAGTTTCATGTCATGCCATTGATGGTGATGTGACTAAAGGTTTTAAATGTGATTTTAGTTCATGATAGCAGAGTTGTATAAACCTACTCTTAAAGGCTTATTTTAGTCATTTTTTTTCTAAAAGAAGTCGTTTATATTTACAACCCTATCATATAATTCATTAGTTCTTTTATAACTAAGTAAATAAAGCGCGAAAATATGATAACTGGGTTTGATCCTAAGATTTGTAGAATAGACGAATTTACGTACTTAGCAATATATTCCTTCTGCTACATTGGTAAATTCAGATAGTTATGCAGAATTTTTCCAGATGTAATAGCGTCAGTTAGACCGAATATTCAATATAGGAGTATTTGATGTTTAAGTATTTTTTTATAATTATTTTATTGAGTATGTTTGTGCGTAATTCAATAGCAAAAGAATATATTTATTCTGATGAGGTGCAAATATTACCAGAAGCGATTCAAAGAGATGATCAGATATTTATGAATTATCTTTTTTCTTATTTTAATCCAAATAATATTTTAGAGTCTGATGAAGATTATCACACGTTTAAGACCGTAGTAAATGCAAAGATTAATGTCTCTCAGCTGGATGTATTTAAACTAAAGGTAAATGTTTTATTAAAGAATGATGAAATGGATTGGTTTATTCCTAGATTTGAGGAAAAGTCGATATATAGTGAAAATAAAATTTACTTAATCGGAAAGAATAAACATATTCTAAAAATTTTTCCTGAATGGTGGTCATATAAACAAAGAGGACCATACGAGCCGATTGTATACTCACCGAAACCTGAAAATATTGGTTTATTTGCTAGATTCAATAAAGGTGATCAATATAAATTAGAATACATTATTGAGATTCCTAATAATGTTGGGGATAAAATGATATTTGATTTATTTTATTTGGATGATAGTATGCCGACTGAGATTTTTACACAGTATCATGAATCACATGATAACCATCTTCCTAATTTGGCAACAAAATCGAATATAATAAAGGTATCGTGTCATGCCATTGATGGTGATGTGACTAAAGGTTTTAAATGTGATTTTAGTGACTTGTGAATAACTCTATGTAAACACACCTTATATATCAATGGATTGTGTAAATCGCTTTGCATATGTCTGTAATGGTCAAGTAAAATCAGACACCTCTATAGCGAGCTTGTCGTGTTTTCTCTCAAAGTAATTGGCTGGTAAATAGCCTAGTTTAGTCCTCACAATAAATCTGAAAAATTAATACTTTTACCTGTTTGCCTACTCATGGGGGAATGCAACAAAGTTTTTATCTGCTAAAAAAATCCCGCCATTCAGACGGGATTTTAAAATAGGCGAGTATTATTGCGCTTGACCATTTTGTTTTTTAGGATCTAGGCTTGGATCACGAATTTCAATATAAGTATTGGCGCGTAATTCACGTAACCAACTATCTACTTCAGAATCAAACTGACGCTCACCGAGTACTTGACGTGCCATGTTTCGTTGATTTTCACGGGTCATGTCTTGCTGTCTTTGTTCATTCACGCGCAGAATATGCCAACCAAACTGAGTCTGGAAAGGCTGACTGATTTGACCTACAGGAATATCCTGCATGATTTGGTCAAATTCAGGCACCATCATACCTGGAGAAACCCAACCTAGATTACCTCCATCTGCGGCAGAACCTGGATCATTTGAATAGGTTGCTGCCAGCGTATTGAAGTCACTGCCTGCTTGTAAGCGGTTATAAATGCTATCAATCATTTGTTTGGCATTTTCTGGCGTGACGACTTCTGAAGTCTTGATCAAAATGTGTTGCGTCTTAAACTGCGGGACCAAGACTTGTTGTGCACTTTGTTTCCGATCTAATAACTTTAAGATGTGAATACCATCTTGGACTTGAATTAAATCAGTTGTTTGATTGGTCTTAAGAGAGCTCACACGTGCAGCAAGTTCAGCAGGCATACTTGAAATAGAGCGTAGCCCCATATCATTGCCTTCGACAGTAATATTTGCAGTTTTAAACTGATTCTGAATGGCTTGAATATCATTGCTTTGGTTCAGTGCAGCTCTGACTTGCGTCGCTGTTTGCTTGAGTTCAGCCGCTGGCGCTGTACCTGAAATACGTAAATGAATGACTTGTACTTGGTTGCCAGTTACGGCCTGACCTTCTGGTGATTTGAGGAAGTTGTCGATATCTTGGTCACTAATACGAATACGTGACATGACTTGCTGTTGGCTTAATTGCTGAATTAACAATTGCTGCGCAACACGATTACGCAAGATTTCATAGGTTCCTGGCGCCATTGCATCTAATTTTTGCTGATAGTTCATTAGATTGCTTTCACCAGATTGTCTGGCAATACGCATCACAGCATCATTGAGTTCTTGCTCATTAACCTGTAGACCAAAGCGTTTGACTTGCTCTAACTGCGCATTTTGTAAAATAAGCTGATCCAGCATTTGTACGGCAAGCTGGTGATAAGAGGGAATAGCTTTATTTTGTAATTTAGCACGTTGTTCAGCTTCTGCAATACTTAGATCAAGGTCACTTTTTAGAATTGCACTATCACCGACCACAGCGATCACTTGATCCACGGGTTGTGCATGGCTCAAGGTGCTCATTGATGAAGAAATCAATAGTGCTAGCAGCGTTGCTTGAATACGTTTTTTAAAAATTTGTGTCTTCATTAATGTGTCCAAGATTGATTAACTTTCTCGAATCCTAAAACTCGATTGTCTAAGAGTGAGCTTAATTTATTGTTTAAGCCGCCAAGCCCTTTAAATGTAAATTCAGCCATGATGGCGCGTTTGGCTTTAACCCCAGGCTCATTGACGTTATCTAGATCGTTATAGTAGGAACGACCATACACAGATACCCCCCAACAACATGACTCGTAATTGATCCCCAATAAATAGTTGCGTCCAACATGATTGTCGATGTCATATTGTGCATGACCGATGATACGCCAGTTATTGAATACAGGCTGTACAAAAGATGCAGTCACCTGATCATAGGCTTTTTGACGGTCGATCAATTCACGACGATTAAAATAACCTACACTATACAGGTTTCCACGCTCACCTGCGTAATATGCTTGAAAATCACGTTGAGCATTATCGCCATGTGCGGTCCATGCTGCATTGGCAGAAATACTGATATTTTGAGATAACTGACTGCTTACACTAACGATCGGTCCTGTTTTGCGTTCAGTATCAAATGTATCATTTTTCTGTTGCAGGGTAACTCGACGGTCTTCAAAATAATAACTTTGTCCAACACTGGCACGTAAACGTTCCAGACCGATCCGGTCAAATAGACTATAGCTCAATCCTAGAGATAAGAAATTGTTATCATCTAAACGGTCATGACCATAGAAACGATAAGGGTTAAAGAGCTGGTCATAGTTAATGGATGCGGTTGTCGTGTCAAAGTTTGGATAGTCATCTTGTTTCTTATAGGGAGCGTAGGCATAAAATGCACGTGGGCTAATGGTCTGTAAGAAAGTCCCTTCACGCTCAAAGGTAAGACCTGCATCTAAGGTGAATTGTGGTACTACAACAGATTTGCTTTTATTACTAGAATCTAGCCCAAAATTGTTGATGGTATCCTGATCATAAAAGGTGTTTAAAGTACGCAGTGTTGCAGTCGGGACCACAAATGAATACGGCGTGCGATAGTTATAACGTAGATCCAATTGGTTATATAAACGGGTACCATTGGGCTGAGCTTGTGTTTCAAAGTCATCGATATTCTTTTTAAAATAAGCGGTATCGTTACTAAACTCAAATTCAAAACCGAGCGGATTACCGTTGACATAGTTTAATAAAAATTGCGGTAAGCGCGCATAAGGGCGGTCAACTTGCGCAATACTTTTGTCCAAGGTTTGGAAATCTTCAACTTTTAGTTGCGCACTCAGACCTGGTATGCCATTGCCATAATTTAAAGCTAAGGCACGGCGTTGATTGAGTTCAGTTTTGGTATTCGGGTTGTTGTTTAAGTCAGCAAAGAAATCTTTATCCGATACATAGTTATATTCGGCATTGGCAGACCATTGTGGAGTGATTGCCCAGCTATGTAACCAGTGGAAATCTTTACGGTCTTTATCGTCATACTTTCTATCTTGGTACAAATAGCCGCCAGAGAACTGACCGTGACCAAAATTTTCAGTTAAATAGCGAAATTCACCATCTAGCATTAAACCACGATCACTATATAGGCGTGGTGTAATGGTGGCATCGTAATTGGGGGCTAAGTTAAGGTAAACTGGTGCCGCAACTTGAAAACCACCTTCATTGCTATAACCAAAGTTGGGATTGAGCAAACCGGTGGTACGTCGGTCATCAATCGGAAAGTTAAAATATGGAATGGCCATGACGGGCACATTTTTGACATATAACTTGGTATTTCGAGTGACACCACGACCAGTTTCTTGATCGATTTCAATATTTTTAGCTTGGATTTTCCACGTTGGTGTTTCATCTGGTGGGCAGGTGGTATAGCTGGCATTACTTAACACCAAATGCTGGGGTGAGGTGCGTTCTATTTTTTCGGCATGCCCATGCCCGTGTGTTGCTTCTGAAATATAAAAACTGTCATCAAGCTGACCAGTTTCATCTCTGAGGTTGTAGTCTATTTTTTCGCTTTGGGCAATCAGCCCACCCTGTGCGAGTTGTACATTACCAGTTGCTTTGGCATAGGTTTGGGTACGATCAAGTTTGACTTCGTCCGCACGCAATAAACGCCCTTGCTGGTTAATGAGTACATTGCCACTGATTTCAGAATCACCAGCAGGGTTGTAGTAAGCATTATCCGCAGTGATCACGGAACTACCCTGTTCTGGGCTCAGTGTTGCTTGATTGCTATCAAATGGCGTTACCCAAACACCATCGCACCAACGGTTGCTTGGATTATTGAGATCTCGTGATGCTGCAGCTGGGTCATTTTTGCTGACATAGTGCTGCGCAAAAAAAGCTTGTCCGGGATAAGCTTCTTCTATCGCTGTTTTCAGGGCGCGGTTATCTACAGCGGATGAAGGCTGTTCTGCTGACTCGGCATAACTTGCGACTGAACTACCGCAAAGCAGGCTAAAAATAGCTGTCGCTAAAGGATTAAATTTAAACTGTTGCTTCATTTGTTTCATTAACCAAGTAAGCAGATCGTAATTAATTATTGTTGCATGATAGAGAAAAACTTGATAACTAGCTACACTTAGTCCTTCAAAAAAGTAGCCTGACTTAGATTTTATTGCAAATGAACACACAACGCGAACAATTGATACAACAATGGTTGACGACTCTGTTTGAGACTGATCAGTTTAAAATCAGCTTTTTAGCTGGAGATGCAAGTTTCCGTCGTTATGCAAGAATTAAATTGAATGATAAAGCATTTATGCTGATGGATGCACCACCTGACAAAGAAGATTGCTTGCCATTTGTAAAAATTGACGAGTTTTTCGATCAACAAGGCTTGCGGGTACCGCATATTCATGGCAAGGATTTAAGCCAAGGTTTGTTATTGCTAGAGGATTTTGGCGATAACTTGCTATCGAGCTATCTTGAACAGCATACGGTTGATGCTTACTATCAGCAATGTTTTAAACAATTACACCAGTTACAGGCAATTGATGCCAGTGCCGCAGACTTACCATTATATGACTATGCCATGCTGATGCGTGAGATGCAGTTGTTGAGTGATTGGTTATTGCCTGCTTTGCAGATTGAGCCAACGGTGGCTGAACAACAGATGATTGCGCAAAGTTATGACTTTGTGGCTGATCAAGTTTTGCAACAACCCCAAGTCATTGTACATCGTGATTTCCATAGTCGGAATCTGATGATCCTTGCCGATGAAACAGATTTAGGGATTATTGATTTTCAGGATGCTGTGATTGGCGCAGATAGCTATGACCTGATCTCCCTGACCCGCGATGCCTATGTACAATGGCCTGCGGCACAGGTTGAGCAATGGTTTGCAGATTTCTATGCTTTATTGCCAGCGACCAGCAAACAACAGCGTGATCTACAACATTTTAAACGTGATGCAGATGTGATGTCGATTCAACGACATATCAAAATTTTAGGGATATTTGTGCGTTTGGCTGTACGTGATGGCAAGCGTAATTATTTAAATGATATGCCGCGTGTGATGTGGTATTTGCAACAAGAGCTGAAAACTTTCCCAGAGCTTGCTGCATTTGCAGGCTATATTGATGAGGTTGTTCTTCCTAAATTTGTTACAGAATTTGGAGATTATCAAGAGGTTACTGCATGAAAGCGATGATTTTAGCGGCAGGTTTGGGCAATCGCATGCGCCCACTGACGCTACATACACCGAAGCCTTTGTTGGCGGTTGCAGATAAACCCTTAATTGTCTGGCATATTGAAAAACTCAGTGCCCTTGGTATTCGCGATATTGTTATTAATACTGCATGGTTAGGACATCGCTTGGTTGAGGAATTAGGCGATGGCTCTGCTTGGGGCGTGAATATTTGCTGGTCGCATGAAGGGGAAGGTCTGGAAACCGCAGGGGGCATTGTTCGTGCACTACCACTTTTGGGTGATCAGCCATTTCTATTGCTAAATGGCGATGTCTGGACCAGCATGGATTTTGCGCGTTTGCAGCAACATCGGTTACAAGCAGATTGTTTGGCACATTTAATTTTAACCTCTAATCCGCCGCAGCATCCGCAGGGTGATTTTTGTTTGGCGGCAGATGGCCGTGCTTATTTATTTGAACAGCAACAGGTCGGAGAGCACTTAACCTATAGTGGTTTAGCTGTTTTTTCTCCAGCAATGTTTGCCGGTTTGGCAGATGGTAAACGTACCATGCTACCGCTTTTGCAGGCTGCAATGCGTGAAGCGAAAATCAGTGCAGAGAAAATGCAGGAAGCGTGGGTCGATGTGGGTACCCCTGAGCGTTTAAAGCAGCTTGACCAGCAGATTCGTGCGGGTGTTTATGCTTAAATGAGTAATTAGCCAGCATTTGGAGCTGTTCCACGGCAAATAAAGCGTTATACTGCAAGCTAATTTTTTGAGATGTTGTTGAACTATGCATCAGTATTTTCAAGTGCTTCAGCGAGATAGTTCTAAACTTGGCTTGCAATTGAGCGACGATGTTTTGCAGAAATTGTTGCAATATCAAGATGCCTTGTTGTTGTGGAACAAAGCTTATAATTTAACCGCTATTCGTGACCCAGAAGACATGTTGGTGAAACATCTCTTGGACAGTTTAAGTATACTCAAACATCTGCCAGCTGGTCGTTTATTGGATATTGGTACAGGTGGTGGCATGCCAGGGATGATGATTGCCTTATGTCAACCTGAGCGTAGTTGTGTATTATTAGATTCGAATGGCAAAAAAATCAGATTCTTAAAACAATTTATTGCTGATTTAAAACTCGATAATGTCATTGCAGTGCAGACGCGAGTAGAAAATACTGAGAGTATTGCACAATTGGGGCAGTTTGATGTGATCACCAGTCGTGCCTTTGCATCTTTGGTCGATTTTGTCACGGCTTCAGCGCCTTATAGCCATGCCAATACCATCATTGCTGCGATGAAAGGTCTATTACCCAGTGATGAAATTGCCAGCTTGGCAGCAGAGTGGTCATGTGACAGTATTGCCTTGCAAGTTCCGCGTTTACCAGAACAGCGGCATTTATTATTGCTAAAACAAAAATGAGCGCTGTCCTCATAATACACATGTTCAATGCTCAAGATTTAACGCATTAAAACTTTGATTTTAATACCTATTAATAGAGATTTATACAACCATGGCTCATATTATTGCAATCGCCAATCAAAAAGGCGGTGTCGGGAAAACCACGACAGCTGTCAATCTGGCAGCATCATTAGCCGTTCTTAAAAAGCGTGTTCTGTTGGTCGATATGGACTCACAGGGCAATGCCACCATGGGGTCTGGTATTCAAAAAAATGACCTACAACATTCTATTACCGATGTCTTGTTAGGTGAGGTTGATGTTGCGACAGCAATTGCCCAGTCCGAAGTTGGTTATAAAGTATTGGGTTCCAATCGCGATTTGGCTGGGGTTGAATTAGCCATTGCTGAACAGGATGGGCGTGAATACATTCTCCGCGATGCATTACAACAAGTTGCTCAGAAATTTGATTATATTTTGGTAGACTGTGCGCCGAGCTTAAGCTTGATTACAGTCAATGCTTTGGCTGCGGTAGATGCTGTGATCATTCCAATGCAGTGTGAATATTATGCCTTGGAAGGCTTGGCAGACTTGACTCAAACAATTGATAAAATTCAACAGGCACTCAACCCTAAACTGGAAATTTTAGGGGTGTTACGCACCATGTATGATGCACGTAATGCTTTGACACGAGATGTTTCTGCAGAGTTGGAACAGTATTTTGGTCGTAAATTATACGATACCGTTGTCCCGCGTAATGTGCGTTTGGCAGAAGCGCCAGCGCATGGTTTACCAATTATATATTTTGAGAAGAGCTCCAAAGGCGCCATTGCCTATTTAAATTTGGCTGCCGAGATTTTAAAGAAAGCAAAGTTAAAGAGGACATAATACATGACCATTAAAAAGCGTGGATTGGCAAAAGGTCGTGGCTTAGATGCTCTACTCGGATCGATTCAGAAAGAAAAATTGCAATTAGACACACAAACTCCTGACCATGGTCAATTAAAACAAATTGACGTGAATCTATTGAAGCGTGGGGTCTATCAACCGCGTCGTTTTATTGATGAAGATGATCTGAAAGAACTTGCCGAGTCTATTGCTCAGCATGGCATTATGCAGCCGATCGTGATTCGACCGGTTGATGATGCTGAGCATCCTTATGAAATTATTGCGGGTGAGCGCCGTTGGCGTGCTGCACGTTTGGCGGGTTTAACTGAAATTCCTGCCATTGTGCGCGATCTCAATGATCAGGTCGCGATTGCACTGGCTTTGATTGAAAATATTCAACGTCAGGACTTAAACCCCATCGATCAAGCCCTTGCATTACAACGCTTTCATGATGAATTTGGTTTAAGCCATCAAGAAATTGCAGATACTGTCGGCAAAGCCCGTACCACCATTAGTAATCTGTTGCGCTTATTGAGTTTAAGTGATGATATCAAGACCTTATTGCAACAAGGCGCCTTAGATATGGGGCATGCACGTGCAATTTTAACATTGCCAGCAAATGCCCAAAAACAGGTGGTCAAAACCGTACTCGACAAAGGCTTATCGGTACGTCAAACCGAGCAATTGGTACGCGAGTTGCAACAACCGAAGAGTAACCAGAAAAGTAAAACGCAGGCTAGTTCAGATATTGAACAACTGACACAAAAATTGTCAGAGCGTTTCCGTGCTGAGGTCAAAATTGACCATAATAAACAGGGCAAGGGCAAGCTGGTTATTCATTACCATTCCCTTGATGAGCTCGATGGTATTCTTAATATTTGCCTAGAGGGTCAGTAAGTTTTTGAAACAATAAGCGTTTGAATCAATAAGTGTTTGAGCTAATTAGCGTTTGTGCTCATTCGTGTTTAGGTCATAAGCATTGCGGGCAATAAACCCATTGGGTCAATAGCTTTTACCATTACAAAGTTTTAGATCTTGAGTGCTTTAGCTTTTAGATAAAGCTAAGCGGTCAAAGCGAATACGCTGGCAATAGCGAGTGTAGCATGATGATTCTCGCTATTGCTGAAATAAGTTGATTTGCTACAATGCTCGCTGCGAGATGTGCCGAAAATAGAATGTACTCGACACAATGCCTATGTCATCTATAGGGTTGAGGATGTAGCATGATATCTCTGTATTTTTTATGCACAATCACATCGCTAAATCACTACGTAACCCTCCTATAAGCATGCTAGACTGCATTTTTTATCAGATACGCAACGGCTCTGCACTGCAGTCGCTATTGAGGTTTATTGCCAGTGAAAAATGATTTTAAGGTTTATCTTCGCCTTATTGCCTATCTAAAACCCTATTGGGGTATTGCTTTACTGATCATACTCGGTTTTGGGATTAATGCCGCGACAGAAGTCTCTGTTGCGCGGTTACTGAAATATATTATTGATGCCATTCAAGCGGGTAATCGCGAGAACCTCAATTTATTCCCAGCATTGATTGTATTGTTAATTTTCTTTCGTGGTTTAGGGTTGTTTTTAGGTGGCTACTTTACCGCAGTGATTAACCGCAGTTTAGTCTTTAGTTTACGTCAAGAAGTCTATGCCAAATTACTGCGTTTGCCTTCACAGTATTATCTCGATCATTCCTCGGGTCATATTACTGCCAAAATTATGTATAACGTCGAGCAAGTGACGGCGGCTTCCTCAGAATCCCTACAAGTTTTGATCAAAGATGGCTTGATCACCATCGGTTTGCTGGGATTTTTGTTTTATAGCAACTGGCGTTTAACGTTGTGTATTTTTATTTTCTTACCGATTATCGGCTTATTGGTGCGTAAAGCAGCCAAACGGATGCGTAAACTTTCGATGCAAGTGCAGGATACCATGGGCGATGTAAACCATGTGGTGCAAGAGAGTGTCAATGGTCAAGCCATCGTTAAAAGCTTTGTTGGTGAAGCACATGAGCAGAAGTTATTTTATGAATCTTCCCAAGAAAATTTAAAACGCAGCCTTAAAATGGTAGTGGTACAAAATATTAATAGCCCCATTGTGCAATTAATTATTTCTATCGCCATGGCTTCTATTATCTGGATTGCTTTGCGGCCGCAGATTTTTGGCGAGACCACGGCGGGTGAGTTTGTTGCCTATTTAACAGCAGCTGGTTTATTGGGTAAACCAGTCAAAAGCCTGACCGATATCAATGAAAAATTACAACGTGGTATGGCGGCTGCACACTCTGTCTTTGAATTACTCGATTTACCAGAAGAAAAAAATACTGGAACAGAAAAACCAGCCTTAAACGGTCATATCCGCTTTGATCAAGCAACCTTGACCTATAAAAATAATATTGCTGCAATTCGTGATTTTAACCTAGATATCCAAGCTGGGCAGACCGTTGCTTTGGTCGGAAGATCCGGTGCTGGTAAAAGTTCTTTGGTGAATATGCTGGTGCGTTTTCAAGAGCTATCATCTGGGCAGATTTATTTAGATGGCATCGCACTGAGTGAAATTGAGCTCAATTGTTTGCGTAGTCAAATTGCTATGGTGAATCAACAGGTTGTGTTGTTTAACCGAAGTGTGCGTGACAATATTGCTTATGGTCAGTTGGAAGGAGCTTCTGATGAAGCGGTGATTGCAGCGGCGAAAGCGGCTTATGCACATGATTTTATTATGCAGTTACCACAAGGATATGATACCCAATTGGGTGCGCAAGGTTTGTCCTTGTCAGGCGGGCAACGGCAGCGTATAGCCATTGCACGTGCCATCTTAAAGGACGCACCGATCCTGATTTTAGATGAAGCAACCAGTGCATTGGATAACGAATCCGAACATTTTATTCAAAAAGCTTTTGATGCAGCTATGGATGACCACAACAAGACCACAATTGTGATTGCACATCGTTTATCAACGATTGAAAATGCCGATCTCATTGTGGTGATGGATCAAGGACAGATCGTTGAGCAGGGTACACACCAAGCGCTACTGGCGCAAAAAGGTGCGTATTATCAGTTATATCAACGTAATTTTGAGGAATAAAGCATGTCCTTGGCGCAAACAATTCAAGATGCTTGGAATCGACAAGCGAAATGGTTGATACTTTTGCGCCCTTTATCCTGCTTATATGCTGCCGCTTTTCAGCTCAATAAACAGCTTTATCTTAAAGGCATAAAAAAGCGCTATGTTGCGCCAGTCCCAGTGATGGTGATTGGCAATATTACCGTGGGAGGGAGTGGCAAAACCCCGCTGTTAATTCAATTGGTCAAATATCTACAACAACAGCATATTCGTGTTGGTGTAATTAGCCGTGGATATGGTGGGCAAGGACCTTTCCCTAAAAAAGTTACTTTGGCATCTATCCCACAACAAGTAGGGGATGAGCCTTGTTTAATTGTCCAAAATACTGAAGTCCCGATGGTCGTAGGACCGAATCGTCAAGCCAGTATTGAATTACTCTTACAAGATCATGTGCTTGATTTAATTATTAGTGATGATGGTTTGCAGCACTGGGCGTTACAGCGACAAATAGAGTGGATTGTGCTCGATCAGAATCGAGGCTTAGGCAACCAGCGCTTATTGCCAGAAGGCTATTTGCGTGAGCCAATAAGTCGTTTACAGCAAAGTACAGTGATTGAGCATGGCTTCGAGCCGCAATCAGACTTACATATGCATTTGCAAGTTGCAAAGCCTTATTTGCTCAATCCGTGGGATGATCGCAGTGAATTGTTTGATGCCGATCTAGACTACTATGCGGTGGTGGGGATTGGCTATCCGCAGCGTTTTTATAATACCTTGGAAAGCATTCAAATTAAGCGTTTTCAATGCCATGAATTTCCAGATCATTATGATTATGAGCTAGATGACTTGCAGTTTGAGGATGATATGCCAATTATTACCACAGAAAAAGACGCGGTTAAAATTTGGGCTCTCATTAAAGACCAAGCTGATTACCGCCGTCAGATTTGGGTGGTTCCCGTTGAGGCGTGTTTATCTGAAGCTTGTTATACTCTCTTTAATCAACAGCTTGAAAAATTAGGGATTCATATTCCTTCTGCATAAATAAGGTTTTTCTTATGAAACATATTGTCATTCCAGCACGCTATGCGAGTACCCGTTTGCCTGCCAAAGCATTATTGGAAATTCATGGTCGAGCCATGGTTCTGCGTGTGGTGGATCAAGCCAAGAAAGTACAAGGTTTTGATGATCTTTGTGTGGCGACAGATGATGAACGGATTGCGGCGATTTGTCGTGCAGAGCAGATAGATGTGGTATTGACCCGCGCGGACCATCCATCTGGTACGGATCGCTTAAGTGAAGTTGCTAAAATTAAGGGCTGGGATGCAGAGGATATTATTGTCAATATTCAAGGTGATGAACCATTACTTCCCGCTGCATTGGTGCAACAAGTTGCTCAGCTATTACAGGATCATCCTGAGTGCAGTATGTCGACGCTATGTGAGCCCATCTATACAACGGAAGAATTACAACGTGATAGCATCGTTAAAGTGGTGATGACGCAGCAGCAACGTGCTTTGTATTTTAGTCGTGCAGCGATTCCTTTTGATCGCTCGCGCGGGCAGCAACACACCGCCACGGCACCGCGTTTAGCCTATCGTCATTTGGGGCTCTATGCCTATCGCGTGGCTCTGTTGCAGCAATTTGTTCAATGGCCAGCAGGGCAGCTTGAGCAATTGGAAAGTTTGGAACAATTGCGTGTACTGGAAAATGGTCAGCACATTGCCATTGCTGTTGCCCAAGTCAATTTACCACCTGGTGTAGACACCCAAGCAGATTTGGATCGTCTAAATGCAATGGACATTACATGTTTTCAATAACATGATTTGCAATGCTTCAATCGAGTGCTTTCCAACAAGATCAGTTTTCATCGGATTTTTTTCAATAAGATGGCTTTCAATAAGATACGTATGAACTATGAGTGTTGAACAGGATCAATCACAGCCTTATCCATGGCATCAGCCAGTTTGGGAAAACTTAACACAACGTTTTCCACATTTGGGGCATGGGCTTTTGTTTTATGGTCGTAAAGGCTGTGCCAAAGCGGCTTTTGCACAGCGTTTTTTGAGCTGGGTGCTGTGTACACAAAAACAGACAGCTGCGGCATGTGGGCAGTGTAGTAGTTGCTTATGGTTGAAGTCTGGTACTCATCCCAATTATGTGCGGATCTCCAATGACGATGAGCCAAGCAAAAATAACAATGCCAAGATTAAGATTGATAGCATTCGTGAACTACTGCCTTTTGTACAGCAAACCGTCGATGGCTGGCGGGTGGTTTTGATTGAGCCTGCTGAAGCTTTAAATATAGCGTCTGCCAATGCTTTATTGAAAACATTGGAAGAACCTGGTGAGCGTGTTGTGATTATTTTGTTGGCGGAGCATTTTTCAAAATTGCCAGCAACGGTACGTAGCCGTCTACAGCATTTTGCCTTGGATCGTGTCAGTCCGGCACAAGCAATGCATTATGTACAGCAACATGCTGAAGCTGTATCTGACTCAGAACACTTGGCATTATTGCTAGAGTTGGCATCTGGGATGCCACTCTTGGCATGTGAGTTATCGGCGCAGCCATGGTTTGTGCGGCGTGCTGAGTTTGTGCAAGATTGGACACGTTTGGTGCAGCATAAAAATGCACCTTTACAATATGCCAGTAAGTGGCATAAAGAATTATCTTTGGCGGATATGCTACAGTTGCTGAGTTATATTGTGGCTGATCTGGTTGCAATGAAGTTACAACAGCCACCTAAAAATAGCGATTTGGACTTGACTGCACTTGCACAACAGTTTGAATTAGAAAAACTATTTGAATTGTATGATCAGCTACAACAGGCGCAACAATTATCGCAACAAAATGTGCAAAGTAATTTAATTATTGATCAGTTGTTTGTACAATTAATGCATGTGCGCGCTATAACATGATGATTTGCAGCTTGGTGTGAGGCTGAGCTGCGAGTTGGATGTTTTTGATTTTGAAAGCTTTGATGTTTTTGATCTTGCAAATTTTAAGCTTTGAAAAATTTGCATTTAAAGCTTTGGCTTGTGAAGGTTTATATTTAAAAATAGCGCCAAGTGCACCGTAGATTAGGTTGGTTTGTACAGCATTTGACAGTTTGTCATCGCGTTGTATCAATCGCAGCGCAAACTAGCGCCGCATAGCAGTGGGCTGGTTTGGTCTCCAAAGTTTTAATAGCTAGAACACTGGTGTCTAAAGCTTTGAGCCTAGAGCATTGCTGTTTAGAGTGTTTAGAGCGTTGGGGGGCTAAAGCCAAATTGTTCCGAGGCTGCGTGTTTTCGCTGCTATTGCTCTATTATTATCATATTGTCATGTTTTAACCATAGGAAAACATTGTGTTTGTAGATAGTCATTGTCATCTCAACCTCTTGGATCTAACACCTTATCAAGGGGATTTAGATGCCGCTTTACAACAGGCTAGAGACAATGGTGTATCGCGTTTTATGGCGATTTCAGTTGCGTTGGAAGATCATCAAGTTCTCGCCGAGATTGCACAGCGCCATGCCGATGTGGGCTATAGTGTTGGCGTACACCCAGCAGAAACCGGTGAGCAATTACAACAGGTGACATGTGAACGGTTACAGGGACTTGCTGCGGACCCCAAAGTCTGGGCTTTAGGGGAAACAGGCTTAGATTATTATCATAATACGGACTTTGTTGCAGAACAAAAACAAGCATTTGCTGCGCATATTCAAGCATCTAAAATATTAAAGAAACCCGTGGTGGTTCATACCCGTGCCGCAGCACAAGATACTTTAGAGATTATACGGGCTGAACAATCGGACCATGGGATTTTGCATTGTTTTACTGAAGACTGGGAAATGGCCAAAGCATTGCTTGACTGTGGTTATTATATTTCCTTTTCTGGTATTGTATCTTTTAAAAATGCGCAGCAATTACGTGATGTGGCAAAAAAAATGCCCATAGATCGTATTTTAATTGAAACAGACAGCCCTTATTTGGCGCCTGTACCTTATCGTGGCAAAGCCAATGAACCCAAGTATGTGCCTTATGTTGCGCAAGCATTAAGTGATGTTTTGGGTAAAACTTTAGAAGAAATAGCTTTAATTACAACGCAGAACTTTGATAATCTCCTTAGTCAACAGTGATGTAATGGAAGTTTTAATGATGCAGGTGTTTGCATGAAGATGGATCGGCAAGCTCAATTTAGAGCGAGAGAAGCTTTAATATTTCAAGTTGCGGAACAACTGTTATTAGAAAATGGCGAGTCAGGAATGACTTTGGATGCGCTTGCAGCTGAATTAGATTTGGCCAAAGGAACGCTATATAAACATTTTCAAAGCAAAGATGAATTGTATATGTTGCTGATTATTCGTAATGAGCAGATGTTACTGGAAATGGTGCGGGAGCAAAATAAGACCTTTCCAGAGCATGTTGCATATTTTATGTTGCATCATTTACATCATCCTGAGCGTACCGTGTTGTTTCATCAAATTGAAGAGCGTTTGTCGACCACTGCACAAGGTGTACATGACTTGTTTTATCAGCTCTATCAAATACGCAAGCAACGTTTACGTATTATTGTGCCTATGGCTGAACAGCATTTGGCTGGACAAGACAGTGAAATGACAGTACGTGACTATTTGGCTGCGATTTGGGCGATCACACAGGGTGGCGCTTCTATTCTCAATTCGAGTTTTTATCAGCGTTATCTGGGTGCGCGTGATACGCTGCGGGTCGCCTTGATTGAGCAAGCATTGACTCTACCGCAATTATCACAAAATACCATGAGTAGTACGGCTTAAGCGATGCAGTTTAGGCAGCGTCGAGCAATCGCATCGCAGGGCTTTACGCTAGTCGAAATTCTGGTGGTCATAGTGATTATGGGGCTTATGCTGGCGATTGCCATTCCGAGCATTCGCAGTGTTGATCATCGCCGTGCCATGCAGGCACGTGAGCTCTTTATTCTCGATTTAAAACAGATGACACGGCTTGCCAATGATCAAGGGCAAGTTTATGCATTGGCTGTACGCCCAGCCAATGAAACACAAGCTTTTCAATACCAAGTCTTAGCCTATCAGGCGAGGCAGCTGCAAAATAATTCCCACCGTGGAGCCGTCGCTGCAACAATAAACAGCCCTCAAAGCAGTCCAGATAACGCAGCACAGCCCCCTTGGCAGCCACTGGCATATCTGCCAGTACGGCAACTTCCCACACAAGTGAGTTTCGATATTCGTGCTGTAACAGATGTCAGTCAGCCGCTCACCGGTCGCAATCAAGATTTATTAGATGCCCGAGCGCCTCAGTTGATTTGGTTTGGTAATGGGGAAGTGAAGCCGGTATATATTCAGTTTTATTATAAAAATCAAATGCTCTCTGCACCGATTCAGGTCGATTATATGGGGAATATCGATGCAGAATAAAATATCGCTGCAGCACAAAATGCCGATGCAAAAGCGTAGGCTGCGACCGGCTGGTTTTACCCTGATTGAAGTGGTTGCGGCTTTGGCGATTTTTGCCTTAGCTGCAGTGGCACTGACTAAAATAAGTATGCAATATAGTCAAGCGACTGCGCGGTCCATTTTACAGAGCAAAGCACAGTTTGTGGCACAAAATGAAGTGGCATTGATGCAAATTCAACAACAATGGTTGAGTGGTCAAGAATCTAAACAAGTGACCAGTCAAGGTGAAACGTGGCAGATTGATAAAAAAGCATCTAAGACAATCAGCCCTAATGTGCAGCGCATAGACATGCGCGTGAGCCTTTATGATCGCAGTGATGCCAAAGTGCTGTCAGGCTTGGCAAATATGATATTTTTTAATTTACAGTCAGGTGCCTCTGAAGACGCAACACATGCGCATGAGCCGTCGGATGTCTCTGAAGATACAACGCATGCGCACGACGAGATTACCGATACTGACGATTCTTTGTCTTTGCAACCTTGAGTATGAGGGAATGATCGTGAAAAAGGCTGTTCAGCAATCTACTCGCAGTGTCAGTTCTCATCAAGTTTGTAGGCAAACTTCTGTGAAATCGCAAGGTTTTACCTTATTAGAGTTGTTGGTAGCTTTGGCGATTTTTGCCATGCTGGCAGCCTTGGGTTGGAAAGTCTTCGATATGGTGTTGCAGTCTAAACAACGCAATGCGCAGCATGAGCAACAACTGAGTCAGTTACAACAAGCTTATTTGCAAATACAGCGTGACTTAACCCAAGCCGTTGCAGCACCTGCCAGTGTTGCAGGACAAGGACAATCTGCCCTGATCATAGACTCTGAACGGCTACAGTTTAGTAAAGGTGGTGTGAGTGATCCGTTATTACAAGATAAACCGCCTTTGGAGCGTGTTGAATATCAATATGATGCGCAGCAGAGCAAACTTTATAGATTGAAATACAGTCATTTATCTCGGGTGGCAACAGCACAGCCATTGTCGAGTGTCCTGTTGAGTGATGTGCAAGATCTCAAGATGACTGCGCTCAACCCAGAAGAACAAAGTACTTGGCCGACTGGCATGGCTAATTTATATAGTCATGGTGTACAACTAGCCTTACCTCGCGGCTTAAAATTTAATTTCCGTTACGCAGAGACTGAATATACTTGGATTTTTAGCTTGGTTGAGCAACCAAACAAAGAACCTTAGCTCATATTAAAACTGCAACACGCCACACATCAACTTAAATGCTGAGGGATTGGATTTGTTGGGAGAGCCAAGACAAAGATATGATTGCTATGATTAAACTTTTTTTGTTATTCAAAATTTGCTGTTATTCGAAATTTGCTGTTATTCAAAATTTGTTGTTATGCAAAAATTGTGGTTCTTTAAAAGTTCTTTAGACCTGATGTAGAAATAGTATTGTTGTTGAGAGTCGACCTGTTATGCCAAATTTAAAGTCGCAACGTGGAATTGCCTTGATCACCATTTTGGTGATGGTTGCTTTGGCAACTATTTTGGCAGCAACGATCGCCAAGCAACAACGTATAAGTGCCGAAAATGTCATGGATTTGCAAAGACAAAATCAAATGTTGGCTTATATGAAAAGCGCAGAGTCTTTTGCGATAGAGCTGTTGCGCAATAGCAGCAAACAAAATGGCGCAGATCATGTGTTGCAGACTTGGGCACAACCCTTGGCACCGATGCCGATAGAGGGCGGAGTCATTCGCGTACAACTCACAGATCTCAATGGTCGCTTTAATCTCAATAGCTTGTTAAAAGAAGATGGCATGATACATGCTGAAAACCTTAAGATTTTCGAACAGTTATTGCAGCGTGTCGGTCTTCCTGCGAGTTTAAGTCAGGCGGTTATCGACTGGCAAGATGCCGATGATGAAAGCTCAGGTGCAATGGGAGCCGAGAACGCATATTATCGTGGCTTAAGTCAGCCCTATCTTGCGGCGAATCATGCTTTTATTCAGGTTGAGCAATTGCGTTTGGTGCGTGGTTTTGAGGGAGAGCGTTATGCATTAATTGCGCCTTATGTCACTGCTTTACCTGTGCAAGATCAAAAAATAAATATTAATACGGCATCGGCAGTGCTCTTGGCGAGTTTAGATGAAAAGTTAAATGTCGATCAAATTGAGCAGATGCAGCAATCGATGAAAGCCAATCTAAAACATTTCAAAAGTGTCGATGAGTTATGGCAACAATCGGCATTTCAACAACTTAGTCCTGAAGCAAAAACACTGGCAGCAGCGCTATTTGATGTAAAATCCAACTTTTTCCAAACGCAGGTTATGTTGCAATTCGATCAGCGGCAACGTTATTTATATAGCACTTTAATGCGAAAAGGACAGCAAACCCATGTTTATGCTCGTCAAATTTCAGCATTACCCAGACCGATGTGATTGACTTGTATTTTTATATTGCTCAGTTATGCTAGTCATTAGGGTGTCAATCACCTTGGATAGTGCAATAAATAACACTTAGATTCAATGTTATGCTTGCCTAGGCTCGGACGCATAGAACTATTAAATTTTACGCTCAGGCGAAGATTTTTGTTTTATAATCGATTTTCTTAACGCTTTGTTGATGTATTTGGCACATGTTAATTCGTAAATTATTTAAATTTGAAAACGCACATATTGTTCGCAATTGTACGTCTGATCGTTGTAAGCGATCTATACATGGGCACAGCTACAAAGTCGAGCTGTTGCTCAAAGCCAATAAGTTAGATCATGGTCAAATGGTATATGATTTTGGTCTATTAAAAGGTGTGATCAAAGATTTAATTGATAGTTTTGATCATGCAATTTGCTTTTGGCAAAATGATGATCCTGCTTATATCGATGCGTGCAAAACGTTTAGTGCGCGTTGGGTCAGTTTGCCGGTATCTCCATCGGCTGAACAGTTTTCACGTATCTTTTTTTTCTTGGTACAGCAGATTTTACAAGCAACCGTCACACAAAATGGTGAGGGGGATGTCGATGTATATTCGGTGATTGTGCATGAAACAGATACTGGATATGCACAAAGCTTTTTAGAGGATATTGAAAACCAACAGATGGGGGTTTTGGCATTAGACCAGATCATATTCTCTGAACAGATCAAGGCAGAATGGGCTGATTCGCAGATGTATCATAAGTTACAGCAAGGAATCAAATTTGAAAATCCTACTGTAGATTTACAAGTAGACATTTAATTTCGTTTGAACGAGAGCATGGTTCTGGTGCAAACAAGACATATAAAGGATTAAGGTGTGAACAACTATGCAATTAACTGAACAGGAACAGTTGAAGTTGAGTCAGGTTCGGTTAGATGATAGCTGGAAGTTACCATTGGCTGATTTTTTGCTAAGCGCCAAGATGGATCATTTGCGGCAGTTCTTGCGGCAACAAAAAGCAGAAGATAGAACGATTTATCCGCCGAGTAACTTGATTTTTAACGCCTTAAATACCACGCCTTTGCCTCATGTCAAAGTGGTTATTATTGGGCAAGATCCCTATCACGGTCCCAACCAAGCCCATGGATTGAGTTTTTCTGTACAGCGTGGTGTTGCCTTACCGCCATCATTACGCAATATTTATCATGAATTACACAATGATCTGGGTGTGGTACCTGCCAAACATGGCGATTTAAGTGCTTGGGCACAACAAGGGGTTTTGTTGCTCAATAGTGTGCTTACGGTAGAAGCGGGTCAACCTACCTCGCATCAAAAACAAGGTTGGGAAGATTTTACCGATGCTGTGATTGCATTGATTAACCAGCATTGTGAGCATGTAGTTTTTATTTTGTGGGGTGCTTATGCTCAGCGTAAAGGTCAGAAAATTGATCCCGAGCGGCATCTCATTTTAAAAGCAGCACATCCATCACCATTGGCTGCCAATCGTGGTGGCTTCTTCGGCTGTAAGGCATTCTCAAAAACAAATATTTATCTTAAACAATATGGCATTGAGCCAATTGATTGGCAGTTGGACTTATGATCAATACAATGAACACTCAACAATATCATCAGGATTTAGTGATTGAAGAAGCCAAGAATGGCTGGCGAGTAATTCGTTTAAATCGACCTAAGTCCCTGCACGCACTGGATGAGTCTATTGTTTCCGCTTTGCTTAAGCTTTTTCAGGATTATCATGACGATGATTCAGTCAAAGCAATTTGGCTAGATTCAACCACCCCTAAAGCATTTTGTGCGGGTGGTGATGTGCGTAAACTACGCCAATTGGTGATTAACCAAGAGGCAGATACAGCAAATCGCTTTTTTGAACAAGAATATGCCTTAGATTTACTGCTGCATAATTACGCCAAGCCTATAGTGGTTTGGGGTGAGGGCTATGTGATGGGGGGCGGTTTAGGTCTGTTTATGGCTGCACCTTTCCGTTTGGTCACTCCTTATTCTCGTTTAGCAATGCCTGAAGTCAATATTGGTCTTTATCCAGATGTGGGAGCTAGTCGGTTCTTGGCAGATCGTGGTCCGATTGGTCTATTTACGGGATTAACCGGGTCCATTATGACTGCTGCGGGTGCCTATGGAATTGGTTGGGCAACACATATTTGTGATGCGCAGCGTGATGTGGTATTGCAAAAGTTATTGGATATCGATTGGGATCATTATCCAGCAGGTGATTTTAGAGCATTAGATGACACCTTAAATGCTTTACATCGCCCTGTGCCACCAGGACCATTACAAAATTCTTTGGATGTCATACATAGTGTTTGTCGCGGTCAAAATTTTGAACAAGACTATGAAGCAATCTTAGATTTACGCGATGCGCGTAGTGATTGGTTACGTCAAGCCAGCGAAAATCTACAAAAGGGCTCACCCAGCACTGCTGCCATTACATGGTTATTATGGCAGTGGGGGCGTCAAGTACACCCATGGCGTGAGGTATTTGATTTGGAAACTCAAATTTCAAATTGGAAAATTCGCCACCCAGACTTTGTCGAAGGGGTGCGTGCACGCTTGGTCGATAAAGACTTATCGCCGCAATGGCAAACAGTTCCCAATATGACGCTCAAAGGGATTCTGGGAGATCATCCCCCAGTGACCAGCATTGAAAGTTGGAATGATCTATTGCGCCAGCATCAATTGATCTAAAAGCAGTTTTGTATACAAACCAGAACGTAAATGCACGCTATGACGCAACAGCAGGACTTTAGTTTAGAGGATCAACAGTGGATGCAGCTGGCTTATGCGCAAGCAGAGCAAGCTGCTGCCCTTGGTGAAATTCCTGTTGGGGCAGTGATTGTCAGTGCAGGTCAAGTGATTGGTGCGGGGTATAACTGTCCAATCTCGACACTGGACTCCACTGCTCATGCAGAGATCCAAGCCTTACGTGCGGCATGTCAGCATACTGAAAATTATCGTCTGCCAGCGCAAGCCACTTTATATGTCACACTAGAGCCCTGTACCATGTGTGTGGGGGCTTTAATTCATGCCCGTATTCAACGGGTAGTCTTTGCAGCCACGGAGCCTAAAGCTGGCTCTTTGGTCAGTGCGCGACGTTTACTAGAAAATGGTTATTATAATCATGTGTTTGTTTATGAGGGCGGCTGTTTGGCGCAGCAATGTTCAGCTTTATTATCAGATTTTTTTAAACAACGTCGTGCGCAAAAAAAACAACGCAAACAAGAAGTACAATCTGCTGCAATGCACGATCACAAATAATGATTTACAAAACGGCTGTGCTCTGACAAGTTAAGCCCCTCTTATTTGACTATTCATCATAGGGAACTGAATGCAACGCATAACCGTCAAAAAAACTTTCGCTGCGCCTATTGGACAGGTTTTTGCCTTATGCTCACAACATGCCAATTATAATATTGCCTTTGCGCCTGTACAGGTTGTACGCACGCGTATAGGAGAAGATCCACAACAGCCTGATGGCGTTGGGTCTATTCGCCGTTTAGGCTATGGTTTTTTGAAGCCACTGCAAGAACAAATTACCGTATTTGAACAAGATCAACTCATTCAATATCGCATCATTAAAAATCCGCTTATTCAACACCATTTGGGCAGTATTGCTTTTGTGGCAATAGATGACACCCAGACTGAAGTGACCTATCAAATTGAACTGCAAATGACTCTACCGTTTGGCACAAAATTAGTGCTTGCACAACTGTGCCGAGCGATTAAACTAGGGCTTTCAAGATTAGCAAAGTCGGTTTAATTCAAATACTTCATGACTGTTACTATTATCACTATCGATGGGCCAAGTGGTTCTGGAAAAGGAACTTTGGCCGCCAAATTGGCACAGCATTACCAATTTCATTTGCTGGATTCTGGGGCGCTATACCGTTTACTGGGTTTAGCTTTGTCACAACAAAATTTATTAGATGACTTAGATGATTTACATCGCTTGCAGCAGTCTGCCAGCATTGCACAAAATCTAAATATTTGTTTTTTAAGTGATGATGCCACAACCAAGACACGCGTTTTACTCAATGATATCGAGGTAACAGAGCAGATTCGTACTGAGCAAGTGGGTGAATATGCCTCGCGTGTAGCGGCGATTCCTGTGTTACGTGAGGCGCTCTATAAACGTCAACGTGATTTTGCTCAAGCGCCGGGGTTGATTGCAGATGGTCGCGATATGGCAACCACGATTTTCCCAGAAGCACAGGTCAAAATATTTTTAACCGCATCCGCACAATCACGTGCTGAGCGGCGGGTAAAACAGTTGCGGGACATGGGTATGGATGTTAATATATGTACCATTTTAGCAAACATACAGGCGCGGGATGAACGCGATACACAGCGAAGTGTTGCGCCTCTGAAAGCTGCTGAGGATGCCTATGTGATTGATAGTTCAAACTTAGGCATTGAGGCAGTCTTTCAACAGATGGTCCAGTATATAGACCGTCATATTGCAAAATAATTGAATATTAGCAGATGCATAGCTCGATCAGTTCTATAGGGACTATGTTGTTGCTTCACTAAACCGGCCTTGTCTGATCCAAGACCGCTGACTTTTCTAGGTATAACATGACCGAATCTTTTGCAGCCCTCTTTGAAGAAAGTGAATTAAACCTCAACGTTGAAAAGGGTGCAGTCATCCAAGGTGTTGTTGTTAGCATCGATTCTGACTGGGTAACTGTAGATACAGGCCTTAAATCTGAAGGTGTTGTAGCTCGTTCTGAATTTTTAAATGAACAACGTGAACTTGAAGTTCAAGTTGGCGACACTGTAGACGTTGTTGTTGAAGCACTTGACAATGGTATGGGTCAAACTGTTTTATCACGTGAAAAAGCGAAACGTGCTGAAACATGGACTAAACTTGAAAAAATCTTTGAAGATGGTGAAATCGTTACTGGTGTTATCTCTGGTAAAGTTAAAGGCGGTTTCACTGTTGACATCGGTCCAGTTCGTGCATTCTTACCAGGTTCATTGGTAGATACTCGTCCTATTCGTGATACGACTCATCTTGAAGGTAAAGAGCTCGAGTTTAAAGTAATTAAACTTGACGCTAAACGTAATAACGTAGTTGTTTCTCGTCGTGCTGTTATGGAAGCTGAATCTTCAGCTGACCGTGAAGCATTGCTTGCTCAACTCGAAGAAGGTCAAACTGTTACTGGTACAATCAAGAACCTTACAGACTACGGCGCGTTCGTTGATCTTGGTGGTATCGATGGTTTACTTCACATCACAGATATGGCTTGGAAACGTATCAAGCATCCATCTGAAGTGGTTGAAGTTGGTCAAGAAGTTACAGTTAAAGTTCTTAAATTTGACAAAGAGCGTAACCGTGTTTCTCTAGGTCTTAAACAACTTGGCGAAGATCCATGGTTAGCGATCATGAACCGTTATCCTAAAGGTTCTATCGTTAAAGCACGTGTTACCAACTTAACTGACTACGGTTGCTTTGCAGAAATTGCTGAAGGCGTAGAAGGTTTGGTACACGTTTCTGAAATGGACCACACCAACAAAAACATCCACCCATCTAAAGTTGTTCAGATCGGTGATGAAGTTGATGTAATGGTACTTGAAGTTGATGAAGAACGTCGTCGTATTTCTCTTGGTATCAAACAAACTCGTGCTAACCCATGGGAAGAGTTTGCTAAAGAGCATGAAAAAGGCGAAAAAGTATCTGGTACAATCAAATCAATCACTGATTTCGGTATCTTCATCGGTTTACCAGGTGGTATCGATGGTCTTGTTCACCTTTCTGACATTTCTTGGAATGAAGCAGGCGAAGAAGCAATCCGTCGCTACAAAAAAGGTGATACAGTTGAAGCCGTTATCCTTTCTGTTGATGCAGAAGGTAACCGTATCAGCTTGGGTATCAAACAATTAAACAGCGATCCATTCAACGATTTCTTAGCTGCAAATGAACGTGGTGCTTTGGTTAAAGGTACGGTTACTGCAGTTGATGCGCGTGGTGCAACTGTTAAATTGGCTGACGAAGTAGAAGCGCAATTGAAAGCATCTGAAATCAACCGCGATCGCGTTGAAGATGCAACTAAATTCTTAGAAGTTGGTCAAGAAGTTGAAGCGAAAATCATCAACGTTGATCGTAAATCTCGCTCTATCAACTTGTCGATCAAAGCGAAAGATGAAGCTGAAGAGAAAGAAGCTGTTGCAAGCTTGCGTCAAAACACTGCAGCACAAGACAATGGTCCTAAAACCATTGGTGATTTGATCAAAGCTCAAATGAACAACTAAGCAGTGCTGTAAAAAAGTATTTTGTAATGTAACTAATTAATACTTTTTATACAAATACTGTTAAAGGTAGCGTGGTAATCAATTACTGCGCTACCTTTTTGTATTTAAACAGGTTATTATTCTCGCTGTTACGCTAGGTAATATGATTAATTAAGAGGACGTCAATGACTACTGGAGCATTAAATAAGTCTGACTTAATAGAGAGAATCGCAATAAAAAATCCACATTTACCAGAGCCTTTAGTTGAGGAAGCTGTTAAAATTATGGTTGATCAAATGATCGCAGCATTATCAGTTGATAACCGTATTGAAATCCGTGGATTTGGTAGTTTTGCATTGCATCATCGTGATCCTCGAGTCGGACGTAATCCTAAAACCGGAAAATCTGTAGAAGTGTCTGCTAAAGCAGTACCTCATTTCAAACCAGGTAAAGCCTTACGCGATGCGGTGAATGAATCTTTGAATAAATAAATCATAACTTTGGGGTGCTTATGCGCTATATTCTAGTTGCTCTATTAATTGTTATTTTTGGATATGCTTTAGCATTGGTCTTGCAAAATAGTGCGGAAGTTGAAGTTGACTTATTGTTTACTCAAGTTCCGGTCATGCGCCTAGGTCTTTTGGTGTTGCTAACATTATCCATTGGTATCGTGGTGGGGTTGTTATTGGGGGTACAGGTGTTCCGTGTATTCCAAAACAGTTGGGAAATTAAGCGCCTACGTAAAGAGATTGATTATTTACACAAAGAGCAAATTCATGCTGCCCAAACTGCTGCTGCTGAGGCTGCAGCCAATATGCGTCATGAAAAAACAGTATTAGATATTAGAAGTGATCAAAATAATTCGACGCAAGTTTAATCGTGGTTTTTTAACTGTAGTTTTATAGTTAAGCTGCTATAAGCTTTGTTATAGTAAATTTACACTGAGATAGCTAAATCCCCAAACGCTGTTTTGTATAGAGCACAAAACAGCGTTTTTTATGGCATTGAAAAATTACAAATCCTTGCGTGGTAAAGATTGTACGGTAAAGAATCGATGCTGAGCTGTGGCTAGTCTATACTTGGTGATGGTATTTCAATCGTTTATGCCACAGCATGGGTGGAAAATACCCGTCGCAGTGGCAGTAAATTAAAATAGGGCTGGGTACAAACCTATAAAATCTTTATAATGCGTTTAATTTGTTTGTGCTGGGAAGAAAAGTCTCTTGAGTATCATTGTTGCCTTAGATGCAAAAAGCCAATATGACGCTTTAACGATTGCTGATCAATTAGATCCTGAATTGTGTCGGGTTAAAGTTGGAAAAGAGTTATTCACCCATGAAGGACCTAGTATTATCAAGGCTTTGCACGATCGGAAGTTTGATGTTTTTCTTGATTTAAAATTCCATGATATTCCAAATACCACAGCACAAGCAGTATGTGCAGCCGCTGAACTGGGTGTATGGATGGTCAATGTGCATGCTTGTGGTGGTCGCAAGATGATGGAGACATGCGTACAACGCTTACAGCAAGGTGGTTATAATACTTTGTTAATTGCTGTGACGGTATTAACCTCGATGGGGCGTGAAGATTTGATTGAACTTGGTTTGGATGTCGATCCACAAGTGCAAGTACAACGTTTGGCACGCTTGACACAGCAATGTGGTTTAGATGGTGTGGTGTGTTCAGCCCAGGAAGCACCGCTATTGCGTGCCAATTTAGGTCAAGATTTTAATTTGGTTACACCTGGTATTCGCCCATTGGGAAGTCAGGCTGATGATCAAAAACGCATCGTTACGCCCAAACAAGCGATGGAGAATGGTGCGAGCCATTTGGTTATTGGACGACCTATTACGCAGTCTGCGCATCCAAAACAAAGTTTACAGGATATTTTGCACAGCTTAACTAACGAATCTATTTAAAGCAGTTTTACTGGCATATATTCAGACACTACATATTCCACTGCACCCAATGGTGTGGTGGAATAATGTTTATATCTGTGTGTTGTGAACAGTTTAAATGTGTAGTTGCATTGCATGAGCATGCAGTTAGAGTGCAGCCAGCATGCTGACCGCAATGGGCGCGACAATAGATAAAATAAAGCCACTGACCATGGCATGTGGAATAAACTGATTGCCACAGGATTGTTTGACCATTGGTAGGGTCACATCCATTGCTGTCGCACCAGCAGTTGCAATCGCAGCACGTGGATAACGCCATCCCAATAAGTACATCAACAAAATTGCAAAAACCTCACGTAATAAGTCATTGACCAGCGCAATACTGCCAAGCTGTGGGTTCTTGAGTTCGCTAATCACAATGCTCGACATGGAATAAAAACCATAACCCTGAGAAAGTAAAAATAATTCACTTAAACTGAGTTGCTCAATCCACAATAATGCGGCGCAGGCACCTAAAATTGATCCGACAATACACGCAACGGGAACCAAAAGAATTTTCCAATTGAGCCAAGCTTTATTGATAGGAGATTGCGCTAAATCAATACCAATCAACAGCATGAAAAACAGTAATAAATACCAAGTATTGATGTGGGCTGGATAATCTGCTGCGCTCAGATAAGTTGCTAAAAAATAGCCAGCAATCAACGCAAATAGTGCATAACTGATGTTGAGCAAGGAGCTAAATAACAACTCTGTTGAAACTTTGCCGTGCTGCGGTTGGAAGCGAAGTATTTTAAAAATAATATAACAGCATAAAAAACTGCCTAGAGAGGTTAAACTGGCAATAATAAATGCATTTTTAATAATATGTGTAGGCTGTGCGAGGCTATTGATGGTATCGGCAAATTCCATGGCAATGGCGACTAAAAGAATATAGGTAAAATAAGGCAGTATCTTATAAACCCATTGAATGAGGCGTGGGCTCATTCTTTTTGCCAATATAAAACCCAAAAATAGACAGATTAATAATTGTAAAATCAACCAAAGCGATTGCATGTGAGATAGCCAACAATACATGAAGGCAGTCATTATAACCAAGCCATAGGGTACTGAACATGCTTAGTCGAGCAAATCTTTGTGCTCTACCATCGAGTTATGTTCAATTATACTCTTTCTGTTGATGGACTAAAGATTTAGCTTTGATTTTGTTAAGTTATGCGCTTGAGTCTAGGCTGGACTCATGATTAAGTAATGCTCTTAATCTGAGCAATTAACAAGCTGAGTAAATTGAAGGATCAAAAACCAAAAGAGTATGGCTATGCACTTGCAACATCGTAAGTCGATACACGGACTGATTTATCTCATTAATGCCATGCAAGGTGCTGGTATTGATATTACTCTGCGTTTAGAAAGCATCGGATTGGCTGTCGAGACACTTGATGCAGAAGCGGTGATTGATGTTGAATTACAAGCCAAGATCTATCAACATTTACTGGCGGGTTTGCATGTCGAAGATGCATTGTTGATTGGGCGTCAGTATCGTTTTTTGGTGGGTCAGGGACCTTTGCTGATGTTATTACGCAGTGCTGCAACGGTTGAGCAAGCAATCCATCAAGGCATTTATTTCCAGCAAATCACTTATTTACACGGCAATTTACGCTTAGAGATGCAGCAGGATCAGCTGGTACTGAGCTATGATTTGCCAGACTATCGTCAACAGCAATCGCATTGTTTGATCGGTTTATGTGAAATGGCCAGCCTTTATCATTTGATACGTGGTTTACATTATTTGGCCGGTTTGACTTTGCCAAAAATGACCTTGCACTTGAGTATGCCACAACCAGAAGATGCTGCGTTATTACAAGCCTATCAACAATGCTATGGCAATAAAATTTGCTTTGCTGCCAAAGAAAATGCAATTTACTTAACAGGTGTTGATCTAAAACATCATCTTGAAACGGCAGATCCTTTAGCCTATCGAATTTACTTAAAACATTGCCATCATGCATTGCATCGTTTACAACAACAGCAGCATTCACAGCGTTTGTTGCAGCAAGTGTATGACTATTTATACTTACAACAGGGGTGTATGGCGTCAGTCACAGCAACAGCGCGGGTGATGCAACGCGCAGAGCGAACTTTACGTTACCAATTACAACAGCTTGGTAGTAGCTACAAACAAATTCGCGAACAAGTGATTCAACAAAAAGCTTTGGCGATGGTACAAGCCAAACAATATTCGATTGTGCATATTGCAAAAATTTTGGGTTATTCTGAAACTGCAGCATTTAATCATGCCTTTAAACGGTGGTTTGGACAAAGTCCAAGCCAGTTTCATAAAAGTACAAGCCGTTATAGCTAAGATCAAGCCTTGATTCAAAAGTCTTATTTAACTTGGTTGATTATTGGTTATACTCTTATTGTCTAAACAAATTTGAATGTTATGTCAGATCATAAATCTACTTCTTTTAGCCATTTACCCTTATCTCCAGCAGAACAATATGCGCAAGCTTTGGCATCTGGCAAATTTATGCCTGATGAAGCACAAGCACAGGCAGTTGCTGAGCTCGATCGTGTATGGCAGCAGTTACTCAGCCGCTATAAAGCTTCTAAAAAAATATTCCGGTTTTTTCAAAGACATGAGATCCCTAAGGGGGTTTATATGTGGGGCGGCGTTGGACGTGGCAAGACTTGGTTAATGGACAATTTTTATGAGTCTATTCCATTTCGGCGTAAAACCCGTATGCATTTCCATCATTTTATGCGTTTTGTTCATAAAGAATTAAATAAACTGTCAGGACAACAAAACCCCTTAGATCTGGTTGCAGATCAAATTCATGCGGATGCTGTGGTCATTTGTTTTGATGAGTTCTTTGTTTCGAATGTCACTGATGCAATGATATTAAGTGATTTATTTCAGAAACTTTTCCAGCGTGGTATTACCTTAATCGCAACCTCAAATATTGCACCAGACGGTCTTTATAAAAATGGTATCCATCGTGATCGCTTTTTGCCGACCATTGAAATGGTTAAACAAAACTGTGTGATTTTAAATGTCGATGCGGGTGTGGATTATCGGTTGCGTGTGTTAAAACAAGCCCAGCTGTTTAAGTCTCCCTTAAATCATGAACATCAGCAGTGGATTGCAAGTCGTTTTAGTGCGCTCACCCAAGGGCAAACTGTGATTGAGCAAGCGATTGTTATTAATAATCGTACGGTTGAGACGATTGCACATACTGAAGATGTTTTATGGTGTGAGTTTGCAGATTTATGTCTTAAGCCACGTAGCCCTGCGGATTTTATTGAAATAGCCAATACCTATAATACTGTGCTGGTCAGCAATGTACCGCACTTGACCGATGTGCTATCAGATGCAACACGTCGTTTTATTTATTTGGTCGATGAGTTTTATGATCGTGGTGTCAAATTATTGCTGACCTCTGAAGATAATATTATCCATATCTATAGTGGTGAAAAATTGGCATTTGAAATTGAACGAACGCGTTCCCGTTTGTTAGAAATGCAATCCGATGATTATATCCAAGCTGAACATCGTCAATCGCATAACTCAGAGTTGCATGCTGAACAAGAGAGTTAAGTCCTCTGCTTGGGCATTCATCGGTAAAATATGCTGCTGTAAATTCTATCCTCAAAGGCGCTCTGAAGCGCCTTTGATGTTTTATGGTAGTGCTGCTTTTTGCGTAAATGATCGACATTTAAAACAATTCATGGCTTAATCAAACACAAGCATGCGTTGCATGGAATGGCATGTGTGTTCAACTTTGGTCGTAGAGCACAAGGTTGGAATCCACCAAGGGGATGAGCGGGTACTGGTTTAACTTATTGAATAATAAAGCTTAAAGAAACGGGTTTATGGCAATTGTCAAGTATAATCCACATTGAAATGCTTACTATTTAGCACCGTGATATTCGTATTCAGTCAAGTTTAAATCGGTATACTACAAGCTCTTGTTATAAAAAATAGCAATATTAGGAAAGACAATGACTGCACGAATTCAAAAAGGCAAGTTAGCGATTGCTAAGGAACTTTACGATTTTATCGAAAATGAAGCATTACCAGGCTCAGGTTTAGACAGCGAAACCTACTGGAAAAATTTTGAACAAGTCGTTGTCGATCTTAGCCCAAAGAACAAGGCGCTATTGGCAAAGCGTGAGGAACTACAGGCTAAAATTGATGAATGGCATCGTAACAACACATTTGAATTAGAAGCTTACAAAGCTTTCCTAAAAGAAATCGGTTACTTATTACCCGAAGTTGAAGATTTCAAAATCAGCACTGAAAATGTCGATGAAGAGATTGCGGTACTGGCAGGTCCACAGTTGGTGGTACCGGTACGTAATGCGCGCTATAGCCTAAATGCAGCCAATGCGCGCTGGGGCTCTTTATACGACGCCTTGTATGGTTTTGATGTGATCCCAGAACAAGATGGTGCTGAAAAAGGCAAGGGTTATAATCCTGTCCGTGGGGCAAAAGTAATCGCTTTTGCGAAAAACTTTTTAGATCAAACTTTCCCACTACAACAAGGCTCACATGCAGATGCAACCCAATATGCGATTGCCGATCAGCAACTTGTGGTGAGCCTCAAGGATGGCACTCAAACCACGTTGGCACAAGCAGAGCAATTGGTTGGTTTTAATGGTACGGCTGCAACACCAAGTCAAGTGGTACTTAAAAATAATGGTCTACATGTCATTATTGAAATCGATCCAAATAGTCCTATTGGTCAAACCGATGCAGCCGGGGTAAAAGATTTAACCCTTGAAGCTGCTGTCACCACAATTCAGGATTTAGAAGACTCTGTTGCTGCCGTGGATGCGGAAGAAAAAGTAGAGGGCTACCGCAACTGGTTAGGTTTGATGCGCGGTACTTTAGAAGAAAGCATTGAGAAAAATGGAAAAACCATTACCCGTAAACTCAATGCTGACCGTAACTTCAAAAACCTTGACGGTGGCGAAAGTTCGGTACATGGTCGTTCATTGATGCTATTGCGTAATGTTGGGCATCTTATGACCAACCCGGCGATTTTAGTGGATGGTGCAGAGATCTACGAAGGCATCATGGATGCGTTAATCACGCCATTATTAACTGTAGCTGATTTACGCGGTGAAAATAGCATTAAGAACTCACGCAAAGGGTCAATGTACATCGTTAAGCCGAAAATGCATGGTCCTGAAGAAGTAGCTTTTGCTGTTGAGTTATTCGAACGTGCTGAACAAGCGCTTGGTCTTGCACCGAAATCATTGAAAATCGGTATTATGGACGAAGAACGTCGCACGTCTGTGAACTTGAAAAACTGCATCGCACAGGCTAAAGACCGTACCATCTTTATCAACACCGGTTTTATGGACCGTACTGGTGATGAAATTCATACCTTTATGGAAGCTGGACCCTTTGTGCGTAAGGCTGAAGTAAAAGGTGAAAAATGGTTTGCAGCCTATGAAAATCGTAATGTGATGATTGGTTTACAAGCTGGTCTACAAGGTCGTGCGCAAATCGGTAAAGGCATGTGGCCAAAACCAGATATGTTGCTAGATATGTATAACAGCAAGATCGAGCATCCTGAAGCAGGTGCGAACTGTGCTTGGGTACCGTCACCAACAGGTGCCGTAATTCATGCGATTCACTATCATCAAGTGAGTGTGGCGAAGCGCCAACAAGAATTGTTGGGCACTACAGCATTGTCTTTAGATGATCTGTTAACACCACCATTGGCAGCAGTGACCAATTGGAGTGATGAAGAGAAAACCAAAGAACTTGAAAATAACTGTCAAGGAATTTTGGGCTACGTAGTACGTTGGGTCGATTTGGGTGTGGGTTGTTCTAAAGTCCCAGACATCAATGATGTAGGGTTGATGGAAGACCGTGCGACTTTGCGTATCTCATCTCAACACGTCGCCAACTGGTTACGTCATGGCATTGTCAGCAAAGAGCAGGTCGCTGAAGTGATGCGTCGCATGGCTAAAATTGTAGATCAACAAAATGCCAGTGATCCACTGTATAACGCCATGTCACAAGACTTTGATAACAACATTGCTTTCCAAGCAGCTTGTGATTTGGTCTTTAAAGGTGCAGAACAACCATCGGGTTATACCGAACCTTTATTACATCAAGCGCGTTTGAAGCTTAAAGGTTATCAAGGTGACTAGTTTCACCACCTAATCTTCGCAGTGTTGGATCGTGTTGTGGTATACACGATCTGACATCGCGTGGGTCTATCGAAGCGTATTTCATTGACTTGAAATACGCTTTTTTGTGTTATGGATTGGTCCGCAAGCAGATTGACAGGATCTAATATGCATATCGGTTCTATGTGGGATATATGCGTCTGATCTTTAAGCGATTACCCAAGTTAGCAATTGCCAGTGCCCGTTGTGATCGATTTTTAGGTATTTCGCTTCAGCGCTTTGTTCACGCCAGTCACCCAGCACGATACGTGTTTTGTCTTGTAATGAATGGGTATTGGGACGATGGGTATGACCGTGGATGAGTACATCGACGTTGTGGATGGCTTGTTCAACGGCTTTGTCATTGACATCCATGATGTCTGCTGTTTTGTATTGCTGTGCCGTGGTGCTTTTTTGCCGAAAGCCTGCAGCAAGTTTTTTACGGAAGTTGAGTGGGGTACGTTTTAAAAGCGCCAAAATCAAAGGCTGGCGGATAATTTTCTTAAAACGTTGATAGGATAAGTCATCGGTGCAGAGGGCATCACCATGTTCAATGCGGTAATTATATTGACCGACTTTTAAATAAGCGACTTCAGGCAATAAGATGCCATTAAATTGGTCTAAAAAGTTTTGTCCCAAGGCAAAGTCACGATTACCGACTTGGAAATAGATCCGATTACCACTGCGATGAAAGTCTTGCATGGCAATAACAATCTCATCTAGCCATGCTGCTTGATCATCATCACCGATCCAAGCATCAAACCAATCCCCTAAAATATAAAGATGTACATGTTGTTTCTGATAATGCTTTAAAAAATCAAGAAACCCCCGAATCAGTCGAGGGTGTTCTGGGGATAAATGTAGATCTGAAATAAACAGATGCATCACAAATATACCGAATACTGACGAGAACTATTCGGAAATAATTTTAGCCGATTCAATCACAACATTTTCTAAGGGTACATCAGCATGATAACCACGGTTACCCGTACGTACTGTTTTAATGTCATTAACGACATCTAAACCATCAACCACTTTACCAAACACGGCATAACCCCAACCTTGAGCATTTTTAGCGGTGTGGTTTAAGAAAGAATTGTTTTTAACGTTGATAAAGAACTGTGCTGAAGCAGAATGTGGTGCTTGCGTACGTGCCATTGCAATGGTACCAACATCATTGCTGAGACCGTTGTCGGCTTCATTTTCAATCGCATCACGTGTTGCTTTCTCTTTGAAGTTTTCATCCATGCCACCGCCTTGAATCATGAAGTCATTAATAACACGGTGAAAGATCACGCCATCATAAAAACCATCGCGGACATATTGTAAAAAGTTTGCTACTGTTTGCGGTGCTTTTTCAGCATTGAGTTCAAGAACAATACGACCTTTATTGGTGTTTAATTCGACTTGAGGAAAACTCATTCTATAATCTCCTAGCCATGCGTAAATGCAATGGGTTTTTCAGTTGTGAGAAGCATAAGCAAACTGTAAACTACAAGGCAAGCAAAAACGTTATTTTCTTTGTTAAAAAGTACAAATAATGTTTTTATATGAATTTTACTTCTTAAGTGACGAATTGATTATGAATCCAAATGATGTTGCCTCTAAATTGCCGATGACCCCGACACAGCCTTCTTCTTCTGTCGATGATCAACAGCAAGAACAACAGGCAGGCTTGGATTTTATCCGTCAGGTGATTAGCGATGACCTTGAGGCTGGTCGCACCAAACAAGTGATTACGCGTTTCCCGCCAGAGCCAAATGGTTATTTACACATTGGTCATGTCAAAGCAATTTGCTTAAACTTTGGGATTGCAGAAGAATTCCAAGGTCTATGCAATCTACGTTTTGATGACACCAACCCTGATGCTGAAGAACAAGAATATGTGGATGGTATTGCCGATGACGTGCGATGGTTAGGATTTAACTGGCAAGGTGAGCCACGCTATGCTTCGAGTTATTTTGACCAACTCTATGCTTGGGCAATACAACTTATAAAACAAGGCGATGCCTACGTAGATCTACAAACACCAGAGCAAATCCGTATGAACCGTGGTTCCTTTAAAGAGCCAGGCAAAGATTCGCCACAGCGTAATCAGACCGTCGCTGAAAACTTGGCGTTATTTGAAAAAATGACCAATGGTGAGATTGCCGAGGGTGGTGCGGTATTGCGTGCCAAAATCGATATGCAGTCACGTAATGTACATATGCGTGATCCGATTTTGTATCGTGTACTGCATAGCGCACATCACCAAACTGGTGAACGTTGGAAAATTTATCCAATGTATGATTATGCGCATCCATTATCAGATGCAATAGAAGGCATTACCCATTCACTCTGCACCCTTGAGTTTCAAGATCATCGCCCATTTTATGATTGGGTGGTTGAGAAAGTACAGTCACCAGCAGTACCGCATCAATATGAATCGAGTCGTTTAAATATTGACTATACCATTACTTCAAAACGTAAATTACGCCGTTTGGTTGAAGGTGGCTTTGTCAATGGTTGGGATGATCCTCGAATGCCTACAGTGGTTGGCATGCGTCGTCGTGGTTTTACAGCAGAAGGCTTGCGCGATTTTTGTAAGCGAGTGGGTGTCTCTAAAACAGACGGGATTGTCGATGTCGCGATGCTAGAGTTCTGTATTCGCCAATCTTTGGAGAATACCGCTGCACGTGGTATGGCGGTGTTGAATCCATTAAAGATAACTTTAACCAACTTGCCTGAAGCGATGCAGTTACAACATGCGCGTCACCCTAATGTTGATATGGGCATGCGCGATATTCCATTGACCAGTGATTTATATATCGACCGTAAGGATTTTGAAGAAGTTCCACCCAAAGGCTTTAAGCGCTTGATTCCGGGGGGTGAAGTGCGTCTGCGTCATGCTTATGTGATTCGTTGTGATGAAGTCATTAAAGACCCAGCAACGGGTGAAGTAATTGAATTAAAATGTTCAATTGATCCTGCAACTTTGGGTAAAAATCCAGAAGGTCGTAAGGTTAAAGGGGTGATTCATTGGGTGTCAGCCAGTCAAGCGGTCGCTGCCGAAGTGCGGATTTATGATCGCTTATTTAGCCAAGCAGATCCTGAGCAAGGTGATGATTTCCTTGAACATCTCAATCCAAACTCCTTGCAAGTGTTACAGGCTTATATTGAGCCAGCATTGGCACAGGCAGCACCAGAGCAGCGTTTCCAGTTTGAGCGTGAAGGTTATTTTGTAGCAGATCGTTACGATCATCAGGCAGAAAAACCTGTATTTAACCGTATCTTAGATTTACGTGATAGCTTTAAGCCAGCGAAATAGTGAATTAAAGCTCTTGTCAAAGTTAAAGATTGCCATAAAAAAACTCAGCGAGGACTGAGTTTTTTTATGCCATTTCAGATATTCAATCATTAGCAATACCCAGCAATAGGCAATAGCCAATCAGAGCAATACGAAGCAATATAAAGTGACTTACTTTTATTTAGCGACGTCGGCTACTGTAGCGGCTACGCCCACGTGCCATACCACCTAAGGCATTGAGTACAGCTAGTTTGCTCATACTGCCAGAGGCATGTGCATGACAAATTGCTGCGGCAAGGGCATCGGCGGCATCGGCTTGTGGGCGTATTTCGAGTTTGAGTAGTTGCATGACCATCATTTGCACTTGTTCTTTGTCTGCCGCACCATAGCCCACCACAGACTGTTTAATTTGACGTGCAGTGTACTCTGCGACTTGTAAATCTAAGTTGACCAATGCCGCAATTGCAGCACCACGCGCTTGCCCGAGCTTGAGGGCAGAGTCGGGATTTTGTGCCATAAATACTTGTTCAACAGCGGCTTCAGTCGGACCATGAAATTTTACGATCCGGTCAAGTCCGGCAAAAATACGTTTTAAACGCTCAGGAATTTCTGTGGTTTCGGTACGAATGGTGCCGGCATCGATAAATTTTAGTTGTTGTCCGTTTTGTTCAATAATGCCGTAACCAGTCAGGCGTGAACCAGGATCTATTCCAATAATCAAAGACATAATAAAGATATCATCGCAAACATATTGCCATTATAAGCACTTCAGCGCCATTGGTGTGCTGTATTTCACTGCTATTCGGCATTGTAGCGGGCTTAAATAAACAGATGGATTATGTGCTTGAGGAACTGTGTGGGGAGGGCAGATGTGATGAGCACCTTGAAGCATAAGAACCAGGATCAAGTGCCTTGGCTTTTATGCGAAAAAGTATAGGAAAAAAGAAGCATACAAAAAAGTATGTGAATCAGCAGCTATTGCAGCGCAAAGCGCCATAACCGCACTGGCTACTGACTCGTCAAACGCTTAGTCATTGTGGTTTTAGCGCAATTTTGCTAGCCATTCACCGAGACTTTGAATGACTTGTACCATGATCAATAAAATAATCACAGTGAGCGTGACTACACTACTGTCAAAACGTTGATAACCATAAGAAATGGCTAAGTCACCTATACCACCTGCACCAACAGCACCTGCCATCGCAGTTGCACCAATTAAGCTAATACTGGCGGTGGTCAGGCTCAGAATCAGTGAGCTACGTGCTTCAGGAATAACAAATTTAAAAATAATTTGCCACGGGCTAGCACCCATTGCTTGTGCTGATTCAATAATACCGTCGTTGACTTCTAAAAGAGAAATCTCAATTAAGCGACCGATATAAGGACCAATATAGATGGTCAATGGTACGATCGCAGCCCATGTTCCAATGGAACTTCCAACCAGCACTTTGGTTAATGGAATGACGGCAATCAATAAGATAATAAAAGGTAGCGAACGCAAAGCATTGACGATTGGGCTTAGAGCATGATAAATCACGCGATTGGGCAAGATACCTTTAGGGCGTGTCACATTTAAAATAATAGCCTGTATAAAGCCCCAGATCGTGCCAAACAGCATGGCAAAGAACACCATATATAAGGTTTCTTGCATGGCAGTCACAAACTGATCAATACTCAATGAGCTATGCCAAAAAGGTGCAGTAAGTTTAGTCAGTTGCGTTACGATAAAGTCTCTCATGCGCCTTCTACTCCAGATTGCTTAATACGTACACCTTGTTGTTCAAAAAAGGCGGTACAGTCTCGAATAACGTCGGCTTCACCTAAGAGTTGAATAAACATTTGACCGATCACATTGCCATTAATTTCAGTCATATTGGCAAATAAAATATTGAGTTGCAGATCAAATTGCTGAATTGCTTTTTGTACTACCGTTTCTTGTGCAGACTGCCCAAAGAACTGTAAGCAATAAATGCTATTTTGATTTTGGTTCTCTAGGGTTTTTAAAATATTGACCGGTAAATGCTGTTGTAATACCGTCTGAATAAAATTTTGTGTGGTCGGGTGTTGTGGATCACGGAAGATATCGATGGTACTCCCCGACTCGATAATTTGCCCAGATTCCATCACTGCGACATAGTCGCAAATCGATTCAATCACATCCATTTCATGGGTGACAATCACAATGGTAATGTTCTGTTCACGGTTGATTTTTTTCAATAAAGCCAAGACTGAACGTGTGGTCTGCGGGTCCAGTGCCGAAGTCGCTTCATCACAAAGCAAGATTTTCGGGTGATTGGCTAAAGCACGTGCAATACCGACACGTTGCTTTTGTCCACCAGAAAGTTCGTCAGGATACGCATTTTTCTTATGTTTTAGATCGATAAAATCGAGCAATTCTTCTAAGCGCTTCGCACATTCATCTTTGCTATAACCTAGCAACTTGAGCGGCATGACAATATTGTCCGCAACGGTTTTACTTTCCAATAAGTTAAAGTGCTGAAAAACCATGCCAATATTGGCGCGTTCTAGACGTAATGCTTTGGCATCCAAAGCAGTGTAGTCTTTTTGGTTGATGATGACCTGTCCAGAAGTGGGTCGCTCAAGTAAATTAATTAACCGTACTAATGTGCTTTTGCCTGCACCACTATACCCAATGAGACCGTAGATACTGCCCTCAGGAATTTGCAAATTGATCTGTTGTAACGCAGGCGTACGTTGACCATTCTGCTCATAGTATTTTGAAATATTCTTAAACTGGATCATATCTGCCAAACTTTTTTAGAATATAAAAAACAGGCGTTTTACTGCCTGTTTTTCGGAATGATAAATCGATTACTCTGCGGCGTTTAGATATTCGATCGGTTTATTAACATCTAACTTGGTACCACCGAAGTGCTCGTCAACATATTTTTTGACTGCTGGTAAGTGATAGAGTGTCCCCACTTTAATCAATTGCGGGTCGTTTTCACGCCCAGCTGCAGTAACCAGTAAGTTTACATAAAGTTTGGTTGATTGATCAATCGATTCTCTAAAGATTGAATCTTTCAATGCATTCAAACCACCTTCCATTGCCAAGGTGTTGCCTAATACAATCGCATCGACATCACCTTTTACCCGTACAGCTGTTGCCATAGGAATGGTTTTTAACTGTAATTGTTTTGGATTTTCGATAACATCACGGGTTGTGCCTTGGATGGGGTTGAAATCAGCTTTAAGCTTAATCAAACCAGCTGTTTGTAACAAACTTAAGGCACGCGCTTCATTGGCAGCATCATTTGGAATCGCAATGGTCGCTTTGGCTGGAATACTCGCAACATCTTTAAATTTGTCTGAGTAAATGCCCATAGGCTCGATATAGGTTGTTGAAACTGCGGCAACCTTATCTTTACTTTCGGCATTGTAGGCTTGCATATAGTTATAAGACTGGAAGGCATTGAGATCAACTTCTTTGTTGGCAGTTGCATTATTCATCGCCACATAGTCATTGAAATTTTTTACTTCGAGGTCTAGACCTGCTGCTTTGGTTTCAGGTAATGTGGCAATAAATTTCCACACATCAGTATCTGAACCGCTTGAAGCAATAACGATTTTTTTCGTTTCTGCAGTATCAGCTGCGCTATGGGCAGCTTTGTCTTCTGGTGCTTTGCTACACGCAGCCAATAGGACTACGCTAAAACTGAGCAAAAGACTGAAAATTTTATTCATTTTAGACATTCTCAATAAATTGAAAGGATCAAGAATCAGTCTCGGCAACCAAACGTGGTGTTTGCTGGGTTAACTTTAGGTATTCTTGGGGATAATGTTTTTCGGTCACATCTAAATGTGATCGTAAGCGACCCTTTAGGGTATTTAAACCAATTTGCTGATACAGTGGATTATCTGGATCATAATCCGGCCCTTGTGCCAAAGCTGCAAGTTCTGCTGGCAGTGGCAAGATGGGAATGTCACCAGCAAAAATATTTGGTGTTAAAAAGAAAGCCGTTGAATAGCGATCTTGACCATTTTGAGGCGCCTGTACACGGTGAATATTACCATGTAGATAGCCATTGCTGGCAAGTTCTAAAGCTTCACCAATAATGACAATACAAGCATCTTCCAGATAGGGAATATCTTTCCAGCCTTGTGCCGTCTTGACTTGTAAGCCACCAACTTGATCTTGCAGCAATAGGGTAATGATACCACTATCTTTATGAGCACCCACACCTTGTGATTGGCTTGCATCTTGTGCAGCAGGATAATGGATCAGCTTGAGCAAGTGGCTAGGACGCTCTGGGTCGATCAGTGTATCTAATGCATGGGGATCTTGTTGCAAGGCGATTAGAAAATGACGTAATAATGCAATACTGAGAGGGTGTGCTTGTTGTTGAAAAGCTTCTACCGCTTCTTTAAAACCGACTAAGTCCGGCCATTGATTGGGACCTTGTAAGCGATAATAGGCGGCTTGCTGGGCATCGACTGTGAGTGCAGGTAATTCTGCGCCGATATCGATTTGTTCACGATAATCAGGTCGTTGCGCTGTACGTTCTGAGGCAACACGGGTATAGCCTCTAAAATGTGCTGAATGCAGCATGGCGATTTTATTTTTTTCGTGCAAAGGCAGTTGAAAGAATTTTAGGCTTTGTTGTTGTATATCTTGGATAATCTTTGCATCTAAGCCATGACCTTTTAAGTAAAAAAAACCTGAATCTCGTGTGATACGACCTAGCCCCTGATAAAAAGCACCATGATCTGTACTTGTGTGCAGATCATTTAAATCAATCACAGGCAAAGCATAGTCAGTGGTGTGCATAGATCCTCAAATATAGTTATTTATCAAGTAAAAACTAAGTATATTTATTTTGCTATGCAAATAAATTATTAAAAGATTAGATTGATATGAACTTTAAAGATATAGCGTGTTGGCTGCATCGGTGGTTCAAGAGGGGATGCTTATTTTGTTGTTATACAGGTTCTATACTAAAGCACCCTGACGGTGCTTTAGTATAGGCTGATGGCTCAAGCCACAGATTAATGGTCTTGCTGTTCACGCGCAATGGCACGGTAGCCAATATCTTTACGATATTGCATGCCATCAAATTTTACTTGTTGACATAGTTGCAATGCTTTGCTTTGTGCGTCGGCAATACTGTCGCCAAGTGCAGTCACGCAGAGTACACGACCACCGGCAGTAACAATATCACCAGCATCATTGTTGGCAGTACCAGCATGGAAGATTTTACAATCTTCTGCGACAGGCTCAAGACCTGAAATCACATCATCTTTGCTGGAGCTTTCTGGATAACCACGGGAAGCCAAAACGATGCCCACCGTTTTACGGCTATCCCATTGCGCATTTTCAGGCAATTGACCTGCGATACCGGCTGCTATTAAATCTACGAGAGAAGACTGTAAACGCATCATAATGGGTTGTGTTTCTGGATCACCAAAACGACAGTTAAATTCGATAACTTTCGGGTTACCCAATGCATCAATCATGAGACCCGCATAGAGGAAGCCAGTATAGACATGACCATCTGCGGCCATACCTTGTACTGTTGGATAAATAATATCGTGCATAACACGTTGATAGACTTCATCGGTTACAACTGGTGCCGGAGAATATGCGCCCATACCGCCTGTATTAGGACCTTGGTCGGCTTCAAAGATCCGTTTATGGTCCTGAGAGGTTGCCATCGGGAGGACGTGGCTACCATCGACCATACAGATGAAAGAGGCTTCTTCACCATCGAGGAATTCCTCAATCACTACCCGAGAGCCAGCATCACCAAATTTGTTGGAAGATAACATGTCTTCGATGGCAGCAAAGGCTTCTTGCTCAGTCATCGCCACAATTACACCTTTACCCGCGGCAAGCCCGTCTGCTTTGATGACTATCGGCGCACCATGGTGTTGGACATAGGCTTTGGCTGCTTCGACTTCAGTGAAGACGTCATAAAATGCGGTCGGAATATGATGGCGTTTTAAAAAGTGTTTAGCAAAGGCTTTAGAACCTTCGAGTTGTGCTGCGAATTGGCTAGGCCCCCAGATTTTAAGACCTGCCGCTTGGCAGGCATCGACTACCCCATTGACTAAGGGTGCTTCTGGTCCCACCACGATTAAATCGATCTGTTGCTGTTGCGCAAATTGAATAATCGCTGCATTGTCTAAAATATTTAACGCTATATTTTGGCATTTGGCTTCAGTTGCGCTACCCGCATTGCCTGGTGCAACAAAAACTTGTTTTACTTTGGGATCTTGTGCAATTTTCCATGCCAAAGCATGTTCACGACCACCATTGCCTAAAACTAAAATATTCACCGCTTCATACTCCGTGAATCTGAATCGAACATTGACCAATCATGCAAGGCATCATTGGTCAACGCGAAAGTCAAAGATCAAGTTTTAAATCGTTTAAGGATCTAGTTATAACTCAGATCGATGAATTGTAATGCTTTTATAATAAATTAACGATGAATTAATGGCGGAAATGACGCATGCCAGTAAAGACCATGGCAATACCATGTTCATCTGCTGCAGCAATGGTTTCTTCATCACGCATTGAACCACCCGGTTGGATAATGCATTTAATGCCAGCTGCTGCGGCATTGTCGATACCATCACGGAAAGGGAAGAATGCATCTGAAGCCATCACTGCACCTTCCACCACAAGTCCAGCATGTTCTGCTTTGATGGCAGCAATACGTGCAGAGTTGACACGACTCATTTGTCCTGCGCCTACACCAATGGTTTGACGGTTTTTCGCATAGACAATGGCATTGGATTTAACGTATTTTGCAACTTTCCAAGCAAAGATCAGGTCATCTAATTCTTGTTCAGTTGGCGCACGTTTGGTCACTACCCGTAGATCGTCTTTGCTGATCATACCGAGGTCTTGATCTTGAACCAAGAGACCGCCGTTAACACGTTTATAATCGTATTGGCTTTGACGTTGATCTATTGCAGGTAAGTCACCACAGACTAAAACACGAACGTTTTTCTTGGCAGCTGTTACCGCCAAGACGCCGTCTGCAATACTTGGGGCAATGATCACTTCTACAAATTGACGTGCAACAATGGCTTCTGCTGTAGCAACATCTAATTCACGGTTAAACGCAATGATGCCACCAAATGCAGATTCAGGATCTGTTGCATAAGCAAGATCATATGCAGTTTGAATGCCATCCAAAGAGACGGCAACGCCACATGGGTTGGCGTGTTTGACAATAACGCATGCCGGTTTGGCAAAGGATTTCACACATTCTAATGCGGCATCGGTATCGGCAATATTGTTATAAGACAATTCTTTGCCTTGAAGCTGTTGTGCTGTGGCAACAGACGCTTCACGGGCTGTCTCTTCTACATAGAAAGCAGCACTTTGATGTGGGTTTTCTCCATAGCGCAAGTCTTGCGCTTTGATGAGTTGGGTATTGAAGGTTCGTGGGAATTGCGCGATCTCGCCATCTTGCTGTAAACGTGCACCAAGATAAGATGCGATCATGCCGTCATACTGCGCTGTATGTTCAAAGGCTTTGACAGCAAGGTCAAAACGTGTCGCAGCGCTGAGCTGGCCCTGTTCTTGTAACTCAGCAATCACATGAGCATAGTCCGAGGCATTAACGACAATACCGACAGATGCATGGTTTTTTGCTGCAGCACGCACCATGGTTGGACCACCAATATCGATGTTCTCAATCGCATCGCTTAAGCTACAGTTTGGTTTAGCCACTGTGGCTGCAAATGGATAGAGGTTGACGACCACTAAGTCAATCGCATCAATTTGATGTTCTTGCATCACCGCTTCGTCTAAACCGCGACGCGCTAAAATACCACCGTGGATTTTAGGGTGTAGGGTTTTAACGCGACCGTCCATCATTTCTGGGAAGCCGGTATGTTCAGATACTTCAACGACGGCAATATCATTGGCTTTGAGCAATTGATAGGTGCCGCCAGTAGAAAGGATTTTAATACCAAGCTGAGCAAGTTGTTGGGCAAATTCGACGATCCCTGTTTTATCAGAGACAGAGATTAAAGCACATTGAATAGTCATGATTATCAAATCTACAGTTTAAATAGATAGGCGAGAAGGGGATAAAAAAAATGCCCACAGAGACCGCGAGCATTTCTAGATTACTTATTCACTCATTAAGCCGTGAGCTTTCAGTTTTTTGCGTAAGGTTCCGCGGTTAAGACCGAGGATCTCAGCAGCACGTGTTTGGTTACCACGTGTATATTCAAGCACAACCGATAATAGAGGTTTCTCCATTTCTGCTAGCACCATGTCATAAACTTGAGATGGCTGCTCACCTTGCAATTGTGCAAAATAATGGCGAACTGCGCGATCTACGTGGATGCGTAGAGCAACATCTGATTGTGCAGTAAAAATAGGAGATTTGCTATTCATGCGAATTAATCCAAAAACAAAACTACTTACTATAAGTAGTATACTAATGTGGTATAAAAATGAGCTCTAATCTACAAAGAGAAGACACTCTAAAACAATAACAATTAGCTTGCCATAACTCTTCACTGTTGAGCGAAAAATAAGCGTAACAATAAATTAATAATTGTTACAGCACGCTTTTACACAAAAAAAAATCTAATTGCGCGATATCAAATATAAAGCACAAGATTAGAATTATAATGTTGTATGAAAAGCGAAAAGTTATAATGGCTAAGCGTTTGTGGCGCGTATGATAGCACTGTCAGAAAAAAAATGAGCAAGAAAACTACATTTTTTTTAAATTTTTTTTATTTCTGCTTAAGGCGGTAAGATTTTTAAGGTGTAACGTTGTGTTTCACGATAGGGGTGCTGAATTTTAAATTGAAATTGATAGGGCTGGTTGCTGGGTATGCGATCCATGTCGGTAGTATGGTCATTGAGATACACATTTGGGCGAATAATCATCGATTCTTCAGCTTGATTGTCACGAATAGTCAGCTGCAATAAGGGTAATTTTAGGCTTTTATCATATTGATTTAAAAGTAAACCTTTAAAATTTAACTGTGCATCGTCATGATCAGCTTTAAAATCAATAATCGAAATCTGTTGGTAGCGCTTATCGCTTAAATCACATTGGAACTTGGCGCAGGTTAAGACAAATAGTTGATTGAGTACGACAGACTTTTCTAATAAACGGGGATTAAACCACAGCAGTTGGAACAGCAAAATACTGACGAGGCTCAGATGTACCAATGCCCAAAATAAATAGAAGATGCCAGATCTGCGATGGCGATATGGTGTAAATTTGGGGCTTGATGTTGCCAGATGTAAATTTAAAAAATAAGAGGCGGGTGCGGCATTGTAGTGGTTGGTGGTATTCAAATAATTTTTAAGTGATAAGTTGGCATCCTTGGACTTGTGATAAAAACTGTTAAGAATCTGTTGTTGCTCTAAACTTGATGCTGGCAAAAAGTACTTACTGTGCTGTGCCATGATCAGATTATCTTGGACTATATCGGCTGGTTCATGGCTTTGTAATTCAATAAGCGACTGTAAGGCATTAAATTGCTGTTGGCACTTGGGACAACAAACCTCGCCCTGCGCTACGGCAAGTTGTGCAATACTGACACGGTAAATACGGTGACAAGCAGGGCATTGGGTTTGTTTATCTGGCATAGCAGCCCTCTTACGCCGTTTTGCGTTGACCCGAAACACGGCACCATGTTTCTTCACGCTTGGCGATATCACGAACAATAAAGTCTTGGCTGTACACTGCAGTCACATCTTCAAGTTGCTCTTCAATAATTCCCGCTAAGGCAAATTCACCGCCTGCTTTTAGCAATGTGGCAAACTCAGGTGCCAAGGACATCAAGGGACCAGCCAAAATATTGGCGACTAAAATATCGGCCTGTGCGCCTTGCAGTTGCGCTTGGAATTGTTCAGGTAGTTCAACCACTAAATTTTGTTCAACGCCATTGAGCGCAGCATTTTGTTGGGTTGCTAGAACGGCTTGTGGATCAATATCAGTGGCATATACTTTTTGCGCGCCCAGTAATAATGCCGCAACTGCTAAAATACCAGAACCACAACCAAAATCGATGACGATTTTATCTTTTAAATCGGTTTGGGCTAACCATTGTAAGCATAAAAAGGTGCTGGCGTGGTTACCTGTCCCAAAAGCGAGTCCTGGATCTAAAATGATATTCACAGCTTCGGCATCAGGCGCTTCCAGCCATTCTGGGACAATCCATAATTTGTCACTGACTTGAATCGGCTCATAATAGTCCATCCAAGTCCGTTCCCAGACTTGATCGGCAAGAAATTCGCTGCGCAGTGGTGCATCGGGTAGTTGTAATTTAATAAAACTTTCTAAAGCAGCGACATCAAGTTGTTCGTCATCTTGTTGGGCATATATCCCCGTTACAATGACTTTATTCCACAATGGTGTTTCTCCCGGGAGGGGTTCGAGCAGATCTTGGTTTTCTGCATCATCTAAAGTCACACTCACTGCCCCCAAAGAGCTCAATAGTGTTTCTGTGAGCTCAACTTGGGCTTGGTCAACTGTTATGTGTATTTGTAGCCAATTCACGGGATAAACCTAAATTCATTGCAAAAGAGTTATTGTAGCGGATTAAAGGATTACTGGGCGATAAATTGGCAATAAATGATTGCAATTCAAGTTACTGAACATGGCAATCTATGAGATGCCATGTGTTTGTTGTGAAATTCAACGTTTGTTATCTACTTCAATTCAAACTTTTGCTATAATTTGCACTCACTTCTTTTACACCTTCCTTGATTACTATGCATTATCCTAAAGTTTACGATGTCGTTGTTATTGGCGGCGGTCACGCAGGTACAGAAGCAGCATTGGCTGCGGCACGTATGGGCCGAGAGACTTTGCTCCTAACTCATAACATAGAGACTTTGGGGCAGATGAGCTGTAATCCAGCGATTGGTGGTATTGGTAAATCACATCTCGTTCGTGAGATTGATGCGCTGGGTGGGGCGATGGCCTTAGCCGCAGATTTAGGTGGCATTCAATTTCGTATTCTAAACTCGCGTAAAGGTGCAGCAGTACGTGCAACCCGTGCACAAGCTGACCGAGTGCGCTATAAAGCAGCGGTACGTCATATTTTAGAAAATCAAGCACATCTCGATATTTTCCAACAAGCTGCCGATGATTTGATTGTTGAAGGAGATGTAGTTAAGGGCGTGATCACACAAATGGGAATCCGTTTTGATGCCAAAACAGTGGTGTTGACAACAGGAACTTTCCTCGGTGGTATTATTCATGTCGGTTTGGAACAATCACGCGGTGGTCGTGCCGGTGATCCACCGTCTATCGCTTTGGCCGACCGTTTGCGTGAGTTGCAATTGCCTGTTGGGCGGTTAAAAACAGGAACACCACCACGTATCGACGCACGTAGTGTGGATTTCTCAGTGATGATTCCGCAGCCTGGTGATTTTCCATCACCGGTCATGTCTTTTATGGGCAATGCTGAGATGCATCCAGAGCAAGTCAATTGCTATATTACCCATACCAATGAAAAAACCCATGAGATTATTCGTGGTGGTTTGGATCGCTCACCGATGTACACCGGTGTTATTGAAGGGGTTGGACCACGTTATTGTCCATCGATTGAAGATAAAATTCATCGTTTTTCAGACAAAGACTCACATCAAGTCTTTTTAGAACCAGAGGGTTTAGATACTCACGAGTTATATCCAAATGGTATCTCGACATCATTGCCTTTTGATGTGCAGTTCGATTTGGTTCGTTCGATTCGGGGTATGGAAAATGCACATATTTTACGTCCAGGTTATGCCATCGAATATGATTATTTTAATCCACAAGCCTTGAAATATACTCTGGAAACCAAAGCCATTCAAAATCTGTATTTTGCTGGGCAAATCAATGGTACAACGGGGTATGAAGAGGCTGGGGCACAAGGTGTCTTGGCTGGCTTGAACGCAGCACGCCGTGCTTGGGATCAAGAAGCATGGACACCTAAACGCGATGAAGCGTATTTGGGTGTTTTAGTTGATGATTTAATTACTTTGGGCACCAAAGAACCGTATCGAATGTTTACCTCTCGTGCCGAATACCGCCTCATGCTTAGAGAAGATAATGCCGATCAACGTTTAACGCCTATAGGTCGTGAGTTAGGTTTGGTCGATGATGTTCGTTGGGCAGCGTATAGTCAGAAGATGGAAGCCATTGAGGCCGAAAAAGCGCGTTTACAACATTTATGGGCGGCGCCAAGCAATGTGCTGGGTAAAAAGTTTGTAGACATGACTGGTGCGGATTTAAGTAAAGAGTGCAGTGCAATCGATCTACTCAAACGGCCTAATATCAACTTTGCGACCATCGCTGCTTTAACGGACTCTCCAGTGAGCTCACATGTAGGCGAACAAATTGAAATTGCGGTGAAATATGAAGGTTATATTCATCGTCAGCATGAAGATGTTGCCCAGCTAAAACGTTTAGAAGAATCTAAAATTCCACATGATTTTGATTATGATGTGGTCTCAGGTTTATCACGCGAGATTACGCAAAAGTTAAAAGCGGTATTACCTGAAACATTAGCACAAGCCAGTCGGATTCCTGGTGTAACACCTGCTGCGGTGCAATTGATCATGATTACGATTCGAAAAAATGCTCAAGCACGTAAATCGGCTTAAGCTTAACTAGAAACAATTCAATTTTGCGTCAATTACAGCATATTGACGGTCTCAGTCGAGTCTAAACATATACACACTGTATAGCCTGAATGGTTATACAGTGTGTGGCTGGGCTTGCATACATAGTCGTGGTTCAAGTTGTGGTGGATCTTTAGAAATCACTGAATTTTTTCTAAAAATCAGTAAGATAATAAAATATAAATCACGTTTAAATCGTGTTAAAAAAACAGTCTGTATAAAAAGCCTTTGCTTATTAACGTGATAAATTTCGCATAATCACTTTGAGTGAATCCATGGTTTTTTCAATTTGTAGCGGGGTGAGACCTTCAAAAGATTGTTCCAAGACCACCGCCATAAAATCATTAATTTTATGCGCCATCGCGACACCTGAATCGGTCAAATGTACACGTGTAATGCGCGCATCATTTTCACAAGCATAGGTTTCTACATAGCCTTCATCTTTAAGTCGATACACGATTTTTGTGGTGGTCGACATTTTTGAGACAATCATCTCGGATAGTTCAGAAACACTGGCATGCGGGCGTGCAGCCAATGCGGTCAGTACGCGGCGACGTGAATGATCGACGCCATATTTTTTAAGTGCATGATCCACATTTAAGACATATTGAGAGTGAACCTGAGTAATCCAATAAAAAGGAAAATTTTCACTATTAAAGTTTTCAGGTGTGGGTAAAAATTTAATAAATTTTTTAGTCATTTTTGCTAGAACCTTTCAATTTTAATTCGTTATAAACCGACTTTAAATACTATTGTCATTTTTCTTATAAAATCAATATGCATAGATTTTAGAATAAAAAACAGGGGAAAATTCACCAATTTTTGCTGTTAAAAATTAGTTTGAACCATGTAGTAAAGACAAGCTATAGCTATCTTTATCTTGATAAAATGCAACTATACTTTGGGCAAAATTATCAACCTCTTGTTGGCGTAAAGGATGCAGTATTTGATTAGCTTGGTATTGTGCAATCGGCGATAAATGCATCAACACAATTTGATAAATTAAATCGAATTGCTGCTGTGCTTGGTGTGCAGTGATCTTGATTTGGTGATGATCTAGTTTTAGATCGCGATTTAAGTAAGTACCTTCAAAGCGTGTCTGTTCAAGGTTCTTGGAAGGTCTTATAAAATTTAAACGATTACTTTGTGTCATTATCATTGCTTCTCATACAATCCATCATGGCGTGTAGAAAGTAAATTTTTCATTTGGTATGTATTACAGAATTTCTGCGCAAAACCAGAAAAGATTGTAGTGAAAAGAAACTGTAAAATGTCTTGGCCAAGTGGCAAAAAATTACTGTCTCAAAGGTCATAATTTTAGTAAATTAATATATTTATTATAAAAATAATGCTTTAAATCATTAAAAAGCATAGTCTGATTTTAGTGGATTTAAATGTATTAAACTCGTTATTAAAGACAGATTTTGCCTAGACAAGCGACGTTAAAAAGAGATGTAAAAGTACCAGTGTTAATCCTTTTGAGGTGAAAGATATAAAGTGCGAGATATATTGGTGTTCTAAAATTGTTTATAAATAGAAAAGTTTATTTTTAATATCAACTAGATATGTTTTGTTAGTCAACGAACTGCACCAAAAAATGAGTATTGCCTTGAGCAGTTCGCCGCATTGAAATCGCATGAAAATATAGCCAAAAGGTTAAAGCAGTTTTTCTATTAATTTGGGCCATATCGCTTGATAATGACTTTTGAACATCAACATGTGTCCGATTTTTTGTTGTGCAAAATCAACCGGTCGGAGAGGGCAATAGTCGGTTTTAGCATTGGGGTAGAGTGCCAGAAATTGCTTTACATTTTCTGCGGTGGCAATTTCATCATCTATTGCCGCATATACCGTAATCGGGCAGTGAATTTGTGCGTGAAAATCATTGGCTTGCTTACGCTTACAGGCGTTGTCGATATAACCAGGTTTACTGCAAAAAGCTGCCCATTGTTTGGCAACATTTTTGGGAAGGTTTTCTCCCATATTTAAAATCTTGGTTGCACCATAGCCTTTCAAAAGATTAGACAAGGGAAAAATGACTTGGAACATGAGCGGCGCCAGTGTTTTGGTTCGACCTTTTAAAGCTTTGACATAACCCGTAGAACCAGCAACAGCAATCACTTGAGCAACTTTGGCATGGTTTGCAGCGACTCCCAGCAACTGACCTCCAGCACTATGACCGAGTAAATAGACCTGTTGCTGATTGGTGAGTCGGCAGAGGCAATCGATAGCAGCCGGAATATCCAATTGCCCCCAATCAATAATACTTGCGCTGCTTTTTTTGAGTGGACCATGCAAAGATTGACCAATCCCACGAAAGTCAAAACTGAGTACATCAAAACCTTGCTGAGTTAGCCATTGGGCAAACTTTTGATAAAAATTTTGTGTGATGCCTGTGGCAGGGCAAATCAAGATGGGGTGTAGCCTATGCCCAACTTGGCGTCGATAAAAGCGCGCACTCAGGCTATAGCCATCGGCACAACTGATATTGAGTGATTGATAATTTTCCATAACGATCAAAAGCAGAAATACAGTAATGTTGCCTACTGTACACAAGCTAGTGATGACATAGTTCAAATTATTTGACTTAAAGGTCACTTAACAATAAGAAAATAACAAGATGACGTAGACTCAAGCTGATAAGGGGCGCATGCGTTTAGAGTCGAATAATTGAAGGGCGAATAAATTAAGGGGCTTATTATGAATGTGTCGGGAAAGTTGTGAGATAAAAGGGCTGGATTGGCGGGCTGTATAAGGGCTTGTTTGATGATGGATGACAAAGTCATCCATCATTTAATCCGAAATTTTGCAGGGTTCTTTGCGATAGCGATTGTCGACCACTGCCCAAACATAGAAAGCAAAGGATACCACCACGGCATAAGCAAAATATTCAAGTTTGATGTCACCTTGAATGAGGCTGTGCATCAGTAATGTCAACATTAATCCGATGGTTGTGCTGAGATAGGTCACCAAATTTTTATTGGTTTTTAAAGAATCCACAAAGCCTTGTTTGTTGAAATGTAAGTTAGACATCTCGACTCCTCCTGTCATACACGACAAAACATATTGTTCTAGTCAGAATTGAATTAGTAGTTGTAGCGAGATTTATTTGGAAATGCAAGCCTTAAACATGGATATTGTTAAATTAATATGACAAAAACTGAAATATTTGCTCAATAGGCTATTAAATGATCTAAAATACATATTTTGTAATAATATTTTGTGCTGAATTTTTGTCGGATATAAGATGGTATTTAATTTAAAAGTGATATTTATCACATTAAAACCATTATTTGTAGTTTGAGCTTGTGGTTTGAGTGGTATTTGGGGAGCTTACATTTGTTGATTGCAACGGACATCAATAATTGTCAATTTGGGTAAAATATGACAGTTATTGATGTTCTGATACCAATACATCTGGGTAAAGCTGCATCAGTATTTGCATCTGCATTGGCAGTAGAGAGGGTGATCTTTTACTGCTATGCCATTGTTATTCTGTTCAACGCATTGGGTTTAAGCTACACGCTTAGAGGCACGTGCTCGATCTATCATAAACATGATGATACCAACAGCGAGTGCCGGAACGAGCCAACCCAAATTTTGTTGTTCTAATGGAATGAGTTGCAACAAATTGTGCGGTAAAGCTTCGGAAAATGGAGAACTTTTAATGCCCTCAATAATACCAAATAAAAATGCAACAGCAGTAACTGGTGCAATAATGGAGGATGGGTTAGCAAAATACTTATTTAAGAAGCTTAATAAAATCATCACAATAGCTGGCGGATAAAGCGCAGTTAAAATGGGACCTGAAACTGCAATCAGCTTGGTCAAACCTAGATTTGAAATAATAAAAGAAAAGATGACAAAGATAAAAACCCATGAACGATAAGATATTTTGGTAATACTGGCGAAGTATTCTGCGCAAGCACAGGTTAAACCAATTGCAGTCACAATACAGGCCAAGAAAATCATAATGGATAAAAATAATGCACCGCGATCACCGAAGGCATGTTCGACATAGGCATGTAAAATAATCGCACCATTACTTGCATTGGCTGCAACATCATGACTACCCATGCCCAGTTTAAATAAGCTGAGATAAACTAAGGTGAGACCAACACCAGAAGCAATACCGGCAATAATGGCATATTTAATGATTAATTTTTTATCGCTCACACCACGTGAACGAATGGCATTAATAATAACAATACCAAAGACCAGAGCGGCCAAAGTATCCATGGTTAAATAGCCATTAATAAAGCCTTCCGAAACCGGACTATGGACATATTCACCAACAGCATCTGGAATAAAACGGGCTGGAATCAAAAATGCTGCAATGCCTAAAATGGCGAGAGCTAATATTTTTAATGGTGCCAATATATTGCCGATACTATCGAGCAGTTTATTGGGATATAACGCAACAATGGTGACCACAATGAAATAGCAAATACTATAAATCAAAATTGGATGTTCATAATTTGATAGATAGTTCATGAAGCCAATTTCATATGACACAGAAGCTGTTCTGGGAATGGCAAATAAAGGACCAACCGATAAATAACAAATAATGGTCAACAATAAACTTGCAGTTTTACCCAAAGGTGAACTCAAAATTGTAATTGAACCGTCAGTACGAGAAAGAGCAACAATGGTGATAACGGGTAGACCGACAGCAGTAATCAAAAATCCTGCTGCAGCCAACCAAACATGCTCACCAGCTTGCTGCGCAACAATAGGTGGAAAGATAATATTGCCTGCACCAATAAATAGTGCAAAAGTCATAAAACTTAAGGCAATAACATCTCTTGTGCTTAATTTAGTCATACAACAAAAGAGGGAGTTAAGGGAAAGCAAGGATTTTATTGGAATTCAGAGCTGTTGTGTAAATAATTTTTTAACAGCATGCTGCAATAAAGTTAAAGCAGCACGATGCTTAGCATGAAGGAGTAGTAATCTGCTTATAATCCAAAGCATTCAAGGTCGGGGTGTGTCGCAAAATAACTCGTTGTATATCCCAAATGCAAGCTGAGATTGTCTTTGCTGTCATATTTGCTTTAGGGCATGGTAAAAATCTTGTAATCGATTGGTCAAATATTATTTGAATTTTAATTTAAAAATCCAATAAACACTTAGACCAAATAATAAACCCCAGAAAGCTGATCCTATACCAAAGAATTGAACGCCAGAGGCGCTAAATAGGAATGTCATGAGTGCTGCATCGCGATGTTGTACATCTTGAAAGGCGAGTACAATGTTGTGACTAATAGTTGCCAATAAGGCAATACCTGCCAAAGTTGCGATGAAGAGACTCGGGAAAGCGAGCAGTAATTGTGTTAATGTTGCAGCAAATAGACCCATAATGATGTAGCACAAGCCACAGACCATACCGGCAATATAACGTTTGCTGCTTTCTGGGTGAACTTGCTCATCTAAACTGATTGCGGCACTGATGGCTGCAATATTGACTGAAAATGCACCAAAGGGTGCTAACAATGTTTGAATCAGTCCGGTCCAACCAATTAAACCATTAACATGTGGTTTATAGCCATAATTTTGAATCATGGCAATGCCGGGTAAATACTGTGATGCCATATTAATCACAAATAATGGCAATGCTAAACCAAGTAAAGCTGCCCAAGTAAATTCAGGCTGAACCCAAACGGGTGTTGTCGGATGCCAATCTAAAGCGCTTAAACTAAAGTTCAGCATGAAGCAACTGAGCATGACACCGGCAATCACTGTAATGACCAAGCTATAGCGTGGGCTAAAACGTTTTGCGACGATATAGATTGCCAATAGACTTAAAATAAAAGACCAGTGGTTTTGTAGATCGGCGAATAAGCCAATACCAAATTTCAGTAATACCCCTGCCAGCATGGCGCTGGTGAGTGCTTGTGGAATAGACGTCAGCAGACGTTGAAAAACCCCAAGAAAACCTAAAACAGCGGTTAAAGCCCCACAGATTAAAAATGCGGCAATGGCTTCTGCCAATTGATAACCTTCAGCAACAGCAATAATTAAGGCAAGCCCAGCTGTAGACCAAGACGTTGCAACGGGATATTTAAAACGCCAAGACAATAATAAACCGGCGCTACCGATACCAATACCTAATGCCCAGAACCAAGAACTAATTTCAGCAACGTCTGCACCTAAACCTCGTGCTGCTTGGATGACCAGCACTGAAGAAACACTAATTCCAATCAGAAAAGTTAAGAAACCAGCAAAGGCAGCAGTTACGCTAAAGTCACGTATTAATTTGCTCATGAGACAACGAAATCATTCGGGCGATAATAAACCCGCACTATACTAGCGGTTTTTAAGATAGATCGAAATATTTAAACATTTATTTTTAATGTTATTTTAATTTTAACTCCCAAATAACGCTATAAAGTTTGCTTGGCATATCGCTAAATTAAACTGGCAGTTGCAAGTTTATAACTAAAACCACAAAACATTAGACCGACACAGGCCACCATACTGCCACTGAGTTTGCGATGGCGACTAAAATAATGCTGTAGTTTAATGCCTGTAAAAATTAATAGACTCAAATAGGTCATGCTAATGCATTGGAGGATAATGGCTAAAATTGCAAAACTAAGGGCTGGATGTGGATATTGTGGATCGACAAACTGAATAAAAAACGATAGGAAAAATAAAATTGCTTTGGGATTGAGTAAACTAATGGTGAGTGCTGAGCGAAATGGATGTAGATTGCGCTGCACGACTGGGGTGTTGGAGTGTGTTGTTGTTGGTTGTGTCTGTCGTTGTCGCAAATTTTGATAGGCTGCAATCAGTAAACGTATACCAATATAAGTTAAGTAACCAGCACCGACAATTTTAACTGCGGTAAATAACCATGGAAATGCCATCAGCAAAGATGCAGCACCTAGTACGGTACAGAGCATTAAGATGGAATCACCACAAAATACCCCCATAGCGCCACGATAGCCTGTTTTAACGCCATGCTTTGAGGCAATTGACATGACATAAAGTGAGTTTGGTCCCGGCAGAATCACAATAAAAATTGTGCCAATGATAAAACTGAGCAAATCGCTAATACCAAACACAGCAAGATAGCCTATAGAAGTTAATCGAATATAAACATCAGTATTTTATGGATTCGATGAGCGGGCTGCAACTATTTAATCAACAATCTATGTGCTATGTAAATAGAAAACCCATGTAAATAAAGAGCTCATGTGAATAGCAAACCCATGCGCAGAATGTGCTGTTGCAGGAGAGCATGGCATGCCTTATAGCGTAACTTAGCAGACATGCCATGCTGAATATACATTTGAGACTTAATGCCTAGACTTTCTGATGCCGCTAGACCTTGATGCTGGCATCAATACCAAAGGATTGTGCCAATAGGATGTGAAGTTGTTCGCGGGCTTTGATAAAACCATCGATCCCACTTTGTAGTAATTGGCTGGCCATTAAGTCATGCTGTAGCTGCTGTTTGAAGTCTGCTTCATTGAGTGCCGCCGGAGGGGGAGCACTATCAAACGCGGTATCTAAGCTCAGTTGGTCTTGTACAGGGCGTTGCTCTTGTGCAAGTTGTTGTAATAGATTTGGCGCAACAGTCAGCAGATCACAACCTGCTAGAGCGATCACTTGGTCAATGCTACGGAAGCTTGCCCCCATAATTTCAGTGCGGATTTGATGCTGTTTATAGAATTTAAAAATTGCTTTCACCGAGTTGACCCCCGGGTCTTGCGCAATCGGATACTGCGTCACTTGCTCAGCTTTTTTGTACCAATCTAAAATACGACCAACAAAAGGAGAAATTAAAGTGACTTTGGCATCTGCACAAGCATGTGCTTGATGCAGACTAAACAATAGGGTGAGATTGCAATGTATGCCTTCGGCCTGAAGCTGTTTGGCTGCTTGAATACCTTGCCATGTTGCCGCGATTTTAATTAAAATACGTTCCTTTTCAACGCCATAATCTTGGTATAGTGCCAGCAATTGTTTGGCTTTATTGATTGTCGCCGCGGTGTCATAAGAGAGGGCAGCATCGACTTCTGTAGACACGCGACCATTAATACGTTTTAAAATTTCTACGCCTAATTTGACCGTCAAAATATCAATTGCACGGTCAATTAAGGCATCTCCCTGTAAGCCTTCTTGGCTGGCTTGTGTATAGGCATCTTCAATTAAATAACGATTTTCTGCTTGATTGGCGGCCGCAGTAATCAAAGAAGGGTTGGTTGTTGCATCCAAAGGGCGAAATTGTTCAATAGCTTGTAAATCACCGGTATCGGCAACAATGGTGGTGAATGCTTTTATTTGATCTAATGTAGAATGTGTCATCGTATCATCATCGTTGGTATTGCAAAAAATAAAAAAACGCTTATTTCTTTATATCACATAGTTTTTGACAAGCCAGCAGAAAAATGAATATCGCGTGTATCAAGATCAAATATAAGATCAAATATATATGCTGTGATATGGCAATTATTCAATGGCTTGACGCCGTTGGCGAGCATAATCAATGAGAAAACGTGCTGCGGCACCGAGTTGGCTTTCACGGCTCCATACCAGATCGACATAATATTCAAAGTTCGGGGTGAAGTCTGAAAACTTCAAAACTTTGAGCTGTTTTTGCAAGACTGGATTCTCTTTAAACATATCTAAGGGCAGCACGCCCCAGCCTAGACCTCTTAAAATCATTGCACCTGCAGTATAGTGATTGTCGGTACGCCAATTTTGTTTGGAAAATAATAATTCAGGTTTAAGTTGTCGGTCACGGCTGGCAACCACGATTTGTCGGCTTTGTAGGATTTGCTCATAACTGACCTGATCATATTGGGCTAAAGCGGAGTTCTTCGCCGCAACCGCAATTAGAGTTTCTTTATTGACCTCAACGAATTGTTCACTACTGGCTAATTGCTCACGTTCAAACATAAAAGCCAATTGCACGGATTCATTCATCAGGAGCTTCAAGGCATCTTCTTGTGGCGCAAAGAAAGTATTGACTTGTAATTCAGGGAATTGCTCTGCCAATACCGGTAGAAAATCGGTCCAGTTACTATGTGATAACTCAGAAACCACCACAATATTTAACTCTGATTCTAAGCCAGCACTGAGCGCATTGGCATGTTGACGCCATTGTTTCATTTCAATAAGCAGTTGTTCGGTCTTGTGATAGAGCGTGCGTGCTTGCGGTGTAGGGCGCGGCTCGCGCCCTTGTCGTTCAAATAGCGTGAGATGTAAATCGATTTCTAAATTGGCAATTGACATGCTAATCGCCGATGGAACTTTCCCTAATTTTCGTGCCGCAGCAGAAAAGGAGCCTGTTTCCATCACCGTTTTAAAAATGATTAATTGTTCTTGGTTGATATTCATAAGGTGTTGAGTATTCAGGCAATGTTAGAGGGTATTTTAAATGACCGGTGCGGACCTATCAATAAAGTTGAAAGGATCTAACTAGATTTATCAGTCTATATCATTAAAATAAACACCATCATAAGCAAAGAGATGTTAAAAATGTTGATTTCCAAGAGAAGAATTATTCATGCCCTAAGCTACGAAATAATTCTATTGGTCATCATTGCTATCGCATTAAGTTTTATTTTTAGAGTTCCTTTAGATGTAACCGGTGGCTTAGGTATCGCAATGGCGTTAACCTCTGTGATCTGGAATATGATCTTTAATCACTTTTTTGAGAAATTTGAGCATAAAAGAAAACTGAAACGTACCGTAATGCTAAGGGTTTGCCATGCAATCGGCTTTGAAGGCGGTTTAATGCTTGTCACTATTCCAATGGTTGCCTATGCCATGGAGATGACGATGTTGCAGGCGATTTTATTGGACCTCAGTATGACCACCTGTATTTTGGTCTATACCTTTATTTTCCAGTGGTGTTATGACCTGATCGAAGAGCGTTATTTCCCAGCCATGCAGCAACAGCAAGCTTAAAAATTTCACAGCTAAGTCACTCAGCCTTCAGCAAAGTGTCTATAACGACGTGTTTAAAAAAGGGGTGAATCAGCATTGTGATTCACCCCTTTTTAGCGTTTTATGGTGTGAGTTGGATTTTATTTCTCAACGATGGCGGTCACACCTTGACCACCAGCTGCACAAATAGAAATCAACACACGACCAGAGCCTTTTTCATTGAGTAATTTTGCTGCTGTGGCCAATAGACGTCCGCCAGTTGCAGCAAATGGATGACCCGCAGCCAATGATGAACCTTTAACGTTCAATTTGTTGAGATCGATACTGCCCAAGGGGGCATCTAGACCTAGGCGTTCCTTACAGAATACTGGATCTTCCCATGCTTTTAATGTTGCCAAAACTTGTGAGGCAAAAGCTTCATGAATTTCATAATAATCAAAATCTTGCAATTTTAATTTAGCGCGTTCTAGCATGCGAGGTACGGCATAGGTTGGTGCCATTAACAGCCCTTCTTTTTTCCCAACAAAGTCGATTGCCGAGGTTTCAGAGAAGCTGAGATAGGCTAGAATTTCATGACCATTGTCTTTTGCCCATTGTTCCGAGGCTAAGAGCACCACTGAAGCACCATCGGTTAATGGGGTCGAGTTTGCAGCAGTCATGGTGGCGCTGTCACCCTTACCAAAAACAGGTTTAAGCTTAGCCAATTTTTCAATCGATGAATCTGGGCGTAAGTTGTTATCGCGTTCTAAGCCCATAAATGGGGTGATGAGATCATCAAAGAACCCTTCTTCATAAGCCTTTGCCATTTTGTGGTGTGAAGATACCGCTAATTGGTCTTGAGCTTCGCGAGAAATACCCCATTCTAATGCGGTTAATGCTTGATGGTCTCCCATCGATAAACTGGTACGTGGCTCACCATTGCGAGGTGCATCTAATAGTTTTTTAAAGTTAATTTTAGATAATGCTTTGAGACGGTCTTTGGCGGTTTTGGCAATATTGAGTTCTAATAATGCTTTACGTAAGCCATCACCAAAGGCGATGGGTGCATCAGATGTTGTATCTACCCCGCCGGCAATACCGACTTCGATTTGGCCTAATGCAATTTTATTTGCCACGGTAAAGGCGGCTTGTAAACCTGTTGCACAGGCTTGTTGTAGATCATAAGCAGGTGTTTCGGGTGCTAATTTTGTGCTGAGTACACATTCACGTGTCATATTAAAATCACGGCTATGTTTGAGTACTGCACCGGCAACCACTTCACCTAAACGTTGACCTTGTAATTGGTAGCGTTCAATTAAGCCATTTAATGCAGCAGTGAGCATGTCACTATTGCTGGCTTTGAAGTAAGCCCCGTTAGAACGGGCAAAAGGTGTACGGTTTCCGCCAATGATCGCAACACGGCGTATAGCTTGATGGCTCATAGTATTTTCCTGTGCAGATTTTGCTGAAGCTCGAGCAGTTGATCTGGTTCTTGGTGTTTTAGTGGTCGCGGCAGTCGCATTGCGAGAACCTGAAGTACGGTTACCTGTGCGCGGTGTCGTACTTGTGGTACTACTGGTGGTTTTTGCGTTTGGACTGCGGCGACGTTTGGATGCAGTTGGTGCAACATTTGATTTATTTGACAAAGATTGGTCGCTTGCATCTTCAACTGTCGGATTATCTTGAGTTGATTTGCTCATAAGGCTTTTCCAAGCATAATAAAGTCATTTTTAATCACTACAGTAGCATAATAGCATGTCACTAGAATTGACTAAAATGCCCTTTAACAGCACAATCAGGTCAAGTCATCAAAAGCGGAACTCCAGTATGATCTTTTGATGAAATGAACGCCGCTAGCATGCTGGATGCGCGGGCTGCTGTTTGGGGTAGCTTACAATCGTTGAACACATCTCTAGATCAAACATTTGTTAGACTGCGAATGTGCACCATGTTCTTATCTTGTGTGGATTGAAGCGATGTAGGCTGAGGCACGCTGCTACAACATTTTTGCTATAAAAGCGCTGGTGATATTGCCTGATGCGCCGCACCACACATGACAAGATGTTCAGACAATAACCGCTAAGTGCCTAAGTATTCTAGTTGAACTGTGTGACCAAGCGCTGAATTGTCCATATTCTATTATTTATATTGCAGAAAAAGAGATTATTTCCATGAGTGACCAATATCAAGTATTTGCCAACTCTGGCATCGGTAAATTTGTAATCAAAAACTTGGGTTTACCATCTCCTGTGGTACTTGACCGTTATGTTTCTGCAACCCCAGTATTGCAAGGGGCTGTATTACTCGGTGCTGCCAAAGTTGGTGCTGTATCTGCCGCGATTAGCCAAACTTTAAATAATATCCATGCCAATAGTTATGCTGGCGCTGATGCAGCATTACAGCAACAGGCGGCAAAAATTGGTCTGAACTTGTCAGCCTTCAATGCTGGCGATAAAGAAGCCAAATTTAAAGCGGTTATTTTTGATGCATCTGGTATCGAAAACAGCGATCAATTGGTTGCTTTATATGACTTTTTTCACCCGATTGCGCGTCAAATTCAACGTTCTGGTCGCGTTATTGTGGTGGGGGTACAACCTGAAACTGCTGGTACAGTGGCCAAAGCAATTGCACAACGTGCTTTGGAGGGGTTTGTAAAGTCGATTGCTAAAGAGTTTAAAAAGGGCATTACTGCGCAGTTACTGTACGTTGATCAAGGCGCTGAAGCCAATATCGAATCAAGTTTACGTTTTCTATTGTCACCGCGTTCTGCCTATGTTTCGGGGCAAGTCCTGCGGGTACAAGCTGCTGAAACAGTTGAAGTAGATTGGAGCAAACCACTTGCGGGTAAAACGGCCGTGGTAACGGGTGCAAGTCGTGGGATTGGTGAGGCAATTGCGCATGTGTTAGCCCGTGATGGTGCACATGTGATTTGTTTAGATGTGCCACAACAACAAGCGGATTTAGAACGTGTTGCAGCTGAAATTGAGGGTTCAGTTCTGGCATTGGATATTACCGCTGCAGACGCGGGTGAAAAAATTCAAGCGGCAGTTGCGGCACAACAAGGCTTAGACATTATTGTGCACAATGCGGGTATCACCCGCGATAAAACATTGGCAAATATGAAGCCAGAATTATGGGCATCGGTGATCAATATTAACTTGTCTTCTATTGAGCGTATCAATGACTATTTACTGGCACATGAAGTCTTAAACAGCAACGGTCGTATTGTTTGCGTGTCTTCTATTTCTGGTATTGCGGGTAATTTAGGACAAACCAACTATGCAACCTCAAAAGCTGGTGTGATTGGTTTGGTTAAATTTACGGCGCCGATTTTACAAAAAGGCATTACCATCAATGCGGTTGCACCTGGTTTTATTGAAACGCAAATGACCGCAGCGATTCCATTTGCGATCCGTGAAGCAGGGCGCCGTATGAATTCCATGAGTCAAGGTGGTTTGCCGATTGATGTGGCTGAAACGATCGCCTTATTTACATCGACTGCATCAACTGGACTCAATGGCAATGTGGTACGGGTTTGTGGTCAAAGTCTATTGGGTGCTTAATATCAAGCCTATTTAAGCCATGACTTATCACCCTCTTCTTGCGAAGAGGGTCTTTGCTCCGCGTCATTGTTGAGATAAATATAATATGAATACACGTCATTTTCGTACTTTACCCAAAGCTTATTTGAGTTATCCCAAGGTGGTACAAGGCTTAATTTTTAAAAAGAAAGCCCAGCAGCATGCATTGCCTGAGCTAAGTTATGTTGTGGATCAGTTTCAAGTCGATGAAGCACATTTGAAGGCTTATAATCGTGTCTGTGGTTTTAAAGACAATGGCTATATTCCTGCCATTTACTTGGCTGTGCTGTCTCAAAGCCTACAAATGCATATGATGACCAGCGAAGATTTTAACTATCCAATCTTGGGTCTAGTGCATTTGAGTAATCAAATCAAACAGCTACGTAAGATTGCCAGCAAAGAAAAGTTGCGTTTAGATTGTCGTTTTGGTGAGCTGCGTCCACACCATAAAGGTATGCAATTCGACTTCATCACCGAGGTTTATGTGGGTACTGAGTTGGTGGTGCAGGCGGTATCGACGTATTTATCAAAACAAAAAAATCCGAGTGCGCGCTTAGCACAAGTTGTTGTTTCGGCAGATCAGGCGACGCCAGATTATGTGCAACGTGCGCTGTGGCATATAGATGAAAATATCGGACGTCGCTATGCTCTGATCTCGGGTGATTTCAACCTGATCCATCTGCATGCCTTGACTGCCAAAGCCTTTGGCTTTAAACGTGCTATTGCACATGGTATGTGGACCAATGCGCGTGCTTTGGCAAGCTTACCTTTAGCAGATGCTTATCAGGCTGATGTACAATTTAAGCTGCCTGTGTATTTACCTTCTACGGTGAATTTTTTGGTGGCAGAACACGCTGGGCAGCAAGACTTTCTGATTGAAAATGAACACTCCCATAAACCACACGTACAAGGCGTTGTAATTCGTCTATCCTAAGCGATGGGTATGTTCGGCTGAGATTCATCGGCTTGGCTAGCTAGCGTCGAGCAGCTCAGCGCTATCACAAAATCGCCAGCAGTTTTGCTGGCGATTCACATTACGCAATCTTTGTTGCTTGCGCTGGTTTATGGGACCGCGCGATGAGAATCCCGGCAAAATCGCTTTTGGCGTCTAATGTTTATACGACAACGATTCACAGACTTGGCAAAAAACAGTATGCTTAGACCTGTCACAAGGAGTTTCCATGTATCAGGTTCTTGCCCGTAAATATCGTCCACGTAATTTTACCCAATTGGTGGGTCAAAACCATGTTTCACGTGCTCTGACCAGTGCCTTGGCGCGTGGACGCTTGCATCACGCTTACCTGTTTACAGGGACTCGCGGGGTGGGAAAGACCACGATTGCACGGATTTTAGCCAAATGTCTAAACTGTGAAACAGGCGTCACAGCGACCCCTTGTGAAAACTGTGCCACCTGTAAAGCCGTCAATGAAGGGCGTTTTATTGACCTCATCGAAATTGATGCTGCTTCGCGCACCAAAGTTGAAGATACGCGGGAACTGCTCGATAACGTTCCTTATGCACCAACGCAAGGGCGTTATAAAGTTTATCTGATCGATGAAGTGCATATGCTCTCGACACATTCCTTCAATGCATTATTAAAAACATTAGAAGAACCGCCAGAGCATGTGAAGTTTTTATTTGCCACCACAGACCCGCAAAAACTCCCAATTACAGTGATTTCACGTTGTCTACAATTCACCTTAAGACCACTGACGGTTGAGGAAATTAGCCAACATCTCACGGAAATTTTGGCGACAGAACAGATCGCGACGGAGTCGGATGCCGTTTGGCAGATTGCAGATGCAGCACAAGGTTCGTTACGTGATGCACTGTCATTGACCGATCAAGCCATTGCCTATGGGCAAGGGGAGATTCATCACCAAGATGTCAAAGACATGTTGGGCTTGATTGATCGAACCATTATTTATGATCTGATTGCTGCGATTCATCAAAACCGTCGTCAGCAGGTTAGTCAGTTATTATTACAGTTCCGTCAGCAAGCTTTAGATGTCAATATGGTGCTTGATCAGTTGATCTCGACTCTGCATGAACTGGCATTGTTACATCATCTTCCTGAGCTGTCTTTAAATTATAGTGCTGAAATTAATCAAAAAATTCAGCAGTTGGCACAGCAAATAGCGCCAGAAGATATACAGTTGTATTATCAAATCGCTTGTAAAGGACGCGCGGACTTACAATTGGCAGTCAGTCAGGTGCAAGGTTTTGAAATGGCTGTGCTGCGGTTATTGGCATTTCGCCCCTTGGCTGTAGATGAAATAGCAGTAGCTACGCAGCCTCCAGCACAGCAGACTACGGCGCCGCATTTAGATCACACGGCTTCGCATGCGGCCAGCCAACACAGTGAAAGTCGACAAGATGTTCGTCAGCACAATACAAGGCAACACAATACAAGCCAACACAGTGAAAGCCGACAGGAAGTGCAGCAAACGGAGAGTTTGCCACGATCTGAAACGGACCATCACGTCATTGCAGATGCACCTTCCATGCAAAACTCAGCGCCTGTTGTAGATGTTAGGTCGACTAGCCCATCAAATCGCACGACAGACAATGTGCAGAACCATGTACAAGACAATGCACAAAGGCATATCTCTGAGCAGCGGCAAGCGCCTTTAGCAGCACAGTCCTTAGAGGCTACAGTTGATGCGACGGATGTTGCACATTCAGAAACCGCTGCTGTCGCTGGGCAAAATATAGCGCAGAGCGAAATGCGGGCAACACAGCAGCTTTCGCCGCACCTAACGGCTGAAGAGCTTGAGGTAAAACAAAGCACATCAGCCGAATTGGATATCAGATCAAATGTAGCGCACCTGAATCCACCGTCGCATATTTTACAAGATTTTGGATTAGCCGCTTTTCAGGCATCGCAGCGTTCACAAGCATTGGATGTGCAACACTGTTCAGAGCAAGAGTTGTTATTTTTAAAACCAAAACAATGGCATGATGCATCGTCAGAGACGGTCGTATTGCGCGCCGAAACACCAGAACAGCTGTTTGAGCAGACCACCATAGCGGCTGATGATAATAATACTGATCACTTGATGTTGCGTCAGCCTGCTGCGCAGACAACGCAGTTGACACCACAGCAGATTTTACAATTGCCAGTCCATGATTTGACAGGCGTGTGGACTGTGGAAAAATGGGAGTATTGGTTTAGGCAAAGTAGTCTATCACCAGCGATTCAAGAGTTGGCACAACATGGTGTGATGACGGGTGAAATCAACGCACAATCTGTTTTCCAGATTCCACCTCAATACGAACAGCTATTGCAACAAACTCAACATGAGCTGCAGCAGGCGTTATTAGAAAATTGGCCAGAAACGATATTTTCAGTACGTTTTACGCCTTTGCAGGATGTGACGCCTTATCGTTTGCAGCAACAACGCAAACATATGGCATTCCAACGTGCAGAGCAGATGTTGCAACAAGAAACTGTGGTGAAACAATTTATCCAGTTATTTGATGCACAGCTGTTAAATATACAGTTGAAGTAATTGCGAGTATTCATCTCAGCACTGCCTGTCAGTGGTTATTTTTTATGGTTTTTCAGTTGTTTAGTGTGGTAAGTGATGTCGTGGTGCCATCTTATTTGGTCGCTGTTGGCATCTTTATGGTTTAGGGTATTTAAACTTTTGTGATACATCTCTCCTTTATTGTTGGTAATGCCTGAAAGAATAGAGTAATGGTCATTTTATGTGTTTAAAAACCCGATTAAAATTGCGTGATTAATTTTTGTCTGAGAATTTGAATGACTTGCTGGCAACGTCTTGCAATAGCGCCAACCGCTGATTTAAGAGCGATAAAAAGAGCCTATGCTAAACAACTAAAGAAAATCGATCAGGATACTCAAACTGAAGCATTTATTGCACTACGTGAAGCCTTAGAACACGCGCAATATGCAGCGCAGTATGTGGATGTAGATGCAGAGTCGCCTGATGGAGATCAGACGCAGAATGACGATATTTTTCAAACTAACTTTTTATCAGCAGATGCGGTGGCTGATGCCCATGTGGTGGCTGCGCAGGATGCAAGGCATGATGATGGGAATTTTGAGCCGAACCAGCAACCACCAGAGCAGCTTGTAGCGCAACAATATGCCCAACAGCAGCATTGTTCTGCAGCCGCTGCAGAACATTATATTTCTGAGCAATTAGAACAATTACAACAACATATTGTACAGCGTGATGTTCATTTTGATTTCATTGATGCCTTACAACATTTTAAAGATGAACTGTTACTACTGCCGCCAGACAGGCAGCATGGTTATTTGGCGCAATTGATTGATTTCTTGGTTTTAGAAGATTTGGCAGATTTTGTTGATCTGCTACAAGTGCAAGATTCACCGATTCGTACCCCACGCGACGAAAGCCATTCAACTATAGATGCACAGTCCAGTGTAGAGTCGTTGTCCAGCATAGAACTACAGCCCAGTGTAGAGCCACTGCCCAGCATAGAGACAGTGCTTGCTGAGGCGGCGGAGACTGATCAGGTATTGCTCTTGCTCGAGCAGGTTACAGATGCCCTGTGGCAACAAGATGTAGAGGATGATTGTTATACACGGTTTAATCAGTTGTTGGCACAATTACCACAATTGGTGCTTACAGAACAAATTTACATCAAGGATCAGTTACTTGCTGCGTTGGCTCAAGTAGAGCACGACAGTACAGCATGGTCATATATGCGTTTTTTATTGCGTTGGTATCAAGATTATCCTGAAGATGCTAGCCGTTATGTAGATGACGAGGATGCAGTACAGCTGCAACGACGGATTCTTGCCGCACTACAACATCAGCGACTATGGGATAACATTCCCAAAGATTGTGTGGCTAGCATTGCATTGCTATCTGGGGATCAGCCTTTTAAACCATTGCAGATGCTGAAATTACAACAAATGTTTGCACAACGTTCGACTAAGCCTGTGATTGAGCAAATCATGCAGTTGCAATTGCATCATGTTTTTAACAATGGCAATTATCTTTTCTTAAAAAGTATTAACCAGTGGAAGCATTATCTCTGGGCCAATATTCTCTTTGTGGTCAGCAGTTACTTCTTTATCAAGCCTTTGGGATTCATCAATCAGCTGGGGTTCTTTTTGTTGGTTGGAGCTTTCCTCTATGTGCCATGTATTCTTGCGCCGTTACATGCCTATCTGTGTCGTGGTGCGCAGTATGAGGATCGTTTAGAGCGTTTAAGTTTATTTTGGTTTTTGAGTGGGGTGGGGTTGTTGGTCTTGAGCAGCCATATTCATCCATGGGCACACCATATGCTGACCTATGTCTGGCTGTCTTATAGCCTGATTTTACTGACGGCTTTACAATTGGTGGCGCACCCTTATATGAATCAACTGTTACAAAGTGCGCAGCTTAAAATTGATCAATGGATGATTATTGTTGGCAGTATATGTGTCAGTGCATGTGTGGCATGGCTATTTTATCATGTGGGTGCAACGGATTATCCGTGGTTAATTGTTTTTAGTTTGATCCCTTTGGCTTTGTTATTGATGTCTGATTCATTAAGTCAGATGGCTTATCGTTTTGGCTCTTATGACCCTGATCGCAAATATCCTGCGCTACGAAATTTTGCAATTATTTCATTACGTTGTGCAGTGATTTTAGGCTATAGCCTGTGGTTTAGTCATCCCAAGAGTCAGCCAACGATGTTGTTGGCGAGTATGTGCTTTATCAGCTTAATACTGGCGATGGTACAGATGCGTTATATTTCTAGCATATTAAAATATTTAGCATATATTGTGCTCATCGCATTAACTTTGCCGAGCGTGATCATCCCCATCATATTAATTTATTATGTGATAAAGAGTTGTCGTTTGAGGCATCATCAACCACATAGCATTTAAAGCGAGCTTGGCTTGCCAAGATTTTACTTTGCGCAATACCGCCGATCAAAAATAGCGCTCAGCATCCTAAAGCCAAAGATGCTGGGTGCTGCAATGTTTATCTTCTGCACGTCGACGATTTAATTTGCTGGACGCGTTGAATCGATATGATGGATGCCGCATGTGATGAATTTTCAAGATATTGCTTAGCGTCATGCCATAGCATCACGCTTCATCATGGTATTTTGTTATCGTCACGCTTCATTGCCATTAGTCATAATCGTCAAACAGCTTCAGGTCCTCGATTTCATTTAAAAATGCATCAAAGTATTGGCGTACTTCACGAATTTTTCGTTCGTCTTGTTGTGCCAAGACTTGGTTAAATTGCTGGGTCTGTTCGCCAATTTGTAGGCGTAAATCACCTGTATGCTCACTAAACAGTCTTTCAGCACGAAGCAATAGGCTTTTGTTGATTAAGTTATCTCGGGGGTGCAATTTGAGTTGCTGTAATTGTGCGCGTGCAGCAGCAATTTTCTCAGGGCTCATGACATTTTGCTGATTAATCACCACTTTTTGTAGTTTTTGACCTGTAGATGGAATTTCGACATCGACATCTAAAATACCATTGGGGTTATAGGAAAAACGAACCTCAATACTTTCATGATCATCGCTGGGGGGGAGTTTGACTTCCAGTTCGCCCAAAAATACATTTTCTTTGCAAAGCCGATGTTCGCCTTGGTAAATCCGTACATTAATCTGGCGCTGGCTTTTTTGCATGGTGTAATAGCTATTGACGCGACTGGCTGGAATGACGATATTGCGTTCTAAGATGGGGGAGAATTGATCGTCATCACCCACGGCGATTCCGAGACTAAAAGGGCAGACATCGGTTAATACCACTTCTTGTAAGGTCTGGTCTTTGGCTTTTAAGCCAGCTTGTATACACGCGCCGCGCACCACAGCTTCATCGGGTTGTACACTGGTTGATGGGAAACGTCCAAATAATTTGGTCACCAACTTGCGGACCAAGGGCATACGGGTTGCCCCGCCAACTAAAACCACTTGATCGATTTGTTCTGGGCGAATGCGTGCATCGCGTAGTGCTCGCTCTAGTGGACGTCTTAAACGTTGTAATAGGGGTTCTGCCCATTGTGCAAACTCACTTTGTTGAATTTCAAAGCTTAAGTCGAGTGATTGCCATTTGAAGCGTAGTGTGGTCTGGCTGTCTTTACTGAGGCAATGAATGGCATGTTGCGCTTTGGCTTTCAGGGCGACTTCGATGTCATTGGGAATAAGCCCTTGTTCCAGATTGAAAGCATGGGCATATTTTTTCCAGAATTGTTTGATGATCAGCTGGGTGAAATCATCACCGCCCAAATAGTTATCACCAGCACTGGCACGTACCTCGATGACGCCATCGAATAGCTCTACGATTGAGACGTCAAAGGTGCCCCCACCCAAGTCGAAGATGAGAAAACAGTTATCATCGCTTTGCCCTAAACCATAAGCCAATGCAGCTGCTGTTGGCTCATTGATGAGACGGCTCACTTTTAGACCAGCCAATTCTGCGGCAGAAATCGTGGCTTGGCGTTGTATATCATTAAAATATGCTGGTACTGTAATCACCGCTTCATCAACGGTCGTGGCTAATGCTTGTTCCGCATCTTGTTTTAAGGATTTTAAGATCAGTGAGGAGAGCTCTATGGCATTAAAGTATTGCTGCCCCAATTTTAAATTTTGTGTACTGCCCATTAAACGTTTGAAACTGGTGAGTACTGGATGACCCAAATGGCGTAATTCGAGTGCCGCTTGACCAATTAACAGTTGTTGTTCTTCATCTAAAGCAATTGCAGAGGGGGTGAGTTTTTCACCGTAGGCATTGGTTAAAATTCGTGCTTCACCATTTTCAAATACACCAACCAAGGAGTTACTGGTGCCCAAATCAATGGCAATCATAGGTTTTAGTGCTGTCATTTTTATTCAGTTCTATAGATAGTCTAAATTGAATTTGCTTATATTACTTGATTTTATTTATTTTATATAGCAATCAACTATTTCTTATGCTGTTGAAAAGTATTCTAATTTTAAAAAAACAGATAATCGTTTAAAAAACAATCTTTTTCATTTTGCGCTATAGGCATGGGCTATAACGCGATGATTTAATGATTCAAATGCTTAACACTATTTTTGTGATGTGACAAGAATATTTCATAAATAACTGAGAACAAATACCATTCAGCTAAAAATAGCTACTAGGATTCAATATTTAAATCACTTAACATAGCAAATATTTCCATGCCAATTTACGATTGAGGTCGTTATGACGTTTCAGGCGCCTTATAAGGTGTTATGTGTTTGTTTAGGAAATATTTGTCGTTCGCCTACTGCTGAGGTGGTATTACAACATGCCTGTCAGCAACGCGGCTTAAATGTTTGGGTCGATTCAGCAGGCACCAGTAATTACCATCCCAATAAAGCACCCGATATACGCAGTCAGCAGCATGCCAAACAGCGGGGTTATGATATAAGCAGTTTACGTGCACGACAAATTCAGTTGGCTGATTTTGCAAACTTCGATTTGATTTTAGCCATGGATTTGGACAATCTCAAAGATTTACAAAAACTACAGCAACAAGCACAGCAGCAATATGCCCATCACTTAAAAGCAGATGTGGCATTGATGAGTGCACACGATCCAGCATATTGTGGTCAAGCAGTACCAGATCCATACTACGGTGCAGCGCAAGATTTTGAACGGGTATTGGATCAGTGTGAATCGAGTAGTGCAGCATGGGCTGCGGTGTTAGCACAAGATTTGCAAAGCAATGCGGTAAAATGAATTGAAATAAAATGAAAATCTCCCAAAATGTAGCTTTAAAGACTTTTAATACGTTGTCTCTAGATGCAGTCGCAGCCTACTATCTGGCCTTGACTGAAGCGGAGCAAATTCCAGCAGCCTTAGCTTTTGCCGCGGCTGAGCAACTGCAAGTCATGGTGTTGTCGGGTGGAAGTAATGTTCTATTGCCGGCGCACCTAAATGCTTTGGTTATACATATGAATAATCTGGGCATTCGTTGTTTAGAGGGTGATGACACCACACAGCGTATACGAGTTGCAGCGGGTGAAAACTGGCATCAGTGGGTGCTGTGGAGTACGGCACATGGCTATTATGGTCTACAAAATTTAGCGTTGATTCCTGGTCGGGTGGGGGCTTGCCCGGTACAGAATATTGGTGCTTATGGTGTGGAAGTAGCTGAGTTTATTGACGAAGTCGAGGTATATGATCGTCAGCAACACTGTTTTTGTACTTTAAGCGCAGCAGCCTGCCAGTTTGCTTATCGGGATAGTATTTTTAAGCATCAAGCTGGACGCTATATTATCCATGCGGTTATTTTCAAACTCCTGAAACAGCCGCAACTCAAATTGCAGTATGCGGACTTAAAACAGGCGATGGGGGATCAGCTTAGCCCAGAAAATTTACAGCAACAAGTGATCGCAATTCGTCAGCGTAAATTACCTGATCCAGCTGTCTACGCCAATGTGGGGAGCTTTTTTAAGAATCCAGTATTGAGTGCAACGCAGTTTGAGCAAATCATCGCTCAGCATCCCAATATCCCGCATTATCCTCAAGCCAATGAGCAATATAAAATTGCTGCAGGTTGGCTCATCGAACAAGCGGGATGGAAAGGTAAGCGTTTGGGGGCGGTGGGCATGTTTGACCGCCAAGCCTTAGTTTTGGTGAACTATGCTGCAACGCAGCTTGAAGCGGTTCAGCAAACTTATCGTTGTGTACAGCAAGATGTTTTTGAAAAATTTGCCATTCACCTTGAGCCGGAACCGGTGTTATTTGCAGTTGATGGTACTGTTCAACCCCATGTGGATCGTGATCTATGACCTCTAAACACGGCATTGTTGGTTTGTTGCGTATTTTTAGCGTTTTACTCGTCATTTTTGCTGCTGTGATTATTTTTTGGTATACACCGTTTTATTCAAATATGGTGGTGAAACTATTAGATCGTTGGGTGCCTGTACAAGTCAATCAGGTGGCGGCAAAAAGCCAACGCTTATCGGTGCTCAGTGACCATGAAAACTTAGAACCTGGTTCGGATTTATGGATTGCCCGTCAAGCTTATTTAAATGTGTTACAACAACATATCCAGCAGCAACGCACCCAACAGCTGCCGTTGATTCATGCACGTTATAAAATTTTACGTGAAGATATTATCCAAGCCCGCAATCAACAAGAACCGCAACAGGCGAAACCGCCCTTTGTGCCCAAACTCATGCTACCGAGTTCTGACGTGGTGATAGATGGTGCGAGTGAGGTGGTAACAGATTTTCCACTAGAAGCTTTTGCCAATAAAGACATTCTGGACCAGTATCAATATTTTCTTGAGCATCATCAAGTGCCGGAGCAGGCATTGCTGCTGGTAGACGATGCATTGTTGCAAGATATTGCACAAGTTAATCCAGCACAAGCAACGCACCTTGCACACAGTAGCAAAAACCCAGCCATACCGTATGCCATCGTGGTCTTGGGCGGTGGTTTAGTTAAAGATCCACAAGATGCATCGATCATTCCCAATGCCTATACCGAATTACGCTTAAAAACCACCATGCAATTGGAAAAAAGCAGCCATCTTCCGATTGTATTGAGTGGTGTGGAAGCGCCATATATGCAAAAGTGGTTAGCACAACATGGTGTACAAGCCAGTTTGCTTGAAAATAAAAGCATGAATACTTGTGAAAATACTCGCTTTAGTTCATTGTTGTTGCAAAAGAAAGGGGGAGCACCGACGGTGTATTTGGTGACAGATCGTTATCATATGCCGAGAACGCGACGGTTATTTGCATTGAGTGGTATTGAAACCATTCCAGTCGATGCGCCAATGCCAACCCAATTAACAGCATGGCAACCCAGTAAACAAAATTATGATCATAGTCGCCGTGCAAACTATGAATTATTGGCAACCATCCGTGATATGCTGATTGGCTCAAGCGGTTGTAGAGAGGTTCCTTAATGCCTGAAAACATTCCATTTCTAAACCCAAGTATACTAAAACAATTAGATTTACCGGTACCCAATAGAGAACAAACGCCACAATTATTACCCGCTTTAAATCTTAATCGACTCGAAACACCATCACGCGACATTATGGCTTATCGCCGTCTTTATGGTTTTGATCAACTGCAATGCCAGCATTGGCAAGGTTATATACAAATGACCTTGTTTAAGTTACATGTACAAGTTTTTGTACCGCCATGTGAGCAGATTAAGGGAACGGTCTGGTTACTACATGGCTATCTGGAGCATAGCGGTATTTATCAGCCAATTATCAAAGAGTTACTTGAACAAGGTTTTAGTGTACTGACTTATGATTTGCCTGGACATGGTTTGACCGATGGCTCGCCTGCCAATATTGAAAACTTTGATCATTATCAAGATGTTTTATTGGCAGTACATCAATATGTACGTTTTGCCGATCAGTTACCGAAGCCGTGGTTAGGCATTGGGCAAAGTACGGGTGCAGCAATTTTAATGCATCATATTTTGGCTTATGCACAACAACGTCAAAATCCAATTGTGCAAAGAGTATTGCTGTTATCACCTTTGATTCGACCTGCCAAATCGGCTTGGTGGCACAACAGTATTGGTCTCGGTATTATTCGCCGCATTAAACGTGAAGTACCACGGCATTTTCGCCGGAATAACCACAATCCTGAATTCTTGCGCTTTGTGCGCCTGACCGATCCTTTACAGCCGCGCATGATGGGCATGGATTGGATCTTGGCGATGTCGAAATGGATGCAAGAAATGGAACAACGTCCAGCCTGTCGTATTCCGGTTTGGTTGGCACAAGGTGCTCAAGATCAAACTGTGGATTGGCGTTACAATGTTGAATTTATTAGACAAAAATTTCGTTTGCAAACTTTGTTGATGCTCGAAGAAGGTTCGCATCAATTGATCAATGAACGTGCCGATATTCGCGCTGCGCTGACGGGATTGATTCCAGCATTTTTACATGCGCAAAGTAGTGATGACTACTATGCTTAAGCTGTACAAGTATGCTTAACTCATATGAGGCGAATCAAAATTTGATTCGCCTCGCTGTTTCTATAATAAGATATATAAAACTCGCTGTTTCTATATAAAAAAATGCACTGTGACGATGGGCGCCATCGCCGCTAGATTGAGAGCTGCTTAGCTGCTAAAAACGCTGTGGATCGGCAAGTTGCCACATGCGATGATAGAATGCCGCTTCTTCTGGTAGATTGGCGGTTAAGAGCTCACCCGGTTTTAACCAATAATGCAGTTGTGCATAATTTTTAATTTCACGGTCGTTCACCCGTTGTGCCAAATGATGCGCTTCGATTTGTTCTGGATGGCTGAGTCCGGAAGCCGCTAACATTTCAGCCAAAGCTTTTAGGGTATTGCGATGGAAATGAGAGACCCTGAGGGCTTTGCTGGGTACATCTAAGGCGCGTTGACGTTCAGCATCTTGTGTGGCAACGCCGACGGGGCATTGGTTGGTATGACAACTTTGTGCTTGAATACAGCCAATGGCAAACATAAAGCCACGTGCTGAATTGACCCAATCTGCACCAATCGCCATGACATTGGCAATATCAAATGCACTGATGATTTTGCCACTGGCAGCAATTTTAATTTGATCACGTAAACCCGCACCGACTAAGGTGTTGTGAACAAAAAGTAAGCCTTCACGTAAGGGTGTACCCATATGGTTAATAAGTTCAACGGGGGCTGCACCTGTACCGCCTTCAGAGCCATCCACCACAATAAAATCAGGAATGATCTTGGTTTCGAGCATGGCTTTGACGATGCTCATAAACTGCCAAGGCTGGCCAATACAGAGTTTAAAACCAACTGGTTTACCTTCAGACAGCTCTCTTAATTGTTGGATAAACTGTAACATTTCTATTGGGGTGCTAAATGCCGAGTGTTGCGGTGGCGAGACGCAATCTCGGTCACGTGGAATACCACGAATCTGTGCAATCTCTTCACTGATTTTATCTTTAGGTAAGATACCGCCATGACCAGGTTTGGCACCTTGTGAGAGTTTAATCTCAATCATTTTGATCTGTGGAATAGCGGCTTGTTGTTGGAAGCGCTGTGGATCGAATTTGCCTTCGGCATCACGACAACCAAAATAGCCACTGGCAATTTCCCAGACGATATCACCACCAAATTCCAGATGATATGGGCTTAAGCTGCCTTCACCGGTATCGTGATAAAAGTTGCCAAGTTTGGCCCCTTGGTTAAGGGCACGAATGGCATTGGCACTCAAACTGCCAAAACTCATCGCAGAAATATTTAAAATTGAGCATGAATAAGGCTGACGGCATTGTGCATTGCCAATTTGAATCCGAAAATGATCTGGATCTGCTGGTTGACACGGTTGTAAGGAATGTACCAAAAACCGGTAATCTTGCTGATACACATCAATAATTGAACCGAAGGGCTTGTCCGCATTTTCATTTTTGGCACGTTGATAGACTAGGCTGCGTTGCATTCGTGAAAAGGGTAAAGCATCTTGATCAGATTCAATAAAATATTGGCGGATTTCCAAGCGGAAGCTTTCAAAGATAAAACGAAAGTGCCCCATAATCGGGTAGTTGCGTAAAATAGCATGGCGTGTTTGTAGCACATCATATAAACCCAGTAAGCTGAGTACTATACAAATCACCCAAGCACAGTTCAGTACAGTGTCTGAGAAAAAATAATAAATATAATGGCTTTGATGAAAGAGGATGACCCAACTCAAATATAGCGCGATAAAAATAGCAATAAACCAAACTGAATATCGTGAAAAAAATGTATTCAAAAGTTTGGAACGAACCACTTGTGCAGGACTAGACATTTCTCTTTTACCATCAAACAGTTAGTGCCTAAACTGCCAATAAAGCGCAATCAGTACAAGTAGAGAATTGTTAGACCTGAGAATGAGAATATTTTAATTATGTGATCTGCATCAGGCTAAGCCTAAAATCCAATCACAGGCGTTTTGGAAGAAAGGCTTAAAAGCAATGTGTAGGGTATCGGATTAAATTCAATTAAATTAAATTAAATGCTGGGATGTACTTGCGGTTCAAGCAGCGTCAATACCGCATCATTAATCAGATCTAGCCAACAGTCGAGTTCGGGGCATAGGAATTGATCATCGAAATCTAAACATGCACCATCGGCCAAGCGTTGTAAGATAGGTGCTTGTTCGGCATCAATATATAATGCTTCACCATTGGCATAGAACTTGGCTGGATTTGCGGTCGGGAGATACAGCAAACGTGAAGCGGGTTCACGTTGAATTTGGAAACCAGTATTGAGCAACTGCGCTAAGTCGTCTACGGTCAATTCATCAGCTTCGGGGATATGATCAGGGAAGTTTGGCTCAGACATTAGACTGGCAAGTACGGCATCAAAATCTGTACTGTGCTGGATTTTTTCAATCAATTGCGCTTTTAAAAAAGCGATTTCTGCAGCTTCAATCGCACCAGATTGCTGACTAGGACGTCGTGTTAAATCAACAAAAGGATTTTTTAGTGAGTTGTTATCGGCGAAATGGTCACTCACGCGGTCTAATAGGTTGGCGGGATTGGGCATGCGAAAACCAAAAGAGCAGGTGAGGCAGTCATCTTCAGCAACGCCATGATGTGATAACCCAGGTGGTACATAGAGTAAATCACCGGGTGCCAAGATTTCATCAAAATAGACGTTCATGTCTGGTAGCAGTTTGATGGGTTGATCGGCAAGAAATGCACTGTGCTCATCACACATTTGCCCGAGTTGCCAGCGGCGATGACCATAACTTTGCACTAGAAATACATCATAAAAATCAAAATGTTGACCTACAGATCCCCCTTTGGGCGCATAAGACACCATAATATCATCACGTCGCCATTGTGGTAGAAAATCAAATTTCTGCCAGAGTGCAGCGAGGTCAAGACTGAAATGATCCACTGCTTGTACCAAGAGCGTCCAATGTGCAGCAAGTTTTTTAAAGTCTTTGGGCTGTAGTGGAGCGTTTTTGACTTGCCATTGCTGGGCGGCATGTTGTTGAATCAGTCGCGCAGTAACATGGTCCTCAAGTGCCAATTGTTTGACATCTTCGGGTTCGAGTAAGCCGACAATCTCAGGCATTGCCGCACGCACCAGTAGCGGTTTTTTTTGCCAATATTCTGACAAGAACTGTTCGGCACTGATACCACCTAAGATATCTAACGGTTGAGACATAAGAAAAATACCGATGAAATTTTGCTGTATTGTCCCTTGAGAAGCCGCAATGACGCAAGTCTAAAGATTAGAATTTGAAGATTGAGCGGAGCTGACATAGATTAGAGCAGATTAAGGCAGTTGCAAGCCCAATTGGCGTAAGAGAGTACACAGTTCAATTAAAGGTAAGCCCATCAGTGTGGTTTGATCATTGCCTTGCATCTGAGCAAATAAACTAATCCCCAAACCCTCACATTTAAAACTACCAGCACAGTGTAAGGGCTGTTCTTGTGCAACGTAGCGCTCAATCTCAGCACGACTCAGATCGCGCAATTGTACGCGATAATGTGCCACCACGCTCTGTGCAAATTGACGGGCCAAGCATTGTACGGAGAGTCCCGTACTAAAGTTAAGCCATTGACCAGCATTGTCGCTCAGTTGTGCAATGGCACGGTCTACAGTAAGTGGTTTACCAAGAAAAATTTGCGGTGTTTGTGTACGCCAAGCCACCTGATCTGAACCAATCACAATCGCCTCAGGGTAAGCCTGTGCGATATGTTGAGCTTTTTCATAAGCTAAGCGTAGTGCCAAGGCATCAGCATGTTGTTCACCTTTGGGGCTTTCATCAATGTCAGGCGCAATGCAACGATAATCTAGGCCCAAGCGATCCAATAGCGCTTTACGGGTGCTGCTAGATGACGCCAAAATAATCTCTCGGTGTTGAGGGGCGATTGCTTTCATCAGATTGCATAATCCATCAATACGTCCAAGGGGACATAAGCGAGTGTCGCTTGGTGGCAAGCACTGAGTTTAATGCGTGGTGCCATATTGGCTTCATAGGCTTCCACCCATCGAGTCACACAAATGCACCAGAAATCACCGGGTTGCAGCCCAGGAAAACCAAGCTCAGGTAATGGGCTAATCAGGTCATTGCCAATTTTTTGAGAAAAACTTAAAAATTCTGCGGACATTTCAGCACATACCGTATGGAGTCCGATATCTTGATTATCGGTATGACAAAAACCGTTACGAAAATAACCAGTAATTGGATCAAAACAACAGCTGGCCAAAGGTTCGCCCAACACATTTAAGCGGTTGATCAGCGGATCAGGATGTATCGACATAGTTCACACCATTAAATATTCAAGCGCTATGATAATCAAAACTTCATATTTCTACAGCTTTTCCACAAAACTGACTAACCTTTTTTTGTGTAATCATTTAGAATCGTGACGATTTTTGTATCTAAAAGTGAGCTCGACATGAACTTTCAGCGTATGACCGATCTAGATCTAGCCGGTAAACGTGTATTGATCCGTGAAGATTTAAACGTTCCCGTCAAAGATGGCAAAATTAGCAGCGATGCGCGTTTACGTGCAGCATTACCCACAATTAAAGCAGCCTTACAACAAGGTGCTGCGGTAATGGTCTGCTCACACCTCGGTCGTCCAGTCGAAGGTGAGCCTAAAACAGAACAATCTTTAGCCCCTGTTGCCGCTTATCTGAGCAATGCTTTGGGACAGGATGTTGCCTTGATGACAGATTATTTATCTGGGGTGGATATTCAAGCTGGTCAAATCTGTTTGTTAGAGAATGTACGCTTTAATGTCGGTGAAAAGAAAAACAATGCAGCGCTTGCCCAACAATATGCTGCACTCTGTGATGTATTTGTGATGGACGCTTTTGGTACAGCACACCGTGCAGAAGCCTCTACTGAAGGTGTGGCACGTTATGCCAAAGTCGCTGCAGCGGGTCCTTTACTGGCGGCTGAGTTAGATGCTTTGGGTCGTGCCCTACAACAGCCTGAAAAACCAATGGTGGCAATTGTTGCTGGCTCTAAAGTATCAACCAAACTTGATGTTTTGAATTCTTTGGCACAAGTGTGTGATCAATTGATTGTTGGTGGTGGTATTGCCAATACTTTCTTAGCAGCAGCAGGTTATAACGTTGGTAAATCTTTATATGAAGCTGATTTGATAGACACAGCCAAAGCCATTGCCGCGAAAGTTTCTGTTCCATTACCAACAGATGTGGTAGTGGCGGATGCTGGGCAAATTAATTTTGATGATTTTCTCGGTTCATTGGCACAAAGTCAGGCTGTGGTGAAAGCAGTGAGTGATATTGCCGATACCGATATGATTTTGGATATTGGTCCAGACACCGCCAAAGCATTTGCTGCGATTTTAGCGGAATCCAAAACCATTTTATGGAATGGTCCAGTGGGTGTTTTTGAAGTCGATCAATTTGGCGCAGGAACCCAAACACTGTCTCATGCCATTGCTCAATCTACAGCATTCTCAATTGCTGGTGGTGGGGATACCTTGGCTGCGATTGATAAATATGCGATCGCTGATCAAGTGGGCTATATCTCGACAGGCGGTGGTGCATTCTTAGAGTTTGTGGAAGGCAAAACTTTACCAGCTGTTGCAGCCCTATTGGCGCGTGCTTAAAAATTATCCTAATGTAAAGACTTGAATTATCCATGGAAGTGAGGCGATCAGCCTCACTTTTTTTATGTAAGTCATTAAATTGTCATATCGCTGCAATAAATTAAGCGAAGTTGAATAACCAAATAGAGATATGGGATGAAATTTAAAGTTTTAATTGCTGCGTTGTGTATTGCACCTTTGGCATTAATGGCGTGTTCAAAACAAGATAAAACACCCGCTGCAGGTCAAAGCAGTTCAGAAGTTGAAGTTGTGGTTGAAACGACAGAACAAATTACACCACAACAACAAGCTGCGATTGATGCCATCGACAAACCTGAGTTGGATGAAAAAAATACTGATGTTCCTGCAGAAAAAGCCAATGCACCTGCTGAACCAGCCACTGCCGCGGATGAATCTGAAGCAGCAGCACATTAAGATTTTACATTTGTCTAAAAAACCCTGCCATTGCAGTAATGCCAGTCAGTTAAGGCTTGACTGGCATTTTTTTCGGATATTTTTTAGGTTTGCCTTTCACTACCCTTGGGCAACTTCTCTGCCTTCTTTCAGGGATAATGAACATGGCTGACTGATCCAATAAACGAGCTAAATGCTTTGGAAGGTTCCCTGCTGATTCTAAGGGTGTATGTCTTAATATATTGATAATGGCTATTGAGGCAATATGAAAGCTAATTCTTAATGGGCTTATATTTTGCGTTTGAGCCATAACCTTTATTTGTCTTCTCAACACATTGTAAGCAATCAATACCCCCCATAATTCTTGATAAACCAATTCAGGTTGCTTGCTTCTTAAATTCAGTCCGTCCTGTAAATCGCTCTTTATCTCTCGATAACACATCTCTATTTCCCAACGCTGAATGTATAGATCAGCTAAATCTTTCATTGGGTAAAGCTTTGAATCTAATAGTGATGTTATGTAACGTCGAGTTCGACCTTGGTGCTGAACTTCAATCAGACGTGCTTCCCAGAACTGACCTAATTCAGGATTTAACTTTTGCGCTCTTGGTGAAATTGGCATACGAACCAAGAAATCTTGCTTTGAGTTTTTCGAAATAAGTTCATAACGTAAGTTATCTTTGGCGCGCATTAACCAATGGCTATTTACACCTGTAGATTGCCAATGAATCAGAAAATCTGCAGAGAAATACGCTCGATCAAACAAAGTAATGCTTTGATCAGGAACGAGTAACTCTTTTGCTAATGTGAGTTCACCTTTGCCCATATCCCCAATTTGAGCATCGATAATTTCATGTGTATTGGTATTGATGAGGCAAGTCGCCCGCACTTGGGGCCAAGGGGCTACTTCTGTTTTACCTTTAGATGAACCAAAGTGAGCAAAGTTTTCAGGGGTATGTGGCATTAACCAAACCACGCCATCAACTGCACAGACATTTAACTCATGGAAAGTTGCGTATTGAGAGAATGATTCTTTAGACCATGATTGACTCAATTGATTAAAGAGCACTTTTAATGGCTCTAAACCTAGGCGCTGTCTAGCTTGAACAGATGCACTTGGGGCACACGGAGGTTGAGATCCAAAGACTAATTGTAATTGCTCGACAACAAACCAAATGGGCTGATTTCGAAATAAAGCAAGTCCTATCACAAGCCAGACGACATGTTCGGCAGGCAACTTTCTTTTTCGGATTGAAGCTTTTCCTGTTTCGGATAAGCTTTTTTCAATCCAGTCATGATCAATAAGTTCACTAAACTTATCTAGGCTAGGTATTGATTGTTGCAAGACTGAATCTATATTTTGAGCAAAAGACATAAAAAATGAGCGTAATTTGATACGCTCATTTTTACTATATTTTAGACTTTTTGTCTTAACTGATCAGCATTACTGCCATTGCAGGGTTTTTTTATAAAAACATGTGATTAAAAGCTGAAATAGAACACATGACAGGGTAGAATATGCAGCACTACCTGGGAGGATATTATGGCTCTTATTTCTTTGCGCCAGCTCTTGGATCACGCCGCAGAAAACAATTACGGCGTACCAGCATTTAACGTTAACAACTTAGAACAAATGCGCGCAATTATGTTGGCCGCTGATGCAACCAACTCACCAGTGATTGTGCAAGCATCTGCAGGTGCCCGTAAATATGCCGGCGCCGCTTTTTTACGTCATCTTATTTTAGCCGCAACTGAAGAATGGCCGCACATTCCAGTGGTGATGCACCAAGATCACGGGACAAGCCCAGCAATTTGCCAACGTTCTATTCAATTGGGTTTTAGCTCAGTGATGATGGACGGTTCATTGGGTGAAGATGGTAAAACACCAACCAGTTATGAATATAACGTTGATGTAACACGTCGTACAGTTGAAATGGCACATGCTTGTGGTGTTTCGGTTGAAGGTGAGATCGGCTGCTTGGGTAGTCTCGAAACCGGTATGGCAGGTGAAGAAGATGGTGTGGGTGCTGAAGGTGTACTGGATCATTCTCAATTATTGACTTCTGTAGATGAAGCGGTACGTTTTGTTGCCGATACCAATGTAGATGCCTTAGCAATCGCAGTGGGAACATCGCACGGTGCCTATAAATTTACCCGTCCACCGACAGGGGATATTCTAGCCATCGATCGTATTAAAGAGATCCACGATGCACTCCCCAATACCCATTTGGTGATGCATGGTTCAAGCTCTGTACCACAAGAATGGTTGGCTGTGATTAACCAATATGGCGGTGACATCAAAGAAACCTATGGTGTACCGGTAGACCAGTTGGTTGAAGCGATTAAACATGGTGTGCGTAAGATCAACATCGATACCGATTTACGTTTGGCTTCTACAGGTGCGATTCGTCGTATGTTGGCTGAAAAACCAAGCGAATTTGATCCACGTAAATACTTCACTGAGTCGGTAAAAGCGATGCAGCAAATTTGTGTTGATCGTTATACTGCCTTTGGCAGTGCGGGTCATGCCGACAAGATTCGTCCAATTTCTTTAGAGAAAATGGTTGAGCGTTATTAAGCATACCGATGACAGCATGGTTATTTAGGCTTTATAAATATCAGAATGTATCGATATCAAAGCTTGATAAATATCGCTGCAACGATCTTGATCAAAAAACCGGATTGTCATAGTCCGGTTTTTTTATCGTGATTTTTTATTCTGCCTTGTGTTGTTGGATCATAATCTGTTGCAAGCGGCCACTAACATCAAAAAACCATAAGGCAACGCGTTGATAAGAATTTGAGTTTTGATTTGGTGCATGTGGGAGCGGGCTATAGACCATGCTGTGATAGCCGTGGGCTTGGAGATCGACGCCATATAGTGCAGGACCATTGTTCAGATCAATGCTAGCAAAAACATGCTGATGACAAGGGTTATGAAATGTTTGTTGGCAACGTTGTTGTACCGTGGCAAGACTAGTCTTGCGTGGTGTTAAGCGATAAAGTTGTTGTTGTTGCCAGGTATTTGATGTCTCTACGTTGTAGGGATGCTGCTGACAAGCAGATAATAGGCTAAGGCTTAAACTGAGTGTGGCGAATTTAACAAGGCTGATTTTTATCTGAATAGATATCATGTGTGATAACGCAGTATTAAAGTTGCACTTAATTTAACATTGTTTGGCATTCTATTGAATTTGGCATCCTATGCGGCATGCTGCTTCTCATTTTTGCTATGGCATTGTCATTACAATGTAATGAAAACAAGATGGTTGAAGTCCAAGTGATTGTATTGGGATCAAGATGTACATTGAGGTATGTAGTTGTTTTTAGAGCAATAGTTTTGTTGAGGTCGATATAATGCTATCGATTAAAAAGTGCTTTGGCGTTCAAAGCAAAATTGCTACGGTAAAGCAAAGATCTGTGAGCATCTAAATCTAAGCATAGATCGTATCGGTAAGTTTGGAGTGTAAATATTAAATGGCTTTAATTGTACTGGCAGCATGTTTTAGCGTGTGGGTGTCGATCTATCTCAAATGGTGTAAAGCCAAAAATATTGATTTACTTCAGAGTATTGCTTGGAATTATGTGGCAGCAAGCCTCTGGTGTGCGTGGTGGTTTAAACCTGATTTTGCACATCTATCTTGGTCTGCAACACCTTGGTGGGTGATTATAAGTTTGGCTGTGGTTTTACCGAGTATTTTTTGGTGTTTAGGGCAAGCTTTGAACCATGCTGGTGTGGTAAAGACTGAAATCGCACAGCGTTTATCGGTGGTGTTGTCTTTATTGGCTGCTTATGTCTTGTTTCAAGAACAGTTCAATCATCTTAAATTTCTAGGGATTGCCTTGGGCTTAGCTGCGGTGATTTGCGTTTTGCTGGCACAGCTCAAGACGGGGCAAACCAAGCCACAACAGCAAAATGCACGATTGGCAACGCGTGATTTGTTGCTGGTTTGGGTTGGTTATGCGACAGTTGATATTTTATTAAAATACTGTAGTAGCTTAGGGTTGCAATTTAGCTTGAGCTTAAATTTAAGTTTTATTTTAGCTTTTATTTTTGTATCGATTTTTGTACTGTATCGACGCCGTCGTTGGCAAACTCAAGCAATATGGGCGGGCTTGGCATTGGGAAGTTTTAATTTTGCCAATATTGCACTTTATGTAAAGGCACATCAGTTGCTGAAAGACAGCCCTGCTATAGTATTTGCCAGTATGAATATTTTTGTGGTGGTACTGGGCTTGTTGGCTGGTGTTCTGATCTTCAAAGAGAAACTACACAAACTGTCCGTTGCTGCACTACTGTTCGCCATTGCGGCTTTGCTCTGTTTGGCCAAAGCGATTACTCAGTAGAAAACAAGCTGATGCTCAATGTTGAAGCGTTGCTTATTACATTGTGGTTGCATCGGTTAGTGCTTGCTGGTTATAAGGATAAAGATGATCCTGACATAGATCAAAGAGAAAGCTGACGTGCTTGGGCTGAGCGTTATAGGATTGAGCATTATAAGAAAGCGAGAGGGATGAGGCATAACATGAAGATAACACCATTTAATTTATCTGGAAAAACTTTTATCAATACACAGAACACTGAAAATGGTGAGGTCGATACACAAACTATTTTTTATTACAGTCAACAGGGTGATGTGATCGAAGCTGATTATCGAGGTGGTGTGGTATTGACTGGACATTTAATGGGGAGAATGACTGCACCAGATCGCTTTCACATGGTCTATCATCACTTGAACCTCAATGGCGAATTAAGAGTTGGACAATGCGAGAGTACTATTTGTATTGCGCCAGATGGTAAATTGATATTACAAGAAAGTTGGCAGTGGCTAAATGGTGATCTATCGACAGGACACTCGCAGTTGGTCGAAATCAATGGCTAAAATATATATCTATGAATTTTAATCGGATTTTACATTGATTAATGAGAAAGTTTTTTATTTACAACAAATATATTTTTAATAATAATAACCATTCTCAATAATACGCGCGGCTATTTTATATGCGTCACTTTCAAATTAAATATTTAACTCAAGCAATACATGCCGTACTGTGCATGAGTATTATCTCTCCGATGGCTTTTGCAGAAGATCAAAATACAAGCGATGTACAGGATTTACCTGTTATTCAATTACATGCTGACAATGGCGAGCAAACCGAAGCAACGGGCAGTTATAAAGCCAAGGCTTCACGCTCTGCAACGCGTTTAAATTTAAGTTTAAAAGAAACACCGCAGTCTGTCAGTGTGGTGACGCATGAGCAAATGCAGCAGCGTAACTTAAACGATATCAGCAAAGTACTTGATGCCACCCCAGGTATTGTCGGTGGACGTCTAGATACGCAGCGTCATGAATACAAAGCGAGAGGTTATGGTATTGGTAACTATCAAATTAATGGCATGCCGATTGGTGAGAATGCGCCACTAAGTGATACCTTCTTTTATGACCGTGTTGAAGTGATTAAGGGTGCATCTGGTTTAATGGGGGCAACAGGAGATCCTTCGGCAACCATCAATATGATCCGTAAAAAACCCAGTAAAATGCTCACTGGTGAGGCAGCGGTCTCTTTGAGTCGTTGGGATACGATTCGCTCAGAAGTCGATGTCTCTGTACCACTGACCCAAGATGGTCGGGTGCGGAGTCGGGTAATGGCAATGCATGAGCAAGGTGATACTTACATCGATTATTATCGTAAAAACTCCGATGCAGCAATGGCCGTTATTGAAGCTGATTTCACAGCAAACCTTGTCGGGAGCATTGGCTTACAGTACCAAAATAATAAACCCAAAGGCTCAACTTGGGGTGCAGTGCCGTATTGGAATGCCAAAGGCGAACATATCGATACGCCACGTAGTTTTAGTTTTGCGAACAGCTGGAATACCATTCGTGAAAGCGATCGTACTGTATTTACGGACTTAGCCTATAACTTTGATAATGGCTGGTTGCTGAAAGCATCCAGTTCTTATTCATGGTCTAAAAGTTTTTGGCTGATGTCCTATGGGGGCTCAGGCTTTGCGAAAGATGATGGAACAGGGATTGGTTTATGGAATACCGTTTTTCCGAATTCTGAATCTAAAAAACTCAATGCAGAAATTTATGCTTCAGGACCATTTAAGCTATTTAATCGTGAACATGAGCTAGTGATTGGTGCCAATGGTTTTAGCCGTAAAAGCGAGAGTATTTCTGGACGTTTAACCAATCTTGATTTTGGTGATCAAGCCACATGTAATAGCAATGGCGCATGTACCATTAATGATTGGCGTACTTGGGATGGTCATGCAACATCAAAACCAGATTATGAAATAACTAACCGTGGTAAAGACAGTAAGCAACAAAACTATGGTGCTTATGCGACACTTCGTCTTAATATTACCGATCCGTTGAAGGTTATTTTAGGAGGGCGTTATAGTGAATATAAAGCAACCAATGGTAATAAAGCCGATGTAACTGCAGATAAATTTACCCCATTTGTGGGGCTTACCTATGCTTTAACCGATCAGCTGACTGCTTATGCAAGCTATAGTGATATGTTTAAACCAAGCGATAAAAAAGATCGCAATAGCAGTTATCTTGAACCTGAAACAGGTAAAAATTACGAACTTGGTTTAAAAGCAGGTTGGTTTGATGATCGTTTGCTATCGACAGCGGCTGTATTTAGAAGTGAAAAAGAAAATGTCGCAGTACGCGATAAAGAAGCAATTGATCTTGGTATGAAGACGGATGATGGGGGTGACCCGATGATGTCTTCAGGTGAAGGATTAACCGTTACTGGATTTGAACTTGAAACGATTGGACAGATTACCCCAACATGGAATATTACCGCGGGCTATACCTATTTAGGTGTGGATGGAACGGAAATTGCCAAAGCAGATAATGAAATACCGCGTAATTTGGTGAAACTCTATACCAACTATCAATTACCGAATGCTTTATTTGATGGTGCGGAGAAGTTTAATGTTGGCTTTGGCGGAACATGGCAAAGTGAAATTAAAAATAAATGGGGTGGTGCTCCTGCCAATAGTGTTGGCGATGGCTACATAAAACAAAAAGCCTATATGTTGGCAAATGCCAATATTGGCTATCGTTATAATGAAAATTTTAGTGCCAATTTAAGTGTAAATAACTTATTTGACAAAAAATACTATGAAAAAGTTGGTTTCTATAATGGTATTTTCTGGGGTGAACCTCGTAATGTGACACTTACTTTGCGAGCACATTTCTAAGCACTGCAAAGTTTGATTGTTTTATCTAGTCTAAAGTACACGCAGCAATTGTCCCTGAGGATTGCTGCGTTTTTTTGTGCACTTAGAACCCGATATTTTAGCGTTAATATATCGTTTTAAATTGCCATAAAATAACTATAAATATATGAAAAATATAAAATAATATTAAAATTTTGCAGATGAAAAACTTTCTCAAATAAAGCTTGACCTCAAGTTAACTTGACCTTTTATAGTGCAGTTACTTTGTTAATGCTTTGTAAGTGGAATCCGCTTTGCAAAGTAGCGCTCTATGGTTTAGTCGGGGATTTTGCGATGCCAAATTTTATTCAGTCCATGATAGAACATCCCAAGCTGTGGCTTCTGGCACGTTGTTTGATGGTGTTACTGTTTTTACTTTCCGGTTTTGCCAAGTTAATTGATGTTGAAGGAAGTTTTGCCGAGATGACTGCTGCGGGTTTGCATCCTGCATGGTTATTTAATTATGCCAGTGCCTTGGTGCTGCTATTGGGCAGTTATTTCGTCTTGTTTGATCGTGCCTTATGGTTTGGTGCTGGGATGCTAGCGGTATTTTTATTATTGACAATTTTGATCGTGCATCAGTTCTGGCGTATGGATGCCGAGGCAGCCAAGTTGTCGATGTATTTTGCTGTTGAACATCTGGCGGTGATTGCGGGACTGATGGCAATGGCGATGGCTAGTCATTATCGTAAATTACTCTCCCAAATGCGTGCAGGAGTATGGGCTTAATGCGTAAATCTCTCCTGAAACCGATTTTATGGGTTGTTTTTATTTTAGTTTTTTTAGCGGCATTGCTCCTCTGGTATTTAACAAGCAAAAACTCAAAAGCGGCAGCAGGTGCTGCTTATCCACCGATCAAAGTAGCTGTTGCACAGGTCAAATGGAGCCAAGCACCACGAACGATTCATGCGATTGGTGAATTGGAAGCGGCCAAACAGATTCAGTTGGCTTCTGAGGTTGCTGGGCGTATTGAAAAAATATATTTTCAGTCTGGGCAATTTGTCCATCAAGGTCAACTTTTGCTTCAGCTGAATGATGATGTCGAACAGGCTGAGCTGGCACAATTACAAGCCAAATTAAAATTAGACCAAGCTGTATATCGCCGTGGGCAAGAATTGTCTCAGGTCAATGCCATGTCTCGTGCAGAAGTGGATGAGGCCTTGTCGAATCGTGATGTAACTTTAGGAAAAATTCAACAATTGCGCGCCAGAATTCAGCAAAAGGCGATTCGAGCGCCGTTTGCTGGGCAAATCGGCATACGCCGTGTGCACCAAGGGCAATATTTACAAGTGGGTGAGCCGATCGTTAGTTTGGTTGATACCCAAAATCTTTTGCTCAATTTTAGTCTAGATGAGCGTGTGGTGCCCGATATTGCTTTGGGACAACAACTTAATGTGCAATTGGATGCCTTTGCAGGACAGCAATTTAAAGCCAAAGTTACCGCAATAGATCCTTTAATTTCTAAAGCGCGCTTATTGCAAGTTCAAGCACAATTACCCAATCCAAAACAGCAATTTAAAGCAGGTATGTTTGCCAATGTCTTGATTGATCAGCAACGGGTTAATGCTTTGATGGTACCTGAAAGTGCCATTAGTTATAGCGCTTATGGCGAAACCGTCTTTGTTGCCACAGCGCAACAAGCGCAATGGCAGGTCAAGAAAGTTGCTGTGAAAACAGGACAGCGCGCTGATGGTTGGGTTGAGGTGAGCTCAGGTTTAAAACAAGGGCAACGTGTGGTGACTTCTGGTCAATTGAAGCTTTCGGATGGTGCTGCGGTTGAGCTTATGAAAGGCGATACCTTAGAGACAGGAACAGATCAAGGCGCGGCATCGGAGGCACATACATGAAGTTTACGGACCTCTTTGTCAAACGACCAGTACTCGCTTTTGTAGTCAGTTGTTTGATTTTACTTGCGGGATTCTTTGCTTTTGATCGCTTGTCGATACGGCAATATCCACTATTGGAAAGTTCGACCATTAGCATTGCTACAGAATATCCTGGGGCGAATGCTGAACTGATGCAAGGTTTTGTTACCCAACCGATCGCTCAAGCGGTTGCATCGGTTGAAGGGGTGGACTATCTAAGTTCCTCAACGGTACAAGGACGGAGTGTGGTGACTTTGCGTATGCAGCTCAACCGAGATTCCACGCAAGCACTCACTGAAGTAATGGCGAAGGTCAATCAGGTTCGCTATAAGTTACCCGAACGTGCTTTTGATCCAGTGATTGAGCGTTCATCTGGTGAATCGACCGATGTTGCTTATATCGGTTTTCGTAGTCAAAGTGGTAATTTAGCAGCATTAACTGATTATCTCTCACGTGTGGTAGAGCCGATGTTGGCGAGTATTGAAGGGGTTGCCAAAGTACAAAGTTATGGCGCGCAACGTTTATCAATGCGGATTTGGTTGGATAATCATCGAATGGCTGGTCGTGGCATCAGTGTGAGTGATGTATCACAAGCGTTGCAACGCAATAATTATCAGGCTGCACCCGGTCAAGTCAAAGGTGAATACGTTGTTGCCAATGTCAGTGTCAGCACAGATTTAAGTAGCATTGCGGACTTTAATCATTTGGTACTGCGTAACGATGAACAGGGTTTAGTTTATTTAAAAGATGTGGCAACGGTTGAGTTAGGTGCGGCATCAACAGAAACCAGTGCCGTCATGAATGGCACACCGGCAGTATTTTTAGGTTTACAAGCCACTCCCAAAGGTAATCCTTTGGTGATTGTGGATGGCATCAAGACCTTATTACCCGAGATTAAAAAGACTTTGCCGCCTGGCATTGAAGTAGATTTGGCTTTTGAGACAGCACGCTTTATTGATGCCTCTATTCAAGAAGTACTGCATACCTTTATGGAAGCCTTAATCATCGTGATTGTAGTGATTTATCTCTGCTTAGGGTCTTTTAAAAGCGTTATTATTCCCATTGTGACCATTCCTCTGTCCTTGCTTGGAGCAATGGCGATCATGTTGCTGTTTGGCTTTAGTATTAATTTACTGACCTTATTGGCAATGGTTTTGGCCATTGGTTTAGTGGTTGATGATGCCATTGTGGTGGTCGAAAATGTGCATCGACATATTGAGTCGGGTCAAAGCCCGGTCGCTGCTGCATTATTGGGGGCACGTGAAGTTGCAGGGCCCGTCATCGCCATGACCATTACCTTGGCAGCGGTGTATGCGCCAATTGGCTTAATGGGCGGTTTAACGGGTTCTTTATTTAAAGAATTTGCTTTTACTTTGGCAGGCGCTGTGCTGGTCTCAGGCATTATTGCTTTGACTTTATCGCCGATGATGAGTTCATTTTTATTGGATCGACAGCAGCATGAGGGCAAAGTTGCGCAGTATGCAGAGCGATTTTTTCAGGGGTTGTCTCATCACTATGGACGATTGTTGACATTTTCACTGTCACAACGTTGGATGACTGCGACCATTGCGGTGATTATTTTATTGGCTTTACCCGTTTTATATCAATTACCACAAAAAGAATTGGCACCGACTGAAGATCAGGCGGGAGTCTTGACTGCAATTAAGTCTCCACAACATGCCAATTTAAATTATGTTGAAAAATTTGCCTACAAATTGGACGAATTGTTTTGGACTATTCCAGAAACTGCTGATAGCTGGATTATCAATGGTACCGATGGACCCGCATCCAGTTTTGGTGGTGCAACCTTGACTAATTGGCAGGATAGAACACGTGATGCCACCGCTATACAGCATGAGCTACAAGCGAAAGTTGGTGATGTAGAAGGAAATAGTATTTTTGTATTTCAGTTACCGGCATTGCCGGGTTCAACTGGTGGTTTACCAGTGCAAATGGTATTGCGCACTGCGCATGACTATCCTTTGCTGTATCAGACCATGCAAGACATTAAACAAAAAGCACGTGACAGTGGTTTATTTGTGGTGGTAGATAGTGACTTAGACTATAACAATCCGATGTTGCAGATTCGCATTGATCGCAATAAAGCCAATAGTTTAGGCATTCGCATGCAGGATATTGCCGATACCTTATCAACCATGGTTGGGGAAAACTATATTAACCGTTTTGCTTTAGAAGGGCGTGCCTATGATGTTATTCCACAAAGTATTCAGCAACAACGCATGAGTCCAGAAGCTTTAGCCCAGCAATTCGTTCGGGCTGAGAATGGGCAGTTTATTCCATTATCCACCATTGTTACGTTGGAAATGCAAGTTCAGCCCAATAAACTGACGCAATTTGACCAGCAAAATGCTGCAACCTTTCAGGCTATTCCAGCAGCGGGAGTATCTTTAGGGCAAGCTCTCAGTTTCTTAGAAACCACTTTGGCTGAGTTACCAGCAGGCTTTAGTTATGATTGGCAAGCCGATGCGCGTCAGTATGTGCAAGAAGGTAATAGCTTGATGTGGGCATTTGCGGCAGCATTATTGGTCATTTATATGGTTTTGGCTGCGCAATATGAAAGCTTAAAAGACCCGTTTATTATTTTAATTACCGTACCCTTATCGATTTGTGGGGCATTGATCCCATTGGCATTGGGGGCATCTAGTATGAATATCTATACGCAAATTGGTTTAGTGACTTTAATTGGTTTAATCAGTAAGCATGGTATTTTGATGGTTGAGTTCGCCAATGAACTACAAGTTCAGCATCATTTAAGCCCTTATCAAGCTATTATTAAAGCCGCAAAAATTCGTTTAAGACCGATTTTAATGACGACTGCTGCCATGGTATTTGGCTTAATTCCGCTATTATTTGCCAGTGGGGCAGGTGCGCATAGTCGTTATGGGCTGGGTGTGGTCATTGTCAGCGGTATGCTTATTGGGACTTTATTTACGCTATTTGTTTTACCCACGATTTATAGTTTTTTAGCCCGTGACCATCAACAACTGTCACAGAGCAAGCGCTATAAAGCTTTAGCCAAAGCTGAATTGGAATTAACTGAATAGCAAAAGTCTGCAATCATAAAATTAAATATTTTTACTGGGCGGGTTGTGATAATCCGCCAGTTTTATTTTTAAATTAAAAATGTCAGCTCGCTTAATGCAGAATACGTCCGTGTTCAATTACATGAGCGATTTGGTATATCCATCAAGGTTTAAGTTATTCAACAGTTGCTCAGATTATCTGGGATGTTCTTGAAACAGCGTCAACAGCGTTTGAAAAAAGAGATCTGATAGTATTTTAGAAAGCTCAACAAGAGATTATTATTTTAATGACGACTTAAAGCATTGCTATAGATCGAGTATGCTCACAGGTTTATGCTAGATTGTTGATTGATTGGTTTATTCATTGATTTAAAAATAAAAATATTCTGGCAGTCAATTGATGATTGAGGGACTTTTAAGCTTCAAGTTTGAGCCAGCCCAAATAATTTTACATTTTATCTGTTGTTTTTGTTAAAAATAGTGATTTATTATGCATAACTAATCTGTTTTTTTATATTTATAATTTATATGTTCAATAATATCCAAAATATCTTGGCTGATTTAGGATTGAGCGCACAGAAGCGCGCCATACACGCACAGTTTTCCAATTCATCGCTCAATGAAAAAGTATTCTTACAACGTATTGAAGGGGAACATGGTCTCAATCAGGGATTCACTGCTGAGCTGATCTGTTTATCTTTAGATGCCACGATTGCGCTCAAAGAATTTATCGGTTGTCAGCTTGCAGTAGATCAAGTGACTGATCGAGGGGAATTATTTCGTAGCACAGGCATTGTTAGTGCAGCCAGTCAAGGGCAAAGTGATGGGGCTTTGACGGTCTATAAATTGACCCTACAAGATGCCACGACGCTATGGCATAAACGTCGTAATAGTCGTGTATTTATGAATAAAAGCGTGGTCGATGTAATTCAAGCGCTATTTAAAGAATGGCAGCAAAAAAGCCCACTCTTTGCCGCCAGTTTAAAATTAGATTTAAGCGGTTTAAGCAAAGACTACGATATTCGACCTTTTATTATGCAGGCCAATGAAACCGATTATGACTTTTTGACGCGCTTAATGCGTGCTGAAGGCATTAATTGGTTAATTGATGAAGCACAGCTAATCGTAGCCAATTCTTCTGAATCGATTCAAGCACAAAAACTTCGCTTGATCGATAGCAATGATCAGTATCAAGCACTCAATAGACGCTCAATACGTTTTCATCGCAGTGACGCCACTGAGCAATTTGACAGTATTACCCGTTTTGTTGCGCAGCGTAGCTTACAGCCGACAGCGGTTTATGTTAATCGTTGGCAAGCCGATGCCTTGGATGTCGATGAGGGTGCAGGTTCTGTGTTGACCACACAGCAACATTCTAGCCAACAAGACAGTGCCAGTTTGGGGCTAGAAGATGCATGGGCTATCAGCCCAGCATGGATGCAAGACCTAAAAGGCGAGGATGGCGCAACGCCTTCGGGTAATCGCCAAGTAGAAGATCTCAATAAAAATATCAGTGCCTATCACAATGCACAGGCGAAACAATTTATTGCACAGTCGACAGTACGTGATGCACAAGTTGGCTATTGGTTTAGCTTTGAAGAGCATCCAGAGATCGACAGCCACAGTGGTGCAGACAAAGAATTCCTGATTATTGCCAAGTCTTTTTATAATCAAAATAACCTGCCCAAAGACCTCAATGCTCAAGTCCAAGCTTTAGTCAGCAAAAGCCAATGGCAACGGTCTACACCGTCGGATGAACGTCAAGCCAATAGCTTGACTTTACAGCGTCGCAATATTGCAATTGTGCCCGAATACAATCCCTTGCAGCATCGTCCAGTAGCCTATCCACAGCGTGCGCGCGTGGTTGGACCAGCAGGTGAGAGCATTCATGTAGATGAATGGGGGCGGATCAAAGTACGTTTCTTATTTACCCGAAGCGAAGATCATAGCCACGATGGTGGTGCCGGCAGCAATGACAATGACAGCGATTCCGCTTGGGTGGATGTACTGACGCCTTGGGCGGGTGAAGGCTACGGGGCAAGGTTCTTGCCGCGGATTGGTGAGATTGTGGCGATCGACTTTTTTGATGGCAATGTTGATCGACCTTTCGTATTAGGTCGGATTCACGAAGCACAGCGTAGCCCAACCCAGTTTGACACAATGGGTCAACTGCCGGATACCCGACGTTTAAGTGGTATACGCTCTAATGAAGTGGGTGGTGGGGGCTATGGGCAATTACGCTTTGATGATACCTCGGGGCAAATTAGTACCCAGTTGCAAAGTAGTCATGGCGCCAGCCAGCTCAATTTGGGAAATTTAAGTCATCCCAAATCTGCCGAAGAAAGTGACGGGCGTGGTGAAGGCTTTGAGTTAAGGACAGACCAATGGGGTGCAGTCCGTGCGGGGCAAGGTTTACTTTTAAGCACCCATCAGCAAGGTGAAGCTAGCGGCGTGCATCTCGATACGGCACAAGCCAAGCAACAGTTAGAGTCGAGTTTAAATCGTGCGAAAGCATTGAGTGATACGGCGAAGAATCAACAAACCGATCCATTAGAAGTCTTAGACAACCTAAAAGGTTATATCGAAAATTTAGAGCAACAAGATCAAAGCAAAGCTGCTGCATTTAAAGAAGCAATTATGTTATTCACTGCGCCACAGAGTATTGCTGTGAGTTCTAGTCAAGATGTTCATTTATCTTCAGATGGACAAATAAGCCACAGTGCAGGAGATAGCATTAATCTCAGTACTCAAAATGCTTTACTCGCGCATGCTCAATCTAAAATTAGTCTGTTTGCCGCAACAGAAGGCGCAAGATTGTATGCTGGTCAAGGTAATATTGAAATACAGGCCCAAGGAGATGGTGCAGATATTATTGCACGTAAAAAAGTTCAGATTATCTCGACAGAAGATCAGATCGAGCTGATTGCGGAAAAGAAAATCGTATTAACTGCAGGATCATCTCAAATAGAGATTAGTGGAGCTGGGATTATATTTCGGACTAGTCAAAAATTTGAAGCTAAAGCCGGGCAGCATGTGTTTAAGGGAGGGGAGAAGTTGAGTTTACCAATGCCAAATATTCCTCCAGTCTTCCTTCCATATAGCAATAAAATTGATGTCTATAACTTCTTTAATTTTGATAAATTAAATGATTTAAACAATTTTGAGTATTCAGCTTTGTATGAAAATGGAAATTTTCAACGTGGTTCTTTAGATAAATATGGAAGAACTGATAGATTTAGAGCTAGCACAGGTGGAAAAGTTAAAGTGCTGATAGGTGGTGATGAATGGTTATACTATATTGATGACTTTGGAGGAACTAGAAATGAAGATACAAGAATCCTTTTTTTAGATTTTTCTGGTGAGCCAATACCGAATTTAATTTTTAGATTAAGTGATGAAAATAATAAGGAAGTTCTACAAGGGAAAACCAATCAAGGTGGTAGAGCAATTTTTAGAACCCCCGATGTTGAATTTCCGCTACTGTCTGTAAAAAAGATAATTGGTACTGAGTTTAAACCAATTGTGAGAATTGAAAATAACTTTGTTAGAGATATTACTTTTATTAGTCCTAAAATTTTAAAAGAGATAGAATTGTTAAAGGATACTGATGAAAAAGGCAGTTACTTAAGAAGTAATTATTCTAAATAACTTTAAATGGAAAGGCTTTTATTATGGCAAATGAAGAACAACAGAAAAATCAAAATGGTCGTTCTGTGCTTGTAATCAGTGAAGATAACTTTAATAAAGTTATAGACTTAAGTGGAAATATACAGGACGCAATTACTTATACGACTGATGGTGCAAAACTAGTAGAAAAGCATAATTTTTCATGGGGATTACTTCATTCTAAGACTACAGTACCATTTAGTCTAGATCACATGGCACAAGTTAAGAATATGAAGGTCTATTTTGTAAATCCTGAAACAGGGAGAGTATTTTATGGTAATCAATATAGAGGTGTTTCTAATATAGGTACTACAGCAGATAAAGTTGGTAAGCTTGGAGATAGATTAGGCAAGATTACTAATGGTGCTGAAATTTTTGTAGCAATCAAAAATGATGATCCTAAAGCATTATCGCAAAAAACGTCTGAAATAGTATTAGAAAAAGGTGGAGAGACCATCGGTTTGGCTTTGGCTGGTAAATGTACAAATTTGGCAATTAAAAGAGTGCAGCCTAAGCGTGTTGCTGTTGCAGGATTAGCATGCTACGCAGCAGCTGTTTATTCACTTAAGGGTGGTGGAAAGGCGTTGGGTACAGTAGTAGGGAAAACTGAAACAGGAGAAGAACTTGCATCAGTTGTTATAAAAACACTTCAAGATCTAGATAAAAAAGAGGCTGAGGCAGAGAGGAAACGAAGAGAACGTGAATATAAAAAGAATCCAATGTTAGAATGGCATACATTAGGGGCGGATTAAATAGAATGGTGAAGTCTTAATGAAATTTAATATTTTGATTACTATTGGTTTAAGCTGTTTAGGGTTGTTTGCTTGTGACAAACAAGTATCACCAAAAACAACAATAGTGCATGAGAAAAGTGCTGAAGTTTTATATGATGAAGGGCAGAAGTATTTATTGGGTAAAGAAGTTACTCAGGATTATAAAAAAGCATTTGAATTAATTGGTGAATCAGCAAATAAAGGTTTGGCAATTGCTCAAAATAACTTAGGTGCAATGTATAAAAGTGGTTTGGGTGTTGAACCCAATGACCAAAAAGCATTTTATTGGATAGATAAAGCTGCAAAACAAAAATTTCCTGAGGCTCAATATAATTTGGGTGTTATTTATGAACAAGGAGTTATTGTAAAAAAAGATCAGTCAAAAGCAGTTGAATTATATATCCAAGCCGCAGATCAAAATTTTGCTGCGGCGCAATTTAATCTAGCAAACTTATATTTAAGTGGTAATGGTGTTCCTAAGAATGAAAAAAAAGCTATTGAATTATATCAGAAAGCATCAAATCAAAACTTTGCTGCTGCACAATATAATCTAGCTGATATATATTTAGATGGAAGTGATTCCTTGGAAAAGGATGAACAAAAAGCTTTTGAATTATATCAAAAGTCAGCAGAACAAGATCTTCCTGAAGCACAGTATAATTTAGCTTTAATATATGAAAGGGTTTTTAATGACAAAAAGCAAGCTATATTTTGGTATACAAAGGCTCTAGATAATGGAATTCAGCAAGCTGAAGAAGGGCTAAATCGTTTAATGCAGGAAGAGTAATTAATTGAATATTATGACCAATAGCAATGATTGATTAGGAAAACCATTGTAAGAGGCATTTTTACAGCAGGTTGAATTTCAGCTTAAATCGGCTACACAGACTTTAAAATTTGCTTATAACGATCAGCTTAAAATCATGGCGGTGTTTGTAGATGACCAAGTCGAAGCATTGGCACGTTATGAATATGATCAGCAGGGTAATTTGATTAAGGCTTTCGATGAAAATGGTCATCATCGTGAGTATCGCTATAACACAGCTCATCAATTAATCCGCTATACCGATCGAACCGGTCGTGGTCAAAATATTCGTTATGACTCTACCGCAGCGGATGCAAAAGCCGTTGAAGAATGGAGAGATGATGGCAGCTTTAAAACCCGTTTAGAATGGCATGATCGTTTACGTCAAGTCACCGTCTATAATGCCGATGATGTTCCGACCCATTATTATTTTGACCTTGATGGTTTTACCTATCGAACCCGTTTAGCCGATGGACGTGAGTCTTGGTATAGCCGTGATCAACAAAAATGTATTACCCGTCAAATTGATTTCTTTGGCCGAGAAACTCAGCAAGAATATAATGAGCAAGGCTTATTAAATAAAATCGTTCAACCGAATGGTGGTGTGGTTCGATTTGCCTATGATGAGCAAGGTCAGTTGGTCGAGATTAAAGACCCTGAGGGCAATATCTGGCGACAGCAATATGATGCCAAAGGTAATATCAGCGAGCAGATTGATCCACTGAATCATAAAACCCAATTTAAATATAATGATCAAGGTCAACTTATCGAGATTACAGATGCGCTAGGTGGTCAGAAAAAGATTCAATATAATGCCCTCGGGCAAGCAAGCTCTTTTACGGATTGTTCGGGAAAAACCTCGAGTTGGGAATATGATGACCGAGGTCGTTTAATTGCAGAAATATCAGCAAATGGTATCAAAACACAATACCAATATAGCCAAAGCGGAGCAGATAAAGGTCAGCTCAAAGCAGTTATTTATGCGGATGGTTTAATGGAGCGCTTTGAGCGCGATCAAGAAGGGCGTTTATTAAAGCATTATAATTCTCAGAATAAACCGACGGCATATCAGTATAATCCAGCAGGTTTGTTTCAGTTATTCTAATTTGCTGCCTTAATACTTTTTATGTAAAGCTTACTTTACATCTAATGGAAATGGAATTATAGTTTATGTAAAGCTTACTTTACATGAATTGCTATGAAAAATTATCGTTATTTATTTGAGATGGCAGCGGCACTTGCTGTTTACCTATTGGTATTGGTTGCTTCACTGAGTTATTTAAAACATAACGTATTGCGTGATCCAATGCGTCTTGTGGTGACTCTATTACCAGTTTTGCCATGTTTATTGGTGATTTGGACCGTACTTAGATTATTATCCCGTTTAGATGAAATGCAACGGCAGATTCATTTGCAGGCTTTTGCCTTCGCTTTTGTCGCAACCGCTTTACTTAGTTTTAGTTATGGTTTTTTAGAGAATATTGGTTTTCCGCAATTGAGCATGTTTGTGATTTGGCCGATGATGGCAAGCTTATGGGGCGTGGGTATCGCAATTGGTGTGTGGCGTTATCGATGAAAAATATTATTGCAGCATTACGCGCTGAACGCGGTTGGTCACAACAGCACTTGGCGGAACGCTTAGATGTGTCACGACAAACCATTAATGCCATCGAAAAACAACGTTATGATCCGAGTTTACCTTTAGCATTTAAACTCTCCAAAGCCTTCGCTTTGTCGATCCATGATATTTTTCAGGCAGATGATGTGGAATAACTTTAGCTCAGCAAAGGAGTAGGTTTTGATTATCTCGCAATATATGTTTATACCGCCTTAAGTATAGGCGAATATGACGATTTTGTTAAAAGTCATCCTAAGTTATTTCGGTTTATCTCTCTTAATCCCAGTATTTTTAAATATTATTATCAGCGGTATCTTAGGAACAGGAATGACTATTCGGGTACAGACAGGAATAGGTGGTACATTAAACATGCGAGAATATGCATCAAAATTTTTTTTATACACATGGCTGTTGATGGTTATATTCCAACCGAGTATTGTTAGTGCAGAAAACTTAGAAACTTTTGATGTACATTTTTCAGTACTTAGTAATAATCCTAATGCAAAAGCGAAGGCTACATTATCTCAATTAAAAGAAGAAGTGAATATATTAAACCAATATTTTATAGCAGATGATGGACGTTCTATTGTAAAGTTTAGATTTAAAAGTGTGACCTTCTATGATGATTTAAAAAACTCATCTTGTAAAATTGTAGACCTTGGTGATGCACGCAGGGCATTTAGTTTAGATTCAGCTACCGTTTTATTTAACCATTGTCAGGATAGAAAAGTTAAAGATAAGAATGCTATTAATATTTATATATTTGATGAGTATAATGAGCGTAAAGGCTTTGCCAGTGCAAATAGTTATGGAAAACGAAATTTAAATAGACCATTTATTTTTCTAGATTGGCATAGGCTTAATCATAATGTACAGTCGCCTGAAGAACATGAAATGGGGCATGCTTTTGGTTTGAATCATATTTGTGAGCCTACTGCAACAATTAAAACGTCTACCAACATTATGACATCTGCATGTAAAGGTGGATCTGGTGGAAAACGAAATATAGGTTTTAATACTGCGCAAGTTCGAACTATTATGCATTATGTACCATTAATCAAAGCACAATTAGCTCAGCGCTAATCGTATTAATTTTAAACGATAATATCGTTTTAGTCAGTTGATACTCAAGCTCTCACATAGATAATAAAATGCCACCGCTGTGATCAGAGGTGGCATTTTATCTGAGTAATAGACAGTTTAACTGTGCTTATGCATCTAACTGTTCTAAGACCTCATCGGAGAACTCAACGTTGGTATAAACGTTTTGTACGTCATCTAAGTCTTCAAGCATATCAATCATTTTCATGATTTGTTTCGCTTGATCGATATCATTAATCTCGGCTTTGGTTGATGGGCTCATGACCACTTCAGCATTGTCAGATTTTAAGCCTGCCGCAGTGAGGGCATCTTGTACCTCACCAAAACTTTCAGGACTGGTGATGACTAAGATATCGTCACTCACCTCAATGTCATCAGCACCAGCTTCTAACGCAACTTCCATGATTTGATCTTCTAAACTCAAATCTTCAAAGCTGATTTCGCCTCGTTTGGTAAATAAATACGCTACAGAACCAGAGGTTCCTAAGTTACCGTTGGTTTTAGAGAAACAGTGACGTACATCAGGAACAGTGCGATTAAGGTTGTCTGTCATGGTTTCAACCAATACCGCTACACCACCCACGCCATAACCTTCATAAGTGATTTCTTTTAAATCATCATTATCGTCACCACCAGCACCACGTTGAATTGCGCGGTTAATGGTGTCGCGTGTCATATTTACCGATAAAGCTTTCTCAACGACGGCACGTAAACGTGGGTTGCTTGCAGGATCGGGTCCACCGAGTTTAGCTGCTGTGACCAACTCACGAATATATTTGGTAAAAACTTTACCGCGGCTAGCATCTTGTTTTGCTTTACGATGCTTAATATTGGCCCACTTTGAATGACCCGCCATGTGATATATGCTCCTTAATGGATTGGCAAACTGCCAGATCAAATGGAAAGGATTTTAGCATAGCTACTTTTTTTTGAGAAATATGCCAACGCAGCTTTTTGTTGTTATTTACTTTGTATTGCTAGACTTTTAAGCAATTCAATTGCGTTTATAGCGTATTTTGCCAAAATCTTTGCCTATTTATACGCTATTATTGGCTGTTTTGAATGAGTGCTGTTGTGCGTTTTGAAGAGTACTAAAAAGTGAAATTGAGATAATCAAACAATAGCACAAGCACGTATGCAAGGGCACGCGTGCAAGTTAAATTATATGACTAGCCTTTGCTATCATCAATTTCTTGCATAAATAAGCAAGCTTTGTTATTGAATGAAGGCTAAAGATAAACATAGATGACAATGACACAGTACTATATAAAATCAGATGGGGCGTTACATGTCTAAATTACAGGTTAAACCAGAGAATCATAAAATATTTGTCTTTCATAAGGTATTTGAATTTGCTTCTGCAAAGCAGCAAGCAGAGAAGAAAAAACTAAATGCTTTTGGTTTATTTGCAAAGTTTAATCCATTAAAACGTCCAACCGATGAGACAGTTTTGCTCAAGAATCAGGTATTACGATATGAACCTTTTTGGTTTATTTCAAGTCGCCGAAATTTGGATTATACCTGTGCGGTGACTTATGCGATTCCTGTACATAATCCACATGTCACTGCTGTCGAAATTAAAGATACTGAGGCAAGTGTTTATCCCGTGATTCGGCAACAAGATAAGGCAAAAATTGATGTACAAGTCATTGAGCAATGTCATCGTAGCATTGAATTTAGCCAATATTTTGATGGTCTGAAACGCGATATGAAGCAGAGTATCTGGTCTGAATATATCAAGAAATTCCAACATGAAGATGTGCAACAGGTTAATTTAGACAATGTGGTGCAACCACAACTTACCGTCGATGCATTAACCAGTATGGTGCGGGCTGAACTACAAAATCAAGTCATTAATGCCACCAGTATTGAACATGATTTAGAAGAAATTAGTGCGCTGTATTTATATTTTAGACCGGTATATGCTTTTGAATATCATTGGTCTTCTGCCGATAAAATCGGGGTGATAGAAGTCGATGGTTTGACGGGGGAGATTATAGAAAATGGGCATTGGTTTAAAGAGACTTTTGAGGGCACATTTACGCGCGATAACTTAGTCGAATTGAGTGCAGAATTAGCCAGTACGGTAGTACCCGGTGCTGGCACAGTATTAAAAATTGCATCAAAAGTCATTAGCTAAATTGTCTAATGTCTACGCTTGATACCGATTATATAGAAACCGCTCTAGAGCAATATCTATCGCTATAGAGCAATATCTATAAAGAAATAACGGCAGTGACACAGCGACGAAAAATCATTTATTGCATGATGCAATTTTGCTCAGTAGAAGCGGTGTCACCTATGCAGTTCTTTCTTCTAAAGATTAGAATATAGCTGTGATTAGAAGTCTTTTTTTTAAAATATGATGTGAAAGTCACATTATATCTTATATTAAAAATTGCAATAGCGAAGACATAATGGTAACTTTTAATATGACTATCATAATAAAAAGAGTTGTTATATGATTTTATTGAAATATAAGGAATAATTTCATTGAATCAATGATTTTAAAAATATGTCATCAATATGCGTCATGTAAAATACGGCTAATTGTGTTTAAAGTGTTGAATGAGGTGGAGTTTAAAAAGCAATCTATCCTTTAAATGTAAAAATGACATTTAAAATGAAAAAAATAATTTTAGAAAAAGATATTATTCGTTTGTATATAAGTCTAATGTTTTTTTATTGTAGTGATATTGCATTATTGATGTTGGTACTGTGGTTGTCGTATCAAAGTACCTCTTCAGCTCTATTTTTGGGAATGATGTTGTCACTCAGTGCAATATGTCCATTTATCTTAAAAAAGATTTTTTGGAAATTAGATATACTGAATCTTTCCTTAAATCAACTGATGCAATTAAGAGTTTATATTTATATTGCTGTGATTATGGTTGGTTTATGGATGGGAGAGCACAAAATTAGTTTTTTTATACTGGCTATCCTATTAGGGCTATTGAGTATAACATTACTCAGCAATTACGAGCGTATGAATACGCAGTTGGTGCTATGGCAAAAGGTATCATCAAATCATGCCGCTCGTATCATGCAGACGGTCATTCAGATCGGTAGTTTTTCTGGCGCGTTGATTGGCGGCATACTGCTCAAGGTTTTAGATTTTAAAATAATAGTATTGCTCATTGCACTACTCGACATATTTATTTCTTGTATCTGTTTATTTTTATTTAAAGATAAGTTTAAAATATTTGGTGGAGATATTAAAAAAGAGTTTGGTAATCTCAGCTCTAATATTAACTTGAGACTGTTTTATGGTTTATGTATCAATATTGGTTTTATTGCTTTACATATTTCAGTTTTTATTTTAACTACGCCAATTATTTTTCAAAATATTAACCATTGGAGTGCTGCAGCATTTGGAGTGGCTAGTGGCTTTGTTGGTATTGGAGCATTCTTGTCTGTATTTTTCAAAGTTCATTATAAAGACGGCATTTTATTTTTATTGGCTTTGCTGTCGTTTGATATTTTGTTTGTTGTAAATAAATCTATTTATCTTATGCCTATTTTTTGCTTAGGAATAGGGTTTTGTGTGAGCGTATTGAGAATACAGGTCAAGGAAAAACTTATTGATTTAGCAAATAATCATGCTGATGCAGAAAGAATAGGAAAAACCAGTACGCTTGTTTATATTTTATTTCAGTCGTTGGGAAGTCTGCTTTTTGGAATATTACTCTCCTATATCGATAATCTAGAACAATGGATATTACCCAGCATAGCAATTTTAATTTTAATCTCTCTTTTAATAAAGGTGAAACATGACTAAAAAACATTATGACTATCATCTATAAAGAAAATATCAATATGCTTGAGTCAGTGGGGGCAACAGAAGAATCGACATAGAACAGAAGTACAGGACGTCGTGATAAAGACCAACATCGGTTAAACTCAATATCGTGCGGCGATGCAGCACAGTATTAATGTAAGTCAAATAATGCTTATTGATTATAGTAAGTCGGGTGCAGTCATACCGTATAAATTACAGCCAAAGTTATTCGTCAACTGCAATATGACTACAGCCTGCACAAGAGAGGATGCATAATGTCAACATGGATCGAGATAGCCAACTTTAGTTTGGCTTACCAAGGGCAACTGGCACGAAGCCAGCTATAAGCTGCTGATATTCCAGTATATCTAGCAAATGAACATTTGATTAATATGGACTGGCTCTATTCACACGCAGTCGGTGGCGTGAGCGTGATGGTGCCCAAAGATTATGTTGTACGTGCCCAAACGCTATTAAATACGGACCATAGCGCAGCATTACGTGAGGCACTACAACTCTCTGAGCAAGAATGGCAACAGCTTGATGCTTATTGTCCGTATTGCCCCCAGCAAAAACTACAAGCAGCCAGCCAAAGATGGCGTATCGCATTTGCACTGTTTTTCTTTTTAAATTTACCTTCGCCTTTTCAGCATGGGCTGCGTTGCCCACAGTGTGGTTATTTCAAAGCAGATCAATCATAAAAACTAGCTTGATTACTTTAAATCAACTGTGCTGTTTTCAATCCAGTTAACCGCTTCAAAACCAATAAATTTAAGCCACATCAACAGTTTTAAATCAAATAAATCGAATAGTTGATCAACGCCTAGAACTGTGTGGAGCGACATTTAGCATTTAGCATGATGTTGCTGTGAGGCTGTCATCCAATAATATGCTTTGTTGTTGTTCAGCCTGTTGTCGTAAAAAGTCCCAAACCCGTTTAATGCGTGCATCGTGTTGTAAATCAACAAAAGTTAGCATCCAAAAAGTGTGCTTAAAACTGACCTGATCTGCCAGTACAGCTTGTAATTCGGGTTTATCGTGGGCTAAAAATTTCGGTAAAATCGCCAGTCCAGCACCTGCGCTGACCGCAATTTGTTGTGCCAAAATACTGCTGCTCCTAAAATGTGCATTGACGGGTAAATCTAAGCGTTCCAAACAGTATAGCCCTGAGCTATAAACTAAGTCATCGATATAATTGACAAAACGATGTTGGGTGAGGTCAGACAAACTATCGATCGGAGCGCTTTGTGTAAGGTAATCACGACTGCCATAAATCTTTAAACTATAGTCAGAAAGTCGCGTAATAATATAAGGTCCAGATTTGGGGCGATCTATCGAGATAACAATATCTGCCTCCCGATGTGAGAGCTTGATCATCTTGGGAATAGGGATCAGGTCAATCGATAACTGCGGATATTGTTGACTACATTGCGCCAATAACCGTGCCAGAAAAGCGGTACCAAAACCTTCAGGTGTGCCAATACGCACACGACCTTGTAAAGGATGATGATTATTTTCAATCTGTAAGTACGCTTGTTCCATTTTCTCTACGCGTGGCACCAAGGCGAGACCATCAAGCGTCAATTCATACCCGCTGGGTTCTCGTTTGAACAGTTGCGTGCCGAATGCTTCTTCTAATGCCAAGATACGTCTTGCGACTGTACTGTGCTCAACCCCGATGATCCGTGCCGCATTGGTCAAGGTTTTCGCCCGTGCTAGCACTAAAAATGAGCGTAAATGGTTCCAATCCATGGTCATTGCTGCACATCCTGTGTTTTTATGCACAACCATCGTGCAACATTTTCCGTTGGTCGTCAAAGTTTTCTTTGTTAGGCTGATTTTGAGCGTACAAGGATAATGCGCCATATCAGGAATAATAGGGCTGATGCCCATGTGTCATCAATGATCAAGACGATCAATAATAACAAATGCAACAAGGAGCGACCATGAACGCAATGCAAAATGCTATAGCCGTACAAGACCGTGTCAAACTGTTGATTCAAGGTGAATTTGTCGAGTCAAAGAGTCAACATTGGCAAGATATTATCAATCCTGCAACGCAGCAACGCCTAGGCAGCGTTCCTTTTGCCAGCCATGAAGAAGTCAATGCTGCCATTGCTGCGGCCAAACAAGCATTTAGCACTTGGCGCGATACTCCGATCCAGACACGTATGCGTATTATGCTGAAATTTCAGCAATTGATTCGTGAGCACAGCAAAGAAATCGCTAAAGTACTGACTGCTGAACAAGGCAAAACCTTGGCAGATGCTGAAGGGGATATTCAACGTGGTTTGGAAGTTGTGGAACATGCCTGTTCAATTGGCACATTGCAAATGGGCGAATATATTGAGGGGGTGGCGCGCGGTGTAGACTGTTATACCCTTCAACAGCCCTTAGGCGTCTGTGCGGGTATTACACCTTTTAATTTCCCTGCCATGATTCCCTTGTGGATGTTTCCTATGGCCATCGTCTGTGGCAATACTTTTGTGCTGAAACCTTCTGAGCAAGATCCATTGTCTACCATGATGCTGGTTGAGCTTGCGGTACAGGCTGGTGTGCCTGCCGGGGTGCTCAATGTGGTACATGGTGGTAAAGACGTGGTTGATCTGTTGTGCTGTCATGAAGATATTAAAGCCATTTCTTTTGTGGGTTCAACGGCCGTGGGAACCCATGTCTATCACTTGGCAGGGCAACATGGCAAACGTGTACAAGCCATGATGGGTGCCAAAAACCATGCTGTGGTGATGCCAGATGCCAACAAAGAACAAAGCCTCAATGCCTTAGTCGGTGCTGCTTTTGGTGCCGCAGGGCAACGTTGTATGGCACTGTCGGTTGCGGTGATGGTGGGTGACAGTAAACACTGGATTGATGCGCTGGTGGAAAAGTCCAAAGGCTTGTCGGTCAATGCCGGGCATGAAGCTGCAACAGATGTCGGCCCTTTGATTTCTGCACGGGCGAAAGCACGGACTGAAGACTTGATTGCGAGTGCGGTTAGTGAAGGTGCGAGTTTATTGCTGGATGGGCGTGGGGTCGTGGTTAAGGGCTATGAACACGGTAATTTTGTGGGACCAACTATTTTGAGCGATGTCGGCACGACAATGCGTATTTATCGCGAAGAAGTCTTTGGTCCAGTATTGGCAATTATTTGCGTTGATACCCTTGATGAGGCTATTGCTTTGGTCAATGCCAATCCATTTGGCAATGGTGTGGGTTTATTTACGCAGAGTGGTGCAACCGCAAGAACTTTCCAAAACCGTATCGATATCGGGCAAGTGGGCATTAATATTCCCATTCCAGTTCCAGTACCATTCTTTAGCTTTACTGGGTCACGTGGCTCTAAGCTGGGTGATCTTGGTCCATATGGCAAACAAGCTGTGCAGTTCTATACACAAACCAAGACCATTACCAGTCGTTGGTTTGATGAGCAACCTGCCCAACATAAAGTCAATACCACCATTCATCTAGACTAAGGAGATGAGTATGAAAATAGCATTTATTGGTCTGGGTAATATGGGCGGTGCCATGGCGCACAATCTGCTCAAAGCACAGCAAGCCGTCAAAGGCTTTGATCTCAATTCCAAGGCTTTGCAACAATTTGCTGCCGCAGGTGGTGAAGTCTATGACAGCATTGCTGCGTTGGTAGCAGATGTCGATGTGGTGATGAGCATGTTGCCAGCGGCACAGCATGTACGCCGTGTATATCAGGAGGATGATGGGATTTTGGCACATGCCAAAGCTGGGACCTTGTGTATTGATTGCAGTACGATTGATCCCAAAACCATTCAAGATCTAGCGCAGCAGGCACAAGCCAAATGCATCAATCTTTGTGATGCACCCGTATCGGGCGGCACCATTGGCGCACAGGCTGCCACATTGACGTTTATGGTGGGTGCCGATCTAGCAACCTTTAATGCAGCACACAATGTTTTGCAATTTATGGGGAAAAATATTGTGCATTGTGGTGCAATTGGTACTGGACAGATTGCGAAAATATGCAATAACTTAATCTTGGGTATTTCCATGACCGCTGTTGCTGAAGGCATGGCTTTGGGCGCAAAACTGGGAATTGATCCACAGGCTTTGGCTGGTGTGATCAATAGCTCGAGTGGGCATTGCTGGAGTTCCGAAGTCTGTAATCCGTGGCCGGGTATTAGCTCCAATGCGCCTGCGGCACGGGATTATCAGGATGGTTTTGCCACACAGTTAATGCTCAAAGATTTAGGGCTGGCTGTGGAGGCAGCAGCTCAAGCGCAGCAGCCGATCGTCTTAGGTGCATTGGTACAACAGCTGTATCAACAACGCTGTATGCAAGGGCATGGTCGTTTAGATTTTTCCAGTATTATTCAGCAATACTGCAGCAATAGCGACTTGACGGGTATTGACCAGTAGCTGAATTTCTATGCTTAAACGCTTTAAATGACTTCAATAACAACTGAAAGAACTGCATTCTAACTGCTTAGAACTTAGAACTTAGAACTTAGAACTTAGAACTTAGAACTTAGCGCTTAGACGAGCGTTTAGCATCGTAACAACAAAAAACGATCGATTGTCTCTTTGGGTCATAGGAAGATGACCGCAATCGACCAGATGCAAGGAGCATCGCGGGATATGACAGCCAAAACATAACCGCGCTGGATAACAATAAATTGTGGATAGAGGTGCATTATGAAGGATTATCAAACTGCAGCAGAAAATTTTGATTTTGCCAGAGCAACGCAAAAGGTATTGTCGGGTAGTGCACAACAGCTTAACGCCTGTTATGAATGTTGTGATCGCCATGCAGAACAGCAACCGCATAAAATTGCTTTATATTGGCAATCTAAACATGGTCAGAAAAAACAGTTTAGCTTTAGTGAGTTACAACGTTATTCTAGCCAGTTTGCCAACTTCTTAAAAGCGCAAGGCATCGGCAAAGGGGATCGGATTTCTGGTTTATTACCCCGTACCCCAGAGCTGATGATTACCATTTTGGCTGCATGGCGTATCGGTGCGGTGTATCAACCGTTATTTACCGCATTTGGACCGAAAGCCATAGAACATCGTTTGCATTTAGCCCAAAGTAAATTGGTCGTTACCGATCTGGGCAATCGCGATAAACTTTTGGAGGTGGCAGATTGTCCCACAGTGGTTTGTGTCACTGGGGAAGAAGAACAGCCACGTTATGCAGATGATCTCAATTTCTGGAAAGTGCTATTGCGTCAGTCAGAGCAGTGTGAGTTGCAGATGCTGACGATTGACGAGCCATTTTTATTGATGTTTACCTCTGGCACGACTGGTCCAGCGAAGCCTTTGGCCGTGCCCTTAAAAGCTTTGGTTGCATTCGCTGCCTATATGCGTGATGCGGTAGGGCTACGGGATGAGGATTCATTCTGGAATATTGCCGACCCCGGTTGGGCTTATGGTTTGTATTATGGCATTACTGGACCGTTGTTATTGGGACATGCCACCTTGTTTTATGAGGGCGGCTTTAGCATCGACAGTCTGTGTAGAATCGTCAAAGAATATCAAATCAATAATCTCGCTGGCGCCCCCACGGCTTATCGCATGATGATGGCAGCAGATCCAGCAGAGATTGCACCACTCAAAGGTCAGTTCCGCGTGGTCAGTAGTGCGGGTGAGCCGCTCAACCCAGAAGTGATTCGTTGGTTTGAACAGGTGTTGGATGCCCCGATTTATGATCATTATGGGCAGACTGAAGTGGGTATGGTGGTCTGTAACCATCATGGCTTAAGTCATGCTGTGCGGCATGGTTCAGCTGGTTTTGCTACACCAGGCTACCGTATTGCCGTGGTCGATGAACAAGGGCAAGAGCTTGCTGCAGATACAGTCGGTATTTTGGCAGTCGATTTACAGCAATCGCCTTTAATGTGGTTTTCTGGCTACCAAGAGTCGCGTAAATCACCATTTGTGGGGCAATATTATTTGACCGGTGATAGTGCCGAAATTCATGCCGATGGCAGTATGAGTTTTGTGGGACGCAGTGATGATGTGATTACCACATCAGGCTACCGTATCGGACCCTTTGATGTAGAAAGCGCCTTATTGGAACATGATGTAGTCATTGAAGCTGCGGTGATTGGTGTACCTGACCCAGAACGTACTGAAGTGGTCAAAGCCTTTGTGATTTTGACTGAACATGCTGCTGCGACTGATGCCTTGGCCGAAGAACTGGGCTTGTTTGTAAAAAAACGATTATCTGCCCATGCTTATCCACGTTTGGTTGAGTTTGTTCGTGAGTTGCCTAAAACCCCGAGTGGCAAAATTCAACGTTTTTTATTACGTCAACAAGAGATTGCCAAACAACAGCTCACAACATAATGAGGATAAAAGCTACGTGGCAAAAGCGGCGTGGCAAAACAATGCACGACAAAAATAGGCACGACAAAAACAGGCATGACGAAAACGAGCATGACAAAAATCGGCAGGGCAAAAACGCCGTCGTCAGAGGGCTTGCAAGCTCAATCCAGCAGCTAAACCGATAAAAGCTCAAGGGATAAAAGCTAAGCCCAAAAAGTCAAAGCGATAAAAAATGAACAAGGATGAAATGATGCTTTTGAGCGAAGAACAAGTGTTAATTCAGGATATGGCGCGTAGCTTTGCGCAGCAACAAATTAAACCACATGCCAGTCAATGGGATCGGCAGGGTACTTTTCCTGCGCAAACTTTGGCACAAATGGGGGAGCTCGGATTATTGGGCATGTTGGTCCCCACGCAATGGGGCGGCTCAGATACTGGTAATTTAGCCTATGTACTGGCACTCGAAGAAATCGCGGCAGCAGATGGTGCGACCTCGACCATTATGAGTGTGCACAATTCTGTGGGCTGTGTACCGATTTTAAAGTACGGTACGGAGGCACAAAAGCAGCAATTTCTAGTACCGCTAGCAGAAGGCAAAATGATTGCTGCGTTTGCACTGACTGAGCCGCATACAGGCTCAGATGCAGTCGCCATTAAAACCCGTGCAGTAAAAGATGGCGAGCACTATATTTTAAATGGTGCCAAGCAATTTATTACCTCAGGTCATAATGCCGGGGTCATTATTGTATTTGCCATCACAGACCCGAGTGCGGGTAAAAAAGGTATGACGGCTTTTTTGCTGCCACGGGATACACCGGGCTATGACGTGATTCGTGTTGAGGAAAAATTGGGTTTACATGCCTCTGATACCTGTCAAATAGCCCTTAGCGATGTGCGTATTCATGAAAGTCTACGTTTGGGGGAGGAAGGGCAAGGGCTTAAAATTGCCTTGTCCAACTTAGAAGGCGGACGGATTGGCATTGCAGCGCAAGCGGTCGGTTTGGCACGGGCGGCACTCGAAGAAGCCACACAGTATGCCCAGCAACGCGAGACTTTTGGTCAGCCTATTTTCCAACATCAAGCTTTGGCCTTTCGCCTAGCCAGTATGGCAACCGAAATAGAGGCAGCACGGCAACTGGTACACTATGCAGCGCGTTTAAAAGAGGCGGGGCAACCCTGTTTAACAGAGGCATCGATGGCTAAATTATTTGCCTCTGAAATGACTGAGCGTGTGTGTTCACAAGCTTTACAGGTCTTTGGTGGCTATGGTTATCTCAAAGATTTTCCAATAGAGCGGATTTATCGTGATGCACGTATATGTCAAATCTATGAAGGCACCAGTGATGTGCAACGTTTGGTGATCGCACGCAGTTTAGCGCGCTAAGCTGCTTGGAACTCGAGCTTAAGGCTTTACAATAAATCAAATTGACATAACGAAAAAGGAGCAAGGCATGCAGTGGAATAGCATACAACTGAAACAAGAAAAAGGCGTGGGTTTGATTACGCTCAACCGCCCACAAGCATTCAATGCACTCAATAGTGAGTTGATCCAAGAGCTCAATCAAGCACTGGATTTATTAGAACAAGATAACAGCATTGGCTGTATGGTAATTACCGGTGCAGAAAAAGCCTTTGCCGCGGGTGCGGATATTAAGGAAATGGTCGATTTATCCTTTCCAGAAATCTATCTTGATGATTTTTTTCATTTGGCAGACCGTGTGGCGCAGCGCCGTAAACCTTTGATTGCTGCGGTGAGTGGCTATGCTTTGGGTGGCGGCTGTGAATTGGCCTTGATGTGCGATTTTATTTATTGTGCAGATAATGCCAAGTTTGCCTTACCTGAGGTGACATTGGGGGTATTGCCAGGCATTGGTGGGACACAACGCTTAACCCGTGCCATTGGCAAGGCGAAAGCGATGGAAATGTGCCTGACTGGGAGACAAATGGGAGCACAAGAAGCGGAGCAAAGTGGTTTGGTGGCTCAGGTATTTGCCAAAGAGCAGCTGCTGATTGAAAGCTTAGCGGCTGCCGAGCAAATTGCACAAAAATCACTGACCTCCTTGATGATGATCAAAGAGTCGATCAACCGTAGTTTTGAGGTGAGTCTGGCAGAGGGACTACGTTTTGAACGCCGAATCTTCCATGCCATTTTTGCCAGCGCTGAGCAAAAAGAAGGCATGCGTGCGTTTATTGAAAAGCGACCGGCAAAATTTAAACCTGAGTCATCTGAGTAAAATCAAGCGAAGCATTGAGGCTAAAGCTTGAGTGCTTCGATTCCGCATACAACTTAGCATCAAGATGCAGCGTAAACATTTAGCTCAAAGACTTCGCAAAAACCAAAGACTCACCATAAACCAAATACTTACTATAAAGATGAACGCATCTTTGACCGAAAGACCGGAGGCAGTTATGACACAACAACAGCATTTGTGCATTGCACAACACGGTGCATGGGGCACAATTCAGCTGGATCGTACACAACATCTCAATGCCTTGTCTTATGAAATGATTCAAGGCATTCGTCAGCAGCTACAGCATTGGGCAACAGATGACAAAATCGAAGCGATTTTAATCAGTTCCAACAGCCCAAAAGCCTTTTGTGCTGGCGGCGATATACGGCACTTATATGATAGCTTTGTTCAGCAAACGGCAGATTATCGGGATTATTTTTGTGCCGAGTATGCCATGCTGGATCAATTGCAGCACTATAGCAAACCGGTTGTGGCTTTATTGGATGGCTATGTTTTGGGAGGAGGTTTTGGTCTTGCCAATGCCTGTCATATTTGTGTGAGCACGGAAAAGTCACGCTTTGCCATGCCTGAAACAGCGATTGGTTATTTCCCCGATGTTGGGGCAACTTATTTCTTATCACGTCGTCAGGAAGTTGGTTGTTATATGGCGTTGAGTGGTGAACAGATCAGTAGTCAAGATGCTTTGCACTATGCTTTTATTGATTATTTGGTCGAGAGCAGTCAATGGGCAGAACTACAGCAAGTACTGTTGTCGAGTACACAGCCTAGCGTTGCCAATATTCGTTATATTCTGACGGATTTTGCTGCATTGCCTGGCGAAAGTGCACTCAAACAAAAAGAAGCTTGTATTCGCAAACATTTTTCCTTGTCCACAGTCGAGGACATCGAGCAGAGTCTTGCCCAAGAGCAAGATCCTGCCGATCAGGCTTGGGCACAGCAGTTAGCTGCTACTTTGCAACAGCGTTCGTTATTGGCCAAACAAGTCAGTTTGTTATTGCAGCATTATGGCGCGCAGTTAGAACGTGAAGACGCCATGCAACTGGAACGTGATTTACAAAATATTTGGTGTGAGCAAGGAGATATTATCGAGGGCATTCGCGCGTTGATTGTAGACAAAGATAAAAATCCGCAATGGCAAGCTGCCAATCCAGCATTGCTACAAAAAACCTTGCAAATTTGTCAGGCTTATACTGCCAGCAGCAGTGTTTAGTGGCGACTCTCTTTGCAGATCATAAGCAATATTGAGACTGACGTATTGGCGCTAAAATATTGGAGTTGAAATATTGGTGCCTGAAGTATTGGCGCTAAAAAATAGTGGAGCTGAAGTTATGCAGATAAAAAGTAAGGCATTTATTGTGACAGGCGCGGCATCGGGTTTGGGGGAAGCGGTGGCACGCCGTTTAATTGCTGAACAGGCACAGGTCTATTTGGTTGATCTAAAGATCGATGCCTTACACGCACTGGCACAAGACTTGGGAACAGGGGCAAGCGTACAACAGCTCGATGTAACAGATGAACAGCAGGTGGCAGATTTTTTTGCACAGTTATCTACAGTGCCATTGGCGGGTTTGATCAACTGTGCGGGTATTGCACCGGCAGAAAAATTATTAAAAAAAGATGCTATACACCAGCTGGCGAGTTTTCAACAGACTTTAAATATTAATGTGGTGGGTAGTTTTAATATGGCGCGTTATGCTGCAGCAGCGATGGCACAGCAACCTTTACAGCAAGGGGAGCGTGGCGTGATTATTCAGACTGCATCGGTGGCTGCCTATGAGGGGCAGATTGGACAAGTTGCTTATGCAGCCTCTAAGGGCGCGATAGTCAGTATGACCTTACCGATGGCAAGAGAGCTGGCACGACATGCTATTCGTGTCATGACCATTGCACCGGGTATTATGGCAACGCCGATGTTAAAAAATATGCCAGAACCTGTACAGCGTGCTTTGGCGGAGATGGTGCCATTTCCCAAACGTTTGGGCGAGGCTGAAGAATTTGCCAGATTGGTACAGCATATTATAGAAAATGCTTATTTAAATGGTGAGGTGATTCGTTTGGATGGGGCTATTCGCATGGCAGCACAATAATGGCGTAATCATAATGCATTGCAGTCAATCACAATGAGATGGCAGCCTAGATGACAGTCCACCGTGGGGCTGTCATCTCAATAGCCTAAGCTGCTGAGGATGCACGACGTGATCGAGATACTCAGCGCAGTTATTGGCATAACTTATGGATGAACAATAATTTTTACCGCAGATTCATTGTTGTGAATAAGGGTGTCAAAACCTTTAGACACCAAGTCATCGAGCTGAATACGTTGTGTAATAAACGGTTCAAGGTTGATTTTACCTTGTTCAACCAATTTGATGGTTTCTTGGTGATCATTGACATAGGCAATGGTGCCGCGGATATCTAGCTCTTTCATCACCACACTGTGAATATTCACAGTGGCTGGGTGGCTCCAGATCGATAAGATCACAATGACCCCAGTTGGTTTACATGCCGCCACCAAGGTTTCGAGTACTTTATTGACACTGGTGCATTCATAAGCAACGTCAGCACCCTTGCCATCAGTGAGTTTCATGACTTCAGCCACAACGTCAACTTGGGTTGGGTCTAAAATATAATCCGCAACACCAGATTCTAAAGCTTTTTCTTTACGTTTGGCACTGAGCTCCGTCATGATTACTGTCAAACCTTTGGCTTTTAAAATCGCAGACAGCAATAGACCAATCGGTCCTGCACCGCCGACCAATGCTACATCACCGCTTTTGGCACCACTGCGCACAAAGGCGTGGTGACCAACAGATAGAGGTTCAATCAAAGCAGCTTGATCAAGCGGAACGTGTTTGGCTACAGGGTGCACCCAACGGCGTTTTACTGCAATTTTTTCAGATAAACCGCCACCACGACCACCTAAGCCAATAAAGTTCATATCTTTAGACAAGTGATATTGGTCACCCGGACCGGTGGGTACGTCATCGCCAATGATGTAGGGTTCAACCACTACATGTTGACCCACTTCGATGTCATCAACCCCTTCACCGACGGCATAGACGACACCAGAGAACTCATGTCCCATGGTAATCGGCGCTTCTTCGCCAGAGATAGGGTGTGGGTGACCACAAGGTGGAATGAAAATTGGACCGTCCATAAATTCATGTAAATCTGTACCACAAATACCACACCATGCAACTTGAATACCTACGGTACCTGGCGCAACTTCTGGTTCAGGGATATCTTCAATACGAATATCACCCTTGTCATAAAATCGAGCTGCTTTCATGTTTTTCTCCAAATATTCAGTTTGAAATTTAAATCATGCGTTGTTCACAAGCTTTTGGAAGTGCTTGTAAATGCGTCGGCGTGGCTGTATTTATTGAGAGCGAATATGAAACCAGCTGAAATAAAAGCTTCTTATCTTTATTCACTCTAAATACAGTAGATTTAACTTATATTAAAACTAACATATTAATGATTCAGCGAGGCTGATCATTATTCAACTTTGCCATACTGAAGTTGCCAAAAATTAAATGTACTGTTTGCTGGCATTAAATTACGCGCTAACAGTGTCATATTGTTTTTAAGACCATCAGTATGGTCGAATCCTTCAGTATAATTTACATCGGGTTGGATAAAGGTTTGTTATAAAGCAGCCATTACATGAACAGCTTTTTTTAAAGCTGTTAAAATAGCAACGATAGATTAAAATAGCAGCGTTTAACTCGGGATTAATCCATTGGCACTATAGGCTTTTGCAAAAAAAAGGCTTATAACTGAGCACTCACCGTTAAGTGAATTTAATAAGATTATGATTGTTCGTGATAAAACCAATAACTTTGCTTTGCTATTTGCATGGCAAGGAACCATTTTGCCCAAGGTGTTGCCTGCCTTAATTATTGTGATGTTAATGTCCACGGCCATTGGTTTTCTCACATCGCATAATATTGTTCGAGCGCCAGAAGTCCCGGCCATTGGTTTTACGGTATTTGGTATTATTTTATCGATCTTTCTAAGCTTTCGTAATAATGCCTGTTATGACCGTTGGTGGGAAGGGCGTAAATTATGGGGTGCATTGATTGCCAACTCTCGGCATATGAGTCGTGATAGTTATGTCTTAGCAGATGATGAACGGCGTATTCTGATGTATCGCGTCATGCTGTTTACCCACTTATTACGCGATCGTCTACGTAAACAGAATATTCCTTTTAACCTCGATATTCATGCGACAGCATTAGATGCAAAAATGTTGGCTGCATTACCACAACATTTAAATGCATCACAATGGGTATTAGAGATGATCCAAAAGGATTTAGTCCGTTTATTAAAACAAGGGCAAATTTCCGATATTATCTATAGCACTTTAAATCAGCATACCGTAGCAATGGGGAATATTCAGGCAGGTTGTGATCGTATTTTATCTACGCCATTGCCATTTGCGTATTCTGTGTTATTGCATCGGACAGTATATTGTTTCTGTATTATTTTGCCCTTTAGTTTAGAAGCCAGTTTGGGTATTTTAACGCCAGTATTGGTGGGCTTAATTGCTTATTTATTCTTGGGACTTGATGCTCTGAGTGCACAGTTAGAAGAACCTTTTGGTTTGCAAGAAAATGATTTACCACTTGATTCAATCGTCAGGCTTATTAAACGTGAAATGGTCTGTTCATTGGGTGAAGAGATTTTACCACCCACCACACCGCTAAAAGGCAATTTGACCTAATAAACCTTGGACTGAATCAGCCAGTTTGATTGCATAAACTTGTTTGACTCAGACATAAAAGTCTAAGCGCATTCTTTTGCAAAAAGCTGTAAAAAAAGCTGTGACAAAACTGTAAAAACCCCATGCTTGTGCTGGCGCATAGAGCATGGGGTTTTTTTAAAGCTTTAAATTTTAAACCTTAAACCTTAAACCTTGATTGAATCGAGGCAAGGCACTGCATCTATTGATCAATGTTGATCGGGTTTATTTGAGTGCCTGACTCACTTCATCTGTCATGGTTTGCATACCCAACAAACTATCGGTCATGAGATACCATGTGGCTGAATCTAAATATACGATATTGCCATTTTTCGCCGCATTACTTTTGTTGACCAATGCATTATCCAATACTTTTTTGGCTGCATCTTTTTGATCGGTAATGGCAGCACCACGGTCAATCACAAAGATATAATCGGGGTTTTTCTCGGCAATAAATTCAGGTGAGATCGCCATACCGTGTAAACCGACTTTAATACTGTCATCGGCAGGTTTAAAACCAAAGAGGTCATGAATCACACCAAAGCGAGAATGTGGACCATAAGCAGCCAGCTTATTGTTATTGACCATGACGATCAAGGCTGTTTTATCACCAGTTTTACTTTTGATGTCAGCAATATCTGCTTCAAGTTTTGCCAGTTTTTCTTCAGCTACAGCAGTTTTACCCACCATTTTGGCGATATTTAAGGTCTGTTGTTTAAAGCTTGGAAATTGATTGTTATAGTCGACATCCAAGAAATAAGTCGGTGCAATGTCTTTCAAGGCCTGAACCTGATTTTCCATGCGACCATTGATGAAAATGACCTCTGGTTGACTCGATGCCACACGTTCTAAATTGGCTTCTTTAGCACTGCCTGCATCGATAAACTGTTTGTCTGCAAACTGTTGCAAGGCTTTGGGCAATACTGTGCCTTTAGACACGGCAACCACTTTATCTTCCGCCCCTAAAGCTAAAATCGTTGCCAAGGCATTACCATCTAAAGCTGCAATACGGGTGAGATTTTCTGGAATAGTGATTTCACCCGCTTTACTGCTAAAGTGTTGTTGCCCTGAGGCGGTTGTTGCGTCGGCAGGAGCACTCGCGGTTTTTTGCGTTGTGTCGCCGTTGCTATTTTGTTGTCCGCAGCCTGTTGCAAAGACTGCGGCAAATCCCAATGCTAAGATGTGCTTAGCAAAGTTTTGACCTTTAAACAGCATAATGTTCTCCTAACTTATAAAAAATAATCCGAGCTTGTGTTGATTCACTTGGTGAATCGGGATGTGAAAGTCAAAAATATCGTTCAAAGTTTCTTCGTTCATCAGCTGTGCAGGGGGTTGCTGATAAAGCAAACGCCCATTTTTCATGGCGATGATTTGATCTGCATAAACAGAGGCAAAATTAATATCATGAATCACGACAATAATCGATTTGCCATGCTGTTCAGCGAGTTTTTTCAATAGCTGCATCATTTGTGCAGCGTGTTTCATATCGAGGTTATTTAAAGGTTCATCCAATAAAATATAATCGGTATCTTGTGCCAAAATCATGGCAATATAAGCACGTTGCCGTTGTCCGCCCGAAAGCTCCGACAGTTGTTGATGTTGCAATGTTTCCAAGTCCATATAGGCAATCGCTTGTTTAATCTTGTTATGGTCAATATGACTCAAATGCCCTTGCGAATAGGGAAAGCGTCCAAATGCTACCAGTTCTGCCACACTCAACCGCAGTTCGGTATGGTTGGATTGTTTTAGAATGGCAAGTTTTTTGGCAATGTCGATGCTTTTCATGTCTTGGATATTTTCATCATCTAAATAAATTTCACCATGATCGGCAGTGATGAGACGGCTAATAATCGACAGTAGGGTACTTTTCCCAGCGCCATTGGGACCAATAAATGCGGTAAATTGTCCTTTTTCTATGCGCAAAGACACATCATCTACCACTTTATGTTGCTGATAGGATTTGCTAATGTTTTTTAGGAGAATTGCCACTTTTTATTTTCCTTCAATAGAATCCAGAAGAAGTAAATACCACCGACAAAATTGATAATCACACTGAGTGTGGTTTTTAAATTGAGTAGATGAAGTACGATAAACTGTCCGATCATCAGTACAGCAATACTGATTAAAATAATGCCGGGCAATAAAATACGGTGTTGATGGGTTTTAAAAAGCTGCAAACTAATATTAAGTACCAACAAGCCTAAAAACATCATTGGTCCTGCCAGTGCCGTGGCAGATGCCAGTGCCAATACCACCAAAACCAAGAGCTTTAAACTCATGGCATCATAATGGATCCCTAAATTAAGCGCATGATCACGTCCCAAAGCCATGACATCGAGTTGTCGCGTACGTAAACTGGCATAAATCACGATGGGTAAAATACTGATCATCGATAAATACAGTGCAGGCATTTTGACGGTATTAAAACTGGCAAATCCAGCATAGGCTGCAATTTGAAATTCATCAGGGTTAAGCAGCACTTGTAAAAAGGTCGTTAAACTATCAAATAAGGTGGCGCAGATCAGACCAATCAACAGTAGAAAATACATTTGTGTTTGGGCAACACGTTTAAAAACCAGTTGATAAAGTAGCAGTGCGAAGATCAGCATTATGCTGACACTCATCAGATAATCGGTGATGGGGTGTAATGCCAATAAAGCACTTGCACCAAAGAAATAAATAACTAGGGTTTTAGAAAGCTCAAACAGTTTGTCTAGACCCAGTGCTTGTGGTGTGACCACTCGATTATTGACAATACTATGGAAGATCATCGTGCCAGTGCCGACGGCTAAACCAGAAACGATAATAGCCGCAATGGTTCTGAGTCTGAGTTTTATGGCATATTGCCAGGCGCTGCCGATATCCCAAAACAAATAGCCCAGTATTAACAACAAGACCACTGCTGCCAGTAGCCAGAGTTTAAAATGATTAGACCGCAGATTAAGCATGTTGATACCTCCGCAGTAATAACCATAAGAATACGACACTGCCAATCACCCCCATAATCACACTGATTGAAAGTTCGTAGGGGAAGATAATCAAACGACCGAAAATATCACAGGCTAAAACCAGTAAAGCACCCAATAATGCCGTATGTGAAAGTGTGCTACGTAAATGATCTCCAAGATATAAACTGACAATATTTGGAATAATTAAACCTAAAAATGGAATTGCGCCTACCGTGACCACCACGATTGCGGTCATGGTAGAGATCAGTAATAGTCCGATCATTAAGGTTGATTTATAAGCAACGCCTAAATTGGTTGCAAAGTCTTGACCGAGTCCAACCAAAATAAAACGATTGGCAAAGAAATAAATCGCCGCCAATAAGGGTAGGCTCAAATAAATCAGTTCGTAGTGCCCATTTAAAATGCTAGAAAAATCGCCTTGCATCCAACCGATAATATTTTGTAGTAAGTCGAGTTGTAGCGCGATAAAGGTGGTTACAGCTGAAATAATGCCGCCAAAAATCATGCCCACCAAGGGAACAAAAATTGGATCACGATGTTTTAGAGTTGCCAAAATACTCATAAAGCAAATGCAGCCGGCTAAGGTAACCAGCATGGCAAAACCAGCTTTTATTAAAATAGAGGCGCCAGGAATAATAATAATGGCCAGCAATACCCCTAAACGTGCGCAATCAAATAAGCCTGCTGTGGTTGGCGACACAAAACGGTTACGGCTGAGTGTCTGCATAATCAGACCACAAACACTTAAACCAGCACCCGCCATTAAAATAGCCATTAGTCGCGGTAAGCGACTGGTCCATAGCAATTGCCAAGCTTCCTTCTGCCCAGCGATGAGTGCAGTGAGCTTCATTTCAGCAACACCGACAAACAGTGAGCTGAGCGCAAGAGGAATCAGAATAAGTAATAGATAACGACGTTTTAGCATGTATTTAAAGTCAGAATTTACACGGTAAGAGTGATGTAAATGTGCGACGCAGGGTTTTGCTTTGATTCAAATCCGAGCACGATCTTTAACCATAGCGCAAATTTAATTAAAAATCATTCTCAAATGTAAATTTTATCAATTAAATCGTGATTTAAAGTATTGCTTATAAAAATTGCCAGTAATTGTTTGTAATTGCCAGTAGATGTCTTGGTGCTACTCACTGCGATTTAGCCAGAGGCTAAAAAATTGGCATATGCTATGGCAAAACTATTCAATGCCTTAACGCCATTTTAAGCGCATGGCTCGGTATACGCAGTCAGTGCGTTGGTTGATCTTTAGATATATCTTTTTTTTCAAAGAATGGGGAGAATGACTTGCCAAGCACAATAAAAAGATATATCTTTTTTGCACGATCTACGGTGATGACAAGGCAATGCAAGCTAAAAAAATCAAGCGGCAACGCGGTTTTGGGCATGGTGGCTTACGTTTAATCGTATTGCACCTCTTACAGCAACAAGCCCAACATGGTTATCAACTGATGAAAACCATTGATGAGCTGACCCAAGGCAGTTATCGCCCTAGCCCCGGCGTACTTTATCCCTTATTAACTGAATTACAAGAACGTAATTGGATTGACTCAGCGCCGTCTGCTGATGGACGTAAGCAGTGTTATCAACTGACTGCGCGTGGTCAACAAGCCTACCAAGATCAGGAGTTACATATTCAGGAAGTGTTGCAATGGGTGCATCATCGCGCGCAATACCCTAAGCACTTATCACAGGCATTAGAAGGTTTTCGGTATGACTTACATGATGTATTACAGGAAAAGACCTTAAATATGCAACAAGCAGATCAAGTGATTGCAATTCTCAACAATGCTTTACAACAGATTAAAAACTTAGAAGATTAGAGGAGTAGTGCATGACCACTATGACAGACAAAAAACCGTATCGCGTAAAACATGAACTGAAATTACGTCAGTTAACCGTACAGTCTAAACAGCAATTGAGCCCATCCCTGATGCAGATCATCTTAACAGGTGAAGATTTGGCTGATTTTTGTAGTGTAGGCTTTGACGATCATGTCAAATTATTTGTTCCCGATCCTGAAACAGGCGAATACGTCATCCCGAGTATTGGTCCACAGGGCATACAGTTCCCAGAAGATAAGCGTCCGATTGCACGCGATTATACCCCACGTGCCTTTGATAACATTGCTAAAACTCTCACCTTAGAATTTGCCATTCATGAAGCTGGACCAGCAACGCATTGGGCATTAAATAGTCAAGTCGGGGATGACGTTGCGATTGCAGGACCGCGGGGTTCCATGGTTATTCCAGACAGTTATCAGCATCATATTTTATTGGGGGATGAAACGGCTCTGCCTGCGATTGCGCGGCGTTTGGCAGAACTACCTGCATCCGCACATGCGCTAGTATTGGCTGAGGTGAATCAATTAGACGATCAAATTGCTCTGCATAGTGCTGCGCAACTGGACATTCATTGGCTACACCGTAATGGCGCAGACATTGCCAGTGCAGATTTATTTGAGCAAGCATTGCAGCGTATTGTTTTACCCCAACAAGATTATTATATTTGGATTGCTGCCGAGTTAAATGTTGCTCGCCATTTAAGAAAACGTTTGGTGAATGATTTCGCGGTAGATAAAGCCTGTATTAAAGCGGCGTCTTACTGGCAAAAGGGCAGTGCCAATAGTGGGCAGACTTTGCCTGATGACGACGAAAAATAATAAGAAAAATAATAAAGAGCAATCAACGTTTATGCTCGCCATCATACGAGCCATCACATATCTCAGCTGGGCGCTAATAGGTTGCGATTGATCCAAGATCATTATGGATCTAATAACCTGATAGCGTTTATGTTGATTATGATTAAGTGCCTCGTTCATTGGATGAGGTATTTAAGCGTATATTACCGCTATCAGCTGCTGCTGCTTTACGGTCCAGTATACAAAATATTAAGCTCAAACTGGCGAGACTCAAACCGCTAATGCAAACACCAAGCCAACCAAAATGATGCCATGCATAACTTCCAGCCGTTGTACCGACTGCACCACCAGTAAAATAACCGGTCATATACAATGCATTAAAGCGTGATTTCAATGCTTGGTTTAATTTAAAGACAATGCTTTGATTGGTGACATGAATGGCAGATAAAGAAGAATATAATAAGATTGTCGCGACAATATAAAATACAAAGCTATAGTCTAATAAACCAAAACAAATCCAACTTAAGATTAAAGTAACTGCACAGAAAATTGAGATAACATGCATATGGCCCATGTCAATAAACTCTCCTGCAAAATTGGCAATGATCGTACCAATAATACCAGTCAAACCAAATAAACCAATTTGATAATCGCTCATCAGATAAGGTGCGGGTGCCAATAACATCGACATGGTGGTAAAAGCCATGCTCATACAAGCAAAAATGAGAAAGCCAATACTTGTTCTTAAACGGAGTCTTTTATTTTGTTTAAATATCTTTGGCAGCGATGCAATGGTTTTAAAATAACTTTCTGTGCGTGTGGCTGGGTATTGAGGAATATTTTTATATAGCAACACGGCGATGCCCAATAAAATACTGCCGCTGATCAGATAAATAATATGCCAATCCAATAAACTTGACATAATCCCGGCTAGAGATCGTGCTAATAAAATACCCACCATCAGCGCACTAATCAGAAATCCGACCACACGCCCACTATGTTGTACCGGAGCAAGGCTTGCCGCCAGAGGTAATAACAATTGTGCGGAAATAGAAAAAACGCCTGTAATTAAAGTGCCAACAATTAACCATGATACTTTCGTGGCAAAACCACTCATTATCAGCCCGAATGCTGCCAAGAGCATTAAGATAAACAATAAACGACGCTTTTCTAAAATATCTCCCAAAGGCATGAGTAATAATAAGCCACAGGCATAAGCAATCTGTGCAAGTGCGGGTACCCAAGCAACAGTCGTTTCATCTTGCTGCAAGGCAATGGCGATGGAATGCACCAGTGGTTGACTAAAATAATTACTCCCGGAACAAATACCTGCTGCAACAGCCATTAAGATAATGGTTGGTGTGTAAATATTTGAAGATCTCATAGCATGTTACATGTAAGTGCCGTAATTGATTATTTTATACCACATTTTTGCGGTAAGGTGCTGTGTTAGCGCTTGAGATGATTTGCTGTTGGGGCTAGCGCTAACGACTAAAACGATAACGATAAAGCAATAGCAATAAAAGTCGTTGCAGCCATCGTGATGCAAAGCGTGATAAAAACTGAAAAATTATTGAGTATTCAATTGATTAAATAATATCTAAAATTATACTTAGCCCAACTTGATACCCGAATACAACGACCTTAATGCAACGTAATTGGTGATATGTCAGTGCTGTAGCGTGTGATTTATGTGGTTAGTGTGGTGTTAAGTTTTTGAATAAATATGATTTTTGTGATTTGGGTGCTGCATTATGGCGCAGATCTATTGAGATAGTATTGTGAAGTGGATGCTGCTAATTCGCCTTGAGATAGACTTTAACCTTGAACTGAACCTTGTCAATGGACCAGTCCGATGAAAACTTGTTTCATCGCAGCGCAGGTCGCATTGAAACCCTTAACTCTGTGTATTGTTTTATGGATGGGGGGAGCATCGCAAGCGTGTAAGGCCAATCAACCGAGTATTTATTATCAAATACCAGCAAATACCTTGACCAATGCACTCAATGAAGTGGCATTACAAAGCAATGTCAGCTTGTTATTTGATGCACAGCATACCGATCTCTATGCAGTGGCATCGTTAATCGGTCATTACACGCCAGAACAAGCTTTTGAAAAACTATTAGAAAAAACACCTTTTCACATTCAAAGTACAGCTGCTGGCTATTTGTTGCAGCAATCCTCCGTAGCTCAGGATCTACCAAAGCGAGCCGTTGCTGGTGCAACAATGAGCGAATCGCTATCTTCGACAAATTTAAGCACCGCGGTTGCTAGGAGCGATGCGGCTGAGGTGGATGTGGTCTTATCGACCATTGAGTTGAATGCCGATAAAGATCGTTATGCGCAGGGGAAAGATGATCAGTTTCAAAAAGATATAGTCAATATTTATAAAAATAAAGATGAGCTTGAGCATTTCAAAGGCAGTCATCCTGCCGATATTTTAAGTGGTATTCCCGGGGTTTATAGCAGTGATGCACGTAATAGTGGGGCAATTTCTCCCAATGTACGTGGTTTACAAGGTCAGGGTCGGGTCCCTGTGATTGTTGATGGTACGCAGCAAGAAGTGTCAGTTTACCGAGGTTATGCGGGTGTGCATAATCGTACTTATATTGATCCCAATTTACTCAGTGAAACGACGGTTTATAAAGGTGCAACTGAATTGAACTATGCCATACCTCCGGCAATCGGAGGTGCGGTAATGCTCAATACTCTAAATGGTGATGATGTGATTGCCGCAGGAAAAGATTGGGGAATAAATCTGCGCTATGAAACGAATAATAATTCGACCAAAGCACGCATGGCCGACTTAAACTATGGTGAAGATTATCGTACACCAGAAAATTGGTCGGCAGTATTGGGCGATTTAAACCCTCAGCTGTACCAAGCTCTAGCGCGTCAGGGTAAAAATAAATTTTTTCAAGATCATGCTTTTCGTCTTGCTATTGCCGCTAAAAATGATTTAACCGATATTATGTTGGCTTATAGTCAGCGTGAGCAAGGAAATTATTTTTCAGGAAAGCGCGGAGGAAATGTCTATCAAACTCGGTTTGATCATGCACATCATGCAGACATTATTTTAAATACTGCCGATATTGCACCGCCAGGTTATGAAGTCACCAATAGCTCCAGTCATAATCGCTCTGCATTATTTAAAAATAATTGGTACTTCGGCAATCATCAAAAATTAAAATTAAGTTGGCGTCATAGTGATATTGCTTATGGCGAGATTATGAACTCGCGAGCTGTGTATGGTTATGTTGTTGATCAGCTGCTTGAGAGTGAAGCACGGCATGCCGCCCAATGGCCCTTAGCGAAGGTAAAACAGCATGCGGGGCGTATAGATTATGAGTGGAATGCAGATGATTTTAGATGGATTAATTTAAAAGTAGGGGCTTGGTATAATAATACCGATAGCCGCAATAATAGTACGGGTGCTCCGCCGATTTCCCCCAAATTTCTAAGCTCGTTTTGGGCTGCCCATGTTCTGCAAAAAGCGGGCTGCCTTGGCGAAAATGGGATTGATCGCAATTGCCAAGTGAGTCCAGATATTATCCAGTCTGCCAATGCGTTAATTGGTCATGCAGATTATAACGATGAACGCTTTAAACTGGTCAATCCAGCCTTACAAATATCTGCCAATGATCGCTGGGGTATAGATTTTAGCAATAGTTTTACCCTACATTCACAATTGGAGCTTCAGGTTGGCGGAAGTTTGCAAAAGGAAAAGCTGAATGCCCGTAATATAGATGAAGCGCCATTAATCTGTTCAGATATTGAGCAAATTAACTTTTGTAAAAGCATGCCTTTTGTGTTTGGTCCTAAAAGTGGTGAACGACAAGAATATAGCACCTGGTTTAATTTAGATTGGCATGTGAATAATCAGTTCACCATTAATATTGGTGGTCGTTGGGGCAGATATTGGAGTTTAGATACCCAATTAGATGAAAAACTAAAAACACGACAATGGTCACGTCCAAAAATCCTCGCCGCCAAAACCTATGAACAACTAACGCCGTATGATATCAAAATGGCGGAAGAAGAAATGAAAACAACACCGTTTTATCACCGTGTCTGGAGTGATGCATCACAACAATGGGATGAATATTATGATCATGAAGGCTATATAAAGTCACAGGGCTATGATGGTCAGAGTTATAACAGTGATAGCGGTTATTGGAAGTATAAATATATATATTGGGAGGCGGATGAAAATGGTGTATTACATGCCCATAATGCACCAGGCACTATTGCATTAAAGGATGGCGAAAAAATTATTGCGCTGTTGGGTGGTGGTTTAAACGATATTGCTGCAACGCATTATCGTCCAATGACAGAAGAAGAGCAATATGCTCCTGTTGGAAAGCGTCGCGACCAACAATTTGATCCATCCTTATCACTTAGCTACACATTCCATGAATTTTCACGTGTTTATGCGCGTTATGTAGAGGCAACACGTTTCCCATCTTTATATGAAAGCACTGTGGGTTTTGCGGAAAATATTCGTACACAAGGCTTTGTGCCAGAACATGCTCAAAATATTGAATTTGGCTATGTGCATGACCTAAAACAATGGCTGAGAAACTGGCGTAATGCTGATTTAAAAATTAATTATTATTACAATAAAATCAATGATATAATTGATAGAAATTACAGTACTGGCAGCTTTGCGCAATATGATCAGTTAAAAACGCAAGGCTTAGAATTACAAGTAGGTTTTGACCAAGGATTAATCTTTGGTGATCTAGGTTATAGTTATCTGATCAAAAGTGAAATGTGTGATAAAGATTATGCTGCACAATTATCACCTATTTATTTAGATGCGCCGACTTGTTTTATGGGTGGTTTTCCTGGGGGCTATTTACGTGGTGCAATTCCGCCTAAACATGCGATGAGTACAAATTTAGGGGCACGTATATTAGATGACAGACTGATATTGGGGACGCGGCTTTCTTATCATTCGATGTCAAATCTTAAAAAACAAAGTACAGAGGGATGGGTATTTCCAAACCAAGGTTTAGATAGTTATGGTTGGAAATCATATTGGACAGTAGATGCTTATGCTGATTATTGGCTGACAGCAGCATTTAAAATATCTTTGATCGGCACCAATTTGTTGAATGAGTATTATCCCGATGCTTTAACCCGTACTGCAATTCCTTCACCAGGACGTACATTTAAAGTGGCATTCGATTATAAATTCTAGTTTTTAAATGGCGATAAGTTCTATAAAACTTATGCTGAGCTATAAGAAAGTTAATGATTATTATTCATGAAAACTGTATCTCGAGGGGAGATCATATGCAATTGATAAAATTATTATTGGCGACTGTGGTAACTTCTGCTGCAATTCATGCTCAAGCAGCCAATACTGTTGGGGCAACCAGTAATTCGAGTAGAATTAAAGTGGGTGCGGTGGGGAATATTATTAAGCATCCGAATGACCAACCGGGTGTACCTGGCATCGCAGTGATTAATGAAACCAATACAGCCAGAGAGGTCAATAATACGCTTATTGATTTAAATAACTTACGTGATACGGTTGAATCAAATTATGTTAAGGCTGTCGTTAATTTAGGCGGCTTAGATCAATCTGGCATTGTGCAATTAGATTTCAATAAATGGAATATCCCAAAGCCAGTCCCTGATCATAGTATTTTAGGAAAATTTACTTATAAACAGATCCAGTTAGATCCAAATGATAGAGCACAGAGCGTATTCTTTGGTGAGTGGCATCAACCTACGGCTACGTCAGCAAGTGATAATACCCGTACCACCTTTTTTATTGGTAGTAGTGATAATCTCAGTTTGCCAACTTCAGGTACTGCTAAATATCAGGTCATTGGCATAAACCAATATAATGGTACAGTCACGGGTATTCTGAGTGGTTGGGTTGGGAGTGGTACGGAAGCTGCGCCCAATAATTTACTCCATGGGGTCCTTACTGCAGATTTTAATAATAGAACCTTAAAAACGCTGTCGGATGCAGATACTTTGAAACGCGTGGTTTCTACGGCAGGCACTGCAAATACGGTTAAGATTAATGCTGCAATCTATAATAACGGTAGCTTTGCTGGTTCTGCGATTGCCAATGGTACGGTGAATGGCGAAGCGCGAGGGAACTTCTTTGGGGCTAATGCTGCTGCGGTTGCAGGTCATGCAGTTTTTCATGGTAACAGTCAGCTGAATACCGCCTTTGGTGGCAGTAAAATACAGTAATGAAGGACATAATGCATATTCTATACTCAATAATGATCAGTACCACTATTGTGCCAGCAATCTAATCTAGCGCGTCGCAGTGCTGTAAGCATGTACGAACAGCCCTGCGACTTGATCGAATTCTAATTCAGGATATTGGGTTTTTAAGAGCTGTAAAGTCAGGGTTAAATCTTGCTGAGTATTGATAATACCAGTCACCTTAATATGCTCTAATTTTTTACGGCTATATATTATATAGCCCGAGTGATAAGCATTTAAACGATCCAGCACATCAGGTAAAGGAAGCTTATCCGCGATAATCTGTTGTTGCTGCCATGAAAATAAGCTGCTATCAATTGGGGTGTTTTTTACTGCCCCCAAGCCCTCAGGGCGTATGTCTATACTTTGCCCAGCGTGAATAACTTGTGATTGTGATGAGGGGCTAGCGCTGCTGACACGTACTTTTGAATGCAGCATTCGTAGCGTATTACGTTGATAATATTGATGAACAATAAAACGTGTTCCCAGTGCTTTAAACTGAGCCTCACTGCCATAAACCACCAGGGGTCTATTGGGGTCTTTTGCGACATCGACATAAATATCCCCCCGTACCAATTTTATTGTACGTTGCTGGGTGGAGTAATCTACATTAATTGCTGAATTTGCATTAAGCGATATTTTGGTACCATCTTCTAGTACAATATTTTTACCTTCCGCGCTTTGTGTTCGATAATCTGAAAAATAATAATCAAGTGGTAGGGCTTGATAGAGTAAGCTGCCCAATAGCGCTAGACTTGCGATTGCTAGCGTTGTATGTGTAAAGGACTTAAATAACTGTCGTTTATTTTGATTTACTGCATTCAGTGTGGCATCCAATACTTCACCAGATATTTGGTGCTGTTTGGGGAGCGCCTGTATATTTTGATTAAAATGCACAGCATCTTGAACCAGTTCTTGATATTCTGGATGTTGGTCAAGCCAGTGATTAAATTCTTGTTGGGCTTGTCGTTGTTCTACCGGATCATCACATTCTAAACGAATAATCCATAATGCGATTTCAGGTGGCAATTGCCTATTTTTTTTCACAAATGAATACCTGAGAAGATTAATGCTCGAAAAGATTAATACCAGAGAAGAATGAAAAGTTAATCGAGCATACTATTTTCATTGTATAAGCGCTGTCGAGCTTCATAGCATAAGCTTAAACAATCGGCTAAATAGTTTTGAATACAGCGCAAAGATTTATTGCAATGTTGCGCGATTTCAGCCTGATTATACCCTTCTAGATAATACATAATAAAGGCTTGCCGTGATGCAGGTTGTATACTGGATAATGCGACTGTTAAAAAATCTAAAATTTGAATGGCTTGTTCAACAGAACTATTGCTGAGCTCATCAATGTCTTCCACAGGCTTAAGCGATTCTAAATAATTTTTTTCAACATAATAACGGCGTTGCTGATCTATTAAAATATATTTAGCGGCATTGACTAAATAGGCACGCGGTTCTTGTATGCCCAAAAGACGTTGTTTGGTTTGTAATATTTTGACAAAGGTATCTTGTACAATATCGGCAGCGTTGAGCGGATAACTAATTTTTGATTGTAACCATTGCTGCAACCAATCGTGATGCTGAAGATACATTTGATTGGCAATGACGGTGTTACTTTCAAGAATTCTAGCCTGATCAGCCATGGTGATAAGCACTCGAAAATAAATAGGAATTATTATTGTTTATCATGAACTAAAAAGCAATGCGTAGATGATTTTTTGTCCCCATATTATTGGGGATATCTGGAGAAAGTAGAGGGTGTTTAAGACGTGCTGGTTAAGTATTAATCAAAACTCCTTTGTTTTAGACTTTTTTTCATTATTTTGAATATAAATCAAAAAAATAAATTTATTTTTGCGTGTTTTTTCACTTTCATCCGACATAGTGAGTATAGGCGGTATTTTTAATAGCGCTTTGTTATCGCAAGTTATCAATTATCTGTTTTTGGGGTATTGATAACCGGTGCTAACGATCATATGGAGTTTATCTTTTCCGAAGGGTTTCTGTGTGATCTACGCCGTAAGATATGGGCTTTGCCTTATAGACTGCGGTTGCATAGTTCAATTGGGTCAAGATGGTTTTATGGTCTGGAAATCACAGATGCTGAATCAGCGCGGCACGCTTTAAAACAATAATAACTGGACAATAATAAGACCATAGAGCTGTCTTGATCTAATTGGGTTATTGCATTGCTTTAAAATCATTGCCAATGCTTTTCCATATTGTCTCGAAATAGATTATCTTTATTGTTTAAGAGAAAATGTTTTGAAGAGACGATATTGTTTAAGGAGGCGATGGAGAAATGGCGATGGGTAAAAAAGTAGTAGTCTTTAGTCGTTTAGATGCTGATATTCTGGCACAGCTTCATGAACAATTTGAGGTGGTGCAAATTAACCCTAAGCTTGGTCAGGTTGATCAACAACTTGCAGAGGCAGTGAGCGATGCTGATGGCATGATTGGTGCAGGTCGTCAGCTCAATGCTCAGCATTTGCAGTCTGCAACACGGTTAAAGATTATTTCTTCTGTCAGTGTGGGATATGATAATTACGATGTTGCTTATTTAAATCAACGCAAAATTTGGTTGGCACATACACCACATGTTTTAACAGAAACCACTGCGGATTTGGCTTTTACTTTATTGATGAGTGCTGCGCGTCAGGTTGCACATCTCGATGCATGGACCAAAGCTGGGCAGTGGCAACGCACTGTACAAGTCGCACAATTTGGTCAGGATATTTTTGGTAAAAAACTTGGCATTATTGGTTTGGGAAATATTGGTGCTGCGATAGCTCGGCGGGCTTTTTATGGCTTTAATATGGACATACTCTATCATAATCGCCGTGAAAATTTGGCTGTTGCTCAAGCATTTAATGCCAGCTATTGTTCGCTGGAAGAGCTGTTACGGCGTTCAGACTTTGTGGTGATCGCAGTCGATTTAAACGCAAGTTCTCAAGCGTTGATTGCTGCTGAACAACTGGCAATGATGCAAGCACATGCGGTATTGATTAATATTGCGCGTGGCAGTGTGATTGACGAACAAGCACTCTATGTCGCATTACAGCAAGGTCAAATTTTTGCTGCTGGCTTAGATGTTTATCAAAAAGAACCGTTACAACAATCGCCATTATTCGCTTTAGATAATGTCGTGACTTTACCGCATATTGGTTCTGCTACAGTAGCCACACGGCAAAAAATGGCACAATTAGCCTATCAAAACTTAGTCACCGCCTTAAATGGGCAAAAGCCTGCATATTTGGTCAATCCAGACTATCATTCATAGTACAGTAAATGAATTGTAAAATATTTAATACATCACATAACATGGCATAGATATTTGCACGGTGTATGACGGCTATATTGAATAAAATTTTTAAGGTGCGAAACGTGAAAAAAATCTTGTTGATGTTGAGTTTAAGTGTTTATGGCACTGTACAAGCCACTGAGCCCACTTTTACTCACACAGCACCTAATTTTGATGTGCCGACCATTGGCGGTGGTGTGGGGATTATCGATAAACAAAAAGAACATCAAATTGGTGAAAAAGTTTATCGCGAAGTCCGTTTGCATTATCCAGTCCTCAATGATCCGTGGTTAGAAGATCAGTTCATGTTTGTTTTTACACGGTTATTGAGTCAAACCCAGTTGGGAAAACCTGTTGGGCTCATTGTGATTAAAGATCCACAAATTAATGCTTTTGCTGTGCCGGGTGGTTTATTTGCGATTAATAGCGGTATGGTGACCGCTGCCAAAAATATGGACGAAGTCGCCAGTGTGATGGGGCATGAAATTGCCCACGTTGCGCAGCGTCATTTTAGTCGTTCGCAAGAAAAATTCAAAGGTCAGGGTTTACTTGCGATGGCTGGGATTCTGGCTGGGATTGCATTGGCCTCGAAGTCTAATGGCGATGTCGGCGGAGCTGTGATGATGGGAACGCAGGCTGCATTATTGGATCGTCAATTAAGCTATAGTCGCGACCAAGAACGTGAAGCTGACCGCATTGGTATGCAGTTTATGTATGGTGCAGGCTATAACCCACAGGCGATGGCAGACTTTTTTGAAACCATGAATCGTTCAACTCGCATGGTGAGTTTTTTACCTGATTTTTGGTTAACTCACCCTTTGACTTCTGAGCGTATGAGTGAAGCACGTTTAAGAGCCAATCAATTGCCAGCAATCGCATTTTCAAACCAGCAGCAAAATTTTGAAGTGATTAAATGGTATACCGCAGTCATTACAGAGCAGGCCAGTGAACAACAATTGCTAAGTTTAGCCAAGCAAAAAAATTATGCCAGTTATTTGGCATTGGCTAAATATTATTTAAAAAAGGGTGATTATGCGGATGCACAAGCAAATTTAAATTTAGCCAAACAAATCGACAGCAATCATAGTCTATTAAATTTAATTCAAACCGATATTTATTTAGATCAGAATAAACTAGATCAGGCTTTTGCCAGTATTAATCCGCAGCAAAAGATTGCACCAGAAAATCGCGCATTGAGTTTAAAGTTGGCAGAAGTTTTAGTGCGGCAAAAACAAACCCAAGCTGCAACAAATTTATTAAATCGCTTGGTAAAAAATAATGCGCGAGATGTTGTTGCTTGGCAATTGTTGCAACAAGCAGCCGACGCAGATAGTAATCATCCAATGCGTACTGTTAATGTCCTGCGTTATCGTGCAGAAGCAGAATATTGGTCTGGTGATGAGATTGCAGGGATTAAGTCTTTGCTGCATGCACAGCGTTTAGCCAAAGGGAATCAAATGATGTTGGCCAAGATCGATCAGCGCTTAGAAAAAATGCAAGCAGAGCGTGAATTGAAAATTTAAAAATTGCTTGGGCAATCGAGTAATCATGGCTCAATCAAGCTATATCCTAAGATAAGCACCAAATACTAAGATAAGCACCAAGATAAAAACACCAAAATAGAATATGCCGTTTTGCTGCGTAGTGGAATGATGCAGAATAGCTTTGGGTAGGGGGAAGACAAGAGCGTTGTCAGCAGCACCACAGTCTAGTGCGAAGACCTAGCCAAGCTTGGCTTTAATTTTGGCAGATACTTGTGCAGGATCGGCGCGCCCGGCTATGAGCGGACGCAGAGAATTCATCACCTTACCCATATCTTTCATGCTAGTTGCACTTTGAGCAGTAATCGTTTGCTCAATGAGAGAATCAAGCTCTTCCTCAGTCATAGCTTCTGGTAGAAATTGAGATAAGATTTCAATTTCGGCTTGTTCTTTACTAGCGAGTTCATCGCGGCCAGCCGCACTAAATGCTTTGACCGACTCTTTGCGTTGTTTAACTTGTTTTTCAATAACCGAAAGAACTTGATCTTGATCAAGTGTCGTGCGCTTATCAATTTCGATTTGCTTAATTGCTGCTTGGACACTCCGAATGACCGTTACTGTTAACATATCTTTGGCGCGCATAGCGCTTTTTAATGCTTCAGTGATTTGGTTTTTTAAATCGGACATGTTGTTCTTCCCAAGCAGTCAATCACAAATTAATTAGTAAAGGCGAGTAGTACGTACTGATTCACGCGCCAATTTCTTTTGGTAGCGTTTCACGGCAGCAGCTTTTTTGCGTTTACGTTCTTGTGTTGGTTTTTCGTAAAATTCACGTTTACGAACGTCTGCTAATACGCCTGCTTTCTCGCAAGAACGTTTAAAACGACGGATAGCTACGTCTACTGGTTCGCCTTCTTTCAATTTAACTTGTGGCATGAAGAATCCTCATTATGAATGGATAAGATCTAAGCAGAATTGCTTTAGATCACAAGTGAAGGTCAGTATTTTACTCATTTACAACTCATATCACAAGTCTATAATAGCCTCGGCTTAAATTTGCAATGGAAAAAAGCGCTCATGATCGTACTCGGCTTAGAAACTTCCTGTGATGAAACAGGCTTGGCACTCTATGACAGTGAACAAGGTTTACGCGGTCAGGTGCTTTATAGTCAGATTAAATTACATGCAGAATATGGTGGTGTGGTTCCGGAGTTGGCATCACGAGATCATGTTCGTAAACTCATTCCACTGATCAATCAGCTCTTGGCACAGAGTCAAGTTAAAAAATCTGAAATAGATGCCATTGCCTATACTCGTGGTCCTGGACTGATGGGCGCGTTAATGACCGGCGCATTGTTTGGACGTAGCTTGGCATATGCTTTAAATATTCCTGCCATAGGGGTCCATCATATGGAAGGGCATATGTTGGCACCGCTATTGTCTGCACATCCGCCAGCGTTCCCCTTTGTTGCTTTATTGGTTTCAGGCGGTCATACACAATTAATGGCTGCATATGCTATTGGTCATTATGAAATGCTGGGTGAATCCATTGATGATGCTGCGGGTGAAGCCTTCGATAAAGTCGCAAAAATGCTGAATTTAGCTTATCCCGGTGGTCCGAATATCGCGAAATTGGCTTTAAACGGTGATGCAAAAGCTTTTGATTTTCCTAGACCTATTTTACATCAAGGTTTAGATTTTTCTTTTAGCGGTTTAAAAACAGCGGTATCTGTTCAGCTTAAGAAGTTAGCAGGCGAAAACCGTGATGCAGACATTGCTGCTTCCTTTCAAGAAGCCTTGGTTGACACATTGGTAAAAAAATCAGTGAAAGCTTTAAAACAAACGGGCTTAAAAACTTTGGTGATTGCGGGTGGGGTCAGTGCCAATCTGGTATTAAGGGAACAGCTGGAGGTGGCATTGAAAAAAATTAAAGCATCCGTGCATTATGCTGAACCAGCATTGTGTACAGACAATGGCGCAATGATTGCATTTGCCGGATATCAGCGCTTAAAAGTCGGGCAGCAGGATGGTTTGGCGGTGACGACAACACCACGTTGGCCAATGACTGAGTTGACGCGTGCTGAATAACTGCACTTCTCATCTCATTGTTAAGACATTCATGGCATCTAACCAAACTAAGGTCGGATCAATCTAAGACTTAAAGTTTAAATGCGGTACGGACTAGCTTGGGGTTTTATTCAACCGCAGTTTTTTATTTAATCAATTGAATTGATAATTTTTTTCTGTGCAAATCTGAAGGATTTGCACAGATATTTAGGTATCACCTAGGACAGATTAAGCATCATTGGCTGTTGATTCTGACTCTGCTTCTTCAAGTGAGCTATCAAAAATCAAGATGGCTTTACCGTCTGTTTCGATCATGCCTTGTTCTTCTAAGGTCTTCAAGACACGTCCAACCATTTCACGAGAACATCCAACAATACGACCAATTTCTTGACGGGTAATACGAATTTGGCGACCGTTTGGTAAGATCATTGCTTCTGGTTGTGCAGAAAGGTCAATCAAACAACGTGCAATACGACCAGAAACATCGATAAAGGCTAAATCCGTAACTTTACGTGTGGTGTTCTTCAAACGACGAACAAGTTGCGCAAAAACAGCATAGCTGAGGTCTGGATATTGTTGGCTGAGTTGATGAAAATTTTCATAACTGATTTCAGCAATTTCACAGGTATCTCGTGTTCTGACTTCGGCAGTACGCAGAGAGTGCGGTTCGAATAAACCCATCTCGCCAAAAAAATCACCAGGATTCAGATAAGCGACTACAATTTCACGGTCATCGTCTTCTCGTAAAATAATAGAAACTGAACCTTTTAAAATCAGATAAAGAGACTTAGATTCAGTCCCAGCATCGATGATGGTCATTCGTTTGGGGAAACGATTGATATTTGCACGTTTGAGGAGTGCTTTGACTGATTCAGGCAGTTGCCCTGGAGACAAAGCGTCGGTGCTTAAATAGGAAAAATTTGAAGCCATGCTTATAAATTCCAAATTGGATAAAAACCAGGTCTGATGACCTAAAATTAACTCGTCACGTGGAAGCATAGAGATGAAATTCCGTATCAACTCTTTTTATGCTAGTGTTACAGCTACCCTGTAAATTTATAGATTTTTTTAGGTAGTTGCAATGCAAACAAGTGTACATTGGTTAGAGAATGTTGCTTTTCAGGCAAAATCTGAAAGTGGGCATCAAGTGGTGATGGATGGTTCTGCTGAATACGGTGGTGAAAACCGTGGACCACGTCCTATGGAAATGATATTAATGGGACTTGGTGGGTGTGCGTCCTTTGATATTGTGACTATCCTTAAAAAATCACGACAAGACGTGATAGACATAAGTTGTGAGCTTAATGCTCAACGTGCAGATAGCATTCCTGCTGTTTTTACCAAGATTCATTTGCACTTTATTGTAAAAGGGCGAAATATCAAAGAGAAACAAGTGGCAAAAGCGGTTGAATTATCTGCTGAAAAATATTGTTCTGCGAGTAAAATGTTGGCAGATGGCGGTGTAGAAATCAGTCATGATTTTGAAATTATCGAGATTGATGCTTGATATTTAGTCAAAATAAGCATGCCAAAAGGGTGCTTATTTTGCAACATTGTTAAGTTGTAGTTAATAAAATTAAATCAAAAAACTAAATCAAAAAACTAAATCAAAAAACTAAATCAAAAAACTAAATCAAAAAACTAAATCAAATAAATGAAGAAAATCGTTATACGCCCAGTGCAACTGCAGGATGCTATGGCAATTCAAAGCTTATTATCAGTTTTGGGTTATCCATTAGAGCTTGAGTCTATTGAGTTGAAGTTACAACAACTATTGATAGATACTCGGGCTGCACAGTGGGTGGTTTGCGTGGAAGATCAAGTCAGTGGTTTCATTAGTTTGTACTTGATACCACAATTAGGTGTACTAGGGGACTTTGCATCGATTAATTTTTTAGCCATTGATCCAAGGCAACAGCGCTTGGGTTTAGGGACAAAATTATTGCATCATGCTGAAGCCTATGTTCAGGAACAACGATGTGATCGTATGATTTTACATTGTGATCAAAGTCGATTACTCGCGCATACTTTTTATTCTAAATATGGTTTTATTGAGTCGCCGAAATATTTCAGAAAAAAATTATAAAGTACAATGCTTTTGATTAAATCGGATTGACCAAACTAAACCTTTCATTTGTTAGGGGATTTTTAGCTATTTTGCTGGAAAGAGTGAGATAGTTGACCTTTTGTATATATATTTTAGCAATTTAAAACTTGAATAATTGTGTGATAACCACCATATTAATGCGATAGTCTATTTGGGCTAATTATTATGTATCTAGCTGAAAATATTTAGTTTTTTTCAGAAAAACATTTGAAAAAATTCAAATCAATCCCATCTATGTATTAAGTTAAAAATTAGTGGTGAGGAATAATTACAATGCGTTTTGAAAAATTTACCAACCGCCTACAGCAAACATTGTCTGATGCTCAATCGTTGGCGATGGGTAAAGACCATACGGCAATTTCAACAATTCATTTATTGGCTGTTTTACTGGAAGAGGCTGCCAATGTCAGTTTGTTACAACAAGCGGGTGCGCGATTACCTGAGTTGCAAACAAAAATAGCTGAAGCACTTGCCAATGCTGCAATGTTGACGAATCCGACAGGAGATATCAACTTAGACCCAGATGCAGTCAAGGCATTGAATCTAGCAGATAGTTATGCACAAAAAGCGGGTGATGAATTTCTATCTACAGACTGGTTATTATTGGCTTTGGCTGAAGTCGGTCAAAGCAAAACTTTATTACATGCTGTCGGTGTTCAAGTCGCGCAGCTCAAAAACGTGATTGAAAAAATTAGAGGTGATGAAAAAGTCATGAGTAATAATCATGAAGACCAACGTGACTCACTTGATAAATATACCATTGATCTAACTGAGCGCGCACTTGCTGGTAAATTAGACCCTGTGATTGGGCGTGATGAAGAGATTCGTCGTACGATTCAAGTGTTATCACGTCGGACTAAAAATAATCCAGTATTGATTGGGGAACCTGGTGTTGGTAAAACGGCGATTGTGGAAGGGTTGGCACAGCGTATAGTTAATGGTGAAGTCCCTGAGAGTCTTAAAGGCAAACGTGTTTTGTCCCTAGATTTAGGTTCTTTATTAGCTGGGGCTAAATATCGTGGTGAATTTGAGGAACGCTTAAAAGCAGTCTTAAAAGATCTTTCTAAACAAGATGGCCAAGTGATTCTATTTATTGATGAATTACATACTTTGGTGGGCGCTGGTAAAGGCGATGGCGCAATGGATGCTGGAAATATGTTAAAACCAGCGCTGGCGCGTGGTGAGTTGCGTTGTGTGGGTGCGACAACGCTTGATGAATATCGTCAGTTCATTGAAAAAGATGCTGCATTAGAACGTCGTTTCCAAAAAGTTTTGGTTGATGAGCCAACTGTGGAAGACACGATTGCCATTTTACGGGGTTTAAAAGAAAAATATGCAACGCATCATGGTGTGCAAATTTTAGACTCTGCCATTATCGCTGCAGCAAAAATGTCACATCGCTATATTACTGATCGGCAATTACCCGACAAAGCTATTGATTTGATTGATGAAGCTGCTTCACGTATCAAAATGGAGATCGACTCTAAACCAGAATCATTAGACCGTTTAGATCGCCGCCTGATACAGTTAAAAATGCAGCTAGAAGCCGTGAAGAAAGATGAGGACTCGGTTAGTAAAGCAGAAGTAACACATCTGGAAAAACAAATTGCTGAAGTGCAACAAGAGTACAATGACCTCGAAGAAGTCTGGCGTGCTGAAAAAACCTTAATTGAAGGCACCAATAAAGCACAAGTTGCTCTGGATCAGGCGCGTATCGCCTTGGAAAAAGCACAACGTGAAGGAGACTGGGCTGAGGCAAGTCGTATTCAATATGGCGTAATTCCAGAGTTGCAAAAACAGCTTGAACAAGAAGAAGTTGCAGAGGAAAGCGAAGAGCCGAAATTGATTCGTACCAAAGTAACCGAAAATGAGATTGCTGAAGTAGTCAGTGCGGCAACCGGCATTCCAGTAAGCAAAATGTTGCAAGGTGAACGTGAGAAACTGTTGCAAATGGAAGAGTTCTTACATAATCGTGTCGTTGGGCAAGATGAAGCTGTGGTTGCTGTATCCAATGCAATTCGTCGTTCACGTGCAGGCTTATCTGACCCAAATCGTCCAAGTGGTTCTTTCTTGTTGCTTGGACCAACGGGGGTGGGGAAAACAGAATTAACCAAAGCCTTGGCAAACTTTATGTTTGACAGTGATGATGCCATGATTCGGATCGATATGAGTGAGTTTATGGAAAAACACTCCGTCAGCCGTTTGGTTGGTGCGCCTCCAGGCTATGTCGGTTATGAGGAAGGCGGTGTATTGACGGAGGCTGTGCGTCGTAAGCCTTATAGCGTGGTATTGTTTGATGAAGTGGAGAAAGCACATCCCGATGTCTTCAATATCTTGCTACAAGTTTTGGATGATGGTCGTCTGACAGATTCACAAGGTCGGGTAGTCGACTTTAAAAATACGGTGATTGTGATGACATCGAACTTAGGTTCACATGATGTCCGCGAGTTGGGTGAAAATGCATCGAATGATGAAATTCGTAACGTCGTGATGAATGCAGTGAGCAACCATTTCCGTCCAGAATTTATTAACCGTATCGATGAGTTAGTGATTTTCCATGCGTTGAAAAAATCGCAAATTCGCGGTATTGCCGATATTCAATTGGATCGTTTACGTGATCGTTTACAAGAGCGTGATTTACGCCTTAAGGTAGATGATGCTGCATTTGATTTCTTGATTGAAGCTGGTTTTGATCCTGTGTATGGCGCACGCCCATTGAAACGTGCGATCCAACAACAGATCGAAAATCCATTGGCACAGAAAATTCTCGCTGGCGATTATCAAGCTGGTGATACGATTTTGGTCACCAGTCATGATGGTCGTTTAGACTTTGAAAAAGTACGTGTCAGTTAAGTGATCGCAAGATTAAACGAAAGTGCAAAAAAATCGGTCTACGGACCGATTTTTTGATTCTATAAAGTAAGCTTTTCAACTCGCTGCTGTGATAATTGACAGTATATGACTTTGCTGCCTAGACTGTGTATTCGGGTGGTCTTTCATCTGTCAATGATTCAGGCGATCCGTCCTATAAGAAACGATAAAATAGTGTCTAACTACAATGATAAAAAGGAAATTATGATGAACTTGCAGCAGAATATTTATTTTCGCTCACCCGCTGTGCCTGATTTGGTATTGCGTAGTGCTGAGATAGGCGATGATGCACAATTATTAGAGGTGATCAAAGAAGTCATGCCGAGCAATCGTATGAGTTTATCTTTTGAGCGGGTCAATAGTTATTTATCTGCATCTACTATTTTGGGACATACTCGGCAATGCTTGGTCATCGTCAAGGAAACTCGCCCTGATCAAATTTTAGGAATGTTTTTATTGGCATGGAAACAGTGTGGTACGGCACCGCAGCATTATGCTTTATGTTATATCTGTGACTTACGTTTTCGTAAAGAACTGAGAGGGAAGAGAAATGTTCGTTTAATTATGGATTATTTGGCGGCAACTTTTCCGCAGCATAATTTTTATCAAAGCATTATTTTGGCGGATAATGTGTTGGCACGTAAAGTATTCCATGTCACTCGGGAGCATTATTTTTCACCTTATATTTGGGACAATATCTATACTTATAATATCAGTCATTTTAAGGCGATTGATTTACCACATTATCTAAATGTCGTGCCTCTAGAAGAAGGTCATATCGATGCTGTGCTCGAATTTTTAGCCGATTTACAGCAGTATTATAATTTCCTCACTATTTACGATTTTAAAAATATTCACACAGATCAAAAATTTTGGCAGGGTCTGAGCTATAACGATTTTTATATAGTTGTTGATGAATCTAACCAGATTGTAGGGTTATATGGATTATGGGATCAAAAGCATATTAAAAGAATTAGAGTGCTTGATTATCACTATCCACTGAAACTGGTGAAACCGCTGTATAATCTTTATGCAACGCTATGCGGTAAGATGACATTACCTAAAGTCCGGCAGTGTTTTGAGTACTTATTGATGCAGGGACCATTTTGTTCACCACATCGCGCGGATGTTTTTGAGTTTATGTTGCATCATGCGATGCAAAGTGCCAAAGCACAAAATCATCAAATCCTGAGTTTAAGCTTGGCAGAAAATGATCCGCGCCGTTATGTGATGGAGCAAGCTACAGCTGAAATTATTCATGCAATTCATAGCTTACATAGTTTTCAGGCAGACCCTACACAATATTTTGACCGACAAAAAATCAGTTATATTGATGTCGCACGTATTTAATCCTGACCGTCTGCATTTGCGATGTTCTAACGGCTTTGTTGCATATTGCATGGTATAAACTACTCAGACGCGATTTTAAGTGTATATTAAACATCTGCTTTAGTGATTTTTTACGATAGACTGAGTGAGCGTCTTTATAAGGTGTTCTGCATAGATATTCGGGGTAGACATGGCGAGTTTGTGGATTATTGCTGCTTGTGTTTTCTTTGCATTAATGAGTGCTGTAATCAAATATACTGCTTTAAAGATCGGCATTTTAGAAATCCTTTTTTATCGTTCTCTCATCAATTTAATCCTGATCAGTACGGTGATTCGCGTTAAAGGGCTGTCATTTAAAACCCAACGTTTTAGTTTGCACTTTTTACGTTCACTTTTGGGCGTGCTTGCAATGTATTGTGGTTTCTATGCCCTAATTCATTTGCCTTTAGCAACAGCTATGACTTTATCCTATACGCATCCAATTTTTCAGACGCTGATTGCATGTTTGACACAACGGGCTTTGATTGGGAAGTTTCAAATTCTTGCTGTTGTTTTGGGGTTTTTAGGGTGTTTGATTTTATTAAATCCAAAGTTCTCCAATCCGAATATGTGGGCAACTTGCATTGGTTTATTATCGGGTTTATTTACCGCATTGGCTTATTTTAATGTTGGAAAGTTAGTGCGTGCTGGAGAGTCAGAATTTTTAATTATTTTTAATTTTTCCTTGGTTGGAACGGTATTTAGTTTGGTCGCTGTTACGTTAATGACTGGATTCAGCGCTGTAGATTCAGAGACACTACTGGGGATTGTAGCAATAGGCTTATTGGGAACAATGGGGCAGTTTGCATTGACCCGTGCTTATGGGCATGGCAATGTCATGACCGTGGCGGTATTGTCTTATAATCAAATTATTTTTGCGGTGATACTCGGCTATGTCTTTTTTAGTGAATCAATGACGTGGTCTGCGATGATGGGGATTATCTTCATTGTGGCAGCTGGATTAAGTGCAGTATATAAAAAGTCAAACCTACAATAATTTTTTAATGTGAATTCAATAATCTTTTTCCATATTCTTGGGCAATATAGTAAGTCCAGATAGAGATTACTACCGATTATCTCATCTTGCTTGACAGTTTTTGTATGACTGAATACGCTATTTGGGCGCGCTGAAATTGCTTTGCTGAAAGTGAATGTGACCGCATGATTATTTGATCTACTTCATTCTTATTTAAAATAAATAAAAATTATTTAAAATGAATAAAAATAAACATACAGCGATGTGTGATGTTTAGTGTGGTAGATATCAATACAATAAAAAGGAATTTTGCAATGTTAGAATTTAAATTATGGCGCAAAGCCAGTAAACAGCCTTATAGTGAATATAAAGACGTCAAACAAATCACCGTACTACAACTTAAACAGATGTATAACATTTATAAAAAATATTATGAAAATACCAGTTTTGAATTATTTGAATCTGATTTTTTGCAAAAGACTGGTGTATTTTTAATATTTGCGCCCATTCATCAACGGGTGGTTGGTTTTTCTACCATTACTGAGCGCGACTTTTTAGTAGGTGAAAAAGCACAACACGGTTTTTTTAGTGGTGATACGATTATTGAAAAAGAATATTGGGGGACGCGTGCCCTACAGCGCGCCATGATGCGTTATATTTTTCGTTATAAACTGAAATACCCCACGCAATCTGTTTATTGGTTGCTGATCTCGAAAGGCTTTAAAACCTATCTATTGCTCGCTAATAATTATCAGCGTTATTATCCCAACCTCGATCATCATCATTCATATTTAAAAGATTATGTGCAGTCTTATTGTGAGACCTATTTTAAGTCTTATTATGATAGTCGTACTGGTCTACTAAATTTTGGTGATGACTATCAAGCACTTAAACAACAGGTTGCACCGATTCATGCATCATTACGTCAGCAGCATCTCAAGATAGATTTTTTTGAACAGTGCAATCCAACTTGGGTACAAGGGACTGAATTACCTTGCATTGGAGAGGTAACTTGGCGAGATATGTTTGCGGCAATCAAAGGTCATTTGCTCAAACCCATTAGTAAAGGGCGGGCAGATGCGCAAGATGACTTTATTGAACTGAAACCACATGTGTCTACAACGCTTGCCCCTTTACAGCAGGTGGCTTGATGGGAATGATCTTAACTGCTGCACATGGTATTTTGGCTTTTGCGAGCAAGTATACGGCTAAGCGCTTTGTCGCCAATGCAGACAATTTGCAGTTTATTCAACAGCAAAAGCTTTCTGAAATTTTAAAGCTTTTGGGTAAAACTGATCTGAACTATCAGCAGTTTCAACAACACTATCCCTTAACCCGCTATGCTGCATGGCGTGAAGTCATTGAACAATCACGCCTGAGTGGGCGCAATGCTTTAGGCAAAGAAGTTATTCAGCGTTTTCAGCCGACCAGTGGTTCTAGTGAGCAGCTTAAGTATATCCCTTATACGGCTGGTTTTTTAAAAGAACTGGATCAAGCGATTGCATTGTGGATTTATGATTTATATCAGCAATATCCGGCTTTAAAACAAGGCACCCATTATTGGTCAGTGTCTTGGCTTCCTGAGAGTCTGCGGCAGCATGGAGAGCGGGAAAATCTCAATAATGATCATGCTTTATTGAACTTCTCTAAACGGCTATTGAGTGGTTTAACCCAGTCAGTGCCAACCGATATTGCGTATGCCAAAACCGCTGAGGCTGCCATGTTTGCAACAGCCGTGTATCTGGTCGCGGACCCAAAACTGGCACTGATTTCTGTGTGGAGTCCAACTTTTGCCTTGCAGTTATTAGATTTAATCAGCCAGAAACAACATGAGATTGTCGGGGTCTTGCGTTCGGGGCAGTGGCCAAACCAGAACTTTGCCAAGTTAAAAGCACCGCATCGACCACAACGGGCAAAACAGTTTGCTCGTTTGGATTTAAAAACGAGTCAGGCCTGGCAACAGCTGTGGCCTAAGCTTTGTTTATTATCTAGCTGGGATACCGCCAGTGCTTCATCTTGGGCAATACAGTTGCAGCAACGTTTGCCTCATGTTTCTTTTCAGGCGAAGGGGCTATGGGCGACAGAGGCAGTGGTCACCATTCCCTATCAGCAATATTTTCCCTTGATGTACCATGCTCATTTTTATGAGTTTTTAACAACAGATGGTCAGGTTTTGCCAGCATGGCAATTGCAACAAGATCAAATTGTTAGTCCTGTGGTGACCACTGCCGCTGGTCTATTGCGCTATATCATCGATGATGAATTGCAAGTGACTGGATTTATAAAAGATGTACCTTGTTTTAAATTTTTAGGTCGTAAACTCACAGTCGATATGGTGGGTGAGAAAATTGATCATGTCACAGCACAACAGCTTTTACAGCAATTGCAAACAGAGGGTTATCGAACTTTAAGTTTGTTGGGAATTGCTGGAGGAGAGCAGTATAAGCCTTATTATGCTTTGCTCAGTGAAGGTGATGCAGAGCAACAACCCAGTGCGGCTGAACTTGATCATTTGCTGAAGCGTAACTTTCATTATGAGCTGGCACGAGATTTGGGGCAGTTGGCTGCACCAATGGTCTTACACGTAGCGGATGGTTGGGCACATTATAAGCGTTTGGCAATGCATAATGGCATGGTTGAAGGCAATATTAAACCCGAACCATTGAAGCAATTTGCCCAGTATTTTTAGCTTGATCAAACACGGTACGACTAGCTAGTATGGCGTGTACACAGCATGTGCTGTGTACACCACTACCACTTAGTCTAGGTCGAATAGTGGTCTAGGTCGAATAGTGGTCTAGATCGAACCTACACAAATGAATGCGTGAAAATAAAATCGCAAAAATAAAATAATGTTAATGCGCTTGAGGGTGGGTAATTTTCCAAGCACGGTGGATTTTACGATTGCGTTTGAAATCAGGACCAATGGTATAGTCACTAATCTCTTGGGTATCAAATAATGCTTCGATTTCTTCATCCATCTCAAAACCGCGATAGTTGTTGGAGAAGTACAAGGTGCCATGGCTGGACAAGCGATTCATTGCACGTTTCAGCAAGGAGACATGGTCGCGTTGTACATCAAAAGTACCATAAAACTTTTTCGAGTTAGAGAAGGTGGGTGGATCGATAAAAATCAGATCATATTGTTCATGACCTTCTTTGAGCCATTCAAAACAATCACTGGCAAAGAATTGATGCTGTTGGTCTGGGTGATCAACGGTGAGACCATTGAGAACAAAGTTTTCTTTAGACCAATTGAGATAGGTATTGGACAAGTCAACGCTGGTGGTACTGGCAGCACCGCCAAGCGCAGCATGTAGGCTTGCTGTTGAGGTATAACTATAAAGGTTGAGCACATGCTTGCCTTGTGCTTCTTGGGCAATACGTAGGCGCATTTGACGATGGTCCAAGAAAAGACCGGTATCGAGATAGTCGGTAAGGTTTACCAAAATTTTGGCGCGACCTTCTTGCACAATAATCCGTTTTGATGCAGTACTTTGTTTGAGATATTGGTTTTTACCTTCTTGCCGTGCACGGGTTTTAATAAAAATTTTATCGCGTGTTAAACCGGTTACAGCACGGATGCCCGCCAAGGCTAAGTTAAAGCGTTTTTTGGCTTTTTCTGGATCAATACTTTTCGGTGGCGCATATTCTTGCACGTGTAAACGATCGCCATATAAATCAACCGCAATATTAAAGTCTGGTAGATCGGCATCATACAAACGTAGGCAATAGACTTGTTCTTTACTGGCCCATTTTTTCAAGGTTTGCATATTTTTTTGCAAGCGATTGGTGAAGTCGACTGCGCCGTCGATGGCTTCAAATGTTGCGGGTTCCCATGTGCTTAGGAAGGGGGCAGTCACAGGGGCGGCTTTAATTTGCCCCAAACGGACGTAAATCGGTAGACGACCATTCATTAAACGTAAGGTTTGTGGATCGTTTAAAGCCAGTACATCCGCTTGTTCAATATGAGCAGCAATAATCGCTGTATGTTGTTGTGCAAAGTGTTGTTGTAATTGATTGGATAAACCAAGGTACAAAGCGCGGTTAGATGATTTCTCACCAAGACGTTCACCATAAGGTGGATTGGTGACAATAAACGCACGTTGTTGTCCCAGTTTAAAATCGGGCCAATCGGCAAGCGTACGCTCTTCGAGCTTGATGTGATCTAGTAATGATTCAAAACCTGCGGCAATGATATTTTGTCGTGTGGCTTTTACTGCATCCCAATCAGCATCAAAGGCATAAAACTGTGGTAAATCTTGCTGCAGGGCGTGTTGATGGCGCTCAGCGGCTTCGGCTTTGATCGACATCCATAATTCCTGGTCATGACCTTGCCAACCATTAAAACCAAAGCGACGGACTAAGCCGGGCGCACGATCTGTCAAAATCATCAGTGCTTCGATAATAAAAGTTCCCGAACCACACATTGGATCGAGAATAATATCGGGATGTAGTTGTTTGAGTTGAGCTTTTTCTAAGATTGCCGCAGCAAGATTTTCTTTGATCGGGGCATCGGTCATGTAGCGGCGATAGCCACGTTTATGTAAAGAATCACCTGATAAATCTAGGCAAAAGCTGTGTTGATGCTTACCAGCCACCACCGATAAGGTGATTTCTGGTTGTTTGGTGTCAATGCTAGGACGGCGTCCAACAGCATCCATAAAGGAATCGACCACGCCATCTTTGACCCTTAAGGTGGCAAATTGACTGTTGACCTTAATATCGCGTTCTAAATGTAGCCGAATCGCAAAGGTACTTTGCGGTGAAAAAATCAGAGACCAATCGAAACTGAGCGCACCTTGGTATAATTCTTCTGCCACATCACGTGCATCATGGCTGTGTTCAATATCAAAAAAGTGAATCGGGAGGAGTACCCGTGAGGCTAAGCGTGACCACATGCAGACGCGATATGCTTGTTCTAAAGTGCCTTTAAAAACGATACGACCCGCTAAACATTCACTCGGGTGAATACCCAAATCTTGTAATTCTTGTTCTAATAATCGTTCGAGCCCGTCGGCACAACTCACCCAATAGGTTGATAAGCGGAGATTCGAGTTCATTCATATGTCCAAGGCGATTCAGCAATTGCGCATTTTAACGTATTTTTAATCGCAAAAGTGAATGCGACTGAACTTTTCGCACACAATCCCTGCGATCATCTCGTTGCCAGATCGAGATCGGACTGGCAATGGCTAGAACAAGTTGCTGAAGATAATCGCTTTTGCCCTGAGTAAGGTGAAAAAACTCTAAAAAAGCCTAAGCCTATTACTGTGCTTTTGGCTATAATAACGCAACTTAGCAGACAAGGAATCTCTCATGCACTTGGCGGCATTGCATACACCGAGCCAGATTCAACTCAATCGACACGGTCACCTCAAACATTTTCTCACGATAGAAGGGCTTTCCAAAGCCACACTCAGTAAAATTCTCGATACAGCGCAAAGCTTTTTTAATGCTAATAATCAATTGATCACCACGCCATTATTGGAAGGGCGTACCGTGATGAATCTTTTCTTTGAAAACTCCACACGAACACGCACCACATTCGAAGCTGCGGCAAAGCGCTTATCGGCCAATGTGCTCAATATAGATATTGCACGTTCCAGTACGTCCAAAGGTGAGACTTTAAGAGACACTTTATGGAATTTAGAAGCCATGGCGGCTGACCTATTTGTGGTACGTCACTCTTCATCGGGTGCGGCACATTTTATTGCACAAACGGTATGTCCTCAGGTTGCCATTATCAATGCTGGGGATGGTCGTCATGCCCATCCGACACAGGCGATGTTAGATATGCTAACCATTCGTCGTGAAACCCAAAAAGATTTTTCTGAACTCAGTGTGGCAATTATAGGCGATATCAAGCACTCCCGTGTGGCACGTTCAGATGTTGCTGCTTTACAGACATTGGGGTGTCGTGACATTCGGGTAATTGCTCCGAACACCTTGTTGCCTTATGGTTTTGAAGCTTTTGGTCCGGGTGTGCGCTTATTTAATCAGATGGAACAAGGCATCGCAGATTGTGATGTGATCATTACCTTACGTATTCAAAATGAACGGATTAATTCGCCGGCATTGGCGTCTCAATCTGAGTTTTATAAAATGTATGGTCTCAATCCGCAGCGTCTGGCATTGGCCAAAGATGATTGTATCGTCATGCATCCTGGTCCAATGAATCGAGGTGTTGAGATTGAGTCTAGTATTGCCGATGGTCCCCGTTCCGTGATTTTAAATCAAGTGACCAACGGGATTGCCGTGCGTATGGCCGTTTTGGCATTGGCTATGCAAGGGCAATTAGAAGAACAAGGTTTAATTGAAGCAATAGCGCAGTAAAGGATCGAAAAATGTCAGTCATTCAAATTGAAAACGTTCGTGTTTTAGATCCAGTACATCAACGTGATCAAGTCACGACGGTTTATATTGAAAATGGTCGTTTGGTCAATGCAGCAAGTGCTCCGGTATCGGAAGTGATTGATGCAACAGGGCATTGGTTAATGCCAACCATGGTCGATCTTTGTGCACGTCTACGTGAACCAGGTCAGCAGCAGCATGGGACTTTAAAATCAGAAGGTCATGCTGCGCGTGCCAATGGCATTTTGCATGTGTTTACGCCCCCAGATTCTAAGCCGATTGTCCAAGACAATGGCGCACTGATTCATGGCTTGGTGGAAAAAGCGCAATTGGACGGTGGAATTTATCTAAAAATTATTGGTGCACAGACGCAAGGTTTACTGGGCAAACAACCGGCCAATATGGCGGCGTTAAAAAAAGGTGGTTGTGCTTCAGTGTCGAATGCCTATGCACCCTTTGCTGATGATGATGTGGTCTTGCGTACCTTAGAATATGCGGCTGGGTTGGATTTAACTGTGGTGTTCTACGCGGAAGAACCTGAAATTGCCAAAGATGGCTGTGTACATGAAGGCTTTACTGCATCTCGTCAAGGTTTAGCCATGATTCCAGCTTTGGCAGAAACCGTTGCCATTGCCAAATATTTACTGATGATTGAAGCCACAGGTGTCCGTGCCCATTTCGGTCTGTTATCATCTGGCGCATCAATTGCTTTGATTGCCGCTGCCAAAGCCAAAGGGCTTGCGGTAAGTTGTGATGTGGCAATGCATCAATTGCATTTAACAGATACAGAAATTGATGGTTTTAATGCCTTAGCACATGTGCGTCCGCCTTTACGTGCTGAGCAAGACAAACAGCAACTCCGTGCAGCACTGAAAGCGGGTGTGATTGATGCGATTTGTACCCATCATGAACCACTCAATGCCTCGGCAAAATTGGCGCCCTTTGCTGAAACCGAATCTGGTATTAGTGCCTTTGACAGTTATGTGGCTTTGGGTATTCAGTTGGTCAATGAAGGTTTGTTTGAACCCTTGCAGTGGGTAGAAAAAGTTACGGTGGCACCAGCACGTGTGGCGCAGATCTTTGAACAATGGCAACAACAAGCCGGTTGGGTATTGGTCGATCCTAAATTGCAATGGCGTCTAGATCAGGACAGTATGTTGTCACATGGTAAAAATACCCCATTGTTGAATCAAAACTTGACTGGAAAAGTCCGCCGTAGCTTTATTCCAAGTCTCTAGCCTTAGACGGCATTGCCAATCAAGTGCAATAGGTTCTTTATGATGGTTTAGCAAGCATGTTCATACCAACATGCTTGCAGCTTTGGATGCACTCTTGTGTTGAGTCGCGGTCATTGTCAGCAAGGAGTGGCAAGATGCGTATTAGTTTCGTTGGTGCAGGACGTGTGGCAAGTCATTTCGTCCATGCCTTACAGCAAGGTCAGCATCAACTGCTGCAGATTTATAGTCGTCGTTTGGCACATGCTGAACAATTGGCCAAGACCTGCGCTGCTGAAGCTTTAGATCATTTAGACCATCTAGATCCAGATTGTGATGTGTTGATGATTGCAGTTGCCGATGCGGCGATTGAGCAAGTGGTGGCGGCGCTACCTGTACTGTCTGAACATTGTGTGGTGGTACATTGCTCTGGCAGTACACCCTTATCTGTCTTACAGCGTTTTCAGCGATATGGTGTTTTTTATCCATTACAGAGTTTTAGCTTGGGAGCGACAGTTGACTGGTCGCAGGTTCCCTTGTTGTTAGAAGCGAATCATCCGATAGCATTGCAATGCCTACAGCAGTTGGCGGCAGAACTGAGTCAACGGATCTATTGTTATGACACTGAGCAACGTTTGACGCTGCATTTAGCCGCAGTTTTTGCCAGTAATTTTGCCAATTACTGCTATGATGCCGCGGCGCAATTGTTGGCGGTGCAACAGGTTGATCGCTCGCTCTTGTCGCCCTTAATTTTAGCAACGGCACAGAAAGCAACTGAACAGTCGCCTGAATGGGTACAAACTGGTCCAGCGGCGCGGGGAGATCTAGCAATTTTGGCTTTGCATCGGGCTTTGCTCGAGCAAGCTGAACGCCCCGATCTGCAAGCACTGTATCAGTTAATGAGTCAGGCTATTCTACAGCGACAACAGGCATTGATTCAGCGCTAACACCACCTGATTGAGATGTGCAACCATTAAAAAGTGAGCACATCAAAAGCGCACACATAAAAAAGCGAGCAAATTGCTCGCTTTTTAGCGTATGAACGGCTCAATGTGCAGTCATATGGCTATGGGTTTATTAATGGTGGTGACCACCAGCACCGTGTACATGACCGTGCTCTAGTTCTTCAGCAGAAGCTTCACGGATGTCGACGATTTCGACATCAAAAGTTAAGTCTTGACCAGCAAGCGGGAAGTTGGCATCAACTAAGATGGTTTCGCCTTCAACCGCTTTAACGGTAACGATTTGAACACCGTCATCAGTTTGTGCTTGGAATTGCATACCTGCTTCGATGTTGTCTACGCCTTGGAACATGTTCTTTGGCACTTCTTGTACGAGATCAGGATTGTATTCACCGTAACCTTCAGCTGCAGGTACGTTTACCACAAATTTGTCGCCAACTTTTTTACCTTCCAAAGCTTTTTCTAAACCAGGAATGATGTTGCCTGCACCATGCAAATAGGGTAGTGGCTCGCCTTGAGATTTATCAAGTACTTCACCTTCGGCATTTGTCAAAGTGTAGTGGAAAGATACCACGTGATTATTTGCAATTGCATCAGTCATTGTATTGATCCATTTGATATTTTAAGACTACATCATAAATTGAAATGTAGTGTTTGTAGACTAAAATTAGCAAAAAAAAGCAATTTAGCTGTTTTTCTGCTGAAAATTTTCACAGATCAGTTGCATAAGTGCGTAAATCTGCGAAATCTAAAGTTCAAAAGTAGCGTCGAGCGCGCATTCCGATGCGCACTAGACTGCAAAGGCTTTTAAAAATAGCGGCAGGATACAGGCTGCGCTTGAGATGATGCAAAGCGCTTCATGTATTGCGTGCGATCATTTCAAGGCAGGTGTATCTGCGGTAGCATGTTTCTAGTTTAATGCAATTTTATTTTTGGTGCGATCTTACGCGTCATAAAATCCTTGGTGGCGAGTAAACCGGCATGGGTATACCCATAGATTGTTGCTTGATGTAGCCGATATAAAGAGACATACATCGATTTGGCAATAAAACCTTGTACATTGACTTGCCCTAAGACTTCCCCAAATGCGGTACTCCGGGTTAAGGAGACCAAGGAACCGCGGTCATTAAATTGGAACATGGGTTGTGGCGCACCTTTAATCCGTGCCAGCATCGCATCGACCAAAAAGCTGGCTTGTTGGCTGGCAACTTGTGCCCGTGGTGCAAGCGGTGGTTGTGAGGCATCGGGAATACAATGTGCGCAATCACCAAAAGCAAAGATATTAGGATCTGATTTGGTTTGCAAAGTGGCAAAGACTTCTAGGCGTCCCATTCTATCTTTGGCAAAACCTTCTAGGTTGGCAATAACCGGCGGTGCCTTAATACCCGCTGCCCAAACCTTTAATTCAGCAATAATACTGGTGTCATCACTAAAATAGATGCGTTCAGCATCTATTTTTGCAACCCGTTTATTGGTCAGGACTTGTACCCCCATACGTTCTAAATGTTTGTGGCAATGTTTGGACATCTTTTCTGAGAGGGCGGGTAAAATTCTGGGTGCGCCTTCAATCAAACTAATCTTGACTTGGTTGGGTTTGATTTTGTTGAGACCGTACTGATAAAAGTTCTTTTTGGCTTGTACCAATTCTGCTGCGAGCTCGACACCTGTTGCGCCCGCGCCAATAATACCAATATGTAATTCACGATCGATATTATGATGTTGTGCATCGAGATAAAGATGCAGTAGGTCTTGTTGGAAAGTTTGTGCCTGTTGCAAACTATCGAGATAATGACAGTACTGTTTGACCCCTGGTGTACCAAAATCATTGGAAATAGAGCCGACTGCTAGAATGAGGGTGTCATAGTGCAGTTCAAATTGCTGATCACCTTGTTCAGACTTAGATGAGGACTGTGTTTTAAGGATGATGCATTTTCTTGCCGCATCGATTTGTTCGAGCTTAGCCCAAATAAACTGATAATGATGTTTGGCTGCATGGGCATAATAATTGGTTTCTTCTGCATTAATATTCAGCGTACCCGCTGCAATCTCATGCAATAACGGTTTCCAGATATGGGTTAACTTTTTGTCAACTAAGCTAATTTCAATCTGAGGGTTGTTGGCCAAACGATTACCAAGCTGGGTGGCGAGCTCTAGGCCGCCAGCACCACCACCGACAATGACGATACGATGTTGTTGAGACATAATCATGCTTCATTTTTATGATATTCGACTAATTAAATAAGCTAGTTTTCATCTAAATTCAAAGGTTTATTATCTTTTGTTACAGAAATACAAAAAAACCAAGCGTAGTGCTTGGTTTTGTGTATTTTTGATAGGTTTTTTTAATTAAGTTGTGATTTTTAAATGTATTGCTAGATGCGAACACTACTTACGGAAAATTTAGGCAAAAAGGCCAATCAACCACATCCAGAGACGTTGCCACCAATGTGCCTGCTCTAAGATGACATTGTCTTGAATATTAAAAGTTTGTAGGAGTTGTTGATTTTGGTAGACATGGACTTTGGCGAGCTCCATTGGACCAGCAAGAGGTGCTGTTAAGGATTTTTGAGTTAGTTCTACATCAAAATGAGTTTGGGTATTTTGTGCAGGTGCGATGATTTGTGGTTGATGCTGTTGATCTTGTATAACCAAGAGCTGACGTGTTGGATCAAACTGAGTCAGTAGGATCGGGTTGCTGTGGTTATACAGTGAGGTTGTGACGATATGCGGTTGTGGAGATTGAATTTTAAAGATTTTTAAAGTTGAACGAATTACGGGCAGTTCAGCGAGTTGCTGCTTTTCTTGAATGGCGATTTCATTACGACTATAGACATAAGCCAGATTCAGCAGTTGTTCTGCAATTTGACTGCGTTTGACTGCACTTTTTGTGCCCATCACCACCACAATAATACGTCGATCTGGTTGGTTCGGCAGTCCGCTTGGACGATGTGCTGTCAGTGCGAGATTATAGCCAGCAGCTTGGGTATATCCTGTTTTGAGCCCGTCAACACTAGGATCTGTTTTCAATGCAAGATTGGTGGCGTGATGAAAATGTTCTTTATAGCGAAAATCTGGTTGAATGGAGTAGCTTAGATAGTCTGGTGTTTGCTGGGTGAGTTTTTGCCCCAGCAATGCCATATCATGCGCACTGGAATAATGTGCGGGCATGGTAATTCCAGCAGGGTTGGTAAAATGGGTATTGTGCATGCCCAAGGCTTGCGCTTCTTGATTCATACGTTGTACAAAAGCAGGCACATTCCCTGAAATACGTTCCGCCAAAGTCACCGCAGCATCATTGGCTGACATCACGATGAGACCAGCAAGTAACTGATCGACAGAAATCTGCTCACCCACTTTTAAATACATTTGTGATTCATCAGGCTGCACCATATTGACCACTGGTGTCGCGCGAATAATCTCCTCTTTCTTCAACCGACCAGCCTGAATTTCTTTCAGACTAATATAAGCCACCATCATTTTAGTCAGAGATGCCGGAGCGCGTTGTTGCTCACTATTATGCGACGCAATAATTTGTCCGGATTGACTATCTAAAATAGTCCAAGCCTCAGCTTCTACGCTGCTGGGGGCAATATGAAGTAAGCTAGCATGTAGGCAGCTAGCCCAAAATAAACTGATAAATGCGAAGAACGTGGTGATTGATCTCAAGGGGATTTCCTTAAACCGTACTTGATGGGATTCAGATAAAAGCATTGCGAATGCTATGCTTTTTTCGATAGCAGTGCTAGTGCTTCACATTCAGATTTGCGTTTATACAGGACACAATAACAAAAAAAGTGCTAACCTAAGCAATGCTTGTACAGATTGGTCTATGTGCCAAGCCTGTATCCTGCGCCTAGCCTTTTCTATTTTAAGTATGACGAATCTAAATTATGTTGCATTATCAGATTGAATTTGACGATTATCATCAACATCTTATCCATGTCACCATGCGGTTTTTAGCCAATCCAACGCAAGTGCTGTGGTTACCCACTTGGATCCCAGGTAGTTATTTAATTCGTGAGTTTGCCAAGCACATTGAATCGGTGCAAGCCTTTGATGAAGCAGGGCGTATACTTAAAATCGATAAATTTGAAAAAAATAAATGGCGCTTATATAACACCGATCATGAACTGATTACGGTCGAGTATGATGTATATGCCTATGATTTGTCGGTGCGTGGTGCTTATGTCGATGCCAATCGTTTATATGTCAATCCCGCCTGTGTGTGCTTAGCACTACAAGATCAAGAACAAAAACCGATAGAGGTTGATCTCTTTGTACCGCAAGCATTGCAACATTTTCAATTGGCCACCGGTTTAAGTCAACGTAGTCTGGTCAAAGGGCGTTATACCCTGCGTGCACAAGATTATATGCAGCTGATTGATAGCCCATTTGAACTCGCTGAACAGACTGGATTTGATTTTAGCGTCGCAGATATTCCGCATCGCTTTGTGGTGTCGGGTCGTCACGCCATGAATGCTGAACGCTTACAACAAGATTTAGAAAAAATTTGTGCGGCACAAATTGATTTATTTGCTGGTGCACCTTTTCAAAACTATATTTTTATGACCATGGCAACAGCCAATAGTTATGGCGGCTTAGAGCATCCCAATAGTACCAGCCTGATTACCCCGCGTGACGATTTACCCAAGCAGCATGAAGCAGACCAACCTTCGGAGTCTTATCAACGCTTTTTAGGCTTATGCAGCCATGAGTATTTTCATGCTTGGTTGGTGAAGTTTATACGCCCAGAAAACTTTGTAAATTATAATCTGCATCAAGAAAGTTATACGCATTTACTTTGGGTGTTTGAGGGGATTACCTCATATTATGATGACTTGATGTTGTATCGTAGTGGGGTGATTTCACGCGATGCTTATTTTAAATTATTGACTGCGCAAATTGATCGTTATTTACAAAACCCCGGGCGAAAAGTACAAACGGTGATGGAGTCAAGTTTTGATACTTGGATTAAATTTTATCGTCAAGATGAAAACTCTAACCAAGCAGGGACCAGTTATTATAATAAAGGCGCCTTGATTGCACTTTGTCTGGATTTGGGATTAAGAATCCATGGTTCCAGTTTGGATGCGTTATTACAACGACTCTACCAGCGTGCGCAGCAGGGGATACAAGTCAATGACAACACCATGTTTGAGTTATGCCAACAGTTAACAGGGCAAGATTGGCGTGAGCGTTTAGGCTTTTTAATTGACAGTACCGATGCATTGCCTTTGACAGAGTTATTACCTGAATTTGGTGTGGAATATCTAGAAAAAACAGATAAGTCATTAGCTTTAGGACTAAAACTTAGCGAGCAAACCGCAGGTGTTTTGGTGCAGCAAGCGCGCCGTGAGGGCAGTGCTGCACACGCTGGTTTGGCTGCGCATGATGTGATTATCGCGATTGATGGCTATAAAGCAACGGTGAAAAAAATTGAAGCCTATGCCGAACAAGGTGGACGTGTGACTGTGCATGCTTTTCGTCGAGATGAGTTGATGCAGTTTGAGGTAGATATGACACAAACGGCTCTGCCACGCGTCGAATTGTCTGTCGTGGATGAGCATAAACTCAGTGCGTGGTTAGCCGCGCAGTCATAAGCGCTACACGCCAAAATCAACACGTTAAAATACGAACAAGTGAAATCATTAAGATGTTAAAAAAACAGCCGCGAAAAATAATCTTGCGGCTGTTTGGGTGAGCTAAGAATAACTTGGATGAGCTAACAGCAATGGGCTTTTAGCACTTTGGTTGAGCACTTCGGTATTTAGCTTTGGCATTTAAAGGTTAAGCTATGCTGATAATCGGTATCTTTTTCAAGGCTATTGCCTGTGCCTAAGACCGATCCAATAACACCAGCGGCGGCATTAATGACTTGTCCAGTTTTGTCATCGACGACACCTTTGAGTGCGCCATTAAATTCGGATTTTTCATGAATAAGAATGGGGGTAGCGCGTTGACCACAGGTTTTATTGGCTGCCGCAATGGCATTATTTTTCGCAATCACTTGAGATTTACCTAAACCTGTTACTTCGTATTCATTGTTAGCATTTTGAATGGCTAAGCTATTTTTGGGTGCAGTATTACATGCAGCAAGTAGGGTAATAGCACAAAATGTACCAACGATGGCTAAGTTTTTTTTCATCATACAGTCTTGAATGTTTTTCGATAATCTGCATTTGATCATAACATGAGGTGTGAATCATAGTGGCTTTGTATTAATCACGAAATTTTTATTACATTTTATGTTGGTGTGGCATTTTATCCTGCTGATTGCTAGAGTGTTTTTTGTAAATTATGCTAAGCTAATCGGTCATTTATCCATGATCGTGAGTGTGTGATGTCTACGACATATGTGCAAAATATTCATGACAATATTCAACAGCGACAATCCATTGGGCAACTCGTAGCGCCAGCGCCCAATGCGGAACAACTGACTTTAGCTTTTCAGGCAGCCTTGGCGGCGCCTGATCATCATCGTTTAAAGCCAACACGGTTTATCGTGATTGCTGCTGAAAAGCGCGCCGCTTTGGGCGAGGTGCTGTCACAGGCGATGGCCGATCTCGGCGATATCGATCCAGCACAAATTGAACGGGTAAAAAAACATCCTTTTCGTGCACCCTTAATGGTTATAGCGATTACCCGTTTACAACAGCATCCTAAAGTACCGCATTATGAGCAAATTTTAAGTAGCGGTGCGGCCATTGAAAATTTCTTATTGTCTTTGCAAGCGCAAGGTTTTCAAACCATGTGGCGTACCGGTGCTGTGGTTGAGTCGGCGTGGTTAAAGCAGCATTTTTCGTTACAAGCTCAAGATTTAATTTCTGGTTTTATTTATATTGGCACTGCAGCCAAAACCATTGCTGCGCGTGAAGAGATTGATTTATCTCCCTTCGTGCAATATTGGTAACTTCGCTGTGACATGGGGTGCAAGCGCTGAAAGTCGTGTGCTTTGTGTTATTGTGGCAAAAGATAAATAGTTTAGGCATAAAACGAGCTTGCGGTGACCCTGTGATCGCAGCTCAGTTGGTTTTAGGACAATCAAACATGACAACAGATCTGTTTAAAGATTTAGTACAACCTGTGCAGTTAGATCAGAAGACTGCATTACGTGTCACCGTGTTAGGGGGGGCAGCTTTGGTACTGCTATGGCCAATACTGCGGTACGTAATGGTTGTGACACCAAAATCTGGATTCGAGATCAAGCTGTTGCCGAAGAAATTAACCGTAGCCATGTGAATGCCCGCTATTTGCCAGATTTTCAGTTGGAAGCAGCTTTATCTGCTGAGTGGGATATCGAACGGGCTGTACGTGATCGCGATATTATTTTAGTGGCCATTCCAAGTCATTCTTTTCGAGATGTATTACGTCAAATCAAACCGTATATCACGTCACAAGCGGTGATTTCTTTAACCAAAGGAATCGAGGCAGAAAGCTTTAGTTTTATGAGTGATATCATTCAGGAGGAATTGCCTGAGGTGCCTTTTGGGGTATTGTCTGGTCCCAATTTGGCCAAAGAAATTGTCCAAGGTATGCCGGCGGGAACGGTGATTGCCAGTGACTCTGAATTGGTACGTTATGCTGTGCAACAAGCTTTACATAGTGCGTTATTTCGGGTTTTTGGCAGTGATGATGTTTATGGTGTGGAACTCGGTGGTGCACTCAAAAATATCTATGCCGTGGCAATGGGCATGGCTGCGGCATATCAGGTTGGTGAAAATACCAAGAGTATGATTCTAACCCGTGCATTGGCTGAAATGAGTCGTTTTGCGGTAAAACTGGGTGCAAACCCATTAACTTTCTTAGGTTTATCTGGAGTGGGGGATTTATTCGCAACTTGTAATAGCCCATTGAGTCGTAATTATCAGGTTGGCTTTGCCTTGGGGAGTGGTAAAAGTTTAGCGCAAGCGACCTCGGAACTGGGACAAACAGCAGAGGGGATTAATACCATTGTGCAAGTACATAGCCGTGCACAACAGCTCGATGTCTATATGCCCATTACCAAAGCGTTATATGAAGTCATTTATGAACATATGCCAGCCCTGCATGTGGCGGTTGAGTTGATGAAAACTGGGCATCGTAGTGATGTTGAGTTCGTGTTGCCACATCAAGCGGTCTAGTATGCGCTAAGTGCGATCAAGATGATGTTTGTGGGTAGGATTTTACAACGTCATGACCCGCAACTGTTTAGAAAATCGTGAGTGACCAGAAGTAGCCCAGCTAAAATATTTGCTGGGCTTCTAGTGAAAAGCTTTATTTATGGATGATGTTTCGCTACAGTTTAGATCAAACTTAATTTAGATTAAATTAGATCAAATTGTCATAAACGCTCTCTATAATCTCGAAAAACTTAAAGGAATAACAATGCGATTGACTTTAGTACGCCATGGTGAAGCAGCGCCAGCCATCAATGCCAATGACAGCAAACGCCCACTCACACAACGCGGGCAACAACAAGCACAGCAAAGTGCAGATTATATTCGTGACTTAGGGTGTGTGCCCGATGTATTGGTGGTGAGTCCGTTGTTGCGTGCCCAACAAACCATGGCATATGCTCAAGCCTATTTTCCTGATGTCCCTGTTTTAGTTTGTGATCGCATTAAACCAGATGATGCTGCCAGCGCTGCTGTTGAGTGGTTGGCACAGCTACCCTTTGAAAATATAGTGGTTTTTTGCCACATGAATGTCGTGGCACATATGGAAGAGTTACTGACCACAGAAAACTTCCATCCTTTTGCTTTGGCTGAAGTTCGCGTATATGAGCAAAGTGTGATTGCAACTGGCTTATCGACTTGTCGTCAGAGCTTTATTCCGAGCGTATAAATATCGCTTACTACTGCATAAAGATGAACAAGATAAAGCTGAATCAGCTGAGCAAAGATTAAAAATAAAATGGTAGATTTCGATTGATGTTAGCAATATGGATGCCCGAACAAAATGGCGCTTGGTATTGGTCACGCGGTGAAGCTTGGACGGCGGCTGCTCATCCTGAAGAATTAATCGCACAGGCATCTTTACAGCCATCGGAAGAAGCTATGGTGTTTTTTCCCAGTCGTCATGTACAGTTATTACAGCAACAATTAAGCAAAGCACAATTTAAACAATTAGACAGTGCTGGTCTGAGTTATCTCTTAGAAGAATACGTTATTCAGCCGATTGATCAGCTGGCGGTTTTTAGTCATTTTCAACAGCCAGATCGTTTATCATTGCTTGGGATCGCGCGTCATCAAGTTGAGGGCTTGCAACATAGTTTGGCGCTATTGCCGATTAAACTGGTGGCATTGTTGCCAGACTTTCTGATCCTGCCGACGCCAGATGTTGGGCAGTGTTATATTGCCAATATCGCTGGGCGTTATTTGTATCGTGATGGCAGTCATCATGGTCAATCAATTGATGACCTTGATGTATTTATACAGCAGTTCAACTTCGCTCAGTCTTCTGAGTCGATGGTCAGTATGGCATTGTCAGAGCAGTCTGCAACGTCACAATCGACTGCCATAGCCGCGATGACCATGTATTCTAGTGGTATTGCAGTAGAGCGTTTAACTTTATCCTCTGACACTCACTGTACAGTAGCGGTTTTTGATTATCAGTTTACAGTCGATGTAAAACTACGGCGCCATGCCTTTAATGTATTGCCTAAACAGCATCGCCAAGATCGCTTTAAGTCGGGCTATTGGCGTGCGTGCGCAGCTGTTTTTACAGCGTTGTTGATAGCACAGTTTAGTTTGGATGCAATGCATTGGTACCGTTATAAAAATCTGGCAGATCAAACCGCAGCAACGGCATTGCAGCAATATCAAGATTGGTTTGGGCGTGATGCACAATTGACAGAAGCCAATTTGGCAGAACAATTTAAACGAAAAGTCACAGCCAACAAAAATGCCGATATGCATATGCTGCAATTATTAAGTCGGGTTGGACCGGTATTGATGCAACATCAATTATTAGCACAACAAGTGCGTTATAGTGACCGTGTGTTGGACTTGGCTATAGCGGCCAATAATGCCGATATCTTACAAAGCTTGGTAACGGAAATGAATCAACAGGGTTTTCAGGTGGAGTTGGGCAATATCCAGAGTCAAAGCAATGGGCAAGTGTTGGGTATGTTGCGGGTGAAATCATGAAAGTCATCGATCAGCTCAAACAACGTCGTGAACAGTTGCTGGAAAAAATCAATGATGCTTTGGATCGTTTAAACCCCCGTGAGCGAGTGTTGGTGATCTTTACCGTCATTTTTGCGCTATTGAGTGTGATTGGCTGGAGTATTTGGCAGATGCATCAGTTGGCAGATCAGCAGCAACAACGTTATGACGATTTAAAAAAACAAATTGTGTCAATGCAAAGCCAAGTGCTCCGTATGCGAACCGCGGATGATCTCGCTTTGTCTGCAGCTGACAAGGTACAACGTGCTGCAACCGAACAGGGTATTTCAGTTGCATCACAACAACAAGCCGATAAAATCATGATTGAAGTCACGCATGAAAATTACGCGATATTGGCAAATTTTTTAATGCAAATGACGCAGCATGGTCTAACGATTGAACAGCTCAGCTTAAATAAACAAGATATGCAGATTAAATTAACAGCGACAGTGTATTGAGAGCAAAAATAATGCTTTGTCAAGCATGGTGTTTTAGCGGCTCCCAGCCTATAATATGTGCTACTTAAAAAGCTGCAGACTTTTATAGATATGTTGTATTCTTTAGCTCGCCCGATATTATTTTCTATGGCGCCTGAGCGCGCACATGAAGTGAGCTTGTTGTTATTGAAATCCACTTATAAGTTGGGTGTCATGCGACAAAAAATCCAACCAAAGCCTGTATTGTGTATGGGCATTGAGTTTGCCAATCCTGTTGGCTTGGCTGCGGGTTTGGATAAAAATGGTGAATATATAGATGCCTTAGCCAGCATGGGTTTTGGTTTTCTGGAAGTTGGTACGGTCACACCGCGTCCGCAGGCTGGTAATCCACATCCTCGTTTATTTCGTATCCCTGAAGCCAAAGCCATTATTAACCGTATGGGATTTAATAACCATGGGGTTGACCAGCTGATTAAAAATATTAAAGCTGCGCGTTATAAAGGCATATTGGGGATTAATATCGGTAAAAATGCCGACACCCCAGTTGAACAAGCGACTACAGATTATTTAATTTGCTTAGAGAAAGTGTATAACTACGCCTCTTATGTGACAGTGAATATTTCTTCACCCAATACCAAAAATTTGCGTAGCCTCCAAAGTGGAGCTGCATTGACTGATTTACTACAACAACTCAAAAAACGTCAGTTAGAATTGGCTGAGCAATATCAGCACTATGTCCCCTTAGTTTTAAAAGTTGCACCTGATTTAACTGCGTCTGATGTAAAATTTATTGCCTCACAGCTCATCCAATTTAAAATTGATGGCTTAATTGTGACCAATACGACTTTAGCGCGAGACGGTGTGGAAAACCTAAAACATGGTGATGAAACTGGTGGCTTATCGGGTGCGCCTGTATTTGAAAGAAGTACGGCATGCCTAGAAGTTTTTGCAAAACAGTTACAAGGTCGTGTACCCTTAATTGGTGTTGGCGGTATTTTATCCGGTGAACAAGCGCTCGCCAAACAACAGGCAGGTGCCCAGTTGGTACAACTGTATAGCGGCTTGATTTATACCGGTCCTCAATTGGTTCGTGATTGCGTAGATGCTATGACAACTGTATGAATGCACTTGATATTGTTATTATCAGCATCGTAATGCTAGGAGGGCTCAACGGTTTGCGCCAAGGATTTATTAAAGCCTTTGCAAATTTGGTGGGCTGGGTCGTAGCATTGGTGCTCGCTGCAAGATATGCTGCAGCGTTGGCACCAATGATGTCTGGATTAAGTCTAGATCCAGTCATTCAAAAAATTGCAGCTTTCGCTTTTATTGTCATGCTCATTGTCGTGGCGACGTGGCTTTTTGGCGCCTTTTTAAATAGTGCGTTTAAGAGTTTAAAATTGGGACCACTCAATCGTCTGGTGGGTGGTGGCTTTGGCAGTTTTAAAGGCTTGATGATTGTTTTGATTACCATGCAAGGTGTTGGTAGCTGGGTTGATAGTTCACCGCATTGGCGACAATCCAAATTAGTACAAAGCCTAATGCCTTTTGCACCCTTAGCAACAGAGATATCCAAAAATGCTGCACATCAGGTTTATACCGAGATGCAAGCACCGAATAGCTTTAAAACCCCTGAAACGAATCGTCCTGTTCAGCAAAAAAATAATGCTGAGCAAAATTCAAACCAAACTCAAAACCCTTTTTATTAATCCTAGCTGGTCTGCGAGGTAGCTATGTGTGGAGTCGTTGGTATAGCCGGTAAATCACCAGTGAACCAAATGTTATTTGATGCGTTAACGATGTTACAACACCGTGGGCAAGATGCGGCTGGGATAGTGACTTACCATAATGGTCGTTTGTTCTTGCGTAAAGACAACGGCATGGTGCGTGATGTTTTCCATACTCGCCATATGCGTGCATTGCAAGGCAATTACGGCATCGGTCATGTGCGTTATCCTACAGCTGGCTCATCGAGCAGTGCCGAAGCGCAGCCTTTTTATGTCAACTCACCTTATGGGATCACCTTGGCGCACAATGGTAATTTAACCAATGCTGCTGAGATTCATGATGACTTATTTCGTGCCGACTTACGTCATATGAATACCGATTCTGATTCGGAGGTATTGCTCAACGTCTTTGCACATGAGTTGCATAAATGTGGCAGTTTATTACCTTCTCCGCAAGATATTTTCCACACGGTGAGCCGAGTACATGAGCGTTGTAAAGGTGCTTATGCGGTTGTGGCGATGGTTAATGGTCATGGCATGGTGGGTTTTCGTGACCCGAATGGTATTCGCCCCTTGATTTATGGTTCACGCCAAACAGAAAGTGGTGCAACAGAGTATATCTTGGCATCCGAGTCAGTTGCCATTACTGCGCTAGGTTTTAAAGTTGAGCGTGATGTGGCACCAGGCGAAGCGATTTATATCAATGAGAAAGGCGAGCTATTTGTACAGCAATGTGCTGCTGAATCGCGCTATCGCCCTTGTATTTTTGAATATGTGTATTTTGCTCGTCCAGATGCGACTATTGATGGGATTTCTGTATATAAAGCCCGTTTAAAAATGGGTGAAAAATTAGCACATAAAATCCTCAAAGAATGGGGTGAAGAACATCAGATCGATGTGGTGATTCCGATTCCAGATACCAGTCGGACTTCTGCTTTAGAATTGGCCAATGTCTTAGGGGTGAAATTCCGCGAAGGCTTTATGAAGAACCGCTATATTGGTCGTACCTTCATTATGCCGGGTCAACAGCAGCGGAAGAAATCAGTACGTCAGAAACTCAACCCGGTTGAGCTAGAGTTCAAAGGCAAAAATGTCTTATTGGTTGACGACTCGATTGTACGGGGTACCACCTGTAATGAAATCATTCAAATGGCGCGTGATGCTGGTGCAAAAAATGTATTCTTTGCGTCAGCTGCACCGATGGTGAAATATCCAAACGTCTATGGGATCGATATGCCAGCCAAAGATGAACTGATTGCTTCACAACGTAATGTTGAAGAAATCCGTGAAATCATTGAGGCTGATCGTTTGATCTTCCAAGATTTAGAAGATTTAAAAGATGCTGTGCGCACCACCAAAGTACCTTTAATTACTGAGTTTGACTGTTCGGTATTTGATGGTGTGTATGTGACAGGGGATATCGATGCTGAATATCTCGATGCCTTGGAACAAAGTCGCAATGACAATGCCAAAAAAGGTCAAGTTGGCTATATTGATGTCAATATTGATACTGCCTCTGTGGACTTAACTGGTATTAAAGAAAATTAATGTGCATTATCCAAAGCTGTAGCTGATCTAGCAATTTCGGCTTCAGGTTTCAAAACTAATGTAAATCAGCGGGCTTAGGTCCGCTTTTTTATGTCGATCTTTTGAATGCACCATGCTTTGATTACGCAGATAAAAGATAAAAGATAAAAGATAAAAGATAAAAGATAAAAGATAAAAGATAAAAGATAAAAGATAAAAGATAAAAGATAAAAGATAAAAGATAAAAGATAAAAGATAAAAGATAAAAGTCTATGGCATGTAATTTGCTCATCTCAATGTCTCGGGTTGCTTAGACTTTATACCCGCCACATGGAGCGAAAATGACTTTAGTACAATTCAATCAATTACAGGCACATCTTGCCACGCAAGTATTATTGAGCTGTGTACCCTTGACGACCTGGAGCAAACAATTGCTGGCAGGTCGTCCTTATCAGGATTGTGAGCAGCTCTATCAAGCGGCCTATATGTTGGCGCAGCAATGGCAATGGCCGGAGCTATGGACTGCATTGGCACATCATCCACGGCTAGGAGAGCAAACTGCGGCGCAGCCACTATCGGAGCAAGCCTTACAGTTTTCTCAATATGAACAAGCTCGTTTCAGCGCACAGCTGCATGCTGATACATCACAGACGATCTCGGAACATAATGCTTTACAACAGGTCATCTTGCTGGCTCATCAAGCTTATGAAAATAAATTTGGTCATATTTTCTTGATACGCGCCAGCCAGCGCAGTGCTGCGGAAATTTTAGCCGAATTACAACGGCGACTAAAGCATGATGTCATCACTGAACAACAAGAAATCAAACAGCAATTGATCGAGATCACGCTCATACGCTTAAAACAGGTGGTGCGATAAATGTTCACAATCAGTACACATATATTAGATGCCAGCTTGGGGCAACCATTGCCCAATGTTCTGGTACAACTTTTTTATCACCAAGCCGGTCAGTATCAATGGCTTGATAGCAAAAGCACAGATCAACAGGGACGTATTCAACATTTTAGACTGAGGGAATATGTTTTAGGCGAGTATCAATTACGCTTTGAACTTGAGCAACATGAACTTGATCAAGTCCGACATTATTTGTATCCACGGATTTGTATCGATTTTCGGCTGAGCTCAGCTGATCAACATTATCATCTGCCGTTGTTATTGAGCCCATTTTCTTATACGACTTATCGCGGTTGCTAAGGCAGATTTAGGCTCTTTTGCTTTGAGGAGAACACGATGCATCAACACGACCATTCAACTGTGATGAAATCATCAGAGCATGAATATTTAGGGCTAAATAAAAATATCGCCTATGGGTTACAACATGTCTTGACCATGTATGGTGGCATCATTGCGCCACCGCTCATACTGGCTTCCGCAGTAGGGTTAGACAGCGCAGAAACAGGTTTATTGCTGGCTGCTGCATTATTTGTGGGAGGTGCTGCAACATTGTTGCAAAGTTTGGGCGTGAAATATTTTGGTGCGCAATTACCGATTGTACAAGGAGTATCTTTTTCGGGTGTGGCCAGTATGTCGGCAATTATTGCCACGGGAGGTGGTCTGCCTGAAGTGTATGGTGCCGTTATTGTGGCAGCAATCTTTGGGCTGTTGCTAACACCGTTCTTTGCGAGGATTATTGTCTTTTTTCCGGCTGTGGTGACGGGCTGTGTGATTACCATGATTGGTATTGCGTTGATCCCTGTGGCAGTTCGTTGGATGATGGGCGGAAATAACCATGCGCCTGATTGGGGTGATCCTACCAACATCGCTTTGGCGATGCTGACCTTAGCCATTATATTGGCTTTTAATCTGTTGTCGAATCCGGTATTACGACGTCTTGCGGTTTTACTGGGCATGGTGCTGGCAACACTTATAGCCTACGTACTCGGATATGCAGACTTCTCAACGGTGTTGCAGGGTACGCTATTTGCATGGCCCAGATTTTTTCATTTTGGGCTGCCTGCCTTTGATTTTACAGCAATTCTTGCCATGTTAATCGTGAGCTTGGTGGTGATGACCGAAACCACGGCAGATATTATCGCCATTGGTGAAATTGTGGGTACGCCTGTGAGTGCAAAACGGATTGGCGATGGCTTAAGAGCCGATATGCTGTCGAGTGCGATTTCACCGTGTTTGGGTTCATTTATGCAAAGTGCTTTCGCGCAGAATGTTGGTCTGGTTGCGATCACTGGAATTAAGAGTCGTTTTGTGGTGGCTAGTGCAGGCATTATTTTAATGTTACTCGGTTTGTTGCCAGTGATTGGGCGTTTGGTCGCAGCCATTCCACTGCCGGTTTTGGGGGGTGCGGGTCTTGTTTTATTTGGAACGGTTGCAGCCAGTGGGATCAGAACATTAGCTAAGGTCGATTATCATGACCACAAAAATATGATCATCGTGGCAACATCTTTGGCGATGGGAATGATTCCAATTGTCAACCAAGAATTTTATGCGCAATTTCCCATGTGGTTCCAAACCTTATTTCATTCGGGTATTAGTGCGGCTTGTATCAGTGCCATTTTATTAAATCTATTGTTTCACCATCTACTGAAGGCACAGAAAAAAATCGCTATTGCATCGTTGCCTTCAGATACACCTTCTTCATGATGGCTTGCTGGAATGAGCACATGGGCATGTATTTAAATGCTTCTGCTGCGACGAAAGTGGGTAGCAACGGGTCAATGGGGCGTAGATTCGATTAAAGTGGGTGTTGCTAGCATTCGCCTCATGCATTGCGGCTTTAAACTTTAATCGAGCGGATTGCCAAGGATATTATTTAAAATACCTTGCATAATATGCGACCCTTGTTCGCTATAAAGCGTTTGATACCAGTGTTCGGTAAGCTGGCGATCTTTCATATGGGTAATGTCACAGCGTTTTCTAGCCCGTAAAAGTAATTCTTTACAACGTTGATTGCGTTTGTTTTGATAGCGGCGCAGCGCATCCTCCAAGCCCAGTGTGTTGATCTGCAAAGAGCGTGCTAGATAAATTGCATCTTCCATTGCTTGACAGCCGCCTTGGCCAATATCGGGTGTGGTACTGTGTGCAGCATCACCTAATAAGACGACTCGCCCTCGGTAAAAAGTCATAAAGGGTTCAATATCATGAATTTCGACGCGATTAAGATGCTGTGGATCTAAACAGTTGATTAAGCGCTGTACTGGCACGCACCAGTGGGAAAAATGCTGCTGCAATACATTGCCATATTGTGCAGGATCATGCATCAAACCTGCGGCTAAGGGAATATCGAAAAACACATAAAAACGATCACCAGCAACAGGCATTAAGGAGACACGTTTGCCTTCACCAACATAGCTTGTCCATTGTTGTGCTGGTGCAATGTGTTCATCTATTGCGATGAGTCCATTCCAGTTGACGTAGCCGGCATAACGACGTTGTCGGTTTTCACCTAAAACATGTAGTCGTGTGATTGAATGGGTACCATCGGCACCAATGACTAAGTCAGCTGTGCTGTGATCACCATCTTGAAAGCGGATACTGACATGTTGTGGGTATTGTTGTAGTTGGATCATACGTTTATTGAGTACGATCTGTTCATGTCCAAATTCTGCCATGAGTAATTGTTGTAAATCACTTCGTGCCACAGGATAGGCACGTTGTCCAACTTCCTGATATAAAGGCGCTAAGCTAAACTGAGTCATGGTCTGTTGGTTGAGCCCATCGATATACGCTAAGCTGTCCATCTGTCCACCTAGGGATTGAATTTTTTCGGTTAAGCCAAGGTAATTCAAACATTTGACACCATTGGACCATAAGGAAATCGCTGCACCCACTGCTAAAATTTCGGCTGCTTGTTCATAAATAGTTACTTGGTGACCAAATTTTTTTAATGCAATCCCCGCGGTAAGCCCACCAATGCCTGCACCAATAATCGCTATATTCATCATTTATACCTATCGAACATCATAAAATATGGATCAGCCTATAAAGCGAGAACTATGCCAATTGGATTTGAAGATGATTGTGTGCAGATACCGGCATTGATACAGACTACGATCGATACAGATTAAGATCGATGCAGACTAAGATAGATGCAGACTAAGATAGATATAGACTAAATAGAAATAGAAATAGATATAGACTAAGATAAAAGCACCCCATGCTGGATTGGTTTTTGCATGTGCATAGCACATTGCAATCTTTTAGGGCGAACAATGAGCATATCAGAGATAAATCCACATGAAATGAGTACCGTGATTGCCAAAGCCGCAGTTTTGCCAGCGGCTTTACATGGGTTAACCAATTTGGCAGATGTCAAAATTGGTGCCAGTGTACTGGCGTGCTCAGATGAATTTTTTGCCAAAGCTGAACGCATGCTACAGAGTGATCCTGCTAGATTTATTGCAGGAAAGTACGATGATCATGGTAAATGGATGGATGGTTGGGAGACGCGACGCAAGCGTGAAGCTGGCTATGATTGGTGCATCATTCGCTTAGGGGTGCCTGGAGAGGTGCATGGTTTTGACATCGACACATCTTTCTTTACTGGAAATTATCCAGTATCGGCCAGTATTGAAGGCTGTTATGTCGCTGATGATCATCCAGCAGAAGCCGATTGGCAGCATTTGGTCGCTAACAGTGCTTTGACCGCAGATCAACATCATTTTTTTCAGGTGACTGCACAGAAGTTAAGTCATATTCGTTTAAATATCTTTCCCGATGGGGGCATTGCCCGTTTGCGTGTATATGGTCGGGTCATCCTCAATCCACAGCAAGCAGATGCAGTTTTAGATTTAATCGCATTAAAAAATGGTGGTCGTATAGTTGCCTATAGTGATGCCCATTTTGGGCATCCCAGTCATTTACTCAATCCTGATCCTGCACAAAATATGGGAGATGGTTGGGAGACGCAACGACGCCGTGAACCTGGTCATGATTGGTGCATTATTGCCTTGGGGCAGGCTGGGCATATTACAGAGATCACAGTAGATACTGCGCATTTTAAAGGAAATTTTCCAGCCAGCTGTAGTATACAGGCAGCCTATGTTAGGGCAGCAATTGATGCTCAGTTAGTGCCACAAAGTCTGTTCTGGTCAGTGTTGTTGCCTGAGCAGATACTATCAATGGATCAGCTTCATCATTACCGCATCAACAGTGGTATAGAAAGTCGTATAAAAAATCATATAGAAAAGCGTGGAGAAATTTTGCCACATCAGAAAATCAATTATATCCGTTTAAATATGTACCCAGATGGCGGCATTAGCCGTTTGCGTTTGTGGGGTACTTTGAGTGATTCGAGTGATTAAGCCATGCAGTGATCAGTTCCACTTTGGTGATGCAGTCACGCTATAGCTTCTTGTCTAATGAGTAGACTTTAATGATTGGATTTGAGAGCTGAGTTGTTAGCTGTTAGGTTTTATTAGGGTATGACAAAAAAGATGCAGATCAATAGACAACACATCAGGTTACAACCACTGAATGCAGCAAACTTTGCTCCATTTGGTGCTGTCATTAGCAGCGAAGGAAATGATTTTATCAATATTAATCAAGGTAGAACACGGCGCTATCATGCCTTGTCTGTGGTGCAAGCCAGTGGCGAGCAAGCCGCCGTTGCATTGAGTATTTTTCATCAACGTCATGCAACAACTTTGCCTTGTGTCATCGATATGTTAGAGCGTCATCCTTTGGGTTCGCAGAGTTTTATTCCCTTGCAGCAGCAAAAATTCCTGATTGTGGTGGCGCTGCCTGTGGCTCAAGAAGTGCTGAGCAGCCAGCATCTTCATGCATTTATCAGTAATGGACGGCAAGGCATTCATTATCGGCAAGGGGGGTGGCATCACCCCTTATTGAGTTTGAGCGACCATAGTGATTTTTTGGTTGTCGATCGAATTGGTGCAGGAGAAAACTGTGAACAATGCCAATTAGCGCAAGCCGGATTAATTCTGTCATTGGATCTTTAAAATGTTGCTGGATGGAACTGATACCAATGTGCTGCAATTTGTTGTCGCGTACAGATCCATACATGGGTATGTGATTGAATATAATCTAAAAACTGTAGCAATGCTTTAAATCGAGCCGGGCGACCTAAAATACGGCAATGCATACCAATAGAGAGCATTTTGGGAGAGTATGTGCCTTCGGCATAGAGTACATCGAAAGCATCTTTTAAATATTGAAAAAAGTCGCTACTACAACGAAATCCTGTTGCTGAAGCAAATTTCATATCATTGCAGTCTAAGCTATAGGGAATAATCAGATGTGGACGTGTTTGTTGCTGAGTATTGGTAAGCTGTATCCAAAAAGGTAAGTCATCACCATAATAATCACTGTCATACTGTATCAAGGGATATTCCGCCAGTAACTGGCGAGTATTGGGACTATCACGTCCGGTATACCAGCCAGTTGGAGAGCGTCCTATAAGCTGGGTAATAATCTCGATCGCTGCTGCCATATGTTGGCGCTCAGTTGCAATATCGATATTTTGATAATGAATCCAGCGTAAACCATGTGCAACCACGTCGTATTGATGCTGTTGAATTGCGGCGACAACGGATGGATTGCGTTGTAGTGCCATTGCTACAGCAAATATGCTTAAGGGCAATTGGCGCCGTGCAAACTCTTGTTGTATACGCCAAAATCCCACGCGTGAACCATATTCATAGAGTGAATCCATCGACAGATGGCGTGCTGCATAGCTTTCAGCAGCGTGGATTTCCGATAAAAATTGCTCTGAGCCAGCATCACCATGTAGGATATGCCGCTCAGCACCTTCTTCATAATTGAGCACAAATTGAACGGCAATTTTGGCAGCATTGGGCCATTGGGCATGTGGTGGTTGTGCTGCATATCCCACCATATCACGTGGGTAGTCTTGTGTTGTCATGTAGTTTTTCCTATTCACTGCTGATGATCGATGCGGTTTGAGTCGCGGGGATGCTGTGTTTGATGTACTGCATTTTTTCGATGAGTAAGCTCATCATCATTTGCGCAACGCGCGAAATTTGTCGTTTTGGTGCAGTGCATAAGGCGAGAGTGAGGGGGGGTAAACCAGGCTCTATAATGGGCTGAAAGATAAAATCTCCACTGATTATCCATGGATAAACATCTAGATAACTTAGGATGGCGATGCCGTAGTTTTGTTTTAATAATGCAATCATCATTCTAATGTCATTACATTGTAAGCTATGTCTAGGCTGGAAACGATGCTTTTTATACCATGCATCGATTTGTGCATGCACCGTCAGTGCGGCTGTGGCAAGTAAATGGCTCTGTTCTAAGGTATCGGCAAAGCGAATCTTCTTGTGCTGTGCCAAGACATGTTGCTTAGGAATGACAAAGCCCAACGGAACTTCAATAAAATAATCGACTTTTAAATGTTGTTGCTGTTGCGGGTTTAAAATCAGACCGAAATCGATATCATTCTGCATCACCATCTGTGCGATGCGTTCACTCTCTAGAATATGAACATTAAAATTGATCCAAGGATAATGCTGCCGAAAATGCAGCAGTGCTTGATGACAAAAGTCTTCACTGAGTGCTGAAATTAAGCCCCAATTGACCTGACCGCGCTGTAGCCCTTGAATTTCATGGAAACGATTTTGTGTCTGTTGAAAGTCTTTTTGCCAACGTAATAAATCAGCGTAGAGTAACTCACCGGCCAAGGTCAATTTCAAGCCACTGGGCAAACGCTCAAATAAGGGAATCCCCAGTTGTGTTTCTGCCAAAACAATTTGTCGATGCACGGCAGATACCGATATATAGCACTGTTCAGCGGCTTTACGTAAATTCCCTGTTTGTGCGACAGCAATAAAATAGTCGGAAAATCGTGAGAAAGGCAGATGGAGTGACATCGTGATGGCTACAACATAGAGGCTAGAGCTTTGTTTAAGCAATAATCAAACCAAGTTGTACTGATTTTTAGAATGCCTCGTAGCAATCATTGTAATAGACGATACGCGTTGAATCTTTCACAATTTTTTCGAAGTCTTACATCATCTAAGTCATACACCATCAAAGCGCTGATCAGCTTCATGCACGATGGTATTCGATGTTGTATGTAATCGATCAAAATGAACCGTGGAGAATAAGCGATGAATGCTATTCCGATATTGAATATGCCCAGCAAACCCGATAGTAGCCAATTTGACAACCAAGACTGGGAGATTTTGGCACAGCATTGGTATCCTGTGGCACGAATTGAAGACGTATCAACTCAGCCACAACAAGTTAAGTTATTGGATGTGAAAATGGCTGTGTATCAAACAGCAGCAGGTGAGATTCATTTGGTGCGGGATATGTGTCCGCATCGTGGCGTCCCCTTAAGCAAAGGCTGGGTCGAAGGTGAGCAGTTGATTTGTCCTTATCATGGTTTACATTTTAATGGTGCAGGAAAGTGTATCAAGATTCCAGCACAGCCCGAGCTTAAAAAAATATCGGAACGTTTTTCGTTGCTGTGTTTTCCTGTGCTATTGCGTTATGGCTTAGTCTGGACCAGTCTTTTAGCACGTGATGTAGACAATGCCGTCTTGCCATATATGCCAACATGGCAACAACCAGATCAACAAAGTATTTTGCCACCTTATGTCGATATTGCCGGTTCTAGTGGACGTCAGCTAGAAGGATTTATTGATGTTGCGCATTTTGCTTGGGTACATCACCAAGCCTTTGCTGACCGCAATAATGCTGTTGTGCCACAATATCTCGCTCAGCGCACCGACTATGGTTTGCATAGCGAATATATCAGCACGGTCAGTAATTATCCGCATGGCTTACAACATTTGGCGCCAGCAGATTTTTTATGGAAACGGGTATTTGATGTTTACCCGCCATTTTCAGCATTATTGTCGATAGACTTTCCAAATGGCGGACAATTAAATATTTTAAATGCTTGTTGTCCAACATCACATCGTCAAACCAGACTCTTTTCTCCTCTAACGCGTAATTTTGATACCACGGGTGATATACAAGCGGTATATGATTTTAATGCGCAAATTTTTGCAGAGGATCAGCACATGGTGGAGAGTCAACGACCAGAGGATTTACCGCTAGATTTAACCATGGAAGCACATTTTGCAGCAGATCGTTCATCTGCATTGTATCGGCAGATATTGGCAGAATGGGGCTTAAGCAAACGTTATACAGTGTAGATTTTAACTTTCCTGTACGGTTGCTTTAAAATCATAAAATAATTGGCTGGATTTCATTGTTATCACCACTTTAAGATATTAATGTGTTACAACATAGCGTATTGCGAGATTAATAACAGTAAATATAAAACGGAACATCATAATAGGGGGGGACCAGATTATGATTATTCATTATCGCTGTGCATGTTGTAATAAGGCTGTAACGCGCTCAGACAAGTGCTGCCCTTATTGTGGTTCTCAATATATTCAGAGTTCTATTCATTTATGGGTATTTGGTTTGATTGCTTGTTTGGTCGCAGTATTGGTCATACAGCTTTATCATGGCTATAAAGCACAACAAAATGATATACCAACAGCACCGAGTTTGCTGGATGTGCTCAAAGACAAAGCGCATCCAGCTGAATCTCGATAAGAAGATTTCAAGGCGCAACATGTATGTGTTAAAAAGCCCAAGTCTGAGGCTTGGGCTTTTTGTTTGGGATTTGCTTGCAGCTGTAGATAAAGTGCTGTTTAAGCCAAGTTGACAGATGCTTTTAATGCGTCAACTTTATCTGTTTTTTCCCAAGTAAAGGCGTGATCACTGCCTTGACGACCAAAGTGACCATAAGCAGCAGTTTGTTTATACATCGGTTGTAATAGATCAAGCATACGCGTAATGCCATATGGACGTAGATCAAAATGCTCACGGATCAACTGAATAATCAGCTCATCAGATACTTTACCGGTATTGAATGTATTAATGGAGATAGAGGTTGGCTCCGCAACACCAATTGCATAAGACACTTGGATTTCACATTTATCTGCCAGACCGGCAGCCACAATATTTTTTGCGACATAGCGACCAGCATAAGCAGCAGAGCGGTCAACTTTGGATGGATCTTTACCCGAGAATGCACCACCGCCGTGTCTTGCCATACCACCATAGGTATCGACAATAATTTTACGACCCGTTAAACCACAGTCACCAACAGGACCACCAATAACAAATAAGCCCGTCGGGTTAATGTGGAATTTAGTCGCAGTGTGGAACATTTCTGTTGGGATAATCGGTTTGATGATTTCTTCAATCACTGCTTCTTTGAGCATTGCTTGAGAAATCTCAGGGTCATGTTGTGTCGATAAGACGACAGCATCTAAACGGACCGGTTTGCCATTTTCATAGGCAAAGGTGACTTGGCTCTTGGCATCTGGACGTAACCACGGAAGTTGACCATTACGACGAAGCTCCGCTTGTTTTTCCATCAAACGGTGAGCATATGAGATCGGTGCTGGCATGAGCACATCGGTTTCACGGCTAGCATAACCAAACATTAAGCCTTGGTCACCTGCACCTTGATCTTCTGGTTTTAGTCGATCCACGCCCTGAGCAATTTCAGGAGATTGTTTGCCTAACATGTTGATAATGGCACATGTTGATCCATCAAAACCCAAATCGGTATGATGATAACCAATCCCATTCACAGTCGTTCTGACGACAGCTTCAAAGTCGATATTGGCAGTGGTTGAAATTTCACCTGCAAGTACTACGGCGCCTGTCTTTACTAACGTTTCACAAGCCACCCGAGCATATGGGTCTTCTTTTAAGATTGCATCCAAAATCGCATCACTGATTTGATCAGCCATTTTATCAGGATGGCCTTCGCTTACAGATTCCGAAGTAAATACGGCGTACTCACGCATGTAGGTCCTATCACAGTTTACTTATAAAGACGCATTATGTTACCTCGACTTAAGCATTAGGACTAGCTTAACCTGAACAATTTAGATGAATTTATTTCAATTGAATATTTTTTGTTGTATAGATCTGCGCAACATCTATACAAAGTACTAAGAATTTGGGGGCTTTCATTGAATAATATAACTTTTTCTCTAAATGCTTGCCCAAATTCAATTGCTTATTTAGTAATCAATATTGAGCTTTTATAAAGCTTTTAACATACGTATTTCACAGGCATGGCTATGACCTGTTTCACCACGTGGTTGATCTAGCTGCTCAAAACCAAGTTTTTCATATAGCCCGACAGCTTGGCTTAAATTTTTTGTGGTTTCTAAATAACAACCACTAAAGCCATGTTGTTGAGCAAAGTCAAAGCAATGTTGCAAGATTTTCTTAGCAAAACCATGACCACGTAATGCGGAGAGAAAATACATTTTTTGAATTTCAAGTAAACTGTTGTCGCCTTGTAATGCTGCGCATCCACCACCGCCATAGATTTGATCGTGCACATCGACAACCACCCAGTATTGCGCATGTTCTTGATTATAAAAATGATATAAATCATCTAAAACTGCATCGGCGACTGCAAAGCCAGACGCTGCGGCTAAACCAAACTCTTGAGAAACTTGACGAATAATTTGGGCAATGGCTGCATTATCCTGCGCTTTGATCAGTCGGAGAGAATAGCTCATCGGTCATACACCATTAAAAAAACAGCTTTAGATTTATAACAAAAAAATCGGATTTTTAAGCATATTTTAGAAAAAATATTGCAAGATATGCTTGTCTCACTACCATGTTGAGGGAATGGCGTGTTGGACGTGTTGAGGTCGGGGCATTGGGCTCTATGCGAAAGCCGATTTGGTCGACGGGCTTTCGCTCATGTTGTGAGATGTTATGAAGAAGCGAAGTTATTGAAGGTTTTAGAGTTCAGTTGTTACTTCGCGATTGCCCTCAGAAGAAAAGTCTTGCTCATTTACGGAATAATGAGCAAGTCAAAAATGAGGCAATCAATAATTAAGAAACAAATGATTAAGAAACAAGTGATTAGGAAACAAGCAGTTAAGAAATAAGCGGTTAAGAAATAAATGGTGTGATCATGCGCCGGACATTGGTTTTTGCATCAATCACGGTCATGAAGGTGTAGGCACCGATAAACTTACGACTAATAAACATAAACTCTTTGGGGGGCACACTGAAATAACGTGACGCCATCGATTTTGATGCACGTTGGATCACGCGATGATGCAAATGACTTTTTTTCCAGTCATAACGGTTATGTTCATCCATTACATCTGCGGGTAAATCAGGATTATTACTTGGGCAACTAAATGCCTCAGTAGCAAGTAAAAACACCTTGGCCATATCTGGTTTAATATGGTCAGGCATCGCATCAAAGAAGCTAAAACCAGTCATCGCGTTGACCATATCTGCTAAGTTATGTGCATAACCCGCAACGATCAGCTTTTTTGCGACACTGAGTAATTGTTGATCAAATTGTCGTATCGCGCCAAAATCAAGTAGCACAATACGATCTGGTTGGTCGCTACCATTGCCTAAGCGAACCAGATAATTTCCAAAGTTTGGATCAGTCTGCATCTCACCCCATTCAAAAATTTCCCGTACCGCAATTTCTAATGACGCTTCACCAAGTAGGTTGCGACGTTGCTGAGGCAGTGACAGCATTACTGGACTGTTAATCGGAACCCCATGTTCATAGGTCATACATAAAACTTGCGCTGAACAATAGTCATCAACAATACGGGGCACGATATAACGCGGGTCATGCGCCAAACGCTCAGCAAAACGTTGTGTTGTTGCGGCTTCAACCGCGTAGTCTACCTCGCGATGCATCATTTCGCGGACTTCTTCAAACCATTGGTCAAACTCACGGGTTTGCGGCACCATGCGGGTGAGTTTTAACATGTTTTTAAAGAGGTTCATATCCGAGTCAATGGCATCAGCGACACCCGGATATTGTATTTTTAAAACGAGTTCTAGATTGTCCGATATCCGTCGAGCACGATGCACTTGTGCCAGAGAGGCTGTGCCTATGGGTTCAGGATCTACAATAAGATCATTTAGACGATCGCCCAATTGAGCACGTAAATGTGGTTCAATTGCAGACCATGCTAAGGCAACAGTTTGATTGTTTAAGGTATTGAGCGCTTGGGTGATTTCTTCTGGTAAAAAATGCTCACCATACAGTGCCATCATTTGACCAATTTTTACGATAGAACCTTTGAGTTTACCGATTTCGGAGACCAAATAATCAGCCTGTTCTTTCATGGCTTTTTTGCGCTTTTTGTCTTTATCTTCATCGCTCAGAAAGAGTGATGTGGCATTGGAGGCAGCCCATCGTGTTCCTGCCAGTAAAGATGCTTTAGCAATCGATAAGCGTCGGTCAATAGAAGAGGTTTTTAACTGTTTTAGCTTATCGTCCCGATCTGACATGAACAATAAATCCTATAGGCTAGTGGGATCAAAAATCTTAACGAAACGCGCATTAAGCTAAATATAACATAATGCTATAACGGTTCGTCCCTAATCTTGTTGAAAGCAAGTCTTCGCTGATGACTATAAGATTTACCAAGAAAAATTTGGTGTTTATCTTGCCTGTTGCGTTGCATTATGCCGATAAGCACAAAAATTGCATATCAATATAATATTTAATTAGTTTAGCAATTCTCATACCTACTGCCAAGCCAAGTCATCGTGTAAATCATGAGCATAACCGTGTAATGTGAAGGATAGAGGATCAGGCATTATGCCAACCTTGCAGAATATCTGCTCAATGCGCTTATTGGTCTAGCGAATTTCTAGCCTTCTCGGGAGATAACATAGCCTTTTGAATATTCAGTACAGCATAGTTTTTGTCCATTATCGTGTATGTTGTTAATCGGCAGGCTTTTTAGCGTATCATGTAAATCATCAATGCATTACTTTTGCTGCGAGTTTACTCGCTCTGGTATGCGAAGAAAACTTAGCCAATAACTGTTATTATTGCGCGATGAGAGCGCCGTACATTAAGCTGTTTGGAAAACTTATTTAAAAGTTTAAGGGTTTAAGGGTTTAAATAATATGTGTTTTTAGGGTGTTGATATGTATCCATGTAAGCTAGAGAAAAAATAAAATGTTTATTGCTCATTTACCCTCAGGTTATATTTTAGCAAAAGTTTTAAATCAAAAATTGCAGCAAAATAAAATCAGTAAAACAGTTTTTTTTACCAGTATTATGCTTGGATCAGTTTTTCCAGATATTGATCTTTTTTATTTTTACTTTTTTGATGGTAGATCTGTGCATCATCATAAATATTTTTTACATTGGTTCTCTTTGTGGCTTATCATTTTTTTCATATCGTATTTGTATTATAAATTTTCGAAGCACTTTGCAAAGTATGCTTATATCGTGCTGTTATTTTCGAGCGCTGCGCTTCTGCATATCTGTTTGGATACCTTTGTTGGAGATGTTTGGTTATTTGCGCCATTTATCGATAAATCATATGTTTTTTTTGAAGTAACGCCACGCTATCAACCGTGGTGGTTAAATTTTATTTTCCACTGGTCTTTTTTGGTCGAGCTGATGATTTGTAGTATGGCCATTTTCCTTTATTTTAAAAATAAAGTGCAGACTAAACCATAAGCCGCCTATACGCGCAATAAACCAATCTGCAGTAAACCAATCTTAAGTTAATATCCGGACCAGAAAGCATGAGTCGTGACAGATTTCAAAGCATTATGATCATTAAATCATTGGGGTAATTTTTCCAAAGGCATTTGCCAATCTAATGCTTTTCTTGGTCACGTATTTAACAACCTCGCGACGGGGGTTAAAACCGTTCTGGTCTGCCTGATTTAAGCAAAAATAAACAAATTTTTAGCTGTACAATGGGGTGTATAATTCGTTTATAAATAGCTGTATGGCTTAATTTATACTACATGCTAGAAGTCTGGTTATCTCGTTTTAAGCTTAAATAATAGGTATGCCTATGAAAGATTTATGCTTCAAAGATTATTTTTCTAAAAATGCTGTGGGTTATGCGCTGTATCGCCCAAGTTATCCCACTGATCTTATAAATAAATTGGCGAATTTGTGTTCTTCACATCAACGTGTCTTAGATTGCGCCTGTGGTACAGGACAACTTTCGGTTCTTTTAGCCGAAAGATTTAACGAGGTGATTGCGACAGATGCAAGTGCAGCACAAATTGAACAGGCAGAAAGCAAGGCAGGGGTTCTTTATAAAGTAGCAGGTGCAGAAGAGAGTGGGCTAGCGGATCAATCTGTTGATTTAATTACGGTTGCACAAGCTGCACATTGGCTTGATTTAGATGCGTTCTATCATGAGGTACAGCGCGTGGCGCGTCCCAATGCGGTTATTGCCTTAATAAGTTATGGGATTTTACATGTAGATGGTGCAGAGGATAGCGCGCTGCAACAATTTTATTATCAAACAATCAGTGAATACTGGCCCATAGAGAGGAAGCATGTGGAAGATGGGTATCAAAGTTTATATTTTCCCTTTGCCGAAATAACTGTTCCTCCCATCAATATGTATGCTTATTGGGATCTCGAAGAATTGATTGGATATTTAAAGACCTGGTCTGCTGTTCATCGTGCACAAGAAGTACTTGGATATAATCCAGTAGATCAGTTGCAAGACAAATTACGCCGCCAATGGGGAAATGCTAAAACGAAGAAAAAAATTACTTGGCCACTCACAATTCGAGCCGGCAGCGTAAATATCATATGATGGAATGATATTAAACCGTATTTAAAGCTTTAGCATATCGGGTGAGGATTTTATTATTGCAGCAGAATTGATAATCAGGATATTGAGCAGGACTCTGTCGATTAGCTTTGCTGTGTTATAGGCGATATTGTACTTTAAGTGATTGTCTGAGCATTAGTTGCTGTTTATGATCTTGTATATAGTTAATGATCATATTTTTTACCGTATCATGTAAAAAGCCAAGCGCATATCCTTTGACAATAATAATGCTTGGTAGTGCAAAAAATAAGTATTTGGCGTCCTCAAGGCTTGGGGCTGCAAAAATAGATTGTTCGCGTAATAATTGCTGTAAAAAATTTTTTTCAATCAGGACGTCTGGATTGGTTTCATCATGCCAATAGCGTTGGCGTATAGCCGCTAAATTATTATGTTTATAGCTCATAAGTGTCTATAGGTTCTCTATAAATTAAGGAAAGCATTTTATATTATGGTGCTCAATCTGAAAAATACAATACGCCCGGAAATTTTTAATGTTTCCATGCATAGGCTTTAGATAATGTTCTTTATATCATTGCTTTATGTCATAGCGTATATTTTTAATAGTCAATTCATATGCCTGTTAAGCTTTAGCTTATGCTGTATTTTTACTTTTAAATACAAATATTCTGCTCCAGCCCGAGTAAAAGCACTTAGTATAATAGCAGCATAAAAACATAATGATGACGGAATAATCAAACATGAGGATAAGTCACACGATGGAAAATGTGACTGAACAGTGAATCAAACTTTACATTTTCTCATCGGAGTATTATGGTTACTTTCGCAATGAATTTAATGAAAATGTAAGATTAAGCTGTTAATAATAGATGATATTTTTTAAAGTGATGTAAATTTATGGGTCAGACAATTGATTTAAATAAGAGCAAAGTTGATAAGCTCATTGAAGCCTTCAAAGCGCAAGGTAAAACACCAGAGAAACTTGAATTTGGTTATCGCACTTATGCCAGATTAGCTGAGGACGATGATTTTTTTAAACATATCAGTAAAAGCGCCGATGATAAACATCATTTATATCGTGGTATCCGGATCAAGCTGATCACTGAAAAATATCATTTTAAAGTAAAATAATTGATTTTTTGCATTGCTGATCTCGCAACAGTTTTTGGCAAACTTGCTTGGAGTAGAATTGCTCAATCAGCACTTAAGTGCGGCAATATAACTGAGCAAAGTGATAAAAACTTGTTGTGAGCGACGGCATGGGTGCAATGGATAGCAGTAGAAATCATTAAAAAAAAACTGAAAAAGAGGTATGATACAAGGCTTTAATTGATTGCTCTGGAGACACCGCAAGTGGATCAACCGACTATTCGTCCTGAACAACTGCAGGAAGCTGCACAACACCTCAATACTATTCGTGATTTTATTCGTTTTGGGGTGTCAGCATTACGTCAATATGATGCACACTTGGGGCAAGGAACAGAAGATTATTTTGCTGAAAGTTCGGCTTTGGTCTTACAAACATTGTCTTTAGAGTGGAATGCTGATGCTGAGATTTTAGATGCAGTGTTATTGCCAAGTGAAAAACAACAATTTTTAGATCTTTTAGAACAGCGTATTAATCAAAAAATTCCAACCTGTTATTTATTAAATTTAGCTTATTTCTGCGATAAACCTTTTTATGTGGATGAGCGTGTTTTGATTCCACGTTCCCCGATTGCCGAATTGATTCAAAACCGTTTTGCGCCATATTTTGCCGATGAAAATGGTCAAATCGCTGCTGCAGAAAATGGTTTGCCAGAACCAGCCCACGCACAGCCCAAAACACCGCAACGTATTCTAGATCTGTGCACGGGGTCTGGGTGTATTGCAATTGCACTTGCTTATGCCTTTCCAGATGCTGAAGTTGATGCAACAGATATTTCTAAAGATGCGTTACAAGTTGCGGCAATTAATGCTGAACATCACCATATGCAATATCAGGTTGCACTACTTGAGTCAGACCTCTTTGATAAAATTCCCGCAGAAAATCAATATGATTTAATTGTTTCTAACCCACCTTATGTCGATGCAGAAGATATGGCCGACTTGGCAGCAGAGTTTTTGCATGAGCCAGAACTTGCTCTTGCAGCCGGTCAAGATGGTTTGGACCTCGTTCGTAAAATGCTGGCTCAAGCTGCCGATTACCTTAGCGAGGATGGCTTGATTGTGATTGAAGTGGGCAATTCTGAATGGGCAATGAAACAAAACTTCCATCAAGTTGATTTGCATTGGTTGAATTTTAGTAAAGGGGGTCGCGGTATTTTTGCTTTAACTGCTGCACAATGTCGCCAGTATCGTGAAGTGTTTTTAGCATCACTGACATCGCCTCAGGAGTAAATAAAAATGGCTGGGAATAGTATTGGACAATTATTTCGTGTCACGACATGTGGGGAATCACATGGCGTAGGTTTAATGGCGATTGTTGATGGAGTACCACCAGGTTTAGCATTAAGTGCTGCAGATTTACAAGTGGATCTGGATCGACGTAAACCAGGTACATCAAAATTCGCTACGCAACGCAAAGAACCGGATGAAGTTGAAATTATCTCTGGCGTATTTGAAGGGAAAACTACAGGTACACCGATTGGTTTGTTAATTCGTAATAGTGACCAAAAATCAAAAGACTACGGCAATATTGCTGAAACGTTTAGACCGGGTCATGCCGATTATACCTATACACAAAAATATGGTTTCCGTGATTATCGTGGTGGTGGTCGTTCAAGTGCGCGTGAGACAGCAATGCGTGTTGCTGCGGGGGCAATTGCTAAAAAATATTTAGCTGAGAAATTTGGGATTGTCATTCGTGGCCATATTACTCAAATTGGCAATGAATATGCCACATCAATAGATTGGTCAATAGTCGAAGATAACCCATTTTTCTGTGCCGATGCGGAGGCTGTTATTCGTTTTGAAGCACTGGTCACTTCTTTACGTGAGCGTGGCACCAGTTGTGGTGCAAAATTAGAGTTATTCGCTGAAAATGTGCCAGTGGGTTGGGGGGAGCCAGTATTTGATCGTTTAGATGCCGATATTGCACATGCCATGATGAGTATTAATGCGGTGAAAGCGGTGGAAATTGGCGATGGTTTTGCTGTAGCAGGACAGTTTGGTCATGAAAGCCGTGATGAATTGAGTCAGAATGGTTTCTTGGCTAATCATGCGGGTGGTATATTGGGCGGCATTTCTTCTGGACAACAGATTCGTGTTGCGATTGCACTCAAACCGACAGCAAGCATTACAACCGCTGGTCAAAGTATTAATCTACAGGGTGAAAATACAGAAGTCATCACCAAAGGTCGTCATGATCCCTGTGTCGGTGTACGTGCAACACCAATTGCAGAAGCGATGTTAGCCATGGTATTGATGGATCATTTTTTAAGACATCGTGCGCAGAATGCAGATGTCATCGCACCTTTTACAGCCATAGCACCTTAAAAATACAGCCAATGATGCTTTGGCAATAAAATCTGAAGCAGCTGCGGAAATAAACAACGCCAATCATTGGGGTAGAATGCTTCCAGTTTAAAATGGGTTGGTCGTGTTTTAGTTGAAGCCGAGTTAAGTGATTAACTCGGTTTTCATGATTTTAGCAAGCAACTCTTGAGCGCTAATGATCACACTGGACATATAATATATTTTGGTTTTGAGGGAAAATGTCTAGACTACTTTTTCCTGCTCAAATAATTGTGCTTGGCTAAAAAACTGGGCGGGCTAAAACTTGAAGTGCGATATAAATAACCATTTTAAATGGGGCTAAGTAATGATGATTTGCAAAAGGAATAATAAATATTTAAAATTTTATTCTAGTGGTTTATCGAATTTTTTTAGATTATGGATTTTTAATAATCTAGTTTTTTCATCATTCGTTAATTGATTTAATTTTAGAATATCCTTAGCTTTGATTTTTCCTGCTGCTTTTAGTTCATCAAATGATTTTGATTGGAGTATATGCAGTGTGCTCTCTGTGATTTCTGATATTTCAAAGCAAGCTAATTCTGGATTATAATATTTTACATTTTTAATATTTTTTAAAGTTGTTGTGTGTTCAATATTATTATCAGTATTTGTGAAAAGATTGAAATCATTAGGAAATTCATATTTTACCTTATAATCCATTTTCCGATAAAAGACATTATCTGATAGCTTAGTCAGGTATAAGTTTTTTGATAAACTGGCTACTTCTATTTCATACATTAAAATATATTTAGATTTAAGCTCTGATAGTACTTTACCTTTATCTATAACTGTTATCGCTTTGCGGTATGCATACCATTCGGAAGCTGTAGCAGAATTCAAGAGATAAAGATTTACTCTTAAATCATTTAAGTCACTATTTTTATCGACATTAAAAGAAAAGCTTAAGATATTTGTTTCCTCAAAAGCATTCACTATTTTGTTATAGATGGGGTAGCTTATAGCACTTAAAAACAAAAAAATGCCTAATATTATTTTTTTCATAATATTTGTAGATTGGCTATTTTCGTTATCGATATACATTTTTGATAATGCCACATATTGAATTGTAGAAAAATAATCTCAATAGATCATCTCAAGATGTTGGATGCCAGTGTTGAAAATCAGGAGTGCAATAGAGTCTAGACGATGAATCGTTTAGATCTTACCGATCAAGTTTGCTATGGATCGTAGCGCGTTTACAGCAAAAATACGCCAATATAATTTAAGTTGTTAATTTATAAAATAAAAATGCCCCATGGTTAGGGGCACGGCGTATAGGTATCGAGTACATATACTGTAAGAGGCTCATCTCATACTGCGCCTATTAAAACATAAGATCACTCAATAACCTAGTGATATATTAAAAGACTTGTTTGAAATAGCCTAAGCAATATTATCACTTGCCAGCATGATCACATCTATGTGTCTTAAGGGCTTGCTTGCTGTTGTGCAGTATGAAAACGGGTATCAATTTGATTGCTTTCGAGTAGCGTCAATGCACCAACAATCAGCGCTTGCATACTTTGTGCAAATTCACTTTCCATTTCAGCTTCTTCTGCTGCGCGATCCACTTCAGAAATAGGATCACGCCCCGCAACTGAATAAACAGTATCCGCTACTGCAATACAATGAAAAGCAATGGTGGCACTGATCCAGCGTGCTTGATCGATTGGTAATTGATAGCGCTCAGAAACTTCTTGATGGTGCTGTCTAATTTTATTAATCATGGACTGTGTTGATGCAACTCGACGCAACAAATAGGGCGTAAGCCCTGGATTATTTTTAACTAGCTCACGTAAAGATGCTGTGAAGTCAAGTAGATATTCTTTTAAACCTGCCAAGGCGGCTGCATCGGCTGTTTTTGCTTCGGGTACCGGAATTTGCCAACGTTTAAAAATTTCTTCGGCAACTAAATATTTTAATACTTCTAAGCTGGGCACATGTTTATACAGTGCCATATGACTTACACCCAAAGCAGCAGCCACACCGACAAAAGTAATATTCGACAAACCAATCTCAATCCCTGCATTGGTAATGCGTTCATGGGTAATGGTACGTGGGCGTCCACGTGTCGAAGGCTGTGCGGAAATGGACATAATGACTCCGTAATCGGTAAGGGCTGCCATGTTGCCATTTTGCAGGCAATGGGTCAAATAGTTTACTTTGTTGAATTAGTTTACTACAATGCAACTAATTCGCTTACTGATAATGATTCTGTTTTAGAAAAACCTTGATTCCCGACAAAATATAGGGAATTCAGAGATGCTTAAAACAGACGATGCTGGTTTGATGAAGATGAGGTAGGCCATGTTTGTTCGTCACGTTGTTGATGGTTAAGCATTCCAAATTCTGTTTGATTTTCTGGATAGATTCAATATGCATGGTGGTGATAAAACAACTGTAACACAGCATGTGAGCCCAATACGGCAAGTTCTTGCACCCATTTACCGACCATTGATGCTGGCAACATTGCTTGCCGCTGTGGGGGCAATGTTGACATTGTTGCCTATGCTCGGAATTGCCTATCTGTTAGAGCATCTGTTGCTGCGTGGTAGTCATGCGATATTACATGCCAATATAGACTATAGCATCGCGACCATAACAACAATCAGTGTGTTGAGTTTATTGTTGGGGATGCTGTTGATGACTGCGGGTGAAATGGTGGCGCATATTGCGGATAACCGGATGACGCAAGGTTTACGCTTAAAGCTTGCTGAACACCTGTCGCAACTACCTTTAGGTTGGTTTAGACAGCATAGTTCTGGCGAAGTAAAGCAGATTTTGCAAGATGATATTGCCATGTTACATAGCTTAACGGCACATTTTTATCCGGCTGTAGGGCGTGCTGTCGGCAGTATTGTCATGGCTGTGTTGTGCATGTTATGGATCGATTGGCGTATGACAATCGTGGTGTTATTGCCATTTTTAGCTTTTGTCTGGTTCTTAGCGTATGCCATGCGGGCAAGCCAGGATAAGTTTCAGGATTTTGCTACGAAAATGGCAGCCATACAAACGACGACTGTGGAGTTTTCACAAGCGATTCCTGTACTCAAAACCTTTGCACAAAGTGGGCAAGCATCCAGACGTTATCGTCAAGCCGTAGATGCATTTGCACTGGCATTTCAAGAATTTACACGACCTTTGGTGGCTGCAATGGCTCACGCCCATGCCATGATTGCCCCAGTCACGATTTTAGCTGTGGTGGTCATCGCTATTGCTGTATTTGTTGAGATGGGCTGGGGCAGTGTACTTCAGTTATATCCTTTTGCCATCATTGCACCGGCAATATGCGCACCAGTATTGCTATTACATACTTTATTGCATGATTTACAAAGCAGTACTGCGGCAGCACAGCGGGTATTGGCTTTATTTGATGTAGAGATTTTATCTTATCCAATACCAGACCAAGCAGCACAAATTCAAGACCATAGCGTGCGCTTTGAAAATGTCAGCTTTGCTTATCATGATGAGCAGGTGTTATTGCACAATTTAAATTTTCATTTAGCGGCCAATCAGGTGACGGCTATTGTGGGCGCTTCGGGAGCAGGAAAGTCTACCATCGCGCAATTATTATTACGCTTTTTTGATGTCACAGCAGGGCGAATTAGCCTAGGTGGTGTCGATATCCGTGCCTTAAGTCCAGCAAGTTTGTATCAGCATATCGGATTTGTCTTACAAGATGTACAACTGATTCATGCCAGTGTACGCGACAATATTGCACTTGGGCGTTTATCTGCAACCGCAGCAGAAGTCGAAGCGGTTGCACGTGCAGCACATATTCACGAGCGTATTATGGCTGAGGAAAAAGGCTATGACGCTATAGTCGGTGTTGATGTGAAATTTTCAGGAGGTGAACAACAGCGCATCAGTTTGGCACGTGCCATGTTGTTGGACCCTCCGATTTTAGTCTTGGATGAAGCAACCGCAGCTGTTGATGCAGCCAGTGAAGTTGCTATTCAACAGGCGCTATCACAGTTTGCACAAAATCGTACAGTCCTGATTATTGCACATCGCTTACAGAGCATTATGCATGCCGCACAAATCTTGGTGATGGATGATGGAAAAATTATCGAACAAGGTCGTCATCAGCAATTATTACAGCAAAATGGTCGATATGCTGCCTTGTGGCGACTTGCAGCGCAACCACAAGCTGCACCAGCGCTGGTCGTGACCACAGCGGATGATCTGCTAAGTGCTACAAGTACAAATACAAGTACCGGAGCAAGATCATGCTAAAAAAATTTATAGGACTATTAGCAGATGATGCTGCACAATTTCGTCGCTATGTTGCTTTATGTGTGGCGTATGCGGTGTTGTGTGGTCTGATGATGGGCTTGAGTTTGTGGCTATTGTTACAGCTTTTGCATGGTGGGCAGATCAATCTGCTGTTATGGCTTGTTGTGCTGATTCTTGCGGTTGCACTGTGTTGGTATTGGCGCGCACAGGTAGAGCAAGCCGGTATTGCGGTTGGGGTAAAGCTTTTGCAAGGTCTGCGGCAGCGTCTTGGACAGCACGTTGCGACGTTGCCAGTGGGTTGGTTTAATCAACACAATAATACGCAGTTTAGTCATATCGTGAATCATGGGGTGATGGTAATAGCACAACTGCCAGCACATGTTTTTACCCCAGTGTTGGTCGCTATGGTAATCGCAGTCATGATGATGTTGGCGCTGTTTTGCATAAATCCGATCTTAGGGGCAATTGCCCTATGTGGCTTAGCCATTTTAGTCCTGATGTTTAAAGTAAGTGCTTATCTTTCTGCACAAGCAGATGCAGCATTCCAACAACGTTTTGCCGCTGCCAGTCAACGGATCGTGGAATTTGCTCAGGCACAATCGGTATTACGGGCATTTAATGCTGAAGGACAAAGTACACGCCTGCTGCAACAAGCAGTAGATCAACAGCATCAATCGGGTTTTAAACTGATTTTACTATCCTCCTGTGCTGCGCTATGTAATGCGTGGGTCGTACAGTCGCTTTTTGCCGTACTATTTCTTGTGACCTTGCAGGGTTTAAGTTTGTTCTCTGCAGCAGCTATTCCATTGGCGGATTTATGGCTGACCTTGGCGGCTATCTTGGTGATTTTTCGTTTTATTGAGCCGTTGTTGGAATTGGCTGGATACAGTGAGGTGATCCGCAGTGCTACTGAGCAGATACAACAGCTTGAACAGATTTTTGCAGCCCAAGCTTTAACGGAGGCATCACAGCCACAAGTCTTGTTAGACCACAGCATTACGATTGAACAGTTATCTTTTCGCTATCACGATCAACAACCTGCTGTACTGCAAGACATTCACCTATATTTGCCGGCAGGAAGTATGACCGCACTGATCGGGACATCGGGTTCGGGTAAAAGTACTTTGGCACGGTTAATTGCACGATTTTTTGATCCACAAGCTGGCAAGATTATGATTGGCGGGGTGGATGTGCGTAGCATGCCAACGGCTCAACTTGCTGCACAAATCAGTCAGATTTTCCAAGATAATTATCTCTTTGCAGGCAGTATTGCCGACAATATTGGCATTGCCAAAGCCCATGCCAGCGATGCAGAGATTATCGCGATGGCACATCAAGTCGGACTACAACCCTTATTGCACAGGCTACCGGAAGGCATACATAGTTTGGTGGGCGAAGGTGGGGCGCGTTTATCAGGAGGGGAGCGACAACGTATCGCTATTGCGCGGGCATTGATGAAGGATGCTGCAATTTTACTGGTCGATGAAGCAACCGCTGCCTTAGATGCCGAAAACCAAGCATTGATTAGCAATTTATTGTTGCAACTCAAAGGTCAACGCACCATTTTAGTGATCGCACACCAACTGGCGACCATTACGGATGCCGATCAGATTGTCGTGCTGGAGCAGGGTCGGGTTGTTGAGCAAGGTGCGCCTGAGCAACTGCTTGCACAGCAAGGGCACTATGCTGAATTTTTACAGCAACAACAACGGGTCAAGGGCTGGCATATCGAATGAATCAACAGCTAAAAGTGGGCAGTTCTCGGCTGCCCCTAGGATTAGTGTGCCTTTTTTTCGGTCTCTGTGTCCTATCTTTGGGAATTGGGTCACAACCTTTATGGCAAAACACTGGGTTCAACACAGAACAGTTTTGGCTGACTATTACTGCCAGTCGCGTGCCCCGTTTACTGGCGTTGATCCTAACTGGTGTGGGCTTGTCGGTATGCGGTGTAATTTTACAGCATATTGTACGCAATAAATTTGTAGAGCCCGCAACATCTGGTGGTTTAGATGCGGCGAAATTAGGGATTTTAGTGGCCATTGGCACTCTGCCACATGCTACGCATATGTTGCGGATGTTGAGTGCAATATTGTTTTGCTTTTTGGCAAGCTTAATTTATATCGCCATTATTCGTCGGATTCGCTTGAGTCAGCAAGTCTTGGTGCCTGTCATCGGCTTGATGTATGGCAGTGTTTTAAGTGCGATTGCAGAGTTTTATGCCTATCAGCAGCAAATTTTACAAAGCATGCAAACGTGGTTAATGGGAGATTTTTCACGGATCGTACAAGGTCATTATGAAATGATCTATGTAATTCTACCGATTGTGATACTGACCTATGTCTATGCGCAGCGCTTTACCATTGTGGCTATGGGGGACGCAATGAGCCGAAGTCTCGGCATTCATTATGCTGCAATTGCTGCTTTGGGGCTGGTCTTGGTTGCTGTAACGGTTGGCGCCACGGTCATTACCGTGGGGGCAATTCCTTTTATTGGCTTAGTTGTGCCCAATTTAGTGGCTTTGCGCTATGGCGATCATCTTAAAACAACCTTGCCCATCATTGCATTGAGTGGCGCAAGTTTATTGATCAGTTGTGATATTGCGAGTCGCTTAATACTGTATCCCTACGAAGTTCCGATTGGTTTAACCGCGGGTATCTTGGGCGGGATTATTTTCTTGTTGTTTATTTTACGTGGGGCACAACGATGAATCGACGTTTGTTGCTGCTCTGCATATTGCTATTACTGCTTTGCATAGGCTTTGTGTTCTATGGTGCTGAAGGGGATTGGCATTACATCCTGAGCAAGCGCTTCTTAAGGCTTGGTGCTATAGCCGTTGCAGCCTGTTGTGTGGCGTGTTCTGCCATTATTTTTCAAAGTCTGGTTGGACATCGTATTTTGACACCTGCGGTGATGGGCTATGAGGCGGTGTATCTGTTATGGCAATCGCTGTTGTTATATGTCTTGGGCAGCGCTGGACTGACGCTATTGGGCAGTCTTGGACAGTTTGTGCTGGGGGCGCTGTTGATGTTGCTGTATTCCTTGCTCTTGCAGCGAACAGTATTGGCACGTGCGCAAACAGACGTATATCAGCTGTTATTGCTGGGACTGGTCTTGAGCATGGTTATGCTGACGATTAGCCAATTTATTCAACTGAAAATCAGCCCTGGTGAATTTACCGTATTTCAGGGTTTGAGTTATGCCTCTTTTAACCGTGTCCGTCCCGATACGCTATTGATCTCTACCACTGTTTTGCTGGTGATTTTATATTTTATTCGTTCCGGCTGTGCGGTTTTAGATGTGATGGCATTGGGGCGTGAGCAAGCTTTGTCTCTTGGGGTCAATCATCAGGGTTATTTGCGTTTTTATATGGCTTTGCTTGCCGTTTTGGTAGCGATTTCGACCAGTCTGATTGGTCCTGTCGCATTTATGGGGATTTTTATTGCCAATATCGCTTATGCCTTGGCACAGCGTCATCGTCATGCGCTGACCTTGGCTTTTGGCTGTGTGGTGGCCATGGTGATTTTCTTAACTGCACAACTTTTGGTTGAGCACCTTTTTAACTATAAAACCACGGTGAGTATTTTAATCAATTTACTCTGTGGCATTTATTTTCTGGGTTTGATGCTGTACCGACGTGGGAGTATCACATGATTGAAGTACGAGATTTGGCATATCAATATGATCGCCAAAGCGTATTGCAAGATATCAATATCACCTTTGCTGCGCATGCATTGACTGCATTGATTGGTCCCAATGGTGCGGGTAAATCGACCTTATTGATGCAACTCGCAGGTTTACAACAGCCGAGTCAAGGTCAGATTTTATTGAATCAGCAGGATATTCGCCAGATCAAACTGGCAGATTATGCCAAGCAAGTTGCAACGCTCAGGCAGTTTCCGGGCTTTCATTTAAAGTTACAGGTACAAGAATTGGTGGCTTTTGGGCGTTTTCCCTATAGCAAAGGTCATTTAAATGCACAAGATCATCAAATCATTGCTGAGTCTTTACAGTTTCTGGGGTTGAGTGCTTTGGCCGAAAAGACGCTAGATCAGTTAAGTGGTGGGCAAAGACAAATGGCTTTTCTGGCGCTGGTCATTGCCCAACAAACACCTGTGCTGTTACTAGATGAACCACTGAACAATTTAGACATGAAACACGCGGTGCAATTGATGCGTGCACTGCGTCGGCTTTGTGATGAGCAAGGGCGTACGGTGATTTTAGTGATCCATGATATTAATTTTGCTGCCAGCTATGCCGATTATATCTTGGCATTGAAAGACGGCAGAATTCATTTTAGCGGCACGGTTGAAGAAACCGTGACCGAACAAAAACTCAGTGACTTATACGACTTAACATTTTCCATTGTGCAAGATGCGCAGGGTAGGTTGTGTAATTACTTTAATCCTAGGGGAGAATAACCCATGAGTTGGCAAAATATTGCTCGAATCACAGTATGCACATTGTTCAGTGCCTGCTTATTGAGCGCTTGTCAGAAGCAAACAGCTGACGCTGACAATACCGCGCATAAATCTGCACAAGGTTTGGCGAGTCCAATTGAAATTCAACACCAGATGGGTGTCACTCAGCTGACCACTCGTCCACAACGCGTTGCTGCATTAGATATGAATGAAGTTGATTTTCTAGATCAGCTGGAAGTGCCCATCGCCGGTATGGTGAAAGATTTTATTCCACACTTTTTAGAGAAGTATCAACATGATGCTACGGTACAAGATCTTGGTGCCATCGTGCAACCCAATATGGAACGTGTCCATGCATTACAGCCCGATTTAATTTTGATGACAGCCAATCAGGCGAATCATTATCAAGAGCTCAGTGAAATTGCACCAACATTGTATTACGACGTCGATTATAGCAATAGCCAAGGTCAGCATTTTAATATTGTTAAGCAGCATCTACTTGATCTAGGCAAAATTTTTGATAAGGAAGCATTGGCTCAGCAGAAAATTACTGCCTTAGAGCACAAGCTAAATACCGCCCAACAACAGCTTGCGAATCGTCCAGAAAAAGCATTGGTGGTGATGCATAACAATGGGGCTTTTAGCGCTTTTGGACCACAATCGCGTTATGCCTTTGTTTTTGATCAACTCGGGGTGAAGTCAGCCAGTCAGGTTAATGCGTCTAGTGTTCATGGACAACCGATTAGCAGTGAATTTATTCAACATGCCGATCCAGATATTCTTTATATCATTGATCGCACTGCGGTGATGGAACATCGACCTGTTATTGCTGCAGATCAAGTGAGCAATCCATTGTTACGCCAAACCAAAGCATGGAAAAATGGTCGCGTTATTTTTGTCGATGCCGATGCTTGGTATGTGACAGCAGCCAGCGTACGGTCACTGCATATCGTGATTGATGACGTACTCAAAGGCTATGCCACTCCCCAGCCCAGTACGTTCTAACACAGAGCCGCTGCAAAGCAGCTCATATCTATTATGTACGTCTATGCACGTTACATCATGCCACGTGTTAATCCCACGCGCTGAGCATCGTGCTTTAACACTGATTCATCGCCAGGTTTTTCTACCCAGCCAACAGCATTGATCCATGAACAGATCAAAGCCATGCAATTTTGAAAATATTGCGTGCTAGGGGTCGTTCGCTTTAAAAAACCTAAGGAAGTTCAATATATGAAACATCAAGCATCTCTCAAAACGCGCACTTGTAGATCAGCACAAGCGCCGATCGGTCGCTATTTTAAACTCAATCATATTGCTCAAGCACAAGTCCTATTGGGGTTGAGTCTTAGTTTAAGTCATGGTGTGCTGTTTGCCAGTACAGCTGTGACTGCTGAGGAAAATACGCTCCCAGTTATTACCCTAAAGGCGCAAGCCAATGACGTCACCGCCGCCTATGCGGGTGGGCAAGTTGCAAGTGGTGGTCGCGTTGGGCTGCTGGGTAATAAAACCATCATGGAAACTCCCTTTAGTGTGGTGAGTTATACCGAGCAATTTATTGCAGATCGCCAAGCCAAAGATATTACCGAAGTGATTGCGGCAACAGACCCGACGGTATTTAGTAATGGCGTAACGGGTGCGTGGAGTGAAAATTATTCAATTCGTGGTTTTAATAGCAATACCAGTGACATGATGTATGCTGGCTTGGTCGGCATGGCACCGAATTATCGTAGTTCACCAGAAATGTTTGAACATATTGAAGTGATGAAAGGACCGACTGCATTGTTAAATGGTATGCCGCCAGGAGGTTCTGTCGGTGGTGCGATTAACCTGTTACCGAAACATGCAGGAGCAGATCCTTTAACACGCTTAACGCTCAATTATATGTCCAATGCACAATTTGGTGGACACCTTGATGTCGCACGCCGTTTTGGTGAACAGCAGCAATTGGGTATTCGTTTCAATACTGCGTACCGTGATGGTGAGGGGGCGATTAAGAAACAAGATAAAAAAGTGCAGTTGGCATCTTTGGGGCTAGATTGGAAAACCGAGCAATTACGACTTTCTGCCGATTTATACACCACAGAAGATCATATAGATGGACCAACACGCGGCATTAATTTAGCAGCAGGTTTAGACATTCCCAAAGCACCGAAAGCCAATACTTTGCTCAATCCAGACTGGGGATTTGCCGAGTCAAAAGACCGCGGTTATGTACTGCGTGCTGAATATGATATTCGCAATGATCTACAGCTTTATGCGTCTTTTGGGCAGGCGAAATCTGAATATAAATATAACGGGACCATGCTGGCAACGCTGTTGGATGATCAAGGAAATTATAAGACCAGCATAGGGCAGCTTGCTTTTGACATTGATAAAAAATCTGCAGATGTTGGCTTAAAAGGTCAGTTCAATACTGGGGCAATTCAACATCAATGGGCTGTCAATGCAAGCTATCATAAACGCACGCAAGATGATTATGGACGCCGTACTGTACCGGGCGCCGATCATGTTACCAATATTTATGATCCAAGCTGGGGGGACGCCGCAGAATTTATCACCCCGCATATCTCACATTCCGGTGCGCGGCTGAGCAGTTATGGTTTGGCCGATACTTTATCGTTGGCACAGCAGCGCATACAGTTGACCTTGGGCTTACGTCGCCAAGACGTTAAAACTTTGACTGGTAGTCAACAACATGCCATTACGCCTGCAGTTGCACTCTTGCTAAAAGCAACTGATCAACTCTCTCTTTATGGAAATTATATCGAGGGTTTAAGTGAAGGTGGTCGCGCGCCGTGGGATGCAGAGAATGCCTTTGAAGAGTTTGAACCCTATAAAACCAAACAATATGAAATAGGGGCAAAACTTGATTTAGGACGTTTTAGCCATACACTCAGTGCTTTCCAAATTAAAAAGCCCAATGGTTATACCGACCCCTTCAGTAATATCTATTCTTTTGGCGGGGAGCAGCGTAACCGTGGAATCGAGTGGGGGTTCTTTGGCGAAGCGATGGATCATGTGCGTTTGATGGGAGGCGTTGCCTATGTCGAACCGAAGCTGACACGGACACAATCGGGCATAAACCAAGGAAAAATTGCGACTGGTGTTGCCAAGACTCAGGCGAAGCTTGCTGCTGAATGGGATCTGCCGATGTTACAAGGTGTGACTTTAATCGCCAATGCAACCGCAGTATCTAAGCAATATATTACTGCAGACAATGAAATTTCTGTTGCTGGACGTACGCTGTATGATGTCGGTGCACGCTATAACACCATGCTTGCCAATCATCCATTGACCTTGCGCGGTACCCTGCACAATATTACCAATAAGTCTTATTGGGGAATGCCGTTATTGTCTAACCTCGCACTTGGCGCACCACGTACCTTGATGTTATCGGCGAGCATAGATTTTTAACCTGCTTTGATTGGTCGCTCAATGTCATGATCAGACATCGCCGAGTCAAGCTTTGGCTCTGGAGAATGAGACCTCAATTCGCAGTAAAAGATGATCACGGTGGTGTGGTGGTGTTTTACTGCTCTTGAGCTTATTTAGGGTGGAACTTGTTTAGGGCGGGACATACTTAATAAAAAAGCCAATTGGTTTTTATCACGATTGGCTTTTTACAACGAGGGCTTAAGAAGCTCAGTATAACTCTGCATATGTGTGAACTTTGCATCATCTCGGGTAAATTGGTCGATTTGCGCTACCAGTCTTTGAAAGTGTTCTGATGCCACATGCGCATCGAGTGCGGCACGATCTTGCCATTCCTCTATAAAAACAAAATGTCCCTGATCACGTAAATCATGATAAAGATCATAGGCGATACATCCTGCCTCTAATTTGGTTTGTCTGACCAATTCATCATAAAGTGGTAAAACCTGTTGAATTTTATCGGGTGCAATAAAATCTTCAGCAATGAGTTTGAGCATATCTCTTCAGCCTGATGAGTGAAAAAAGAGCATAAATACAAATGCATAATACAGCAAGTAAAAATTGGAACTTGCATTTTGCAAGTATTAAATTAATATTGGGTAGGTCGGTCTACTTATATTATGGGTGTCATGAAAAATACCAGTACGCAGAAGCGCAATGCCAAGCAAAAGCTTTTGGATGCAGCAGCAAATTTATTTTATAACGATGGAATTCATCCTACCGGCATCAATACCATTACGGCGCAAGCGGGTGTGGCCAAAATGTCCTTATATAATAATTTCCCGACCAAATCCGATTTGATAGCGGCTTATATCGAAGCCCGTCATCAACAATGGTTAGATTTATATGCTGCGCGTTTAGCCCAAGCAGAGCATGCTGTAGCGAAAGTTATTGCAGTATTTGAGGCTTATCAAGATCATGCAGAGGGTGATTATCTAAAAGGTTTTCGAGGCTGTGGTTTGCTCAATGCTGCGGCAGAATTTCCAGCCCATAGCCCTGAACGTCAGGCTGTTCGTCAGCATAAAGAACAGGTTGAACAGATTTTAAAGACACACTTAGCCGCGTTATATACAGATCAGAACCAATGTGCGCAACAAGCGCAGTTGCTGTCTTTTATTTTAGAGGGTGCGATTGCACGTGCGGGCTTAGAGGGGTGCAGCGATAAAATGCTTGCAGCCAAGCAAATGGTACAACAACAACTTGCTCAGGATTTCCCACATTGATGGCTAAAGTGAACACAGTGAACCTCGGTTTCTGGGCTATTTTATTGGCTTCTATTTTTTGGGGAACGACCGGTACGGCCGCAGCCTTTGCACCCAACTTAAGCCCATTAACCATTGGCGCCGTTGCGATGGGGGGCAGTGGTCTATTACAAGCTTTGTTGGCATGGCGGCATATAGCCGCTTTTCGTGATCAGATTCGCGCCAATATTGGACTGCTCATTTTGGGTGCCATATCTGTTGCGATTTATCCTTTGGCTTTTTATTCTTCTATGCATTTGGCGGGTATTACGGTTGGTACGGTCGTGTCAATTGGCAGTGCACCGTTGTTTAGTGCGGTGTTGGAATGGGCTTTTGAAAAGAAAAAACTATCTCGGCGTTGGATTCTAAGTTTTATTTTTGGAGCATTGGGCATAGGTCTATTGACCTTGGCACAACAACCACAGCAAGCGCCACAGTTTTCAGAAAACCAGCTGCCATACCAACAATATTATGGCATTGCATTGGGCTTGTTGGCGGCACTGACTTATGCCTGCTATGCATGGGTCGCCAAAATGCTGATTTCTAAAGGTTTTCATAGTAAAGCTGCGATTGGTCTGGTTTTTGGCTGTGGCGCGATTTTATTAATTCCCATTGCAGTGATGACGGGAGGCAATATTTTCGATGCTCAGATCCATCTGTGGGTATTGTTGTATATGGTTTTTATTCCAATGTTCTTGGGATATTTATTATTTGGCTACGGCTTAAAAACCGTCCCAGCGAGTCAGGCTGTGACCCTCACCTTATTTGAACCTGTTGTTGCCGCAATATTTGCGATGTTGGTGGTAAAAGAGCAATTGTCTTTGTTGGGCTGGTGTGGCATTGCACTCATTGGTCTATGTTTGATTTTACAGTCTAAAACGGCTGAGCAATAACATCGTTGTTAAGCACTCAGTTTTAAGACCTAAGTCTTAAAAAAGGCATCTCAACTTCGCTACATCCGCTATGAAAAAACACAGGCCGCTGGTAGCGACCTGTGTTGAGAGAAAAATAGCACTTATAAAAATAGCACTTATAGCATAAATACTGAGTGTGAATTAATGTGCTGCTTCGGCATGATGCTGTACCGTAGCGGCAGCTTGCGCGGGTGCAGCGATTTGATGATTCACACGCGGGCTATAATTTAAACCCAAGGTACTGCTGGTATATTGACGAACTTGGTCGAGTAATACCGGATCTTTACTCAAATCTTGATTATAAGATTTGATAATCTCATGTAATTTAGCATTCCAAGGACCATTCACATATTGTGGGAATGCTTTTTCCAGTAAGCCCAACATAATATACGGTGAAGTTGATGCACCTGGAGAGGCACCCAATAATCCCGTTACGCTGGCATCTTTAGAGACAAAGATTTCAGTACCAAATTGTAGTTTGGCCTCTTTACCAGGTTCTTTTTTAATGATTTGAACACGTTGACCACCTTGTGATGGCGTCCAGTCTTCAATTTTTGCATCTGGGTAATATTTTTTCAATTCTTCGAATTGATCTTCTTTGGACATGGAAACTTGGCTCAGCAAGTATTTGACTAAGTCTAAGTTCTGTACTCCGACTGCTGTCATCGCACCGACGTTATTTTTGTTGGTCGATTCAATCAGATCGAGTTGTGAACCATGTTTCAAGAATTTGTTGGAGTATGTTGCAAATGGACCAAATAAAACATATTTTTTACCATTCACATAACGTGTATCGATATGCGGAACAGACATCGGTGGTGCACCAAGTTCAGCACGACCATAGACCTTAGCGCTATGTTGTGCAGTAACTGCTGGATTGTCCGTCATTAAGAAGACGCCACCAATTGGGAAGCCGGCATATTGTTTGGTTTCTTCTAAGCCTGTCATTTGCAATAAACGTACCGCTGCACCGCCCGCACCAATAAAGACAAAACGTGTTTTGATATGACCTTCTTTGGCCGTTTTAAGATCTTTAAAACTGATGGTCCATGTTTTATCTTCGTTACGGCTAATACCGGTTACTTCTGTTGAAGTACTGAGCTTAAACTGAGGTTTGTTAGTGAGATTTTTGATTAACTGTGTGGTGATTTCACCATAGTTAACATCTGAGCCCACATCCATGCGAGTCGCAGCAACTTTTTGGTTGGCTTCACGACCTTGCATGACCAAAGGTGCCCATTGTTTTAATTCGGCAGCGTTATCGGTGTATTGCATACCATAAAACAGAGGATTTTCAGTCATTGCTGCATAGCGCTTCTTAAGGAAATCTACATTATCTCCCCAAACAAAAGCGATATGTGGAACAGGATTGATAAAGCTTTTTGGATTACGTAGCACGCCTTCTTTCACTTGATAAGACCAAAATTGTTTACTGATCTCAAACTGTGAAGCGGTATTAACGGCTTTGCTAATATCCATTTTGCCATCTTTTTCACTGGTATAATTCATTTCCATAAAGCCGGAATGACCTGTACCTGCATTGTTGAAAGCTTGGGAACTTTCTTGTGCAACTTGGTCCATCCGTTCAAACATCTGAATGGTCCAATTGGGCTGTAGCTCTTGTAAATAGGTACCAAGGGTAGCACTCATAATACCGCCACCAACCAATACGACATCTACAACGGTCTCGTCTGCTGTATTTTTCACCGCTTTACTGGCAATAGGCCGATATAAAAACGCGATGATCAAAATCAACAAAATGATCAAAATAATGACCAAATATTTGAGGAATTTTTTCATAAATAAACCTTATGGTTTTCGAATTTGTTAGTTTAATTATTTAATGAAGCCCGACAATTGGTCATCCAAGTTTTTTGTAACTAAATTGTATAGTTTACGTTAAAAATCTAACAAAGGATAAGCAAGTCGCAGGTCTTGATTAAATTTCACGATATTTTTACTAAAACGTTACACCTTAGGGCGGTACAGGGTGGGCTACGAATATAGAGATTATTTAGATTGTTATTCGTAGCAGTTGGTGTTGAATTTTCATTGCCTTGGTCTGCGAAGCAGGTTAATTTGTCATTAGGATATTGCGGTATATTTAAGCAAAAATGACGGCACTATTATGAGCACATATTTCGCAAGATTTCAAATTGAATCGTATCGGAAGCATAACGAGATTGGCACAAGTATTGCTCAGCATAACAATGGATAGATTCATATATTATTGCAGAAGAGAGGCGTAATGAGCCCGCCGAAGGAGCAACAGCCCCGGAATCTCTCAGGCAAAAGGACTGTAATAATGATAACAATCTGGAGAGTAGTATTTTGTTCGTCGTATCAAAATACTCACCGAAGGGGAAGGGAATTTTCAGCTGATCTAAGCCGATTTAAATCAAGCATAGCGCTGAAGCATTGTCGAAGCTCTCAGGTAGCAGTGACAGATGGGGTGTGACTTGAAATGTTTTAACATTTCAAAGGAGCATAAATATGACACATATCGTAGTCATTGGCGCAGGTATTACTGGTGTCACGACAGCCTACGAGTTGGCTTTATTAGGGTTTGAGGTTACGGTTATCGATCGACATCTGTATGTGGCAATGGAAACCTCTTTTGCCAATGGCGGGCAGTTATCTGCTTGTAATGCTGAGGTGTGGAATCAGAAGTCTACGGTGATCAAGGGACTAAAATGGATGGCGCAAAAAGATGCACCGTTGTTACTCAACCCCAGTTTTAGTGTACAAAAATATAGTTGGCTTATCGCTTTCTTAAGACATATCAAAGATTATCAAGCCAATACCTTAGAAACGGTACGTTTGGCTTTATTGGCGCGTGAACGTTTATTTGCAATAGCAGATCAGGAAGGTATTGATTTCGATTTAGAAAAACGCGGCATTCTACATTTTTTTCATAATCAGCAAGATTATGCGGTGGCAAGCAAAGTCAACCAGCTGTTGTGTCAGGGAGGATTACATCGTTATGCTGTCAGTGCTGAGGAAATAAAGCAGATCGAACCTGCCTTACAGCAAAACTATTACGGCGGTTTTTATTGTCCAGATGATGCTACCGGGGATATTCATAAATTTAGTGTGGGCTTGGCAAATGCCAGTCTAAAATATGGTGTTCAATACCGTATGGGATGGCAAGTACAGCACATTGCGCCTGATTCTCAGCAGATCAATTCTCAGCAGATCAGCCTGACACTACAACCCAGTCCGGAACATGTGGCTGCTACTAGCCAAGACCTAGAATATCTACATGCCGATGCCATTGTCGTTTGTGCAGGTGTGGAAAGTTATCACTTGGCACAACAGTGCGGGGATCGGGTACAGGTTTATCCAGTCAAAGGCTATTCAATTACCATTCAATTGCAAGATCAACAGAGCATTGCTGCTGCGCCGTGGGTGAGCTTATTAGATGAAGGTGCTAAGATTGTGACTTCTAGACTCGGTCAACAGCGGCTTCGGGTGGCGGGTACAGCTGAGTTTAATGGTTATAATCGAGATATTCGCGCAGATCGTATACAGCCACTAATTGATTGGGTGAATCAACATTTTAGGGTGTCGACCGAGCATGTTATTCCATGGGCAGGATTAAGACCGATGATGCCCAATATGCTGCCTGTAGTGGGTAAAGGTAAACAAAGGGGTATTTTTTATAATACAGGGCATGGTCATTTGGGCTGGACTTTATCTGCGGCAACAGCCGTGATGTTGGCACAAACGATTGCTCAACATTATCCGGCCCATACTTAATCCTGTGCTTGCATAGATATATTGGATCGGACAATCTGAGGAATAATGAACTGGGAATAATTAAATCAGCTCAATACCCGAATGCAATTAACCAGATGAGACAAGGTACGAGATGATATATAAGACCAGATATAAGACGATATAGCAGACAAAAGGATATATAAATATATAAAATGATAAAAATGCCCATAAAACAGTATGGGCATTTTTAATATGCTGTTTATTGCGAGCGTAGATTAGAAACTGTAAATCATCCCTACACCAAATACAGTTTTCTTATCATCTTCTTTCAGCCAGTTACGTTTTTGTTGAGCCAATACTGCATAAAAACGCCCTTGTTTATTAAAGTTATAATCAAGACCTACACCATATTGGTCAATTTTACGGTCATCTTCATCCCATGATGTCTTAGCAGATTGATATTGACCTTTGACGGCCCAAGGTGTGCTTGGAACACGGTAAGTTGCTTGTAGAACCCAGGCTTTTTCATCCAAAGATGCCGCTGAAGTTTTTAAACCCAGTGCTTTTAATTGATCTTTAGACGGAGAATTGGACGGCTCGGTATATTGGTATAAAGCACCGAGAGTTAATCCATCGACACCTATTTTGGTTAAATCCCAAGAGGTGGTAAAACGATAAGAATCTGATTCAATTTTGTCTGAGATATCAGAAGCATTATATTTACCTTGCACCCCGAAGTTACCGGCAATTGCAACGTTAAAACCAGCATCTTTATTGTCATAAACTAAAGATGTTGCTACGCCACTACCAAAACCATTACGTTTTTTGGTGGTATATTTTGAGCTGTTGTCCTCACCCATCTCAGCCATTACATTAAAGCGTAATGGAATAGGGAGGAGGTTTTTGTCTGATTCAAAACCAATAGCGTTTTTTAAGCGTTCTTCACCATACATGGTTTTGGTAATATCAAGGTTGGTGTCATCATTGAAGATGTCTTGGTTATCGCCTGCAATGGTTTTAAGGTATGAGTCAAAATAACCTGCTTTTACTGTACCGATATCTTTAAACTTTAAGCCTAAATAACGGTTACGTGCGCTTAAGTCCGTATCTGAACCTGAGCCATCTGTAGAGATAGACCATTCAGCCAAGTACACAACACCGATATTATCAGTAAGTTTTTCTTCCCCTTTGACCCCAATACGTGAAGCATTTGAATTTAATTGTGTTTGGTCATTGCCTTTAAAATCATTGTTATCGACTTGATTCAATGAAACGTTTAATTTTCCATATAGTGTAGGCGCTGCATGCGCTGCGCTAAAGCTAATTGATGCAACTGCTGCAGCGAGTAGCACTTTTTTCATTGGGTTCTCTCCAAAAACATGTCCAAAATGGCACGAGCCTGATGTAATCAATATTGAATAAACGAAAGCTTGTGGCGCTTACTCAACTTGCTAAGCAGTATCTGCAAGTTATGTGACGTAGCGGTGAACTTTCGATGACAGTTTGATGAAATGAAACGTGAAAAAATGATGTCTAGTCTTGAAATAAGTGAGGTCTTTTTGTATTGCACAGCAGCATATGCCTTAAGCGTTTTCTAGTTTTTGATCCAATCTGGTTTTTGATCCAATAAGGTTGCGAATTCCTCAAGTTATGAGGTATGCCTACCAATATGCCTATAAACTATCAATGTGCCTATAAATAAGTATAGGCACTATCTGGAAAATAAGGCGTATTTAAATGAAGGGGCTGGATGCTGATTGAGTTTGCACAATCAGCTTTGGTCGTAGCGGTTTAGTTCCACCAATAACGTAAAATATGGAAGAAAATGGGAGCAGAAAAGCAAATGGAGTCTATTCGGTCCAGCATGCCACCATGACCATGGATTAACTGCCCCCAATCTTTCACACCACGATCACGTTTAATCGCAGACATAACCAAACCACCTAGGAAGCCAAAAATACAAACAATAAAACCGATTAACGCTGCTTGCCAATAATTAAAAGGTGTTAACCAGTGCATTGCCACACCCAATAAAGTCGCTAAGGCGATCCCGCCAACTAAGCCTTCGACTGTTTTAGAGGGGGACAGTGTTGGAGCAACTTTATGTTTCCCAAATAGTTTTCCGCAGACATATTGCAATACATCGGAGGTCTGTACCACCATGATGAGCCAAATCGCTAACCAGATTTTTTCTCCAGTAAAACCTGTGAGTTTGAGATTTAAAATAGCTGGAACATGCGCGATACAATAAACACAAACCATTAATCCCCATTGGATTTTGGCACTGCGTTCTAAAAAATGCGTAGTATCTTCTTGCTTTAAACTGGCAATTGGTATCAATAAAAAAACATAGAGTGGAATAAAAATTGAAGCCATTCCATACCAGTCGATATAAACCAGATAATATTGATAAGGAATAACAAAATAAAAACCCACCAAGAGTGGGAAATAATCGCCACGTCGTGTGGGTAGTAAACTAATAAATTCACGTAAAGCAAAAAAGGAAATAATGCCAAATAAAATAATAAATGCGATTTTACCTAAGAATACTGCGGCTGCTAAGACGATGAGCATAACCCACCATGCATTAATTCGTGCATTGAGATTATCTATGACGGCTGAGCTTTTATTGTTTTGACTATTATTTTGACGTTTTTTAAGAATATAACCTACGCTTGAGGCAAATACTAAAATAGCGGCAAAGATGGCAAAGAGTACGTAACTTTGATGTAGATTATTCATGCTTGATGCTCAATATCTTTTAGTTTCAGTAGTTGCGCTGCAGCGTGGTCTAAAAATGCTTGTTTATCCATGTCGAGCGTTACGGTTAAAGGCTCACCAAAAATAACCGTGGAGAGTAGGGGGAGAGGAATAAAAGAACCTTTGGGCATCACACGTTTTAAGTTGGAAATCCAAACGGGGATAATTTCGATATCTGGGAATTGTTGATGAAGATGGTATAAGCCACTTTTAAACTTCAGCAGATCGACATCATCTTCTAAGTTGCGCGTGCCTTCGGGAAAGAAAATAATTGAAGATCCTTCGCTCAGTACGGTTTTAATCGGTGCTAAAGGGTCGGATAATTCACTATTTTGTTGACGCTGGCGTTGAATGGTAACACCACAAAAAGTATCTTCAATTAAAAAACGTCGAAAACGATCTTTAGCCCAGTAATCTGAAGCTGCAATAGGGCGTGTTTCTTTGCGAATGGCTTTGGGCAGTGATGACCATAATAAGATAAAGTCAATATGGCTATTATGGTTGGCATAATAAATACGTTGTTTGGGTTCGGGTTGACAGCCGACCCACATACTGCGTGCACCCGTAATAAAACGTGCACTGCGTCTGGTTAAAAAAGCAATAAAACGTGCTAATGATTGACTCATGACGTTATGTTTAGGAGCTGCTTTATCTTTGCTGTCCCTAAGGTTGGAATGAGAGCTCACAGCAATATCCTATGATGTGTATTATAAAATTTAAATGATTGTAGCATGTAGATATATTTCTAAAAATTATTTTAGTATGTATGGCAATATGTCGATGGGCTTAATATTGTACCGTAATTTTAGCGTGTTGAAGCTGTATATATGTTCTAGGGTGGCTGCTTAAACGCTTATACTTAAACCCTTATAAAAGCTAGCTGTTCAATGGCTCTGTATTGTTCCAATATAGAGCCATGACGAGATGTGTTTATTTAGATAGCCAGCCCCGATGAATAAATGGGCGAAAAATAAGGTGGTAGATATAAAGGCTATAATGCATGATTGGTCCTTGGCAATATGGCCAAACATAATGCACCACATAACTACAGCATGCAGTGACCATTAGTGCACCGAACATATCAAATGGAAAGTGTACGCCAACATAAATACGTGACCACGCCATTAGAAAAGTCGTTGCACCAAGTATAATGGCAATGGCATATTTTTTTGCCAATAAAAAACTAAATAATACCGAACTAAATATCAACATATGGTTGCTTGGAAAAGAATAGGTTGCCGCGTGTTCGATGAGGTTTTGCCCAACACCTAAAACAAAAGGTCTAGGATGTGGATAAACTAAAGAAATCAAATAACCTACCAAGAGGGCAATAGCACAATTGATCATGGCTTTTAGTGCTAAAGATTTCTGCGTATATTGTCCAAATGCCCAATAAGCCAATAAAAAAATCGCCAGCAAATAAAGCGTATCTTTTGCCAGAAAAATGGCTAAATGAATATCAAAATTTGAAGCGCTAATCGGTGCATTGATATATTGAAAAAGTGTGATATTGAGGTGTTCGAGCGACATATTTTCCCAGCAAGGCATAGTAAAATAGTCCCGTATTATAGCCATGCGCCCAGCTTTATCTTGTATCACAGCGAGAATATTACAAAAATATTAAAATTTTGCTTATTTTGTCGGCATATTGCTATTTTAAGTCTATAAGTTAGCCAGTTACTGTGCGTTATCTCTTAAAATTTGTGCATTATTCCAGTGTATAAGCGGTTTTTTATCACAAAATATAAAATCCATCTCAGTTAAAAACTTGCTCTGTTGTACCAGCCCGATTAGCATAATGCTGCGTTCAACTTTTAATTTCATTGATTATGACCCCTGCATGTAAGTTTTTAAAAACACAAAAAATCGATTTCAGTATTCATAGCTATGAGCATGATCCGCAGGCAAAGAACTTTGGTTTGGAAGCGGCTGAAAAGCTTGGTTTGGCCATACATGAAGTTTTTAAGACCTTATTGGTCTGCGATGATAAACACTACTTTGTGGCGATTTTGCCTGTGGCACATCAGCTGAACCTAAAGAAAGTCGCTGCAGTTTTTGCCCGTAAAAAAGTACAGATGGCTGAACCCAAAGATGCAGAACGTTTAACAGGGTATTTAGTCGGGGGGATTAGCCCTTTTGCTCAAAAAAAGCGTTTAAAAACGGTGATATGCTCTAGCGCAGCTGCACTCGATAAGGTCTATGTCAGTGGTGGAAAAAGAGGTTTAGACATCGGACTGAAACCAGATGATCTCATCGCGGTATTGGGTGCTCAATATGCCGATATCGTAGAGACCCCATAAACTTACTGAGGCTGTGATTGTTAAATTGTTAAAAAACTCTGCAATAGCCAAATACTGTCACAGCCTAATAAACAGTATTATGCTCAATAAAAATGTGAAATATGATGAAAAAAATAGTATTGATGACCTTGATGAGCGTGCTAAGTTTTCACGCTTATAGCCATGATGATCGTGAAATGTGTGAAAATTTAGCGATTCAAGCTGAGTGGATTATGATTGCGCGGCAAAGTAATACCTCACAACAACAAGTTTACGATATCGTTGCTGAAGCGCAACATGGTGGCGAACACGGTGAAATGTTAAGTGATGTGATTAGAGCTGCATATGCGCTGCCTATTTTTAAGTCGGATCAGGAAAAACAATTGGCAGTCAAAGGTTTTGGTCGGGAAGTGCTGCAATCTTGTATGGATGATGATGAGTTTGATGTGCCAGATACAAGATCTGCTACAGAGCTTTAGTCTACAAGTCGGCATTTTAGCCTGTGAACTTTCCTCTCATTTAAAGTGTTTATTTAAATAAAGTGTTTATTTAAAATTTTAAAGATATTTCCCAACTAAAAAGCGATATATCACTGACATATCGCTTTTTATTTTTGCCAGAACTACTGATCAAGATCGTTTTGACGTCACAGCACAGGCTTAAGTTAGTTTTTTAATGCTGGGGTTGCCGCAGCAATGGCAGCGGCAACAGCATCATCTTCTGATTGTGCTGCGCTAGATTTAGCCGTTGTACTGCTATTTTTGGGTGCAGCAGTAGCTTCTTTGTCTTTGGTATTTTCTGTTTTTACTGTAGCTGCAGGGCTATTATTTTCATTGCTAGCAGCCGGTGGCGTTTGTTCAATGCTTGGCTGTGCTGGTTGCGCGTGTTGTTCTGGCTCATGTTGCGTGCTTTCACTTGGTGCTGGCGTAGCAAGAGGAGCAGGCTGTTGTGGCTCAGTGCTGGTATTGCTGGCATCTACACTATTTAGATTTTGGAATTCAGCAGGTGCAGTTTGCTCAGTTTGCGTTTCGGTTTGCTGTTCTTCTTTCGGCGGCTCTTTTTTAACACATGCAGCAACTAAAAGTGTGGCTGCGATCACACCGCAGAGTAAAAGTTTGTTATTCATGGCGACTCTTACATGGTTCATCAAAAATTTCATTTATTATAGCAGTAAAATTAAAGATAAAAATCATTGTCTTTAGTGAAAAGAAATAATCGGGAATGTTGATAAAATAACCGATTGTTTGCAGTTATTTGAATTGATGCGCTTTGACTTTGCTTTATAGGGGCATAGTAAAGTAAAATTGCGCAACATTGTAAGCCGATTCGGCTCGATTGTACGAGAGACTCAATGACCCATTTTATATTTGTCACTGGCGGTGTGGTTTCATCACTAGGTAAAGGTATTTCAGCTGCTTCTGTTGCCGCTCTTTTAGAAGCCCGTGGATTAAAAGTTACCATGGTTAAAATGGATCCATATATTAATGTCGATCCAGGGACGATGAGTCCTTTTCAACATGGTGAAGTCTTTGTAACAGAAGATGGTGCCGAAACTGATTTGGATTTGGGCTATTACGAACGTTTCTTACGTCATGCCAAAATGACCAAACGCAATAACTTTACATCTGGTCGTGTATACCAAGATGTACTCAATAAAGAGCGTCGTGGTGATTACTTGGGTGGCACAGTTCAGGTTATTCCGCATATCACAGACAATATCAAAGAACGCGTGCTTTTAGCTGGTGAAGGCTATGATGTTGCGATCGTTGAAATTGGCGGTACGGTTGGCGATATCGAGTCTCTACCCTTTATGGAAGCGGTACGTCAGCTCTTGGTTGAGCTTGGTCATAAGCGCAGCATGCTTATGCACTTGACTTTATTGCCTTATATTCGTTCTGCTCAAGAATTAAAAACTAAACCAACGCAGCACTCAGTAAAAGAGTTGTTATCGATTGGTATTCAGCCCGATATTTTAATCTGTCGTACTGAGCATGAAGTGGATGCTGAAACGATCCGTAAAATTGCATTGTTTACCAACGTTGAAGCTCGTGCGGTAGTGGTTTGCCAAGATGCCAAAACAATTTATCAGATTCCGCGTACTTTCTATGAGCAAGATGTTGACGATTTAATCTGTGAACGTTTTGGTTATGCTGATGCACCAGAAGCCAATTTAGAAGATTGGGATAATGTTGTGGAAGCGCTTTTAAATCCTGAATATGTTGTTCGTATTGCCATGGTCGGTAAATACGTCGAATTGCCAGATGCTTATAAATCTGTCAATGAAGCATTATTACATGCGGGTATACAAAATCGGGTCAAAGTCGAAATTGACTATGTTAATGCCGAAGAACTTGAGCAACAAGATGTTGCACAGGTATTAAAATCTGCCGATGCAATCTTGGTGCCAGGTGGTTTTGGTGAGCGTGGTACTGAAGGCAAAATGAAAGCCATTCAATATGCGCGTGAAAATGGCGTACCCTTCTTAGGCATTTGTTTGGGGATGCAATTGGCAGTGATTGAGTTTGCGCGTCATGTTGCAGGCATGCCAGAAGCAACATCAACAGAATTTAACCGTGCCACCAAATATCCATTGATTGGTCTCATTACAGAATGGTTAGATGAGCGTGGTGAAGTGCAACAACGTAGTGTTGAGTCTGATTTAGGCGGTACTATGCGCTTGGGTGCGCAAAAGTCTGAGTTAGTCGCAGGCACAAAAACACGTGAAATTTATGCTCAAGCAGAAATTGTAGAGCGTCATCGTCATCGTTATGAAATGAATAATCGTTTTATTGAAGCGGTAGAACAGGCGGGTATGAAAGTTTCTGGTTATTCAGCAGTACAACATTTAGTTGAAACTATTGAAATTCCAGAACATCCATGGTTTATTGCGGTACAATTCCACCCAGAATTTACCAGCTCGCCACGTGATGGACATCCATTATTTGCTAGCTTTATTGATGCGGCAAAAGTGCATTATCAGAAAAGCCATTAATGTTATGTATGCATGTGTTTTAGTTTATGCCATTTCTTCATTCATTATAAGAGGGATTCTTCATGTCACAACTACAAGCACAACACATTGTGCGTTTAGGTGATATCAATATCGCAAACCATTTGCCTTTTGTGTTGTTTGGTGGCATGAACGTGCTTGAGTCTAAAGACTTGGCATTTGAAATCGCAGCGACCTATGTCGATATCTGTCAGCGTTTAGACATTCCATATGTATTTAAGGCTAGTTTTGATAAGGCGAACCGTTCTAGTCTGCATTCTTTTCGCGGTCCGGGCTTAGAAAAAGGCATGCAATGGTTGGCAGAGATTAAACAGCATTTTAATGTACCGGTAATTACCGATGTACATGAGCCTTATCAAGCCGCTGCTGTAGCAGAGGTTGCAGATATTATCCAGTTACCAGCTTTTTTGAGCCGTCAAACCGACTTGGTTGAAGCCATGGCAAAGACGCAAGCGATCATTAATATCAAAAAAGCACAGTTTCTTGCCCCACATGAAATGCGGCATATCCTGCATAAATGCTTAGAAGCAGGTAATGACAAACTTATTTTGTGTGAGCGAGGTTCAGCATTCGGTTATAACAACCTAGTGGTGGATATGCTGGCTTTTGATAGCATGAAAGCCTTTGATGTGCCAGTCTTTTTTGATGTGACGCATGCCTTACAAACCCCAGGTGGACGCGCTGATTCAGCTGGTGGACGTCGCGCGCAAATTACAACTTTAGCGCGAGCAGGCATGGCAACAGGGCTGGCTGGGTTATTTTTAGAAGCACATCCAGATCCTGAACAAGCAAAATGCGACGGTCCTTGTGCGCTGCGATTGACACAACTTGAACCGTTTTTAGAACAGATCAAACAATTGGATTCTTTGGTCAAAGGATTCAAACAACTAGATACTCATTGATACTATTTAAGTATCGCTGTCATTTAATCAACTGAGGAAATATTCATGAGCCAAATCGTTGACATACGTGCACGTGAAATTTTGGACTCTCGTGGTAACCCCACGATCGAAGCTGATGTCGTTTTAGATTCTGGTGTAGTCGGCCGTGCATCTGCACCATCTGGTGCTTCAACAGGTTCTCGTGAGGCTTTGGAACTCCGTGATGGCGATGCAAATCGTTACTTAGGTAAAGGTGTTCGCCAAGCAGTTGAAAATGTTAAAACCGCTATTCGTGATGCCTTGTTAGGTGAAAATGTTTTTGAACAAAAAGCATTAGATAACAAAATGATCGCCTTAGACGGTACAGAAAATAAAGAAAAACTTGGTGCCAATGCAACGCTTGCAGTGTCTTTGGCTGCAGCACGCGCAGCGGCGACTGAGAAAAAAGTAGAGTTATATCAATATATCGCTGATTTGCGTGGACAAAGCACATTGTCTATGCCTGTGCCGATGATGAATATCTTAAATGGTGGTGCACATGCCGATAACACCGTTGATATTCAAGAGTTTATGATTGAGCCCGTCGGATTCAGTAGTTTTGCAGAAAGCTTGCGTGCTGGCGCAGAAGTATTTCATGCTTTGAAATCAGTTTTGAAAAAACAAGGCTTGAATACTGCGGTAGGTGATGAGGGGGGCTTTGCACCGAACTTACGTTCCAATGAAGAAGCCATCACAGTCATTTTACAAGCAATTGAAAAAACTGGTTATAAGGCTGGTTCTGACATTATGTTGGCATTAGACTGCGCATCTTCTGAGTTTTATAAAGATGGTCAGTATATTTTAGCGGGTGAAGGCAATAAAGCATTTACCAGTAACCAGTTCTCTGATTACTTGGCAGGTTTGGCTGCACAATATCCGATTATCTCAATTGAAGATGGTTTGGATGAATCTGATTGGGAAGGCTGGGCATATTTAACATCAATTCTGGGTGATAAGATTCAATTGGTGGGTGATGATTTATTCGTTACCAATCCAAAAATCTTACAACGTGGTATTGATGAGAAAGTTGGTAATGCTATTCTGATCAAATATAACCAAATTGGTACGTTGTCTGAAACTTTAGATGCAATCTATTTAGCCAAAGCGAATGGTTATAACACCGTGATTTCACACCGTTCTGGCGAAACAGAAGATTCGACGATTGCTGATCTTGCTGTGGGTACGGCTGCAGGTCAAATCAAGACAGGTTCACTTTGTCGTTCTGACCGTGTTGCGAAATATAACCAATTATTGCGTATCGAAGAGTTGACTAAAGCCGTGTATCGCGGTAAAGCTGAATTCAAAGGTCTGAACTAAGCTTTGTATACTCATGTTAGAAGTCTTTAAAACAACTTCAAGTAAATTGTTATTGCTGCTGACGATTATTGTCGTCAGCTGGCTGCAATACCAATTTTGGAATGGTGAGGGGGGCTATTTCCCTCACCAAGCCTTAATGGAACGCATTCAAGAAGAAGCAGATAAGAATGAAGAAGTTAAGGAAAGCAATCGCATCTTGGCTGCCGAAGTTTATGACTTAAAAAACGGTGCTGAAGCCATTGAAGAACATGCTCGATTAGATTTAGGTCTAATTAAGCCGCACGAAACCTTTGTACAAATGAGCACCATTAGTACACAGTATCAACCGATATATATCGACTCTACAGCCGATCAAGATTTAAGAAATAATGAAGATGACGACCCTGCACCTGAATTCCAGCAGTAAACTATGGGCTATTATTCCAGCCGCAGGTTCGGGACAGCGTTTTTCATCTAAGCATCTAAAGCAATATCAAGAGATTGCAGGACAAAGTGTGTTGCAGCATAGTGTGGCGCGCTTAAATCAATTGCCGCTGGCTGGTTATGTGATTGCCTGTGCGCAGCAGGACGATTATTTACAAACATTACAATTTGCACAGCCAACACGGATGCACCGTTGTGTTGGTGGGCAAGAGCGTGTGCAGAGTGTATATAATGCGTTAATGTATCTGGCAGATTATGCTGCCGATGATGACTGGGTGTTGGTGCATGATGCTGCACGACCTTGTGTACATCTTGATAATCTGCTTGAACTACTGGCTACGGCACAACAGACCCAGCACAGCGCAATTTTAGCTACCCCAGTACGGGATACTTTAAAGAAAGCGCAGCATCAAGCCGATCAAATTGAGCATACAGTCAGTCGTGAACAGTTATGGCAGGCACAGACACCACAAATCGCACAATATGCTGTGTTATGTCGGGCTTTACAGCGCGCTATGGCTGATGATTGTTTGCTTACCGATGAGGCGAGTGCTTTAGAATATTGTCAGCAACCTGTACATTTGGTACAGGGACGAGCAGATAATATTAAAATTACTTATCCAGAAGATTTATTGTTGGCGGAGATGATATTAATACAACAGCAAAGTGTTTAATCTGCACAATGGCTTCTCTGCCCAGTCGAGGACTCAGTAAAATAAGCAGCCAAGGACTGAGTAAAATAATATAGCCATCATAAATGCTATAGTTACTATAATAATGAAAAAACAATAGCGGCAATTCGATAATAAAAACGCTTAAATTAAAATCTAGCATGATACTATAGTGCCCTGTCGATCTCAGTATAGTCCCAGTTTTATGTTTCAAAACGTTATTTCACAACTGAATTTAAAACAACTTAAAGCCAAAGAAAAACGATGGATAGGTCAGGCTTTAGGTTCTGCCGCTGCATTATTATTAGGAGAGATTGCCAAACAACCACAGCAACTGCTGGTGGTGGTCGCAAAAAATAATCAGCATTTGGCGCAGTTGGAAAGTGAGTTGGAGTTTTACGGACAAAAAGCTGTGGTATTTCCTGATTGGGAAATTTTGCCCTATGATCGCTTATCACCACATCAAGACATTGTATCTGAACGACTGTCGATACTCTCTAATATGCCACAACAGGGCATTGTATTGCTTTCAGCACAGACCTTGGCACAGCGTGTTGCACCACTATCTTGGGTACTGGGCGAACACTTTGATATTGCTGTTGGGCAAAAACTGGATTTAGAAAAACAAAAAGCGAAACTGATACAAGCGGGTTATCATTTGGTCGATACAGTATATGATCATGGGGAGTTTGCTGTACGCGGGAGTATTTTAGATATTTATGCATCTGGGCAAAAACAGCCAATTCGCATTGATTTATTTGATGATGAAATTGATAGTTTAAAATTCTTTGATCCAGAAACGCAGCGGACAACTGAGCAATTAAAACACTTTACCGTATTACCCGCCAAAGAATTCCCACTCAAAGATGCGCGCTCATTATTTAGAGACCGTTATGCGCAAGTTTTTAGTCGTGCCAATCCTAAGAAAAATCCGATTTATTTAGATGCGCTTGAGGGGATAGCATCGCCTGGCTTAGATTTTTATTTTCCCTTGTTCTTTACTGAACAGCAAATGCAGCAAGAAAGCCATTTTAGTCATTATTTACCCCGTCATGCCCTGATTGTAAGTGATGAACATCTTGATGATCATCTGAGTCGCTTTTGGGTGGATATTATGCGACGCTATGAAGACCGTCGACATAATATCGATCAACCGATTTTAGCACCAGAAGATTTATTTATTCCGCAGCAGCAATTACTTCACGATTTAAACCAATTCCCGCGTTTGGTTGTGTCTGAGCAAGAGATTGTGCCGCGAGCGGGCGTGGTGAATTTACCCGTTGAACCACCACCACGTTTGGCCGTCGATCCTAAACATGCGCGCCCATTCCAGCAGGTGGAGCACTATTTACAGCAGCGTGAAAATGCCGTGCTCTTTGTCGCAGAGAGTGCTGGGCGTCGTGAAAGTATGCGTGATGCACTTAGAGCGGTGATCGGTGATATCCCAGTGGTTGCGAGTTTTGCAGACTTTTTACAGATCACTGCAAACAACAATGTTGCTATTACGACAGCACCTTTAGATCGCGGATTATCCATTGCGGGTGAAATATCGGTTATTGCAGAAAACCAACTGTATGAACATCGTGTAGTACAACGTCGTCGTAAACGTCAACAAGAAATTTCTGAAGAATTCCTCATTCGCAGTTTAACGGAATTAAGTATAGGGGCACCCGTGGTACATATCGATCATGGTGTTGGGCGCTATGCGGGCTTGGTGACTTTATGTATAGATGAACAAGACCACGAGTTTTTGCAACTTGATTATGCCGATGCCGCCAAAGTTTATGTACCTGTTACGCACTTGCATTTGATTAGTCGTTATAGTGGGGGTGATCCAGATCTGGCACCTTTACATAAACTGGGCACAGATGCGTGGAATAAAGCCAAACGTAAAGCGATGGAGCAGATTCATGATGTTGCTGCTGAATTATTGCATATTCAAGCGCGTCGCCAGTCCAAAGCAGGTTTAAGCTTTGCCTTGGATGAAGCTGCTTATCGACAGTTTAGCAGTGGGTTTGCTTATGAGGAAACACCGGATCAGGCCAATGCCATTGAAGCAACGTTAGCAGATATGCAGCGTGCCAAGCCCATGGACCGCTTGGTCTGTGGTGATGTGGGCTTTGGTAAGACCGAAGTGGCAATGCGGGCAGCCTTTGTTGCGGTGCAAAATGGTTTGCAAGTTGCGGTGCTTGTGCCCACAACTTTATTGGCACAACAACATTATGAGTCTTTCCGTGATCGTTTTGCCGATTGGCCAATTCGTATCGAGGTGTTATCGCGTTTTGGTTCTAGTAAAAAACATCAGCAAATCATTGAAGATCTTGCCAATGCCAAAGTGGATATCGTGATAGGTACCCATAAGATTTTGCAAGAGAACATTCAGTTTAAACAACTGGGACTCATGATTGTTGATGAAGAACATCGTTTTGGTGTACGTGATAAAGAACGTATCAAAGCCATGCGTGCCGATATCGACATGTTGACCCTGACGGCTACACCGATTCCACGGACCTTAAATATGGCATTTTCGGGGATGCGTGATTTATCCATCATTGCCACACCTCCGGCTCGACGTTTGGCAGTCAAAACTTTTGTGATGGAACAAACTGACGCGACTTTAAAAGAAGCGATATTACGTGAATTATTACGTGGAGGGCAGGTTTATGTTCTGCACAATGAAGTCGATAGCATAGAGCGTGCTGCAGAAAATTTACGTGAGTTGATTCCAGAGGCTCGTGTGGCGGTGGCGCATGGGCAAATGCGTGAACGTGAGCTAGAGCAGGTCATGCAGCAGTTTTATCACAAAGAATATAATGTCTTGGTTTGTTCTACTATTATTGAAACGGGGATTGATGTTCCCAATGCCAATACCATTATTATTGAGCGCGCAGATAAATTGGGCTTGGCACAATTGCATCAATTGCGTGGTCGAGTTGGACGTTCACATCATCAAGCTTATGCCTACCTCATGGTACCGTCGATCAAGGGGCTGAAAGGCGATGCGGAAAAACGTTTGGATGCGATCCAGCGTGCTGCCAATTTGGGGGCCGGTTTTATTTTGGCGACCGAAGATTTGGAAATTCGTGGTGCAGGGGAACTGCTGGGTGAACAGCAGAGTGGTTCTATGCAAGCCATTGGTTATAGTCTTTATATGGAAATGCTAGAGAAGGCAACCAAAGCCATTCAGCAAGGTAAAACCCCAAATCTGGATGCACCGTTAAGCTTAACCGCAGAAATTAGCTTACATATGCCGGCCTTAATTCCTGATGATTATTTAGGCGATGTTCATCAACGTTTATTATTTTATAAACGGATTAGTAATACCGCTTCTCAAGAGCAGTTGGATCATATTCGTATGGAATTGATCGATCGTTTTGGACAATTACCACAGCCTGTGAAGCAGTTGTTTAGTGTACATAAACTGCGTATTCAAGCGGAGCAATTGGGTATTACCAAGATCGATGTGGCTGCACAAGGCGGTAGTCTTGAGTTCGCGCCAGACACACCAGTACAAGCAATTACGATTATTCAATTAATGCAAAAAAATCCGACCTATTACCGGATGGAGGGTGGGCAACGCTTGAAAGTCACGGTCAATCTAGAGGACTATGCACAACGCATAGCATTTTTAGAGCAATTGCTGGCACAGCTCTTGAACGCAGCCTAGTTTGCCGTGCTATCAGTGCTTTAAGGGCGGCTTTTTGTACAAGCTCGCCCAATGCGATTTAATCGTTCTAAGTAGTTGATTCTCATTGTGGCAAAAGTACGGATTTTGTATGAAAAGCGCCGCAGAATAATATTCACTGTGGGCGTGTTGTGGTAGTATTAGCCATCATCTTCGTTATGTCATTTATAAAGATATGTTTAGTTTGCATCCTCAACTTGCTCAAGATACTTTTTTTGTCGGTGATTTTCCGCTTTCTACATGTCGTTTAATGAATGATATGCAGTTTCCGTGGTTAATTCTCATTCCTCGAGTCGCGGGTATTAGCGAACTGTACGAATTATCTCAAGCTGACCAAGAGCAGTTTTTACGTGAGTCAAGCTGGTTATCAAGTCAGTTATCACGTGTATTTCGTGCAGACAAAATGAACGTTGCGGCTTTAGGTAATGTCGTACCACAATTGCATTTTCATCATGTGGTGCGTTATCAAAATGATGTCGCATGGCCAAAACCAGTATGGGGCAATACCGCTGTACCGTATAGCAATGAAGTTTTAGCGCATATGCGCCAGACACTGATGTTAGCACTACGTGGACAAGGCGATATGCCATTTGACTGGAGAATGGATTAAACGCTGCCAGCAGTTTGCGAGCATAAATTTGGAGTAAGCTAAATCGTGCTATTAAACAGTATGATCTATCAGGGACCTAGAAAATTCGAGCTATATCAACGCTTAATGGGTTATTTACTGATTGGCTTGCTTGTTACTGTGTATTACTTTAGCACTGAAGGTACACAGTATCAGATTTATGTGCCTGTATTTATTGCTGTGGTTTTTTTGAGTATTTTAAAATTCTCGCGTTGGCTACAATATAAATATAAATCTCAGGTACGTCGTAATATCTTATTTTTATGCGATGTTATTGTGGTTTCAGTGGTACTGGCTGCTGTACATCTAGATTTATCTATTAGCTTTGCATTGGTTTTATGTTTGATCTATGCCGCAATGATTTATCGTATTTCATTGCTAATGGTTTCAATGTTTAGTCTAATTGCAGTCATTATCTTTTATCTCAATATTATTTTAATTTTTGGTTTTTCCGACTATTTCCAGGCCAGTGCAGTGGAAATTACCACATTAACTGGAATTGGTCTGATTTTATTTGTCGGTGTTGGTGAATATTATCACCAAAATAATTTCCGCCAACTGAAGGATGAAAAAGACAATTATTTTAATGAAATGAACCGCTATATTGAGCTATCCAATCAGCTCAGTCGCTATGCACCTTTACAATTATGGCAAGCGATTATGCGCGGTGAAACAGAAGCAAAATTAGAATATAAACGTAAAAAAATAACCATCTTCTTCTCAGATATCCAAGGCTTTACCGAGTTAAGTGAACGCTTAATCCCAGATGATTTGGCTTTTTTACTCAACGATTATCTCAGTCAAATGACAGATATTGCACGCCAATATGGCGCAACCATCGATAAGTTTATGGGCGATGCAATCCTAATCTTCTTTGGCGATCCAGATTCTAAAGGGGTGGAGCAGGATGCGATCAATTGCGTCGATATGGCATTGGCAATGCGTCAGCAAATGAAGTTTCTGCGACAACGTTGGTTAAAAATGGGCTATCCTGAACTGCATATACGGATGGGGATTAGTACAGGATATTGCCACGTTGGCAACTATGGCACGATTCATCGCATGACTTATACCATTGTTGGTCGAGATGCCAACTTGGCGGCACGTTTACAGAGTTTGGCTGAAATCGATGAAATTTTAATTTCAGATGAAACATTTAAGTTGGTTAAAAACAATTATCTGTGTAGTCCTAAAGCCGCGGCCGAGCTTAAGGGGATTCAAGGTTTAGTAAAAAGCTGGCAAGTGGTAGAAAAACTCAATGCTGAGTCTCAAGATATACAGCATTGGTTTGATTATGAGTATAAAGGCTTTCATTTATTGTTAAATCTAGAAGCTGTGCAAAACTATGAATACAATGAGCTGATACAAGTGCTTGAACAAATGATTAAACGGATTCAATTACAACAACAACTGACAGATAGCGCGGGTGTGGCAAAGTTACAGCTCGAAGATGAAATAACCGATCTGGATCACGTGCAGCATAGCAAAGTCGTTAAAAAGGCCACCTAGTGGTGGCCATGGATGTGCATCGCATCAGCGAAGCAGCAACTTTAGTGGTTTTCTGAAGCATGGTTCAGACTATACTTAGGAATTTCCACTTCTAAATCTTCATCTTCTACAATCACTTGACAAGATAAGCGCGAGTCTGCTTCTAAGCCCCAAGCACGGTCAAGTAGATCGGCTTCTTCATCTCCCATTTCTTCAAGGCTATTAAAGCCTTTACGAACAATCACATGGCATGTAGTACAAGCACGGGACATATCACAAGCATGCTCAATTTTGATGTTGTGATCTAATAGGCTTTTACATAGGTTGGCATTATGCTCAACTTCAAACTCAGCGCCTTCGGGGCAGTATTGCGCATGCGGGAGTACTTTAATACGCGGCATAGTCTTTACCTATCTATTGATTTGAGTTTGACCAATCTTCAAGCTTGGTGCCTTTAAGTGCATTATCAATATGTTGATTCATACGAGTCGCAGCAAAAGCATCACTATGAACTTTCAATTGTTGCGCCGCTGCTTCAATATCAGTTGCGTTATCACTCTGGGTGAGTACGTTTTGAAGTTGAAGTTTGGCCTGATTGAGAGCATTGAATTGATCGTTAGTCAGTAAATGTGCATCTTTGTTCAAAGCTTGTTCGAGAGCCTCTAGCTCACGTTCAGCTTCGAGTTTGGTTTCATTAAAATGACGGGATTGTTTGTCTTGTTCGGCAAACTGATAGGCCTCGAGCAATAGTCGTTCGGTATCTGCATCAGATAAGCCGTAGCTCGGTTTGATATCGATATGCGCTTGCACGCCAGAGCTTGTTTCTTTGGCAGTAACACTGAGTAAACCATCGGCATCGACTTGGAAGGTTACTTCGATACGCGCTTGACCCGCTACCATGGGGGGGATTCCGCTAAGAATCACACGACCTAAACTTCGACAGTGCTCCACCAGATCTCGTTCACCTTGTACCACATGGATCAGCATGGCACTTTGGCCATCTTGATAGGTGGTAAATTCTTGACGTCGTGTCACAGGAATGGCGGTATTGCGAGAAATAATGCGTTCAACCAAGCCACCCATGGTCTCTAGTCCCAATGACAGTGGCGTAACATCTAGCAATAAGGCATTCTCTTGACTGTTACCAGCCAATTGATTGGCAGTAATTGCTGCACCGAGCGCCACCACTTCATCTGGATTCAGAGAACATAAGGGCTGTTGAGCAAAAAATTGTTCTACTGCATTTTGTACGGCATAAGAGCGTGTTGAACCACCAACCAAAACTACAGCTTGTACATCATTGGTCGTTAATTTGGCATCACGTAATACGCGTTTGCATACCTGAATGGTTTTGTCTAAAGCAATCTGGATGATGTTTTCAAAGTCGCTGCGGGTCAAGTGCAGTTGATGTTGTAAAATATGTAGATCAACTTGCTGTTGTTGGCTAAGCGCTTCTTTGGCTTGACGAGCAGCACTAATAAAATGTGCATATTCTGTGTCATTCAACTGTTCGATATTGAGCTGTTTTTTTGCCCATTTTACGATCAAACGGTCAAGATCATCGCCACCTAATGCTGTATGACCACCCGTCGCTAAAACCTCGAAAACACCTTGGCTAAAGCGTAAGATGGACACATCAAAAGTACCGCCACCTAAGTCATAAATCACATAATTTTGATCGTGGTCTAAAGCATGTTGTTGGTCTAAGCCATATGCGACAGCAGCGGCAGTCGGCTCATTCAGTAGACGCAATACATTTAAGCCAGCCAATTGTGCAGCATCGCGCGTTGCTTGGCGTTGTGCTTCATCAAAATAAGCAGGAACTGTAATGACTGCACCAAAAATAGGTTGCGCTAAAGTTTTTTCTGCCCGTAATTTCAGCTGCTGTAAGATCACTGCTGAAATTTCAACAGGAGTCTTATGACCTTGTGCTGTCTCGAATGCTGGCATTTGCTGGTCGTTGCCTAGCAAATGATAAGGGTGTTGAAACTTGATATCTGACTGAGAGCGTCCCATAAAGCGTTTTACAGAAACAATAGTATTTTGTGGATCAGTCAATAGATAAGCCTTGGCAGCTTCACCACTTATGGTTTGCTCGGCAGCGTAGTGCACAATAGAGGGAAATAACACACGACCTTGTTCATCATTGAGCACTTGGGCTTGACCAGAACGTACCGTGGCGACCAAAGAGTGTGTGGTACCTAAATCGATACCAATCGCAATACGGTGTTCATGTGGCGCACTTGATTGACCAGGTTCTGCAATTTGCAAGAGTGCCATGACGCTAAATCCTTAAAAATTCAATGTTACAGTATTAAAAATCGTCATCTAGACTGAAATCTTCATCATCTAATAACTGATCTTCTTTTTTGTCTATATCGGCCAGAACCTTTTGAAAGAATCTTAACTTGCGCACGGTTTCGCGCGCTTCAATCCAATCTTCTTCATCATAATCTAGTTTAAACTCGCGAATAAGACTATTTAACCATTGACCAACATCATGTTTAAGCCCAGTCAGTTGCTCAGCATCGATTGCGTCATCTAATTGTTCACGGATTTCTAGCGCAGACTGTAAAAACTCAAAATCATGTATAGATTCATCTAAATGGTGATCTTGTTTGTTGAGTGCTAGTAAATACGCTGCACGACTATCAACATTGCTAAGCGCTTTGAAGGCTTGGTTGATTTCACTAGAACGGACCACAGCTTGTTCTTTGTCTGCGGCAACATCGGGGTGGAATTGTTGTTGTAGGCTAAGATACTTCGCTTTGAGTTGCTTCTCATCTAGATCGAGTGCGATTGGCAGTTCAAATAATTCAAAATAGTTCATTGCTGGGGCTGTCCGGAGGGTAGCACAATTAAATCAATAATCAATAGATGAAGTTATTGATTTAATTGTCAGTAGATTAGTGTGTTTTAGGAGGGAAAGGGTGGCGATTAAACCGTAAAGGATTCACCGCAACCACATTCACCTTTTTTATTTGGGTTGTTAAATTCAAAGCCTTCATTTAGACCATTTTTGACATAGTCCATTTCTAAACCATCTAAATAGACTAAGCTTTTAGGGTCGACAAAAACTTTGACACCAAAGTGTTCAAACACGACATCATGTACATCGATGTCATCTACAAATTCCAGTACATAGGCCAACCCCGAACATCCAGAAGTTTTCACACCAATGCGAATACCTGCACCTTTACCGCGATTCTTTAGATAATTGCCAATATGTGCTGCAGCATTTTCAGTTAAATTGATCATGAAAACTCCAATGTTTAACAGAGACAATCATCAAGCTTTAGCTTTTTTGCTGCGGTAATCTTCAACAGCAGCCTTAATCGCATCTTCAGCAAGAACTGAACAGTGTACTTTCACGGGTGGAAGTGCCAGTTCAGTAGCAATATCGATATTTTTAATTGCCTGAGCTTCGTCTAGGGTTTTACCTTTTAACCATTCGGTTACCAATGAGCTTGATGCAATCGCAGAGCCACAACCATAAGTTTTAAAACGTGCTTCTTCGATTACACCACTGTCATTAACTTGAATTTGTAGACGCATGACATCGCCACAAGCAGGTGCACCGACCATGCCTGTACCAACATTATCTGCATTTTTGTCTAAAACGCCAACATTACGAGGATTTTCGTAATGATCGATTACTTTGTCACTATAAGCCATGTTGCTTCTCCAAACCTCGGGGTCAGCCGTGATTATGTTGATATTTGGGCATTCTGTTGTATTTCAACGTTCAGCCTAAAAAACGATTAGTGTTCAGCCCATTCAACGGTACTGAGATCCACGCCTTCTTGGTACATATCCCACAGTGGTGATAACGCACGTAATTTATCAACGGCAGTTTTGGTGACGCTGAGGACGTGATCGATATCTTCTTCTGTTGTGTAGTGACCGAAACTAAAGCGAATTGAGCTGTGTGCTAATTCATCAGATAGTCCCAGTGCACGTAATACATAAGAAGGTTCTAATGTTGCAGATGTACAAGCAGAACCAGAAGATACCGCAATATCTTTTAAAGCCATCATCAATGATTCACCCTCAACAAAGTTAAAGCTGACATTGAGATAGTTGGCAACGTTATAGGTTGGGTGACCATTAAGGAATATTTGGTCTAAATCTTGTAGACCATTCCAAAGTTTGTCACGTAGTTTACGTAGGCGTTGTTGCTCTGCAGCCATCGTTTTACCTGCAATTTCAAATGCCTCACCCATCCCCACAATTTGGTGTGTGGCTAATGTACCTGAACGCATACCACGTTCATGACCACCACCATGGATTTGAGCTTTTAAACGGACACGTGGTGAACGACGAACGTAAAGTGCGCCAATCCCTTTAGGACCATAGACTTTATGGCTCGAAAAACTCATGAGGTCTACTTTCATGGTGCTGAGGTCAATGTCAATTTTACCTGCAGCTTGTGCGGCATCGACATGGAAAAAGGTTTTATTGGCACGAGTCAGTTCACCAATCGCAGCAACATCAGTGATGGTACCAAGTTCATTATTGACCATCATTAATGAAACCAGGATGGTATCTGGGCGAAGTGCAGCCTTTACCATGTCAGGTGTGATTAGACCTGTTTTAGGTTCAGGTTCGATATAGGTAATTTCAAAACCTTCGGATTCAAGCTCACGACAAGGATCTAAAATTGCTTTATGTTCAATCTTACTGGTAATAATGTGCTTGCCACGGTTTTTGTAAAACTGTGCCACGCCTTTCAACGCTAAATTGTCTGACTCTGTTGCACCTGAGGTCCAAATGATTTCTCGTGGATCTGCTTTGATAAGGTTTGCAACTTGTTCACGCGCATATTCTACCTTTTCTTCAGCCTGCCAGCCGAAAGCATGCGAACGAGAGGCAGCATTACCAAAAGTGCCGTCAAATGTAAGACATTCCATCATACGTTCTGCTACTTGCGGATCTACAGGTGTAGTTGCCGCATAGTCAAGATAAATTGGACGTTTAGTCATGTTAAATACCTGTAGCCGATAATATGGCTGAATCAAATGGTGTTGAATTTTGGCGTAAGGCAACGGTTTGTACGTTGTCACGTGCTACTAGGTCAGCAAGCGTAATTTTAGAGAGGTAGTCAGCGATATGCATCGAGAGTTCATGCCAAAGATCATGGGTTAAACACATCGCACCATTTTGGCAATTACCTTTATGATCACATCGGGTTGCGTCAACTTTTTCGTTAACCGCTTCAATAATTTCTAAAATGGTAATTTCGCTAGATTGGCGTGCCAGATAATATCCTCCATTTGCGCCTCGAACACTGGCGACTAAGCCGTGGCGTTTGAGTTTTGCGAAGAGTTGTTCTAGGTACGCAACAGATATTGATTGGCGATTGGCGATTTCAGCAAGCGTAATCGTTTGCTCAGTGGGCTGCAATGCCAGGTCCAGTAGTGCAGTCACTGCGTAGCGACCGCGGGTGGTTAAGCGCATGATCTGATACACATTTAAGACTAGATAGGCAAATTTTAAGAATCCTGACTAAAATAGTCAAGTTTTTTTAAGAACAATTTTGAGCATTCAATTTTAGATCATGCTTTAACCCATTTTTAATCTTAGTGATTGTTTTATTTATTTCATTTATGAGAAATTACACCGAACATATTGTACAGCAATAACGCAAGAAGACATAGTGTTATCACAACCAATAAACGTATGAGCCAAGTTTGACGTTTCTGTAGATGTCGTACGCGATTTTTGTGTTGTTTTAGCTCAACCTTTAATGTTGATATTTCAGTGCGTTGCTCGTCTATTTTGTCGACTAAATGCGATACACGCTGATTAAATTTAGCTTCAGACCAGCGCAGACCTAATACTGCAAGCCAAGAACTGCTATTGGCTAAGATTTTCGGTAAAGTTAAACTCAACAGCATATCTTTAAATTGAGCCCGGATTTCTTTATCACCATCAAAACGCATTTTGCGAATTGAGCGTGGATTGGCAAAGACAAAAATCTTAATCAGTTCGATGAGAGTACTGTTGAGTGTTAGATCGACCGGTTGTTCTGGCGCATTGAGATCAAACAAAATTCCTTGTTCTGTAAACACGACGTAGAAATCAAAATAGGGCAAATAACTGTTAATCTTTAATTTCACATTGCGCTGCACAAATTTTGCAGTTTGCGCAGCGACGATGTGATCATATTTTAATATAAAGGAATAACAAGTTTCTAAAATGATCATGATCATGTTTAACAACAAACGAGTTTGACCAGGCTGTTGTTTCGATTTAATCATAAGATATTCCTTTAATTCCTTTTTCAGAGCTATAAAATCTGTTGGCGCTGTGCTGATTGTGTGATATTTTTCACATAAAGACAGTTTTAATATGTGCTTTGTAGAACAGTTTTGCGCAAGCTTCAAGTGATTTCTTTGTTAATATAACAATAAATAGCGTGAATATAGTGCTTGCTCGCAAAATATATCAGGAGTTGCATGTGATGGATCAAAAAATCAACGTTAAAAATATTTCGCTACAACATGCTGCAGATTTGACTGAAAAAAAAATAAAATCAAAGCGTAAAGTAAGCATTAGAAGAAATGCGCTAGATTTTAGAAAGTATACCAAGCAAATTTGGCTGGCTGGATTAGGGGCTTTTTCACGCGCAGAAGAAGAAGGCAATAAATTATTTGACTCCTTGGTCAAAGCCGGTGAGGAAGTTGAGTTTAGCAGTGATAAAGCTTATGAACAATCTACGGCTTTGGGGCATTCTGAACAGCAGCGTGATAAAGAGCATTTAAAAGAAAAAACTGAAAAAAATGCTGAACATGGTATGAATCATCCTTTAAATCGGATAGGCTTAGTCACAGTAAAAGATATTCAACGTTTAGAAAATTTAATTTTGCAATTACAGCAAAAAGTTGATCTACTCATTGAAGAAAATCATAAGTTGAAATCTGATACGACTGAAATTGATATAAAATAGTCGAAAAGGCCTTTATTTAACACTTTATGTGATTTATTTTTGTGAAAAGCACGGCTCTAGTATTGCACTTCACCCTCAAGCATTGCTATAAAGTTGCATGGCCTTTTTAATTTTAAGCCTTGAATCTTAAACAAACGATATAAGAGGAATTATTTTTCATGAATAAATCAGAATTAATCGACGTCATTGCGGAAAAAGGGGGATTATCTAAGTCCGATGCTGGTAAAGCGCTAGACGCAACGATTGCTTCGATCAGTGAAGCATTGAAAAATGGTGATACAGTTACTTTAGTTGGTTTCGGTACATTTAGCGTAAAAGATCGCGCTGCACGTACTGGACGTAACCCTAAAACAGGTGAAGAATTACAAATTAAAGCAAGTAAAGTTCCGAGCTTCAAAGCGGGTAAAGGTTTAAAAGACACAGTCGCTTAAGTGATTACTTTCTAAAAACGCGCCGCTGGGGCGCGTTTTTTCTTATTATTTCAAATAAAGCTAATTTGTAGATTCATTCGTTACCCGATTTCAGTTAAAATCGCAAGCAAATAAAATACTGGATTAACTATGGAAGCGTTTCGTACACTCATTAGGGGCTGGTTTGGTAAGCTCCTTCTCATTTTGTTTTTAACCCCCTTTGCTTTTATTGGCATAGAGGGCTATTTCAGTGGGGGGTCTAAGGCAGACGTAGTCAAAGTGGTCAATGGGCAAGAGATTTCTAAAAAAGAATTAGAAAACAGAGTTAAGTTATATAATTCACAATTATTAAAAGACAATAAAGTGAATGGTGATGAAACTTTACTCAATCAGCCTTTTATTGAAAATCTAGCTTTAGAAGATTTGATTTCATTAACTTTATTAACTCAACAAGCAATCAATCTTGGTTTGGGTTTAAGTGATGCGCAAATTTCTCAAATGCTTGCACAGCAACCAACTTTTCAAGAAAATGGTAAATTTTCTCAAGCTAGGTTTGAGCAATACTTACGCGGTAATGGGCTTTCGAAACAAGCTTTGATTAATGATTTACGTAAAGACCATGCATATAATATGCTCGCTGCAGGCATTGCCCAAAATGCACTGGTCAATAATATTGATGTGCAACAGTTCCTAAACTTACAAACTGAAAAACGCGATTTATTTTTAGCCAAAGTGCAATTGGATGATTATAAGCAAAAGGTTAAGGTTTCAGCTCAAGAAGTACAGGACTATTACAACAAACATCAGGCGCAGTATAAACAAGCCGCACGCGTGGATGTTGATTATGTTGTTGTACAGCCCGCGATGTTAGCAGCACAAGTGACGCCAGTTACTGAGCAAGAGTTACAACAGGCTTATCAACAGTATGTTGCTGAGGCTAAAAAAAATCAGCAGTACGATGTGAAACAATTGCTGATTAGTTTAGATCAACATGATAATGATCCAGCCAAAGCCAAAAAAGTTGCAGATGAAGTTTATGCAAAAATCCAAGCGGGTTTAAGCTTTGCTGAAGCGGTTAAGCAATATTCTGAAGATAGCCTAAGTAAAACTGAAGGCGGTAAAATTAATTATACTGCGGGAGCATTTGGTGCCGCATTTGATCAGGCAGTACTCAGTAGTCAGGACAAAGTCACAGCACCAGTCAAAACAGATTATGGCTATCATTTAATTGTCGCAAAAGCTCAGGCAAGTCAGGTAGCGAGTTTTGAAGCTGAAAAAGCGCGTTTGAGTGCTGAAGTTCAGCAAACCAAGTCTGATAATCTGTTCCGCGATACCGTCAACAAGCTCAATGAATTGGTTGTCGATAACGATGCCTTAGATGTGGTAACCCAACAAGTTAAAGCAGCTCGTATCGATACCGTCAAAGATTTCACCTTATTTACTCAACATCCTGTGCTGTCTGATCCAGCAGTGAAAGTGAAATTATTTAATGAAGATGTTGTGAATGGTGATCGTAATGCCTCAAGCAACATTCAAGTTGGTCCTCAAGGTGATATTGTTTGGGTAAAAGTTCGTCAGTACTATCCAAGCAAAGTGCAGGATCTTGCACAGGTAAAAGCCAAAGTACAAGCGAAATTGATAGAGAAAAAAGCTTATGAAGCTGCCAAGAAAGATTTGCAGCAAAGTTTAGCCGCATTTAAATCACAACCTGCACAACAAGCTTTAGCAACCAGTAAATTGAACTTTGAACATATAGGCATACGGAATCGTGGACAGGTAACGCTTGAAGTGCAACGCGTTGCATTTAGTTTACCGCAGCCTGCAGCAGGTAAATGGTCCGTCGATACTGTGGCTTTGGACAATGATTTGATTGTTGTGGCAGTAGCTGATGTACAAAAAGATGATATCAACAAACTTCCAGCAGAAGTGTTGAAACAACAAAAAGCTTTCTATGAAGGTTTGCGTGGTCAGCAATTGTTAAATGATTATGCTGAGTATTTAAAATCGAAAGCTAAAATCAAATAAATTGTGTAAATATAAAAGCCACTTGATTTAGGCAAGCGCTACACACTAAATATTCATTCAACGCGAAAAACGGCATTTCATACAATGCCGTTTTTTATGCTGATGGCTAAGCTTTTGGCAATGTTTTGACCATATGGCTCAAAGCTGCAATCAAAGACAAAGGGCAAAATATGTGGCAGCAATTCATCATAAACTGCTCAAAAGAAAAAGAACAGGCAGCAATTCTTGTGATTGATGTGCGTATTCTTATGTGAAGATTAAAACATTACTGCAGGCAAAATGCGCTAGATTTAACTTGAATGTAGCTGGCTTGAATATGAGCATTTTGTTAGAGAAAATACAGGGTCTGCGCTGGGTAATGGGAGCTAAAGACATAAAAAAAGAGCATTTAAAATAATCAGTTTAGATTGTAAATGTTAAAAAACTGAGTGAATACTCTAAAATTTAACAAGAATATCAATGTTATAGCTTACGTGGTTTATATAATGTGATTAATGTAATGGTATATGTTAATTATTTTTAAAAGTGTAATTTTATCGTTTGGTATAAATCAAAATCGCCAGTAACACCTACAAGTCGTTACAAATTGCTGTGCAATAATCCAGCCATATATAAGAGTGTGACACAAATCACACAATATTTAATTTATATTGGCTAGGTGCGATTGTGATATTTATAAATAATAAATTCTTATTCGGTTTACTTCCTATACCGCTTTATATTTGCAGCGCTTTAACCACGCATGGCTATGCCACTCCATTACCCAATGTAACCCAACAAAGAGAACAGGCTGTTGCGCTGTATTATAGTGGCTCAACAACTGAAAGCTTAAAACGTTTACAACAATTACTTGCCTTGTATCCAGCGGATAACTTACTACTGGCAGATTATTTGATGTTACGCGCACAACTACAAGCTTTCGATCAAGCAGACTTGGTGAGATTATCTGCTATTCAATTGGATACTTTTCCAAGCTATGCCTATGCAGCAGTTCTTCAAGGACTAAGACATGCGGCACAATATCAGTTGGCTTTAGATTGGGCAAAGCGTTTTCAACAACAGCAACCCAGCTTAAATATCGCGGTATTACAAGCAGTACTGTATGCCGAAGCGACTCAGAAAGAACCAGCGATGGCACATTTAAAAGCATTGGTTTGGTCTGAGCTGAATCTATCAGAGCTACTGGCAGTTTCATATGCGTATCGTTTGCTTGATCAACCGATAGAAAGTCTAAATGTGGTCCAAAAAGCTTATGCTATACAAGCCGATCATGCTGCGATGCTTGAAGAATATGTCTATGTGTTGATGGCTTTAGGCAATAGCACGCAGGCATTGTCTTTATTAGAAGGATCTGACTTAGCGCAACAAAACCCAGATCTGGTCCGTGATGTACAACTACAAGAACTGAGTAAACGCATTCGGGATGCGATACAACGTTATAAGTTTCTGAGCTTGCAGGGTGAGTCGGACGCACTCAGTTACCAAGCATTAGATGATAGTCTTGCTTATGCTGAGCAATTACGTGCCAGTATGGCAGCCAATGCCACACAATATTTAAATTGGCGTTATAACACGATTTATGCTTTGAGCGTGCGAGGTGATGCCCAAGGCGCCATAGCGCTGGCTATAGAATCGAAACTTGATGTCTACCAGATGCCTGCCTACGTTAGACATGCATTGGCAAATGCTTATCTGGCTCAGCGACAACCGCGACAAGCACAGCAGCTTTATGAAAGTCTTTTGCATGAGAAAAATTATCCAGATATAGAACTATATAGCAGTTTGTATTATGCCTATATTGAACAAGAAAACTATGCCAAAGCACAACGACTGGTCAAAGCTGTAGATCAGCTGATTCCAGTTTTTATTTATAGTCATGCCAAAGGTGTTGATAAAACGACTGCAGCAGATCGTTATGAATATATGAGTTTACAAGGTCTAAACTTAGCATATCGCAATCAACTGTCTCAAGCAGAGCAACACTATCAAGCGCTATTGGCAAAAGCACCAGATAATGAAACCTTACGTAATGATTTGGTCAAGATTCAGCGTTGGCGAGGGCTGCCACTCACGGCTCAGCAGAATTTAGCGCGCTTAAATGGGCGGATGCCAATTGATAAAGCAACACAAATTAATCAGATGCAAAATGATCAAGCTTTAGAAAATATTTCGGCGTGGCGTGCTGATTTAATGAAGCTTTTACAGCTATATCCAACAGATAGTAGTGTGATGCTTAGCCGGAAGCAGCTACATGACCGTGAACATTTTAGCATTCAGCATGAAAGTATGGCTGGTAAAAGTAGCACCGATAAACTGAATCCCAATCTCAAAGCGAGCCGAGATTTAGATACCGAAACACGCATTAATTCACCTTGGATGAATGAAAATTATCGGGTTTTTGCCTTGTATCAAACCCGGATGGGAGAGTATGAGCAAAATAAAATTCAAGAACAGCGTTATGGTGCCGGTATGGAATGGGCTGCACAACGTAAAAACTTTAGTTTAGCGCTGAGTCAAAATAATAAGCAACAGGATTTTGGCGTAGATCTGTCATGGTCACATTGGCTCAACGATCACTGGCAATATCAATTGCAATATAACAGCCGTGCACCTATTGCATTGCAAGCCCTTGCTGAGCATGCACATGGTCAACGTTTTGCTGCGGATGTGTTATGGAAACAAAATGAATCACGCGCTATTCAAGCCGGCTATCAACAGACTCAAAGTAGTGATGATAATCGACAACACATTTGGTCTGCCGCATGGACAGAGCGTGTATGGGCACGCCCACATCATCTTGTGGATGCGCGTTTGAGCAGTGAATATGGCAAAAACACCCTGGACAATGCCGTTTATTTTAATCCTAGTGCATTTTATCAAGTTGATTTCAGCTTGCAGTATGACTGGCTAACTTGGCGAAAGTATGAGCGTGATTTTTATCAGAAGTTTACTGTGGGCGCTGGGATCTATGCTCAACAAGACTATGCCAATAAAGCCATCGTACATGCACAGTATTTACATCAGTGGTCGCTGTCTCGAACGTGGAATTTGCAATATGGCATAGGGTGGAGCCGCCGCGCCTATGATGGGCAAATGGAAAATAATGTTTATGGATTATTGGGTTTCGAGGGAGTTTTTTAATGAAAATATTATTAAAAATGACAAAGTTGTGCCTGCTGGCTTTGGCTGTTCAGTCCAGTATGGGCTATGCAGAAGAATTTCATGACTCCTTAAAAGAGAATCAATCATTTGCGCTAAATTTTCATGATGTGAGAGATGATGTATTGCGAGTTGGTGACCGTGATCCCTTTGCGATCAGTAGCAAAAACTTAGCTGATTTTTTGGCTTGGTTGAGTACATCAAAATGGCAACCGGTTACTTTAAAACAGATTTTAGAGGCAAGACAAGGGAAAACTAAACTGCCAGAACATGCAGTTTTACTGAGTTTTGATGATGGTATGTTAAGCAGTTATAGCCACACCTTTCCCTTATTGAAGCAGTACCAGCTTCCTGCAGTATTTGCCATCGTCACCAGTTGGACCGAAGGGAGTAATCCTGGCGGTGAGATTGCTTATGGTAAAAATAACATGATGACTTGGGCACAAATGCGTGAAATGCAAGCTTCGGGCTTGGTGGAATTTGCTAGTCATTCACATAGTCTACATCAAGGCGTAATTGCTAATCCGCAAAATAATGAAGAACCTGCTGCGATTTCTAGACAATATTTTCATCATTTAAAGCGTTATGAAACAGATCAGGAATATCGCCAACGTATTTATCAAGATTTAGCGACGTCTAAAAAACTTTTAGATCAAAATATTGGGATTAACACCATTGCAATGATTTGGCCTTATGGTGCTGTCACCCCAGAAGTAGAACAAATTGCACATGAAGTGGGCTTGCCTTTGTCTTTTAGTTTGGGCGATACCGGTTTAAATACGGTGTCTGATGCAGTACTCCGTCGCTATTTAGTCAATGACAATCCTACAGCTGAGGGATTACGACAAAATATGCTGAATATCATTCATTATCATGATGATAAAAAGATCGAACAGTTCCACAGCATTGGCTTAAATCTCAATGAACTGGTTGAAGCTGATCCACAACAAGCAGATCAAAAACTGGGGGCAATGCTCAATAGTATTCAAGCACAACGTGTTGATCGTGTGGTGTTAAATGTTTTGCATCAGGATAAAAATGGTATTTATGCTTTTGTACCGAATAGTATTTTTCCTGTTAAACAGGATTTGATGAACCGTATGACCTGGCAGATGATGACCAGAACATTCAATAATGTTTATGCTCAAATTCCGATGGCTTTCTTTACTGCTCAGCCAGATTATCTTGCTCGTTTTAGCGCAGATTTAATGAAAAATAATACGCGATTATTGGGTATACAGTTTGATACCGCTGATCAATTTGCAGGATATTTACAACCATCTAATGTGGAAGTACAACGCCAATTACAGATGCTCAAAGATATTAAAAAAGTTGCTTTACATTATTCTAGTGTCAGTTATCCATTTGATATTGCATTGGCAGGGCAGTTAAATACACAAGATAGTCCGCAGTTTATAGCCGCATTACCGACACTACTTCAATATGTAGATTTTATTGATGTGACCATTCAGCCGAATTTAGATAAAAAACAATGGGCTCAGTTACAGCAGAGTTTACAACCCTTAGCACAGAATTATAAAAACCGCATTGCGATACATGTTGATTTATCTAATCTAAATACGCCCAAAGATTGGCAAAGAGCACAGCAATTCTTAGTCGAAATGCAACGGTTAGGCTTACAAAATATTGGCGTGCAACAGTATGGCTTTGCCAATCGTCAACAGGTTTTTGAATATTTATATGATCCACTCAGCCAAAACGATAGTCCGGTTTTATATCAAGATCCTTATTTCCAAATGACTCAGGAGAAAAGTCCATGAGTTGGTTAGATTATTTATTCGATTTTGCTTTTTATTATCCATTATTAATGGCGTGGATCTGGATTATCGGGGGGCTGTGGTTCTTTTTTAAACGAGAATTCCCTAAACCGAAATTGCCGCAGCCAACGGAAGAGGGGTGTAGCATTATCATTCCGTGTTTTAACGAACAAGCACAGGTTCGTGAAACGATTCGTTATGCCTTGCAAACACAATATCCTTTATTTGAAGTTATTGCAGTAAATGATGGAAGTTCTGATCAAACAGCAGCGATTTTAGATGAGTTGCAGTTAATACATCCGCAATTGCGGGTAGTACATTTGGCTGAAAACCAAGGTAAAGCGGTCGCATTACGTTCCGGTGCATTGGTCAGCCAATATGAGTATTTGGTATGTATTGATGGTGATGCCTTATTACATCCGCATGCTGTGTTATGGATGATGCCACAGATGGTGAATTTACCGCGTGTTGGTGCAGTAACAGGTAATCCGAGAATTATTAATCGCTCTAGTATTTTAGGCAAACTCCAAGTTGGAGAGTTTTCATCGATTATTGGTTTGATTAAACGTGCACAGCGAACCTATGGGCGCATTTTTACGGTATCTGGCGTTATTGCAGGTTTTAGAAAAACAGCATTGGCACGTGTCGGTTTTTGGTCTGATGATAAGATTACGGAGGATATTGATATCTCTTGGAAATTGCAGTTTGACCATTGGGATGTGCAATATATCCCACAAGCGCTTTGTTATATCTATATGCCAGAAACATTTACAGGTCTATGGAAACAACGTTTACGTTGGGCGCAAGGGGGCATAGAGGTCTTAATAAGCTATTTTCATAAAATACTCAGATGGCGTTTACGTCGTATGTGGCCAGTAATTTTAGAAATTATGGTGAGTATTATTTGGTCTTATACCATTATCTTTATTATTGTGCTTTATTTTCTCGGTTTATTTATCTATCTGCCAGAGGGCTTATATATAAAATCCTTATTACCTGAATGGTATGGTGCAATGTTAGGGCTGACTTGTTTGGTGCAGTTTGCAGTAAGCTTGTGGATTGACAAACGTTATGATGGTAATAAACGCTTTGTACTGAATTATTTTTGGGTGATTTGGTATCCATTATTTTTCTGGTTTATCACGACTTTAACTACAGTTTGTGCATTACCTAAAACCATATTTCAAAAGAAAAAACGTGCCCGTTGGGTAAGCCCTGATCGCGGTTTTAATGGAGAATAATCATGACAATACCACAGCAGGAATACCAGCTCATTGAAGATGAGAGTTTATTAGATATACCACAGTATATCGATAAACCACATTATGTAAAAAACAAGCTGGCAGGATATAGTTTACAGGTGGTGGGTTGGACGATATTTATGTTGATCTTATTACCGGTAGCCACATTGTTTTTATGGTGGTTTGAGATTACCACAATTCAACATTATATCTTTATAGACTATAGTTCAGCGCGAATGGATAACTTAGTAAATATCAGTTTGTTAATCTTGTGCTGTGGCTTGATATTGATACTATGGGCTTGCTATAACTGGCTGCGTTTTAGTCATATGGAACGACGTTTTTTCTTCAATAATATTTCGGCAGAGCAGTTTGTTACTCATTTCGATATTAACATAGCGCAATATATACAGCTTAAGACTAGCCACAATCTCACTTTATATTATGATCAATTTGGCAAGCTGTATAGCTATGATGTTAATGATATGAGCTAGCGCAAATACTACAAGTACTATGAATATTCCTCACTTTATCAGAAACCACCATAGCGCAGTCGATCAATATCGCGCTATGGTGGTTTAAAAGAGACGGAGTTTTTATCGCTTAGTCGTTCAATATTCGACTGAAGCGATAAATGCTGATCATAAACTTTGATCTTTAGTAACCTGAGTTCGATGAAAAACGTTCAACCTTTCAGCATATTTTTGAAAGTTGGCTTATTCGGATTTAAACAATAAGCCACTACAGCAGCCATAATATTTACCATGAAATTATTCACAGAACGATGACGCGAATGGTCAAGTTGATGTAAGTTTTTTAACTGATCATTCACCGTTTCTATTAATCCTCTTCTGCCAAGCAATTGTTTTTCTTCTTCAGTTCGGAGTGGCTTGTTTTTCATATTCTTACGTGATGGAGTCAATATTTTTAATCCTCTTGCTGCTAAAGCCTCTGTCTTAGCTTTGCTTAAATAGCCTTTATCTCCTAATAAAATGCCTTTTAATTCTTTGGTTAAAGACTCTAGTACAGCAATATCATGGATATTCCCTGATGTTACTTTAATATTAATAATTTCACCTAAGTTATTGATAACCACATGTAATTTAAAACCATAGAACCACCCAGTACTACTTTTTCCACGATTCGCTAAGCCTTTAAATACGCGGTTTCTTTTAATTCTAAGATTATGACAAACTACAAGTTTGGTTGAATCAATAATACTAATTCCTGTATCAGTTCCTTTAACCTGATGAAAAAAGCTACTCAAAGCTTGTAAACAACGTGGCATGATTTCAATAAAACGATTATAGCTCAGCAGCTTAGGAAATGCTGATTTCCAAAAAGGGATGACCATGTGGCAGTAAAAATATTTAAAGAATCTAAAACCTGATTGGTGAAATAAGATAACAATTGTCATGATCTCAGATAAACTTAAAGCTGACTTTTGAACTGGCTTATTTTGCTCAGGAATAAGAGCTTTCTCTAGAGATTCGTTAAATATTTTGCAAAAATCATCCACTTTACAGAATAATTCGGTAATATGATCCATAGAAAAGCCTTGTGTTTTAACTTTTGTCTTAAGAACCAATAAGTTACAAACATTAAGGCTTTTTTTCTACTTTTTTATGTCGAACTCAGGTTTTAGTATTATCTTTGGGATCTTCTGGTTTATTGTGTTGGTTGTTTGAGTGCTGTCTTATTGTGCTAAATTTATTGTAGTATGGCTTAATCAAACGATAAGCAAGGAGCAGCAATACTACAATTAAATAAATAGGCCAAATAGTAATAAGAAAGATCACTAAATTTAAAATAAAATACCAGCCTGTATATAAACCTTGCCAAGCACGTTGCCAAAAACTATTACCATGTTGAGCTGCCACAGCTGCAATATCAATATCTATGCGCTCACGCACCGTAGCAGGCTGATGGATATTCAATTGAATGGTACTGTAACGCACACGATCATTTACTTCTAACTGGGTTAATCGATCGATTTCATTGCGTTGTGGGTTAGGGGTATTTTGTTCTACACGCTGCGTTTGTTGTATTTTTTGCTCTAATAATGTGAGTTCATAACGTTTTGCTGAGTACTGTTGTTGGTTTAGAAAAAACATTAGCGGTAAAAGTTGATTGACATATGCGGCAGTTTTTTCACTTGGGATACGAACAATAATATCGGCGAAAGGTTCGACTTTTTCGAATATTTTAATTTTAACCTGAGTTCGACATAAAAAAAGTAGAAAAAAAGCCTTAATGTTTATAACTTATTGGTTCTTAAGACAAAAGTTAAAACACAAGGCTTTTCTATGGATCATATTACCGAATTATTCTGTAAAGTGGATGATTTTTGCAAAATATTTAACGAATCTCTAGAGAAAGCTCTTATTCCTGAGCAAAATAAGCCAGTTCAAAAGTCAGCTTTAAGTTTATCTGAGATCATGACAATTGTTATCTTATTTCACCAATCAGGTTTTAGATTCTTTAAATATTTTTACTGCCACATGGTCATCCCTTTTTGGAAATCAGCATTTCCTAAGCTGCTGAGCTATAATCGTTTTATTGAAATCATGCCACGTTGTTTACAAGCTTTGAGTAGCTTTTTTCATCAGGTTAAAGGAACTGATACAGGAATTAGTATTATTGATTCAACCAAACTTGTAGTTTGTCATAATCTTAGAATTAAAAGAAACCGCGTATTTAAAGGCTTAGCGAATCGTGGAAAAAGTAGTACTGGGTGGTTCTATGGTTTTAAATTACACATGGTTATCAATAACTTAGGTGAAATTATTAATATTAAAGTAACATCAGGGAATATCCATGATATTGCTGTACTAGAGTCTTTAACCAAAGAATTAAAAGGCATTTTATTAGGAGATAAAGGCTATTTAAGCAAAGCTAAGACAGAGGCTTTAGCAGCAAGAGGATTAAAAATATTGACTCCATCACGTAAGAATATGAAAAACAAGCCACTCCGAACTGAAGAAGAAAAACAATTGCTTGGCAGAAGAGGATTAATAGAAACGGTGAATGATCAGTTAAAAAACTTACATCAACTTGACCATTCGCGTCATCGTTCTGTGAATAATTTCATGGTAAATATTATGGCTGCTGTAGTGGCTTATTGTTTAAATCCGAATAAGCCAACTTTCAAAAATATGCTGAAAGGTTGAACGTTTTTCATCGAACTCAGGTTAAGTAGAAAATCCAAGGCTATTCGAGAAAATCAGTCTGCTAGTAGCGCGACCGTACAGCCTAAAATCATTATCAATACGCCACCCGGCACCTATGCTGAAACCACTACAGGAGCTGATAGCGCGATAACGATTGATGTTGTACGGCGTGAGGCGCGAGATGCTGTTAAAGAGTCTTGGGGGCGGGTCGGGCAATCCAATTCGCATGAGTCTAAGCAAGTTCGTCAAAACTTCGATGTAAAACCTCGCCGTTAAATTTTATGAAGATTAGCCACCTAGGTGGCTTTTTTCTTACTATGTTGATATTTTACATGCACTAAATACAGGTGATTAAAAATGAAAAATATTGAACCGTACCGGGTTTGTCGGAGACTTTTTATTTAAGTTAGGCCACTTGACCTAACCGATTCATCTTAGCATAGTATATCGTTTCATATTCAAATGGAGATACATATCCAATTGCGCTATGTAGCCGTTTTTTATTAAACCAATCCACCCAATTCAATGTTGCAAGTTCAACATCAGATAGACCCGTCCAATCAGATTTTAAATATTCAATCACCTCCATTTTGTATAAACCATTCACTGTTTCAGCCAAAGCATTATCGTATGAATCACCTGTAGTACCAACGGAGGCTTTTACATTTGCTGATTCTAGGCGATTGGTATAGCGAATCGATAAATATTGCACACCTCTGTCAGAATGATGAATCACATTCTTTGGCATCCCTCAATCATGTAATGCTTGTTCTAATGCATCAAGGACCATATCAGTATTCATACGTGTAGAAACTTTCCAGCCCACGATAGCCCTTGAAAATACATCAATGATAAATGCCGTATATACCCAGCCTGAATTGGTCTGAATATAGGTGAAGTCAGCCACCCAGAGGTTGTTCGGGTGTTGTGCTGTAAAATCGCGTTTAACTAAATCATCCGCACGTTTTTGATCATCGCGACTCCGCGTGGTTTGTTTGTTCTTACCACGCCATATCCCTTGTATACCAAGCTGTTGCATTAATCGCGCAATACGGCAACGTGCAATACTATAGCCTTCTTTTTTCAATTGCTCCCACACTTTACGAACGCCATAACGACCTGAACTATCACGCCATATTCGCTTAATTTCTTCTGCATAATGCTTATCATGCAAAGCTCGTTTGGAACGTTTATCTGGATTTTCAATCAACTCTAAGTGGCGATAATAAGTTGATGCTGTAATGGGCAATATGGTGCAAATTGCTTCTACGCCATATTTGATTTTATTGTTGTGAATAAAATCCACCATTATTTGCGTGGGCGGTCGAGCTCCGCCTGGGCGAAAAAAGCGGCTGCTTTACGAAGAATCTCATTCGCACGTTGTAGTTCTTTATTTTCACGCTCAAGTTTTTTAATACGTTCTTGATCGGACATCTGCTGAACTTTGCTAGGATTTTGAAGATCAAGGTGTTTCTGATACCAGGTGCGAAGTGTTTCAGGAGTACAGCCTATTTTAGGCGCAATAGCAGTGATTGCAGCCCAATTCGAGGGATAATCTTTTTTGGATTCTAGAACTAAGCGAACAGCACGTTCTCTGATCTCAGGGGTATAGTTTGTTTTTTTCATCGGAGTAGTTTCTCAGAAAGTTGGGTCTCCGACAAACCCGGTACGGTTCATATTGAGTCTTGATCGCTGTAGATTTGCTAAATTCGTTTCATATAAATTAAAAGTACTTGTTTAGGTCAGTAGATACTGACCTAAATTTTTCGAATATGAAGTTTTACAATAGCAAAGCTGATAGGATTTTTGCCCAAATAGGCTGTATCTTGTCTGTTTTTTATATGATAATAATTATCAACATTAATACTGATGTGTGCATCACAACATGCCGTCTTCTCAAGCTCAAAAACATATTTTAGCTTTATATCAACAACATCATTCATGGATTTATCGTTGGCTATATCATCGATTGGGGAATTCAGCGGATGCAGCAGATTTGGCACAAGATACTTTTGTACGGGTCATGACGAGAAAGCAGGCTGTAGAGATTGAACAACCGCGTGCTTATTTAACCAGTGTTGCCAAAAGCTTAATGATTAACTGGTTTCATCGAAAGCAGATTGAGCGTGCTTATCTGGAAGTATTAGCTACACAACCTGAATTAGAGCAGCCTTCACCAGAATATGCATGTGAAATTATAGAAAGTTTGGTCGAGGTAACCACTTTACTCAATAGTTTACCCGATACCGTACGTGATACTTTTTTATATGCCCAACTTGAAGGGATGAAATACCAAGATATTGCTGATCGTATGGGTATTTCGTTGAGTACGGTTAAACGTTATATTCAAAAAGCTTATACCCACTGTTTGTTGGTGATGATGGATCATGAGCTGTGATGTATAGCAAACAAGAGAAAATAAATATTATAGAACAAGCCGCTGCTTGGGCATTATTGGTGCAGCAAAGAGATTTAAGTTCGGCTGAGCAACAACAATTTGAACAATGGTTGCAACAAAGTACGTTTCATGCTCAAGCATGGCAAAATATTGAGCAATTACAACAGAAGTTTCAACAGCTTCCAACAGAGATTGCCGCACCTGTTATAAAGAAACAGCGGACCTATAAAGTTGAAGTGAAACATTTATTGATGCTGTTGGCAACGTTACCGAGTTTGCTGATTTTATATTATCTAAATAGCATACAGCAATGGAGTGCGGATTATCGCACCACGACAGGTGAGCGCAAAACAGTGCAATTAGAGGATGGTGGGCGTATTTTACTCAATGCAAACACGGCGATTGATATCGATTATAGTCGCAATAGCCGTAGTATTATTTTAAGAAAAGGCGAGATTTGGATTGAAACCCAACATGATGTATTACAACGTCCTTTTTGGGTAAAAACTCCTCAAGGTGCGGCACAAGCCCTAGGTACAAAGTATTTGGTCAAAATAGAACAACAACAAGCTTATGTTGCTGTTCAACAAGGTGCGGTGGCAATTCAAAGTTTAAGTGGTCAACAACAGTATTTATCTGCAGGGCAACAAGTTTATTTTAATGTCGATCAGATTAAAAAGGTAGAGCAACTTCATCCACAACAGTTGAGCTGGACTCAGGGCTTTCTTTTGGTGAAAGATATGCCTCTACAGCAGTTTGTTGAGCGTATCAAGCCTTATCAAAAAGGCTATATCTATCTAGACCCTGCTTTGCAGCAATTACGCATTTCTGGAAATTATCCGATTGATGATTTAGCTAAACTTTATAAAATGTTGCAGCATACTTATGGTGTTGAGATTTCACATTATATGCATGGGCATTGGGTTTATATTCAAAAACAAGCTCATTAACAAACGAGTAAAACATCTAGCGAAGTTAGTAGTCCTATCGAAAATTCAGAGAATTTAAAATAAATTGAGCTGTTTTTAAAGTTCGATTGTCTATCACTAAGAAAGCGTTTCATTCTTAGATGATGAGGACTTTATGTACGCGCAAAATACCAATTTAAAATCAAGCAAACTTAAGCTAGATGATAATTCCTTAGTGCAAGCAATACGTGTCATGATGTTAGGCGCTGTACTTGCTGCACCAATAACATATATTTTTGCAGCACCAGCACAGTCAACACAACCCTATGCAATCGCTGCAGGTCAGTTAGGGGATGTCTTGGCTGATTTTGCAATGCAAAGCCATGTGGCATTGTCATTTGATCCAAAACTAACACAGGGCTTGCTAAGTTCTGGGCTTCAGGGAGCCTATAACGTACAGCAAGGTTTTTTAACATTATTGGCAGGAACAAATTTGCAATTGGTGCAGCATGAAGATGCAAGCTGGTCGATTCGTGAAAAAACGCCGGATCAACCACAAGCGATTGTGCAATTGGCAACGATTCAGCTAAAAGCAAGGTCAGAGGCAATTCGCCCAAGTACACAGACTGCTTCTGATGTTGCAGAATTACCCGTGATTAGTCTATCGGCACGCCCGCAAACAGCACGGACTGAAGGGAGCCAGCGCTATACCACACCGAAAGTAACGACTGGAAAATTTGAACAGTCATTAAGAGAAACACCTCAATCTATGTCGGTGATGACGCGAAAACAACTTGATGATCAGAATATTAGTAATCTAAAAGAAGCGATGACTCAGGCAACGGGTGTGACGGTAACCAGCAATGGCGCATTTGCTGAAACGGGCTACCAAATGCGTGGTTATCAGGCAACTCAACAACAAGATGGTTTGTCTGTGGGTGCTAACGATTCATATAGTATTGCACCAGCGAGAGATATGGAAATCTATGATCGTATTGAAATTTTAAGAGGTCCCGCTGGGCTATTAGAAGGCAATGGCGACCCAAGTGGTGTGATCAATATGGTGCGCCGTCGCCCGACTGCTGAGCCAGAAGGTTTTGTCAATCTTTCCTATGGTTCATGGAATAATATGCGTGTTAGTGTCGGTGCAAATGATCGTTTAACAGCAGATGGTCGTATCCGCGGGCGAGCTATTTTAACCCATCAACAAAAAGATTTTTTCTACGATTCTGCTGAAGAACATCGTAATTCTGCTTATGCAATAGTAGAGGCGGATGTTGGCGAGCATACTTTAGTCACCTCTTCGATCAATTATAGTCAGTCCGATAGCGTACCTTTTTATGGTTGGCCACCACGAGGTGGTGATTTTAGTCGTAAAGATTTTTTTGGTGCAGATTGGAATAAAACCAAAGTACCCAATGCTTTTGAAGCACGTTTTGATATTGAACATGCGTTGAATGATGCCTGGAAAGTGAAATTTGCCAGTATTTATCAAGACCAACAGCTAAAATCACAAATGGCGATTGCAACAACACCGAATGCCCAGACCCAAAGAACCAGTTACTATGGATATAAAAAAGATAGCCGTCAGGTGCTATATGGCGGAGAACTAAGTATTGCGGGTAAATTTGAGTTATTTGATCGTGAACATGATCTGATCTTTGGTGGAACTTGGTCGCGGAGTGATCAGAAAATTGGGAGTTCAACCAGCTATGATAATCCTGATCGATCAGAATATTGGAATTCAGATTTTTTAATGCATCCTCGGGTTGATCCCAATGATATTCCTGATCCAAATCTGAATAAAACCCAAACTGAAGTGCAGAAATCTAGTTTATACGGTGCTGTGAAATATAAACTGCTTGATGATTTAACTTTGACATTGGGAGGACGCTTCAGTAATTACGATGAGAAAAGCCGTGGTATTGGTGCTCAAAATAGCAGTGATTGGGAAAAATCTGCGGCCAAAGCCAGTATGGAGTTTACACCTTATGCGGGATTGGTTTGGAACTTTAGCAAAGACATGTCTTGGTATGTCAGCTATACCGATATTTTTAGCCCACAGACTCAAAAAGAATGGACTGGGGCAACGGTAAAACCACGGGTGGGATGGCAAGTGGAAACGGGTGTAAAAGCTGAATTCTTTGACGGTGATTTACAGTCCACGCTTGCGGTGTTTCGTTTGAGAGATGAAAATCGGGCGACAGTAGACCGTGATCCAAGCCATTATCCCAACCCACATTGTCAAGGTGATCCGCTGGATATAGCGACATTAGGCTGTTCAATTGCGGGAGGAGAAAATCAGACCCAAGGCGTTGAATTAGAATTGGTCGGTAAACTCACAGAGCAATGGGATTTAATCATGAGTTATATTTATACGGATTCAGAAGTTATTCGTAGTAACTCAACCTCATCGTGGGATTATGCCGTAGGCAGTAATTTTTCCCCATCAACCCCCAAACATGCCGTGAAATTATGGTCAACCTATAATTTCAACAATGGTTGGAATGTGGGTGGGGGTTTAAATGCACAGTCACATTTATATGATTCAACCACCAATCAACGTAATGCCGGTTTTAGTGTGTTTAATGCGCATATTGGCTATAAGGTGAATCCGCAGCTGGATGTAGCACTGAATATCAATAACCTATTTGATAAACATTATTTTGCCAGTATGGGCTATGCCGCAAACCGTTGGATGTATGGTGAGCCGCGTAATTTTATGCTGAGCTTACGTAGCACATTTTAATATGACTTGCGTCTGATAACTGCTTGTCCAGTCAGTGTTCGGGATATTGGACAAGTGTGTACGCGGTGATTTTTATTGTCTTAGTCAAAACTGTATTGATTCAATAGCGCATTCACTCAAGAGCGTACAGTAGATGCTAGATTGGTTTCTACAGGTTTATGTCTTAATAACTGCTGTGTGTAACCATTGCATAAACTGTTGAATATGCGTCTGGCTGGCTTTAGATTTTTTGACGATGCTATAAAAATCACGCCCACATGGCATGAAACCCAAAGGCGCATACAGCCGCTGATTTTCCAATTCTTTACTGAGTAATAACTGCGGGGCAATGGCAATGCCAAGCCCTGATGCTGCAGCTTCAAGCATAAGATTTAAATGGTCAAAAGACCGTTGCTGCTTCACCTGCTCAAGCTGAATATTATGTTGTTGTAGCCATAAAGACCATGCTTCTGGATTTGATTTGGTGTGCAATAAGGTTTGGTTGAGCAGATCCTTGGGATGATGAAGCAACGCTATTTTTTCCAGATTAGATACTGGACCAATTTTATCTTCAAATAATAAATGCCGTTGTAAATGTGTTGCGATTGCTTCGTCTCGTGCTTGGTTAGCAATATAGATATCGATTTGATCTTTTTCTAAAGCTTTAATGTCATTGCAGGTCATTAATTTAATCTGTATATCACGATGTTCTAACTCAAAATGTTCCAAACGTGCAATCAGCCAATTGGCTAAAAAACTATGTGGTGCACCAATGCTGATGCTATTGGGAGCATTATGCTGCGCTAATTGTGCAATACAGTTTTCTAAATCATTGAAGGATTGCACACAGACGGTGAAAAGTTGCAGACCTGCATGGGTAAGTGCCACACCATGCGCATGACGTGTAAATAATTTTTGTTCAAACCATTGTTCTAAGATTTTAATCTGATGGCTGACCGCACTGTGTGTCACACACAACTCTTCAGCTGCGAGGCTGAGGCTACGGTGTCGAGCGACAGCTTCGAACATCCGTAATGCATTTAAGGGCGGTAAGTGACGGCGTTTCATGATGTAAAAAAAACTAACAACTTGGCATGAGAATATATCAATTTTCAATTTGAATAAAAAGCCTATGATGGCAGATATTAAGTCAGCAATGAGTGTAAATCGATGTCATATCAGGGAGAAGGTCCAGATTTGAGTGGTAATTTTGGTCCATATGGCGGTCAATATATGCCTGAGAGTCTAATTCCAGCATTACAAGCCTTAGAACAAGAATTAGAACGTAGCGAAAATGATCAAGCTTTTTGGGCTCAATATCACCAGATATTAACCGATTATGTTGGGCGTCCGAGTCCATTGTTTTTTGCACAAAACCTGACTGAATATGTGGGTGGAGCAAAAATTTATTTAAAGCGTGAAGACCTAAACCATACTGGTGCACATAAAATTAATAACTGTGTTGGACAAATTTTATTGGCACAACGGATGGGAAAACGCAGAATTATTGCAGAAACTGGCGCTGGGCAACACGGTGTAGCAACCGCAACTGTTTGTGCTTTATTTAAAATGGACTGTGTGATTTTTATGGGGGATGTGGATGTACAGCGCCAACAAAGCAATGTGCAACGCATGAAACTCTTGGGTGCGGAAGTTCGTGCAGTCAAAAAAGGCAGTGCCACACTCAAAGAAGCCATGAATGAAGCGATTCGTGATTGGATTAGCCATATTGATGATAGCTATTATTTATTAGGAACTGGTGCTGGACCCCATCCTTATCCTCGTATGGTCCGCTCTTTCCAAACCATTATTGGTGTAGAGGCCAAAGCACAAATTTTAGAAAAAGAAGGTCGTTTGCCTGATGCTCTAGTGGCTTGTATCGGTGGTGGTTCCAATGCGATTGGGCTCATGCATCCATTTTTAGCCGAGCCAGAAATTCAATGTTTTGGGGTTGAAGCTGCGGGTCATGGTTTGGACAGTGCGCAACATGCTGCTGCAATCTGTAAAGGTAAACCTGGGGTATTGCACGGTAATTTGACTTATTTATTACAAAATGAAGATGGGCAAATCGCAGAAGCACATTCAGTTTCTGCTGGTTTGGACTATCCAGGTGTCGGTCCTGAGCATGCTTTATTACATGACAGTGGTCGAGTGCAGTATGTTGCAGTAACAGATGATGAAGCGATTTCTGCTTATCGTTTATTGAGTCGTGAAGAAGGCATTATTCCTGCGCTAGAAAGTTCACATGCCATCGCTTATGCCTGTAAGTTAGCTGCGACATTGCCTGCTGAGAAAATTATAATTGTCAATCTCAGCGGTCGTGGAGATAAAGACCTTGCCACAGTACAACACTATATGAGCATAGGAGCCAAGCAATGAATCGTTTAGCAGAAAAAACGCAGCAACTTAAACAGCAACAGCGTAGTGGTTTGGTTTGTTATTTTACCGCTGGAGATCCTGACTATGCACAGAGTTTGAACTTGTTGCAGCAATTGGGGGCAGCCGGTGCCGATATCATTGAAATTGGTATGCCTTTTTCGGATCCTGTGGCAGATGGCGAAGTGATTCAAGCTGCGCATTTACGGGCTTTAGCTGCTGGGCAGAACTTGGCAAAAACTTTATTGTTGGTCCAACAGATTCGAGAGGTCGACCAAACGACCCCAATCGTACTGATGGGATATTTAAATCCGATTATGCAGTATGGTTTTGAAAAATTTGCCCAAGATTGTGCTGGCATTGTTGATGGTGTATTGGTGGTTGATTTACCTGTACGCAGTCATCTTGGTTTAGCTGAAGCATTGGCTGCGCAGTCTGTACATTGTATTCGTTTATCCGCGCCAAGTACTGATGATCAGAAATTGGCAGAAATTGCACAGAGCGCCAGTGGCTTTTTATATCATGTGGCTGAAAATGCTGTGACGGGTGGGGAATTACATCTAGCACCTTTAATCGAAAAACTGCAACACATTCGTCCGCATTTTGATATTCCTGTTGCTGTGGGCTTCGGGATTAAAAATGAGCAACAGGTCCGTGCTGTGGCACAACATGCTGATTTGGTTGTGGTGGGTTCGGTATTGGTGAATTGTTTCTTTGAACACGGTGTCGAGGCAACATTAACAAGGGTGCGTGGTTTTGCTGCAGCTTTGCTGGATTAATCTAAAGATCGTGGCTACTGTGGTTAATCTTTGAGCTATTGTTAAAACAATAAAAATCATCCGCTGTTCATCTTGAACGCGGATGATTGCATGTAGCTAAATCTCTAGCGCTAAGCCAAGCATCGCTCTATAGATAAAGCCCCATAAACGCGCAGTTCTGAGCATAGTTAGAATTTATATTGTATGCCGACTTGTACAGTTTGATGTTTATTGGAAATACCACCGCCATTTTCATTGAGATATGGTTCTTCATTTACATTTAAAATAAGGGTATCTGATCGAGCCATATCATATTTACTCCAGTTATATTCTGCAAATAATTTGGTGCTAGGAATAATGTTGTAGCCCATATTGATACTTGCACCATAATATTTAGAAGATTTACTGGCTTTATTGAGATAAAGGTTTTCACGTTCATAGTGAATATCTCGGTCTTTTGCTTTAACCCAAGGGCTATATTTTAATTGGGCACTGATTTCAAATTTATTAAATTGATATTGTGTATTAAGTCCCAGATAAGGCATGCTATATTTTTGTTTATAGCCAATGACCATTGCATCATCTGCAAAGTCATATTCAATACTTTGTGCGGTATCTGGAATATAATCTCCATCCTCATCAGACTCGCTGTATTTGGCATGACCACCAAATGCGGACCAACTAAAACGATTTTCTTGATAGCCAGCCAAAAGACCTAATTTAAATGGATTATTATTCAGCATCCAGAAATTCATATTTAAGTCAAATTCATTGGCATGATTTAGATGGGTATTTGAATGGGTTGACCAATCGGTAATCTGAGAACGATCTTCAAGATTAAGCCAATCATAATCATCCATATGTGATTGACCACTGGCTAAAGTCGTCCAACCTTTGGCACTGAGTGAGAGGCGTGGGTGGAGATCCCAAGTAATATCTGCTTTGCCGATGGGAGTATTTTTAATCGACCAATCTAGTTGTGATAATTGCCCAAACTCCTCATCAAAAGAAAATTCTTTGGCAGTTCCTCCCGTTAAAATACCCGAGGAGAGCGCGATAGAAACTTTTTCGGGGCTAAAAGCAGTACTTGCGACTGCATGTGTATTGAAGCTAAAACCAGCCAAATAAAGAGCAAATAAAGAAAAAGATAATTTGTTCATGTGTTTCCCAAAATCATAAGATAGAAGCGTAAATTGTGTTGCAATGCAAAAAGGCTGTTTACAGAAAAGTTTATGGCGAACAGGCTTTTAATGTGTGCTTTAAAATATCTCGATCAATATTAAAAGATTACAAGTCTCGAAAAGTGCAGCATTTTATCGTGAAGTTAATCACGGTTTTATTGTTTTATGTTTTTTAATATAGATATGAATGTAATGGATTGTTTGGTTTATATAAATGGAATATTTTGAGTCAATTTAAATCAATGAAAGCAGCGTGAAATAATTCGCGCTGCGATTTCTAGCGATGGTTAAAATGGTCAGCATAATGCATTTAAAAAATACAAACATCAGCAAAAGACCATCTGGGAGGATGGTCGGGTTTAGAGATTGAAAAACTTTACGGTTTAATGGATGTATAGGGTTAAATTTGCATGGTTTTACATAAGGAACAGAGTATCGCCTGCTGTTTTTGGCAGTACATTACATCTGGACGTTCATAATGTTGCTGACAGACAGCACAGCAATATAACTGCTTATTGGCATTGCCTTGTGCGTCATATCTTGCTGTGGCAATGCCATCATCATGTTGTTTAATATAGTATTTTCCCTTGGTAATCCAACAGAGCAGTGGGGTACAGCAAACAGCAATGGATAAGGCAATAAGGGGCGAATAGGATGCAAGCACCGCTCCAAATAAACCAAAATATGCTGCAATAGACAGCGTGGTCGCCAAACCAAAGGCAATTAAGCCGACAGGGTTAAAGTTGTAGATCATATCACGGCGGTATTCGGGAATTTTCGGGGATAATTTTAAAAGGTATTTATTGATGACGATATCCGTGGCCACCACACTAATCCAAGCAATCGCACAGTTAGCATAAAAGCTCAGGATTTTGTGCAAGAAGGAAAACATATCCATTTCCATCAAGGCTAAGGCACAGGCTAGATTGATTAATACAAAAATAATTCTACCCGGATAGCGTTTGCGGCAACGCGCATAAGCGCTGGTCCAAGCCAAAGAACCAGAATAGGCATTGCTAACATTGATTTTAATCTGTGAAATCACTACTAAAATCACTGCAAAACACATGGCCAACCAAGGATTCATCATAAACTCAAAGGTAGAGACAAATTGTTGTACAGGCTCAGTTTGGTTCACTGCTGGAAATTGTACCAATAAATAAAAGCCTAAAAATGCACCAATGATTTGCTTTATTGCACCAAGGATGACCCAGCCCGGACCAGCGGAAATCACGGCGAACCACCATTGCTTGGTATTTTCGGGTGTTTTATTGGGCATAAAGCGTAAATAATCTATCTGTTCACCAATTTGCGCAATTAAAGCTAAAACAACGCCTGCACCGAGCATAATAGCGGCGAAATCTACAGTTTGATAGCCTGCCTGCCCTTGAAAGTTACGCCAGCTATAGACCAGTTCAGGTTGTTTTAACATGAGATATGCGACAGGGACGACCATCAGCAATAACCAGATTGGCGTCGTCCAAACTTGCATTTTGGTTAGCGCTTTCATGCCATAGACCACCAAAGGAATGACCATGAATGTGGAAATCAAATAACCCAGCCATAATGGGATGCTTAAACCGACCCATAGACCTTGTGCCATGATGGCACCTTCGAGTGCAAAAAATATAAATGTAAAAGATGCAAAGATGATGCTGGTGATCACTGAACCAAGATAACCAAACCCAGCGCTACGACTTATTAAATCTAAGTCAATATTATAACGGGCAGCATAATAAGCCAGTGGTAGCGCAGTAATAAAAATTAATAAGGCTGCACATAAGATGGCTAGCAGTGCATTGGTGGTGCCATAAGCAATGCCAATGCTGGCACCAATCGAAAAATCTGCTAAATAGGCGATACCTCCCAATGCGCTTAGCGCAATGACGCTTGGACTCCACACGCGAAAGCGTTGCGGTGCATAGCGTAAGGTATAGTCTTCAAGGCTGTCTTGAATGACTTGCTCAACTTTTTTATCTTCTATTTTTTCTTCAATATGATCCGTGAAGGAATGATTTTGCATGTTGAGTTCCTCAACCGATAGGGATGATGGGCAAAGAGCAAAAGCTATGCCATGTCGGTGAGTGAGTGATCGAATTTATTATACTGAGCTCACAGTTTATGTGGATGAGGCTTATGTGGGTGAGGCGGGCTTCGTGTTAGCTTGCTACGCATGGGCATGGGCATGGGCATCGGACGAGGCTGCTGGGATATTGTGCAATTGCCAGATTGGCATGCTTTCTGCAAGGCATTTGCTGATCTTGACAAGAGTTGGAGACAACACCGTGAGTCAGCATATCCTCGCAGGATGGACCATTGCCGAATGGCAACATGCTTATCGACATTCAGTCGTACAGTTAGATGATTTAATTGATTATGTGGCGACTTGGCCGGCAGATGATCCGGCGTGGATTAGTCTAGCCAGTGCTGAGCAAATACGTAAGCAGATTGATGATTTAAAACAACATATTGGGCAAGATATCGCACTGCCAGCAGCGCAGTTATTACAACGCTGGCCTTTGTTTGGTATTCCCTTTGCCGTAAAAGACAATATTGATGTGGCTGGCTTTGTCAGTACCGTTGGTATTGCTTTGGCGCAGCACGCGGTTCAAGTTGATGCCGAAGCAGTGCGTTTATTGAAACAAGCTGGTGCGATTGTGGTGGCTAAAACCAATTTAGATCAGTTTGCAACGGGTTTAGTGGGGACGCGATCGCCTTTTGGCGCGGTCCCCAATAGTTTTAATGCAGATTATATCAGTGGTGGTTCTAGCTCTGGTTCGGCATCGGTGGTTGCGCGTGGTTTCGTGCCTTTTGCATTGGCGACCGATACGGCGGGTTCGGGGCGTGTACCTGCGGCATTCAATAATATTGTCGGTTTAAAACCGACCAAAGGACGTTTTTCCAATCGTGGCGTTTTTCCTGCCTGTAAGTCTTTAGATTGTATAGCAGTCTTTGCATTGACGGTCACAGATGTTGCCTTGGTTGGGCATCTACTCGAAGCCTATGATGTGCATGACAGTTATTCTCGTCGGCATCCGCAAAATACCGCAGCAAAGTTTGCACCTCCCGTACATTTTGCGATACCGCAACAATTAGACTTTTTAGGAGACCTAGATGCAGAGCAAGCATTTGCTGCATGTTTGCTGCAATTACAGCAGCTTGGTGTCAAAATCACCCGAATTGATTTTGCCGATTTTGAGCGTCTTGCAGCGCAGCTCTATGAAGGGGCATGGGTTGCAGAACGCACGGCGGCAGTAGAGCCTTATTTGTTGCATGATGCCAAATCTTTTGATGCAACAGTGCTTGAAATTATTGGTAAAGGCTATGATTTCTCTGCGATTGATGCCTATCGTGCACTATATTTGCAACAGGATTTAGCCCGTTGTATTCAACAAACATTGTCTCAATTTGATGCTTTACTTGTGCCAACCGCAGCAACGATCTATCGGCTTGCCGACATCGCAGCACAGCCTATTCAGCGCAATGCAGATCTTGGGCGCTATACCAATTTCACCAATTTAGCCGATTTATCTGCTTTGGCACTGCCAGCAGGTTTTCGCGCAGATGGCTTACCTTTTGGTATAAGTCTGATAGCCAATGCTTGGTATGACCAAGCTTTACTGGATTTTGGTATTGTATGGCAACAGCATTTAGCCTTGCCTTTAGGCGCTTTGCGCAAAGAATATCAACCCAGTATGTCTACTCAACCTCTCTTGGTTGAGCACAGCCCTCATCATGTTTCAATTGCTGTGGTTGGTGCGCATTTAAGCGGTATGCCTTTGAATTATCAGTTAACCAGTCGTCAAGCCGTTTATATCGAAACCACATATACCGCTGCTCAATATAGTCTATATGCCCTCAGTGGTACAGATCCTGCTAAACCCGGCTTGGTGAGACAAAAACAACCGGCTTATTCGATCGAAGTAGAAATCTGGCAAATCCCCAAAGCATATTTTGGCGCATTCGTCGCTGAAATTCCTGCACCATTGGCCATTGGTAATCTAGAACTGATTGATGGTCGCTGGGTAAAAGGATTTATCTGTGAAAATTATGCCATTGAGTCGGCGGAAGATATTAGCACACTCAGTGGTTGGCGTTATTACATAGAACAACAAAGTGCCTAGGGCAATGTCGATACATGGTCATTACCACAAAGCATCATTTTAAAACAAAGCCTTAAAACAAGGTCTTAAAAATAAAGCCTTAAACAACGCGAATGATTCTGGAGAATAAGCATGTTTCATACCATACTCATTGCCAATCGTGGTGAAATTGCGCTACGTGCTATACGAACTTGTAAAAAAATGGGCATTCGCACAGTTGCGGTCTATGCAGAAACGGATCGTTATGCCCAACATGTCAAAGACGCTGATCTGGCAATTGATTTACAAGCATCGCATGCTGCAGACAGTTATTTGTCTATTGAAAAAATCATACAAGCGGCCAAAGACAGTGCCGCAGATGCAATTTTTCCTGGGTATGGCTTCTTGTCAGAAAGTGCCGAATTTGCAACGGCTTGTCAGCACGCGGGGATTGTATTTATTGGACCTCGCGCTGAACATATTCGTCAATTTGGTTTAAAACATCAGGCACGTCTCTTGGCCGCAGCAGCACAGGTACCGATGACACCTGGCAGTGCTTTATTAAATGATATCGAGGAAGCGCTTGCAGCTGCCCAGCAGATAGGCTATCCGATTATGCTAAAGAGCACAGCCGGTGGCGGTGGTATTGGGCTGTGTTGTTGTCAAAATCAACAGCAATTACAACAGGCTTTTGCTCAGGTCAAGCGTTTAGGGCAGCAATATTTTAAAGATGCGGGTGTCTTTCTGGAACGTTATATCGAACAGGCACGGCATATTGAAGTACAAATTTTAGGAGATGGGCAAGGTCAAGTGGTTGCTTTGGGCGAGCGGGATTGTTCTTTACAACGCCGTAATCAGAAAGTGATTGAAGAAACGCCAGCGCCGAATCTACCAGCAAGTACACGACAAAAAATGCAACAAGCCGCAGTTGCGTTGGCACAATCGGTGAATTATTTGAGTGCTGCGACAGTAGAGTTTATTTATGAAGTGCAGCGCGATGAATTTTATTTTTTAGAGGTCAATACCCGTTTACAAGTTGAGCATCCGATTACGGAAATGGTGACGGGGATCGATTTGGTTGCTTGCATGATCCGTATTGCAGCAGGAGAATGCTTAGACTGGGCAGCCCTGAACGGTGTTGCGCAACAAGGCTGTGCCATAGAGGCGCGTCTATATGCTGAGAATCCGATCAAAGACTTTCAGCCGAGCCCTGGTAGATTGACCGAGGTTTATTTCCCTGAGGACGTTCGGGTAGATCATTGGCTCAGCGCAGGGACTGAGGTCTCGACATATTTTGATCCCATGCTGGCCAAAGTGATTGTTCATGCAGAAGATCGCCCACGTGCGATTGCAAAATTACAGCGTGCTTTGGCTGCAACCCGATTAAGTGGTATTTGTACCAATTTGGATTATGTCCAAAAAGTTTTGCAAGATCCGCATTTCCAAGCTGCCCAGATGTTTACGCGTTTGTTAGATGATTTTAAATATCAACCGCATATGATTGAGGTGCTGGCAGCAGGCGCGCAGAGCAGTATCCAGGATTATCCTGGTCGTGTTGGTTATTGGGATATTGGGGTGCCGCCCTCGGGACCGATGGATGACTATGCTTTTCGTATGGCAAATCAAATCGTTGGAAATGATCCGACAGCAGCCGGATTTGAGTTTAGTTTGTATGGACCGAGTTTAAAGTTTCATTGTGATGCAGTGATTGCGATTACTGGTGCGCCGTGTCAAGCAACTTTAGATGGTATAGCCGTGGCGTTCTGGCAGCCTATTGCAGTTAGCGCCGGTCAAGTGTTGAGCTTGGGGGCGCAAACAGCTGGTTGTCGGAGTTATTTGGCGGTACAACATGGTTTAGATGTTCCGCTTTATTTGGGAAGCCGAGCAACTTTTAGTTTGGGGGCTTTGGGTGGTCATGCCGGACGTTGCTTACAGCTCGGTGATATGATTGCTATTTTTGATGGCAAACCAACAGCACATCATCAGGTTGCGCAAGCCATGCACAGTAGCTATATTCCAGATTATCCACAACACTGGCATATTGCTGTACTCTATGGCCCACATGGTGCGCCTGATTTTTTTCAGCCAGACAGTATAGAAGAATTTTTTAGCACAGCGTGGACGGTACACTTTAACTCTAACCGTTTAGGCATTCGCCTGAGTGGTCCTACACCACGTTGGACACGCCCGCATGGTGGTGAGGCTGGCTTGCATCCCTCTAATGTGCATGATTGTGAATATGCGATTGGCGCGATTAATTTTACTGGTGATTTTGCGGTGATTTTGGCGAAGGACGGTCCAAGTTTAGGCGGCTTTGTTTGCCCCTTGACCATTGCATCGGCTGAGCTTTGGAAAATGGGACAACTCAAAGCCGATGACCGGGTCAGCTTTTATCCGGTTAGCATTGCAGAAGCCAATCAAATGGCGCGGACACAACAGGCACAAATAGCCAATTTTACAACAGCACCTGAAAAACCAAGTGCCAGCAGGGTTGCATCCACAGACCCGAGCACATTGCGTACCATCGCCGATTTAGGAGATTGTATTTTAGCCAGTATTGCTGCTGAGGGCGGTCAGCCACAAGTGCAGTATCGACAAGCAGGGGACCAGTATATCTTGCTTGAATATGGTGAAGATATTTTAGATTTGGGCTTGCGTTTGCGGGTACACCAATTGATGCAGCAGATTGAAAATACAGATACCGTCGGGATTTTGGAGCTGGCACCTGGGGTGCGTTCATTACAGATTAAGTATGACAGTTTGCAATTGCCACAAGCACAGTTGCTTGAATTGTTGATCAAACTTGAATATCAGTTAGAAGACACATCACAGCTAAAAATCCCATCTCGTATTTTACATTTACCAATGGCATTTGAAGATGCGGCAACCTTGGGTGCTGTGGCACGTTATCAACAAAGTGTTTGTGCGCAAGCACCATGGTTGCCCAATAATGTAGATTTCTTACAGCAAATTAATGGTTTGGACCATCGAGAGCAAGTTAAAGATATTCTTTATTCGGCACATTATCTCATTTTAGGTCTGGGGGATGTGTATTTGTCGGCGCCGTGTGCTGTACCGCTAGATCCAAGACATCGTTTATTGGGCTCTAAATATAATCCAGCACGAACCTTTACGCCCGAAGGCACAGTTGGAATTGGCGGCATGTATATGTGTATCTATGGTATGGACTCACCAGGAGGTTATCAATTGGTCGGACGTACTTTACCGATTTGGAACAAATATCAAGCTCATCCGCAATTTGCGCAGCAACCTTGGTTTTTAAGATTTTTTGATCAAATTAAATATTTCCCTGTTAGCGAGGCTGAGTTGAGTCTATGGCGTGCGGATTTTGAGCAAGGTTTAAGGCAGATTGAGATTGAGGAAACGGTATTTGATTATGCTGCCTATCAACAATTCTTGCTGGATCAACAACCGAGTATTGATGCATTTCAGCACAAACAACAACAGGCTTTTCAGCAACAAGCAGAATTATGGCAGCAGCAAGAAGTCACGATACAGCAGGTTGAAGATGAAAATTTTGTGACACAAGACTATAGTCATTTAACCGCTTTAACCGCATCAATGACGGGCAATATATGGAAAATATTGGTTGAACAAGAACAATGTGTTAAAAAGGGCGAAACCATTGCCATTATTGAAGCCATGAAGATGGAATTACCTGTTTATGCTACCGATGACGGTGTAGTGAAAGCTATTTTATGTCGGGCAGGGCAAACCGTTCATTGTGGTGAGCCTTTACTTTATATGGCATAAACCGTCCAAGCTTTGACATGGATGGGTTAGCGTAATGCGGGCGCATAATGCGTTTTGATCTTAGAACTTAAGCTATGCGCTTGAATCGGATGGATTTGTGTTTAGATTCGATTCAAGCACTTTTAATCTGTATTTATTTTCAACTCATCTAAGAGCAAGTTTACTGAAATAAGATAGCGCCTGTTGGGTGTATATGAAATCAACAATTCCAATAAATATATCATGGTTTATTAATTATGATTTCTTGATATAAATATCCAATTTAAATTGTTTTTTTAATCTGAATTTTTATTTATGTTGTTGCCATCGTTATAACGGTTTATACATCATGATTCAGATCAACAATGCTTACAAAAATTTTAATGTGAAGAATAATAAAATAATTGCATTAGATCAGATTAATTTAAATATCGAGCCTTCTGAAATCGTCGGGATTATTGGACATTCTGGTGCGGGGAAGTCAACTTTACTTCGCTTGATCAATGGTCTAGAACAAGTCGATCAGGGTGATGTCACCGTGCTGGGACAGACACTGTCCAAAGCATCCAATCAGCAATTAAAAATCCTAAGAAAGCAAGTTGCTATGATTTTTCAGCATTTTAATTTATTAAAAAGCAAAACGGTCTTTGAGAATATTGCCTTTCCATTGGGCTTAGATGCTAAGTTCAACCGTCAGCAGATTCAACAACGCGTTACCACTTTAGCTGCTCAATTAGGTTTGACGGAACATCTACAGAAATACCCAAAACAGTTATCGGGTGGGCAGAAACAACGTGTAGGCATTGCACGCGCCATCGCAAATTCACCGAAAATCTTATTATGTGATGAAGCGACCAGTGCTTTGGACCCCGTAACGACCCATGAGATCCTTAATTTATTATTAAAAATCAATCGTGAATTAGCGATTACCTTGGTGCTGATTACGCATGAAATGAGCGTGATTCGTCAGATTTGCGATCGTGTTGTGGTGCTTGATCGAGGTCGTATCGTGGAACAGGGTATGGTCGATGAGGTATTACTACATCCGATTCATCCTGTAGCACGTTCTTTGATTTTAGGCGAATTAGATTTAAATCATATCGATGTTCCAGCATCTTCGATGCTGATTCGTGTGACAGCGCTGGGGGAATTCGCCAAGCGTCCAAACTATGAAAGCATTGCGCAAATGACCAAGGTAGATTATCAAATCGTTGAGTCTAGAGTCGAGCGTAGTAAAAGGTCTCTTTATAGCCAAACGATTTTGGCACTCAATGGCGGCTCTGTCGATGTATTCCTGCAACAGTTAAACGCTTTGGGAGCACATGTAGACGTTATTGAATTCTCATTACAGAAGCCTCAAAACATAGAAGAGGCTGCCTAAATGTTAGAACTGTTAAGTAATATCAACTATTTGGAGTTATGGGAAGCCACTCAAGCAACAGCGCAAATGTTGTTATGGTCGTTGGGCTTTATTGTCGTGTTGGGGTTGCCGCTGGGTATTTTGATGTATTCATTTGCGGATAGCCGGATTAAAAAAATTCCAATACTGTATCACCTGCTATCTTTTTTGATCAATATTATTCGATCGATTCCTTTTATTATTTTAATGATTTTATTAATGCCGCTGACAGAATGGCTGACAGGAACAACCATTGATGTGGCTGGTGTTATTCCGCCTATTACAGTGGCTGGAATCGCATTTTTTGCACGTTTGACCGAAACAGCATTACAAGAAGTCGATCATGGCGTGATAGAAGCGGCGCAGTCTATGGGGGTGAATTATTGGCAAATGGTCACGGGCGTGCTTTTACCTGAGGCAAGAGCACCGATTATTGCAGCCATCACCATTACTGCCATCGCATTGGTTGATTATACCGCGGTATCTGGCGTCATTGGTGGTGGTGGATTAGGCGACCTTGCAATACGTTATGGTTATCAACGTTATGAAACAGAAATTATGCTCGTCACTGTTGGTTTATTAATCTTGATCGTGCAGTTGATGCAGTTGATTGGTCATAGCGCTGTATTGTATTTCTCAAAAAAATATACTTAATCTTAAACAATAGGTACTTTATGAAGCTTTTCAAAAAAACATCGTTATTGATCGGCACGACGCTATTTTCAGCAGCATTGTGGGCGAATCAAACCGTTACGATTGGTGCCAGCGCAACACCACATGCAGTCATTTTAGAACATATTAAACCTGAATTGGCTAAGCAAGGCATCGACTTAAAAATCAAAGTATACGCAGACTATGTACAGCCCAATACCCAATTGGTTGCTAAGAAATTAGACGCGAATTATTTCCAATATCGACCTTTTTTAAATGATTTTAATGCCAAGAACAAAGCAAATTTAGTTCCTGTCGTTGCCGTACATACTGAGCCATTTTTGCTATATTCCGTTAAAATAAACCATTTGAACCAATTAAAAGATGGTGCGACTGTTGCAATTCCTAGTGATCCTGTGAATGGCGGACGAGGTTTATTATTATTGGCAAAGTTAAAATTAATCACTTTAAAAGCACCATTCAAACAATTGGCACTTCCTACAGATAAACTACCGAGCGTAAGAGATATAGCGTCTAATCCAAAGCACTTAAAAATTAAAGAACTTGATTCAGCAATGCTGCCACGCATTTTGTCACAAGTGGATATTGCAGCGTTAAATAGTAATTATGTGCTTGAGTCAAAGCTGGATATCAAAAAATCGCTGTATATTGAAAATGGACAAGATGGTAAAAATATTTGGGCTGAATATCTGGTGGTCCGCTCTGGCGATCAAAATCGACCTGAAATCCAAAAAATAGCCAAGGCTTTAAATAGCGATGCCACACGACAATTTATTCAGCAACGGTTTAAGGGCGAAATCTATAGCGCATTTTAACAAAAACACTGTGTCTATGGCATCGTAGTTTGCTCGAATGTGGTTGATTGAGTGAATGCTGTAGCGTTACATTTAAATCTGCTATAGTTGATTGAGATAATGTTGTAATGCTAAATCTAAATCGGCTGGTGCATATTCATCAAGATCTTTTGCAAATACTGTACCATGACCGACGCATTTTACCAGTTGTTCGCCTGCCTGATCCGCATCTCCAATCGCAATGAATTGATAGGGCATGGCATAAAACCAAGCATGCATCTGTACGGGATTATTACATAAAACAGCAATGGCGTTATAACCTAACTGATGTAAACACGCTGCTTTAAATATTCCTTCCACCACAAAACAAATTTTTTGTTGGGGTTTAAGCGTTTCTAAGCCCCATAGTGCAATTTGTTTTGCCGTTACCACCGTATAATATCTGCCCAGATGTGGCAGATTAAATGTTTTATCGCTACAGCGAGGATTGTACTGTTGATAGCCGACAAATTGCCCGGAAAGATTATTCAAATAGACTGTGAGGCGCTGATTGCAGTGATCGAGAACGATATTGTGATATAAGTCGGGTGAAAAATTGCGCTTATGTAAATGCGCCAGCAAGGGCAAGGTTGCTGGAGCTGTGGGTGGTATGATGATCATGTTCTACTGACCAATCTGTGTCGTGTGCTTTAACTTTTGTGCTAAATTGGCGGCGCGATTGAGTCGACAAGAAGCAGCATCTAGCCTTTGCCCTTGACCTTCTGTTGCTGCGTCCCATTGGCAATGTTGTTCGGTGTCTTGCCACCATTGAGCAATCTCATCCAAACGTTGATCTTTTTCTATACTGTCTGGTGCATCGATAATCTGAGCCACCGCATCACGGATCAATTGTTCATGCCGCGCATATTCAATGTCTAAGCAGATTAGTAATTGATCAGTCATGCCTCGGCTTTGTGCATTACATTGTGAATACTCAGCGCTTAAGGGGGCTTGCATATAACTGATGTCGGGTACAGGCGTTTTCTCTATATCATTGAGTGAGCTCTGCGCCGATGCCGTATAGGCATATAAACTGCTGCACAGCAGAAGAATAATTGAGGTATATTTCATGGAGTTTATCCTATGCGCAAGAAATAGCAGATATTGAGTGCGTTGATTATAATGGACGCTATTGTTTTTATTAAGAACAATTATTAAGAACAACTATTTTATTGCAATTATTTTCTTTGTGGCGATATTTAGCCAGCAAAGCAAGCTTCATCTGCTTTGTAGCGTCCATGCTACAGTGATTTATCGCATCCATACTATTTTTTTACCGACTATGCCATGCAGGTTGCGTAGCAATAATAAGAGCTAGCATTGCTCTAATACCTTGCGCCTTTAGCCCAATAAGCTTTGACGTGCTGCAATATATTCTTTTTCCAAACGCGCGACCAATTCTGCAACGGATGTAGTTGCCTTCACGGCATTTAAACCTTGACCACAACCCCAAATATCACGCCATGCTTTGACTTTATGTTGGGTACCATCATCACTCGGGGTACTAAAGTCCATGTCTTTTAAATTACCTTCAGGTAAATGATCTGGATCTAAGCCAGCAGCACGAATACTCGGGGCTAAATAATTACCATGCACACCGGTAAATAAGTTGGAATAGACAATATCATCGGAGTTATGTTCGACAATGGCTTGTTTATATTCTGCGCTGGCATTGGCTTCATCGGTTGCAATAAATGCTGAACCTATATATGCAAAATCAGCGCCCATTGCTTGGGCTGCTAAAATACCATTGCCAGTGGCAATAGAACCAGATAATGCCAATGGTCCATCAAACCATTCACGGATTTCTTGTATTAAGGCAAAGGGGCTTTTCACACCAGCATGACCACCCGCACCGGCAGCGACTGCAATTAAGCCATCTGCACCTTTTTCAATTGCTTTTTGGGCAAAGCGATTATTAATCACATCATGTAAAACAATCCCGCCATAACTATGGGTGGCATCATTAATTTCAGTACGTGCACCGAGCGACGTAATAACAATAGGCACCTTATATTTGACGATCAGTTCCATATCATGTTCGAGGCGATTATTACTACGGTGTACTATTTGATTGATTGCAAAGGGTGCAGCTGGGCGATCGGGATGTAAGGCATTATGTTCTGCAATACCTTCAGTAATTTCTTTGAGCCATTCTTCCAATTTTTCTGCAGGTCTGGCATTTAAGGCTGGCATCGCACCAACAATACCTGCTTTACATTGTGCCAATACCGATTTAGGCGTACTGATAATAAATAATGGGGAAGCAATAACGGGGAGTCTCAGGTTTTGCAATATATCTGGAATATTTGACATTATCTATTTCCTTTTGTCGATTACACTTGCCAGTACAATAAGCGCCTGAATTGCGATCTCAGTACACTGAATGAGAAAGCCCAGTGAACATAAATATATCTATTCAGCAGCTTATTTGATGTTAGAAGTCATCATTGCGATGCTACAGGCGTGGTATTTCAATATAGCTGAAGTGCCTAAAATAATGATAGCCTGATGATTATATGCAGCAGTCACGTGCATTATGCTGAATGTTAGCAATTGATATTGATCTTTGAACGATATTTTGCTTTGTCAGCATATTGCGCTTATATTTTGCTCACCAATCGCGTGGTGCAATCAGTTCCTCAACATCGGCATCTGCAAAGTCATAGGCTTTGGCAATAAAATAAAAATCCATCCCAATACAGTCGCGCGCCACTGTTTCAATTTCACTGTCTGCTGCGTCAAAAGCTTCTTGCAAGTCATTTACTTTTTCAGTTGCAGCATGTGTCAATGAATATAATGATGCTAAATTTTGTGGCTGTTGTTGCTCTATTTGCAGACACAGTCCGAGTAGAATCTCTTTGACTTGATCGACTAAGTGGTTGGGATAATATCCATCCTGATACATCTCTGCTAAAAATAGATAGTCTAAAATTTGTTTATTTTGAATCGCCATATAAATCTCAATTGCGCAATGATTTAAAGTAAATAAGAGTAATAGCCGACTCTAGCATTAATGATTTAAAAGTTAAATTACTTTTATAAGGGGCACTGCTGGTATTGCAATGCATGAAGCGAAGGGCTGATATTAAAAATATTGCTAAATCTTTGCATAAACACTTGTTCACTTTACCAAAATTGTCAATACTCATTTGCGAATGCATTTAGCGTAAAATTATTTTGGGATTTTAAGGCAAGGACTGTGAAAAACAATTCATTCTCTCGTTTATCGACCGCATTATGGGCACTGGGTTATTGTGGTAGTTTTAGTTTATATAACATGACCGTACATGCCGCGGTAGCACAGGATCTTTCACAGCTTGAAACCATTGTGCTCACAGCTGAGCCAAACCATTCTAGCGATGATCAGACCACAGTACAGTTGTCGGGTTTTGCCCAACAGAATATTGCCGAAATTCCAGCATCAATTCAGCGTATTAGTGCAGAACGCTTAGCCGATCAGCAGGCAAAAACATTGAGCGATGTGGTTAAAAACGATGCTGCTGTTGGTGAGGGCTATGCGCCGATTGGTTATTATGGCAACTTTATGATGCGCGGTTTTGCACTCAATTTAGGATCAAGTTATTTATTGAATGGGCATTTACTTCGTGGTGAGCAAAATGTTGCCCTAGAAAATAAACAACAAGTAGAGATTTTAAAAGGCATTAGTGCCATGCAAAGTGGCATGTCTACGCCAGGCGGTGTAGTAAATTATGTCACGAAACGTCCGCAAGATATTCGTTCCATTGCTGCATCGGGTGACAGTCGCGGTGGTTATCGTATTGCGACAGATTTGGGTGGGTTTTTCGGCGAAGAACAACAGTTTGGTTATCGGCTCAATGTCGCACAAGAAGAAATGCACCCTTATGTCGATCATGCAAACGGCAAACGTACATTTGCAGCGCTTGCTTTCGATTGGAATATTTCCACGGCGTCGACCTTAATGTTTGATATTGAATCGCAACGTCAGCGACAACGCTCGGTGCCAGGTTATCAGTTATTGGATGGCAGCCAAGTGCCACAAAATGTCAGTTGGGATCGCTTACTGGGTTATCAAAGTTGGAGTAATGCCATTACCAATAGAAGCCTTAATAGCAGTTTAAAGTACAGCCATCAAATCAATGATGATTGGGAAAGTTATCTCGCGGCATCTTATAGCCGTGTGGTGGTAGATGATTATTCGGCTTTTCCATGGGGATGTTATAGCAGTATTTGTCAAAGCACGGGTTTGGGGAATAGTTTTGATCAGCATGGGAATTATGATCTTTATGATTTTCGGAGTCCTGATGATCGTTATCAAAGCACCCAATTTAAAACGGGGCTTAAAGGTACGTTTGCTACCGCTGCATGGCAACACCATTTAAATATGGAGCTGTCTGCATCGCGTAAACGTCATTCACAATATGAAGGGGCAAATACACTCATCGGCACAGGGAATATTGCGCAGGATAGTGTGACGTATCTACCGGCAGATGATGTATCGGTGGGGCGACATTATACCTCCTTAAAAAGCCAACAAACGGCATTGAATTTATTGGATCAGATCGATTTTAATCCCGCTTGGTCAGTGCTACTGGGGGGGAAATTACTGCACCTCAATGAAAGTGCTTATTTGGCAGGTGGAGAAAAAAGTCGAAGCACAGATTTGCATCGCTTTTTGCCACAAGGGGCAGTGCTGTATCAACCTTGGCAAAACACCCATTTCTATCTCTCTTATGCCAAAGGGTTAAGTGATGGTGCTCAAGCACCATGGTATAGCGATAATGCACTTGAAACCTTAGCGCCGTTACATTCTACGCAATACGAGCTCGGCTTAAAACAACAATGGCATCACTTATTATTGACCGCGGCATTGTTTGATTTAAAACAAGATCACCAATATAACAATGCCGATAACATTTTTGTTGCTGAAGGAAAACAGCATAATCTTGGTTTAGAATTGGGTTTGCAAGGGCAGTTAAGCGATCATCTCGATATTGCGACCAGTCTTGCCTTGATACGTTCTCGTTTGACCGATCTATCTGGTCCGGAATATACCGGGCATCAAAGTCAAAATATGCCCAAAGTACGTTTTACGAGTCATCTCGCTTATCAAGTGCCGCAGTTCGAAGGTTTACGGTTATTGGCGGGGATGCAGTATAGCGCGAGTAAATTTGCCAATAAAACAGCGACGGCCAAGGTCTCTGGGTATACAGTCTTTGATTTAGGAGCAGCATATCAATTTCAAGCCCATGGTTTAGCCCATCAGCTTCGTTTTAATATTGATAATCTCTTTAATCAAAAATATTGGCGTGATGCGGGTGGTTTTTTAGGCGATGATTATTTATTTTTAGGTTCACCACGTACTGCACAGCTGACATGGAGCGTGGATTTTTAACTGGATGCATCATGGGGATGCTTCAAATGGGGATATTCAAATCGTGACGTATGCACGATTGGATCTTTAAAAATAATCTGCAAACCGATATTAAATTTGACGAACAGATCGTAGCAAAACAAAGTCGTACAGCAGCAAAAAAGGATCGATATATGCAACAGCCGATCTATCATAGTCGTGATATTCGAGCTTGGGAACAACGTTGGTTTGCACAGGGAAATAGTGCTTATGGACTAATGCAACAAGTGGCATGGACATTATCACAGCGTTTAATCAGCATACTGCGCCAAACGAGCCCATCTGCAGCACAGCAACAGCATAAACCCAAAATCGCCATCTGTTGTGGTTCGGGCAATAATGCAGGGGATGGTTATCTCACCGCAGTTTATTTGACCCAAGCAGGTTTTGAGGTAGAAATTTATGCGGCACAACGCGGGACATCGTTGTCCTTGCAGCAGGCTTATTTAGCCGCCAAGGCTGCGCAGCTGAAGATCATCACAGGTTTTGATTTTCAGCAAGAATATGATGTGTATATTGATGCATTGTTTGGTATTGGTTTAAACAGAGATTTGGATCAGTCTTGGCAACAGATTATTCATCGTATCAATCAACGATCGGGTCTAAAAATAGCGATTGATATTCCCAGTGGCTTAGATGCCAATACTGGACAAGCTTTAGCTTGCGCCATTAAAGCCGATTATAGTTTTAGCGTTTTGGGCTTAAAAGCAGGCTTATATACCGGACAAGCTCAAGAATATACCGGACAGGTTGAGCTATTGGCATTGATTCCACCTGATCCAGCATTAAAAGCACGCGCTTACTTAAGCCCACAACAGATTTATCTTCCTCAGCGTCAGGCTTTTGCACATAAAGGCAATTATGGGCATGTGCTGATTGTGGGAGGGCATGCCAATATGGGCGGCGCAGTGATGATGGCGGCAGAAGCGGCATCGGCAACAGGCGCTGGAAAAGTTACGGTCGTTTGTCATGCAAAACATCATAGTGCGATTTTAAGTCGCGCCCCCAATTTGATGCTAGCCGATATAGACCACATTACCGCAGCAGAGATCGAAGCTTTTATACAACGTGCCGATGCAGTGAGTTTTGGTATGGGCTTAGGTCGTGATGCGTGGGCTGGGCAACATTTTCAAAACTGGTTTAAGGCTTTAAGCCAATCTACTTTAGATGTGGTCTATGATGCAGATGCATTATGGTTTCTGGCCAAACAGCCCTTGTCGTTACATGCCAATCACTATGCCACACCGCATGTGGGTGAGGCGGCAACTTTACTCAATACCACCATTGCAGCAATCGAGTCTGATCGTATTTTTGCCATCCAACAACTGCAACAAAAATACGCTGGGCAATGGGTGTTAAAAGGTTCTGGAAGCCTGATCTTAGAACAACAATTGTGGATCTGTAGCGCAGGTAATGCCGGTATGGGCACGGGTGGAATGGGTGATGTATTGGCCGGCATGATTGCGGGTTTAAAAGCACAGTTCCATACACAAATCGCGTTACATCAAATTGTTAGCTTACATGCCATGGCGGGTGATGTATTGGCACAGCACGGCATGCGTGGTTTACAGGCACAAGATATGAAACATGCGATTTATCAATTGGTCAATGTCAAATAACAGCCTGACGCAGTACGGTGGCTAGCCGATTTTAATCGGGCAACGCCGCCTTGCCTCGCTTTGTTGCTTATTTAAACAAAAGACTGCTTTTTAGCTTGAAGTGACCAAGTCACGTCAAAATTAATCCACAAAAACTGCGGATAAATATTGGGATAACTTTTTCAGCGTCATATTCTGGTCATGATTTTATGCCAGCTCGACAGGGTTTTATGCCAGCTAGGCTGCTGATCGCAGCAGCCTTTAGCGCCACATTGCTGCTTTTTGTCTAAAAATTTACGCAGATTTTACGCCACAGCTAACTTTGTAAACTAGCGATTTTACGCAAGCTCTCAGGATACTGATTACACGTTGAATTGAAATCAGAGAGGGGCTTATGCGCTGGCTTAAGCGAAATGTACCATGGTCTGGGCAGCGGCTGGCTGTCATACCACGATATGGTCAGTACGATACATCTGCGCAGCAGCTTGGATGCAACATGCTGCCACGCCGTGCTAGGAGATAAGACATGTGGATGATGCTTATTCTTCTGGCTCTGGCCATGTTCTGTGCTTATCCACTGGGAAAATATCTAGCTGCGATTATGCGTGCAGAAAAGATGCCTATTGATGGGCTATTTTATGTTGTGGAGCAACCGATTTATCGCTTATTGGGGATTAACCCACAGCAGCGCATGACGGTATCTCAGTATATTGCTTGCTTTGGTTCTAGCTGTGTGGCGTTGGGTGTCTTGGTTTGGCTGATCTTAATGAATCAAGCTATTTTGCCATTTAATCCCGATCATATTGGCAATATGTCATGGGATTTGGCCTTGCATACCATGATTTCATTTCTGACCAATACCAATCAGCAACATTATGCTGGACAACTACAGCTTTCTTATTTTTCGCAGATGACTGCGATTGTGGCTTTACAAGTGATTACGCCCATGATGGGCTTGGCGATGTTGGTGGCAACCTTAAGAGCGTTATTTCCGCAAAGCATGCCATCCCTGCAACAGGACATGCCACAAGACCCAGCGCATACGCGGCTAAGCGCTACATCGAGCATGCAGCAGCCCAGTAAGACTGTGCAACAGTCGCTCACGGTGGGAAATTTCTGGGCGGATGTGATCCGACCCAGCTTTCGTTTTTTATTACCTTTGTGCTTGTTGTGGAGTCTGCTGCTCAATAGCCAAGGCGTGCCGGCAACATTGGCGGCAGGTCCTGTTTATCAGGTCTTAGACCCACACGCTGAAGTACAGCAGCAAAAATTACCTTTAGGTCCTGTTGCGCCATTGGTTGCCATTAAACAACTTGGCAGTAATGGTGGTGGCTGGTATGGCAGCAATAGTGCCGTGCCGTTAGAAAACCCCACGCCTTTGAGCAATGCCATGGAAATGTTTGCCATTATTTTAATTCCGATGGCCGTGCTGTGGATGGTGGGCTTTTTTACCCGCAGAATGAAACTGAGCTATTTCATGTTGGGCTGTATGTTGTTGCTATCGATTAGCTCAGGATTGGTTTTGTTATTGACCGAAGCTAAATTTGGCATAGATGGTGTGCAAATTGCCAGTTTGATGGAAGGCAAAGAACAACGTTTGGGTTGGACCGATTCAGCGCTGTGGGCAGCGTTCACTACACAAGTCAATAATGGCTCTGTCAATATGATGCATGACTCGGCTGCGCCGCTGAGTATTCTTATGACCCTGCTAAACATGCTACTCAACTGTATATGGGGTGGTATTGGTAGTGGTGTAATGCAATTCTTGGTTTATCTATGGCTGGCAGTGTTTATTGCAGGCTTAATGACTGGGCGTACACCTGAAGTTTTTGGACGAAAACTTGAGGCAACAGAAATTAAATATCTGGCGATATTGATCGTGCTACAACCTGCGGTGGTCTTGGGTTTGACCGCGATTACATTGGCATTTCCACTATCCTTGGGAGGTTTATCACAGGGAAGTTCAACAGCATCTTTTCATGATTTGAGTCGTGTGCTCTATGAATATAGCGCTGCCTATGCCAATAACGGCTCTGGTTTAGAAGGGCTCGCCGACAATAGTATTTGGTGGAATGTGAGTTGTGGTCTGGCTTTATTACTCGGACGCTTTCCGACGTTGATTATTCCTTTATGGATTGCAGCACGTCTCTCACTGTCAGGATAGTTGTCACCCCCTCTGAAACTAAATTTATGAGGGTAAAGGAGTGACAAATGAAACATATTTCATCTGAACGAAAAACGAGTGTCTTAGCTAAATTATTACCACCTTACAATATGACTGTAGCAGCTGTTGCTCAAATGGAAGGTATTTCTGAATCAACCCTTTATAATTGGCGACAACAAGCTAAAGCCAAAGGAATTCCTGTGCCAGGTACGAATATTACAACTGAACAATGGCCTGTCGAGGCTCGATTTGCTGTGATCGTTGAAACTGCAACCATGAGTGAAGCTGAAATTGCTGAATACTGTCGTAAAAAAGGACTTTATCCTTCTCAACTCATCGAATGGAAAAGTAATTTCTTAGACATACCTGAAAAAGTCAGTAAAAATGAGCTTAAAAAAGTGAAAAGTGAAAATGCAAAATTAAAAAGAGAACTGATTCGTAAAGAAAAAGCACTAGCTGAGGCGGCAGCGATTCTGGTTCTTCGAAAAAAGCTCAACGATTATTACGGGGAAGTCGACGAGGACAATTAACGAGTATTGATCATCGCCAGCTAATTATTTTATGGATTGGTGAAGCAGTAACAGCAGGTGCGCGCTTAAAAATAGCCCTTAAAGAGGTTAATTTAAGTTTACGGACTTGGCGTAGATGGCAGAAATCGAGTGAAGATCGTAGAACGACTGTTATCCGCCCAACACCAGTCAACCGATTGAGTATTGAAGAAGAACAACAGATATTAGAGATCTGTCATCAGCCTCGATATGCTGAGCTTCCACCTTCTCAAATTGTTCCAAGGCTTGCAGATCAAGGCATTTACATCGCCAGTGAGTCTACATTTTATAGAGTGCTTCGACGCCATGGGGAGATTCATCACCGAGGACGACAGCACAAACCAAGGAACATAAAACCACCGACAACTTTCAAAGCCCACACCTCATGTCAGGTGTGGAGTTGGGATATTACTTGGCTCCCCTCAAAGGTCCGTGGTCGTTGGTATTACTTGTATCTGATTGAAGATATATTTAGTCGCAAGATTACTGGAGCTGAAGTACATGAAGTTGAGAGTGGTGAGCTTGCGGCTGAACTCGTTCATCGTACGGTACTGCGTGAGCAATGCTATCGCCAACCATTAATACTGCATGCAGATAATGGGGCTGCAATGAAATCTCAAACTTTACAGGTGAAGTTAACGGATTTAAATATCTCGCCTTCACACAGTAGACCGCGGGTGAGTAATGACAATGCCTATGTTGAGTCATTATTTAAGACCTTGAAATACGTACCTTATTGGCCATCGTCAGGCTTTGAAAGTTTAGATCAAGCCCGAGTTTGGGTTGACGGTTTTATTCACTGGTATAACGAAGAACATCGTCATAGTGGTATTAGTTATGTTACGCCATCACAACGGCATAAAGGTGAGGATATTGGGTTATTAGCGCAACGGTCTGAAGTATATCGTATAGCGCGAGAAGCAAAACCAGAACGCTGGTCAAAGCAGATTAGAAACTGGCACAGAAAAGATGTTGTTATGCTTAATCCTGAGCGATTAAAAATAGCGGCTTAAAATCAACAAAGGGTGACAACTACCTTGACATTTACCGACGTCTGGCAGATAAGAAAAGCAATCCCAATGCTGATGGGCAATTACAGGTCGAGACGCCAATCTTTGCACTAACCATGATCGCCATCATGTTGTTATTAACCTTATTGCAATTTATGCCCGCTTTGTTGTTGGGACCTGTTGCCGATCATTTGTTGTGGTTACAACAGCAAGGGAGCATATAAATCATGAAGAGTTTAGGAGGATTATTACAAATAGCTGCTTTACGCAGTGCCGTGCTGAAATTATTACCGCAACACGCCTTTAAAAATAAAGTCATGGCAGTTGTTTGGTTAGCGACGGTTATGGCAATGCTCGTCACGGCAATCGGGGCGAGTCCACTGTATTGGGGGCTGAGTATTAGTTTGATTTTATTATTGACTATTTTGTTTGCCAATTATGCAGAAGCCATTGCTGAAGCCAAAGGACATGGGCAGGCAGCAGCCTTAAAACAGGCGCGACAAAAGCTGAGTGCGCGTAAAGTCACCCATCCCAGCGATACTCATCCAGTGATGTTGGCAGCCACACAGCTTAAAATCAATGACTTAATTGAAGTACGTGCAGGTGAATATATTGCCGCAGATGGTGAAATCATTCAGGGTTTTGCCACTATTAATGAAGCGGCCATTACCGGGGAATCAGCGCCAGTATTGCGTGAGGCGGCAACCGATCGTTCAGGGGTAATCGCTGGGACCCAAGTATTGACCGATTGTATCTGGGTACAAGTTACCGCAGATGCTGGACATAGTTTTTTAGACCGAATGATTGCCATGGTCGAAGGTGCACAACGACAAAAAACCCCCAATGAAATGGCCTTAGGCTGGTTGCTTGGCGTGATGACCTTGACTTTTATCATCGTGGTGCTGACTTTGCCAGTTTTTGCTCAGTTCCTAGGATTTAATATTGATCCATTATTGTTAATTGCGCTGTTGGTATGTTTGATTCCGACCACCATTGCGGGTTTATTACCCGCGATTGGCATTGCGGGAATGAACCGGGCATTGGCTGCCAATATTATTGCCAAATCTGGCAAAGCAGTTGAGGTTGCAGGCGATGTCGATGTGTTATTACTGGATAAAACCGGCACCATTACTTTTGGTGATCGCCAAGCGACAGATTTCTATCCCTTAACTGGCGTGACACAAAGTCGCTTGGCCATGGCGGCGATGCTGAGTTCATTGGCAGATCCCACTCCCGAAGGCAAGTCAATCGTGAGTTTGGCCAAGCAGCTGGGGCTTGAGCTTTGTGTACCTGCTCAAGCCAGATTTATTGCTTTTAGTGCCGCGACACGTATTTCTGGTGTTGATCTTGAGGATGGACAACAGTTTCGTAAAGGAGCATTAGATGCCATCTTGGCTTTTAGTCAACAGTCTATTGGGCAGCAAATTGAGCTTAAAACCCGGGTAGAACAAGTAGCAAGCCGTGGTGCAACACCGCTGGTGGTGGCAGAAAACCACGATATTCTTGGCGTTGTCGCGCTATCCGATGTAATCAAGCCAGACATCCGAGATAAATTTGCCCAGTTAAGTCATATGGGCATCAAAACGATTATGGTGACAGGCGATAATCCGCTCACAGCAGCGGCAATCGCTGCAGAAGCTGGTGTAGATGATTATATTGCTGAAGCACGACCAGAAGATAAACTCCATTGTATACGTCAGCATCAAGCAGCAGGTCACTTGGTTGCTATGGTTGGCGATGGCAGCAATGACGCGCCGGCTTTAGCCCAAGCAGATATTGGACTGGCGATGAACAGCGGTACACAAGCAGCCAAAGAGGCAGGCAATATGGTCGATCTCGATTCTGATCCCACCAAGTTGTTGGCTGTGGTGGCGATTGGAAAACAGCAATTGTTGACGCGTGGTGCATTAACGACTTTTTCATTAGCCAATGATGTGGCGAAATATTTTGCCATTTTACCTGCGATTTTCGCCGTGGCATTACCCAGTATGCAACAGTTCAATGTGATGCAATTGCATAGTCCCGAAAGCGCAATTGTGTCTGCCTTAGTCTTCAATGCACTGATTATTCCCGCACTTATTCCATTGGCATTGCGTGGTGTGGTCTTTCATTCAGACAGTGCCAGTCAGTTATTAGCACGTAATATGTTGATTTATGGTGTGGGTGGCGTGATTTTGTCCTTTGTCGGAATTAAAGCCATTGATCTGTTCCTGAGCTTATTTTTTTGAGAGATCCAGCAATGAAAATACTTCAATACGATGCGATGCAGCATAGCATGCGTCGCATCTTAGCGTACTGCCGCGCAGCATTAGCATTGACCTTAATTGCGCTATTGGGCTGTGGTCTACTCTATAGCATGGTTGCAACGGGAATGGCGCAGTTGCTTTTTCCCAATGCCGCCAATGGCAGTCTGATCATACAACAACAGCATGTGCGTGGTTCATATTGGGTTGGGCAAGATATACAAAGCCCGCACTATTTTCAGGGGCGACCATCCGCATCGAATTACAATGTAATGACAATGTCGGGCAGTAATCTTGCCCAAAGCGATGTCAATTTAACGACTCAATTGAGCACTCGACAACAGCTTTGGATGCAACAGACACAGCGTCCGGCCACTGACATTCCAGCAGATTTAATCACTACATCTGCCAGCGGTATTGATCCGCATATCAGTGTGGCGGCAGCGCGCTTACAATTGAAAGGCATTGCGACGGCACGGCATATTCCTCAAGCGGCATTAGAGGTTTTGCTGGTTGAGCATATTGAAGCGCCGACTTGGGGTTTGCTGGGACAAGCGCGGGTCAATGTATTGCAGTTAAATCTTGCCTTAGATGCTTATGCTGCCCAGCATCCATCGTATGCGCATTGATGACAAGGCTTGGTGCAAGTAAAACCATAGCATAGGCTTAGACCACATCGCTTGAGATGAATGAAAAATGAATGAAAGATGTTGTGTTATACAGCAAATAGTCGCAGTGTAAGGTAAAGCCATAAAGTCAGAACCACAGTGCAGGGAAAAACATGGCGCAGTATCGTCAAGCGAAGGCTGATCTTTTACTGGAGCAGCTACATCGACAACAGTCTGGTCGCTTAACCTTATTTTTAGGTGCAGCACCAGGTGTTGGAAAAAGTTATGCCATGTTGGTGCGTGCGCATGCGTTATTGGCACAGCAGCAAGATGTGGTGATTGGCTATATTGAAACCCATGGTCGTGTCGAAACGGAGCAACTTTTACAGGGCTTGCCCATGATACCGCGTAGTCAGTGGCAAGCTCAGGGGCGTATTTGGGAGGAAATGGATCTGGACGCCATTTTGGCACGGCAGCCTAAGGTGGTGATCGTTGATGAACTCGCACACCATAATGCCGCAGGAAGTCGCCATAGCAAACGTTGGCAGGATGTACAAGAGCTATTAGATGCCGGGATTGATGTACTCAGTGCCATGAATATCCAGCATCTTGAAAGTTTAGGTGATGTTGTGCTGCAAATCACCCATATACGGGTGCAGGAAACCGTGCCTGACCTGATCTTGCAGCATATCCGCGATATCCGTTTGATCGATTTACCCGTCAATGAGCTATTAGAGCGCTTAGAACAGGGAAAAGTCTATGTGCCAGAACATATTCAATCGGCTTTGCATGGTTTTTTTAGCCCATCCAATCTCAATGCATTGCGGGAATTGGCCATTCAAACCGTGGCACAATATGTCGACAATGATTTACGTGAAAGCTCTGCCTTAACAGCTCAGGCTGCGCTGGCATTGCAGACCCATGTACTGGCTGTAATTGATGGGCGTGGGCAATCTGCAACAATCGTTCGTGCCAGTTGTCGCGTAGCGGAAAAGTATACAGCCAAATGGACGGTATAGTGTGTTTTGCACAACCGGCAGGCAGTATGCGAAGTAGTCGTTCAAAACAGCAACATGAAATTGATGCTGCTTTACATTTGGCACGGCAGTTAGGAGCTGAAACAGAAATTTTGTTTGGACGGCAACATATACAAGCCTTACATGCCTATGCCTTACAACAAGCTGTTTCTACTTTGTTATTACCGCAGGATCGTCGGCAATGGTTTTGGCGGCGTCAGCCTATACAGCGTTTATTACAGTTGCAGCCGATTTATGATGTGTGTGTACTGGCGATTCAGCGTGATCCCACGACGAAGTGGCATGCGATAGAGTCGATCGCGGCATTGAGTTATCGTGAACTTGGGTTAATTGCGGCAATCACGGGGCTTAGCATTATATTGGCAAGTCTTGGCGAGCGCTGGTTAGGTATACAAGAACTTTCGGTTATTTTTATTACCGCCGTCGTGTTTGTGGCATCAAGAACGCGTATGTTGGCTGCAGTGTGCTCAGCGTTGGTTTTTTTCTTTGCCTATAATTTTTTCTATATTAGCCCGCGTTTTACCTTACAGATTTCGGCACATCAAGGCATCATTACCGTATTGGCATTTTTGGCTGCAGCGCTGATCGCGGGTCGATTGGCAGCCGCGCTGCGGCAACAGGTATTGGCATTAAAACAGGCGAATCGCTATCACAGTATTATGCGAGATTTGGGGCAAAAGCTGTCGAGTGCGGTCAATCTTAGTGATGTTGCCATGTTGGCGCAGCAATTTATACATCACCATTTACAAGCCAAATGCTGGTTAAAACTCACGGATGGGCAGCAATTAATCGCTGCTGAGCTTAGTGAGAAAGCGCAGATTTCCGCACAATGGAGTTTACAGCAGCAACAGGCGAGTGGTCGTTTTACCCAAACTCTACAAGATAGTCCGTGGCGTTTTATGCCTTTATGGGCAGCAAAACAATGTGTGGGGCTAATTGGGCTAGACTATGCTGGGCAACACCATTTGAGTAGCAGCCAAAAACAATTGTCCGAAGCAATGTTCGATAGTATTGCGCAAGCCATTTGGCGCATTCAATTGAGTCAACAATTGGCCAATGCTGAGCTGAGCTCTGAAACAGAAAAATTAAGATCGGCATTGCTCAGTTCGGTATCGCATGATTTGCGTTCACCGTTGGCTGCGATTATTGGGGCAGCAGAAACTTTACGTTATTATCACCAAGATGTCAGTGCATTAGACCAAGAAAGCTTGCTAGATACCATACATTTAGAGGGAGAGCGTTTAGACCGTTATATTCAAAATTTGTTAGATATGACGCGTTTGGGGCATCAGGGACTCAGCCTACAACGGGATTGGATTGGTGTAGATGAGCTGATTGGGTCTGCATTACGCCGTTTACAGCGTTATTTACCAGAATTTTCTTATGATTTGCACTTTGCAACAGCGCCGATACCAATTTATGTGCATGCAGCGCTAATTGAACAAGCTATTTTTAATGTTCTGGAAAATGCCGCTAAGTTCTCACCCTTGCATACAGCAGTTTATGTACAAGTGCAACAAATTGATGCTGAACAGATTGAGATCATGATTGAAGATCAAGGTGTCGGAATTCCAGCAGCAGAAAGAACACAAATTTTTGATATGTTTTACAGTATGCAACGCGGTGACCGAGGGCATGCGGGTACAGGCTTAGGGTTGACCATTGTAAAAGCAATAGTGGCTGCGCATCAGGGACATATTCAAGCCAGTGCTGGACGGCAGCAATTAGGAACGTGTATCCGCATGTATTTGCCGATTCAACCTCAAGAAATCTAATATTCAAGAGATCTAATATTATGTTCAATAATATCCAAAATATCTTGGCTGATTTAGGATTGAGCGCACAGAAGCGCGCCATACACGCACAGTTTTCCAATTCATCGCTCAATGAAAAAGTATTCTTACAACGTATTGAAGGGGAGCATGGTCTCAATCAGGGATTCACTGCTGAGCTGATCTGTTTATCTTTAGATGCCACGATTGCGCTCAAAGAATTTATCGGTTGTCAGCTTGCAGTAGATCAAGTGACTGATCGAGGGGAATTATTTCGTAGTACAGGCATTACTAGTGCAGCCAGTCAGGGGCAAAGTGATGGGGCTTTGACGGTCTATAAATTGACCCTACAAGATGCCACGACGCTATGGCATAAACGTCGTAATAGCCGTGTATTTATGAATAAAAGCATGGTCGATGTGATCCAAGCGCTATTTAAAGAATGGCAGCAAAAATACGTGCTGAAGGCATTAATTGGTTAATTGATGAAGCACAGTTAATTGTAGCCAACAAGATAGTGCCAGTTTGGACCTAGAAGATGCATGGGCCATCAGCCCCGCTTGGATGCAAGACCTAAAAGGCGAGGATGGGGCAACGCCATCAGGCAATCGCCAAGTGGAAGATCTCAATAAAAATATCAGCGCCTATCACAATGCACAGGCGAAACAATTTATTGCACAGTCGACAGTACGTGATGCACAAGTTGGCTATTGGTTTAGCTTTGAAGAGCATCCAGAAATAGACAGCCACAGTGGTGCAGACAAAGAATTCCTGATTATTGCCAAGTCTTTTTATAATCAAAATAACCTGCCCAAAGACCTCAATGCTCAAGTCCAAGCTTTAGTCAGCAAAAGCCAATGGCAACAGTCTACACCGTCGGATGAACGTCAAGCCAATAGCTTGACTTTACAGCGTCGCAATATTGCAATTGTGCCCGAATACAATCCCTTACAGCATCGTCCAGCAGCCTACCCACAGCGTGTGCGTGTGGTTGGACCAGCAGGTGAGAGCATTCATGTAGATGAATGGGGGCGGATCAAAGCACGTTTCTTATTTACCCGAAGCGAAGATCATAGCCACGATGGTGGTGCCGGCAGCAATGACAATGACAGTGATTCCGCTTGGGTCGATGTACTGATACCATGGGCAGGCGAAGGCTACGGGGCACGGTTCTTACCGCGGATTGGTGAGATTGTGGCGATCGACTTTTTTGATGGCAATGTGGATCGTCCCTTTGTAACCGGGCGATTACATGAGGCACAGCGTAGCCCAACCCAGTTTGACACAATGGGTCAACTGCCGGATACCCGACGTTTAAGTGGTATACGCTCCAATGAAGTGGGCGGCGGAGGCTATGGGCAACTGCGTTTTGATGATACCGCGGGGCAGATTAGTACGCAATTGCAAAGTAGTCATGGTGCCAGTCAGCTCAATTTGGGAAATTTAAGTCATCCCAAATCTGCCGAAGCAAGTGACGGGCGAGGAGAAGGCTTTGAGTTAAGGACAGACCAATGGGGTGCAGTCCGTGCGGGGCAAGGTTTACTTTTAAGCACCCATCAGCAAGGTGAAGCTAGCGGCGTGCATCTCGATACGGCACAAGCCAAGCAGCAGTTAGAGTCGAGTTTAAATCGTGCGAAAGCATTGAGTGATACTGCGAAGAATCAACAAACCGATCCCTTACAACATCTGGGTTATCTCAAAGCGTTTATCGCAGATTTAGATGCAGATCAATCCGATGCTGGTCATAGCAAAGCAGCGCAGTTTAAGCAAGCGATTATGCTTCTCACAGCACCACAGAGTGTCGCAATCAGTAGTAGTGAAAATATTCATATTGCAGCAGATGGGCAAATCAATCAAACGGCACAGCAGAGTATCAATATGAGTACGCAAAATGCTTTATTGGCGCATGCTGGTAAAAAAATAAGCCTTTTTGCAGCCCAAGCTGGTGCACGTTTTTATGCGGCACAAGGCAAAGTCGAGTTACAGACCCAAGATGGTGAGTTGCAAACGGTTGCACGTCAAAAAATACGGGTGATCTCAACTGAAGATTCAATCTATCTGACCAGCCCAGAAGAAATCTGTATGACTGCTGAAAGCTCACAAATCAAAATCAATGGCAATGGGGTTTTCCCGACCACATCGCGGCTTTTTCAAAGCAAAGCAGGTCAACATATCTTTGAAGGGGGTGTTAAGGTCGTTGAAGAAGTACCAGATTTACCAATATGTGAAATGCGTATTGCTGGTGGTGCAACTAAAGGGGATGCTTTAGTGGAGTTATCCTAATGCTTGTTAATCCAATTAAAGAACAAAATATTGAATTTGATTATGCCTTAGTCGATCCAAATTTAAACTCGAATTATTTATATGAACTAGAAGGTCATCTTATTTCTTTGGCACCTGACTACGCACAAAAAATTTCAGATTCCTTTCCCTATTTAATAAACTTAAATAATATAGATGAAGATTTATTAGAGCGAATAATAAAAGATGATGAAAAGTGTGTGGCTCAAGGTTTTGAACCTTTTTTTATCCTAAAATTTAAAAGTTACCCAACACGTGAGCCTGATATTGTTGAGCACTTAAGGCTATCAATTATTTTTGAAATGAATGAAAAAAAATATCTTTATAGATTTTACGACCCTAAAATTTGGATATTATTAAATTTTTTCAAAACAAATGATTTTATTTTTAAAAATAAGAATTTTCAATATATTCAGATTGGATTGCTCGGTTATCAGTATTTGTTTTTTATTCCTAGGTATGAAGGGAGCATAAATGAAGTTGATCCTGATATTTTGTTTAATATCAATATAAATAACCGTTTAATACTTAAAAAAGGTTTAAGAATTTTAAATTTTGAGCAATATTTGATTGAAGTTGAGAAGAGATTTAATCTAATCCATAAAATAAAAAATATTGGGCTAAAAAAACAGGATGACATCATTAGTACGCTCTATCATGTTGAATTATTAGGTGTTCAGTACTTGGAAACTAAATTTTTTATAAAATTAAAAGATCACTCCAAAGGCTATGCAATAGCAAGTCAAAGAGTAATAAAATTGGATTGGAATAATTTTTTCCAAAACTATGATTATATTGAAGATGCTATTAAAGAAAAGGTGATGTATGTCTAATGAATCAACTCCATGTGATTTTTGTAAACGTGATGAAGGGTTAAGAGTTTTTTTAAATAGATATATACTCAGCAATAAAGAAACAAAAAATATTGGAATTGAAAGCTCACTGTATAAAACAGAAAAAGAAAAAGATTTATTAAATTCTTATTTCGGAAGTACAGAAAGCTCAGTAAAAATAAATGATGCTGGTATAAAGGAATTGAAAATCATTAATATGCTTGCGAGTGAGGAAGGTTATAAAAATGTATATGGTGACAAAGAGGTTGATAACTATTGTTATAAAGGAACAATATTACGACGTGGATATTTATATGTATATATGGAGCACTTACAAGACAAAGCTTGGCAAGAATATGAAATATCTAATTCAGGTTTTTTAAAAAGAATTAATGAACATAATTTTTTTAATATAAATGATCATTCAATGTTACAAGAGGATGAAAAAGAACCATGTTCTAAAATTGTACATCGAGCAAACGCACTAACAATTTTTGTACCAAATCCAGATGAAGCTAATAATGTTTATTTTAAATATTCAGAAAATAAATGGAGTAATGAGAGGAGGGCAATAAATAAAAGCAAATATTTAGAAAACATGGATTGTTTTAGCGTTTCAAATTTTTTGAATGCTAAGTCTGAAATAGGTGTTTTCCCTTTATTGGAGGGGTTGGAACATTTTAATGTTGATCAGCATATTGAATATAAAGATGGAAAAACTGTTAATAACTTTCTGAAATTTAACCTATCTAAAAAGAATGTTGATATTAAATCTGCATTAAGCTATTTGTCTGGTCGACCAATGGATATGATAATGGATGATATAGCGAAAAGAAATGGATCGGAAATAAATAAAGAGGATCAAAAAGAGCTATACGAATATAACGTGAACTCTAAGATTAAATCACTTGTAGATATGATTTCTATAAAGAATATAGATGCTGATATAAATGGAAGTAATGATGAGGATAATGACTATCTTAATTCAATACTTAGTTATTATGATAAAGATTATTTAACCTGAGTTCGACATAAAAAAAGTAGAAAAAAAGCCTTAATGTTTGTAACTTATTGGTTCTTAAGACAAAAGTTAAAACACAAGGCTTTTCTATGGATCATATTACCGAATTATTCTGTAAAGTGGATGATTTTTGCAAAATATTTAACGAATCTCTAGAGAAAGCTCTTATTCCTGAGCAAAATAAGCCAGTTCAAAAGTCAGCTTTAAGTTTATCTGAGATCATGACAATTGTTATCTTATTTCACCAATCAGGTTTTAGATTCTTTAAATATTTTTACTGCCACATGGTCATCCCTTTTTGGAAATCAGCATTTCCTAAGCTGCTGAGCTATAATCGTTTTATTGAAATCATGCCACGTTGTTTACAAGCTTTGAGTAGCTTTTTTCATCAGGTTAAAGGAACTGATACAGGAATTAGTATTATTGATTCAACCAAACTTGTAGTTTGTCATAATCTTAGAATTAAAAGAAACCGCGTATTTAAAGGCTTAGCGAATCGTGGAAAAAGTAGTACTGGGTGGTTCTATGGTTTTAAATTACATGTGGTTATCAATAACTTAGGTGAAATTATTAATATTAAAGTAACATCAGGGAATATCCATGATATTGCTGTACTAGAGTCTTTAACCAAAGAATTAAAAGGCATTTTATTAGGAGATAAAGGCTATTTAAGCAAAGCTAAGACAGAGGCTTTAGCAGCAAGAGGATTAAAAATATTGACTCCATCACGTAAGAATATGAAAAACAAGCCACTCCGAACTGAAGAAGAAAAACAATTGCTTGGCAGAAGAGGATTAATAGAAACGGTGAATGATCAGTTAAAAAACTTACATCAACTTGACCATTCGCGTCATCGTTCTGTGAATAATTTCATGGTAAATATTATGGCTGCTGTAGTGGCTTATTGTTTAAATCCGAATAAGCCAACTTTCAAAAATATGCTGAAAGGTTGAACGTTTTTCATCGAACTCAGGTTATTTAGAGAGTGCACTTGAAGATGAAAAGAAAATTAGAAAAATATTTGGTGCATTGGTGACTATTCATGATCCTGTCGCAACAGTGATGGACATAAGTTCCACTATAAGTGGCGTACTTGTTGATGATTCGGAATATGATAATGTGGAAAAAACAGTTAACACTCTTGAATTAATTAAAGCAGATTATATAGGGATTAATGATGATCCTTATTATAATGAACAAGAAATTCGGAAGCAAGAAGCAGTGGATTCTATGCTCAACATGTATAATGGAATAGGAGCAGGAATAGGTGGAGCATTACAAGAAAATTGGGATAAAGACCTATCACCTGAACAGATATTGAGTAAGGAAAGAAGCAAAAAGGCTGCTGAACAAAAAAATATGAACCTCAAGTGGGAGAAAGAGTATTTTAGTGTTTTGAACAAGGAAGCTTATAATAGCTCTATAGTTAGCTTAAAATCAAAGAAAAAGAAACAAGCAAACTTAGCAGATCATTTAGATCTTTTGGGTAAGGATTTTCTCGAAACAAATATATTAGATAAACATATTTGTTGTAATATTCAAAAAAACAATATTTTTGATTGTGCATCTTTGCTATCTCACCTAGAAACCATTTTAGGGAGTTGTAAAGTATCTGCTAAAATCAATGCTTATATTTCACAGAAAATGTATGATATAAATGATACAAATAATTATATTTTAAATGCTATATCATTGAATAATATGTCAACTCGAGAAACAGTTAATGAGGCAGTACAAAATACAAACTCAAATAATATTTTAGGAACTCTAGCAACACAACATTTTGCAGATTTATTGAATGGTATAAATTCTTGGTTAGGTAAAATGAGTGAAAGAATTAAGAACACGGTTTTAGTGTTTTTAGAAAAATCATTAATTCATATCAGTGGTTATAAGCCCCCTAAAAATTTTAAAATTCATCCATTGCTTCCCATTACAACAGTAATTGCAACGCAGCAAGAGATTAAAGTATTAAGCTTCAAACTGAATGCGAAAAATGCTGGTGCACAAAGGACTGCGTTTAATAGGTTTGTAGTAGGGTATTTAAAAAATATAAATAAATTATTAAATGTGAAAAATGATATTTCTACACAAACACTATTAAAGATGGTAGATAAACATCCGTATTGGAATGAAGTATATCAACGGTATTTAAGAACAGGTGTTGCCTCTGTACCCGTTCTAGATATTGATAAAAATACATTGGCGAATATGCCGAAGCAATATTCAGGTATTTACAAAGAGTTTATCAAGCAGTTAACTAAATCTGAAATGAAACTTGATAGTGGTGGTCGTGTTAAGGTTGATAATTCAATAGATCCCATTAAAGACAGTAAAATGATGCGTTTTAGTATTGCTAAAACTGGAGTGGGGTGTTTACAAGTCTGGGCTTTTACTACAATATTTAGTGATAACAGTTTATCAGATGACAATCTTTATGAAAAATCTGGGCGGCGCTTTGCTGCAACTTTAGGCTTATTCACAAGCTTTGTTGAATTTTCTACTATGATTTTAAAAACTTTTGATGGACTTTTAACTAAAAGTGCTGCACTTAGAGTTTATAATAATATCGCACTTGAGTTTGTTGAGGGTATTAGCTTTAAATCTATGATGTGGAGAGGTCTTGGATTAATAGGCGGGTTTGTATTTGGTTTTTATGATATTTATAATGGATATAAAGCATATAATAATGGAGAAAAAAATTTCGGATTTTTTTTGGCAGCAAGTGGTTTATTTTTGATGATTGGTAGTTTTTATTTATTTATGGGGGTTCCAATTATAGGTGTTGTTTTTTTATTTTTAGCAATAACTTATTCTATTGTTGCAAGTGTTATTAGAGATGATAAGTTTATACGATGGACTCGGAGATGTATGATTAGTATTGATAATACTATTGAACATTTTAAAAACTTTGATGACCAATGTGATAATTTAAAGGAGTTATATAAGTGAAAAGAATACCTGGTATTTACTGTTACCATATATTTAAAAAAGATGTTAAGTTTAGCATTGGTGAAAAAGAGAAGCTATTAACTGGAAGTTCATCTGAATATGATGTTTTTCATAATCATTCAATTTTAAAGATAAATAATGATTTTTTAGAAGTAATTGATCAAAAATATGCTTGGAATGGCAAGGGTGTTGGAGCCTTTTTAATTATATTAATACTGTCAATGCAATTTTTATTTTTTATTTTTATTATTTTTTTAAATGCATCTTATGAATTATTGCCAATATGTGGATTTGTTTTTATTTTATTGATTGTAAATTTAATGTGGTTTGGATGGTATATAAAATCTAAAGAATACACTAAAGATATTTGCTCACCAATTTTATTTAATAGAAATACTCAATACGTATATTTTTATATCAATAAAAATGAATATCTTGCTATGCCTTGGAAAGATGTTGTTTGGGTAATGTCCTTTACCGATGGTGCAGGTGGAGCACCAATTTATGAAATTCAGGCACATATTGTAGAAGATGGTTTGGTCAAACAAACCTTCTTGGTTGGGTTCCCCGTGATAAATAAAGCCAAAAACTATGGTTTATGGAATTTTATTTGTCATTATATGCAGCACGGTCCTGAACAGCTTTATCCTAAATATAATATTGTTGATAAAAAAAGCAAAGAGTTGATTTACTGTCATCGCTTAGTTGGAGCAAAGGAATCTTATAAAGAGACTTGGCAAGCCATGCGGGTGATTTATCGGGACAATTTACTATTCCGTATCGTCGCTTTCCCTTTAGATTGTTTTAGCTTTGTTGGTCGTCGAATTATACTCAACCTAAAATCAGTTCCTGTTTGGCCTGAGCAAGTGCGTCGTGAAAATGACTATGATCGTGAACGATCTGAACAAATAGACTATCGAAATAATCAGATTTAACCGTGTTCTGATTTATAGCAGTGGAACAGAGAGAATATAACAAACTGAGTAATTAAATCATGCTAAAAGAAGATTATGAAGGTAGTATGTCGACACTAGGTCAACCATTTGAAATGAGTAAGCCGAATAAAAAGAATGTGAAATCAGTGAAAATGACCCCTATGATTCAACCGGTAAAAAGAGAAATTTAGGACCCTTAAATTTTAGTTTTATGGAAGTTTTATCTATGCCTGTTGGCTTAGTGGTCATATCAACGTTGATGCTGGCATTCTTTTGGGGGTGTGGCATATACGAGTTTAACATCATGGTGATGTATTGGATATATGGTTAAATTAACGGTTAAAAAGAATTATATTGGCAAACTCCTTTGGAAAAATATCCGAATTAGTTGATTATCATAATACTTTAAAATCTGTCGCACCTCATGTTTGAATTCCTCCTTATATATGCATTCGCTAAATATTAGATGCTAACAAAGAAGGACTAAATAAAGCCAGCGATAATGTGAAATCATGATTTTAGGATTAATCTATGTTTAAGAGTAAATATTTTATCTTTTTAATCAGTATCTTTTTTTATTTACTGGCTGCAATCTAGTGTGGGCAACTGAATTTGAGTTTGCGCAAGATAATTTTAATGGTGGTAACCTAGCAATTAATGAAAATAAAGATAAAGCTCTATTATTTTATATTGATCGAGAAAAAATTGAATTTGCTAATATTGTAGATGAAAATGGAAATGTAATCGGTCGAGATGTTAAAGAAGAATGGATGAAAAATACTCATCAAAGTTTAAATCGTATGACGGTTGAAGTCTTATTGGGGGGAAAAGAAATATCAGATAAGTTGGTTTTTAAAGAACAAGCTCAGACAGGACAATGGTGGCAAACTGTAGACTTAAATGATCCTAGCCAAAATAATAGACAATTGATCCCTCTGAAGATAATTTAGTTTTAATCTTTGGAGATGTAAATATGGCTAAACGTTTTAGTCCTGAATTTAAACAACAAGCAATTGATTACGCCTTAGCGAACTCAAGTGAATCTATAGCAGCAATCGCCAATAAGCTTGGTATTGGTTACTCAACACTTGATAAATGGGTTCGTCAATCTAGCGAGGCTGGCTCTAGCAAACGTCAGTTTACACCTGAGCAGCAGCGTATTCTGGATTTAGAAAAAGAGAATAAACGTCTCCGCGAGGCGAATGACATATTAAAAAAAGCGCATGTGTACTTTCTCACCGAGGATGCCAAGAGAAATACACGTTAATCAAAGGAATAGCACCAAAGATTGTTTCTGTTACCTCCGCCTGTGATTACATTGGTGTGAGTCGATCAGGCTATTATGCGTGGCTTAAACGAGCTCCTAGGTGTCAGAAACAACTCAATGATTTACAGTTACTTTACTGGGAGCATCATGCTCGTTTAGGTGCCCCATCATTGGTCTATGACATGTAATGTGGCTCCGATGTTTTGAACAACTAAAAGTCTTTTTATAAGTGATATTCTGCTTTAGTTAAGCTACCTGTTTTTGTTTAGGTAACTGGTTATAGTAAAACTCATTCGGTGTTAATTTGTCTAGACTCGAATGAGGTCGTTTGTGATTATAAAAATCAATGTACAGCTTTAATTGGCATCTTGCATCAGCAACATTGCTGTACGCTTTGAGATAAACCTCCTCATATTTAACACTTCGCCATAAGCGTTCAACCATGACATTATCTATCCAACGACCTTTGCCATCCATACTGATTTTAATCTCATGTGTTGTAAGAACACTGATAAATGCATCACTGGTGAATTGACTCCCTTGATCCGTATTAAATATTTCTGGGGCACCATATTTTTGAATAGCTTCATTTAAAGCCTCAATACAAAAATCTGACTCCATGCTAATCGATACTCGATGTGCCAACACTTTACGACTGTGCCAGTCTAAAATCGCGCATAAGTACACAAATCCTTTCGCCATTGGGATATAGGTGATGTCGGTTGCCCAGACCTGATTGCTATGCGTAATTTCAAGCCCCCTAAGTAAATAAGGGTACTTTCGATGAGCCTTATTTGGCTTACTCAAATTAGGCTTGCGATACAGCACACGTATCCCCATTTTTTTCATCAGTGTCCGAGTATGACGTCGGCCAATATGATGACCTTCTCCTCGCAATAGATCACGCATCATTCGGCTCCCTGCAAAGGGGTACATGAGATGTAACTCATCAATACGACGCATCAGCTTTAAATCTGAATCGCTTGTTGGTTTAGGGCGGTAGTAATAGCTACCACGAGAGACCTTCAGTAACTTGGCTTGCCTAGTCACTGAAAGCTGCTGTGAATCGTCTATTAACTTTTGTGGTTGAAGCGGCCCAGTTTCTTCAACACACTTTCTAAAAAATCAATTTCCAAAGCTTGTTCACCAATTTTAGCATGTAGCTTTTTTAAATCGACTTGCGGCTCTGTGTCCTTTTTAGGGTTTGCAAAGGCTTGTGCTGACGCAGCGATGAGTTGATTCTTCCAGTCTATAATTTGGTTCTGATGAATATCAAAGTCAGCACTTAGCTCAGCAAGTGTTTTTTCACCTTTGATTGCAGCAAGTGCTACCTTTGCTTTAAAGTCATCTGAATGATTTCTTCTTGGTCTACGCGCCATGAAATGCTCCATTTTTAGATGTTTCCCACATCGTTTAGGGGGCAGTTTATCACTTATACGTGTTGTTCAAATTTCCTGGGCCACTTCTTATCTAAAAAACTCATAAATCTTTAACTCACTTTAAAAGATAATATGGACCCCCGAAGCTAATTCAACTTTGGGGGCTATATTACGGTCCTGCTAGTAATCTTGAGGTAATAAGATGGTAGTCAATGATCGATCAGCCTCAGTGATAATCCAAATTTTATCTTGGCCAAATAAGTAGCTAACCTGAGTTCGATGAAAAACGTTCAACCTTTCAGCATATTTTTGAAAGTTGGCTTATTCGGATTTAAACAATAAGCCACTACAGCAGCCATAATATTTACCATGAAATTATTCACAGAACGATGACGCGAATGGTCAAGTTGATGTAAGTTTTTTAACTGATCATTCACCGTTTCTATTAATCCTCTTCTGCCAAGCAATTGTTTTTCTTCTTCAGTTCGGAGTGGCTTGTTTTTCATATTCTTACGTGATGGAGTCAATATTTTTAATCCTCTTGCTGCTAAAGCCTCTGTCTTAGCTTTGCTTAAATAGCCTTTATCTCCTAATAAAATGCCTTTTAATTCTTTGGTTAAAGACTCTAGTACAGCAATATCATGGATATTCCCTGATGTTACTTTAATATTAATAATTCACCTAAGTTATTGATAACCATGTGTAATTTAAAACCATAGAACCACCCAGTACTACTTTTTCCACGATTCGCTAAGCCTTTAAATACGCGGTTTCTTTTAATTCTAAGATTATGACAAACTACAAGTTTGGTTGAATCAATAATACTAATTCCTGTATCAGTTCCTTTAACCTGATGAAAAAAGCTACTCAAAGCTTGTAAACAACGTGGCATGATTTCAATAAAACGATTCTAGCTCAGCAGCTTAGGAAATGCTGATTTCCAAAAAGGGATGACCATGTGGCAGTAAAAATATTTAAAGAATCTAAAACCTGATTGGTGAAATAAGATAACAATTGTCATGATCTCAGATAAACTTAAAGCTGACTTTTGAACTGGCTTATTTTGCTCAGGAATAAGAGCTTTCTCTAGAGATTCGTTAAATATTTTGCAAAAATCATCCACTTTACAGAATAATTCAGTAATATGATCCATAGAAAAGCCTTGTGTTTTAACTTTTGTCTTAAGAACCAATAAGTTACAAACATTAAGGCTTTTTTTCTACTTTTTTTATGTCGAACTCAGGTTAGCTAGACAAGATTCTTGAGTGAGTCACAAGGGCATCTTCATTGGTTTCTCGATCTGTCTCATTTAGATCACCCCAATCGCCAGTTTGATGACGTTGCAGTAGGGCTAAAAGGTCTATATTTTTCTTGGTCAGTAGTTCCAAAGCATTGGGCGTAGACATGACTTGGCTCAAAGCGAATAGACATCGCCTTGTCATAGAAAATCCTCAAATAAAAATTAATGTTAGAAATGTGCTAGGGTTGCTGTTGTGGTAGAACTAGATCTGAAGGATTTTATGGCGTTCCAATATTGCTGTCGGAACATAGATAAGGATACCTTCATTGTCATTCAACAAAATATAGACCTCATACCAGTCCTGTTTTTTGTCGACAAATTCGACCTCGCCTAATTGTAATTTTTCAGAAAGACTAAAACTTAGTCCAGTGAATGGCTCCAGTAGGTCGGCGTCATGCTCACAAACTACAAACCATCCATGTAGAGTAGCTTGATAGGGTTCAGCATATTGCTCAGCAAGAGTATGCATGTGTAAAGCAATACTCCCTCGTATAGAGTCATTCACAACTTTAGTTAATTCAGAGTGCATCTTGATGTACTGCATTACCATCCTCCCTCTCACTGTCAGGATAGTTGTCACCCCCTCTGAAACTAAATTTATGAGGGTAAAGGAGTGACAAATGAAACATATTTCATCTGAACGAAAAACGAGTGTCTTAGCTAAATTATTACCACCTTACAATATGACTGTAGCAGCTGTTGCTCAAATGGAAGGTATTTCTGAATCAACCCTTTATAATTGGCGACAACAAGCTAAAGCCAAAGGAATTCCTGTGCCAGGTACGAATATTACAACTGAACAATGGCCTGTCGAGGCTCGATTTGCTGTGATCGTTGAAACTGCAACCATGAGTGAAGCTGAAATTGCTGAATACTGTCGTAAAAAAGGACTTTATCCTTCTCAACTCATCGAATGGAAAAGTAATTTCTTAGACATACCTGAAAAAGTCAGTAAAAATGAGCTTAAAAAAGTGAAAAGTGAAAATGCAAAATTAAAAAGAGAACTGATTCGTAAAGAAAAAGCACTAGCTGAGGCGGCAGCGATTCTGGTTCTTCGAAAAAAGCTCAACGATTATTACGGGGAAGTCGACGAGGACAATTAACGAGTATTGATCATCGCCAGCTAATTATTTTATGGATTGGTGAAGCAGTAACAGCAGGTGCGCGCTTAAAAATAGCCCTTAAAGAGGTTAATTTAAGTTTACGGACTTGGCGTAGATGGCAGAAATCGAGTGAAGATCGTAGAACGACTGTTATCCGCCCAACACCAGTCAACCGATTGAGTATTGAAGAAGAACAACAGATATTAGAGATCTGTCATCAGCCTCGATATGCTGAGCTTCCACCTTCTCAAATTGTTCCAAGGCTTGCAGATCAAGGCATTTACATCGCCAGTGAGTCTACATTTTATAGAGTGCTTCGACGCCATGGGGAGATTCATCACCGAGGACGACAGCACAAACCAAGGAACATAAAACCACCGACAACTTTCAAAGCCCACACCTCATGTCAGGTGTGGAGTTGGGATATTACTTGGCTCCCCTCAAAGGTCCGTGGTCGTTGGTATTACTTGTATCTGATTGAAGATATATTTAGTCGCAAGATTACTGGAGCTGAAGTACATGAAGTTGAGAGTGGTGAGCTTGCGGCTGAACTCGTTCATCGTACGGTACTGCGTGAGCAATGCTATCGCCAACCATTAATACTGCATGCAGATAATGGGGCTGCAATGAAATCTCAAACTTTACAGGTGAAGTTAACGGATTTAAATATCTCGCCTTCACACAGTAGACCGCGGGTGAGTAATGACAATGCCTATGTTGAGTCATTATTTAAGACCTTGAAATACGTACCTTATTGGCCATCGTCAGGCTTTGAAAGTTTAGATCAAGCCCGAGTTTGGGTTGACGGTTTTATTCACTGGTATAACGAAGAACATCGTCATAGTGGTATTAGTTATGTTACGCCATCACAACGGCATAAAGGTGAGGATATTGGGTTATTAGCGCAACGGTCTGAAGTATATCGTATAGCGCGAGAAGCAAAACCAGAACGCTGGTCAAAGCAGATTAGAAACTGGCACAGAAAAGATGTTGTTATGCTTAATCCTGAGCGATTAAAAATAGCGGCTTAAAATCAACAAAGGGTGACAACTACCTTGACATTTACCGCCTGAGCCTAACAGGTAATTCAAGAAATAGAAAAATCCCCCCAAGCCTTCCGTTTTCCACGCGCTTTACGCCCGATGGTCAAGACCGCAGAGGATACATCTGTGTCGTAGATCGAGTGGTAAGCCAGAGTGCTAGTCGTGGTCTGTGGGGAAAGCTGAAATGAGTTGAGGAAAGTATTTGCGGTTAGAAAAGACCGCGACTGTTGATAGACCAACGGACTATCAAATAAATGGACCACAAAATAGACCGTAAAATCCGATGGGCTAAAAATCGCAGGCAACAAAAAACCTCATAAATCAATGATCTACGAGGTTTAATATGGTGGGCCCACCCCGACTTGAACGGGGGACCAACGGATTATGAGTCCGCTGCTCTAACCAACTGAGCTATAGGCCCTATAATATCTCAAAGCTTTTGATATCAACTGCTTTGGGTTGAAGTAATACTATCTAATATTTTTAAAATAATCAACATTTATTTGCAAGTAGACGCATAGTAGACCGCAGAAAATATTGTGCTATATTGCGAGGTATTACGGAATCAGTGATTTTAGCCATGTCAACTTCAAGAGTAAAGCTTACCAAGACATTTATTGACCAGTTAGAGATGACACCAGCTATTTACCGTGATAGCGAACTAATAGGGTTTGCTCTTAGGGTGAACGCGACATGCAAGACCTATATTGTAGAAAAAAAGATTTTAGGTAAAGCAGTTCGGTCTACTATCGGTCTACATGGCAACTTAACACTGATTCAAGCTAGAGAGATCGCCCGCGATAAACTTTCACAGATGGCGCAAGGTATAAACCCAAACGATCAAAAAAGACAAGCCATTATTGATGAAAAAAACAAAGATAACCTTCAACAATCTAAACCTACACTTGCTGTGGCGTATCAAGCTTATTTAGAGTTTAAGGAATTAAAACCGAGAACAGTTGAAGACTACAATAAGTCAGTAAATGTATACTTTTCAGATTGGGTGGATTTAAAAATTGATTCAATTACCAGGACAATGATTCAATCCAAGCATGCTGAACTATCTAAAGCAAGCAAAGCTCAAGCAAATCTGGCAATGCGTGTGTTCAGGGCAATTTATAATTTTTCTGTCGAGCATTATCTTGGTGAAGATGACAAGCCAATTCTTGATGCACAGAATCCAACAAAAACACTTAGTGCAAAAAAAACTTGGAACAAGATTCGCCGTAGAAAAACATATATCAACGAGGATCAATTGCCAGATTGGATTAAGGCTGTTTTAGAATATCAAGATAGAGGGCAGCAGCTTGAAACGAATAGGGATTTCCTTCTAACACTCATTCTAACTGGATTTCGACGCCAAGAGTGTGAGTCAATCGCATGGAGCGACGTAGATCTTAGGTACGGCCGCATCACATCAATCGACCCCAAGAATGGTGAGCCTCACACACTGCCAATGGGTGATTTTTTACTGGCAATGATGACAAAAAGGCGTAGACAAATTACTGGCGATTGGGTATTCCCCTCAGCTAAATCCGCATCCGGCCATATAGTCAATATATCTAAGGTACGTCAAAAAATTAACAATCAGTGCGGCGTTAAGTTTTCATTTCATGATCTTAGAAGGACTTTTGGATCAATAGCTGAGAATTTAGATTATGGCCGCTATACAATCAAAAAACTTCTCAACCACAAAGAGGATGGTGATAGGGATGTGACTTCTGGTTACATCCAGGTGAGTGAGCGGAAACTAAGAGAGGCTATGAATGAAATCGAAAAGACTGTATTGGGTGAATACAGGGATAAGCTGCTTGAAGAGTTGCGATAGGCACCAAAAAAATAAAGCCCTTTATTCAAGGGCTTTTCTTCATCCGGTGTGTTTGAGTCGATTATCATCCATATATTGCAAAACATCTTGTTTTCTATACAAAACCGTTTTTGCTGAAGGCTTGGTGAATGGAATGCCGCCACCTTCACATCGCTTCTTTTGTAACCATGGCAGTGAAAGATGGTATACCAAAGAAATAACTTCAGGTGGAAACTCAGTATCAGGTGATGCATCACGGTAATCACTAATCAGCTCTTTTTTTTGAGCCTCTGTCATTTTATCTATCTTTGTCAATCTTGCCATTACGCCGCAACCCCCTTAATCTTCTCAACCAACCCAGTAATACGCGTCAACCCGAACGCCGTGACACGCATATGCAAATGCACCTTTTCCTCACCGTATTTATTCACCACTACAGGCGATGCTTTATTCACAAACACACCGCTTGCCACTTTGTCAGCATATGGCTGTAGTCGCCCATGTTCTTCTCGATAAATCCACTTTTTATCAATGAGCAGCTGGATTAATTTACGCTCACCTATTCCAATAGTTTTGGCACAATCACGAATTGTATAAATATTAGTTGTGTCTGCTATTACGTCGAGCGCTTTAGCCTTAGGTTCCAGCGTTGCAATCTGTGACTGTGCCAACTCAATTTGTTTGGCTTGATCTGCTGCAAGCTGTAATGCTTCCGCGAAAGACTGCGGCACCGCCAAGCTTTTGAGCTTAGCAAGTACATTTTTACGGACACCTTTAGATTCACGCATACCAATTAAGGTGCATTGATCAATTGTCAGGCTATAAGCAATCGATGTTGTATTGTTTAAATTTTGAACTACGAAACTTTCGTAGTGCTCACCCTCAAGCTCATCCGCAATGCGATTATTGAAATCATTTAGGCGAACAGGCTTTTCATTAAACTCAGCACGAACAGCATTGATTATTTCCAATAAATCTTTGCTGCTCATGGTTTGAGAATTAAAATTAACAATAGCGTTCATTCGACCTCCGCAGCTTCGATCATGGCTTTTTCAAGAATTGGCTTGTGTTCATACAGTTGAGCGAAACTATCACCACCCATTTGCCACGGATCAATGTCATCATCCATCCAAGACAAGGCAACTTTTAATGATTCTTTTGGCACCAACACAAAACCTTCCGGCACGGCGTGAGCTTTGACATGCAGCCACATATTCCACGAATCATTGACCCGACTAACTAAGTACGACCCATCATATTCAAGGAGGTCACTTTTCGCCAAAGGGCAGTCTTTTCTAGATGCAATATAGGCCAACTCAAAAGCCGCCCGTTCTTTTTGAATATCCATCACTTCACCTCAAGATTTTTAAAATGCTCACACATATTTTCGAGAATTTGAGCTAGCCACTTTTCTTCACGCTTACCGCATCGGGTTGGTCTCGTAAAAAGATTAATCAAATGTTCTTTAATCTCGCGCTCAAACCAGCACTCTATGAAGTAATCTTCCAGTCTTTCGTGTCCACAACCACCACGGTAAGCAGTCCAAGCATGGTCCCAGCAACGTATAGTTATTTGAAAAGCTTGATCTCTATACCAAGTGATAAAGACATCAATTGAATCGACATTGTTTTTAGCAGGGATGTGGTGAACATGGGTTTTAGGAGTTTGCATCACGCCGCCACCCTAAAACTTCTTGCCATTTTCTAAAACACGGTTTTCAATCTTGTGATCTGCGCGACTTGCATTAAACGCAAGCTTTTCATGTATAGCGCCTTCAAGATCCAGACCAAGACCGCCTGCCATATCACAAATACGAATAACAGCATCAGCAAGCTCTACTTCAAGCATAGGGCGGTGTGGTAGCTTGTCGTCCATCAAGTTTTTACGGTAACCCTCCATGGCTTCACTGATTTCCGAATGCACAAGGCATAGCATTTCAGGAACATTTCGTTTTGCTGGCTCGGTAGCCGTGGATTGAAGTGATTCACCGGTTTGTAGATCAGTCCACCAGCCCGCTTTAACATTTTGTTCATGTATCTTTTTAATTAAGTCTTTCACGCCGCCACTCCTAAATATCCCAACTCACGCACCTTTTGCATATTCCGCTTAGTCTGAAATTCAGCCTTAGCCTTTAATTCACCGATAAAGCCTTTGCCATTTTTCAAATATTGTCTTAAAAACAAATCCAGACGTTCAGCACAATGATCATTAATCACATAGCGCGGCTGTTCTTCCTTGCCATAAAACACCTTGGCAACGGCGCGACCTTTCTTCATCACAACGCAATCCATTTTAATTTGCGCCTCATAACCGCCGTTTTCCATCCATACGAAGAATGGTTGGGCGATGTTTGCTGGTAGAGTTTTCATGCCGCCTCCAATGCTTTACGCAAATACGGATCAATATCTGACTTGCCTAACAACCATGCTTTATAGTCAGCTGGCAGTGATGAGATCGGTAAGCCTTTATGCTTTCCAAAAGTGATAGTGGTCGGGATGCGAGCCACCTCAGAAACGGCGTACAAATCTTCAATAGACTGAATACTCAGCTCTCTAACAATGCTTTTAAGAATAAATCCAGTCATCAAAACATCATGTTTGGCATTATGCGCATTACGCAGTTTTTGTCGTGCCAAGTCGCTGCCGTTCATCAACATGTAGAGTAGGGCACTTAGGTTGTGAGCCTCAGCGCTTGGCCATGCTTTACGAGCCAAAGCCAATGTACAAATAGCTTTTATGTTCGCCGTATCGATACCACAGCGCTGGATAGCAGCAATGTCATAATCAACGTTATGACCAATGATGTACTCAACATCGCCAGGTAATTCAAAAGTCTTATAACTTGGCTTATCTGCAATATCGCTTTCAATGATGTGGTGCACAGCCATAGCGCCGTAAGAGATTGGTTCACCAACGCTATAGAATTCATCAAAACACTGGTCGGCAAACATGGATGCATTGCCATTTTCCAATTGAAAAGGCACGTATGCGATTTCAACTGGAAGACCATTTAAAGAATGTGTTTCTGTATCTAAAATTATTGCTTTCATGTATTTCAACCCCAAAGTAAACCTAGCGATGCTAGAGCCAAGTCAAGCAAGGCTCTAATCTGAAGTAGATGTCTAGAACGGAAGATCATCATCTAAATCTGGTGATTGGCGATTGTTAATAGGTGGTTGATTCTCATAACCTTGCGTATTGCCAAATCCATAATCTGGTTGACCGCCGTAACCTGGTGATGAGTTAGAATACCCATTGCCGCTATTTTGATTTTGCTGTGTGCTATTGCCCTTGCGATCAACAGTAGGATTGAGCATTAGGCGATCTAAAGCTTTTGGAAATAACTCTGCTGTTGTTTTTCGATCAAGTATTTCTTTAGCCATCAGCTTTGTTTTTTCCTGAAATGATGCATAGAAATTCATTTGATGACGTGGTTGGCCAGATTTATTTGTGTAATTTTCACGCTGCAACAAAAGCCCAACCCGTTTACCTTCAGCTTCAGGAGCAACAACACACACTTGAACAACGCGCTGCTTAGACTCAAAGTCATACTTTTCCATTTTTTTATCTGTTGGTGTTAACCCACGGACACCAATACAAGCCAAAAGAGCATTTACTTTATGAGATCCAGATAGTGGCGTGCCATCTGACTTGGTTGTCCAAATAGTAATATTTGCATGTTCCCTAGAATCTGTTTCAAATTCAATCTCAAAGCCTTGGGTGCCAGTATTTGCGGTAATAAACTCCATAGACTTAATTGTTCCGACATATTCACCGCCATTCTCAATTCGGCCGCCCGCATCTGCTTGTTTTGCTGATTCTTGGTCTAAAACAAAAGGTTGATATTGCATTTTAAAATTCCTATTTATGGTTAAGCTGCGTTAGTTTGTTGCTGATCTTGGGTTACAGGTCTGGGGATGTCGTAGTATTCGCAAATGGCTTGATCGACTGCATTTAAGTCGTTATCTACATGCTCTGACTCAAAAAGCCCCATGGGTGATTTAACAGTCGTATTGCCGTTATTTTTGGTCATAAAAACGTACTGTTCATTAATAACAGCGGTTTGTAGGCAGATGGTCACCATGCCCTCTAGCGTAATTTTTTCATCAAGCATCTTGCCGATAGTTTTGATCTTAGTTCGACCGTCCGTTTCTTCGGTATGACTGAGAATGTAGACGCGTTTATGCTCATGTGCTGTGATAGCTGCATTCAATACATCCCACGCATGGCGACCAATTTCCGTGAACTTATCAAAGCCACGCTCGACGCTACGACGCATGAACTCATTAGCCATGACGTATTGAAAGTCATCAATAATGACAATTGGGCGCTTTGTGCCAAGGATTGCTTTAATGATCTCATCGGGTTGATCGCTAACCATGATTGACCCGGTTGGTGTTTCAGGGGTGATGTATTGCCAGCCTTTAGATCTGAATGGTAGTGGCTTTTTGATTGATTGGATTAATAAAACGTGTTTCGGGTTTAGGTGCGCAAGGCTTGTTGATTTTCCTGTGCCTGATTGCCCTAAAATAAATGTTGCTATACTCATTATTCATTACTCACTATTCAGTATTTATTCTTTATTGCTTACGCTTCTACTAGACGGTTTTTCATCATGTAGCCAGCAATCAAAGCATTGATATTGCGATGATCATTAGAATCAGTGAAATCGCTGAATTCAGTACCATCGCGTGTGGTTACTGTATTCACACTAAGCTGGGTCACATCGATAGCAGTGAACTCAGAACCTGGTACGCCGTAACTGTCTGGAACTACTTCAAAGTCGAATGACACGTTCAAAACAAAGTCATCGAGCAGAATATTCGCCGTGCCAGAGTTGTCACCAGTTAAGATAAGGGACTGTAATTCGTAGGTAGAGGGGGCATTCGTTGGAATAGCGGCTGGTGCTTGCACAGCATTAGTATTGAAAGCTGTTAAGCCAACGAGGCTTAAAGAGCTGACAAGTAATAGAGTACTTAATGGTCGACGGCGTACAAGAGTTGTAACACCCGATAAACCGGGATTGAAAGAAATGGGTTTTGCGTTCATAATCCACCTGTTGTTAGAAAAAGCCCCGCGTCCGTCCAAAGAGTGGGGCTTTTTGTTGTTTGATGGATATAAATATAAGAAATCTTAGTTTTATTGTCAATAAGAAATCTTATTTTATTTAAGTTAACTTATTTTTTGTGTTTTAATAGACAAAAGAAAACCCGCACGGGGCGGGTAAACAAAAGCGATTCCATCCTCAATGTTTTAAGAAAAACAAGGTATGATATGCTTAAGCAGAGGTGTATGTTGGATTATGAAAATAGAAGCTGTTGATCTGTTCTGTGGGGTGGGTGGACTAACCGCAGGGTTACTAAAGTCTGGAATCCAAGTTAAAGCTGGTTATGATATTGAGCTAGCTTGTCGTCATGCTTACGAATTTAATAATAAGGCTAGGTTTATACATAAGGATGTAGCGGAAGTTACTGGTGATGAAATTAAGCAGTGGTATTCGACTGGTGCAATTCGCTTATTGGCTGGTTGTGCACCGTGCCAGCCTTTTTCTACATATAACAAAGGAAAAGACACTACAACTGATAAAAAATGGCCACTGCTATATCACTTCTCTCGTTTAATTAAAGAAGTTGAACCAGAATTAGTGACGATGGAAAATGTTCCAGATGTTACGAAGCATAAAGTTTATTGTGATTTTATTGATGAGTTAGAAAATCTAGGATATGTAATTACCGCCCAAGAGGTTGCTTGCGTTGATTATGGCGTACCACAAACACGGCGTAGACATGTAGTTTTAGCTTCGAAACTTAGTAAAATTGAACTGGTCAAACCTACTCATAAACAACCAATTACAGTGAGAGAGACAATTTTTGATCTTGAAAATCTAGAAGCAGGCCAAAAATCCAAAAGCGATCCATTACATGTATCTTCTAGACTTAGTGAGATCAATTTAAAGCGTATTAGAGCATCAAAGCCCGGTGGGACTTGGAGGGATTGGCCAGAGGACTTACGCGCAGAATGTCATAAAAAAGTGTCTGGCAGGTTTTACTCTGCTGTGTATGGTCGTATGCATTGGGATCAACCCGCACCGACAATGACTACACTGTGCTATGGATTTGGAAATGGTCGATTTGGACATCCAGAACAAGATCGCGCTATTAGCTTAAGAGAGGCTGCATTATTCCAAACATTTCCCTTAAACTATCAATTCACACCTATTGATAAATCTGTAGTTTTTCATACAATTGGTCGAATGATTGGTAATGCTGTTCCTGTGAGGTTAGGAGAGATAGTAGGATTAAGTATTATTAACTCCTTGCAGACGAATTATGTTGTCTGAGTGGGGGATCTATACCCCTGATAATTGATGTAAGCATCATACTGATCAATGATATAACCTAAATAATCTTTAACTATATCAATTAGTCTTCTAAAATCACTAGCGACATGATTATTCCCACATTCTGTAAATGAAATTGATCCATGGGCTAGTTTATTTCTTATTTCTTTAATCAATCTAATTGGAGCTTTATCATCTCTAAAAGGTTGCATTACTTTTTGTCTTAATGATCCAGATAGTCTAATTTCTACACCAATATTATTACTTAATTTTGATATCTCACTAACATCCCAATTCCCACCACCACCTAATGGAATCTTGATATCAAATGGTTTTAAATTAAGAACCTGCTCAAATAATAATATGGCTTTTTCAAGTCTCTTCTCATTATTTAGTAATTCATACGGAGCAGTAACTGAAGTAACATACAATTTACGCATTTTTTCGGTTAATAAATTTAACTGACCATCAATACCCAAGGTTGCATGCCTCTCAATTGCTTTAATTAGAGAAGAAATAGTAGACTCAATTAAATTATATAGATGAAGGTAGATACTAGAATACAAAATTTTCTGTTGTTCTGGTTGTATCATATAGTTATTATCATTAAAACGTAAGACAGCATTACCAGTACTAATCGCTAGTTCAATGTTATGAACTAACTCAAAATAGCTCTCAATGTCACTAACTCTATCATTAAAAATTGATCGCACCAACTCCATAATTAATCCTCTTCAAGCAATGCATTGCGCATGTAATCAATTCTTCCAGTTAATTTACGTCTTGCATTGGCACCATCTGAGCTAACTTCTTTCTTAAAGTCATTATGATCCAGAATTGAGTTCGTTTTTTGAATATCCACACTTAGATCTGGCTTTTCTTCTAATGCGAAGTGAGAGCCTAATGCTATAGATTCATACCTTGCCCTTGGTGTTGTTTTAGCTCCCGGTGTTTTTCTAAATCCAAGTTCAAAAGACTTATCTACAAATTCAACCATTCTTTGGAAGCGCTGCTCATATTTGATTTCTAAATTAGGATCTCTATCAAATGCATCATTCATTTTCTTTATATACCTGAATATAAAAGCTGAAACATCATCTTTATACCCATCTAAGCCATCAGAATATGCAAAAAATCTTGTAACTAACTCCTCTGCCTCTCGTTCTTTTTTCTGTTTAGTTGTAATAGGGGCTATTTTTAAAAACAACTCATGTGATGCTAAACGATTAACAAAATTCATAAAATTACCACGGAGAGCACCGCGTCTAATCTCAGCAGGATTAGCAACCTTAGGACCAGTATTAATTCTTTCAAATAGATCTACTCTAGCCTCCATATCGGTTTTCTCTGAAAGAATAATTCCTCTGATAGAGATATTTAATATTTTCCTACGTCGAGATAAAGGGAGATCAAAAAAGGAGGTGCCATTTAGTAAATCTAAACGCTCTAAATCCTCTAGAATTAAGCGCCCTCCTAAATATTCCTCAATAGTTCTCAGTCGTTGTGAACCATCAACGATTTCAAGCTTACCTGTCTTATCATTCATCCAAAAGAACACAAAAGGAATTGGTAGTCCAATTAGAATAGATTCAATAAATTTACTTTTCCTTGGTCCCTCCCATGTAAATTCACGTTGATAATCTGGAACTGTATATTCTTTTTCAGCAACTTTTTGAGCTAAAATTTCAATTGTGTATTCAGACGTATAAAAATCTATTTTTTTTGAATAATTTTGGAGTTGTAGCTCCGCTGCTTTAAGTGTTTCTTCGTCAATCATAATTTCTCCAATAACTTTAATTACTACATATGGTTAATAAACTTATAGGTTACCAAATATATAGTTAAAAATTAATCACACACCCGAACTTTCAAAAGTCCTGCGTCGGGTCGCAGTTAAACGGCCAATAGGTTGGGCTTTTATGATTTATCTCTCAGCATACTTTTCCAAAAACTCATCAATCCAGCCTTGCACCGCCTCACGATTTGTTATGTCAGCCAGCTTCAGGCTAGTGCCTTCTGCTTCGTTAAAACCCTCAATAATGGCTTCAAAGATATTAGCCTCAGCAATGACCTCATTTGCCATTTCTGCAGCGTCATAGCTCTGTTTGGCTCTTTTAAGTGCTGCAATTTGCTTATCAATTCCATCGCCCATTTTAGCCAATGCCATTTTAAATTCTTGACGATTAATCGTTAGCGCGGTTTTGGATTTATTAAGTGTCGCGATCATTGTGATTTCCTTTAGATTTTTCGATATAAACCAACAACCTTGCCGACAAGTCGACAATCATCGGTCAGTTTAATTATTTGATCAGGCCAATCTGGATTAAGAGGCTGCAAATATTTATTACTACCTTCAATAATTAATTTTTTAAATGTCGCTTCTGTATCACCAGCACATGAAACAATAACAAGATCTCCGCTATGAAGGTCAAAGGTTTGAACATCTGGGTTCACGTAAATTCGATCATCGATTTCAAATTTTGGTGACATTGAGATACCTGTAACAATTAAGCCATATCCATTCTTCCCGCAATCCTTATTAGGTGGCAACCACTCGCAAACCTCAGCATCACTAATGATCGTCTCGGTTGGTGAAAACGACCCTGCGGCAACCCATGAAATAACAGGTATAGGGCGACCTTCAAGTCCGATCTTCTGACTTAGGTTGACGTTATTATCAAAGGCTGGCTTATTGGGTGGTTCTTTACCAGTTAATATGTATTCTGCTGTAACCCCAAAAAGGTTAGCCATTGCTTCCAGAGAGGCGGCTTTAGGTTGGTATCCGTCTTTCTCCCACTCAGTAACTGCGGGCGAACTAACCCCCGCAACCTTCGCTAATTGAGCTTGCGTTAATTTTTTCGATCTTCGAAGGGCCCGAATGCGCTGCCCGATTGTATTAGTGTTCATATAAGTTATCTTACATCTTGTAAAAATAAGATTTCTTTGATTTAATAATAAGAAATCTTATTTAAGGTGATTTTATGACTAAACAGGAAGCTTACAAGCTACTCAATGTTAATGGTGTTGGGTTAGCTCGTCTTTTAGGTATAGAGCCTGCGGCAGTTTACCAATGGCCCAAAGATAAAATTCCAGTTGCTCGCGAATACCAAATACGAGATTTAGCAGTAGGTAAAAAGCCTATTGGCTGCCTAGAACAAATCAAAATCGCATAGGAAACCTCATGAGTTTAGATAAAGAAGATGCCCGCCTGAAACTATCTTCAGATATGAAAGCTAGATTAATCGACATAGCTGCATTTAATGGCATGGATCAAAACAAGCAACTTACCTTGTTAGTGGAAAAGGCGTTGGTGGGTGAGCACCATGCAGTAATTGTTGCACTCGAGCGCATTGAAAGAAATAAGCGGCTGCGGGCACACGAGGGCACGCAAGTGACAAGCTGGTCAAGTCAGGGTGAAGAAGGGCAAAGAGAAAGTTTAAAAGTCGTAGGCAAATAAAAACCGCTCACCAGGGCGAACTGGAAAGCGGTCAGTAATTCAATCTTTGGAGAAAGAATATGAAATCAAATATATCAAAACCAGCCGTAGCAAGCAATGACACGGCGACAGATTACATTGTTGGTGATGTAGTTGTTTATGAGGATGGGATTACTGGCTTGTCCTCTCTTCAAACAATTGAAGCCTACCAGCCAGATGATCATTACTGGCTTGCAGGTGGTCAGTTAGTTCATGTAAGCCATATCCGCCATGCGACCACGGCCGAAATTACAGCACGGCGCCGTCTCAGCGTTTCTTTAGATGGAGTACTTACAGCATGAGTTCTTTCACACCTAACGCATTTCAAGTGCCGAATGCATTTGTTGACGAGGTTTTAGATAAGATCTCCGATGCTGCATGCAAAATGTACCTCGTTATTTGCCGCAAAACACGCGGCTGGAACAAAGAATACGATGCAATCTCCTTGACTCAATTTGAGGAAATCACAGGCAAGTCACGACCAACAGTGATCAAGTGTCTTCGTGAGCTCATTAAGGTTGGTTTAGTCGTGGAATTAAAAAGCACGTTCCACGGAAATACCTACAAACTTGGTGATGAAACAAGCATCGGTTTGGTCGTTAATTTCCCTAGTAAAAATATTTTACTAGATGAAAATCAGGAATCTACTAGTAAAAAATCTTTACCATTGCTAGTAAAAAAATTTAACTACGCTAGTAAAAATATTTTACCTCTGCTAGTAAAAAATTTTTACACACAAACTATCACTATCAATAAACACTCTACAAAGATTAAAAAAATAAATAAAAAAAGTGATGACGTTACTCAACCTAAAAAACCTGTAAGCAAAAATTCTTTTGATGCCAAGTCAATTGATCTTCCAGTGAACGTGAATCGTGATTTGTGGAACCAGTTTGCTGACATGCGTTCTGAAAACAAAAAACCTCTTACTGAAAACGCAGTGAATTTGATTTTGAGGAAACTTGTTGATTTTGGAGACCTAGCCAATCAATCCCTCGAAAACTCAATCATTGGAAATTATCAGGGTGTATTCCAACCAAAACCACAGCTTGCTCAACAACAATCATCACACAGTCGTATGGAAGGCTTTGAGCAACTTCGAAATCAAGGTGGTGACCAATGGCTAATTTAACCACCCCAAATGGTCGCCAGTTGTCGGTGATCGACGTTGCTGAAATCGTGAAGGCAATCACTCCAAGATCGTTTGAAAAAACTTTTGAGGGGATGAAAGAGGTCCATATTGCGACGGCGTTCAAAGTTTGTATCGATGGCTTGAGTTACGAGCAGATTCAAGCAGGTATCGCCGTGGTCCGTGATAACGGTTTTTGCCCAGATCCAGCAATGTTCCGCAAGTGGTGTTTGGGTATTACTGGGTTCGGTTCTGAGCAACAACGTGCCGTAGATTCGTTTAAGGGGAAGCGTGGGGCTTTGGCGAACATTCTCAACTGGCTTAGCTCAAAGGGTCGCACAGAGATAACCAACGCTGAGAAACAGGCTTATGACCGCTGTTACAACATGTTTGCAGATATTCAGTGGGCAAAAGATGTAAATCGCGCCCAGTACTACGCATATGAAGCATTTAAAGATAATTACGTCGACGTGGTTAGAGAACTTGTTGAGCAAGGCATTGCGCAAGATGTATGGGCAAAACCTAAAGCGGTTGAGGGTAAGTCAACACCTGTCATCACAGCAGATAAACCAAAGGGTCTTTTAAAGAATCAAACACCAGAACAGCAAAAAATTTCAGCTCGTACTACTGAGCTTATGGCTAGTGGTCTTGGCTTTGGTGATGCCTTTAAGCAGGCACAAGAGGAGATTACGGGCGCCGTGGGTAGCTTGAATAAGATGGGGGAAGTGGCGTGAAAATATCTCTAAATGATGTTCTAGATTTTGTATGGACCGCAAAACACTCCGACTTGAATGCAATTGCTGATGAGTTAGTGGACGCTGGCTATGAGTTTGAATGCTCAGAATGTGAATCGCATGAATGTGAGGTATGTGATTGCAAAGATGCGATCAGCGAAGAAATGGAAAATTTTATCCGTCGTTTAGCCATGCGATTAAATCAATTTGGTCTAGATGACATGCTTTCTGAATTGGAAATTGAGGCGCGTAGTTTTGGTGTTCAACTCAACTTGAGGACTACAGCATGATCCATCAAAAGCAATTAGAAAGCGCTGCATTGGCGGCGGAAGTTGAAAAGTTTTTGGCGAAGGGTGGGAAGGTTGATGTATTGCCACGCAGTCACTATGTAACTTTCCGCAGTCCTTGCTTTGATAAGTCTAAAAGTGAATTGGCTGCATTGGCTAGGAACCATAAGCGTAAAACTTTTTCGTACTGGTGTGATGAACACGGTATTTGTCTGCACAACACTAAAACTGGGGCTTGTGTGCGTTGTGGAGCTAAATCATGAAGAAACGTAATAAGAAATACAATCCGAATAAATTGGCTAATGCATATCGCGCTCAATCAGCCCAAAAGCATGTACTTGAAATGACATTCAATATTGATGAGGTCAATGGTCGTGTAGATGAATGGCGTGAAGCAAATGGTTTGGTAGATAAAGAATTAACTCCAAAACATGTTGTGTATGGCGTGTATCACGGCGACCTAATTATTTGCCTTAAAAACCTCTTAATTCCACAAGAACAAGAATGGTTTCTAGGTGTTGATTCTCACTACTACAGCATCGAAAAAGATGAAGTTTTAACAATTCCAGCGCAGTTCCAGATGCCGCTTATGAGCTTTGAAGACTTCCGATTTGGTTGCGATGTGAAAGTCGATCGTGGTCATGGTCTTAAAACACGTTGGAGAGGCATTAGCGCCGAGTTAGATGCAATCCTATTGACAGAGGTTCCAGCGGGCTTTGAGCGCGTGCATAGCTATGCATTGATGCGTGTAGAGACGGCTTTCAATAATGCAGCTGACTATCTGTATTTCAAAGAAGCACAAAAGTTAAGAGTTTTGGGAGAAGCAGCATGACTAAGACTGACTTTAAGGTGGGGGATTTGGTTGTAGCAATCAATGGTGATGATCGAGTGTTCACTTTCTCTAGCTACATGACGGACGGCAGAGTTCTTTTGAAGTGTAAACATGGGCGGAGTTACTGCTATTCAAAGCACTGGTTTAGACCTGCCACAGCCGAAGAAGTCGCAGCTAACCGCCGTTTAGGAGTGACCAATGAAAGCGAATGAGTTTGTGAAGAAGTTTGGGTGGGATGCTGTTAGGCAGATAGTGGGTGATTGTGAGCTACTTGGTGACAAGTATTTTATCCATGACAACTCTGAGATATGTGTGTATGACCTAAAACGCCTCGTCGAGTCGCATGAGTTGGTTGATGAATGCGGTGGACTAGAAAAGGCGAAGAACAGGGTCGAACTTGAGGAGAGGCTTCCAAATCCTAATGTGTTTTATGTTCTTGTTGTGAGTAGTGCAATCTCTGATGTGGAGGCTTGTCAGTGAGAATTATATCTGAAAGAACTGTGAAATTTTACATCGTTGAAGATGACTCGAATAGAGATCGGGGTGAGATAGAGTTTTATGAGGTCGAAGCCGTTTCTCCAGAGCATGCAATTGCAAGTAGAAATTTAGGGAATGGTGAATTTCTTGGAACGTATGAGTTGGTCGAGCTAGTCCCTGACGTTATTCGGGAGGCATCGAATGGATAAGTCAATCATTGAGTTTAATAAAAAGTTCGATAAGCAAAAACAAGAGCTTATTGATGGTTTTAAAGCATTAGGTGAAGAAAAAAGACTACCTAAAGCTTTGGCAACAATTGAGGGTGAACAGCCAACATATAAGGATTATTTTAAAGCGGCTTGGCAATCCCGACAGGCTGAGATTGATCAAAAAAATACGCGAATTGCTGAGCTTGAAAGAAGGCTCAATGCGGTTAGGTCTTTAAGTGCTATGAGAGCATCGGTTATTAGGCAGTGGACATGGGAGAGATTAAGTCCAAGGATTAAAAGTGCTATTAAGCGGTTAAATAAAGCAGAGGCATCACATGAAAGATAAAAACATCATTGCACTCGCTCTTATTGCATATCTAGTGCTGTGCGCCGTGGCTAATGGGTCTGAGTCAGTTAATCATGCGGTGGGGTATTTATAAATATGAATACTAATCAAGATCTACAAAGTGAATTCAATGAGCTGCTTGCTTTTAATGAGAAGATTGATCGTGAGCGAAATATGTATCGAGATCAATCAAGGATGTATAGGCAGCGTAATGCTAGCGCTAAATCGCTTGTAGATAGTCATTTTCGGTTCAATAAAGACAATCCCGAGATGACATTGAAAGCTATTCAACGCGCACTTATTGGGACTGGTGATTGAATGATCATCGGCATTGATCCTGATTTAACAAAAAGTGGTGTGGCTATTCTTAGCCCATCACTTGAGCTAAGAAATCTAACATTTGCTGAGGTTGTTAAGTTATTTAGCAGCGAGCAAGCAAACATTAAAAAGGTAGTCATTGAGGCTGGTTGGTTGAACAAGAAAGCCAATCATCACGGCGCCGTAGGACAGCGTAAAAGCGTAGGTGAGCAAATCGCTCGTAGAGTTGGGCTGAATCATGCAACGGGCATGCATCTGGCTGATATGGCTGAAAGCTTGGGGTTAAAAGTAGTGCTGGTTAGACCAACTAGATCGAAAAAGAATGCTGAAGATTTTAAGCGGATTACTGGCTGGACTGGTCGAAGTAATCAGGAAACGAGGGATGCGGCTATGTTGATTTGGGGGATGGTGTAAGCGTGAGTTTGGATAAGGATGCATTGAATTTGGCGTATCGCTGGCAGAAGCAGTTTTTAAAAGGTTGGTTTAAGGACCAGTGGTATGACGCCCTAGATTATCTAGAAGCGACTGCAAAATTCTTCCTGATACTTTTGCGGTTTTTATTTTCACCAATCCTTTTGATTTGGATGCTTTGGCATTTAAAGGGTGTCTATAAGCAGATCGCAAGCGGTGAAGCGAATCGCGAAAAAGTTCGCAAAAAGATTGAGCAGTGTGAAAAGTATTAAGGTGATGGGTATGAATGCGGCGGTGACGATTATGCAAGCGGTTGATTGGTCTAAGTATGATTTACAAGATTGGCTAAAACAGTTTGGCTTGTGGCAAAACTCAGTATTTGTCAGTGGTGGTGGTGAAAACCCAATTTATCAAGCCATGCGCAAGGCTAAGTTAAAGTTATCTGAAAAAGATAGGTGTAAAATAATTGCATATTATTTATGTGACGAAAACTTTAATGATAACGTGAGAGGATCAAGGGCTGTGTGTTTAATTACTGATGATGAAGCACGAGCAGTTCAGCGGTTGGTTTTAGATATAGTAGATTACACAGAAAGTGAAGTTATGCTGGAGTGGATGGATGCGATTATTTGTAGATACTTTAAATTAAGATCATGGTCAGAAATGAAGACCAATCATAGAACGGTTATGGATGCAAAATATGATATTCGGTGTGGCTTAGCTGTTTTACACAACAGAAACCCTCAAATACGCTTTACTAGAGGAAAGATTTAAGTTAACTACTTGTTTATTATCTATAAAGCCCAATTCATATATTAATAGCCGTGTTAGAAAATAGGTGAATTTTAAGTATGACAGATCATCAGAAGCCAATTAAGTTAATTACAAAATATGAAGAAATAACATCTAGACCAAGGTTTATAGAAAAGGCAGTTTTAGATGATAGTGTTAGTGATGGGGTTAAGCTTCAAGATTTGGCTGGATATTATTTGCTGAAGAACAAGGTGAAGTGTGGTATTTCAAGCTGCGGTACTCAGCATCAAAAAGGATATCTAGCTGTCTTGTCAAATGGTAGCGAGATTATTCTTGGTCATAACTGTGGTAAAAAATATTTTGGCATTACGTTTGATGAGAAAGAAAATCAGTATAAGCATCTCAGGGAGAATGTGCGACAGTATGTCTTAATTAAGGAGACGTACGAAAATTTAGAGAGATTAGAGGCTACATATAATTTAGTCATAAATAAATCTGGGCGATTAACTTATGTTGAAATAAAAAATGCGGTGAAGGCATTCCAAGGTGACGCGTTTGATTACTGGATGCGGCAAATCATTGGCAGAGAGGTTTCAGCTTTAGGGGTGATTAAGCGAGAAGAGTTTAAATCTCAGGATGAGATAGATGCTGAAAAGCTGATGAGTAATGGGAGACATAGGAGAATATCTAGTACTCGACGTAAAGTAGTTGCTGAGATAAAAAACTACGATTTAATTGCTAAATGGCATGAAGCTGACAATTTAAGAGATTACTTTTGGAGGATTCATCGTGAAATCAAAAATCCAGACCATATGTCTACAGAACAAGTTAAAAGCCTGAGTAAAAAAATGCGGAACTATGATCAAAATTTAAGGCTATTAAAAGAATTCTGCGAAGGTGGAAATAAACTTTTCACCAAAGACAACCTGCTACAACTAAGAGAGCTGTTTACTAAACATAGTGAAATTTTGAAGGTTGAGAGTTTTGCGGAAAAATTTGCATAATGCTTGACCTTGATCAAGGCACATGGCATATTTATGGCATAGTGACCGAAGTGTAAGTAAGTCACTAGTTAAGAAGCTCGCAGAAATGCGAGCTTTTTTGTTGGAACTTTTTTAGTTTTAACATTGTCGTAAGCCTCAGTTCGTGGCATTAGATTTCCTTGTCTAGCACATCATAGGTGCGTAACGAATTAGACAACTCTAGTGAAGTTTCATGACGACCGCCTGTTCGTGTCGATACAGGCAATTTGCGCCTATAGCTCAGTGGATAGAGCATCTGTTTATCTGGTTCGAAATTTTTTATGACTCGCTAAATCTTGGGTAACATATTATTGATCACCATATGTTATGATTCTCAAAAATATACATACATATAATGATCAAACGTATAACAAATAGTTTGATAAATTGGTGTATTTTGGAAAATCATTTTCGAGATTCAAGGTGATGCTTTATGCATACAAGACATTTAACGTTGAGAAATCAGAAAACCTCTCAAGAAGTATCTTATCATCAATACCTATCTTCACCTGAGGTTCTAGCGTGGTTGGATGATAATAATAAAGAGAGAGTGAGTGATGCTGAGCTGATTAAAGTACTTGATTCTATAACTGGATTTAATCGTGACCCTGTTAATCCAGAAGTAATCGTCAAGATTAATGGTGTGGACCATGATTTAGTTACATTCGGTTATTAGTGTGTCATTACCTTAAGTTGAATAATGACATGAATAAGTGATTAACAAAAACCATCTTAGGGTGGTTTTTTTATGGGTAGAGCAATGGACCAAATCAGACCATTCCCACCAACTGACTTCATTGATCAGGCTGAGGAAGAAGAAGCTATACGCTTGGTACCCGCCGTCGATCTAAAACAGTGGGTAGTAGATAACTTTTTAACGCTTGGCGGTGCTTTACATAATCCTGACCATGACCACGTTGCTGAGTTATTACATGATGACGAAACCTTTTTAGCCTTTGCATGGGCATCATCTGCCGCCGTGGCTAAAAAGCGCATGGTGTTAGGCCAATGTGAAAAGGTGATGTTTAATCAGGGCGGATGGAAGAAAGCACGACAGGAACAACAGATGCGCGACTGGTTCGGCGCCGTACCGGTTTATTTAATTACCATTGATGCTTCATTCTGTGAGCAAACCTCAGACCGTGATTTCTGTGCTTTGATCGATCATGAGCTTTATCATATTGGTGTTGAACGTGACGAAGACGGCGAAATTATTTACAGCGATCATACTGGCTTACCTAAACATTACTTAGCTGGTCATGATGTCGAAGAATTTATCGGTGTGGTCAAACGATGGGGAGCAAGCGAAAGCGTTAAACGATTAGTCGAGGTCGCACAGAATCCGCCGTTTGTACCAGATTTAGACATAGCAAAATGCTGCGGAAACTGCGTAATCAATTGAGCCGAAAGGCTCTTTTTTTTGCCTATCTTGCTATACGTAGCTATACAAAGGTGAGTTTATGGCAGCACTAAAAGAGCCTGTAAAAATCTTTATAGTTCAGTCTCTTGCATGCTTCGACACACCCCAACAAGTTGTAGAGGCTGTAAAGCAAGAATATGGGATTGAAATTACACGTCAGCAGGTCGCACTTTATGATCCAACCAAGGTTGCAGGGCGGAATCTTAGCAAGAAGTTAAAAGACTTATTTCATAAAACTAGAAATGATTTTAAAACCAATGTTTTTGATATCCCTTTAGCCAATAAAGCAGTACGCCTTACTGAGCTACAGAAGATATATAACGACCCTAAGGTAAATCGGATTCTGAGAACTAAGCTAATCAGGCAGGTTAAAGATGAAATGCAGGGTTACGAGATTCAACTTTTAGATATTCAGTTAAAGCAGCTTGAAATTGAGCGAATTAAAACAGGTGACGGGGACGGCGCAGATGATCCAACGCCAGTCAAAGTCACGATTCAAGTTGTAGATGCGAGTAAAGATAATGCCGAATATCAACCCGACGCTGAATGTGCCTCAGGCGAGGTTTCTACAACTTCCGAATAAGTTTCGCGCCTTTGTTGCTGGTTTTGGTAGCGGTAAAACTTGGGTCGGGTGTTCAAGCCTATGTGATAAGTCTTGGGAGTTCCCGAAAGTACCTTTGGGTTATTTTGCTCCAACCTATCCACAGATTCGAGATATCTTCTTTCCAACCATTGAAGAGGTGGCATTTGACTGGGGGTTAAAGGCTAAGATCTACGAGTCAAACAAAGAAGTTGATCTTTATTATGGTAGGCAATGGCGCAGCAAAATACTTTGCCGATCAATGGAGAAGCCACATACGATCGTAGGTTTTAAGGTTGGTCACTCTTTAATTGATGAATTAGATGTCATGAATAAGGATAAGGCTCAACAGGCATGGCGTAAGATTATTGCGCGTATGCGTGTGAATCATCCTGGTCTAATCAATGGCATTGATGTTGCAACCACACCAGAGGGCTTTAAATTTACTTATGAGCAATTCGTAAAAGAAGCAAACTCAACATCTGAGAAACGTGCACTCTACGGCATGATACAAGCCTCAACTTATGACAATGCTAAAAATCTACCTGATGATTATATTTCATCGTTATTTGAGTCATATCCGCCGCAGTTAATCTCGGCATATTTAAAGGGTCAGTTCGTTAACTTGACCAGTGGCGCCGTTTATCCTGATTTTGATCGAAAACTTAACCATACGGACGAGGAAATTAAGTCTAGAGAGCCGTTGATCATTGGTATGGACTTTAACGTATTGAAGATGGCTGCAGTGGTTTACGTGATACGTGAAGGTAAGCCATTGGCGCTTGATGAGTTGGTAGATGCGAGAGACACACCAACGATGGCTAAACTGATTAATGAGCGTTTCCCATTCCATGAAATTACGGTGATACCCGATGCCGCAGGTCAAGCCAAGTCATCTAAAAACAGTAGTGAGTCAGATCATGCAATTTTAAGGGAGCATGGCTTTAGAGTTGAAGTTGATGGCACAAACCCTGCGATTAAAGATCGTATTAACGCCGTGAATGCTTTGATTTTGAACGGCGATGGAGAGCGGACACTCAAGGTCAATACAAACAAATGTCCACGTTTCACTGAGACGCTAGAACAGCAAGTTTATGACAAGTTTGGTATGCCTGATAAGACTGCTGGCTTGGACCATGTTGGTGATGCTGGTGGATATCCATTGGCTAAGCGTTTTCCGATTATACGGAGAGTTGTTAGTGTTCGCCGTATCAGAGGCATGTTTTAAACAACGCATCCAGTTGGGTGCTTTTTTATTGGTATTTATATGGCAGTTACAGATCAACATCCGCAGTATGCTGCGACTAAAAAAAGCTGGCAAATTATGCAGGATGCGAGTTCTGTAGCTGGTGAAGATACGATTAAATTGGCAACTACAACCTACCTGCCAAAATCCGCAGGAATGATAGAGGCTGAGCGCCAGGATATCTTAAACCGCAGTATTTACGATGGGTATTTGATGCGTGCTCAGTATCCATTATGGGTACAAGACTCATTGCGTACAATGATTGGTCTAGTATCTAAGCTCACACCAGATATTCAGATCAAAAGCCCATTACTGGCGCACCTAGAGCAAAATGCCACAAGTGATGGCTTTGGACTTAAGCAGCTGCTCATACGGGTGGTGGATCAAGTGCTTCGGTCTGGGCGTTGCGGGATTTATATTGATGTTGATGATCAGGGCAAGCCTTACTTTGCCCTATACGATGCGCTATCAATTATAAACTGGAAGGAAAACAGTGTAGGTGGTCGCCGTGATCTGAACTTAGTGGTGCTCGAGGAGCAATACAACAATAGTGAAGATGAGTTTGGTCATAACACCAGGACAGTACGCCGTGTATTAAAACTGGTCAATGGTGAGCTGGTTGTTCAGCTTTATGACGGCGATACAATTGAAGATAAAACCCCGTCGATTGGTGATAAAAGACTTAATTTCACCTTGTTTGTATTTGTGGGTGCCACGGATAACTCGCCCGATGTTGGTACGATTCCTCTATTAACCATGGCTAAGGCTGCGATCAAGTATTATCAATTGTCAGCAGATTACTTCCAGTCACTACACCACACGGCGCATCCTCAACCATGGATTAGCAATATGAATGGTGATGATGGTGGTGACTTAAGTGTGACTGGTCCAATGGCGACTTGGCTATTACCCAAGGATTCGACATGCGGGTATCTCGAAATTAATGGCGTGGGTATTGATAAAACCAAAGCCGAAATGGATGCTCAAAAGAATGCCGCATTAGAAGCGGGTGCCAAGGTTATCGATACCAACTCGCAAGAGTCGGGTGAGGCACGCCGTGCGCGTCAGGATGATCAGCATGCGAGTTTGCATAGCATTGTGACCTGTGCAGCTGAAGCCATTGAGCAGGCACTTAAATACGCAGCTCAGTGGCTTGGACTAAATCCCGATGATTGTGTATTCACAGTTAAGCCTGAGTTCTCAAATAAATCCTATGACATTGAGCTTGCTAAGCAATTGCTCGAAGGCGCATTGGCGAGTCGAAACGCATTCCAAACCTACTGGGAGTACTTGGCGACTGGCAAGATGCCTGAACGAGACTACAAGGAAGAATTGGAGTTGGTTGAGCAAGAGATAGCTTCAAGACCTAACGGCGGATATATTCCATTTCAGGATGTAGATGATGAGCAATCAGGTTGACCAAGCGTTAATTGATGCTTTAACGCAGCACAATACATACTTGCAGAGATTGTCAACCACAGCGGTTATGGCGTTGCTACAAAAGTTTGATCAAGTATCTTTGCAGATGCTTCGTATATTACGCGATCAACTTGAAGAATTGAGCGAACCTGAACTTGTGGCTTTATCTGGTGCACGCTACACCACACCACAATTAAAGGAGTTGCAAGGCACTTTAAAAGCATGGCAGCAATCGATCAGTGAATCGTTACCTGAGCTTTTTACTGAGTCAGCGATAGGTTTAGCTGCCTATGAAGTGGCGTACATTTACAAGCTGGCAAACAAGAAAGCACCAGCAATAACAGGAGAGTCGCAGTTCAAAAAGGCGAATAAGGTGCCGTATGTTGGTGGTAAGTTATTGTCTTATATGTTCCCTGATGTTGCTCAAGATTTAAGAGATAAGGTTGAGCGAACCATACGTGATGGGATTAGTAATGGGCAAACCAATCAGCAGATCATTCAGCGGATTAAAGGCACCAAGAAATTAAACTATTCAGATGGTTTACTCGATAAAACTCGCACAGTGATTGATTCTGAAGTTCGCACGGCGCGGGCACATTTAAGCTCAGAGGTTTATCTTGATACATGGAAAGCCCTAGGCTTTGAGTACACCAAGGATGTAGCAACGTTAGATGGTCGTACTACGCCGTTATGCGCTAGTCGTGATGGTCGTGTACAAAAGCTTGGAGAGGGGCATCAAAAGCCGCCGTATCACTATCGTTGTCGGACTGTGCAAGTCGGCTGTGATGCTGACGGAGATCTAAGTGGTGTACGTCCTTTTGTTGCTGATGATCGATCTGTTAAGAACATCCCTAAAGATGAACGTGCAGATAAGATTGGGCAAACAGATGCAAATACGACCTATAAGCAATGGTTTGATCGTCAAAGTGTTGAGTATCAAAAGAATTGGCTTGGTCCAAAGAGATACGAGCTATACAAAAAAGGCGATTATCCAATTGATCGTTTTATTGATCCACTGACTGGGCGAAAATTTACGTTAAGTGAACTTCGAGATATGGATGAGCAAACATTTAAGGATCTGGGATTGTGAAGTATAATTATCAAAAGATAAGGGTTATTACTTCAATGAAATATTTAATTTTAGTTTTAGGGGTGTTATGCTCAACTAGTAGCCTTGCTACCTTAAGTCAAAAGATTTTTGAAAGTAGGTATTATGACCTTTTGAATATTTATATAAGAGCAAAATCAAATAGTAATGGAATATATAAGTATGTAGATGGAAGAGAGGTCAACCCAGAGACTAGGTTCAAAACGCAGGCTGAGCGAGATTGTTTAATGTGGAAAGCTGCTAAGAATTATGCAACTTATGTCCTTGAAAACTTTGATAGATATGAAATTGCTGTCAAAGATAATATGCCATTATTTGAGAAAACAACTAAGCAAGAATGGAATACAGGTTTGAAAGATATAAATCGTAAATTACATGACCCAAGGAATAAATGCTATTAACTGAACAAAAGATGACCGCCGAAAGGCGGTTTTTTATTGCCCAAAGCAAAGCCAAGGGCACCAACAAAATCCGCTAGGCGGTTATTCAAGGAATATCAAAATGCCGGATCAAATCGATCTAAACAGTCCAGAAGTACAAGCAGCCATTCAAAAGGCAGTAGATGAGCAAGTGCAAGGCTTAAAAGCTAAGAATGGTGAGCTTATCCAAACCAACAAAGACCTTAAAGATGAATTAAGCGGGATTAAGTCCCAGCTTGATGGTGTTGATCTGACAGCAGTCAAGGACTTGCTGAATAAGGCGGGTCAGGATGAAGAATCAAAACTCATTGCCGAGGGCAAGATTGATGAAGTCATTCAGAAACGTACTGAAAAGATGCGCCAAGACCACGAAAAGCAAGTGAATGCTTTAACTGAAAAGGCAGCTAAAGCAGAAGCCTATGCCAATCAGTTTAAACAATCGGTGGTCAAAGGGCAGATTGCCCAAGCCTTTAGCGGTATTGGTGGTCTAGCTGAAGCTACAGATGATGTCACGGCGTTGGCATTGTCTCAGTTTGCCCTCGATGAGAATGGCAATGCGGTCATGATAGGTGCAGATGGTGAGCCAATCATTGGTAAAGATGGGACCAACCCATTAAGTCCTAAAGAATGGGTGGAAAACCTTAAGGAAAACAAGCCTTACTTCTTCCCACGCGCGAATGGAACGAATGCACCTGGTTCTGGCACCACAGTTAAAAAGTGGTCTGACTACTCAGAATTAGAGCGAGCTGCAATTGCTCGCGACAATCCAAACCAATTTCAACAGTTATTAAAGACAAAGGATAATTAATATGCCTGCAACTCGTTTAGCAGATATCTTCGTTGGTGATTACTATCAAACTTTACAGCCAGTAAATTCACCCGAAAAAACCGCCGTGTACCAATCTGGCATCATCGCAAAGAATGATGCTTTAGATGCTGTTGCCAGTAATGGTCAAGGCACCTCAACGATTTCTTATTGGCAGGATTTGGATGCCAATGAGGAAGCCAACATCACCACGGATGATCCTGATCAAAAGGGTAAAGTTGGTAAAGCAACTCAAGGTACCATGCGTGCACGTACGCTTTATTTGAACAAACCTTATGGGACCACTGACTTAACAACCGAACTTGCCAACAGTGAGCCAATGCAGCACATCCGCAATCGCTATGGTAAATACTGGGAACGTCAATGGCAGCGTTACTTGCTTGGTGCAGCACGCGGTGTAATTGCATCTAATATTGCCAATGATGGTGGTGATATGGTCATTGATGCTGGTGCCGCAATGACGGCAACTGCCATGCAGGATGCAGCATTTACTGCAGGTGATGCAGCTGACCAATTCTCAGCGATTGGTGTGCACTCTGTAGTCATGAAGCAAATGGTGCAGAAAGACTTGATCGAGTACATCAAAGACTCGCAGGGTAACGTCATTTTAACCACTTATCTTGGGAAGCCTATCTTTATGGATGATGGTTTGACCTATGGTACTGGTAAGTATTTATCAATGTTCTTCGGCTCGGGTGCATTTGGTTACGGCGAAGGAACTCCAACCAATCCTGTAGAAGTTCAACGCGATGCCTTGGGTGGTAATGGTGGTGGTGCTGAAATCATCGTGGAGCGCAAGACATATATCTTGCAGCCTGCTGGTTTTTCTTGGATTGGTGAAGATGATCCAAATAAAACACCAACTATTGCTCAGTTCTCTGATCCTGCCAATTGGAAACGCGAATTTGATCGTAAATTGGTGCCATTCGCAGCCGTTATCAGCGGTTAAGCCATAGGGGCGAAAGCCCCATTTTAGGAGATAAAACACATGACTATTGTTGTGTATTCAGATGCTGATATCGAAAAGGTTCAAGGCATTACATATCGCAAGTTAGATGATTTTTTCGGTGCTGTCTCAGGTGCGACTGCTGTATTTATTGATGGTGATGATCCAGAAATTAAACAGGCTTATGAGTCTGCAAAAATTAAGATTTTAGATGAATTACCTACCAGTGCTCAGCCACCTAATGGGAGTAGTACCGTGAATTGGGCTGATATCCAAGGCAAACCTAGTTTTCTAGAACTGGGCACCACGGCTACCACTGCTGCAAAAGGCGATCACGATCATGCGATTAAAGCGCACACAGCAAGTGGTTTGGCTGCTGCAACCAATTTGCAGAACTTTGCTCAAGCATTGTCTGCACGTACAAAAGCATTAGAAGATAAGCAAACTGCAGGTTAAAAATATGAGCTTTATCACCACACAAGAAGCAGAACAGAATATTGATGGCTTTTCCGCTTTGTCTGAGCGTGATAAGGCTCAATATATTAAGAAGAGCGCAGCGTATTTAATCGCCCGCAATGTTAAGCCGTATGATGATGTGGAAGAAGTGCCGGAGCCACTTAAAGATGCATCGTATGAAATCATCAAAGGCATTATGGCTGGCGAGTTATACATCAATAAAGAACCGGCATTAAAGCGCAAAAGAGTGAAGGCAGAGGTTGAATCTGAAAAGGAATATCAGGATGGTGCCGTAGCAATTAGTGCAACCGAGCAGTACATTCTTGATCTAATCAAGCCATTCACCAAGAAAAGTGCTATACAGTTTTTGCGGAGAATATAATGGGTCTACGCGATGAAATCCAAGCAGATATTGCAGAAGCATTTAGTGATGATTTAGCCGACGCCGTGCACCAATTTACTTGCATCAAAATCATCTACTCCGGTGACTTTGATTTCGCAACTCAGACATATGAGCATCAAGAAGATGCTTCATACACAGGCAGAGGCGTCCTATTCGGCTCATATCAGCGCGACTTAGTGAAGCCGACAGATTATGAAGTGACAGACTCAAAAGCTACTGTGCTGCAAAATGAAGTCACAGCGGTACCGCAGATCAATGATGTGTGGGAAACGGCGAAAGGGCAGTTTAAAGTTATTGACATCGGTGCAGATCCGGTGGGTGTGACTTGGAAAGTGCAGCTACGGAAAGTTAGTTAAATTAATAGCTTATTTTTATTGCGTAAATTAACATCCCTTTAAATTTTAGGGGGATTTATGGCTAGTGAAAATTTAAAAGAAAAAGTATTCATTGCTGCAGGTTGGTTGATTTTATTTGCAGCTATTTACTTCGTGATAGGTATTTTCTTAATCACTAATGGTGTGAGCTTTGAGGGGAAAAAGGTTTATGAGCTTCTTAAAGATACCTTGACTTTGGCTGCATCCTTTCTTGCGCCAGTTGCTGCATTTGTTCTTTTTAATGATTGGAGATTAGAGCACTCTTTAATTAGTAATGAAAAGTTTAGCATGATAATTCGCGATAAGGTTACAGATCTTGAAATCTTATCTTTTCATTGTTTCCCCTCAGTTGAAGAAAGTGAGGACTCATTTAAGAAAAAACAAGACGAGTATATTAACTTGCTGGCTGAAATTAGAAGTCTTGCATTAAGATTAAAAGGGGTTAACAGGAGGGCTCTACAATTAAAAGAGAATCTCTATACTCTTAATATGGTTGCATCTAGGTTATTAAAGTCACAAGGTAAAAATTTTAAAAAACATAGAAACCCAGTCCAATATAGTGATGACATTGGAGGTGAGGTCATGCAGGAGCATTTTGAATTACTTTCGATCGTAAAGAAGATTGAGATTCTGCATGTTTAATGGTGCGTAACTTCAAATAATACAGGTGATTGATTATGTCTTGGAAAAACCCACCTACCAACTTTGCTCTACAGATTCTCAAAGACGGCGATGAGCACTTACGCCGTGTATCGGCTGAAATGCTGCAGGGTGTGATTTTGGCGAGTCCAGTAGATGAAGGTGGCTTTAGATGCAATCACAGAGTTACCGTTAATCAAACAACCACTGAAACTGTTCCTAGTAATGGAAATAAAGCACCTAAAGGGACACTAGATCAGCAAACATTTAATGACGGTGCCAAAGAGATATTGCAAGCCAAGATTGGTGATACTGTCTACATTCAAAACAATCTGCCTTATGCACTGCGTCTAGAAAATGGCTGGTCACAACAAGCACCATCGGGCATTTATGCACTCACATTTTTATCAGTTGCGAGTAAGTACAAATGAAATTAAGCGATGCTGAGCAAATCATCTATGGGCATATCGGGCAGTTTGACGGCGTAGAGAAAGATAACTTGCGATTGATGAATCAATTGAACCGGAATGGTACACCGTTTAAAGCGCCAGCAAATAAGCCATGGTGTCGAGTAACAATTCAATACGCTGATAGTCAAATTGCTGGTATTGCTAATGAGCTTTGCATTCGCGATATAGGTTTTATCAATGTGCAATGCTTTACGCCGTTGAATACTGGCACGACTGAAATGACAAAGCTGTGTGATCAGTGGCGTGCATTCTTGCAATCATTCACGGCGGATCGTTTAGAGATCTACAAGGTCCATGCACCACAAGACATCGATGATAAAGATTTTTACGCTAAAATAATCAGAGCTGAATTTCGAGTGAATTAATATGCCTTTTAACCAAACACTAGAAGAAATAGAGTTTAAACGCCAAGAGCTTGAGCGCCATCTGGCTAATGTGGTCGGTCGTGAATTAGCCCAATGGCAGCGTGATAATGGGCTTTGCGTACTTGATGTGGGTGTTCGATTAGCGAATGTCTCCTGCATTGGTGGACCAAAACAGAACATCGTAACGAGCGTAAGTGTAGAACTCGACTACAAGCCGTAATTACCCAACAAATCCGATCTACTTCTAACCAAACCTGTCCATAGCGACAGGTTTTTTTATGCCTGAATTTTCTGTTTACCACTGGCTAGGGTAGCTCCTGAACTGAAGATGGTCGTTTCGGCACTCATTGCATCTTCTTGCCAATGTTCTTTTTCTATGAGTGTCTGGAGCATATCAATGAATGCAATCGTAAAAATTGAAGGTCAAACCCCTTTTATTGAGGTTGAATTAAATGGGAAGGTGCAGTTTGGTGTTAATGCTCGCGACCTACACCGCTGGCTTGAGAGTAAGCAGGATTTTTCAACATGGATAAAAAGACGAATTGCTAAGTACAAATTTCAAGAAAACATGGACTACCTGATCCATCAAGTGGTGGAGCAGGGTGTTAGTGGGGCAAAGCATAAAACAGAATACTTACTTACTGTAGATATGGCTAAAGAGTTGTCCATGGTTGAGTGTACGGATCGTGGGCGTGAAGTACGTCTTTACTATATTGAGCAGGAGGAATTGGCTCGTCAGCTTAAAGACGGAATGCAGGTGCGAATTGGTAAGCTTTCAGCGCAAGTTGATCTGATGACACAGTGTTTGTCTGAAGCAGGGCGTTTCCTTTCAGTTAATGGTAAGCAAACTAAGCCAGCCATGCTTAAAGAATTGGATGAGCTGATTAAAAAAGCCCAGCCACAGTTAGACTTCAAAGAGAATGATGAAGATGAATCTTAAAAGGGTAGCATTTTAAATGTCACCCAAATAAATCCCACCCACCTCCTTAGCGGAGGTTTTTTACATCCAAAATAAGGAGGATGCCATGTCGAGTGGCGCTAAAATTCGTCTCTACTATGCAGAGGAAGAGACGCCAGAAAATTTACCTGCTGCACCCATTTGGAAAACTGTACGCCGTGTAACTGATGGTTTGTCGGAATCTGTCACCACGGAGACATCGAATAGTGTTGCAGATACACGTTTCCGCCAAGGCGGTGTTGCTACGGAAGCGGAAATCACTGGGTCATTAGAAGTTGAACTTGCGGTTGGGCTGTTTGATGACTTCTGGTCCGCTGTTGCAATGAATGAATGGACCAGTGATTCGCTTGAATTTGGTGGCAATGTTCGCAAAACCTTTACCTTTGTGAAGTTGTTTGAAGATATTGGTCAAGTCTTTATTTATCGCGGCATTCGCATTGGTGAAGCTGGTCTATCTATTGCGACAACCGGAAAAATTACGGCGACATTTGGTCTTGTTGGTACCGTCTTTGAGCGAACTACAACAAATCCAGTTGTTGATCCATTACCAGTGCCAGACGTTGTGCTTGCATCTGCAATCAATGTTGGTGATTTAAAAGTTAACGGCGAGACCGTTGTTGGCTCGGCTTGCATGCAGTCGCTAGAATTATCAATCAATAACAACTATGAAGCTGTACGCTGTATTGGTTCGAAAAAACTCACAGCAACAACGTATTTAGAGAAAATTGTTGATATTACCGCGAATACACAATATGCATTCTCAGCTCAGTCCGCATCATATTTAGATTTCGTAAAAACGCGAGATACGATGCCGCTTGAATTTTCTATCGAAGATAGCAAAGGCAATGGTTATGCATTTGAGTTCCCACAACTTGAAGTATCTGAAGCGAACCATCCTGATGGCGGTGGTGATGACATGATTACACTGGATGTAAATTTCAATCATATTGAAGTTTCACCAAAAATCACTCGCGTTATTGTTTAAGAAAGCCGCCTACGGGCGGTATATTTTTGGAATATGAAAAATGGCTTTAAAAGTTCAAATCGAAAAAAGCAAGCAAGTTTGCCAGTGGAAAGAGTACAAGGATGTCGAAGGCAATGTGCTGGCAGAGTTTCAGATCAATGGTATCAACAACAAAGCGTATTTGGTCGCCGTGGAGCGTGCGTCAAATCAGATTAACCAAAAGGGCTTTGATGTTACTGCGGCAGATGCTAGTGATAAGTTGTATCACGAATTGTTAATGGAAGCTGTAGCATGCCACTTAATCAAAGATTGGAAAGGCGTCACATTTGACGAAAATGGCGAAGTAATTGAACCGCCGTATTCTAAAGAAGCAGCTATCAAGCTGCTCACAAGTGGCGATATTGGCATTTATCTTTGGGCCTTTATCAAAGAGCAAGCCGTAAAGATTCAAGAAGAAGCCAACAAGGTAAAGCTTGATACCTTGGGAAAGTCCGAAAGCTCTACGAGTGGCAAACCCAGCACGGAATCCTAACCGAACATCAAAAAAAGCAACGCAAGGCGATGGGGATTAAAGAAGTCCCATCGCCTGAATATTCGCATATAGCTGCCGATCTATTGGGTGCGTATCACATGATTTCGCGCTCACGGCGTTACGAGCAAGGTATTCCGCTATCTATCTCAATTGCTGATATTGAAAGCTATATCGATATGTATGACTGCCCAATTGAGCTACACATCTTTGTAGAAGCCATCTTCATGCTAGATGATTTGTTCATTGAAAAGGCTTGTGAGAAGAAGTGATGGAGGATAATTTACTATTTTTTACGACATTGTTTGTCGTAGGAGCTATTTAGTGATTTGTAATTTATTATTTGTGGTATATATTAATAAAGGGTAAGGCATCTTACCTTTTGTCGTATTTAAATTATGACAAATTATTGAATATTTAGGAGTTATCATGAAAGCGTTCACTAAGCTACGACAATGTTAAGCCTTAAGTTGTTCTACTCTTTAGGTGTTGGTTTTGGGGCTTATTGTGGAGGTGTATTATGACAAAAACATATGCGGCAATGGACATTGCAAATTATATTATTTGGTTTGCAAATAATAGCTTAGAGTTAAGCATAACGAATCTTCAGCTTCAAAAATTTTTATATTTTTCCTATGTTGAATACTTAATAGGGTGTAATGATCGACTTTTTTCAGATTCTATTGAAAAATGGCAATATGGGCCAGTTGTTCCTTCGGTTTATCATGCGTTTAAAGATTATGGATTTTTTAGTATAAGTAAACCTAAGGAAGAGTTTGATGTAACATTTATTGATGGTCGGTTGCAACTTATAGAAAAAAAGTTTGATCCAAATTTAATTAATTCTGAGTTTAGAGTAAGCAGTTCAATTCAAAAAATTATTAATAAATGGATTGAAGAAGATCCATTTAAGATGGTTGAGTTTACTCATAAAGAGCCAATGTGGAAGGATTATGAGGATAGAATCTTAAGTGGTGAAAGGGGGTTGGAGTATGGTGATGATGAGATTAAAAGCTTTTATCAAAAAGAAAGCAGAAGTGGTCTACCTTTTTAAAACTTGAAATTTTTATGACTAAGATATCCCCACCCACTGTAGATGGTATAAAGATTTTAATAAATGTATTTCTCAATCACAAAGAGTATATGCATGTGGTTGAGGATGCTTCGCACATTATTTGTCAATTAATACACAAACATAAAGATGCTTTGATTAAAATTGATAAAAATGGTCACCCAAACTATAATTTACCATATGATAAAATTGCTGATGAAATATACAATCATAAAAATACAATATTTTTTGAATCACTATCAACATTCGTGAATACTGTTCATCCTTATGTTGAAAAAGGAAATGATATTCAAGTTACTATTTCCTACCGTAAGCTAACAAGGCACATTTTACTTGCTGTAAGACAAAAGAATTTTATTACAGAGGTTACTAGGGATGCTAAAACAGTAGCTGAAAAAGCCTCAAATACAGCTAAAGAGGCTGAAAGTTTAGCTGATGCTACCAAGAAGGAGTTAAAGGATTCCGTAGTAAGCTACATAACAATTCTGGGTATATTTGCTACAATTATTTTTGCTTTATTTGGGGCTGTTAACTTAATTAGTGCTGTGAATTCTCTTTTAGCTAGCGAGAACAGACCTAAACTTACAACTATACTATTACTAACAAGCGTATTGGTGGCATCTATATCCACACTTCTGGTTATGTTGATGTCATGGTTGAATGAGGTTAAAGGGCTAGGAGAGGCGCGCTGGCGAGATAGAGTCTATTTAAAGATATATTCTGCTGTGTTGGTAGTTAGTGGAATAATGTTTTTAATATCGGCCTATAGGTTAATGTAGAAATTCGCCCAAACAAAAACCACCTTCGGGTGGTTTTTTAATACCAGCAAGGTAAAGCACCCTAGGGTGTTCTTTATGGCCAACAGTAATTTATCAAAACTCTGTAATTTTTGAGTTTTCTTATTAGGAGTAACAATGAAACTAGAGAATATCGTGTTAGTCGAAAATCGTCTGCATGATAATTCGACACAGATCTATTTTGAAGATATACCTTATGATGGCGATGAGTTTTTCGTACCTGTTGGAAATCACATAAATCCGATTGGGTATTTAAAGTTTAAACAAATTGCTAAGAAAGGCTGCTTTGAATTATGCGAATTAGTGTCTCAAGATTATCCCAACCCAAGTCCACAATTTTCGTTGTCAGGTGTTTTATACTCTCGGCAGAAAGCGATCGAAGCCCATCAATCAATTTACGCTTATCAGCAGGTGGTAAATCTGTTGCCATGATTTTAGATTCAAGTAAAAGCTTCAACTGATCTGCTTCAAATTTTATTGTGACAACCCCTAGAATTGCCGACAGTCCACCATCATCAGCAAGAAAATCTAATCCCTTTTGGTTAATGGTTGGTGTTTGAAATTGAAAAGATCTATTACCCTTGTCATCAAGGCTTCGGGAGATATTTACACTGGTGTGCTCAACCAATCCGTGCTGCATTAGATAATAAAGATTTGCTACAGCTATACAGTACTCCTCTGTGCCAAAATCATACTCCTCATCAAATTTATAATGGTTTGGATATGAGCTCTCCATCTTTTTCAATAATTCTAATTGCAGCTGTCGATCTAAAATCATGAAACGTCCGTGTTGATTAGTAGTGTTTTACTTTTCTTGGTTTTTTAAAAGATCTGTGATCATTTGAAAGTATTTACGATTACTCTCCATGCTTTGATTTAGCATTTTTCTAAGATCATCAACTTCCCATGAGTTTGAATCTGTATTTTTAAAGCTTTCTTCTAATCGATAAACAGCTTCCGCCGTTATGGTTCTACCATTCTCCAGCGCAGCTTTTTCAATTTTTTCCTTAAGTTCCATTGGAACGCGAAGGTTCATTTGCGGATCGTTGCGAGCCATGGTGAATCCAAAATCTAACACTCGTTAGATATTATTGCATCACAGTGCTTTACATCAATAAAGCACTGTGCTTTAATGTGATCACGGTGCTTTATTTGAGGTTGAAATGGCAAGAACTGATACTCAGGTTGCGATACGTGTGCCACCTGAACTTCATAAACAACTTAAAGAGAAATCTTTAAAAGAAGAGCGTTCAATGAATTACTTGATTAATAAGGCAATTGAACTTTTATTGAAACCAGAGAGTGCGAAAGCATGAAACCAGCAGACAACAAAAAAGCCCATGATCTTGGCGGACAGGGCTTAATTGATGTCAACATAAAGGAAAATATTATGACAACTATGAGTCTACAACAAATCACAGTGCCTTTCCATAATGCTGAACTATATTTGGTTGAACATGATGGGCAACCTTATGTCCCCATGCGCTCAATTGTGCAGGGCATTGGGTTGGATTGGAAAAGTCAGTTTGTTAAGCTAAAACAGCGATTTTCGACCTGCGTGGTGGAAATCACCATGCAGATATTAGGAGACGATCAGGCACGTTCTCACACTTGCTTACTTCTGCGAAAACTACCAGCGTGGCTTTATTCAATTCACGCAAACAAAGTAAAACCAGAACTTCGAGATACTGTAATTAAGTACCAAGAGGAATGCGACGATGTGCTCTGGGATTATTGGACAAAGGGGCAAGCGATCAACAAGCGCCAGTCAATCACCCCTGAACAACAGGCGTCACTACAGGCAATTGTAGCGCGCCGTTCAGGTGGAGAGCGCAAAGCAATGGCTGAAATGTGGGCTCGGCATAATCAGCATTTCAAGATTGCAAAGTACAGTCAGCTTCTATCAATCCATTTTCCCGAAGCTATCAGTTATCTTGAAACAATGGAGATCAAAGCAAAACCTGAGCAGCAATTAAGCATGGTAGTATTTGAAGACAAAGCAACTTATGAGCTTGTGCGAAAATTGACTGAAGCAGTTATTCTTGAAAATGATGAAATCGTGCCTTTGTTATCTGCTATAAAGATTATAGATGAGAGGAAGTATGCATTTTATGCGCATCGAGTAGTGTGTGCGAATGAAGCAGCAAGAAAAGTGAGTAGAGCGCTTGATTTTAGAAATGGCTTGGGCGAGCCTTTGATTGACCAATCTTGCAGAGTAATTGCTCTTTCAACAGGTCAGCGGTTCGTGGCTCGACCGAACTGGTTTAACTGCGAAGCTTAATTTTTTGATTCAGCAACCCTTAAATTTTAAGCCTATGTAAAGCAAAAGCCGCCTTATAGCTAATGCCAGTCAGTTAAGGCTTGACTGGCATTTTTTTCGGATATTTTTTAGGTTTGCCTTTCACTACCCTTGGGCAACTTCTCTGCCTTCTTTCAGGGATAATGAACATGGCTGACTGATCCAATAAACGAGCTAAATGCTTTGGAAGGTTCCCTGCTGATTCTAAGGGTGTATGTCTTAATATATTGATAATGGCTATTGAGGCAATATGAAAGCTAATTCTTAATGGGCTTATATTTTGCGTTTGAGCCATAACCTTTATTTGTCTTCTCAACACATTGTAAGCAATCAATACCCCCCATAATTCTTGATAAACCAATTCAGGTTGCTTGCTTCTTAAATTCAGTCCGTCCTGTAAATCGCTCTTTATCTCTCGATAACACATCTCTATTTCCCAACGCTGAATGTATAGATCAGCTAAATCTTTCATTGGGTAAAGCTTTGAATCTAATAGTGATGTTATGTAACGTCGAGTTCGACCTTGGTGCTGAACTTCAATCAGACGTGCTTCCCAGAACTGACCTAATTCAGGATTTAACTTTTGCGCTCTTGGTGAAATTGGCATACGAACCAAGAAATCTTGCTTTGAGTTTTTCGAAATAAGTTCATAACGTAAGTTATCTTTGGCGCGCATTAACCAATGGCTATTTACACCTGTAGATTGCCAATGAATCAGAAAATCTGCAGAGAAATACGCTCGATCAAACAAAGTAATGCTTTGATCAGGAACGAGTAACTCTTTTGCTAATGTGAGTTCACCTTTGCCCATATCCCCAATTTGAGCATCGATAATTTCATGTGTATTGGTATTGATGAGGCAAGTCGCCCGCACTTGGGGCCAAGGGGCTACTTCTGTTTTACCTTTAGATGAACCAAAGTGAGCAAAGTTTTCAGGGGTATGTGGCATTAACCAAACCACGCCATCAACTGCACAGACATTTAACTCATGGAAAGTTGCGTATTGAGAGAATGATTCTTTAGACCATGATTGACTCAATTGATTAAAGAGCACTTTTAATGGCTCTAAACCTAGGCGCTGTCTAGCTTGAACAGATGCACTTGGGGCACACGGAGGTTGAGATCCAAAGACTAATTGTAATTGCTCGACAACAAACCAAATGGGCTGATTTCGAAATAAAGCAAGTCCTATCACAAGCCAGACGACATGTTCGGCAGGCAACTTTCTTTTTCGGATTGAAGCTTTTCCTGTTTCGGATAAGCTTTTTTCAATCCAGTCATGATCAATAAGTTCACTAAACTTATCTAGGCTAGGTATTGATTGTTGCAAGACTGAATCTATATTTTGAGCAAAAGACATAAAAAATGAGCGTAATTTGATACGCTCATTTTTACTATATTTTAGACTTTTTGTCTTAACTGATCAGCATTAGCCTTATAGCGGTTTTTGCTTTTATAATTTAGTCTAATAAATCTTATAGTTATCTTTATTCTTTGTTATCATGTTTACGCAATTTAACAAAGCAGAAATATTATGAATAAATTATTTGTTGCCATATTGGCTAGTTTCGCTATTTGCTCAAATGCACAGGCTGGAAACCTATCACCAAAGTCGGTATTTGCAGAATACTCCTATCAAAAGGGTGATTTTGAGAATGATAATGGGGTTGATATGAATGGTTTTGGTATTGGACTTTCATCTTCACCGCAAGCAAGCGGTTGGTGGGGTAAGTTTGAATATCAGAGCAATAGTGATTTTGATGGCGATTATTACGAAGTTTCAGGCGGTGGTCATTATAACTTTTTGAGCAATGATCGCTTTTATGCACTTGGTACGGTTGGTTTGGGGGTTGGTGTATTGGATGTTGATAGTTTTGATAATACATCTTACATTACGATTCCCTTAGGGTTGGAAGCTGGGGTTAATTTAAATAAAAACTTTTCTGTTTACGGCGGTGTTGGGTACAAGTGGGCTTTTGATGTAAGTAATAATGATAAAACTCGTTGTAATGACGGCTCAACAAGCAATAGTTCTGGATCCGGATCTTGTTCTCATCATGGTGGGGTGAACTATTATTACGCTTCGAATAGTATAGGTGATTTTGATGGCGTCACCTATAAGGCAGGCTTGCGTTATAATTTTTAAATAGCACAATAAAAACCACCCAAAGGTGGTTTTTTATCACCCAATTAACGATAATGATCTCATTGTTTAAATTGGGGTTATTATGAAAAAGATAGCTTTATTCTTTTTAATTTTGCTTAATCAGCCTGTGTGGGCGGCTCCAACTTTCCTTCTAGAGTGGGACAGCAAAGGAGAAGCCTCCTCAGTAAATGGTGTTACTTACCTTGGGTGGGATAATGATCCCAGTTGCACCGCTGATATTTTTATAGATGAAATTAAGTCTTTTAACTATACAGCTTATGATGGGAACGTGGAGATTATCACAAAAAACAATCACTCCCCAGATGGATTATTTATTTACAAAAAAGACCTGAAAGGGTTGAATTTTGATGGAAATAACCACCTGTCAACACTCTTAAAAACTAAGGAGAAAGTTGTTTTTATTGGTGAGAAATGCGGATCTGGTGGTTATTTCAACATAGGAAGCATAATTAAATTGAGCGAGATTAATAAGGCAAGCAAAGCACCCTAGGGTGCTTTTTTGTTGGGGTTACGCTAGTTCCTCAAAACCATCATACATATTCGTACCTGCTGGGTTTCGCTGAAGTAAGGACATACATCCCTCATTGAAGACTAAAGGCAACTTGGATTGTAAATACTGATCTGCCTCAAATGCTGACTTTTTCATATCGTCAAGCCACTTGCTGAGTGTGCCCTCCGAATCGCCGCGATTTAAAAGCAGTCTTTTAATAAGTTTTGTTTCACATTCACGGCGAACTTCAATATAAGGCTCAATGATGTTTAAAATGCGTTGAAACTCTTGCGCCATCGCTGGTAAGTGTTCGACTTCAAACTTGGCAGGGCTAGGTACGCCAGTGACATGGCGTAGCGAGTGATAGACAGCATTTGTAAATGATCTCTTATGATCCAAATATCCAGCACAGCACCAAATAAGACGCTTTAAATTCAGCATATCGTTGTTGTTGATATAGTTGCGCTTTTCAATAGGTTTAGGGGCTTCATATTTGCCAGTTTTACGGATAGCTGGTAAAACTTCAGAGGTTACCCATTTTTTGAATCTTTTTGCTTCAGGTTTTCGACTTTTTAAAATCGCTGAATAGAGACCAGATTCGTTGATGATAGATAAATCTTGGCTTCCAGAGGGGGTACGCAGATTGTGCGTACCCTTTTCATCATCATCTAAGAAACGAGTCATGTCGCTTGCCATACGATAATCTAAAGCATTTGCAACATCTGTAGCAACAAACCAAAGCTCGCCGTTTATATCAATGATACGGATGTCGTGTTGATCATGAAAAGTGAATTGTGTTAGATTAGCCATGTTGACTTTCCTTTAAGTTGTTGACATCAATTAAGCCCTCGCCGTGCAAAGTCTGGGCTTTTTTGTTGTCTGAGATATTCATAATTATGCTCGAAAGATACTATTTAATTTGATGCCATAAACTGCTTGCCACGCATCTTTAGGGTAAGTTTTTACTGATCCGTAATTAGCATCATAAATATCTTTGATTTTCTTGCCGTTATCCTGGCACCATTTTTTTAGAGTGCGCCAGTTGAACTTTTCACCAGTTACAGTCTCAACAGCTTTAATTGAAGCGTAGTTTTTGGATTCGCCCAGTTGCTCTTTTAGTTTTTCAGCTTCACGACTTTTTGCTGATGCAGTTGCCATTGCGGTAGCTTCACGGCGTTTACCGATTTCAGCTTTAGTTGCTACAGCATGGTCACGTTCCTGTTGTGCAATTTGCTTTGCTTTGTATTCAGCAGCCCAAGCAATAGCAGCCTCGGCAGGATCAGCGAAGTTTGGCAGGGTTAAGTCATTCTGCTGTGATTGCTTTTTAAAATTAAAGTAGCAGTCTTCAAGTTGTTCAAATACATTCCAAGACTGATCAGTGTCTAAAATCTTGGCATGTCGTGCTGCACCTTTTTCAGTCCAGAGCATTAGTCGTGCTGTATGTTTTGGAACATGGTGAATACCAGTTACCATGTTCTTAAAAGCTTTGAGTTCAGCGCCTTCAACTTTAAAATAGTGCTTACCTTCAATAAATCGACTGGTGTTATTTGAGAAGTTCTTTTTTACATTATCGGTCTCAGTGCCATAAAAATCTGCCAACTGCTCAGTAGTCATAACAGGTACAGATTGATACTCAATAATTGATGTTTGCTTGTCGGCGATACAGACAGGGGTGTTAATTAATGCATTCATACTGCTGCTCCTTGAATTTGTTTATAAAGTTTAATCGCCTGATTAACTATAAAGTTAATCGAGCGATCGTGTTTATTTGCGTGTTGTTTAAGCCATTCATGATCATTGGGATCAATGACTCTAATCTTCATTTGTGGGTGAGCAATTGTTTCGGTAGACATGTTTAATCTCCAATGAACCACAGTGGTTCATTTGAATTAAAACTGAACCACGGTGGTTCTATTGTCAATACCCCACGGTGGTATAAAATGAATATTATTTTGTGGTATATGGTTGTAATTTATATGAGCAGAGTAGATCCCCAGTTAAAGCTTAGATTGCCGCTGGAATTGAAAGATAAAATTACTGAATCAGCAGCAAGTCTTGGTCGATCTATAAATGCTGATGTTGTGGCAAGACTGGAACAAAGTTTTGATCAAGCTGGTGTTGAGTTGCGTCAAAATGAAATGATAATTGATAAGGATCTATATAAAGAGCTTATAGGGATGCGTAAGGATTTATTAAAAATGTCAAAACTTATATATGACGGATTTGCTCCAAAATTTGAAGAGATAAAAATATTGCCCTATTCAAAACCCACCAACAAGGCTATCGCAGTTGGTGACACAATTAAGTTAAATTTCACATTCGGGGAATCAAATAATAGTAGATTTGGCAATTTTAGTGTTCTTGAATATGATGGCGAGATAGGCATTGCCGAACTGATTGGGGTTACATTGGATATAAACTATTTTGAAGATTATGAGGATAGAATTGGTTCAAAATATAAATTCAAAAAAAATGATGTAGTTGATGTTAAAAAGAAGTAATTTAAAACCCACTTTCTGAACCGCCCTCAAAAATTGGCTTCCAGTCCAGTTTGAAGGGTGGTTTTTTTACGCTCATTTGTTGATAATGATCTCATTGTTTAAATAGAGATTATTATGAGAAAGGTATTGTTAATCGCCGTTGGGTTGGCTTTGGTGGGGTGTGGGCAGTCTGAGGCAGAAAAAGCTAAGTCTAAAAAAGAAATGACAGAGATTAAGGTTAATCGAATCGGCAAGGAGCGAGTAATTGCTAAACTTAAGGATGGTGGATCTGCGAAATTTCAAAATCAAGTAGCATTTTGCGGTGAAGTTAATGCAAAAAATAGTTTTGGTGCATATACGGGATTTAAGCGATATATAGCTGCTAGTGATGAGTTGGTAGTTATGGAGGATAATATGGATCCAAAAGAGTTTGATGACGCATGGAGGGAGTATTGCGTTAGTTATGCCAAATAGTTTTAATTAATTAAGACCCGCAAATTGCGGGTTTTTTTATGCCTAAAGGAAAGTGAAATGAAAGATAAATCAAAGTGGTTTGTGTATAAACAGAGCAATGGTAAACAGGTAGGCTGCTTTCGATTGAAGCCATTTAGCAATATAGAGTGTTCTAAGGCTTTAGGCATGCTTATGTTACGAAAAAACATCTTGGGAATAGAGGGAACTGGATTTTACCAAGAGTTTATTAAGATCATTGCTGAGCATGTCATTCAGGACTGGGAAAATATCACTCTGCAATTTACTGATAAGCATGGTTTTGAAACAGAAAAATATACACCTGAAAACGCATATCAATTAATGGCATGTGGGGATATTGGAACAGAATTAGCTGTCTGGATTATAGATAAGGCAAAAAGTATTTAACTGCTAACCACTAATACAACTTTTTACACTCAACTACAGGGCTCGTTTTTACGAGCTTTTTTATTACCTAGAGGAACCGAAATGGCAGAACAAGTATCTGGTTTATTGATAAGAATTGATGCTGTTGAGGCAAAAAAAGAAGCGCTTAAGCTCAATCAGCAATTAGTAAATATGACAACATACGGCGATCGTGCTGGGAAATCTGCTGAGAATCTCGGTGGCTCACTTAGAACAGCAAGTAGTGCTGCCAAAGAGCTCCTTAAATATACAGCAACACTTATTACAATTGATAAGGCCGTCAGCATGGCTGATGGGTATGTTCAAATGGCCGCCCAAATAAGAAATGCTACAACTAGTGCCGCAGAATACGATAAGGTTCAAAAGCATTTACTTGAAACAGCTAATACTACTTATCGCTCCCTTAAGGAGGCTCAGCAAGTATATTTAGATGTGGGAGGCTCCCTTAAAGCGTATGGATACACAACCGAACAGGCTTTAAGGATCACTGATAGCTTATCGTTTAGTTTTACGCACAATGCTACAGCTGCGGATAAAGCAGCAACTGCTACAAACGCATTTATGGCAAGTGTCTACAGCGGTCAGGCGACTGGTGAGCAGTTTAGATCAATACTTTCCGCCATACCAAGTATTGTTGATGACTTATCAACAAGCATGGAAAAGTCGAAAGATATTATTTTAACAATGGGTAATGCTGGTCAAATTACAAGAGAGCAATTAACTCGTGCTTTTGACGAAAGTCGGGAAAAAAGTGAGCAATTAGCGAACAATATGGAAAACAGTCTTGCAGATGGTTTGACAGCTCTCTCTAACTCATTGACTGTATTTCTTGGAAATATAAACCAATCAACTGGAGCTACAAATTCAGCAGCAGCAGCATTGGGTATCTTGGGTGAAAATATAGATAAAGTGGCAATCTTAGGGGGTGTTGCAGCATCGATTTATGCTGGTCGCCTAGCTGCTGCGTTTGTAGTGTCTGCACAAAAAGCAGCATGGAATACTGCCGCTTTGATTACACAAACGGGGGCAATGATTGGCGCAAAAACAGCAGCAAACAACCTGTATCTTGCGCTCGGTGGTCCTGTAGGTTTGACAGTGGCTGTTGTTGGTGCTGCCGCATCAATATATTCACTAAGAGACGCAGCAAAAGAAACTACCCCAGTGCTAGAAAAACAAGCAAAAGAGGTTAAGGATCTGGTTGCCGAGTATGACAAATTGGACGAAGCTCAAAAAAGACAGGCATTGCGAGAGCAAATAGCAGATGTCCAAGAGTTAAGTGAGGCTCATAAAAAGCAATATCTAGCATTAACTGGTCTTGGTCGTGTTGTTATCAATAACACAGACCTAACTTTAAAAGATCGAGATGCAGCAAAGTCTCTTTATGATCAATATATAAATGGCAAGATCAGCGCAGAGCAATTTGCATCTGGTTTAAATAAACTAAATTCAGTTAATAAGGATCTTAAAGAAAGTATTGATAAGCAGGCAAACGCTACATCTTTAGCAAATAAAGCTTATGAAAAAGCTATTCAGCTTCGTGATTTGTTTCTAGGGCGCTCTAAAGATACTGTCAATTCTCATGATAATGAGACGGCGGCGCTACAACGTAAAAAGAAAGCATTGGATGATCTTAATCAAAGTAGCGAGCAGCAAAATGCCAAAAATGAATTATGGCTACGGAATGTTAAGGCTGCTGGTGGTGGGCAAAAAGGGCTTGATTGGGGCAACTTTATGGAGTCATGGCGTAGCCGCAACAACATTGCGTCAGACACTCATTTGAGCGATGAACAGCTCAAAATTGCATACAAAGAATATAATCTTGAGCAAGCGCGAAAGAAAGTTCAGGATGATATTACAAAATCCATTCAAGCGCAGAACAGCGAACTCAACAAGCAAGCCAAACTGACTAAAAACCTTGGTAATGGTCTAGTGAGTAACTCACACTTAAAAGGATTACCAATCAAAAGCCGTGAGTCCATTGCTGGCGGTAGTGTTCGCGGTTATACAGCGGAATTTGCTCAAATTCTTGGTAAAGAATTGAAAAGCTCAATCAATACTTTCACAGGGTTTAATGACAAGTTTCATAAGGGTAAAGGGGGTAGACATCCGCAAGGTCAGGCATTTGATATTCGTCTAAACGGCGGTTCCGATAGTGCAAAAGTAAACGCTCAAATTAAAGCATTAGCTGATAAATATGGCTACGTTGTGAAAACTTTAGATGAATATAAGAATCCATCTAAACACGCAACAGGTGGACATATGCATGTTAGTGTGACAGGGCGTAAAAAGGGGCAAGCTGGAGCGGTTGCTGACTTGGATATTTATGATGAGATTCAACGCCGTGAAGATGCTCAAGCCAATCAACGCATTCAACTCGCACTTGCCGTCGCGGATGAAAAAACGCGCATTGAGGCTCGATTGCAAGAAGATATTAAGGAAATCAGCCAAGCTGGCTTTTCGCCTGAGGAGACCGCTAAATTAATCGCTCAATATCGCGAACGTGCTGATGCTGAGATTGCTTTAGCTGAATATGCATTGCAGACAAAACTTGATGACTATAAAGATTTTCAGCGTTCAGAATCTGAATTGCTTGAAAAGAGTTTTATGCAGAAGAAGTTTTACGCCGCAAATGATATTGAGTTGAGTAAAGAAGAACGGCAAAAAGCCGTATCGCTTCTTGATGAGCAGTTAAAGCGAGAACAGGCTTTGCTTGAAATGGCAAAAGAGCAACGCCTATTTCAAATCCGATCTCAATTCATGTCTGAAGCGCAGGCAATGCAAGAGCGCTACAGACTCGAAGAGGCTGAACTGGTCAATATCAACGATCTGCAGGAGCGAAACTTTCAGCGCGCAATGATCCGCTTAAAGCAAGAGGAGGAAACTAGAAAGCGCATGAATGATGCTGCCATGGCTTGGGATCAGGTGCAGGCACAGATGCGTAACTCCAGTGGAATGATGCAAGTTGAACAGGATCGGTTTAGCAGGCTGGATGCATCGCAGAATGTATTTGATTCACAGATGGTAGCTGTTGATAACGGCGAACAAGGTGCATTACAACGCATTCAAGATCAATTGAATCAAGAGCTCATTACTCAGCAAGAGTTTGAGGACCAGAAGACATTGATTTTACAGACGGCGCTGCAAACACGGCAAGCTATCTATGATGAGCACGTGGCTAGACAGGCTGAGGTTGAAAAAGCATATCAAAAGGATTCGCTCAATCTTCAATTAACGCAGGCGCAGGAAACACTTGGTACTTGGGCTGGTTTGTTTGGCGATATGATGGGGGAGCAGTCTACCGCATACAAAGCTATGTTTGCTTTAGAGAAAGGTTTTGCTGTTGCTAAGGCAATGATGGCTATCCCTGAATCTTATTCAAAAGCATACAATGCTGTAGTTGGTATCCCTTATGTTGGTCCATACATGGCGCCAGTTATGGGGGCTGCGGCTGCGGCAGCTCAGGTTGCACAAGCTGCAAGCATCAAGAAAACCAATTTATCTGGCTTCTCATCCGGTGGATTCACTGGCTACGGCGGTAAATACGATCCTGCGGGTATCGTCCATCGCGGTGAAGTGGTCTGGTCGCAGGATGACATTAAGCGATGGGGTGGCGTCAGCAATGTCGAGTCTATGCGAACAAGCAACCCAAACCGCGAGATTCAGCAATCCAAGGCTATTCGAGAAAATCAGTCTGCGAGTAGCACGACCGTACAACCTAAAATCATCATCAATACACCACCTGGCACCTATGCTGAAACCAGTACAGGAGCTGACGGCGCGATAACGATTGATGTTGTACGGCGTGAGGCGCGAGATGCTGTTAAGCAGTCATGGGATCGGGTCGGGCAATCCAATTCGCATGAGTCTAAGCAAGTTCGTCAAAACTTCGATGTAAAACCTCGCCGTTAAATTTTATGAAGATTAGCCACTTAGGTGGCTTTTTTCTTACTATGTTGATATTTTACATGCACTAAATACAGGTGATTAAAAATGAAAAATATCTTTTTATTTGGGGTTTTAGGGTTGGCTTTAGTTGGATGTACAAGCATTCAGGTTAACAATACAAGTGGTTTTAACCCAACCTCTATACAGCAAGTTTGTATTGTTGATAACCCTAAAGTAATTATTAAAGACTTCAATTACTTGACAGAAAAAAGTTTCGGTCGCTACAACATTCAAGCAAGAACAATTAAAGATACTGATGATCAGAGCCAATGCCAAACCATCTTACATTACACAGCTCTTAGAAGCTGGGATCTTGCACCATACATGGTTTCGGCTCAATTTAATCTCATTCAGGATGGGCGCCAAGTATCTGAAGCCTCATTTAGATTAAAGGGGAATGGAGGGTTAGCACTTAATAAATGGCGTAGTACAGAAACCAAGATCAATGAATTGGTTGACCAGTTACTTGGAAAAACGGAACCAAAATAAAAATCTTTAATTCGTAGAAGCCTCACACCAGTGGGGCTTTTTAATACCCAAAGAAAAACCCCGATGCGGCAAACATCGGGGTTTTTTGTATCTACCCAGAGGAGGATAAACAAGAATCTATGAATAAATATTCTAACATCAAACCCAATATTAGCATAGAGGGAAAAATGAGCAGTAAAGATGCAGGAAAAGTTGCAATCATTATGGCTTGGGGAAAGTCTATATCATTGGTGATAGGTAGTTTTGCAGGATCGATCATTGCAATAACTGGACTATTTAAATATATGGCTTAAATCATGAAAATTAATATCTAAACCGACCCACTACGAGGTCGGTTTTTTAATACCCACAATTCGGTGATTCTATGAATATTTTACTTAAATGCGTTAAACAGTCTGGATATTCGTTGCGTCATCCGAGTGGTGTTATCGCGCAGCAATTAGACGGCGGTGCACCACGTATGCGCCGTATTGCACGAAATAATTGGCGTACGGTCAATGTAAGCTGGACTGTTAGAGCATCGGGCTATCAATACTTGTGCGCATTTCATGAAGTGTGGTGTGAAAACCCAAGCCAGCCATTTTATGCCAATTTGATTGTCGATGGTCCTGAATATAAAGCTTACACATGCCATTTTGTACCCGATTCATTTGGTTTGGACAGCAAAGAAGGACCTATCTTCAATGTGTCAGCGCAGTTCATCGTTAAGCCGATTGTTGATCGTGATTTGAATCAAGTGATTGTGGAAGCTGGCAATGAGGGAGTGGATATTAATGACATTCTTAATCCGCTTGACCATCTTGTAAACGTGGCATTACCAAACGCATTAAGGAATATTAAATGAGTGAATACACATCATTTTATCTGAATGCACCTGGTACTGTTGCTGAAGTAAATTGCATTGAGATTAAGCACCCAACGTTCAGCTTTTTTTTGCAGTCATACGATGAAGATACATTCGCTGTAACGCATGAGAATGGTCAGCGTCAGTTCTACGTTTATTTGCCGATGCAGATTGATCGATCCAACGTCAATAACGATCTAGAGCAAGTTGTAAAAATGACGATCAATGATTTTGATGATCGATTAATTGAAGCATATAACAATATTCAAGATAAGCGCCCAGTTGAGTTTAGACAACGTATTTACCGCGATAACAATCTTGATTCTCCGATGATTGTGCTACAAACCCTGCATGTGACGAGTATGTCTAAAGACAGCAAAGGTAATGTGACGTTTGAAGCGAAAGCGCCTGAACTGAATAGTGTTAGGACTGGTGATACATATACGTTTGAGCGTTTTCCAATGCTGAGATACACAATATGATTGAGCAGCTATTAAATCGTGAACGGCGCGCTGATTATGATTGCCAAGATTTTGTAAATGAAGCGTGGGAGCTGATCACTGGTGAGGATCTAGCTCAACGATTACTAGACCATCAAAATCATCGTAAATTGCTTGAACGACTAGATGAACCAGTCTCGCCGTGTCTAGTTTATTTCTCTAGTGCCCGATATGAAAACCATGTCGGGCTTTTTTATTCCGGCAAGGTTTTGCATCTGGCGAATGCCGCACAATATGTGCCGCTAGATCTTATTTTCGGCTTTGATCAGTGTGAGTTTTATCGATGAAAAGAGTTTGTATTAAAAAAACGACAGTCGATTTAAACGAAGAGTTTATCGAAGTTGAAAACATCACGGAGTATCTGCGAGAGCAGCTTAAACTTGATTACTTTCCAGAAACTGGTCGCATTTATCACAATGCGATTGCACTTGAAAACGATGTAACGCCGTGTGATGAAGAGTCAGAGAAAAGACTGGAGCGGCTGGAAGGTGACTTCTATGTAGTTATTGAGGCTGGATATGGTGCTATGGAGATTGCAGTACTGGTTGTGATGGCTATTGTTGCCGCATTCTCTGTCTACACATACATGACAATGCCTAAGCCGCAAGTTTCGGCGGCACAGTCAGCAAACAACGACATGGCATCGCGGCAGAATCAAATTCGTGTTGGCGGTCGTGTTCCTGAAATATTCGGTACCATACGCTGCTATCCCGACATGATCGCCGCTTCTTACGTTTTCTACAATGCTGATGACAAAGAAATTGAAGTAAGTCTAATGGTCATCGGTCGTGGCTACTACGATATTCATGATTGCCGTGAAGACTCAACTGATGTGCATGACATCCAAGGCTACAAAGTCTCTGTTTACGATCCATTTACCTCAATCATGGGTGATGCAATCTACCAAGTCGGTGAAAAATTTGATTACTATCCACCAGTGACGTTGAAATCAAAATCAATCAATGGTCAAACGCTAGAAATGCCGAATGATCAAAAGATTGAATCAACAGACATTTACTTTGTTTACCCAAACCTAATCAAAGCTCGCAGCAATCTTCAATTTACCAGCCTTTTTAATGCCAAAGATAATATTGCGATCTACGGCGCTGAATTTGGCGTTGAAGATGTGCAGTGGTCAGGTACAACGCTGTTTACAACAGATCGCAAGATCATTGTGAATTCTGTGCAAAATGTAGATTCTGTAGATGATTTTAAAGGTGTGATCTTAAATGGCGCTTTGATTGAAATCATTACAGAGGTGTTGCCTGAGGAAGAGGGTGAGCCGCCAAAATTTATCACCACATATAAAGATATTTCAGGGCAATATCGTGTTGCCAATATTTCAAAAGAGAATATGGGCAATACTTTCCGCTACGAAATTACTTTAGCTAATGCACTTGAAGTCAACTCAAACTGGCGTTTTATCACAAAAAATGAAACGGCAATTGCTGGTGTCAAGTTGACCAATAATAAGTTGGCGATCAATTTAAGTGGTTCTTATCAGATTGATAGTGTCACAGATGATCGGATTATCTTAAAAGATCCTGACCAGGTGAACGGTGGTTGGCTTCAACTTCTATCGCTACCAAATCACTCAACAGTCGACCAGCTCAAATCTATTCGACTTGATCTCTTAGATAGCGTCTGGGTTGGCTGGCACAACTTAGAAATGCCGGAAACCGAGGAAATTGTTTTTAACTTTTTCTTTCAAAACGGCTTGTTTTATCAGGATAGTAAAGGTGGTGTTTGGGCTGAATGGATGGATGTATTGATTGAATATCAGTATATCAATGATGCAAATCAGCCGATCGGTGAAGTCTTTCAAGAGACAAGACATATAAATAAAAAGTCTAAATCACCGTTCGGTACTACTGTTCGCATTGAATTGCCTTACAACGACTCGGTGCGTTTCCGTTTAGCGCGAACAACACCAACGAAGAATGATAAATCTCAGGATTTGTGCAAGATCAAAGATGTTTATGCGGTCGCAAAAAGCACGAAAGTTAACTATGGCGATGTCACTGTATTGCGGCTAGAAAGTTCTGGGACCGATGGGGCGTTATCTCTTAAAGAGAAAAAGCTCAATCTTTTAGTGACTCGGAAGCTGCCAGTCGATGGTACCGGTCCGTTAGTACCGACGCGTGATGCTGGGCAAGCGCTGATTAATCTTGCACTTGATGGTAAGAATGGTCGGCGCTCAATCAGTGAAGTTGATATTCAGCAAATTAAATCAGAGATTCAAGCGGTAAAAAGCTACTTTGGTTCTGAAAAGGCTGCTGAGTTTTGCTACACGATTGATGATGCCAATCTGTCATTTGAAGAAATTGCAGGGATGATTGCAAGCGCCGTGTTCTGTGAGCCGTATCGCTTTGGTTCTAAGCTCAGATTGAAATTTGAAAAGCCGCAAGAAATTGCAGTTTTGCTTTTTAATCATCGCAATAAGGTGCCGCAGTCTGAGACTCGCACAAGGACGCAACAGATCGAGAAAGATTATGACGGTCTAGAGCTTGAATACACCGATCCAAGTGATGACGCTCGTATCAAGTATTACATTTGGTATGACATCAACACAGATCAAGCGTATGAGGGTGAGGGTGCACGCAATCCGATGACCATCAAGACCACAGGTATCCGTAATCATGAGCAAGCTAAAACGCGAGCTTGGCGTGAGTGGAATAAGCTGCAGTATCGCCGTGTGACAACAAAGTTTGAAGCGCTTGACGAGTCAAATCTACTTGCTAGAAATGACAAGATTCTAGTTGCTGATAACTGTAGTTTGCGGACGCAAGATGGTGGAGTGGATGCAGTCAATGGTCTTGTTTTACTGCTTTCTCAAGATGTTGAGATGCAAGATAACGCATCATACAAGATCTGTTTGCAGTTGAGTGATGGCACTGTAGATATTGTGCCTTGCTCCAAGCATGCGCCGTATCAAGTCGTACTATCTCGACCGCCTCGGTTGCCGCTTGTCGTTGATGATGATCGATATGCCAAGACGACGTATCAGATAGTCAGCTCGCTTGGTGATGGTAATACAAACGCATTCATGTTGACAGAGATGGATCTAGCAAGTCGCATGACAAACAACATCACAGCAATCAACTACGATGATCGATACTACAAAGATGATCACCGTTTTTTCTAATTAATTGAAATCCATAAGCCGCCGAAAGGCGGTTTTTTATTGCCAGGGGAAAAGTAAGATGGCAGATAAAATTGTAACTGTGCAAAAGCTGCAAGATGCTGATAAAGACTGTGATTCGCTTGATGACGTGATTAGTGGTGGAGAGTACGACACGGTAAAAACGCGCCGTGGTAAAGAGTACCCGACAATGCCTAATGCGATTCGCCAATTGATGGAAAACGGTGGGTTTAAGCCATTTGCGACAGAATCTGAATTGCTTGCTTATGTTCCGGCGATCAACCCGAGCGCTGCCAAAGCTTTGGACACTAAAAAGATTTGGCTATGGGACGGCACGCGCTGGAACGACACGGGTTTGAGTGAGTTGGATCAGGCGAATGATTTCACTAGAAGCTTAGGGGCATTGAGACTCAACCAAGGCAATAAAACGCCTTTCAAGTTTTTGCCACGTAATAACATTAATACCGAAGTTGATCTAGATAACACATCATCTGCATGGGTAATGAGCAAAGTATTAAAAGTTGAAGTACAAAATGCTAGAGCTAATAAATACTATCGCATTGCAACAGCATACACAGCAACTGATACAACTTATCCATGCCGTTGGATTATCGAAGAGTGTGATGTTTTGGATTTTGATAAAAAAGACACATCAACGCGAATTATCACTAATACTCATGCACAGCCAATTTGGAAAAATAATACTGATATTCAGACTATTGTTTTAACGCCAACAGCTGCAGCATATAACGATATACGCATCATCGTAACAATTGACACTAATATTGCTACCGGAACTTTTAGAGCAATCAATCCAACCCAAACTGCTTATGCATTAATCATCGACCCTGCATTTTACATATATAAGACATCAACATCAGAAGCCGAGGTCAATACTATTGTGACCAATGAGAATATTAAGTTAAATTCATTGGAGTTAAATCGCGGCAAGAACATTCCTTTGTTACAAAAGAAGCGAAACAATATTAGTTCAGAGCCATCAGCAGGGTTAAATAATATCTTACTTGGTGTAAAAGTAATTAATGCTCAAGAGGGTTTTTTCTATCGCATCGCCTATTTCGTGAATGGTAGTACAGCTTTATCGGGATCTCACCCAGAAGGTTGGCGTATTGAGAAAATTGCAAAAGATAATTATGAGAATCAAGATAATGCAGTTTCATTGATTATTACGAATACGGATGTACCAACTCAAATTTTAGATCGTGTTGCAAAAGGGATTCAAAAGATTACTTTAAAATCTCCACGCAGTAGTGAAATTATAGATTTAACAATTGATGTTGATCGGCTGCCAAATTACGGTTCATTTATGCGTTATAACTTGCCTACAGACCCTTCCTATTCATTTGTAATACATCCCATTTATTACGATTTTGCAGAGGATGAAATTGTTATTCCGAGTATCTCTGGTATTGGTTATAGCTATAACACTACTCGAAAACGATTAACACTTACATGGCAAAATGGAAAAACATTATATAGCCAAGTGTTTGGAATAAACGGGTTTAATGATCTGCCTAATTTTACATCTTTATCGAAAAAGGGAATTAATGACACTGAGTGGGTTTTGATTCAGAGTTATGCATCCGATGTATTACCCCCACTGATTATTGATGCTGTTGATAATCCTACTGCACCCGATCTTCCATCTATCTACACAGGTGGAAATCACGGGACAAGTGGTAGTGCTGGCGGATTTAAAACTGCGATAAACGACAACTATCAAATCATACTAGGTGGTAATGCTATTGATATGTCTAAAAATCAAAGCGGAATAACTGATTCTGTAAAGATAAATATTTCTAATCGTCTACATGCTTGCAATACGATTCAAGTAGATAATACACCTGGCCGCTACGTGATACAGCAGAATTTCATGATCGATTTTAAGGATGGCTCTTGGTGTGTTACTTGTTTTAATAAAAAGTTAGAAGATGTAAATGTCCGAGGAGATAATGGTCTACAGACCTTTAGCCAAGGCTTGCAAGAAAGTTGGTTATTTTTAGATGGACAGTATGCACATAGAGTACCTTTTGACCCAACTCAAGACTCAGGGATTTATAAAGATTATCCTAATTGTTGGGCAATGGTTTTACAGGGAAATAATACTCAATGGGTATCATGGTATGACAAAACAGTTGGGTTAGGGGATGGTTCACAGATCAGCAATAATGCTAAGCGGTTTAGAGGAGGTGGTTCTAGTAATACTAAGATTTATGCTGCTGCAATTTCTGCAAAGCCACTGCTTATGACAACGGTTGATAGTTACTCATGGCGAATGGGCTTTTCTATTCAAAGCACCGAAATACCTAAGCCACTTAATACAGATAGCTCTTTTATCTGGAATAGGCTTGGTAAAACTGCCAATGTATTAGTCTATGATGCATCAACATATTTTATGGAATAGCAGACTCATTGTGCCGCGAAAGCGGTTTTTTTACACCCAAAATTCAGGAAAACCAATGGAACCAGTGTCCACAGGCAGCTTGACTGCCTTTTTAAAATTCTACGGCGCAGCAATCGCCGTGACCTTGGCAATCGCGCTTGTGGCTACGGTTGTTATCATGATGCGCTTTCCTCGCTCACCACAAGAATGGGCAGTCGGCTTAATTTGCACAGTGGTATCAAGCCTAGCTGGTGGCTCATTCATCATCGTTAAATATGGTCTGCATGAATGGGTCACTGATATCTGGGGAATGATTGCCCTTGGGGGTTTTTTTTTCGTCTGCGGTTTACCAGGATGGGCAATTGTGCGCTGGACCTTTAACTTCATAAATCGACAAGAGGGGAAAACGATTGTTGAGGTAGTGAAAGAACTCAAGAAGATGAAAGATGAATAATTTAAATAAATTTAAGCCGCCGAAAGGCGGTTTTTAATTAGGGATAAGTGAAATGAAAAAACTCACACAACAGCAAATCGAAGTACAAGCCACGGCGCTCGGTGTTTCAGTTGCAGCATTACGCGCCGTGATTGAAGTTGAATGTCGTAATTCGGGCTTTAATTCAGATGGTACACCCGTCATTCTATTTGAGTGTCATGTATTTCGGCAGCGATTGATTGCGAATGGCAAAGCTAATATCGCAGCCAAAGCCATGCGTGAACGTCCAGATCTCTGCAATACATCATCTGGCAACTATGGCTTATATTCAGCTCAGCATGGACGCTTAAATGTGGCAGCTCAATATCATCGTGATTCAGCATTAGAATCTGCAAGCTGGGGGCTTGGCCAGGTGATGGGCTATCATTGGAAATCACTAGGTTACGCTTCACTACAAAGCTTTATCAATGCCATGTATCGCAATGAAGCCTCGCAGCTTGAGACGATGTGTCGCTATATCAAAGTAAATAATCTTATTAAAGCTTTGCAGAATAAAGATTGGAAAGCCTTCGCACGTGGTTATAACGGTCCAGCATACGCAGCGAATAAATATGATGTAAAACTTGCTGCAGCATATAAAAAGTGGGGTGGTAAATGAACTGGTACCTACTCTGGAAATACAAACACTGGATCGCAATCGCGGTCCTTTCTTTTATCTGTTTAGGGCAATTGGCTTATACCAATCATTTGGGTGGTGAGCTGCGTAAAGCTGAGGCAGCGTGCACAGCCAAAATCGACAAGATTCACGCTGACAATGCCAAAGCTCTAACCGCACAACAAAACAAACTCAATCAAGCGAGTGCCGACTATGAAAAACTCAAATCCGAGCAACGAGTCAAAACAGAAACCGTTACACGTGAAGTGCAAAAGATCATTGATCGTCCTGTTTATCTCAATCAGTGTTTTGATGATGACGGCGTGTCAGCAATCAACAGTCTTATCGCCGTCGATTCCAGCTAACCTACTCACACCTTGCCCTGATCTGCAAAAGCTAGAATCAGGGCAGGCTAGTGCCGTGATTCTTTGGGCTGTGGATGTTGTCATTAAATATAATGAGTGTAAGGCGAGGCATGGGGCGGTGGTGAGGGTGATTGATTGAGGGGTGGAGGATTAACTAAATTGAATTCTAAGCCGACCTTATCAACAGATGGGAGCTACTTAATACCCCGAAAGAACCCCGAAAATGCCCCTAACAAAAAAGCCCACTTTTTAAGATGGGCTTTAACGTGTTGATTTAACAACTAAATTTGGTAGGCATATCCAGATTTGAACTGGAGACCTCTACGATGTCAAGGTAATGTATATCTATATAAATCAATAGCTTAAGTTTATTTGGGGCAATATTGGGACAATTGCAAAGTTATCCACAATAAATTGATGATTTTAATGACTATTATACATGTCTTATAAAAGAAGAAAGAGGGTTAATTAACCCTCTTTCTACCTGTCTTTTGTTTACCTAAACTTAGGATACGTTCTGCTTCTTCTGGATTGTATAAATGCTTATTTGGTGTTCCTTTATTTATTGGTAATAAGCGGCTCCTGATGGTCTTAACATCTAGATTGTATTGTTTCGATAAATAAGCTGCTGATACCAATTGAGGGCTAATATCTTTAATTGATATGACTTTAGCACCACCAATTTCTGCACCTACATGTAAGGCTGGTGCCTCACCTTGCACCGTAATAGCGTAAATACCTACTCCCATCACTCTCTCCACATCGCTTCTTTAAATTTCGATTCAGTTATTAATTCTTCAATTTCATATAAATAAACATTATGAAATATATGGGTCATTTTGTTGCCGAACACAGTAAGTGTCTGGCTGATCGATGAATAGCTAAACTTCATGTTCACGCTCCAGTGCTGCACGGCGTTTATAAACCTCAGCCATTAACTTCTTCTGCATATCTGGTGCTCTGGCACTGATATCTATTTCAAGTGCATCAAGCGCCGTGAGATCTGCTGCATTTTGAATATCACGCATAAGGCTTGGAGCTTCGGAACTTACTGACTGCTCGAACTGTGATAAACGTTTACTGATAGCAACCAATAATGGTTTACGTTGCTCTTCGCTCCATGCAGTTGTATAGCGAACTGGCGCATTGGCTTCGGTCGGTGTTTGTGCATTTACTACATCAACAAGCAGATCATCGAGTTTGATTTGATATTCGCGTTCGTCAAATGCATCCTCTAAATCTTTCAGAATGCTGTTGGTAAACATGCGGGATTGCGCAACAGAGTTCTTTAAGCGTTCCAGTTCATCTTTGCTTGATGCCTTTGCCACATCAGCTTTAATTTGCTTAGCAATGTTCAAAGGATTTAATTCATCTGAAATCGAAGCCAGTACTTTCTTGCGTTCATCGTATGTGGTCATTAACAAATGACCTTGTTCGCCGTGTAAATTACGAAGATCAGGCAGCAGGGCTTCTAGTTCTTCAACTGAAGTGGCTGTAGCAATACGTTCACGTAGAATCTTGATTTCATCTTTGTTGTTGCTAAAATCAATCAAGTTATCCGTCTCAACAACGGTATCGCCGACAGCTGTGATAGTTACGGCATCAGGTTCAGCTGCCTTTAATGATTCAATGGCAGCATCGGTCAGTGTTGTATCTTGAACATCACTAATTGCAGTTTGTGCCGCTTCCTTTTTAACTCTTGGTTTTCGAGTCTGCTTGGGTTTTTCGTCATCTAATCGAACAACAGGGCAGTCGCCAACCAGCTCGCGACCTAAAACCCTACTAAATGCCTGTAACTGCTGTTTAGCATTATCTTCATCTCGTTGCGCAAAGCCGCTATTAATTGCTTTGACTAACTTTGAGAAAGTAGCTTTATTAAACTCGCTAATGTGAATAGATGTATCATGCGTATTAACGATATAGATTTCCTGACCTTCAATAATTTCATCAAAGGTCAATGGCTTAGTGAAAGTAATACCGGCGACTTCTATTGTTTCAATCTTGATGCAAAATTCATAACCAGACTTGGCAAAAATGGTCGCAGGGAATTGGTCCAAGTCATCAAATTCAAGCATTTCACCTGCAGCACGGCAAAGCACATGCTTGCCGGCCATAACTGCGTTAAAAGCTTCTTGAGCAGAAATTAGATTGTTCATGCCACATTTACCTCGCGTGCGTATTTTTCAATATCAGCTATAACTTCAGATAGGCGTGATGGGTGGATCTGCATCAGTGAATCAATTCCCAAGTATTCGCATGTTGATTTAACATCAAGACCGCGTGATGCAATTAGCTGTTGCAACTCGTTACGCTGCTCGATTGTCATTGCTTCCGTTTCATTTGCAGGCTGGTAATTCTGCTGGTGTAACTGAGCCTCATGCTCTCGATTAGCTTGCTCTCTTTTTTGAATAATAGAGATTAGGCTGTTGCGAGTTTCTTCGAATTTCTGCTGCTGTAGGTCTAGCAAGCTGTTCATTTGGCGCTTAGCGCAATAATTATCAATATTCACACCGGCTTGAATCATTAGGTTTTCAATTTCTAGGTATTGATCGCCGTTTATTGTTGCGTCGGCAGATCCTGACTCAAGCCATTGCTTTAAGCGGATGCCAGTTTGCTCTGTAATTTGTTCTGGTTGAACGAATAGTCCGGTACGATCTTTTGTCGCATTTGCATAGTAGTCGCCGTGAGTAATATCTAGAACGGTAGTGAACTCATATTCGATACCATCACGTTGCTCTGATTTGAGTCCAAGCTTTTCAACTTTCTTTTTACCGTTGGTATCATTGGTTTGCACGGTGTCCATTTTGCTGCGCATAGTGACAATGATGTTGATACTTGAGTGCAGCATTGCATCAATAAATTTACGATGGCGCGGAGTAACCTCACTCCATGCACCCCACGTATTACCTTTAAACTTTCCTTTGCCAAGAGCATCTACGATTTCTAAACAACCGCCAACACCCGACCATTCATGTGTAATACTGTCTAAAATAACAGTTGAATATCCAGCGTGTTCAGCAGCTTGAATTGCGGAAATAAACTTCTCTGGTGAATAAGGTGGTTGAATATTTGCTGTATCGAACTCAACAACATCGGCATAAAGTTCAGCACTACTATTTTCTGTATCTACTACAGCAATCTTACCCCCAATGCCTTTAGCAATGAGTAGTGCACCCATTGTTTTACCTGAACCAGTAGGGCCAGAGAGTGCGAGGCGCAATTTAGCGTTTTTACGTTCTGCTTTTTTGAAGAATACTGACATTACGCATCCTCCCCAAGACGGTTTTTCATCATGTAGCCAGCAATCAAAGCATTGATATTGCGGTGATCACTAGAATCAGTGAAATCGCTGAATTGAGTACCATCACGCGTTACTACGCTATTCACGCTAAGCTGAGTCACATCGATAGCAGTGAACTCAGAACCCAGTACGCCGTAACTATCTTCATGCGCTTCGAAGTCGAAAGACACATTCAGAACAAAGTCATCGAGCAGAATATTCGCCGTGCCAGAGTTGTCACCAGTTAAGACAAGGGACTGTAATTCGTAGGTAGAAGGAATCGCAGCAGGGGAAGCCACTGGTGCTTGAACTGCATTTGTTTTAAGTGCTGTTAAGCCGACAACGCTTAAAGCACCAACTAAAACAAGCGTGCTAAATGGTCGACGGCGTACAAGAGTTGTAACACCCGATAAACTAGGATTGAAAGAAATGGGTTTTGCGTTCATAATCCACCTGTTGTTAGAAAAAGCACATTTGATTTGACGGTCGGTGTGCTTTTTTGTTGTCTTGATGAATAGTATGTTCAACTAATTGAACTAAAGTGTCAAGACTTTGTTCGAAATATTGTATATCTATTTATTCAGTATATTGAACTTATATGTTTTAATAGACAAAAGAAAACCCGCACAGGGCGGGTTAGATGGAGTTTGTTAATATGATTGGCATTACCAAAAGTGGTGAGCTAATAGAGATATCTAAAGATGGACCTAAGGGCGGAACTAGATTGGTGGGCATTCTTATCTGTGATCCAGAAGAGCTCCCTCAAGAGCTCATCAAGGTTAAAGTGCGTTACCAGAGCCCAGACGATCAACACAATCTAGCTTGTTGCCAAGATATTTTACGCATACATCCACGCCAGATTCAGGGTGTTCATGGTGAAGCACCATCAAAACCTCATAAGTCTTATCGTTGGATAGGACTATCCATTCACCGATTCTCGGAAGGTTTTCAAATTTATGTGCATACAAAGCCTTTTCGGCACCTTGTTCAAACTCTATTAAAGAAACTTCAATCATAATATCTCCAGCTAATCTTTTTCCGAAAGGACTCGCTATATTCACAGTAAAGGTGTTTCATGAATAAAAACGAATCTTTAATTGTTAAGCGTTTACTTTGGGCTACTATTTTTTTCAATAGCGTAACTTTGATCTGCATGTTTATTATCATTTTCTGTCTTATAAAATACTGAAAAATATATAGTCACAAGGATTGAAATAGCAGCCAGTAGTGATGCAATACACCCAACAATAAACGTGGGCGTAACTGTCCAGTGAGGTTTGCTTGACCTTTGAATTTGACGAGAAGTTAATTCATAGCTGATAGCTTGAAGTAATGGGGCAGAAATCAAACCATCCCTAGATTCACCACTAAGAAGCTTAAGCAGTTCATCATCTGAAAGTTTTTTAATTGTCTCAATGGTTAATAGGGTTCTTTTTATTTGGGGTGGCTTTGACGCATTAGGCAGCATGTCTTTCGGTATTTGAAACATAATTTTCCTAAAATTTAAAGGAAACCCGTTGCAAAGATTGCATCGGGTTGCAGGTTTAAATTAATTACTTCTTATTATGCCGAAGCACTACTCTAGGCACCTTATTACTCCGAGTACTTCTCTAAAAACTCATCAATCCAGCCTTGCACCGCCTCACGATTTGTTATGTCAGCCAGTTTTAAACTAGTGCCCTCAGCTTCGTTAAAACCCTCAATAATGGCTTCAAAGATATTAGCCTCAGCAATGACCTCATTTGCCATTTCTGCAGCGTCATAGCTCTGTTTAGCTCTTTTAAGCGCTGCAATTTGCTTGTCGATTCCATCGCCCATTTTAGCCAATGCCATTTTAAATTCTTGACGATTAATCGTTAGCGCGGTTTTGGATTTATTAAGTGTTGCGATCATTGTGATTTCCTTCTTTAATAATTTTCATCATAAGACCTTCTTAAATTTCACCATCATAAGAGTGGGATATATATTTTCCAATTACACTAATATGCTCTAATTGATCAGGATCTACAATTTCACGCTCATATGCGGGGTTATCACTATCAATTATTAAGGCGCCATCGTACCGAAGAGATAAGCGCTTAATTTTTAATTCGTTGCCATAGCGAATAGCATAAACTCTACCTGATTGAATTTGCTGCAATGTGTTTATGGATTTATCCAGCGTAACAACACTACCATTCGGAATTCTTGGTTCCATGCTATCGCCATCAATATCAACCGTTATTAAGTTCTTAGGTGAAACTCTTTTCTTGTGAATCCAATCTAGTAATTGAGCTGTGCCTAGCTCTTGCCTAGCAGGCTCAAACTCAACGATATGTCCATTGCCAGCAGAAAACTTAACATCAACATGAGGAATAATCACATAAACATTTGGATCTAAATCCTCGGGAGCTTCCCATGCTAGTACAGGTTTGCATTTAACACCTTCAAGCTGGCTATCATCTTGAGTTGGTGAGCCAGCACCATCTAAAAGCCATTGAGGTGTTGTTTTTAGAGCTGTAGATAGAGCACCAATGTGTTTTGCGCTAGGGCTATTCGATCCATTGAACCACCCAGAAATCGTACCTCTTGCAGCCCCTGTGAGACGCATTAAGTCTGCTTGATTCATGCCAAGTTCAGACATCCGTAATCTAATTCTATCTGAAACTGTCTGTTGCATTTAATAATCTCCTATTTGTTCAGAATTATGAACAAACGTATTGACAATTGCTTGAACAAAATGTTCAAATGATTGAAGTATTTTTGTTTGAGTAATTGAATATGACGGTAGAGCAATTAATGGCTTTCTATGAAGCTAAAAATAAGTCGCATCTAGCAAACATAATAGGTGTTGCAAGATCAACCGTGACCGCATGGGAGCAAAACGGCATCCCACCTCGCACCCAAGCTACCTTTGAAGTCCTAACAAAAGGCAAGCTAAAAGCTGATCTACAAACATTAATCGCATAATTACATAGGTGAATTTATGAGCCTCGAAAAAAAATCTATTCATGTTCGTATCGAAGTGGATATGCATAGCCGTCTCTCTGTTTTGGCTGATTTAGATGAAAACGAAATAGCTGCTCAAGCTGCGATCTTTTTAGAGATGATGATCATGGCTAAGTGGCATGTTGTAAATGTAACAGCCAAAAAAATGAATCGCTTGGGATTGACGGGGAATCAGGGGGATGTAAGGGATTTGCGAGTTTTAGGCAAATAAAAACCGCTTCTACTGTGAATAGAAGCGGTCAGTAATTCACTAATTAGGAAACCAATGAATATGAAATCAAATATATCAAAACCAGCCGTAGCAAGCAATGACACGGCGACAGATTTCGTCCGAGGCGATGCGGTTGTGTTAATCAATGGCGATGACAACACACTTTATGAGTTCTCGAAAGTAAATACTGTTCTAAATGCAAAGTGTTACATCACCAAGCCATGCAAAGCAAAAATGTTATCCGTTTGGATCAGTGATATCCGCCATGCGACTACCGCCGAAATTACTGCACGGCGCCGTTTAGACATTTCAACAAATGGGGTGTTGATCGCATGAATACACAAATTCACGCACCGTCAGTGGACCACTGGCAACAGCAGAATATCCAATCTTTCCATGAGCCAGCACTAAGAATGCTGAATGACATGCTGGAGCGCAAGAAAGAAAATCTTAGACGCCGTGGTTATAACGAAAACAATGCTGCAGTGACGAAAGAGGAGTTAGCACGTTCGATGGAGCGTTATTTTCGTATTGCCAATTTTTTAGCGCAGCGGATTGTTAAAAGCATGGTGAATGCCGGGGTTGTTGAATCATTTGGTAGCTATGTAAAGCCTAAGGTGGTGTTATGAGTTTAGATGCAACCAATTGGGCTTGGCGAGTTCAGCTACAGCAAAAGAAAGGCGGCAGTTCAAAGCCACTTAAAAAATTACTTTTACTCTCACTTGCAGATCGTGCAGGTGAGGATCATTGCTGTTATCCAAGCGTGGGGCGTCTGGTAGAAGATACGGAGATGGATCGTAAAACCGTGCTTAAAATAATCGATGAGTTAATCGAAGACGGATTAATTTTAGATACCGGTGAGCGAAAAGGTCGCACGAAACAAGTAAAAGTTTATCGCTTAATGGGGGTAAATGGTCGTGAAACTGTCCCAACATTGGTACACCTTGACACTAAAAATAATGAATTAAAGAGTCCCAATAATGGAACAGTTCCAACAATGGAACCGTCCCAACAATCCGATGAAAGAGTCCCAACGTTCCGCGGAAAGAGTCCCAACGTTGGGACACGGAATCTTTTAAAGAATCTTTCAGATGAATCTAAAAATAAAAAAGACTGGCTTTGTTTTAAAAAACTTGAAAATGAAATTCGAGAAGCTGATGGCAGTATCGATTTTGCAGTTATCGCGAAATCAACATGGGCTGGTCGTGAAAAACGAGCATTCGAGATTTACAACGCAGAAAAGAACCTTTGTGATGACTTGATGAATTTCTATTTTGCTGACTGGCTGATCAATGCATATCGAAGTAAATATTCAGATTCGGCCAAGAGTCAAGGATCTAAATTCTCTACTGCAGCGAAAGCCAACCAACTCTCTGAAAAACAAATTCATGTATTTGCGACCAAGCTTGCACATCATCCCGAGTTTGCAGGCCGATACAGCGAACCAGGTGATTCATACGAGAAACTAGCGGCAAAGATCGCCGTGAAGCTTGAAGATCCAGCACAGGCGAAGAAATGGGAAGGGTATTTAAAACAAGTCGGCTTCACAGGTGTGTTGGAGGGTTCAGCATGAAATATGGATCAGTTTGTTCTGGTGTCGAAGCTGCAAGTGTTGCATGGCAATCACTGGGTTGGACTCCAACATGGTTTGCAGAAATTGAAAAATTTCCTTCACAAGTTTTAGCGCATCACTATCCAGATATTCCGAACTTAGGTGATATGAAAAAAATCGCAGAAATGGTTAGGAGTGAAAAAATCGAAGCACCAGATGTCTTGGTCGGTGGCACGCCATGTCAAGCTTTCTCTGTTGCTGGTTTAAGAAACTCGTTAGAAGACGATCGAGGGCAATTAAGCCTTGAGTTCGTGAGATTAGCAAATGAAATTGATTCAGCAAGACTTATTCAAGGATTCAAGCCATCCATTATTGTTTGGGAAAATGTCCCCGGTGTGCTCAGCACAAAAGACAACGCTTTCGGCTGTTTTTTGGGAGCGCTTTCGGGTGAAGGGAGTGAATTGCAGCCGACAGGGAAAAAATGGACGAACGCAGGTTGTGTGTTTGGACCACAACGACAAATTGCTTGGAGAGTCCTTGATGCTCAATATTTCGGACTCGCCCAACGACGTAAACGAGTGTTTGTTGTCGCAAGTGCTCGAACAGAATGTATCGCAGAAGTACTTTTTGAGCGCAAAAGCGTGCTTGGGGATTTTAAGACGAGCAAAAGCAAGGGGGAAGATTTTACCAGAAGTGGTGGTAATTACATTGGAGCTACAGGCCAGACTCTTAGCGGTAAAAGAATAACACCTCCACCCTTAGCATCACATGGCGAAAAAATGTGGCTTGGCAATCAAGAAGCATTTAGCGGTGACTATTACATTGGGCATGCAATTGGCGTTGGTGGGTGCAATTCAAATGCGGCTGTTACTGAGGAAAAATCTGCAACTTTACTAAGCAATAATGATCGAGGCTACGTGATTCATTCTTGTGGTATTCAAAGAAATATCATTGGTTTAAGTTCAGAACAGGCACCAACACTCACAATGTCTGATAGACACGGCGTAGTTATTCACGGGACACAAGACCCGATTTTATCCAGTAAATATGCCCACTGTTTAGGGCGAAATAGTGGACAAGAGAATGTCTATATTTCTTATTTAGCCAGATATTTAACTGAAATTGAATGTGAGCGACTACAGGGGTTCCCAGACAACTATACGAATATACCAGGCGCATCAAAAGTAGCTCGATATAAAGCAATGGGTAATTCTATGGCGGTACCCGTTATGCATTGGATCGGACAGAGAATCGAGAAAGTACAGGGGGCTGCAGCATGACCATAACATCACAAAAATCATTTGAGAAACGCTTAGATATCATTATTTACGCCGTGCATGCGACTAAGCCATTCATGCGTAAAGACATTGCTTTACATGTAATCAATGCAAGTTTGCATACAGCTTCAAACTGTTTAACTGATCTCGTTGAGTTGGGTTATTTAAAGCGCGTATCGATTTATCACTATGAAGCAACGGAAATGGCTAGAGCATTGTTTTCAACGTCTAAAACTATTGATGGACCTAAATATCAAACAGGCACACCAAAAGTCATTCTTGAGGCATCACGATGAAAGACCAGGATAAATTTGCATTGCTCATTTTACTGATACTTACGTTTTCAGTGTGGGCAACTGCGACTAGTGGCAATGGCAGCAATTCAACACATCATGCGTTGGCATATCTATGAGCAGCATTCCATTAGCTGAGTATCGAAAGATGATCAAAGCTAAACCTAAGGCTAAATCACGGCGTCCAGTGCGCCGTGGTGCCAAAGTTGAAAGCGAAGGTGAGGCAACACTTGCACAGCATTTAAAAGCCCACGGCATTGCGTTTGATCAAGAGTTCAAATTCTGTGAAACGCGAAAATGGCGGGCTGATTTTCATATCGTTGGGCATAAATTGCTTGTCGAAGTGGAAGGTGGGATTTGGTCAGGTGGCAGGCATACACGCGGTAAGGGGTATCAGGCAGATATAGAGAAGTACAACGCGGCAACAATACTGGGTTATACGGTACTAAGGTTTAGCACGGCTGATGTGAAGAGTGGTGGGGCGATTAAAGGCATTTTAGAATTGGTGGAGAAGTAAGGTATGAATGCAGCTGTAACGATTATGCAGGCTACGGATTGGGGTAAATACGATTTAGAAGGATGGCTATATCAATTCGGGGCGTGGCAGAACACAGTGCAGGGAACTTGTGGAAAATCATTAAATCCTATTGCTGCTGCCATGGATCAGGCTGTTGTAAAACGGAAAAAACTTAAATTGGGTATTAGAAAAAAACGCCAAATAACCGCAGACGCTATGTTGAGCGATATTGATTTCATGCCAATTAAGAAGCAAACCCCTAAAGATATAGTTTGTGAAATAACAGACAATGAAGCGCGCGCCGTGCAGCGTCTAGTTTTGGATTTACGGGGGCAGTCGGATGTGATGGATGAATGGCTTGATGCAATTGTCGATCGCTATTTTTATTTTAATAGTTGGTCGGAAATGGTGATTAAAGTTGGATATGTTGATAACCCAACAATCATCCGTTCTAAATATGGAGCGGAGCAAGATGTTAAGTGTGGTCTAGCTGTTCTGCACTCTCGGTATAAATTCATTGCATACAAGTGATTGAGACTTGACCCTCAGGAAAGCAAACGCTATATTTATGGCATAGTGGACGAAGTTATAGTAATTCACTGGATAAGCCTCGCAATTGCGGGGTTTTGTTGTTTTTGCAGGTGTCGATATTCCGTGAGGTCATTAGACTTAATGGAAAAAATTACTAAATCAATGGGTGTAATAAATAACCAAACGGTTTCAACTGATCTTGAAAGGAAAGTCAAATAGTGCTGTACTACACACGTTTAATTTTTGGTATATAACTTATTAATTTCTAATCAATTATATTTTTCACTTAGGTCCCCGTTCGGGTACTTAGAAAAGGTGAGCAAGCTAGCCTTACATTTGGGACGCGCGCGACCTATAAGAAGAAAATATAAAAGAAAGGAAAATAATGAATAGTATATTAAAATTAAAAACACTTATTAAGAAGACAATCAAGCCAATTCAAAACACTATTAAGGTGGGGATCATTCTCTACAAAGTATATGATGTTTTGGTTTTGCTATTTGAGAATATTCCGTTTTAAGTGGGCCCACTTCGGTGGGTTTTTTAATGGAAAAATTAATGAAAAGACCACAACCACCTGAATCGATCACAGGGATCTATGATGCTGCATTTGTTCCTGCGCCTGAGGTGTGGGGGTGGATCAAAGCAGTATTTTTAAACCCAGATCATCAACTTTTTAATCCAGATCATGCACATTTAGGTGCTTTTAACTTCCAGCATATCGCCGTGCTATGGGCGAATGGCGGATTTAAAAAACAGGGCCGTATTGTTGTTGGCCAAGCTGAGAGAATTATGATCAACGCATCGGGATGGAAAAAGGATCGGCAAGAAGTTCAATTGATTGATTGGTTTGGAACCGTACCGGATTACCTAATTACCTTGGATGCTCAGTTTTGTGCTGAGTGTGACGATATAAGCTTTTGCGCCCTAATAGAACATGAGCTGTATCACATTGCTCACAAGCGCGATCGATTTGGTTTTTTGTCGTATAACCGAGAAACTGGAAAGCCCAACTTAGAAATACGCGGACATGATGTTGAAGAGTTTACAGGCGTTGTACGCCGTTACGGTGCCAGTGAAGAGGTTAAACGAATGGTAGAGGCTGCTAATCAGAAACCTGAGCTATCAAGGGCCAATGTTCATCATGCTTGCGGCACTTGCTTTTTAAGAGTGGTTTAAATTTTTTTGCCATTCTTCTTGGATGTACTTGGATGGAATGGTGGAAATGGCACGTATTACTAAAAAGGTGAAATTGTTCATCGTTCGAATGCTTGCTGAATTTGAATCCCCGACACAGACATCAAAAACCGCAAAAGAAGTTTTTAATGTTGATGTAACACCACAGCAATGCGAAGCATATGATCCAACCAAACGAACTGGTCAGGACCTCAGCCAAGAACTACGAGATTTATTTTTTGAGTACCGCCGTAAGGCCAATGATGAGCTGGAAGCAATCCCGATCGCCAATAAACGGTACCGCTTACAGCTGCTGCAAAATCTTGTTGATGCCTATCCGAATAACCCCGTATTCACCCCAAAATGGGCAGAACAGGCGGCCAAAGAAATGGGCAATCAATATACCAATAAGCAGGAAATAACCGGTGCAGGTGGTGGACCACTACAAAGTGAAAATACAACCTATGTAAAAGCAACGCCTGAAGATATCAAGCAGGTGTGGGATGAACTCGAAAGCAAATACTAGCCTGCTTGAAGTGCAGATTGAACAAGAACGCTGTGAGAAAGAACATTTATTCTTTACACGGCGTTTTTTTATGCCCCGCATGGGCTTTAAGTTCTCGGTCAATTGGCATCATGAATATATTGCTTGGGCCATTGATGAAGTCATTGCCGGACGAATAGAAAACCTTGTTATTAATGTTCCACCCGGATCAGGAAAGACCGAGTTACTGACCAATTTAATCGCACGTGGTATTGCACGTAATGCTCGATCGCGATTCTTATATTTATCATTTTCGCAGTCACTGGTTGAGGATGTATCGAGTACAGCGCGTAATATCGTTAAGTCTGAGGATTTCCAAGGGCTTTGGCCGGTTAGTATTTCAACTAGTACAGACGCTAAAGCCAGTTGGAAAACGACCGTAGACGGCTATGAAGCGGGGCATGTCTATTCTGCATCGATGGGCGGTCAGGTTACCGGTCGCCGTGCAGGAACATTAGCGGATAATGGCTTTACTGGTGCCATTATTCTAGATGACCCATTAAAGCCAGAGGATGCTTTTAGTCAGTCAGCACGTAAGAAAGCCAATCGTAAAATCCTAAACACGGTCAACTCGCGTAAAGCCAAGTCATCTACACCGATTATTCTGATCATGCAGCGTTTGCATGTTGAAGATCCGACCAATTTTGTGATGACCGGCAATGTACCTGGTCAATGGCACCAAATCACGGTACCAGCATTAATTGATGATGCTTATATTGCTAAGTTACCTGAGCATATCCGCAAAAAAGTGCCACGTGATGTAGAGCGTGATGAAAGAGGTCGCCAAAGTTATTGGCCACTAAAAGAATCATTACAGTCTCTACTGCAGCTTGAGCAAGGTGGTCAAGATAAAGACGGCGCCACAGTATCGCGCTATACATTCAGCAGCCAGTACCAACAGCAGCCGAAAAAGCTCGGTGGTGATCTGGTTAAAGCTGAATGGTTCGGTCGTTATGTTGAACTACCAGTCCTGAAGTGGCGGGCGATCTGGGCTGATACGGCGCAGAAAACCAAAGAGCACAACGACTATTCAGTGTTCTTATGTGCGGGGCTAGGTCATGACAATCGGCTTTATATCATCGACGTACGCCGTGGTAAGTGGGAATCGCCAGAGCTGATTAAGGAAGCCAAGGCATTTATCAATAAGCACAAGGATAGTAATACCAAGATTGGCAAACTGCGCTATATGGCAATTGAAGATAAATCATCTGGTACCACCTTGATTCAAACTGTATCACGGCAGACCACATTACCAATCAGAGCTGTTCAACGCGGTATAGACAAGCTGACACGGACCATGGATGTGGTGTTTTACGTTGAGGATGGCAATGTGTTGCTACCTGTATCTGCGCCGTGGTTATTGAACTATATCGAAGAAATCGAAGGGCTCACGGCGGATATGACTCATGATCATGATGACCAGTGGGACCCGACCATTGATGCTATTAATGACACCTTGGCGAAAAAGCCAACCGTATTTGATTAGGAAAACTTATGGCTAAATCGAAGAAGCCCGACGCCATTGGTGATGCGGGCGCATATACAAACTTTGTCTCTAATATTGGTACCGGGCGTGACAAAGCATCGCATGGGCATTTTGTGCGTCGTGATATCCCAGATGATCAGCTTGAGGCGGTGTATCAGCATTGGCTGGCCAAACGTATTGTCAATCGACCAGCTTCGGATATGTTGCGTGCTGGTTGGTACTACGAGGGCATTCAAGATAGTGATCTATCCAAGCTTGAAGAGGCTTGTAAGCATTATCACTTAAACCACGTGCTTATGTCTGGTTTGATACTGTCACGCCTCTATGGTGAAGTTTATGTATTACTTGGCACGGCGGATGGTAAGGCTTTAGATGAACCTTTGGAGTTGGATAAATTAGGCCAAGGGCGCTTAGAGTTCTTTACTGTGATTAAGAAGAAATATCTTAAGGCTGATAAAAATACTTATATGCCCCCATCAGCATGCTGTGGTTTGCTTAAACAGCCTGAATTTTACGATTTGCAAATGAATGATGGTAAAGGGCGTCAAAGAATCCACTACAGTCGTTTAATCCCATTTCGCTATGCAGATGTCGTGAATGAGGAACCACAAAGCATTTTGCAGGAAGTGTATGAAGATCTACTTGATCATGCCAGTGTCAAGAAAGGATCCGCCAGTCTGGTACATGAATCTAAGATCGATGTGATTCGTACACCAGATCTAGTTGCAAAGATCAAAGATGATATGAAAGCTGTTGTAGAGCGTTTTATGAGTGTTGGTTTGCTCAAAGGTCTAAATGGCTTATTGGTACTTGATAAAGATGAAGAGTACGACTCTAAGACTTACAACTTTGCTGGTTTACCAGATCTAATGCGTGAATATTCTATTCAAGCAGCTGGGGCGGCAGAGATTCCATACACCATATTGTTCGGTCAAGCACCTGCAGGTTTAAATGCAACTGGTGAGCATGATACGCGAAACTATTATGACTCCATTGCAACTAAGCAGGTCTGGCAATTGAAGCCGATTTTAATGCGGTTTCTTGCGGTGATTTGCCAGTCTACCTTTGGTCGGCAAATCCCTAAGCTTGATATTGTATTTAATCCATTGTGGCAATTAGACGCCAAGGTACGTGCGGAAGTAGAAAAGGCAAACTCTGAGCGTGATGCCAAGTATTTAGAAATGGCCATTGTTACTGAGCCTCAGATCGCACGGCAATTACAGATAGATGGTGTTTACTCAGTGATTGATGAGCAACATATCAAAGAGTTGGAAATGATGGTGAAACTGCATGACGACGATATTCCAATTACTTAAACCACAGCTACAGCAGATTAAAAAATCAAAACGTGGGCGTAAGGCCAAGTTAAAGCCTGTAAAAGTTAATCGCCGTGTAGAGCTTTATTACACACGGCAGTTATTGGCTATATCCAAATACTGTCAGGAACAGGCTGATGAGTTGGTATTGCCAGTTGTAGGCCAAAACATTGGTGACAGTTGGTTTTCTGAATTATTTGCGAAGCTAAAAGATCGGATCGTTCGGTATACGGTTAAATCTGCTGAGCCATTGGCCACCAAAGTTGTAGTTGATGTGCGTGCTGATGTTGATGGACAGATCGCCAAGCACACTAAGTCTATTATTGGTGTGGATTTGACTCCATTCTACCGTGCTGCAGATATTCAGGATGTGGTTGATCGTAATATTGCTGCCAACGTATCTTTGATTAAGTCTATCCCGAATCAATATGTGGATAAGCTTGAAGCATTGGTTATGCATGCTTATCAGACAGGGCAGACCAATGAAGAGTTAGCTCAAGCAATTAAGCAGTTAGGTGTATCAACAGACTATCGTTGTCGACTCATAGCCAGTGATCAAATGGGTAAGATTAATGGCCAGATCAATCAAGCTCGTCAGGTTTCTATGGGTGTTGAGACTTATGTGTGGCAATCGGCTAAAGATGAGCGAGTGCGAACGGACCATCGGAATAAACAGGGTAAAACATTTCGTTGGAATGATCCACCAAGTGGCGGTCATCCTGGTGAGCCGATTCGATGTCGTTGCACGGCGTTGCCGAATTATTATGGTTTAGCACTTGAATAATATTGATTTATAATGATAAATATAATGGTTTTAGGTGTTGCATATGTTGAAATTTGATGGTGTTTCCAGTTTCTATGCGAATTATTTAGAAGTAATGAATCCCCGAATATCCTTACATCAAGATAAACCAGATACGGTTTTGATTTCATATGATGGTAAGGGTGAAAAAAAAATAAAGCACGAAGCTTTTTGCCCAACTTTGTCAGCTAACAATGTTAGAACACCACATAGAGATGTTGAAATTAATTTTAAAGTTGAATCGGCATTTCATTGTTTGGTATCAAAATTTTATGCTGATTATCCTCATTTAAGTAATGTAAGTTTTTTTAAATTGGGTCAGAAGATAAGGGGGCAAGATGACGCAACTAAAGTCCTGATAGAGATTTATAATATTTTAAGACTTATACGAAATAAATTTCATCATGATAAATTTGGTGGATTAAGTTGGGATGATCACAGAAATTTGACCGTTAAAGGTGATGAAAATCTTGTAATTACTGAAAATGGGGTCAGGCTGAGTATTTATATCGTATGGTATTGTCTTAAAAATAACATGAAGCATTTATATAACAGAATTGTTTTAAATTATCTGTATGCTGATTTGGTTAAGAATGTTAAAAAAATTTCTTATGGTTTTGATAATAAAAAAACAACTAGTTTAAAATCACTGAACAACCAATGGAAAACAATTACACATTCTAATAGAAATATAGTTCAAGGTGAAATTATAGAGATTTGTAATAATGGATATATGATTGATAGGCAAAAATGTTTCATTTCTGATTTTGTACCTGATACAAATGGAGAGGAGAAGTTAATGGAGTGTTTGTATCGTAGATTAGATTATCAATTTCAAATAAATGGAACTGAATACCTTATCCCTGATGAATATTTTTTTAATAAAGGGGATGGCATTAAAGCATTTATAAGTGAGGATGATTTAAAGAAATTTATTTACTATCCCTTAGAAATTGCAAATTTTTAAAAAATAGGGCCCGTTAGGCAAACAAAACCCTGTGAGTCGTAAGGCACAACTTATGGGGTTTTGTGCTTTTTGGGTTTTTTTATTGAGCGCAATTTATGAAAATACTCTACCAACTCAAAATCGGAGACTTTGCTCCGAGTGAATCATCACGCTCATTTACCAAAGAAGGGTATCTGAAGTGCGTGAATGTTCGTTTGGCCAAAGCGCCACAAGTACGTCAGTACTACGCTTATGAATTTCCAAGTCTAACAGGATTCACGGCGGATCAGATCATTAATGTCTACACACCTGCAGAGGAGCTGTTTAAGCCCGAAGTGGTGCTGAGCTTTAACGGTGTGGATACCACGGATTATCACCCACCCAAGAACGAGATCAATGCCTCGAACTGGAAGGAGTACCACACAGGAACATGCGAGAACGTGCGTGTGGAAGAAGGCTATCTAGTTGGTGATCTTCTGATTAAAGACAAGAACAGCATTGACTTGATCCAGAGCAATGAGCGCATTGAAATCTCACTCGGCTATGGCGCAGATCTGATGCTTGAAAATGGCACGGCGCCAGATGGTACACCGTATCAGGCTAAGTTCATTAATTTTAAGGGCAATCACGTGGCACTGGTCAAATATGGTCGCTGTGGCGGTGACTGTCGTATCGGTGATGAAAAACCAAACCCAAAGGGGGAAACCATGGAAGTACTTGTAAACGGCATTCGTTTTGATATTGGCGATAACAAGCCATTGGCGGATGCCCTCAAGCTGCAGCAAGAGCAGTTAGAGAATCTTAAAGCCGCAAAACTCAAAGTGGGTGATCAGCAATTTGCGATCGGAGACGAACTGCCGGCAGTACAAGCGGTGGTCAATACCTTGCAGGCTGAAAATGCTCAACTTAAGCAGCAAGTCGGGGATTTGGAAAAGAATCAGATTACCCCTGAAAAGTTGGATCAAGTTGTGGCAGAACGTGCCGCCGTGGTTGCTGATGCGAAAGCTATTGCACCAGGTGTAAAAACCGAAGGCTGTAGCTGTGAGCAGATCAAGCGTGATGTGATTGCCACCAAAGCTGGCGATGCTTTGGTCGCGGCGGTGCTTGGTGGGGTCGCTGTGGGTGACGCCAAGCCGGATCAGATCGATACGGTGTTTCGTGCATTGTCAGCAGTGAAAGCAACCACGCCCACCAACGCCGTGGGTGATGCACTGCAAACATTCCAAAAACAACAGGTCGGTGATGCTGATCCAAGTGCCAATCAACAGCAAGGCTATAACAAAGCCGATGCTTATAAAACCATTTAAGGGGGCAGTCTATGGTTAAGCAAATTGATCAATTACCGGGTATGCGTGCCCGGATCAGTGGTCCAGAGGACGTATTGTCCATTCATGTATCGGGAGATGGTGTATTTACCGATGGTGAGGTGGTGATTCGTAATGCTGATGGTAAAACGGTTTCAACCGTGACTGATGCGACTAACACCAAGTTTGGGATCTGTTTACGTCACGGCGTAGGCAAGTCCGGTCGTAACGCTGCAGGCAAAGAAGCCTATCAGCAAGGTGATGTAGCGCCAATCATGACCATTGGTTCTATTTGGGTGAAAACCACGGCACCTGTGACGGATATTAACGCCAAGGTGTATGTGAAAACGGCGAATGCTACTGATGTTGCGCCGTTAGGATCTTTATCATCCACTGACACGGATGGCACTGAATTCCCAAATGCATCTTGGGAAAGTATTTCAAATGAACAAGGTCTTGCCATTGTTCGCTTATTAGGGGCTTAACAAACATGAGTAAAATTGCTCACATGAAGCTACGCTTAACACCCGTAGCACAAATCGTTCAGGCACAAGTGGGTGATGCATTCAATATTGATGCATTAGCGCAGCTCTTCGTTAAGCTTGAAGAAATTAACGAAATAACCCCTCAGCTTGAGCAGGTTATGGATTATGCCAAGTATATTCCTGTCACTGGTGTAAACGGCGTATTTGGTGGTGGTGAAGTCTTATCACGTAAACGTGGCGTGGGGATGGGGAAAGACTATTCAGGTACAGGGAATGACGTGCCACTGGCTGAAGTTGAATTTGATACCGTGTCATTACCGATTAAAGTAGGTGTGATTGGTTATCGCTATTCAATTATGGAATTGGCGGCAGCACAAAAGCTCAATATTCAGCTTGAATCAGATAAAGTTCAGGCAGCACGCTTGGCGGCAGAAAAGCATCTATCGCAAATTGCTTGGTATGGTAATCCATTGGCAGGCATCACTGGCTTTCTTAACCAAACCGGTGTAACGGTCGTATCGGCACAGCATAATTGGGCAACGGCGACCATTGAACAGGTCTTGGCTGATTTTAACGCCAGTTTAGCTGACGCAGATGAAATCTTTGATAACGATGCATCAGTACAACCCGATACTTATTTGATGGCCTCCAACCAGTACATGCACTTATCTACACGTGTGGTACCTGACTCAGGTGGTAAAACCTTCCTGAAGTTTATTGAAGAAAATAATATCTTTGCCACGCAATCTAAACCTTTAACTATTCGCGGTTTAGGTCGTTCCAATAAACAAGGTACAGCTGGTAGTGATCGTTCTATTATCTATCGCCGTGATCCAAGCTGCATCCAGATGAAAGCCGATGATGTGCAGTTCTTGGCAGCTCAGCCTGTGGACTTGGACATTAAGGTACCAGGTCATTATAAATATCAAGGCGTATGGTTAAAGCGCGTTGATTCACTACGTTACTTGGACCATCAATAAGGATTAAAACAACATGCGTTATTCATATACCTACAGCGGCCCACAAGCCGCTTTTATTTTGTCTGGTGTTTGTGTTTTACCTGCAGGTGTCGCCGTGATGCTTGAAGATAAAGAACATAAATCTTTGGCGAAAAACAAGTTTGTAGAGCATTTGCTGGAAGTGGGTGAGTTGACTATTACCGAAGTGGAAGAACCTAAGGCAACTGGTGGTCGCCGTGGATCAGGTAACACCAAAGGTGCTAAGCCAGCAGATGCCGCAGGCACAGAGCTGAACGAGGTACGTGCTGCACTTAAAGATCTAGACATCATGTATGCCGATGATGAAGCATTGGAGCAACTGCAAGCCAAGCTCGCACAAGCAACTGAATAGGTGATGTATGGATCCACAGGCATTCCGGCAAAAATTCAAATACGACACGGCGCTTCTCAACTTGCCAGACGCAGAAATTGCAGATGCCTTGGAGGAAGCCGACCTTGTTGTATCAACACTGCAATTTGGCGCATTAAAAGAACGTGCTGTGGGTCTATATGCAGCACATATTTTAAAAGTCGCAATCAAATCAAAAAACGGCGCTGGCTTTAACGATGCTGCATCGATGTCTATTGCGGGGCAATCGGTGAGCTATTCACGATCCAACACAGAATCTTTTTACAGCCACAGTATTTATGGTCAGCGCTATTTAGCCCTTAAAAACTCTATCCCCATTGATGAGCAAGGTACTAATCCCAATCGCTTGGGTGTAAGTGCCTTTGTTGTGTAGGAGCACATCATGTCATTTAAATATCAAGCACCAGTGCATTACAAAGCTAAAACTTTGGTTATCGCTGGTAAAGCCCATCAAGTTACAGATGGTGTCATTGAATCAGTCGATGATATCTATCCATTGTTGGTCCCTTTGGGCTTTAGTCGTTATAACGGGTCTGTAGCCAAGAAGCCTACAGCTGCAGTTAAAAACTAAGGTGTATTATGAGCGATATCCGTGTAAATGCTGATGTTGACTTTAATGCGATGAACGATCGGGTACGATTTGAAATACGCCGTACAGTGAATGCTTTAACACTTAAGCTACAGCGAACAGTGCAGGAAGATATGCTGACCGGTCAACGTCTCAATGTGCAGTCTGGTCGGTTACGTGGCTCGATCTCTTCTAAAGTTGATGAAACGGCGGATTCGATAGAGGGGACAGTGGGGGCTGGTGGCGCACTGGTACCTTATGCACCAGCCCATGAGTTTGGCTTTAAAGGAGCTGTCACGGTAAAAGCTCATTTGCGCAATATTAAAAAAGCATTTGGTCGACCGATTACGCCAAAGCAGATCATGGTGGGAAGTTTTAGTCGAACAATGAATCTGCGTGAACGCTGTTTCATGCGCGATTCATTGGATCAGATCGCCAAGATCGTACCTAAGAATATTGATAATGCCATTCAGCGAGGTATTCATGGATAGTGAAGCAATATACCAAGCACTTTATCAGCGCCTTTCTCAGATAGACGGCGTAGTAACAACCAGTCGCCGTCTACGGCATTTTAATCAGGTACCTTCTGAGCAACGTCCGGCATTGTTTATTACGCAAGGCAATCAACAGGAAGCACCGGTAAAAGGTTTAAATGCCAAGGTGCAGTTGGAAGCTGAGGTTTACTTGTATATTCATGAATCAGATCCAGCGATTGCGCCATCCATACAGTTGAATCGCATGATTGATAAGGTTCGTGATGCGATTGCGCCAGATTATCCCGAAGTGTGTGAATATCAAACCTTAGGTGGTTTGGTGGAACATTGCTGGATCGAGGGGACGATTGAAGTGTATGAGGCAGCAGAGAATATGCTGGATGACCAAGGCATTGCCATTATTCCGGTGCGAATTTTAACAACCAATTAATCACAAACATTTAAATGACCGCCATCACGGCGGTTTTCTCATTTTAAGAGGCTTAAAAATATGGCTCAATATTTATTTGGCGCTGGCAAAGTGTTTGCTACGCCGTTGCAAGATATATATGGTCAGCCGATTAGTGATGCAACACCGGTTGAAGTGGGTGTATTACAGTCAGTATCGGTTGATATCAGTTATGACTTAAAAGAGCTCTATGGTCGTGGCCAGTTTGCTGTTGATGCAGCACGCGGCAAGGGCTCAATCAAGTGTAAAGCCACGATGGGGCGTATTAACGGCGCTTTACTCAATTCTATTTTCTTTGGGGGCGTGGTATCTGAAGGCGGTGTTGAAACCATTGCTCAAACCATGAATGGTGAAGTGATTGCCTCTGGTGGAATCGTTAAGCCCACTGTTCCTAATTCCGGTACCTTTGTTCGTGATCTTGGCGTAACCAATACTAAAGCGGTGCCGTTGGTACGTGTGTCTGGTACACCAGAAGCAGGGCAATATGCAGTTGATGCTACAGGTTCATATACTTTTGCCACGGCGGATGTTGGAAAAACCGTATTTATCAGCTTTAAATATTCGGCAACGGTTGCTGGTGCTAAATCTGGTTTAGTGACCAACCTAGATATGGGTTATACACCGGAGTTCGCAGTGGATCTGATGCGTGATTATAAGGGTAAGATCATGCAAATGGATTTCTTCCGCTGCACCAGTAATAAGCTTGCTTTTAACTCTAAGCAAGATGATTACGATCTACCAGAGTTTGAGTTTCAGCCGATGGCTGATGATTTGGGTCGTGTGTTCAATTGGACTACTTCGGAGTAATAACGCATGGAATTAAAGCAAGTTGATTATCCGCGTGGCAATGAAAAAGTAATTGCTGGTCATAAACTAGTGTTTGCGCCGTTACCATTGGGTGCCATTGAAAAATATCAAGATCAATTGAGTTCGGCGAGTGTACCGATCACGACAATTATTGATGTGGCACATATTTCCTTAAAGCGCAATTATCCTGATATTCAGCGAGAATTTATTGCTGATGAAATTCTAGATATGGCAAACATGGAAGAGGTGTTGGGCTTAATCATCAATAGTTCAGGTCTAACTCATAACGGCGAAAAGACTGGTGAACAGTCGGGGGAATAGACTGGGAGGAGCTATACGCGCATTTGGTGCTCACAACGGGGAGAGATTTTGAATATATCCGCAGTGATTTTGATATTCCCCGTTTAAATGCATTAACGGCGTGCAATCGTAGAATACCTCCCGTGCCTATCAATATTCATCGCATTCGATTATTAATAGAGGCATTTATGGGCATTGAAGATGATGAACAAGATAATGTAGAAAATAATGATGATGACGATGAATTGTTAAATGATCTAAGAAACTTTCCGCAGGGTGGTTAAGGCTACTGGCGGGAAGTGGTATTCTTCAATAGATTATTTTATATTTTATTGTTATTTTATAAACCCTTATTTGAGGTGTTCATAATGAAGAAATTAATACTTACACTTTTGGTGTTGAGTTTGGTTAGTGCTTGTAGCAAATCTCAAGAAGAAATTGATTTGGAAAAAAAATCTGAAACTGAAGCCCAATTAAAAGCTGAGAAAGAGGCGGATTTAAAAAAAGTAGAAGATGCCGTTAAGTATATGTTGAAGGATGGGGAATCAGCTAGATTTAGGAATGTTATTGGTAATTGTGGTGAGGTGAACTCTAAGAACTCATACGGAGCATATGCTGGCTTTTCAAGGTTCGTGTTTAAGCGAGATAATGGAAAAGTGGTATTTGATAATCCTGATAATCAATATTTTAATGCTGTCGTAGCCTCGTTTTGCGATAAAGCATATTTGGACAAATTCCCAGTGGATGATTCGTCTAACAATACTAATTCTGCTGCTCCGATTGATGTTGCGCCTATAGATAATTAATTTAGGGTCTGATAGTGGATTGCGACCCCATGCTCTCTGATAATTAAAATACCCCTGAAGATTAACTAACTCCGAGTTAGTACAAGTGTGACGATATGAAAAAATTGAAAGTATTAGGATTTTTAACTCTCTTCTTATCTGCATGTGCAACAACTCCCAAAGAGGCAACTTTTAACCTTCCTGATGGTTGGCGATTACCAACAAGTGAGGATGCAATAGATGATTGGGCGAGATTTAATTCACCGAGTCGTGTTGAGGCAGATTTTAATGGTGATGGTAAAACTGATAGAGCGCAAATATTATTAAAAAATAATTCCTCTACGGGATATCGGCTTATTGTCGATATTTCAGATGGAGATAATATAAAGCGATTTAACCTCGATCAAAATGATTCAATTTCTGCCCAAAGCATGGCAATAGAATTATTAGATCCATCTAATGAGGTATGGGATAGCGCTTGTGAAAAAGGTTATTGGGAATGCCAACAGAATGAAATTCGGAAGTTTAAGATATCCAAGCCTAGTATCCAATTTTGCTACATAGAGTCAGCTTGCGTAATCTACATGTGGTCAGATCGTAATAAAAACTTCACGAAGATTCCATTGTCTGATTAGTTGCTTAGGTAAGACTTAAATATTTTAAGAATACTCAAAAAGATTTTATCACCGCCATCACGGCGGTTTTTTTATGCCTGCGAGGTAGTTATGGCGAATGGTAATAAGGTAGAAGTAAGTATTGGTGCTAACACTTCCGAGCTTAAAACTGGCATGAAAGAGTCAGGTGAGGTTGTTAGTAAAACTGTAAAAGAAATGGAGAATGCTGGTAAAAGCCTGAAAATTAATATTGATACATCTATTATTGAAAAAAGTTTTACAGATATGTCTCGTAATGTGCAGGGCAATATGCAAAAACTTAGCACGAATATTAGTGATTCATTTAATAAAAGCTTTGCTTCGATTTCCAGCTCATTTAAATCTGTGAGTACGCTTTTAGCTGGTACCCTAACTGTTAGTAATGTCATTGATATGGCAGATAGCTATGGGCAAATGGGTGCGCAGATTCGTAAAGCTTCTACTGATATGGTTGAATACAATAAAGTCCAAGATCATTTACTAGAAACAGCAAATACAACATATCGCTCACTTGAAGAAGCACAACAGGTTTACCTTGATGTGGGTGGTGCTTTAAAGGCGTTTGGATCCACCACAGAAGAAGCTTTGCGTATTACTGACAGCTTATCGTTTAGTTTTACCCATAACGCAACAGCATCAGATAAAGCGGCATCAGCAACCAACGCTTTTATGAAAAGTATTTATAGCAATAAGGTTTCTGGTGATGCCTTTGTCACTATGCTATCAGCTATACCAAGCATTGTTGATGATTTATCTACAAGCATGGGGGAATCTAAAGATAAAATTCTTGAAATGGGGAATGCAGGCAAGATCACAGGCAACCAGCTCAAGAAAGCTTTTAATGATAGTCGCGAGGCAAATGAGGGCTTTGCTAATGATATGGAAAACAGTGTTAATGATGGCTTGCGCGTACTAAAGACTGAATTGACCGTATTTATTGGTAAGGCCAATGAGGCGCATGCAGTTACCGGAAAAATAGCTGCCGTGCTTGTTGCTCTAGGTAAAAATATTAGTACTGTTGTTGCGGGAGTCAGTGCTGTAGCTGCAGTGTTGGCGACTAAATATATTACACAGATGGCACTATCGATCAAGACGACAGTTGCTGCTACTATCGAAAATATTAGAAATCAGGCGAGTTTGGCCGGTTTATCCGCCCAAGCAACGTTAACAACACGTAGTCTAGCTGTATTACGTGGTGCAATGGCGGTGCTCGGCGGTCCTGCTGGCTTAGGTATGTTGGCGGTGCAAGGTATTGCAGCTGGCGCTGCATTCTTATATCTGAAAAAAAGTAGCGATCAAGTAGAACCATCGCTTGAAAGTCAGGGTAAATCTGTTGCTGAGCTAAAGGCAGAATATGATCGCTTAGATGCCGCCCAACAGCGCGTACTGACGCGTCAGACCAAGGCTGATCTTACAACTGCAGAAGAAGGTTTTAAAAAGCAAGAGATTGCTTTATTGGGCTTAGTACGCGCCGTGATCAACCATTCTGATGCTACATATGAGGATAAGAAAAAGGCCAAAGAACTATATGACCAGTATCTTGATGGCAAGATCAAAGCTGATCAGCTTGCAACCGGTATCAATAATCTTAAGTCGGTCGAAGAAAAGCATAAATCTACTATTGATGAAAAATCAAAATCTTTGACTAAAGAGCAAGAAGCAGTCTTTAAAGCATTGGATGTACTGAAGTCATATAGCAATGTGACGCGTCAATCAACGATTGATAATAAAGCACATACCAATTCAGTCAATGAAAAAGCTAACGCTTATGCAAATTTAACTGAGAAACAGCGTCAATATGTAGATGGTGTTAATAAGACAGCTGGGCGTGAACGTTATGTACAGACTAATATGGCAGTTACTGGCATATCGCGTGAGCGTGCAGAACATCGTGCTGATGCGCGTGAAGCTGCTGGTATGGGATTTACCAATAAAGATGGTGTGATGCCAAAGGAGCTTCTGGATGCCGAGCAAGCCTCATGGGACCTTAAGCAGCAGGAAAAAGCACGGCAAGAGGCGGAAAAAAAAGCCTTAGATGCAAAAAAGAAAAGTGAGGCGGCAAATAATAAGCAGACCGGTAATCGTCTAGTTGGTCTTGTTGGGAGTACTGGGCGTAGCACGGGTAACCATCTTCATTTGCAATACCCCAAAGGATCAGGGAAAGGCGGTGTTACTGCACAAGACATGGCTTTGTTACAGTTAGGGGGGCAGACGCTTAAACCAAGTATGTCTAAACACCCATACGGTGAAGACAGGGGGAGCCGAGGAAAGCACGGGGGCTGGGATTTTTCTGCACCAGCTGGTACAGAAATTACGACGAATGCCGCCGTGAAAGATGTACAAAAAATGGTGTCTGAAACAGGTGGTTATACTTCAAGGGTATTTTTTGAGAATGGTGTGGTGCTTGATTTAATGCATCAGATCCCAGCAATGATGCAAAAAGTTAAAGGTGGTGCTAGTAAAGGGAGTAATACCTCATCAAGTAAAGATAGCTATCAAGCATTCGTTGATGCTGAAAAAAACAAGCTAAACCTACAGCACAAATACGCTTCACAGAGAAAACAGGTCGAGCTTGATTTAGAGGAGGAATTGGCGGCGATTCGAGAGTCAACTTTAAGCAAAAGCGAAAAAGAAGACTTTGCTGTAAAAGCTAAAAAAGAAGCTGCCGACAAGATCAAGGCGATCGAGCTGGAGGAGTTGGAAAATACTCAAGATATGTCTGAACAGATTATTGAGGGTAAAGAGCTACTGGCACAGCGGATCTACGAGCTGGAAATGGCACAGACTCAGGCTTTATTTGAAGCTAAGCAAATCTCCAATTCGCAGAGACTGCAGCTTGAGAAGCAGCTGGAAGATAAGCTTTATCAAACTAAGCGGAATGCCTTGGAAGATCGCTTATCACTGGAAATGAGCAAGAGTGCTTTTAGTGGTAAGAGTGACGGCGTACATAATGCCAATGAAAGCATAGCGGCTCTAGATAATGAAAAGACCATTTCTGACACCTTAATGCCTGGTCTGATTAATGATGCTCAAATGAAAGATTTTGAAGATAAATTTGGTGGCTTAACCAATCGGATCTCTGGTCTTTGGGATAAAGGCATTCAAGCCATGATGAATGGTACCTTGACTTGGAGCAATGCGACTAACGCCGTTTTAACAGATATGGCTGGATTCTTTCTTCAGAAGATGGTGACTGAACCATTGCGCGTCTATATGACAGGTTTAGCTCAACGTATGGCGATAAAGCTAGGTTTTATTAAAACTGAAACGGCGGCTGAAGTTGGTGGGCAAGCAGCTCAAACAACTGCAGTAGTTGCAGGTGAAGGAGTTAAAACGGCAGCTACGGCGACTGGTGTATTGGCACGTTTGGCGCTTAAGGCTGGCGAAGCAATTAAATCGATCATGATGTATGCATGGGAAGCAATGGCTGGGGCATTCAAAGCGATGGTATCAATCCCATATATTGGGCCATTTCTCGCCGTAGGTGCTGGCGCTGCAGCATTAGCATTGGTTGGTGGTTTAGCCGGTAAAATTAAGTCTGCTCGCGGTGGTTATGATATTCCTGCGGGTGTGAATCCAGTAACCCAATTGCATGAAGAAGAAATGGTGTTGCCCAAACAACATGCCAACACCATTCGTGCTTTAGGGCGATCAATGCGTAATGGCGGAATGGAACAACCTGCAATGGCTGGTGATGGTGGTGGTATGTCTACGATTAATATTCAAGCATGGGATTCTAGCGATATTCGCCGTTTTATGCGTAAGCATGGGCGTGAGTTGGCTGGTGGTCTAAAGGGGTATGGTCGTAACTTTGGTAAATGAGGAGTGAGATGTGTCTGATGTATTGTTTCCTGAATTGCCGGGGTTGGAATGGGACTTAACCAAAGCCCCAAGCTTTAATACTAAAATCATGACCTCGATCAATGGTCGTGAACTTAGAGCAAGTTATCAGGCCATCCCTAAATATGACATTACTTTGTCCTTTGGGTTCCTGCGGGAGTCCAAAGGGCGAACTGAGCTGCAGCAACTTGAAGGCTTCTTTTTAGAACGCCGTGGTGCTTTTGATTCATTCTTGCTGAAGATGCCAGATGATCATCAATTTGACTGTACCTATATTGGCGATGGCTACACAAGCATTTTTCAGCTTTATAAAAACATGCATACGGCGCAAATCCCATTGAGTCATAGCCAGTCTTTTTCACGACCAGTAAACCCATTGATGTGGAATAAGAGACCAGTGAAATCGATGTGGGATGGTAATGCTCAAAAGCCAATGTGGAATAAAGCCACGGCGGGTGTCACCAAAAATGGTCAGGTCATATTGTCTGAGCCGCTAGAAGATGGACAAACGATGTCGATCAGCGGCACTTATTACTATCGCTGCCGCTTTAAAGATGATGAGCAGCAATATACCAATTTCATGTATAAGCTCTGGAAAGCCAATAAGGTGCAATTGGTAGGATCATTGGGGAATAAGCTATGAGAAAAGCCTCAGCAAAACTTATTGCATTATTAGATGCTGATCAGTTCTTGATGGCTGATCTATACACGATTACGACCATTCAGGGTGATGTTTATCGTTATACCAATTTTGATACACATTTAACGGTGAGTGGTTTGCTCTATCGCGCAGATGGTCCAATCATTAGCCGTGAAGGCATATCACTGTCATTAGGTGTGGAAGTAGACTCGCTATCTATTTCGATTCAAGTTACCGGTGAAGAATCATTAGATCAAATTCGCATGGTACAGGCATTTCATAACGGCGTATTGGATGGTGCGCGCTTCAAGTTGGAGCGTGTATTTTTAAATTATATGAATCCCGGTGATACCAGCGCCGGAACTATTAAGTTATTTGAGGGGCGCATCATTGAGCCTGAATTTGATCGTAATAGTATTGATGCGCATGTGGCATCGGATACCGATGTTTTAAATGTGCAGATGCCGCGTAATCTTTACCAGCCAAGCTGCTTAAACACCTTATTTGACGGTGGCTGTGGATTATTGCGATCAGAATACGCCGTGAATGCAACGCTTGAGACTGGTAGTACGGAATATCGATTGCTATGTCAGCTAAGTCAGCCGCAAGGTTGGTTTACGCAAGGTGTTGTTGAATTTACCCAAGGTGTAAATAAAGGTCTTAAACGTACAGTGCGACTACATGAGTCGGGCGCATTGTTATTGACTCTACCCTTGCTAGATATGCCTGCGGTGGGTGAGCTTATTAAGGTTTATCCAGGATGTGATAAGCGGCTTGATACCTGCATGAATCGATTTAACAACCGTGATCATTTTCGTGGGCAACCTTTTATACCAGTACCGGAGACCGCAGTTTAATGAGAAACCTAGATGCAGTAGCTGAGGCTATGACTTGGCTGGGTACGCCGTATCACCATCAAGGGCGGGTGAAAGGTGTTGGTGTGGATTGCGGAACTTTAATTTGTGAAGTGTATGAGCGTGTTGGGCTAATGGATCATTTAGATCCGCGCCCATATCCACCAGACTGGCATATGCATCAACTTGGTCAACGCTATCTTGAGCATGTGAAAAGTGTCTGCTTTGAAGTTACTGAGCCGCAGCCGGGTGATATTGTTTTATACCATTTTGGCAAGTGCATTAGCCACGGCGCAATTGTTGTTGAATGGCCCACGATCATTCATTCGTATATCCATCAAGGTGTCATTCTCCAAGATGGTACCAAAGGAAGTTTAGCCCGGCGAATAGCTGGGTTTTTTCGTATGAAGAGGCTAAAAGAATAATGGGCGGACTTTTTAAAGGTGCAACGATCAGCATGTCTGATACCCGCATTAACTCGATGCGGATTCAGCAATCAGCCTATGGTCTATGTCAGCCACTGGTGTATGGTAAGACACGCATCACGGCTAATATGTTTTGGTACGGCGATTTCACTGCCATAGCACATACTACAACCACTAAATCGGGCGGTAAGGGCGGTAAAACCAAAACACGTAATACCACCTATACCTATAGCGCATCATTAATGCTGGGGCTATGTGAGAATCCAATTAAAGATATTGGTATCGTGTGGCGTAATAAAGAACAATTGGTTGAAAAGCAAGAAAATGGAATTAAATTGCAGCCGATCGATCAACTTGGTTTTGAGTTGTTTGATGGCAAGAATAATTCTCGATGGGGTTATTTACAGACCAAACACCCCGATGAAGCACTGAATTATCCATATCTTGGCTATGTGGCCAGTGCCAATTACGACCTAGGTGATAGTGCAAGCCTCTCAAATCACACCTTTGAAGTGATTAGTACTATTACGCTTTCAGATACGATCCATGATGCTAATCCAGCTGATGTGATCAAAGACTTTATAACAAATCCGCAGTACGGCGCAGCGCCCAATATTAACATTGAAGATTTATCGGAATTTCGCACCTACTGTCGGGCTGCTAATTTATTGATTAGTCCTGCGTTTACGGAGCAGAACAAAGCAGCAGAAACCATTGATGAAATTGTTAATGCGGTAAATTGCGCCGTAGTGCCAAGCCCAGATGGTCTAAAAATTAAATCGTTTGGAGATAGCGCAATCACGGGAAATGGTGTGACATTCACGCCAGATCTAGCACCGGTCTATCACCTTACCGACGATGATTTTATCGGTGAAGACGAACCAATTAGAGTGCGCCGTAGCCGTGATACCGATGCTTATAACCACACTCAGATTGAGTATGTGAATCGTTACAACCAATACAACACTGAAACTGTAGAGGCTAAAGATCAGGCAAATATAGAAATGTTTGGCTTACGCACTGAAGATCCGGTGAAGCAAGCATTCTTTTGTGAGCCTAAGATCGCTAGACATGCCTGCCAGCTCCGCCTGCAGCGTTTGCTGTATGTGCGCAATGAGTACGAGTTTAAATTGGGGTGGAAATATTGCCGTCTTGAGCCAATGGATATCGTAACGCTCACAGATTGGGACATAGGGCTTAATCGCTTTCCTGTTCGCATAACTCGCGTAGAAGAAGATGATGAAGGCTTGCTGACAGTCACGGCTGAAGAATTAGCTATCGGCTCCAGATCTGCTGTTGAATACGATTTGCAATCGTCAAATGGATACCAAGGCGGTAATGAAGAGCCGGGAAATGTAAATGCGCCAGTAATCTTTGAGCCACCATTAGAGTTAACCGGCGGCCAAAATGCGATTTATGTGGCTGTATCTGGTGGTATCAATTGGGGTGGTTGTAATGTTTGGGCCAGCTTAGATAATGCGACCTATGAAATGATTGGCACTGTATACGGATCAGCACGTTACGGGTATCTCAAAGATGGGGTTGATGCTGAAGCAACCTCAATGCAAGTACAGTTAAATACTTCAGGACAGATATTTGGTGGGACTTTGGCTGATGCTCAAGTCGATGCAACGCTGTGCAAGCTCGGTGATGAGTATGTCAATTATCAACAGGCAACTTTAAATGGAGCGGGTTTATATACGCTAGATGGACTACTGCGTGGTCGTTTTGATGATGCGCAGGCACATAATACCGGTGAGTCATTTGTGCGTATCGATCGGGCCATCTTTGAGTATTCAATCAATAGTAATTTAATTGGTAAGCGTATTTACTTGAAATTCACCAGCTTCAATGGTCTACAGCAAAAAGAGCAATCACTAGATGAGGTATCAGCATATAGCTATACGGTTAAGGGTGGAAAACCTGCAGGTGTCAAAGGTTTATCCCTACAGTCGCCGTTTCTCGGTACGAGCTTTAAAGTGCAGTGGCTCAGTGCAACGGGTGCGATTGGTTACGCCGTGCAAGTCTGGTCGAATGGCCGGATGCTGCGAGAAGTGGACGCAGCAAACTTGGACTATAGCTACTCTATTGAGGAAGCGAAAGTCGACGGCATTGAGCGTTCATATGATATTCGTGTCGCCAGTAAGAATAGGGATGGCATAAGCAGCTACGCTGAGCTTTCAATTAGCAACCCAGTGCCAGATAAACTATTAAATGTTTATAGCTCGGCAACTAAGGATTCAGTAACTATAAGTTGGGTGCCAAGCGATGCACCGGATTTAAAGGATTATGAGGTTTGGATTAGTACAGATGCAAACTTTAATCCTGAACGAACTGCATCCGCGTGGATCGGTACTGCGACTACATGCACGATCAGCAATCTGCAATCAACCACAACGTACTATGTGCGTGTAGCTGCACGTGACGTATGGAAAGCAACAACTTGGAATTATTCAGATCGGATTACACAATCTACAGCTGAGGCTTAGATTTTTAGTTTCAACCAAAACCCACCACACGGTGGGTTTTTTTATGGGGTAATGAAATGCCAATACCATCAAAAGAGCAAATGACTGGAAGCAATGTTTCCGAATCGCAGTTTAAAAGTGGAATGGATAATATTGTTGATTATCTAAAAGATGCCGAACAAGAGAGTTTAATTCTAGATGAAGAAAGTCAGCTGAAGCTATTTAAGCCTACAGTTGGACGCCACGCCAAAACTTTAGATAGTGGAAAGGTCTGGCGCTGGGACGGCGCACGCTGGAATGATGCGGGGCTGAGTGATTTAGATTTGGCGAAAGATATTATCAACAACCCTGTTTTAGTATTTACAACATCAATTTCAGTTGACAGCGATGGCGTTGTAACTATTCCGTCTTTCTATGCAATGAAAGTCGGTGCTATGAAACTATATGATAGTGAATTCATTTTTGCACCAGAGGGATACGGATATGCTTATACTCTTTATTATAATTTCGATACGCATGAAATAACATTCTCGCAAGCAAGTGTTCGCCCGAAAAGTGGTAGTGAAACTTTGATCGGTGTTGCGTATCATGGCCGCTTCGCATCTGAATATGCTGTTAAGTATAAGAATGAAACAAATGTAATTCCCAAGCTATCTAATGAAGTGCTTAATGCACGTTTAGTTCCTGAGTTACCACTTGACTTTCTTTATGCATTTAATAGTCCAGACAGTCCAGATTCCGCACCAGTTGTTGCTATTAACGACACAACGTTGCAGAGCCTTGGTATTCGACATGCTCAAAAGTTAGATCCGCTTGGAAAGCGTGGTGGTTTTGCACAAGTATCTTTGTTTGATCGCAAAATAAGAAACAGTATGCACTATATACTAGCTATTCTAGTTTGCGATCCTACGGGTGTATTTGACTTCGGTACGGGTGGTGGTGCAAGGGCGTATTTCGGAAAAGCAAGCGCAAACAACTCAGATTATGCAAACTTTAAAACATTAGATGCTAGAGAATTTGACTTCAATCAGCTTAGCTCAACTGTACGATTATACTTTTCAGAGCAACGTAATGTTGTTCTAGATCAAGCTAAGTACCCTGACTCTTATATAAATAATAGTCTGATTGGCGCACGTGTAGGCGCTGATGCTCCAAATGTAATGTACATCAGCGGGTACTGGATCTCATATACTGCTGACATTAAAGGCTACAAGTCTCAGATTTCACTATCAGATACTTACTACCCGTCTTTTGAGCGCGTGAGTGATGCAACAATTCTGAGTTATTTGTATTTACGCAGTGTAAAAAATACTGCTGATGTATCAAAGATAAATAGTGAATTAAGAGGGTTAGAAGAGAAAAAGCAAGATAAGTTTACATCAACATTGCAAAGTCTTTATGCTGATTTACACAATCCATTGATGTCTGTGAATATTAAGTTAGTTGGTGACTCAATCACATGGGGGACAGGTGCAAGCAATGTTTCTGCATCATCCCCACGAACAGGGAGGTTAACTGATCCACGAAATACCACAGACCCAAAAAGCCCAACTTGGGCTAACTTATTGCGCCAGTATTTGGTAACCACGTTTACAGATGGGCAGTTGATAGAAGATGCACCAGGTAGTGCGTATGGTGAAAGTGAAAATATAATTATTCTCTCTAAAGATGCAAATCTATTCAAATTTGCAAATCCTAATAAAACTGTAAAATTTACAACGGAATATATAAGAACGTTAATCAAAGGTGCAGCAGTAGATAGCAAGGAATATTTAGATATTGTTCCACCAACTTATCCATCAAATTATCCTTCTGAATTTTCATTTGAAATGAATGGTTCGGGTTTTAAGATTGTTTTGGCTAAATTCGCAACAGGTACACCAGAGACATATTTTGCGAATGTTTATATTGATGGCGTTCTGCATAAAAAGATTGAGCTTACTGCTGATACAACTGCATTTAATTATGAAGAAGTTATAACACTACCAAATAACGGTAAGCATTTAATTACGATCAAAAATGAAAGTTCAATAATGAGTGCTATGCGTATTCAGAATATAGTTGTCAAAAAATCTGTAAAAGTAAGTAATGACGGAATTATTGGAAGTACGACAAAATCCTGGTTAGAACGTGTCAAGTTATCTGAGTCAATTAAACATAATGATGATTATGTATTTGTGCAGCTTGGTACAAATAACCGTGGATATGGTAGTGCTAATGATTATTCACTAAACTCTTTTTCAACTGAACTTCGAAAAATTGTTGATGATATAGATACATTATCAAACGGCAATGCAAAAGTTATTCTAATGTGTGCTAACGCGGTCACATTAAATGACTATCCGACGTCAGAAAATAATCAACATAGTTCAATGAAAACAATCAACTCAGCAATTAAGCAAATCGCTGATGAAAAGAAATTAAGCTTTATTAGTAATTATGAAGCAACCCAGCAATTGAAGCTTGATAAAGTTGATTTCTTAAAAGATGGATTGCATCCGAATGATTACGGCTATCGAGTGATGTTTGAGAATATAAAGCGAAATATTGTTGATCAAAAATAGTATGGCGCATATAGCGTCTTTTTTTACGTCTAAATTCAGGAAAGATCATGTCTGAAAACAGTAGTGTTGTCGTCGAAACGGCGTCAGCAGCAGTAACTTCTTTGTCCTCAAAAACTGCAATGGTCGGCGGCAGTGTCGGCTTTGTTGCATGGTTTGCATCACTTGATTGGATTGCAATAGTCAGTATCTGCGTTGCAGTTGTTGGTGGTGTAATCAGCGTTTGCAATTTCTTTGTAAATCTCAAATATCAACGTCAAAAAAATAAACGTGAGCAGGAGATTCATGAGCTCACAAAGCGAAAACTGGAAGGGGATTGCAATGTCAAAAAGTAAATATCTCATTGCTGGAACACTAGCCGCCTCGCTTACCGCAGGCGGTTTTTTTATATCTGGTGTAAGTGATCAGCAGGTGCAAGAGACTGCAAAAGCAGAAGGGTTCACAGCAAAGCCAATTATTCCAGTAAAAGGGGATGTGCCCACGATTGGTCACGGCACGACAAAATACCCTAATGGGGTACGAGTTAAAATGTCAGATCCAGAAATTACACGTAAGCAAGCGCATGAATACTTGAAAACACATATAAATCAGGAAGCCAGAGGGTTTAACAATTCATTAAATGGGGTGAAGGTGTCTCAGGCAGAGTACGACCTTTATATGGACTTTGTTTACAACTTCGGTATTGGTAACTGGCAATCATCATCAATGCTTCGCAACTTGAAAGCAGGACAATATACGCAAGCCTGTAAGTCGCTTTTGCTATACAAGTTTTCGTCTGGTCGTAACTGTTCTATTCGCTCGAATGGCTGCTATGGCGTCTGGACCCGACAAGTCGATCGGCATAAGAAATGCTTGGAGGCACAATGAACTGGTACCTGATTTGGAAATACAAACACTGGATCGCAATCGCGGTCCTTTCTTTTATGTACCTTGGGCAAGTGGCTTATACCAATCATTTAGGTGGTGAGTTGCGTACGGCCGAGGCAAAACATCAAGCTTATATCGATAACCAAGAAAAACTGTTAGTGCTGGCACGGGCCGATGCTGCTGTTAAAGAAAAGCAATGGTCTGAACAACTGTTAAAAGCGGAGAGAAATTACAATGTTCGAATTAAACAAATCGCTGCTGATGCTGCTAGTGCTCAGTCCGCTGCTGACAGCTTGTCAAAGCAACTCGATACAGCCAAAAGCCGTATGTCCACAGCTCCCCGTGAGACCATCATTAAGTACGTCAATACCAGCTCAGACATACTTAAAGAGTGTGTCGCTGAATATCGAACGCTGGCAGAAGCAGCTGACGGGCACGCAGCTGATGCAAAGCGATTAATCGATGCTTGGCCTTCGGAGTAATGGTTTTGATTATTTAGTATTTCTGCAAAGTTAATAACCATTGTGATATTGATGTTTTAGCGATCCCTAACATTAATTCGTATGTAGGGGTCACTAATTTCTCAATGGTTTTATCCTGAGTTTCAGAAAATTGTATAGTTTCAAAAAATTTATTGTAAATTGATTGTGGGTCTGTATGGGGTGGTTGTTTACCTGCGTGCACAAAGCCGCTTCTATAAGCATATGTCTTTTTGATGATAGATATCAGATCATTTTTTTGCATTTTTGAAGGGTGAAATTCAGATGATGAGTCATATGGATATTCATTCCAATCATATCTTGAGATAACTATATTCTCCCAAATTTCAGGGGGAGCAAATTCAAAAATAAAATCAGTAAAGATATCAGTCAAAGCTTTCTTGTCATTTGCATGTCTAATTCTTTTATATTCTGCAAATAATTCCTCGAGTGATGGATCGCCTTTAGTTAGTTCTTGCCAGTGACTTTCTTTAAGCCTTGTATCAATGTTACGTTCAACTTTTAGACTGTTTTTGTTGTTCTGAGCAACAGCCTCAATAGCTGAAATCAATAATAAATATGCTAAACCAAAATCGTCTCTTTTAAAAACCAGAGATAATTGAAGTAACCGTATAGACTGAAGAAAAATTACATAGTTCTTTTCGCTAATGGTTTTTAAATTTTCAATAAGTTCATTTAATTCGAGTATAAAACAATCCTCTTCATCTGTTTTAAGTAAGCTGATATGAGCTCCTGGGCCAGCTGCTAAGAATGGAAGAGTTAATGCAACTTCATCGATACAGTGCTGTGGAATATTATTAATGTCATTAAACTCTAATCCGTAGCCATTTCGTGGGCTTTTAACTGGGGTTAGCGTCACAAAACTGACTAATGTACTAAGAATTTCTCCAAACAGATGTGGTTGTGTGGATAGTTTATTTAATATCCAATTAGGATTTTCAAGAAAACTAAAAAGCGATTTATAAGAAGCAGGAAGACTAATACTTATACTTGGTTGAATGGTGAAATCCGCAAGTTTCCAAGGTTTACTTATTTCAAAAGTTGTGCTTATACAACTAAATGATGGTTGTTTTTCACCAAATTGGAATTCCTGATTCTTGTTGTATAAATCTGATCGCAAGTAGTATAAACACTCTTCGAACAAAACATGGTCTGCTAATACAAATCTAGGCATATTCTAACTAACCTTAATTAAAACAATCAGAAGGGTAACATGATAATTTAAAATATGTATGACGGTTTGAGATTAGCGTACGATGTTGTCACCTAATTTTGTTGTTGTAAATAATGTGGTAGTTTACGACAGGTTTCTTGACAGCTTATAATTCTAGATAGTGATACACTATCAAAAATAAAACATAACATATTGAAAAACATGAATATAAAAATAATAGAGTTTAATAGCAATTCATTGAAACGGGTTCAACTCCCATCACCCCTTAAATTTATCCCTGCATCTTTCCTGGTTAGGATTCATTTTTAATATTCCGCATTTTTCCACATGTATTAACCTAACTATATGATATTTATTTTAATAATTTCCCCGACCCTCGGGACCAAGATTCAGAATCTTAGATTCTATAAAAAACCCCAAGCATATAAGCCTTGGGGTTTTTTTATTGTCTAAATTTAAAGGCAGTGAAAAGCAGTCTACGTTGCTGACAGCTTGTCAAAGCAACTCAGTGAAGCCCAACGCCGTGTGCCCACAGCTACCACCAAAACCATCGTTGAATACATCGATGCCAGCGCAGACGTACTCAAAGCGTGCGTCGCTGAATATCGAACAGTGGCAGAAGCAGCTGACGGACACGCAGCTGATGCACGGCGATTGAGTGAGGGGTGGCCAATAGATTAGGCCACTCTAAATTTACACAACAAAATTGAGACTTGTATTTGATTATGATAAAAATATGCAAAATATTTTAGAAAAGAAGAACGATGAAAGGTTTTGCAATTCATAATGCCCCAACGGATCACGGCGGTTTAATTCCATCGACTCAGGTTAGAAGCTCACAGCAAGGCAATTTATTTGTACGTGCTGGTGATGGTCATTTTTGCCCTAAGTGTAAATGCTGGTCTACAGTAATCAAAAGCCACGATCTCATAATCTTTGATGGTAAGGCTGTGGCTTATGCAGGGGACAAGTTAACTTGCGGTGCAACTATTCAACCACAGCAATCTCATGTTGTGGGAGATAGTGGAGGGGTTAATTATACTGGTGTTGACAATTTAAAAGTGGAAATTTTAAGTTACTCTGATAAATATCAGCTTTTAGATGAAAGTACATCTGAGCCACTTATTAATCAGCATTATAAAATTTATAGAGAAAGTGGGGATATTATAGAAGGAAAGACTGATAATAATGGTTATACACAAAATATTTTAAATGACAACAATGCTGAGGTGGTTACAATTGAGGTTGTTGGGGGTGATGTGGATTTAAAGGATTTATTATAATGAAAATATCGAGAACTTTAAGGCCGGATAATAGAGAAAAAGAACCTGTTAAAATTTTAGTTAAAACAAGATACCGAATATACATTATTTTAAATAATAATTTTATAATTACTGGTACTCATGCAGGAATGTTATTAATAAGCCCAAAAGGATATGAGCTATATGACCCAAACGGTAATTTTCACTATGAAGGTATTGCAGAAGGCACAATGCGCGTTTTCCCAGTAGATATCACTGACCATAAAACTCAAAAAGACATTTTTAAAAAATATTTAGATTTTCAGCATGTTGAAGGTGAAGACGTTTATATCTATACATTTCATGTAAGTAAAAATGAGTTTGATGAGGTACAAAAAAGAATTTATGATCAAGTGAGATGTGGAGGTTCTTTTAGTTGTACCAAATGTGTATCAAATGCCGTTGCTGGGATTGGTGTGTTTAAGAGTATAGATCAAGATGTTTTTTTACCATCCTCACTCAAAAGACAGCTGGATAAAATATCAACACCCATAAGAATTGCAAGGAATACAAATGAATAAGAAGCTACTAATTTTGGATTTTATATTATTGAATTTGCAGATTAGTATTGGTTTAATTTTAAGTTTTTCAACGATAAAATATTTTTATATTGGTGAGGGCTATATAGGCTACATATGGGCGGTAGTTATAATATGTAATATACTTTTTATAATATTTATGAAATTTCAGAAAGTGCTTACTCTAAAAAATTTTATTATTATTTCGCTGTCTGCAAGCTTGGTTGGATTTTTTACCCAAATATCAAATAAGCCAACTGCCAATATTTCATTAGAGAATTTTGTTTATATGTATATTGGAAGCATATTTGTATTGTATTTGATTATAAGTAGTCCTATATCTTTGATTATTGAGTGTATTTATAAGAAAAGATTTTTAAAAGCGAGATGACATTGTTATTTCTATTCTAATAAATGATGGATTCTCATAAATTAAAATCAACAGAAGTTTTACGCTGACCTAATGTTGGTATTGCCGACATCAATTTACTCGGAAATTTGATACTAAAACCTGAATTAAGGCTAAATCCCCAATTTGTCAACCAAGATTTATGGCTAAAAAGGGGATTTGTCAACTAAGTGAATTTGCCTTAAAGAGTTATTGGGCATCTAGCATATCTGCAATATCATCAATATCAGGGTTGTAGTAAGTATTGACTAACATTTTTATATTTCGATGACCGGTGACTTTTGCTAAAACCTCAACAGGGAGTTTCTGATTATTCACAAATCTAGTAATTGCTTCGTGCCGGGTGTCGTGAAAGTGAAGATCACTAAGTCCTACTTTACTTTTCCTTCTTTCCCACATTAAACGAAAAGCATTTTCTGATTGAGGGATAAGCCTTTCATTATCATGTTGAATTAGGCTGAGAAGAGCTAAAGCTTTTTTGGTCAGGGGCACATTTCTAGAGTCGCCATTTTTTGTTTCCGAAAGGTGAATATGCCGATCAAAAATATCAGTCATCTTAATATTTAGAATTTCCCCACGGCGCATAGCAGTTTCAAGTGCAAATAAAAATGCCCATGCAACATAATGCTCTGGATCACTAGGGATTTGATCAAATTGATAATTAAGAGCCTCTAAAATTTTCTTAATCTCATCATCTCTAATTCTGCGATTCCTTGCTTTGGGCTTGGTTGGTTTTTTTATCAGCAGCCAAGGGTTGGAATCAATTAGAAATAGCTCTTTCACGGCATATGAAAAAACTGCACTATATAATGCTATTTCTCTTAATACGGTATTTGGTCCAACCACTTTTAATCTTGTGTTGCGCCAGTTTGTTAAATGGCGTGGCGTGATATCGTAAATGGACATGTTTGCCAACTCACCAAATTTATCCTCAAAAGATTTTAACTGCTCTTTGACATAGATCGCACCGCGTAGGCTTTTCCCTACATTTTCATAATATTTATAAAATAGGGTTTTAAAAGGGTAGTGAGGTTTTATGTCAGATTCTTTATCAGAGAGTCTTGCCTTGCTTTCAAGAATTTTCTGAGCAGCCCATTGTTCGCATTCTTTAATCGTGTCTCTGGTGCACGACAGTCTTTCACCATTGATCATGATCTTTATGCGGTACGAACTACCACGTTTTTCTGGCTTTGGAATTTTCATAGATTACCCCCTGAAAAGCAGGATAACCTTGGGGCAATCTTGGGACAATTTATTCCCCAATTTCCCAATAAATTGGGGAAAACAAGGAAATTGAGGAAATAGGGTGATGTAATAGCAGGCATTAAAAAAGGCTCCAAGCTATTGATATAACTTGAAACCTTTTAGCCGTAAGGCTTTAAACTTGGTAGGCATATCCAGATTTGAACTGGAGACCTCTACGATGTCAAGGAATGAGAATTGCAATTAAAACAATTACTTATGTTTAATTGGCGTAATTTTGGCGTAAATGTGAAGTTATCCACAATATTATTTATTAGTTTGTAGTGTATTTTATCATATTAAAGATATTAAAAAAGAGAGCTAACTTGCTCTCTTTCTTCCTCGCTTAGATGAGGCTCCTTGAAGTATTCCAGAAGCCAGTTCTGGATCGTATAAAGCCTTTCCTATGGTCCCTTGATTAATAGATGATAGTTTTCGGCGAATAGTATCAACTGAGATATTATGCATCTTTGCTAACTGAGCCGCAGTAACTAACTCTTGTTTAGCTTTCTCTAGTTTAGTGACAGTCGCACCGCAGATATTCTGCCCCAACGTAATTTGTGGTGGAGTATTCGCCTCTAAAATAACAATATATTGTTGTACGCCCATCACTCTCTCCACATCGCTTCTTTAAATTTCGATTCAGTTATTAATTCTTCAATTTCATATAAATAAACATTATGAAATATATGGGTCATTTTGTTGCCGAACACAGTAAGTGTCCGGCTGATCGATGAATAGCTAAACTTCATGTTCACGCTCCAGTGCTGCACGGCGTTTATAAACCTCAGCCATCAACTTCTTCTGCATATCCGGTGCTCTGGCACTGATATCTATTTCAAGTGCATCAAGTGCCGTGAGATCTGCTGCATTTTGAATATCACGCATAAGGCTTGGAGCTTCGGAACTTACTGACTGCTCGAACTGTGATAAACGTTTACTAATAGCAACCAATAATGGTTTACGTTGCTCTTCGCTCCATGCAGTTGTATAGCGAACTGGCGCATTGGCTTCTGTCGGTGTTTGTGCATTTACTACATCAACAAGCAGATCATCGAGTTTGATTTGATATTCGCGTTCGTCAAATGCATCCTCTAAATCTTTCAGAATGCTGTTGGTAAACATGCGGGATTGCGCAACAGAGTTCTTTAAGCGTTCCAGTTCATCTTTGCTTGATGCCTTTGCCACATCAGCTTTAATTTGCTTAGCAATGTTCAAAGGGTTTAATTCATCTGAAATTGAAGCCAGTACTTTCTTACGTTCATCGTATGTGGTCATTAACAAATGACCTTGTTCGCCGTGTAAATTACGAAGATCAGGCAGCAGGGCTTCTAGTTCTTCAACTGAAGTGGCTGCAGCAATACGTTCACGTAGAATCTTGATTTCATCTTTATTGTTGCTGAAATCAATCAAGTTATCCGTCTTAACAACGGTATCGCCGACAGCTGTGATGGTTACGGCATCAGGTTCAGCTGCCTTTAATGACTCAATGGCAGCATCGGTCGAGGTTGTATCTTGAGCATCACTAATTGCAGTTTGTGCCGCTTCCTTTTTAACTCTTGGTTTTCGAGTCTGCTTGGGTTTTTCGTCATCTAATCGGACAACAGGGCAGTCGCCAACCAGCTCGCGACCTAAAACCCTACTAAATGCCTGTAACTGCCGTTTAGCATTATCTTCATCTCGTTGCGCAAAACCGCTATTAATTGCTTTAACTAGCTTTGAGAAAGTAGCTTTATTAAACTCACTAATGTGAATAGATGTATCATGCGTATTAACGATATAGATTTCCTGACCTTCAACAATTTCATCAAAGGTCAATGGCTTAGTGAAAGTAATACCAGCGATTTCAATTGTTTCAATCTTGATGCAAAATTCATAACCAGACTTGGCAAAAATGGTCGCAGGGAATTGGTCCAAATCATCAAATTCAAGCATTTCACCTGCAGCACGGCAAAGCACATGCTTGCCGGACATTACTGCGTTAAAAGCTTCTTGAGCAGAAATTAGATTGTTCATGCCACATTTACCTCGCGTGCATATTTTTCAATATCAGCTATAACTTCAGATAGGCGTGATGGGTGGATCTGCATCAGTGAATCAATTCCCAAGTATTCGCATGTTGATTTAACATCAAGACCGCGTGATGCAATTAGCTGTTGCAACTCGTTACGCTGCTCAACTGTCATTGCTTCCGTTTCATTTGCAGGTTGGTAATTCTGCTGGTGTAACTGAGCCTCATGCTCTCGATTAGCTTGCTCTCTTTTTTGAATAATAGAGATTAGGCTGTTGCGAGTTTCTTCGAATTTCTGCTGCTGTAGGTCTAGCAAGCTGTTCATTTGGCGCTTAGCGCAATAATTATCAATATTCACACCGGCTTGAATCATTAGGTTTTCAATTTCTAGGTATTGATCGCCGTTTATTGTTGCGTCGGCAGATCCTGACTCAAGCCATTGCTTTAAGCGGATGCCAGTTTGCTCTGTAATTTGTTCTGGTTGAACGAATAGTCCGGTACGATCTTTTGTTGCATTTGCATAGTAGTCGCCGTGAGTAATATCTAGAACGGTAGTGAACTCATATTCGATACCATCACGTTGCTCTGATTTGAGTCCAAGCTTTTCAACTTTCTTTTTACCGTTGGTATCATTGGTTTGCACGGTGTCCATTTTGCTGCGCATAGTGACAATGATGTTGATACTTGAGTGCAGCATTGCATCAATAAATTTACGATGGCGCGGAGTAACCTCACTCCATGCACCCCACGTATTACCTTTAAACTTTCCTTTGCCAAGTGCATCTACGATTTCTAAACAACCGCCAACACCCGACCATTCATGTGTAATACTGTCTAAAATAACAGTTGAATATCCAGCGTGTTCAGCAGCTTGAATTGCGGAAATAAACTTCTCTGGTGAATAAGGTGGTTGAATATTTGCTGTATCGAACTCAACAACATCGGCATAAAGTTCAGCACTACTATTTTCTGTATCTACTACAGCAATCTTACCCCCAATGCCTTTAGCAATGAGTAGTGCACCCATTGTTTTACCTGAACCAGTAGGGCCAGAGAGTGCGAGGCGCAATTTAGCGTTTTTACGTTCTGCTTTTTTGAAAAATACTGACATTACGCATCCTCCCCAAGACGGTTTTTCATCATGTAACCAGCTATCAAAGCATTGATATTGCGGTGATCGTTGTAGTCAGTGAAATCGCTGAACTGGTTGCCATCGCGTGTGGTTACTGTATTCACGCTAAGCTGGGTCACATCGATAGCAGTGAACTCAGAACCTGGTACGCCGTAACTGTCTGGAATAGCTTCAAAGTCGAAAGACACATTCAAAGCAAAGTCATCGAGCAGAATATTCGCCGTGCCAGAGTTGTCACCAGTTAAGACAAGGGACTGCAATTCGTAGGTAGAAGGAATCGCAGCAGGGGAAGCCACTGGAGCCACGGCGTCGGATTTAACGGTACTAAAGCCGACAGCACCCAATGCGCTACATAGAACAAGCGCGCTAAATGGTCGACGGCGTACAAGAGTTGTAACACCCGATAAACCGGGATTGAAAGAAATGGGTTTTGCGTTCATAATCCACCTGTTGTTGTGAAAAGCCCCGCGTCCGTCCAAAGAGTGGGGCTTTTTGTTGTTTGATGGGCTTATTATTCACTATTGAATAGGATTATTCAATATTAAATAATTCATTAGTGAATTATTTGTCTATTTATTGATCTTTTTTTATTCTTGGATAAATAAAAACCCACTGCAAGAGTGGGTGTTGAGGTATAAAAATATATTTTTAATAGACTTTACGAAGAGCTGCGTTTAAAATTTTCGTCATTCATACAATATTCTAAAGAATCCCTTAATATGCCAACTGCACGATAGATATATTCAGGTTTATCTAAAAATATGGAGCCATTGGCTTGAACCTCAAGTCCAGCCCGATCTAGCTCAGAACGCTTAATCTGATCTATAGGTATATTAAAATGTATTGTTGGTCGTTTTCTATTCACATCGTATCTAAAAAGCCATCGATTATTTTTGCCTTGATATAGCATTGAAAAATAGCTTTCTGTATCTTTTGCAACCAGATCCACATCGGGGAAAAGTTCGGTGACGATTTTTTGCAAATCTAATTCATCCTTAGTTGTGATGATTTTATCATTATCAGGATTTACAATATAATCCACATGATCAACAACATTGGAGTCTGTTTCATCTACTTGCTGTTTTTGTTCAATTGGTTGAGCTGTAATAATCGTCGGGGAAGATAATCCCTTAACAACAGTATCACTAATTACTTGTTGCACAGCTTGCTTAACAAATGGCTGAATGGATTCTAAAAACTTAGTATTAAGTTGGCGAGGAATGCTGGCTTGTTGGGCAACATAACGTACAAAATCTATATCAGCCTCATTAATACATTTTCTAATAACAGCTTTAAATTGTTGGATATATTGGTTTTCTTCTGCAAAAAAACGTAACTTTTCTGCATGAAAGTTATCATGTCTAAATTCTGCTAGCTGTATTAAATCTTCTGGTCTCGACTTAGTGAAATCGATAGTTAAAAATGGTTTCTCGTCCATTACATTTGTATTAATTAAATCGGTAAAGAATCTCCATTCTCGCCCATTAGTAATAGCCCCAATAGTTACACCAAGACTACTATTAAAATATCTAGACAGTTGAGGTGCGTGATTAGTTAAATCAGCAGAATAGGATTTTGCCTCAATAAACATAACAGGTTGATTGTTACAATATAGAGCATAATCAACCCTTTCTGTAGCTTTAACTCCAGGAAAGTCTGCTGCAAATTCTGCTAAAACTTTGGTTGGGTCATAAGGGCTAAACCCCAATATATCAAGAAGTGGCAAGATTAAAGCTTGCTTAGTAGTTTCCTCTGTAGTGCAGTGTGTACCAACTTTTTTAACATGCTCAATATGATTCTTTAATCTTTCGACAAAATTATCCATTTTTACCCCAAATAAATTAACAGTTAAGATTTCACTATATTTGTTTTGCTGAACGACTTAATGTGGTTTCCAGACAAATATTAGTTTCAGTTTTGCAATTACTCAACAATAAGAGCTTGCTTGTATTTAATGCATGCTTTTACCATTTCTCTATTCTAGCAATCTGCCAAACCCAGCCAATAACCTCAAACTGCTGGCTTGCAATTTCATTGGCTGTTAGTGTGATCTCTGGGAATTCGGCATCATTATCAGAAACAATTCGAACCCCACCAAAAGGCAGGTTGTATAGGCGTTTGGCATAGTGAAGCCCACCAATGCATACTGCGAAAATCTTGCCATCTTTAATAGTTTTGCGTCCCAGATCAACATGAATCGTATCGCCATCACTAATAGTTGGGCTCATTGAATCGCCTGAGGCTGTTGCAGCTACAGCATTTTCTTTTGTGATGGATAGATTTCTTAGAGTTGCTTTAGGTATTCTTAATTTGCGTGTTTCGTTTGCAATATATTCGTTAATACACCCAGAACCACATGCAAAGGAAAAATCCTTAAAGAAGGGAATCTCTACCTCATCATCATCCAAAGGTGTTGTTTCATCCCAAGATTCTACACGAACAAATTCTTTTTGCTTGCCGCCTGTTTTTTCAAGTAATTGAATATCAATATCAAGTAAATCACCAGGCGTATATCCAGACCAAGCTGAAAGAGCTTCTAGTGTGCTTCTTCTTGGGTTTTCCGTAAGACCTTGTTGAATCCGAAAGACTGTAGCTTGAGGAATATTATGCTCTTTACTCAACTCATTCGGATTGGTCTTATGTTTTTCTAGCAAGTACTCAATATTGGATTTAAGAAACATAAAGCAAGAACTCCAAATCAATAATTCATTTTATTCAAAAAAGAATATTTCATAAAGATATAATTCACTTATGCATTGACTTCTATTCACTAATGAATAAAATAGGTGTAAAGGAGGAATCTTATGAATATTCAAGAAAAAATTTTGTTTTTAAGAGGTCGGGGATTAACCCAGTCTCAGATCTGTGCATTCACAGGAATTTCCCAAAGCTCAGTTTCTAAAATAGAAAATGGTGAGCAATCTGATGTGACATACCGAAAAGGCATTGCTCTAGATATTCTTGTCAGTAGTGAACAAACAAAAAACCAAAGTGATAGCAAATTAATTGCATAGGAGAATCCAATGCCTAAATCTACTGGTCGCTTCCGACCAAAAAGAAATGAAAAGAAAACTATCTGCATGTCAACACACTTGGATGATGAGGTTGCAGAGCATATTGCTACTAAGGCGTATGAGCGTGAATGGTCAAATAGCCAGTATTTAAGATGGTTAGCCATACAAGATAAGAAGCGTTGTGAAGATGACGATGATCTTACGGCGTATGTATCTGGTACACCAAGAGAACAGATAAATCCGTTCAGACGAACTGAACTTTGCGAACACTGCGAACGGAAATTGGACAAATAAAAACCGCTTCCAGCGGGAACTGGAAAGCGGTCAGTAACTTAAATCGTGAGATTCAAATATGAAATCAAATATATCAAAACCATCCGTAGCAAGCAATGACACGGCGACAGATTACATTGTTGGTGATGTGGTTGTTTATGAGGATGGGATTATCGGCTTATCCTCTCTTCAAACAATTGAAGCTTACCAGCCAGATGATCATTACTGGCTTGCAGGTGGTCAGTTAGTTCATGCAACCCACATCCGCCACGCGACCACGGCTGAAATTACCGCACGGCGCCGTTTAGACATTTCAACAAATGGGGTGTTGATCGCATGAATACACAATTTCAAGCACCGTCGGTGGACCACTGGCAACAGCAGAATATCCAATCTTTCCATGAGCCAGCATTAAGAATGCTGAATGACATGCTGGAGCGCAAGAAAGAAAATCTTAGACGCCGTGGTTATAACGAAAACAATGCTGCAGTGACGAAAGAGGAGTTAGCACGTTCGATGGAGCGTTATTTTCGTATTGCCAATTTTTTAGCGCAGCGGATTGTTAAAAGCATGGTGAATGCCGGGGTTGTTGAATCATTTGGTAGCTATGTAAAGCCCAAGGTGGTGCGGGTATGAGCCACTATGCAACGCTAGCTAGCTTGGGGAGAGCGATCGCTTACTTCCCCCAGCTTGGCATTTATTTAGGTAATCCATTGGCAGGTATTTTCTTAAGCCAGTTAATTTATTGGCATGATAAAACTGAGAATGAACTTGGGGTTTATAAGACTTCAGAGGAGTGGACAGAGGAAACAGGACTGTCTTACAGACAGCAGGCAACAGCACGCACATTGCTCAAAAAATTAGGTCTTATAACTGAAACTGAAAAACGTTTAGAACATAAATTGTACTTCAAACTCAACATAAATAAGTTTGATCTGTGGTTTGAAAACTGTACTAATTTTAAGCGAATTGGCGAACAACAAAAATGTAATTCGCGAGATGCGGATAGTGAAACTCCCGAACGACGAAAACGCAATTCGGGGGAATACGAAAGCGCAGTTCGGGGGGATACGGATGCGCAATTCGTTATACACAAGATTACTACAGAGAATACTTCAAATATATCTCTCTTAGCGAATGAGCAAAATTCGACTGAGTCAGATTCGCGTTTTGCAATAGATTTAACCACTGCGAATACAAGATTAAAAATGCGAGGTTTGCAAGAAATCACTCAGGCTGAGCTCAGTGAGCTTTTGGATGCGATGTATTTGGAATATGGGCATCGTGGTGAGATGGTAAAAAACCAAGTACTAGGGAAGTTGGTGCAATGGGTAGATCGTAAGCAAAACACACCTCTGATTACTGGGACTAGGAAAAGCCAAACATCACGATCAACAGGCGCATTGAACCGCAATGTCAATGATGCATGGGCTAATCAACCACGGTATCAAGGACCAGTTGAGCACACTGAAATACCGGAGGATTTTATCTGATGAATGCAATCTCTCTAATTAACCAAGGTTTTCAACAAACCCAAGAATATTGCGCAACACATCAAGTTGCAAAGGTTCAAGCTGGATCACATCAAATTTGCCCTAAGTGCGCCGTGATTGAAGTTGAATCAAATAACAGAAATCGTCAGGCGGAAATTGATCGCATGGTTCGTGAAAAACATTTCTCAGGTGCCATGCTTCCAGTGCGTCATGCCGACTCTGGTTTTAAGAATTACATAATTAACCCAAACAACCTTGGTCAGGCGAATGCAAGAAGCCAATGTGTGAATTATACGAAATCGATTGCTGCAGGCGTTAAATCGAATTTAATCATGGTTGGTAGTACTGGGACGGGTAAAACCCATTTGGCGGTTGCCACGGCGCGCACATTGCTCAACAAAGGCATGTTTGTACGCTACATCACAAGTGAAGAGCTAGCCCAGCGAATCATGAATGCTTGGGATAGGGACAGCAAAGGTCAATCAGAGGAATCAATAATCCATGATTTCACACAGTATCACTTACTTATCTTGGATGAATATGGGTTACATGATCGTGAAAAACGTCTAGAGCTGGTTCATAAAGTTTTGTATGCACGCTATGACGCTGGTAAGCCAACGATGTTGATTTCAAATTTCACCATGGCTGATTTACAGAAAGACTTAGGCGACCGTCTTTGGTCTCGTTTTCAGCATGACGGTTTGACGGTGGTTGAGTGTAATTGGGCTGATCAGCGAGTGGGGGAAGTGGCGTGAAAGATCCTTTAGATAATAAAACTCTCGATTGGTGTGAAGAAATTACAAAAGGTGGTTTGAATGAGTTGGCTCTTTTCGCAGGCGCTGGTGGTGGAATACTCGGATCGCATCTCATGGGATGGAACACAGTCTGCGCAGTTGAACGTGATGCCTACGCCGCACAAGTTCTGGCGCAACGACAAAACGATGGAATTCTCAAGCCTTTCCCGATTTGGTCTGACGTTACAACTTTTGACGGAAAGCCGTGGCGAGGAATTATTGACGTTATATCTGGCGGATTTCCATGCCAGGACATCAGTTCGGCCGGAAAGGGTGCTGGAATCGATGGGGAGCGCTCAGGACTTTGGTTGGAGATGGCGCGAATTATCAGTGAAGTACGACCGGCATTCGTGTTCGTGGAAAACTCACCAATGCTTGTGGGAAGAGGACTTACCAGAGTCATTGGTGATCTTACCCAAATGGGGTATGACGCAAAATGGGCTCGTCTTTCAGCATCCAACTTTGGAGCGCCCCATCAACGCGATCGGCTCTGGATTGTTGCCCACACCCAAGGCGTCAGATCACAAGAACAGAACATCACCAGCAGATTTCAATCGCAAATCGCCCGGACTAAGCGCAATAGTTCATACATGGCCGACACCCAAAGCATCAGATTGGAACAAACGCGGCAAAGTCAGTGCAGATCCACGCAATGGTTTACCGGGTGCGGTGATGAATTTTCCTACTCCAACAGCATCGGATGCAAACAAGTGGAGCAACGAGTCTCTGGAGGAACGCAAAGCCAAGGGCAGACAAGTGCGACTCAATACAGCGGTATCACCCCAAGGGGGAGCTGGTGGCATGTTGAACCCGACTGGGTCGAGTGGCTAATGGGGTGGCCCATCGGGTGGACAGACTTAAAGCCATTGGCAATGGGCAAGTTTCAGAAGTGGCAAGAAGCGCATTTGAAATATTAGGCGGTGCAGCATGATCCATCAAAAACAATTAGAAAGCGCGGCATTGGCGGCGGAAGTTGAAAAGTTTTTAGCGAAGGGTGGGAAGGTCAAGCAGATCGTCAATGAGCCTGTCAAGGTTAAACATGGCACAAGCGATCAGTATAAAAAGCGCAGTTGTCGTTGTGAAAAATGTATGGCTTGGGCGTTGAAAACTGGCGTTATTAAGACGACAAAATTAAAAGGGACTAAGGCATGACTATGACTGACTTTAAAGTGGGGGATTTGGTGGTTGCTGTTCATCCAATGGATAGAAGTTTATGTACTGTTGAGCGAGTTAGCAGTAATGCATTAAGAGCAATAACGGCAGATAGGAGTTTTGCGTTAATTGGCCTTCCATGTGATTTCAGGCCTGCAACACCAGAAGAAATCGCAGCAGGACGTCGTTTGGAGGTGATCAATGAAAGCGAATGAGTTTGTTAAGCAGCTTGGCTGGTTAAAAGCGTGCTCGGTCGTAAATCACTATTCTGGTGTTGTTGAGTACAAGTCGAGGGATGGGGATTTGCTGTTTAAATTTCACGTTAATGATCTTAAGCGCCTCGTTGAGTCGCATGAGATTGTTGCGATTCACGGGCTGGAGAAGTCTAAGGAAATCGTAGCCAATGCACCTAGTGATGATCATTACTATTCATGGGTATTGGGTGGTTCTGGTGTTCACGATAAGACTGTCAACATCGGAGAGTTGCGAAAAGCCATTGCCGACGTGGAGAGCTGCCAGTGAAATTAACAAAAGAACAACGCGAACAGCTTAAGCAAAAGTACGGCGGTCATTGTGCTTATTGTGGGTGCACATTAAGCGACAAGTGGCATGCTGATCATTTTGAACCTATACGCCGTAATAACGATGGTACATGTTTAAATCCTGAGCTTGATGTATTTCAAAACCTTATGCCAGCTTGTCCTGTATGCAATAAAAATAAGCATTCATATCCTTTGGAGTACTGGCGAAAAACACTCGAGGATGCAAATAGAAAATTAACCAAATATGTAGCTAATTATCGTTTGGCCCTCATGTTTGGGCAAGTCAAGGAGACAACTCAACCAGTAGTTTTTTATTTTGAAAGGTATGGCACACCTGATGTTATTCGGGAGGCATCAAATGAAAGATAAAAACATTCTAGCGCTGGCGATCGTTGTGTATTTGGTGCTGTGCGCCGTGGCTAATGGGTCTGAGTCGGTTAATCATGCTGTGGCGTATCTATGAACATGACGACAGATCGAGATTTACAGAGCGAGTTCAATGAATTACTTGCATTCAATGAGCGCATTGATCGTGAGCGAAATATGTATCGAGATCAAGCAAGGATGTATAAACAGCGTAATGCTAGCGCTAAATCGCTTGTAGATAGTCATTTTCGGTTTAATAAAGACAATCCTGAAATGACATTGAAAGCTATTCAGCGCGCACTTATTGGGACTGGTGATTAGTGAGCAGCATTCCATTAGCTGAATATCGAAAGATGATCAAAGCCAGACCTAAGGTTAAATCACGGCGTCCGGTGCGCCGTGGTACTAAGACTGTTAGTGAAGGTGAAGCAACACTGGCTCAGCATCTAAAGGCCCATGGCATTGAGTTTGTTCAAGAGTTTAAATTCTGCGAGACGCGAAAATGGCGGGCTGATTTTCATATCGTTGGGCATAAATTGCTTGTCGAAGTGGAAGGTGGGATTTGGTCAGGTGGCAGGCATACACGCGGTAAGGGTTATCAGGCAGATATGGAGAAGTACAACGCGGCAACGATGCTGGGCTATACGGTACTAAGGTTTAGCACGGCGGATGTGAAGAGTGGTGGAGCGATAGAAAGTATTAAGGGGATGGTGGGTAATGCGTAGGAATAATAACCAATGGCTGCATATCTTGGTATTTATTGTATTTGCGATTTGTGCTGTGGCATTCGATGCATACAACACGATTCAAGTCTGTAAAACGCAGGATGTGTATTGGGTTAGTGGTACGCAGCATACGTGTAAATGGTTTAAGTGAGGTGGTGGCGATGGGTGCAGCAGTAACGATTATGCAAGCAACAGATTGGAAGAAATACAGTTTTGAAGAATGGTGCCGACAGCTAGGTGCATGGATCAATGGTGATAACGAAACCATGGTGCGTGTCGTAAAAACCATGCCGCTAAAACGGAATTACTCAAAAACATAGAGAAAAGTTACTGGCCATGTATATGAGTGATGAAGACTTAAAAGACCGATTATGCGTGCGCCGTAGGGGTACATGTTGTCAATTGGATAGTAATGAAGCGCGTGCAATTCAAAAGCTTTTAATTGACCTTCAGTCGGTTGATGATGAAATTGTTCAAGAGTGGATTGGGGCAATCTGGTGGCATTATGTTATGGGTGAGTCGATTCGTGACATCGCAAGCAGTAATAACACTTATGTGGCCCAAATACAGCAGGATATTAGATGCGGCTTGGCATTTATTAAATCCCGTTACCCTAATTTTGAGATTGAGAAATTTACCAAGACTAAAAGTTAAAATATTTAACACTCTTGACTGTATATACAGGGTATGGCATATTTGTGTTAAGTTGGCGATTTATGTATTTAACGCCGTTTAAAGCCTCGCACTTGCGGGGGTTTTTATATGCGGGAGTATGTATGTTTGAGAATACGACAAAAAACCAACATTATGTTTCTCAATGTGAGCAAGATTAATGCGATCGATAGTAATGTAAATAAGGAAAATCGTCGTATTTTCAGTTTAACATTACAAATAAATATACTTTGGAGTTTGATCTTGTAAGCCTCAGTGGAATTAAAATTGAGAAAAATCTAGCATTGATGACTTATATAGTTTTTTTATTAAAGACGATCGTACCAGGGAGAATTATGAAAATTTCTTTAAGCGTTACGAAGATAAGATATATGCGACAACAAATAACCTGCTGAATACTAATGATTTTCCTGCTAAGGAGTTTTTAGACTTAATTACAGCAAAGTTTATGAATTTATTACGTAACCCTTGGAGTATTCGTTTTGTTGTCGAAAATTTCGGATTTGTGCTTAGATACGATAATCCAGTTCACGGTTACGAAGCTGAATATGCGAAAATTGATGAACTAAGTGTTTTGCCTAAAATTTTAGATGAATTTTCTGTGAGTGAAGATGATTATAAAAAATGGCTGAAAATAATATTCTATTTTATAGTAGTGGATAATAATCATGGAAGCAATTCAACATTTTTAGATAAGTTATTGAAAACTTTCTAAACACTAATAATAAAAACTATATTTATACTTATTTATTTATTTATGATGATGAAATTTGTTTGTTATCAGATAAAAGTTTAATTATGTATAGCAATAACGAAGAAGAAGATTTATCAATTTCATTTAACCTTTCAAAAAATGCATTTTTAATGATTGAGTCAAGAAAGTACAAGCATCATTATGAGCATGATAATAACTTCACTGAACTTGAGACTGGTGAAGTGATCATTGATCCTACATTTAAGCTTAATAATGTTCAGTTGATTAAAAATAGATATGATTCAGGGTGGTTTGAGTATTGGAAGAAATATAATGCAAGGGTAATTTCTCAGAGTTCAAAGACGTTTTATGCAGCTGAAGAAAAATTTGAATTTGAGGAAACAAGTAAAGCCAAATAGCTATAAATTTCTTCTTATTTTTTGAAATGAATATACCTATAGCTCAGTTGGATAGAGCATCCGCCTTCTAAGTGGGTGGTCACAGGTTTGAATCCTGTTAGGCGCGCCATATTCTAATCAGGTGTAATCACACCATTTTAAACCTATCGAATTCGATACCTTTACCCGCCGTGAGCGGGTTTTTGCATTCTAGGAGTCTGAGAATTGAAATTGAAAATTTTAGCAGTTGGGATTCTAGGTGCTGCAGCACTTGTAGGTTGTGCACGTGATGCACAGATGGCATCTAAAAACCTTTCTTATGCAGCTGATAACTTTCAACTTGATCGCCGTGTGGTTTTTTATAATGGCATTACGGGTGAGTATATTCTCACGATTGAAGGTAAGTGCTCGTTTGATGCTGTAAGCGAACGTACGCGAGATTGTTGATAAGGCTCATGGCATTAACCGAGAAAATGAAAAAGTTTGCTCGCGCCATTGTTGATGGTGCAACAAACAAAGAAGCAGCTATTTCAGCAGGTTACGCAGAAAAGACAGCATCTCAACAGGGGTCGAAACTCAAAAATGATTCTGAAATTATTATCTACATCGAAAAGTTAAAGGCCGAAAAAGAAGGTCGTTCTTTAACTCCAAGTAAGCTGCAAGTTAAACCTGAATCAAGTTGTGAAAATGATAATCCCTTTGAAGGCAATTATGCCCAAGATGATCCACTTCAATTTCTAATTGACGTTATGAACGACAAAGAGAATGAAATGGGCTTGCGGCTTCATGCTGCCAAATCAGCACTCCCATACGTCCACGGCAAAGTAGCTGAAAAGGGCAAGAAAGAAACTAAAGAAGATGCAGCTAAAAGTACTGCAAATGGTGGCGGGAAATTTGGAACATTAGGCTCGCAACTGAAAAGTTAATAATTAAAATTTGGGTAGTTTATTTTCACACTCTAAATTAATATCCCTTTGAAACTGTATGGGGGATGTATGATTAGAGTTTCATTAAAAACAAAACTGATCAGAGCAATTAAAAATGTAGCATTTGCATCAGTTGCATTTTTTGTAATTGGAGCGCTGTTAAAAAGCGATGGGCCAAAGCTGGATTTGTCTAAAATTTACGAGCTGGTCAAAGATACAGTTGCATTCTTTTCTGCTTTTTTGGGTCCTGTCTTTGCCTATGTTCTTTTTAATGACTGGCGTGGAGAGCATATTGAAAAAAAACTAGAAGCAGATAGTGAATCAATCTTTAAAGCGATACAGGAAATTTACCTAAAACTATACGAAGTTAGAATGAGTATATGTACAAAAGCTACGCTAGAAGAGACTGAGGGATTGAGGGTTAATATGTCTATGGAATTGTTAACTGTAGATATGATGAGGGTAAGAAACTACATTAAACTCCTCAAGGAAGAAAATGATTGTGCTTTAAATTTTATTCAACAAGCAAATGATATCGTAGATTCATTAAACAAAGTAAATAATGAGTTTTATGACATTCAGGGTGCATTTACGATGAATCATAAATCTAAAAGAGAATACGAATTTCTCAGTCCAATATTTGAAAATACAAAAGAGCTTACTAAAAACGCTAGCAAAATAGATCAGTTAAACGATGTTTGTAAAGAATTACAGGTAAAAAACGCATAAACTCACAACAATGGTTTTTTTATTTCCCAATATTGTCTGAATACGTGGGCGACACGGTGAGAGAGAAAGCAATGTCCTGAACCAGAATGGGGATGCGTAGCAAGGTTTTCGAATGTACCAGTAAACATCGGCTTATCTCAGCCATTCATGCAGGGTTCGCATCCTGCCAGATAATTTATATTTACATGCCACCTTCGGAGGGTTTTTTAATGGGTGAGATTTATGGACCAGATCCGACCATTCCCCCCGACTGACTTCATTGATCAGGCGGAGGAAGAAGAAGCAATACGATTGGTACCCGCCGTGGATTTAAAACAGTGGGTAGTCGATAACTTTTTAACGCTTGGTGGCGCGCTACATAATCCAGACCATGACCACATTGCTGAGTTATTACATGATGATGAAACATTTTTAGCTTTTGCGTGGGCATCATCTGCCGCCGTGGCTAAAAAGCGTATGGTGTTAGGTCAATGTGAAAAGGTGATGTTTAATCAGGGCGGATGGAAGAAAGCACGACAGGAACAACAGATGCGCGACTGGTTCGGCGCCGTACCGGTCTATTTAATCACTGTAGACGCTTCATTCTGTGAACAAGCTTCTGACCGTGATTTTTGCGCCCTGATCGATCATGAGCTATATCACATCGGCGTAGAACGTGATGAAGACGGCGAAATCATTTACAGCGATCATACTGGGTTACCCAAACATTACTTAGCAGGCCATGATGTCGAAGATTTATCGGTGTGGTCAAACGATGGGGAGCAAGCGAAAGCGTTAAACGATTAGTCGAGGTCGCACAGAATCCGCCGTTTGTACCAGATTTAGACATAGCAAAAATGCTGCGGAAACTGCGTAATCAATTGAGCCGAAAGGCTCTTTTTTTTGCCTATTTTGTTGGACGTAGCAGGACAAAGGTGAGTTTATGGCGGCACTTAAAGAGCCTGTAAAAATCTTTATAGTTCAGTCTCTTGCTTGCTTTGAAACCCCTCAACAGGTAGCAGATGCTGTCAAACAAGAATATGGCATAGAAATTGATCGCAGACAGTGTGAGGGCTATGACCCACTAAATACTCGGGTCGAAATCTTAGTAAGAAATTAAAGGACTTATTCGACCGCACTCGCAAGGATTTCCGAGAAATATTGAAGACATTGCAATTGCGAACAAGGCTTTTCGTTTGCGTGAACTGCAAAAGATGTATGACGATTCAGGTAAAAATAAGCGAGCTAAGCAGAATTTACTAAAGCAAGCTTTTCAAGAGACCGATGGGCGAGTGACCAAGCATGACGTCACAACAAACGGCGAGTCTATCAATAGCATCAAGCCTACTTTAATCGAACTGGTGGCACCCAATGTCAAAACAACAGAAGGTACAGATTGAGCTACCACCCAAAATTAATACCAATCTTCAGCACGGCGAACGTCCGATATAGATCATCATGGGGCGGCCGTGGATCAGCTAAAACGAGAACGTTTGCACTCATGACGGCGATTAAGGGTTATATGTTTGCTGAGGCGGGGATAAGCGGTTTAATCCTTGGTGCACGTGAGTTTATGAATACGCTGTCTGAATCTTCTATGGAGGAGATTAAGCAAGCCATTCGCTCAGTCCCTTTTCTTAAAGCTTATTACGAGAATGGGCGAGAACTATATACGGACGAAGAATCGCCGTGTGAGTTATGGTTTTGCTGGTCTGCGGCATAACTTGGATAGTATCAAGTCCAAAAGCACGCATTTTACTATGTTGGGTCGATGAAGCTGAAACCGTCAGCGAAATTGCTTGGCGTAAGCTTTTGCCGACGGTACGTGAGGATGGCTCAGAGGTCTGGGTGACATGGAACCCTGAACGCCGTGATAGTGCCACAAGCAAGCGATTTCGGCATGAGCAGATATTCGATGAGCTGACCGGTGAACTAATCGGCGTCGGCTGTGAGATGAATTACAGCGATAACCCATGGTTCCCTGAAGTCTTAGAAATTGAACGGCGGCAAGATCAAGCCAACCAAGACGATGCAACCTATCGCTGGATCTGGGAAGGTGATTATCTTGAGTTATCGGAAGCGCAGATATTTAGGAATAAGTTCGAGATTAAGGATTTTGAACCTGACCCACAAACGTGGGATGGACCATATCAGGGCTTAGACTTCGGCTTTGCGAAAGATCCAACCGCGGCCACAAGATCATGGATACATGATGATTGCCTATGGATTGAGTATGAAGCAGGTGCGGTGGGATTGGAGCTTGATGATACCAAGCCTTTTATCTGTAATAAGATTCCTGACTTTGAGAAATACCCGACCTATGCTGATAACGCGAGGCCTGAATCTATTAGCCATTTACGTGGTAAAGGTTTAATACGCATGCGGGCTTGTGAAAAGGGTAAGGGCTCTGTTGAGGATGGTATCGAACACATTAAGTCATTTAAATGTGTTTATATCCATTCGCGATGCAAAGAAACACTTAAAGAATTTCGCAATTACTCATATAAAAAAGATCGCCTCACAGATGAAGTGCTGCCGATTATTGTTGATGACTGGAACCACTATATTGATTCATTACGTTATGCACTTGAAAAAGTCATGAAGCGTAAGACTGGTTTAAAAATCAATCCATCCATTTTGAACGGACTGCGTTAAATATGAAAAAACATAAAAATCTGCTCGAAAGAATGGGCTGAGTTTAAAAGCTAGAGAGGTTGCAGCACTCGAAAAGCAAAATAAGATTAATCAGCAAATGGTGAGTTTGATTAGTCAATTGAATAGTAATCAACCAACGTCAAATGCTGGTTATTCATTGCCTGAGATTCACCCCCCGTGGTACCTAAAGGTAAGACGGCGGCGATTGCGCAAGATAGTTGTGGTTTTGATGCTTATGCCAACAGGACCACAATTTTATAGCGGATTTTTAGGCTATCAACGCCTTGCACTAATGTCACAGTCTAGTGACTATCGCGCCGTTCCTGAAACCACGGCGAACGAGATGACGCGTGCATGGGGCAAGGTTAAAATCAAAGGGGACGGCGATGATCAATTAGCTGATCGAATTGTATTGATTGAGAAAAGATTAAAGAAACTTAAAGTTCGTGAACTGATGCGAAAACATATCGAGTGTGAGATGACTTTTGGTCGCTCACAATTGGCGATCAGTATCAAAGGGCATGAAAATAAAGCCGATGTACCATTAGTAATTTCTCCATCAGGTGTACCGAAGGGAAGTCTACAAAGTTTTAGCCATATTGAACCAATTTGGTCAACACCGAGTGCTTACAATGCAAGTAACCTATAGCTGATGATTTCTTCAAGCCCAGTAAATGGTTTTGTACTTGGCAAGGAGATTCATGATGATCGGTTATTGACGTTGATTACTCGACCAGTGCCGGACATGCTGAAGCCTGCTTATAACTTTAGCGGCGTATCAATGTTGCAGTTGATGCAGCCCTATGTTGAGCGCTGGCAGCGGACGGTCGATAGTGTGAGCGCTTTAATTAAGGCATTTTCAATCACTGGGTTAAAAACCAGCATGGATAACGTTCTATCTGGTGGTGAGGGAAGCAGTGCGCAACTTGTCATGCGTGCACAACTATTCTCAATGCTGCGCGAAAACCTCAATACGATGTTAATTGATAAAGAAAGTGAAGAACTTTTTCAGATTAATACGCCGTTGACGACGTTAGATTCACTTATTCAAAAGTCACAGGAACAAATGGCAGGACCATCACATACGCCGCTGGTTAAATTACTAGGGATTACCCCTAGCGGTCTAAATGCGAATAGTGACGGCGAGATACGCGTCTATAACGATTATATTTCATCGTTACAAGAGTCGTTTATGCGACCGCAGCTTGAAGTGATCTTGAATCTTGTTCAGCTGGATTTATTTGGTGAAATTGATGAAAACATCTTCTTTGAGTTTGCATCACTACATCAACTGAATGATGAACAACAAGCAACAGTGAATAAAACCAAAGCTGAGGCAGCACAAATTCTTATCAGTTCGGGTGTGATTGGTCAGGATGAGGTACGCGATACATTGTCGAAAGATGAATCGGGTGATTACAGCGGTATAGATAAAGATAAGTTGCCTGATCCTATGGATTTAGATTATGAAGGTAATCAAGAAACCGTTAACGCTGCCTGAGATAATACCTAATGCTGGAGTTGAGCGAGCTTATCAACGGGCAATTTTCGCCGTAATACGCGATATGCAGGAAGATGTAAGGATAACACTGCTTAAAGAGTTTAAGGATTCTGCACGGCGCGAGAAGATAGCCATGGATGGCATATCAGACTGGGCAGCTCATGTTATTGACTTGCTTGTTGACCGATGGACTAGAAAGCTCGATTTGCTTGGACCAAAGATAGCAGAGCTTTTCTTAAACAAAAGCTTAGTTAATTATGATGTCCAGTTTAAGCGGCATTTGCGCAGTGCTGGCTTTACGGTTCGTATACAGTTATCACTAATGCAAGAAGAAGCACTAAAGGCTGTGCTTGCAGAGAATATCGGACTGATTAAATCGATTGGCACACAGTATTTAGCAAACGTGCAAACACATGTTTGGCAATGTGTAACCAGTGGCTATGATCTTGGTACTTTGTCTAAAAATCTGCAAAAAGATTTTGGCGTGTCAGAGCGCCGTGCCGCATTTATTGCACGAGATCAAGGTGCTAAAGCCCATGCCGTTATTGAACAGGCACGGCGTAAAGAATTGGGCATCACAGAAGCAATTTGGCTACATAGCCATGCAGGCAAGAAACCTAGACCATCACACTTGGCGGCGCATGGTAAAGCATTTGATATATCGAAAGGTATGTATTTGGATGGTAAGTGGGTATTACCGGGACAAGAAATAAATTGTCGTTGTGGCAGTAAAGCAATTATTGAGGGGATTGTTGGATGATGCTGGATCATAGTTTTACGGGGAAAGAAAATTTAGAAAAACAAGATATCAGGCTTCAGCTTGTTATTGAGTTTAAACACTTGCTTATAGATCAGTATGGTGGTGATGCTTTGGCATATTTAGCTGACATTGATAAAATAACCAAGTATATTGCTGATGGTAAATTGCAAAAAACCTAAATTAATTAACCCTCTTATTCTCATCAAAAAATTGAATTGCTTGGATAAGCAATTCATTGTGACTTAAGTTGTGACGTTTTGCCACATCTTCAATGTATGCGATATCATCGAGTTTAAGTTTGAAGCCTTTAACTTTGACATTGCGTTTTAAGTCACTGGCGTGCTGAATTTCTGATCTTGATTTAGTCATAGTTTTGTCCTATAGTTGATATTACTTGGAGGAGAGGCTAGATAGCTGGAACTATCTAACCCTTGTTGTCTTAGTTAGCTGATCTTGAGATCAAAACTAAGAGAACAATAACGATGATCTTGATAAGGTGTTTCATCGTATCTCTCCAAGGCATTTGTAACATTAAGCTGTTACGGTCATCATTGCTTAATTGCGTTGATAGACTCATTGTAGGTTAACCTACAATTTGAGTCAATAGAATTCTTTGAAAAAGCTCACTTTTGTGGGCTTTTTTATTATCTAAATTTTACTTAACCACCTTCGGGTGGTTTTTTTATGCCTGAACGGTGAGTAAATGAATATAAAAATCGCCATGGATAAATCGATGCGCCGTTACGATGGCAACGGTCATTTGATTGTAGAAAAGACCATCATTTCAAAAGCTGCGATTAATCCATACAAAGGTAAAGAAATCCCCAACTTTGAGCAGCTAGGGCTTGACCCTAAAAAAACTTATATGCTGCTTCGAGATCCAGCGGAATTACAAAATGCTTTAGATACATTCAAGGGTATTCAATTGCTGATTAAGCACATCCCTGTTAATGCGGATGAGCCAAGTAAGACGCTAACAGTGGGTGCAATTGGCACCGATGTAGCCATGGAAGGTGATGATGTCGTTGCATCAATGCGGATATGGGATCAAGAAGCAATAGACTTGATTGAATCTAAAAAATTGCAAGAGTTGTCAGCGGGTTACGCATATGCCGCTGACATGACTTCTGGTGATTACAACGGCGAACACTATGACGGTGTGATGCGAAGTATTCACGGAAATCACGTAGCGCTAGTCGAGTATGGTCGCATTGGTCGTGACGCGATTATTGCTGACCACTTACCACCTGAACTAAGGGAAAAAAACATGAAGTTAAAAAAAGGCTCAACGCCGAAAATTCTAGCTTTGCTACAGCGCATTGCTCAAGACTCGGACATTACCGAGGATACAGTCGAGGAAGTTGTGAAAACCGTCGGCGATAGCATCGAAGATGAACCGAAGGCTAAAGATAATGATCCAGCCGACCCTGATGCGAATGATGAAGATAGCAAAAAAGCTCAAGACAAAGACGACGATAAAAAAGCGGCTAACTCTGATGAAAGTAAAAAGCCTGCGATGGATTCTGTGCAAATCGCATTAGATGCTGAAAATCGCGCTGTAGCGCGTGTAACAGCATTATTCGAAGCGCGTAAACAAGTTGAACCATTAGTGGGTGTAGTGGCAATGGATAGTGCCGAAGCCGTGTATGAATTTGCATTAAAAAAACATGGCATTGATACGGCTGGTGTCCATCCAAGTGCGTACAAGTCTATGGCTGGTTTATTGTTAAAGCAAACAACATCACCAACAGTCGCATTAGATTCAGCATTCACTGAGCTTGATGAGCGTACAAACAAACTGGTAAGCCGTTTCGGCTAAAGGGGAATATATGTCATTTCAACAAACATTAAATCGCGATTTACCTCTCGGTGTTGAAGGCGATTTCGCATCAACCAATCCTTATCATTCTGTATTAGCTGGAGAGGGAGCCTTAACTGCAGGTGAGGCAAGTGTAACAGTAGGGCGTTTTGCTTGGGCAGATCCAGAAACAGGGATGGTGAGCAATAAAAAAATTGAAGGAGGCGTAATTGGTTTTGTACGCCGTGAGCAGACAGCAATCATTGTCGAATATCTTGCTGAATCATCACTAAAAGTGCCGAAAGGTTTTGGTGTAACTTTGTACGACGGTGGTGATTTTTGGGCACGTTTTGAAGAAGGTGCAACCATTGGTCAAAGCGTATTTGCAAGCGATACAGATGGTACCGTGCAAGCTGCAGACTCTGCGCCTGCTGGGCACACAGATACGGGCTTTAAAGTAGCATCAAATGCTGCTGTGGGCAATCTGGCTAAAATCACAAAATAAGGGAAGTAAAAATGCCACAACCTTTAAATATTCAAGCGTTACAGCGAAGCGCTGGTATCGTCTTTTCAACAGGACATCAAGTACAAGAGCTTGATGCTCGCGTACGCCATAGTATGGCTATGGACAGCGGTTTAATTACAACACCGAATGCCGGTATTCCTGCATTATTTACGCAGTGGGTAGATCCGCATGTTATTGAAGTACTTGTTGAGCCAATGAAAATGGCTGAAGCATTTACGGAAGTAAAAAAAGGTGATTGGACTACAAGTTCGGCAATGTTCCCGATGGTTGAGTCAGTTGGTGAAACCTCAGGTTACGGCGATTTCAATGAAAACGGTATGAGTGATGCGAACACCTCGTTTCCATCTCGTCAGCCATACCACTACCAGACCATTATCCGCGTTGGTGAACGTGAAATGGAAATTATGGGTGCGGCTAAAATTGACTGGGCAAGTCGTAAACAGATTTCCGCCGTACTAACTTTGAATAAGTTTCAAAATAAATCGTATATCTATGGCGTTAAAGGTCTAGAGAACTACGGCATGATCAATGATCCTAATTTATTGCCATCTATTACCGACACTGATTGGACTACCAAGGATGGTGGTGAAATTTACGAATCAATTCAAAAACTGTTTAAGCAATTGGTTAAGCAAACTGGTGGTCTAATTGATCGTAGTGAAAAGATGACCTTAATTCTTTCACCTGATATGGATACTGAATTCACTAAAACCAATCAGTACAACGTGAACGTCACTGACCAGCTCAAAAAGAACTTTCCAAACCTTAGTATTGTCACCGTACCTGAATACTCAACAGGTGCAGGGGAGTTGCTACAACTGATCGTTGATGAATATCAAGGTCAAAAAACGGCGGAACTTGCATTTACTGAAAAAATGCGTGTGCATCCGCTTATTCAAGGCAAATCTGGTTGGGAGCAAAAACGTTCGCAAGGTACTTTTGGTGCAATTATTTACCGTCCATTGTTTATTGCATCTGCCTTAGTTGGTTAGGTTGATCTATAAGTAAAATGCCGCCGTTATGGCGGCTTAATCATTTTTGGAGATTATAAAATGGCGTCACAACCACGCACACGCACGAAAGCAGTAGAAACAGTAACAGTGGGATGTAAATTAGCTAACGGTTTCATTATGCAGGTCGACAATACCACTCTAACCATTAACGGCTTTAATAAAAGCACGGTTATTGGTAGTCATGGCATTACAGAGAAAGTGCCAAAAGATTTTTGGGAAGCTTGGCTTGCTGAAAATAAAGATCGGAAACTTTGCACTGGTGGTTTTGTCTTTGCGCATGAATCAGCGAAATCAACTGCAGCTGAAGCGAAAGAAAAGTCTGATAATAACTCAGGCACTGAACCTTTGGACCCCAAAGATAAATCTACAGGTGTGGAAGAGGTGGATTAGCATGGACGGCGTAGTTGTTTTTGATAAAGACAAATTTAGGCAGCTTTATCCAAAATTGGATTTTAATGACGCGCAGCTCGATATGTTTTTCTTGGAAGCAACTATGCTTTTGAATAACACACCATGCAGTTGTGTCAAAAGCTTAGTCGAGCGTGAATTATTGCTTTTCTTACTGGTTGCACATCTCGCCACACTACAAGCCCGACTAGATTCTGGTAATGAGGCAGTTGGTCGTGTGGGGAGTGCGTCGGAAGGTAGTGTGTCGGTATCAATGGACTATGGTCAAACTACGCCTGGTGAAAAATGGTATGTGCAAACGCCGTATGGTGCAAAGTACTGGCAGCTGACGGCACGCTATCGTTCTGCTTTGTATGTTGTGACAAATTATCCAATGCCAGTGAGGCGTTAAATGGTTAAGAAAACAGGTAATTTGGCGGCTGCTTTAGCCAAGTACGCCAAACCTAGTGTGTCGATGCGTGTTGGCGTGCTGGAGGAAGCAACTTATCCTGATGGCTTGCCAGTTGCTCAGGTGGCTTTTTGGAATGAGTACGGCACAAAGCGAGCGCCACCACGACCATTCTTTCGGACATTAGTACATGCACAAAAAGACAACTGGATTAAAAGTATTGGTAATCTGGTTCAGCAAACTGGTGATCCACGGCGCTCTATGTTATTGGTTGGCGAGCAGATCAAAGGTCAATTGGTTGAATCTGTACTGAGTTGGAGTGATCCACCTAATGCGCCATACACTATTGCTAAAAAAGGATTTGATGCACCGCTGCGCGATAGCGGGCAGTTATCAAGATCATTCAGTGTTGAGGTGAATGATGATTAATTTACGCGGTATAGCCAATAGTATTATCACTGCAGTAAATCCGAATATTTCAGCCGTGCTCAAAGTAAATGACGGGTACGATGTCAATGATTGTGGTGATCAAGTGCCCAAGTATTCAGAGCATAAAATCATTATTCAAACGCAAAGTCTCGAGACAAAAGATCTAGAGCATCTCAACTTAGTTAATCAGCAAGGTCAGTTTATTTACGCTTATGCAAATGGGTGTATCTCTGCACTACGCCGTGCGCTCGGTAAAGGCTCAGAGCAATTGATATTTAAACCGTATGGCGAGGATGATGATGTGGTTTGGAATGTAACCAAGGTGATTGAGTCTTATCCAACATGGGTCAAGGTACTTTTATGGCGACAATGAATAACATTGACTATCACAATGCAATCTACAAAGAAGTCCGGTCATATTTGATCGGGCTTTTTTCATGTGAAGTTATTAAAGGCTATCAGAATGATTCGCCGTTGCCGCAGAACGGCGTTGTTATGACGATTATCAGTGAACGTGATACAGATCAAGCAGCTAGTTATTACCAAGAAGAAGAGGGTACTGCTTACGTGCAGAACTCTGTTGAAGTCATGCTGCAGCTTGATTTTTACGGGGATTGGGCTGCAAGCCGAGCCAGACAAATTGCCAATTTTTGGCGGAGCGAATACACAACTTCAGCACTGAACACTTGCCAACCACTGTATAGCAAACAACCTGTGCGATTGCCATTTGTGAATGAACAAAACCAAAATGAACAGCGTTGGCTGTTAGAAGTTTATCTGCAATACAACCCTGAATTTAAACAGGATCAAGCTTTTCTTGATCTACCAATAATTAGTACAGAGAGGGCTTAAGATGCTTCCATCAATTCCTGCAAGTAATATCGTCAACATTAATCCCGCCGTTGTCGGCACAGGGGGAACACCATTAGCACTCAATGCGGTGGTATTAAGCGATAGCAGTATTTACCCCATTCGTGAATACAATAATGCCGATGCTGTTGCAGATGCGTTTGGTATTAATAGTCACGAACATCGTTTCGCTCAGATTTATTTCAATGGTATTGAAAATGCCACACTGGTTCCAGAGTCATTATTTATTGCTAAATATAATACTGGTGATGTTGCTGCAAAATTAATTGGCGCAAGCTTGCGAACGCGAGAGCTTGCGGATATCCAAAAAATTAAAGGTCAGCTCAATATTTCAGTTGATGGTGTTGTTATGGCTGCCGCGATTGATCTATCTAGAGCAACAAGCTTTAGCAATGCAGCAGAGGTGATTACGACGCTAGTAGGCGTGCTTTGTTATTTTGATACGCAAATTCAAGCCTTTATTATCAAGTCGACCAGTACAGGGGGAAGCTCTGCATTATCCTTCGCAACTGGTGATGTGGCTGACAGTCTAGGATTATCGAAACAATCTGGTGCTATTGTTGATAATGCATCAACAACGGACACGGTTGAGTCTACTGTAAAACGAATTACAGGCTATACCCTAAATTTTGCTTCCATTACTTATATTGGTCACTATTTTAATATTGATCTATGTAAGCAGATTGCTAAATGGAATAGCCAGCAAAATAGTCGTTATTGGTTTGTTTATTACAATGAAGAACCTACGGCGCTTATGCCAAATAATGACACTTGTTTTGGTGCATGGCTCAAAGAATATGAAATCGATGGTACTACGCCAATTTATGGTGGTTTAGAGCAAGCTGCCCTAGCTTGCAGTTATGCTGCTTCGATCAATTTTAATGAAATCAACGGTCGTGCGACCATGGATTTTAAAGGTCAATCAGGCATGGCTGCCACAATTACCGATCAAGATGATGCTAAAGCACTAGAAAGCAATGGATATGCTTATTATGGCGCATGGGCTACAGCCAATGATCGTTTTGTCTTTTTCCGTCATACCGTAGTGTCAGGCAAGTTTAAATGGGTGGATGCTTATTTAAATCAAGTTTACTTCAACTCACAGCTACAACTGGCTTATGTGACGATGCTAAAAAACTATAAGTCAGTCCCTTATAACGCTGAAGGCAAAGCCATTCACCGCGCAGCCGCCAAGGATCCAATCGATCAGATGTTTAATTTTGGTGGGATTCAGGCAGGTGTCACCTTATCGAGTCAACAAAAAGCACTGATCAATCGTGAAGCGGGATTTGATGCAGCAAGTCAACTCTATTCAAACGGCGTAGCAATGTCAGTTGGCGATGCGACACCACAAATTCGCGGAAAACGTGCATCGCTACCGCTTAAGCTTTGGTACACCGACGGCGGTAGTGTTCACACGGTTAACCTTGCTTCAATTAACGTGCAATAAGGAGAAGAATCATGGGAATGGGCCATAATCCAAAAACATTAACATCCGCTAATGCTGTGGTGATGATTCGCTGCAAAGGTGTTTATGACAGCTTTACTCGATTACAGGGATTTCAGGCAGACAATGCTTGGGCATTTGGTGAGGCGACTATCGGTGAAACACGCATGGGTGTGGATGGACAGCAATCTGGTGGTTATACACCACATGAAACGCCGTGGACTTTGTACTTAGAGGCAAATAGTCCATCTGTTGCTGTGATGGAAAATATCCGCAAGGATTTTAACCAAAATATGGAAACACGTTTGATTGATATCGTAGTTGAGATTCCATCTATTGGCAGTCGTCATGAAGCATCTGGTTTCTGGGTGAATCTCACTGGTGGTCCATCAGGGCAGAAAATTTTAGCGGGCAGTCAATATAACTTCCGCCTGGTAGATAACGGCGGAGAACAGATGTAATGGCACGTAAAGAAAAAGTTGTAAAAATTGAAAAAGGTCGTGATGTAGGTAAATCATTTCTAATCACTGAAATGCCAATTATGAAGGCAGATCAATGGGCAATGCGCGCATTATTCGCCTTAGCCAAAGGCGGTACTGATATCGATGGCATTGATCCAAGCGGTGGAATGCTTGAGATGGCGAAAGTCGCTACGTCTGCAATCAAGGGACTAAATAGTGATGAAGGCATTGAGCTGCTCAATGAATTACTTGAATGCATCAAGATTGTGCCGAGTGGTGGTGTATCCCGCGATGTGCTCTGGGATGATGATGTTGAAGATATTTCAACGTTATTTGTGCTGCGAAAAGAAGCCTTAATGTTGCATATCGATTTTTTAACTTCAGGCAGTTCCCAAGATTCGAGCAACTAAAAGCTGGACTGCCAATCCGTGACGATGTCCTTGCTAAAACCATCAATGTAAGCACCACAGCCAGTCAAGCTTTACAGACTGGCATGGTGACTTATGTTGAATTAGATAGCGTGTTAGGGCTTGAGGATGTACTCAATGTAATTGAAGTGCATCAAGTTGCTGAATTTAACAAACAAATTATTAGAGGTGCTGCTCATGAGTAATATTGTAGAGGCTCTTTTTGTTCAGCTTGGTTTAGACACCAATGGTTATACAGAAGATGCAAAAAAGGCTGTAGATCAAAATAATAAACTTGAAAAGTCTCTCGATAAAGTTGAGCAGCAATCTATTACCGCAGGAAAGGCACTGGATGGCTTAAAAGGTGTTTTGTCAGCAGTCACTAAAACAGTGGCAGGAATGGCCGCCGTGATTGTGGCAGGTACTGGTCTTGCTAAACTCGCCCAAGAGGCACGCCAAGCCAATGATGAACTGTATTTCTTAGAAAAAAACCTCAATATGTCGGCTCAATCTATATCTGCATGGCGTGGTGCTGCTGATGCGATGGGTGGTTCAGCTGAGGGAATGACGGCGACATTAAAAGGTCTTTCTCGTTCAATCAACGATTTTGTTGTGATGGGCGATGCCTCAATGCTTCCATACTTCAATGCCATGGGCGTGAGTATGGTTGATGCGAATGGTAAAGCGAGAGATATGAACGATGTACTGCTTGATATGTCTGAATCATTATCTGGTATGAACCAGCAACAAGCCTATAGTCTTGCCTCTAGCATGGGTTTTGATGAGGGTACAATTAACATGCTGTTGCAAGGTCGAGATGCGTTAAAGGAAACGCTGGATCTGCAAAATAGCATGTACAGTTCCAGCAAAGAAGATTTAGAGAACAGCCGCGAGCTAACGAAGCAACAAGCCATCATGAATGCGCACTGGAATTCCATGAAGCTGATGATTGGTAATGCTTTGACGCCAGTTTTAACAAAGCTTGTAAAACTGTTTAATCAAATGTTCGAGTTTTTTCAGAAGCATCAAAATACCATTAAGCATGTCTTTGAAGGGATTGCTGTTGTCATTGGCGCGGTATTAATTCCTGTTTTATATGCCGCAGCTACAGCGGCGTGGGCTTTGATGGCGCCGTTCATGCCTATGATTCTACTAGTCGGTGCATTGGGTGCTGCATTTATCTTGTTATACGACGACTATAAAACTTGGGCTGAAGGTGGTGAGTCGCTTTTAGACTGGGGTAAGTTTAAAAAGTTCTTTACGACGACTGTTGAAACCGTTGATAAACTCAAAAAAGGTTTCCATGATCTTAAAAATGGCTATCAAGACTGGGTTGCGAGCGCGACCAGTAAATCAACAGAATGGTTACGTTTGAAGGGCTTTATTGATGAAAATGGTTTGTCGGTTGATTCATTGATTAAGGGGTTTAAAAATCTTGCTAGAGAAATGTTAGATAAAGTTATCCCAACTTTGAAAGGCTATGCGTCGATCATCACCAAAATCTTTAGCGGTGATTTTAAAGGCGCGATGGAAGAAGCTGGGCAGATGATGGAAAACTTTGCTGAGCGTGTTGATTCCACATTTAACGCTGTGAAAGATAAGGTACTTGAGGTTACGGACACGATTGCGGGTAACGACCCTAATGCAGAAAATTCGCTTACATCTACGGTCGGTAAATACAACCTTGATACTAAATCAGCTGTTTCTGAGGCAAGAAAAGTCCAGTTGCCTAATCCAAAACTACCAGAATTGGTGAGTGGTGGAAGCTCGCCAGTGCTTGAAAAAGCATCTAAAGAAACAGTTGCAGCTGCTGATTATGCAGTTGCCCATGCGCTAAAAGCGAGTGAAGGAAAATGCGCAAAATATGTGAATGATTCTTTACGCTCACAAGGCTTTAAAATCTGGGGGCACGGTAAAGAAGTTGCGGGCAACTTAATTAAAAGTAATCAAGGGTTTAAAAAAGTCGAATACAACAAAGACTATGTGCCACAAATCGGGGATGTAATGTCGATGGGCGCTTATAGTCCTGCGCACAAAGCGCAACAAATCAAAAAGCATAAAGTTGAGGCGGGTCATGTTGCTATTTACACAGAAAAAGGTTGGGTGTCAGATTTTATGCAGGGGGAAAAGTACGGAAATACAGGCGCTGGCGGGAAGGGTTATTTCGATGCAATCAAAGCTGGCACATTAAAGCCGACAATTGCGCGCCGTTCGACTCCCGTTGCTAAACCTGCTTCAAACGGCGGATTTAAAATGCCTAGCTTGATTAGTGGTGCACATGCTGCAACGCCGCCAAATACTCATCAGAACATGGCTCTTGAAGCAGTCGCATTACATCTTAAAACGTTGCAAATGATGGGTGGGAATAATAGTGGGAGGGATTTCAATGATTTGATGTCTGCGGCGGCAGATAAGTACAACATAAAAGATGTAAGAGAGCGTGCTGCGTTTATGGCTATTGTCGGGCATGAAACGGGGGATGGTAAAAAGCTATCAGAAGATATGCGATATTCGTATAAGGGGTGGAAAAATATTTCACCACGCCAAGAAAATGTAAGAAATTGGTTAAAAGCACATACTGAAGCAGATTTCAAAAAATTATCCGCAACAGACAAGCTTAACATTATGTATGAAGGAATGAACGGTAACAAGCCTGGTGAAGGTGCTAAGTTCAAGGGGCGTGGAGCAATTCAGTTGACTGGGCGTGCTAACTATCAAGCATATGCAAATTATGCGAATCGACAAGATATTATGAGTAACCCCGATCTTCTTGCAACAGATAAGCATCTAGCTGCTGACTCTGCTGCGTGGTATTGGAGTGTTTATAGAAAATCTGCATCCAAAGCTGCTAAAGAAGGTGATATTAAAAAAGCTAGAAAACTTGTGAACGGGGATGAAATTGGTATGGATGATGTTTTACGCCGTTACCAAGAATTGTTAAAAAATACAAATACAAAGAATTCATCACTAGTCAATAATGATGCACTATCTAGACTACAATCTTTTCAAAATACTGGTAACATGCTGAATAATAAGCAATCACCGACTATGAATAATAATCAAAAAAAGATTGATGTCAATATTGGTGATATTAGCGTTATGACAGCATCGAATACAGTCACTGGAACTGTCCAAGACGGTTTTGCGGCTGCCAAAGACGGTGTTAATCAGTTAATGACGGGGATGATTGTGTGATGAAAAAAATACTTGGGCTTTGTTTTTTACTTGCTTCATTTGGTATTGAAGCTGCCAGCAACGTGGTTTTTCTTTGTGATGTTAAAGGCGGCAAGCAAGTAAAAATTACTAAAATTGGTGATTATTATCAGTACAGCTTCGGAAAGCCGAATAATCCAGAACTCGTTTTTCGAAATAGCAAAGCCCAAGTTATTAAACAATCGCCGCGGTGGGATGGCATGGGAAGCCACATGTGGGCAGGGATGCTTTTTAAAAACGGTGCTTATGAATATCATGTGACAGACAGTATTGATCGAATGAATGAAGAGCATGCAGTTCATTCGGGTGTTACTGTGTCGAAAGGTGATACCTATTTAACATACGTACAGTGTGTTAATGAGGCTCAAGCGAAATGGGATGATGAGTTTATGATTTAATTAATGTATCCAAAATATAAAAATAGATAAATATTTAGATGTTTTATTAACGGGTTAACGGGGAACAACAATTTTATGAAATTTGCTCTTTTAAAGAAGTGGCAGGTCATATGCTTATTTGCAATTTCTTGCTCAATGTCTTCATTTGCAAATGCAGATGACGCTGGGCCAATTCGAACAATTCAAGCTCTATATAGCCATTCAATGGAAATGAATAAACATTTTCGAGATTACGATAGCAATAACTTATTAGCGAAATTTGCTACTAAAGATTTAAAACAACTCTTTATCGCTGATGACCAACTCATGGAACGGACAGGCGAGCTAGGCTGTATAGAAATTGATTTAATGTGGCTGACAAATGGTGATGCTGAGGGTGCTGAGTTATTTTTAGAACAAATTGATGATCGTCATGTAGCTGTTGTAATTGGCCAAACGGAGGACATGGAAAGTCGTTCTTTAATCTATCAGATGGACTGTGATGGCGCTGCTTGTAAAATTAATGATTTGATTATTGGCGGTGAATTTTCATTTAAACAAGGTTTGGCTGAATGTTTAAGTGAGGCTGAGTAAGGGCTTTAAGCCACCACGATAATAGATAATTTAAAAGTGATATTGAAACATTTTAATAACGGGGTGAAGTTTTGAAAAATTTCTTTTTTTTTGATGCGGTACTTTCGACAAAGATAATCACACTGATCTACTGGGTCATGCTTTTATTTGGATTTTAGGGATTGGATTGATCGTTGTTGGTAATCAAGCCTCTGGACATTTGCAGTTTAGCGGTGGTCTTGGGATTATTGCTGGAATTGCTGTGATTATTTTCGGCACTCTGATTGCTCGACTATGGGCTGAATTCATGGTTGTAATATTTAAGATTCAGCAGAATACACGGCGTACTGCTGAGGCGTTAGAGCGACGGAATAATATCCTTTAAAACAAAAACCGCCTTCGGGTGGTTTTTTACAATGAAAATTAGTATCTTGATTAAAATTCAAGGAATTTTGAATATGAATAAGCTTTTAGTGACTACTTTGATTTTAATTATCTCAGGGTTATCTCATGCTAATCAGTCAAGATATGTTTTAAGTGATGATAAACAGTTATGCGAAGCAGCTAGTTATTTTGCAGCAGTAGCACTTGAGGGGCATTACCGTGGTGAAGATAAGAAAATTCTTCTTGATTACATAAATGAAAGTCAAGAGATACCTAACATAAAGAAAACTTACTTCAAAATGCTTTTAAATGAAGCCTACAACAAGCCTATTTATTCATCTGAAGAAGAAATGAAGAAGGCGCTTATGAAGTTTCATGATGATACGTCTAAGGATTGTATGAAGAAAGCATTAAGATAGTCTGATATCAAGTTATACACACCACCTTCGGGTGGTTTTTTAATACCCAAAGAAAAAACCCCGATGTTTGCCGCACCGGGGTTTTTGTATATCAACCCAAAAAGAGGATGGATAAAATTATATGTTTGATAAAGATAACAAATTTTCGTTTAAGTTCCTAGGAGTATTTATGGAAGCCATAAACTTGAAGCCCAATAGTTTTGTAAAAATCTTTTGGCACCTTGCATTGATTGCTGTGTTTATTATGTTTTCGCGCTTTGCAATTCAGGTTGCAAGTCATTATATGGGGCTGGTCTGAACATATGAAATATTTAAATTAAAACCGACCTAATTCAAGGTCGGTTTTTTAATGCCTAAAATTTGGAGATTAACCATGATGGAAGGAATGCCCGACATACCTGATTTTAAGGGGCTAGCCACCTCTGGAACTGATGCGGGGATTAGCCTTGGTGGTGCTGCGCTAATCAATACTGTTCTAGGAAATTATTGGGGAATATTTAACGAGTACGGCGTACCTATTCTTTTAGCTGATAACGTTGTCTCGTTAAACCATTCTGAATCATTTCAAATTTGTAATGCACCGGTCGAAAAAGGCGGATTTGTTAGCTATAACAAAGTAAAGGAGCCTTTTAAGGCAACGGTACAATTGAGTAAAGGCAGCGGAGGAACCTTGGCGCGCGGCGCTTTTCTTGCTCAGATTGACATGCTTGCAAACAGTACACTCAAATTTAATATCGTTACGCCTGATTACGTTTATACCAACGCTACTATAGTGCGGCATAGTAATGCTCGATCCGCAGAGGACGGCGCACAACTCATTAAGGTTAACATTGATCTTGAGGAGGTTATGGAGGCTAAAGTTGATTATTCATTTGAGGAAGTTAAAAAACCTGACGATGCCAAAACAAAGGACGGCGGAGAGCGTCAGCCACAGGATGCCAGCGGCAATGCATCGATACTGAAAAAAGCAGCAGATGCGGTTAAAGGTATTTTTGGAAATTAGTCATGATATATACAATCCCGCTCGACGCCGTGCCTAATCAAACGGTCAGCACGACAATAAATGGCAAGCAATACCGCATTACACTTGAAACACGGTTAGATCAGCTTTATGCAACGATTGAAGATAATGCTGGACTAATTATTGCTAATCGCATTTGTCTAGCATCTGCTCCAATTACTAGGAACTTTGTATTTATTGATTTGGATGGTAGTCAAGATCCGATCTACTCAGATATTGGTCCTAATGGGTGCTTTAAATTGGTGTGGAGAAATGAATAAGAAAATAATCAAAGTATCGGTGATGCTCAATGACGATAATTTTAATGATTCCGGTGATAACACATTAACTTTTACTGGCTTAAAAACATCTGTATCGGTCATGTTTGGTAACGGTGCACTCATGCCCTTTGCACAAATTAAGATCTATGGCTTAAAGCTAGAAAATTGCTTAAAGCTGCTACGCGTTCGATGGAATGAAATGAAAGCGCTCATGAATCGCGTGCGGATCGATGCGGGCGAAGAGGGTGGAGATCTTGTCAAAGTGTTTGAGGGTAATATCACTTTTGCTTATCCTGACATGAGTAATGCGCCGAATGTTGCCTTAGTTATTGAGTCGCAATCTGCTGTTTTTGAAAATATGAAGCCAGTGCCATCTACATCATTTGAAGGGGAGAATGATGTAGCAACTATGATTGAAACTATCTGTAAAGATATGGGATATCAGTTTGAAAATAATGCTGTAACGCAAATTATTGAAGGTCAATATTTAGCAGATAGTAGTATCGCAAAGATTCAAAACATTGCACAAGCCGCAGATATAGATCTTTATATTGAACAAAATCTAATAGCTATTGCGCCGAAAGGCGGTAGCAGAAATATCAAGGTTCCGACCATTTCTCCGAAAGCAGGTTTAATTGGCTATCCAACACCTGATTTACGTGGAGTTTCATTTAAATGTCTTTATGACCCTGCAATTCGTTTCGGTGGGACAGTCTCTATTAGTGATAGTGAAATTACGGTATGCAATGGTGATTGGCGAGTCTATGGCGTAGATATATATCTAGATTCTAATACACCAAATGGTAATTGGTTTTGCGAAGTCAACGCAACATTCAAGGATAGCGCAAATGCAGTCAAAAAATGAAAATATGGGTTTGCTGAAGCCCGAGCAGGCTATGGGAGGAGCAGCTCAATTTAATGCTGTATTCCGCCACCTGACAGGAAAGATGCAGACGATTATGCTGGTTGAAATTACCTCTGTACAGGGCGAAGGGGTGGAGCCTGTTGGCTCGGTTAGTGTCAGACCTATGGTGTCTATGCTGGATGGGGCAGATAATATTATTGAACATGGGACAATACATAACGTCCCTTTTTTTCGTCTGCAGGGTGGGAAAAATGCGGTAGTACTTGATCCACAGGTCGGAGACATTGGTCTGTGCGCATTTTGCTCGCGCGATATTTCAGCTGTGAAACGAACCAAAGCAGCAGCACCACCAGCAAGCAAACGCCAATACGATTGGTCGGATGGTTTATACATTGGTGGATTCTTGAATGACACCCCAGTGCAATACATTCAATTTGCAAAGGACCATATTAAGGTCTATTCCCCCAATAAAATCATTCTTGATGCCCCTGATGTTGAAACGACAGGCAATTTAGCGGTTGCTGGTGATGTTACGGTCGAAAAATCTATAACGGCGCAAGGCATTATCAAATCATTAGCTGATGTGATGGCTAAGGCTATCAGCCTTATTACGCATAAACATCCGGGCGTTCAAAATGGCAGTTCAAGCACAGGACCCGCGCAATGAAGACTTTATTTTTAATGCCCAATACGTGGGATTTAGCGCTTGATGTGCATGGAAATTTAGCCACAGCAACATCAACTTATCAACGTGCCCAGGACATTGCCAGTGCTTGCCGAGTTTTTAAACAAGACATGTATTTCAATCAAACTGAAGGTATTCCTTATCTAGAAGATATCTTAGGTAAAGGTAAATACTCACTAGCGCTGTACCGTAAACATTTAACTGATGCCGCGCTTTCAATCGAAGGTGTTACAGAGGTTAAGGTCGATTTATATCCTCTTAATAACCGCCTGTTACGGGGGGCAATCCAATTTAAAGATAAAGACGGAAAAACAGGAGTTATTGATTTATGACCTTCCCCCTTATTGAGATTACCGAAAAAGGCGTAATTGCTCCAACTACCGATGCCGTGGTTGCTGGCTTGTGGGACTTATTTAAACAAGCCTTTGGTGATGATCTAAATATTGACATGCGTACACCACAAGGTCAGCTCGTAACATCATTAGCTGCCATGATTCAAGATGAACGTAATCAGATGATTGAATTACTCAATATGACAGATCCACGTTATTCAAAAGGCGTGTGGCAAGAAGGTATTGGCAATATCTATTTTTTGAATCGTAAGCGCGAAACATATTCAACAGTTGAACTGAGTGTGATGGGGCTACGTGGTGTTAAGGTTGCGGCAGGTACTCAGTTTTCCGATAGTCTTGGTTATGTCTGGAAAACTTTGAATGATGTAACGATTGATGAATCAGGAATAGCGGCTGTAAAGGCTGAATGTACAACACCAGGACAGATTTCTGCAGCAGCACATTCAATTAACACATTGGTTAAATCAATTTCTGGTATCGATCGTTTAACAAACCCGAAAGCTGCCCAACTTGGGCGTGAAGAAGAGGGGCGGATTGATTTTGAAGAGCGTCGACGTTTATCAGTAGCACTGAATGCAAAAAACACCAATGCGGCAACTTATGGCGCCGTAGCTGATATCGACGGTGTTGTGAGTTTGTATGTTGAGGATAATCCAACAGATGAAACTGTACATAGTGGTATCACTCGGTACCCATTAATTCGCAATAGTATTTTAGTTTCTGTGATGGGGGGTGACGATTATGAAATAGCTAATACTTTATTGATTAAAGCTGGATCAGGCTGCTCATTTAACGGTAACACAGAGGTAATCGTTAAAGATACTGAGAATTTCCAGATTAGACCGCCAACTTACAAAGTTAAAATTTTGCGTCCTACGGCAGTACCTGTTTATTTCAAGATTGTTTTAGAGGATCTATCAGAACTCTCATTTCATGATGAGTCAAATATAAAAGATGCGTTGATTGATGCCACAAAATCAGGGAAAACAAAGATGAATATAGGGTTACCTGTGATTGCATTACGTTATGTCTGTCGTATTTCTGCTGTAGCTGATTTGGTTCTAGAATCATTACGAATTAGTAGAGATGGTATTAATTTTACTGATGTTTTGGAGTTTGGGGTGGACGAGTTTCCCTGTACTTCAGGAGAATATATCGAGTTCGTGCAATGATAAATGTCTATGAAACTTTGATGTCACAATATGCAAATAGTCCAGTATTGCTCAAAATGATTGAGGGACTGAATGAATGTATTGATCCATCCAAAAACATTGATGATTTTTACCGAATAGTTTGGAACGTGCATACAGCCAAAGGTTTTGGGTTAGACCTATGGGGACGTATTGTCGGAATAAATCGAAATATTGGTACATCAAGCCCTGAAGCAGAGGCGTTTGGTTTTAAGTCTAAAAAGCCGTCATTTTATCCATTTAATCAACGCCCTTTTAGTGGTGCTGGAACTAAGTTCGCATCCTTCAAGTTGAGTGATGAACAATATCGTCGATTAATTCTAATAAAAGCTGCCGCAAATTTAACTTTGGCAACAGCACCGAACATCAATAAATTTTTGAAGATGATTTTTAATGATCGTTGCTATTTTCTTATAACAGGTCATATGACAGCTCGTTATGTTTTTGAATTTAAGCTAAGTCCATTGGAGCGAATCATCGTTTTTAAACTTAATTTATTACCAAGACCGAGCGGTGTTCTAGTCGAGTATTTAGAAAGTCCTATCGGGAAAATTTTTGGGTTCTCTGGAACGGGTTTTCAGCCATTTAATCAAGGAGTTTTTGCTTAATGAAAAATCCAGCACTAATTGCCGTACCATTTGCATCAAATGGTATGAAAAACAAAATTAATATTGCCCGTGAAAATGGTCAAGATCCAGAGGATGCAACGTGGTCACAGGGTTTCCCTCGTATTACGATGACTGCTATTGAAGATGGTGGTCTACCACCTAAGGGTTTAGATTTTAATGGCGTATTTTATGAGCTTTCAGACAATGCTGCATTTTTAGCAAAAGGTGGTCGTTATAAATTTGATGCTAACTTTGTAGAGCAGATCGGCGGTTATAATAAAGGGGCTATACTTCAGTCGGATGATGGGATGGTTGAGTTTTTATGTCTTATTGATGGCAATAAAAGCAACCCGAATAAAAATCCTGAAGGCTGGAAAGTCTATGCTGGTGGTGACACTAAAATTGAGGATGCATCAACCAGTCAAGCTGGAATTGTAAAGCTAAATAATACGCTGACGAGTGATAGCACGACGGAAGCGTTGACAGCAAAACAAGGTAAAGCTTTAAAAGAATTAGTAGAGCAAAAACTCGGAAAAAATGACACTATAGCCTCAGCTAAAAAGTTGGAAACAGCACGTAAAATCACTTACAACGGTGATGCAACTGGAAGTCTATTATTCGACGGCTCCAAGGATGTTGAGTGCCAATTAACGCTTAAAGCTAGTGGCGTAAAAGCTGGAAAGTATGGTTCTGCATCGCAATTTCCTGTACTCACGGTGAATGATAAAGGACAAGTTACAGGAGTTGATTTGAGTGATATTAAATCTGCTTCTACGACTGAAAGCGGTATTGTAAAGCTGGGTGATACGCTGACGAGTGATAGCGCAACAGAAGCACTAACAGCAAAACAAGGTAAGATTTTAAATGAATCAAAGCTTTCATTAGAGCAAGCCTTATATGATATGAAGCGATCATATCGCCACATTGAGCTTAATATGGGTTCAATTCAGACCACTCGTGTAGATTTACCGAAAGGGTTTAATGGTGAGATCACAGTAAAAGTCGTTGCTGCTACAGATGGGTTTGTAGACATTATTGGCTCAATGGTCATGATTGGTGGTTTGGGTTACGCTACTGGTCGGGACAAATATATCCCCAAAGGCGAGCTTAAATGTACACATATCGGTTTAAATATAGAAAACCTCTTCTATATTGGTCCGACTGTTTTATGGGACTCAGAAAAGCAAAACGGTTACTTTTACATTTTTAAGAGACAGACAGGGAGCATAACACAATGTTTTTATGTAGATTTGCTTTCATCTTATAAAATTACTGATGTCGTGAAATTTACAGACGTTACAAAAACTGTTCCAACTATTATTGATAAAACAAATTTTGTTGATGGCGGTTTTGGTGTGAATCAAAAATGGGTTGATCTGAAGAGCCAGCGTAAATTTAATACCATTTACACCAATACATCTGGCGCACCAATATTTATTGCAGTTTCAGCAAAAAAAGGATCAGGTTCTTTAGATGTTGAATCGCCAGCTATGTATGTGGATGGTGAAATGGTGTGGCAAGAGAGTTGGTTGCTCAGTAAAATTATTATTGTTCCTCCGAAGTCTATTTATGAGCTAAGAGCAGATAAAAATCCAACAGCAAATCCTATAATAGAACAATGGGATGAATTTAGGAGGGAAGTTTAATGCGATACTTTAAAAAAGATGACTCAATCTATGCATATGATGTGGACCAAGAGCATTTAATTACTGATGAATGTGTAGAATTGCTCGGCAATGAATTGGATCGACATATCAATCCACAAAATTATCTGACGGATGAGCAACGCTGGGAAATTAAGAAAAACTCGCTTGGTGTTCTTACGCGCCGTCGATTTAAATTAGCATTGCTTGAAAATGATTTACTTGAAAAGATTGAATCAGAAATAGCAGCAATTCAAGATGATTATCTACGTCAATACATTCAAATTGAGTACCAGGAAGGTACTGAGTTCCATCGTACCAGTGAGTCGATTCAGGTTATGTGCGATCTACTTGGTCTGACTGAGGATCAAATTAATCAAATGTGGGAACACGCTTTAACACTTTAACAAATACAGGCATGGACGAGGGCGCTTAAGCGTCTTTTTTTGTGCCTGTAATTAGGAAAGATCATGTCTGAAAACAGTAGTGTTGTCGTCGATACGGCGTCAGCAGCAGTAACTTCTTTGTCCTCAAAAACTGCAATGGTCGGCGGCAGTGTCGGCTTTGTCGCATGGTTTGCATCGTTAGACTGGATCGCCATAGTCAGTATCTGCGTTGCAGTCATCGGTGGTGTAATCAGTGTTTGTAATTTCTTTGTAAATCTCAAATATCAACGTCAGAAAAATAAACGTGAGCAGGAGATTCATGAGCTCACAAAGCGAAAACTGGAAGAGGATTGTGATGTCAAATAACACGAAAGTCCCGATCAAAACCCTAGCCGCATCTGCGGCTTTTTTTGTGGCTTTAATTGGCTATGAGGGTTATAGCTCAAAACCCTATAAAGACAGTGGTGGAGTACCGACTATCGGCATTGGCTCCACGGCGTATGAAAACGGACAACGCGTCAAAATGACTGATAAGCCAGTCACTAAAGAACGGGCAATTGAAATATCTAAAGCTCATGTATCTAAAGATGAAATTGCATTTCGAAAATCACTACCGGGTGTAAAGCTCAGTCAAACTGAATACGACGTCTATTTAGATTTTACATACAACTTCGGCCAGGCGAACTGGAATAGCTCATCGATGCGCCGCTTACTCATTCAAGGTCAACATCGGCAAGCCTGTGATGCACTTTTGAAATGGAAATATGTTGCGAAAAAGGATTGTTCAGTCCGATCTAATAATTGCTGGGGCGTCTGGACCCGACAAGTCGAACGACATAGCAAATGCATGGGGGCAAACTCATGACATATTTATACATTGCTGCAAAGTTTTGGCGAGAAATCTTAATCGGACTTCTCGCTTTTTTATTGCTGCTGGTTATGGCGCTGCTCAATAGTGAAAAATCAAAGCTCATAAAGTCTGAGGCAAAACATCAAACTTATGTTGTTAACCAGGACAAATTACTGGCCCAAGCTCAAGCCGATGCTGTAGCCCAAGAAAAGGCAATGACACAAAAACTCTTAGATGCGGAGAGAAACTATAATGCTCAAATCAAACAAATTACTGCTGATGCTCATGCCGCTGATCTTGCTGCAGACAGCTTGTCAAAGCAACTCAGTGAAGCCCAACGCCGTGTGCCCACAGCTACCACCAAAACCATCGTTGAATACATTGATACCAGCGCAGACGTACTCAAAGCGTGCGTCGCTGAATATCGAACAGTGGCAGAAGCAGCTGACGGACACGCAGCTGATGCACGGCGATTGATTGAGGGGTGGTCTGAGTAGTTCATGTCATCTTTATAGCAAGTGTAGAAGTCTGGGTGAATAGTAGACGTGAAATCCTATAAATAAAAGCGCTTTATTCAGGAGGCTAAGGCGCTTATGGGTGTATTCTATTGGGTTTAGATTTTCTTAAATAAGAATTCCTATACTAATTCAGTAAATTATCTGAATACGCCTACTTCAAAAACCTTTTTCATATCGTCTTTAAACGCTAAAAAATATTTGTCAGCTAACCCCATTGAACCACCTGCATTTGGAAATACTACTATTTTACAATTTTCAAAATCGTAAAAACTTATTTTGAACTTTATATAACTAGAGCCATCATTTTTTTTAACATCACGTTGCTCTATTCTAGTATTGCCAATTTGATTCCCTAATATCTCTTTAACATCTTCTCTTTCCTTAATTCGATTAAAGTTATCAGCTAACTCTGATCCAAAAAACAAAATAACAGAAGGGTTTAAAAACTTAATATGGCTGATGAAATTCTCATCATATTCTCTATATTCCCCAGGCTCTCTCTTTGTTGGTTGTGAACCTAAAGCCCAGTTAGTCTGAATAAAATACTTTTCGAAATTCTCTATTGGTGGTGTATTGATCTGCCATAAGTCAAATATCCACTTTTTAACATTTCTATCATAGACTGAGTTGAGATCTTTTTTAAATCTTGGTTTTTTATCAAAAAAAGTATATTTTGCTTCGTTATCACAAGTAGAAAAATCAAGGTGCTGAATTCTTTTAGCATCCCCATACTCGTATCCACAAATCATTACACCTCTATTATCATTAAAACCCTCAAAAAGAGAATTACCTAAATTGTAATCTTCATGGATGTTGTACTTTTCTTTTTTCACAAACAAACCCCTTTAAGTTTTTCAAATTAAAAATTATCTCATATCCGTATAAGCGATATTAAGTTAATTTTAGAGAAGTTTAATCAAAACTTCTCTCTTATAAATGGCTAGGTTAAAACTTGAATTAAGGCTAAACCACCAATCCGTCAACCAAAAATCATTGAAAAAAATGAGTTTTGTCAACCAAGTGGCTTTAGCCCTGTGAGTTAAACATCTCAACAAGTTCATCGGCATCGGGGTTATAGTAAACATTAACCAGTACTTCTATTTTCTTGTGACCAGTGATCTTCGCTAAGATCTCGACAGGTAACTTTCGATCTTTAACCATTCTTGAAATCGCTTCATGTCGCGTGTCATGAAAATGCAGATCATCTATATTTGATTTTAATTTTCGTCTTTCCCATAACTGCCTAAAAGCATCTGAAGTCTGAGGAATTATCTTTTCATCTTCATGGGGTATCAGATTAAGTAATTCTTTGGCAAACAATGAAAGCGGCACATTTCGTTTGGTACCATTTTTAGTTTTGGGTAAGTGTACATAACCGTCATATATCTCACTGCGCTGCATACTCAGGATTTCACCACGGCGCATTGCTGTCTCGATAGCAAACAAGAAACCCCATGCAACATAATGTTGTGGCTTACTGGGCACCTGACCAATTTCGTACTCTAGTAGTTCGAGCATTGTATTGATTTCATCTTGTGAAATTCGTCTATATCTCGATTCTGGTTTACTTGGCTTGGTGATCTGCATCCACACATTTGAATCCAACAGAAACATTTCTTTCTGTGCGTAGGTGAACATTGCAGAATAAAGTGAAATTTCTTTGAGTACAGTGTTATCTGAAACTTCTTTAATTCTTTTATTTCGCCATAGGGTTAAATCTTGTGGCGTAATTTCATAGATACTTTTGTGCGCAATTACGCCAAGCTTTCTGTCGAAAGTATTGTATTGGGATAAGATCCAGTTTTTTGATTTTGAGTGCTTACCAACTTTATCCCAGTATTCATCAAATAATTGTTTGAATGAGTAGGGTGGTTTAGCATCATTTTCTACAGTCTGACCATTGCTAGACTTATGTTCAAGTAATTTTGTTGCCGCCCATTGCTCACATTCTCTCGCTGTATCACGAGTGGCAGAAAGACGCTTACCATTGATCATAATCTCAATTCTGTAAGCATCACCTCTTTTTCTTGGTTTTGGAATTTTCATATCAAAAATCTTGGCGTAATCTTGGCGTAAATTATGCTGCAAAATCGTTATTTTTTACAGCTTTTAAAGATATTGCCGCAATTTAGGCGCAAAAAAAAGACCTACAAGTTATTGATATTAACTGTAAGTCTTTGATTTTGTTAATTAGAATTTGGTAGGCATATCCAGATTTGAACTGGAGACCTCTACGATGTCAACGTAGCGCTCTAACCAACTGAGCTATACGCCTAAGTGCTGTGAATAATAGTAAGTTTTTAAATGGATGACAAGCTTTTTTCAAAAAAAATGGTTTAGACGCATATTATTTATTCATCTTGTTGCTTTTTTGACATGATATCGCAATATATCTTCAGAATCCTTATGGTTTATCTCTATTCTATCGCTATGCTTTGTGATTAATTTTGAATAAATATTATTCGATCTCTAACGAATTGTCTTATTTCATCTGCTTTGATTTTGGAGCTTGGTTGATATGATGACGTTAATTTTGGGCCAACCCTGTTACTATAATAGAATTAATTTCTAAGCGCCTTTGAATTGCATGTTTTCTAAATTTTAAGCATATTGAATGTTGTTATATCTATCTAAATTTTTAAATTCAAATAATTTTTATTTTAGATGTATTCGAGGTTTGTTTTTATTATTAAAGTGCAGAAAGTATTTAATTATTAGTTTGTTGCTTTAAATAATTTTAATATAAATATAGCTTAGTTTTAATATTTTAATAATATAGAATTATTGTTGAAATAAAATAGCCTAAGTATATAAATCCGACTAATTCTCTTGGTTATTTTTTGCAAAAAATAGAGTTATTGGCTGTAATTAGATCATTAGTCTTCGAAGATTTAAGATATACTATTTGATAATATTTATATCTTATAGTAGAGGTAAGAAAAGTATGCCTAAAAGCTTTATTATTCGTTTTGCTGGTGTTCTTCTGGTATTTTTAATTTTAGCAGCAATCGCAATTCATTTCTTGACGTCAGGGGATACGACGATTGTCATGTGGATTTTTACAGTACCATTTATTTTGGGTATTCCAATTTTAACATCTGTTATATTGGCAACAGATACTGAACTAGAAATTCCCACACAGAGCTAAGAAGGTGGTATTGGAACTTAAAACATACCTTTTTCCCACCCCAATCGCTAGGATTAGGGTCATAGTTGTACCCACAACACTCTAATTAGGGTCTGTTGACATTTGTTGCCTAAAAAAATAGCGAGGTAGTAAAATCAAATCGCCAAACGTAATTTTACACTCGCTATGCCTCGTACAATGTTAAATGATCAACACTGGTCTAAGTTAAAATCTATTTTCAGACATTTTAATATTTATCTCAAATTAAATTTACGAAATTTTATTGAAGCCATCTTATTTCGTATTAGAACGGGATGTCCTTGGAGAGATTTACCTAAAGAATTTGGTAATCATAATTCAATTTTTAAAAAATATAATCGCTGGTCTAAAAATGATAAGCTTATGAATATATTTAAGTTATTTAGTAAACATGCTGACAAAGAATGGATCTTTATTGATGGCAGTCACGTCAGAGCACATCAACATTCAGCAGGAATTAAGCATCAAGACATTTCTAAAAGTATCGGTGGTAATAGCTCTAAAATACATTTAGCAACTGATTCTAATGGTAATCCAATAGACTTTATTATTTCTGACGGGACATCTCATGACATAAAAATTGCCCCAGCCCTAGTATCAAAACTGGATTTGACTGAATCAGAAATACTATGTGCTGATAAAGGTTATGACTCTGAAAGTCTGAGAAATCAAATTGAAGCGACTAAAACAAAAGCGAACATTCCTAAAAAATTCAACACAAAATCTAGTAATGATTATATGGACTGGTATATGTATAAAATCAGGCACTTAGTTGAAAATACATTCTGCAGATTGAAACAGTTCAGAGGAGTTGCTACACGATATGACAAGCTAAAGCGTAATTATCAAAGTGCTGTTGCCTTAGCTTGTATCTATATTTGGTTGCCTCTTTAGATCAATTTATCGACTGTAAATGTCAACACACCCTATTTATTTTTGTTAGAATATTTACCATGTGCAAAGATGTCTGTACTTGCATTAGACCCCGCCAAATGGTTTTTACGCCAGGGTCTCCATCTCCTTTTCTGCCCATATGCCCTCCAAGTTGAGCAATAATACTTACCATTTGTTTTAACTTCGGTGGCTTCGTTGGTGGCTTTTTTTCATAATAAAGTTTGTAGGCAACATGCCATTCTTCTCTATCAAATAATATTTCACAACTTGAGTCAGGAAGCTCTCTAGAAAGCATCGTAACCAGTAATATCCTGTATGATATCAATAAATAAAGTAAAAATAATTTCTCTAGCTTATCAATGCTATTGAACTGCCTTTCTTCAATCAGACAACCCGTTTTTAGAATGTTAAATAAAATTTCTATCTGCCAACGCTGGCGATACCAGTCTATTAATTGGCTTGCCTCATCAAGCTCATTCACAATGCGATTGCTCAACAAGCGCCATATCACTGCTGTACTTCCTTTCGGTGGATTATTTTCTTTAGCGATAATAATCGTTACCCAGAAGCCACTTTTGAGTTGAACGCGTTTACTATAAATCGTTTGAGTAGCTTTACGACTTGGCTTACCTCGTCCACTTGATACAGTAAATTCGATCTGTCCAAGTATATTTTCTGCTTTAGTGATATCGAATAATTTACTACCATCCTGTAGTAATCTTGAATGTTTTGCACGTATCAAATAATCTGCAGGACATTGTTTTTGCTCAGCTAATTCAATGATATCGTGCAAGTCACCTTCACGATCAGCAATATAAACATAATGAGTTTCGGGATTGTCCTCGGCTAGTTCACAAACCCTTTCGTAGCCTTCTTTCCAACGTAAACTTTCTTTGATATCTGGTTCATCTTTAGCCTTCCTCGCCCATGACCACATATCGGTAATACCCAAAGGTACACCTTCGGGTGTAATCATCAATGTTGGGTGTAAATACATGCCTTGACGGGCTTCGTAATTCAAGCGACCTAAGCCTTTGATTGAGGACTTTGTGCTGTAATCTAATTCGGTTGTATCTTGAATACATAGTACGGTGTCGTGTTCTTTTGCTCTGAGTTGAACAGCCTTAATGTGTTCTTCCAAAACAATATTTTTATCGAGTTTAGGGTTTTCAATTAACCGATAATAGGCTTTACGTGTATGTTGATCTTTAGACAATTGAGAGACACTGGCTTGGAAGTTTTGACTGGCTTTGTTTAGAAATTCACACAGTCGAATCGTTCTTCGGCGATCGCCTAAATCAATATTACCCATTTCCTGCTCAGCCCACATTGAAGAGTTCATTAAATAGTAGAAATTTAACAGGAATTAAGCATTATGGGTACAACTATGGATTAGGGTGGGAGTATGCAATTACAATCATGATCTATAGCACCACGTTATTGATGATTTTAATTGTATAAGCTAAACTCTAAATAGGATATGTTGATTGAACTTAGCAAATATAATAAGTTGATCAGTTATTTTAAAAAACCTAAAAAAAATTAAGGGATTAATTTAGTAAAATCTTGTCACGAATTGCTTTTTTTATCACTAAAAGGTCTTAAGGATAATTGACAGACGTGTCAAATCGCTATAGTTTGTAAATGATTTCAATTATCATTTGCAATGGAAGTTCAATGAGCGAAAAAGATAAAGTTGCAGCCACCGCTGCAGGGGCAGAGTCAGGTTCTTCTGTGAATACAGAATACAAGCAATTGCCATTACCTTATAGTGTAGATGCATTGGAACCTGCGATCGATACAGCCACGATGGAAATTCATTATGGCAAACATCATAAAACCTATGTTGATAACTTAAATGGTCAAATTAAAAATTTTCCTGAGTTAGCAAAATTATCAATAGAAGATCTTCAAAAACAGATTTCAAAATATAATGTCGCTGTACGTAATAATGGTGGTGGACATTTTAACCATAGTTTCTTTTGGGAATGTTTGGCACCGTCAGCAACAGCCGGTGAGCCATCTGCTGAACTATTGAAAAAAATTAATGAAGATTTTGGTTCATTCGAAAATTTTCAAACAAAGTTTAATGATGCTGCAACCAGTCGTTTTGGTTCAGGTTGGGCATGGTTAAGTGTTAAGGATGATGGTACTTTGGTGGTGAGCTCTACACCATATCAAGATAATCCACTTATGGATATTGCCGAACAACAAGGTACACCCTTATTAGGGCTTGATGTTTGGGAGCATGCTTATTATTTAAAATACCAAAACCGTCGGGCAGACTATACTAAAGCATTCTGGAGTGTAGTGAACTGGAATAAAGTAAATGAACGTTATGCAGATTTTCTGAGTGCTTGATTTAAAATAGTTGGCTTCAAGTATTTACTTTATTTTAAGATCTATTGATTTATAAAAACAATATGATCATTTTCAATGAAAGCACTTTCGAGTGCTTTCATTCTATGCCCATCATATATAACATATGATTTATGTATGAGATGACAAATCATCGTGTTGTAATGAACAAGATTTAAATAATGTTGTCCTTTATAATTATTTTTATTGGTAATACTGCTGCTGTTGCTTGTATTTTGTGCGTTTGAGATAGCATAAATGGTTCTTACTATATATGACCATCTATAGCCTAATACTACGCAGATTTTATTTTACGTTGGTGTTTCCTAGAGAGTTACTCACTTATACGTAGCGTGTTTACACGCTACGTATTTTTTTTAATTATTTTCTATTGTGCAAGCAGAAGTGGGCCAGGAAATTTGAACAACACGTATAAGTGATAAACTGCTCCCTAAACGATGTGGGAAACATCTAAAAATGGAGCATTTCATGGCGCGTAGACCAAGAAGAAATCATTCAGATGACTTTAAAGCAAAGGTAGCACTTGCTGCAATCAAAGGTGAAAAAACACTTGCTGAGCTAAGTGCTGACTTTGATATTCATCAGAACCAAATTATAGACTGGAAGAATCAACTCATCGCTGCGTCAGCACAAGCCTTTGCAAACCCTAAAAAGGACACAGAGCCGCAAGTCGATTTAAAAAAGCTACATGCTAAAATTGGTGAACAAGCTTTGGAAATTGATTTTTTAGAAAGTAATGTGGCTCCGATGTTTTGAACAACTAAAAGTCTTTTTATAAGTGATATTCTGCTTTAGTTAAGCTACCTGTTTTTGTTTAGGTAACTGGTTATAGTAAAACTCATTCGGTGTTAATTTGTCTAGACTCGAATGAGGTCGTTTGTGATTATAAAAATCAATGTACAGCTTTAATTGGCATCTTGCATCAGCAACATTGCTGTACGCTTTGAGATAAACCTCCTCATATTTAACACTTCGCCATAAGCGTTCAACCATGACATTATCTATCCAACGACCTTTGCCATCCATACTGATTTTAATCTCATGTGTTGTAAGAACACTGATAAATGCATCACTGGTGAATTGACTCCCTTGATCCGTATTAAATATTTCTGGGGCACCATATTTTTGAATAGCTTCATTTAAAGCCTCAATACAAAAATCTGACTCCATGCTAATCGATACTCGATGTGCCAACACTTTACGACTGTGCCAGTCTAAAATCGCGCATAAGTACACAAATCCTTTCGCCATTGGGATATAGGTGATGTCGGTTGCCCAGACCTGATTGCTATGCGTAATTTCAAGCCCCCTAAGTAAATAAGGGTACTTTCGATGAGCCTTATTTGGCTTACTCAAATTAGGCTTGCGATACAGCACACGTATCCCCATTTTTTTCATCAGTGTCCGAGTATGACGTCGGCCAATATGATGACCTTCTCCTCGCAATAGATCACGCATCATTCGGCTCCCTGCAAAGGGGTACATGAGATGTAACTCATCAATACGACGCATCAGCTTTAAATCTGAATCGCTTGTTGGTTTAGGGCGGTAGTAATAGCTACCACGAGAGACCTTCAGTAACTTGGCTTGCCTAGTCACTGAAAGCTGCTGTGAATCGTCTATTAACTTTTGTGGTTGAAGCGGCCCAGTTTCTTCAACACACTTTCTAAAAAATCAATTTCCAAAGCTTGTTCACCAATTTTAGCATGTAGCTTTTTTAAATCGACTTGCGGCTCTGTGTCCTTTTTAGGGTTTGCAAAGGCTTGTGCTGACGCAGCGATGAGTTGATTCTTCCAGTCTATAATTTGGTTCTGATGAATATCAAAGTCAGCACTTAGCTCAGCAAGTGTTTTTTCACCTTTGATTGCAGCAAGTGCTACCTTTGCTTTAAAGTCATCTGAATGATTTCTTCTTGGTCTACGCGCCATGAAATGCTCCATTTTTAGATGTTTCCCACATCGTTTAGGGGGCAGTTTATCACTTATACGTGTTGTTCAAATTTCCTGGGCCACTTCTATTTTTTTTGTTGTCGTTGTAAAAATAAGTAGGTTGGCATTTTAAGTTTTGCTTGATGACGTAATTTCATTTTGATATAAAACACCAAAGCAAAGCATGTGGTTGCAACGGTTAGCATTAAACCATTCATATAACTCATAATAGAGCTAATATAACCAACAGTTGCTAGACGATTCATCATTTTTACCACCTGCGGGCTACTTTCAACCCCCGTGATTGCCCAGGTGCATAGATGTTCGCAGTTGTTAATAATTAAATGATAGCTATTTTCATGCATACGGCTACGCATGCGGCGAACCACCAAACGACCTTTGTATTTGGGGTGGTGATATTCTCGTATGCTAATCTTGCGATGTCGTGCAAATTGTGCCAAGGAGGTGATTTCTATCGGTTTCTTTTTAAAGAAATGCGCGAAGCCCGAATAATGAATAACACGACCTTTGCCTGCATAGATGCCATGATGGGTATAACCAAAATTTTTAACCATCAAATGTGCACCCAGTGGGTATTTCTTAGCTCTGTTCTGCATATCAGATTTCCAACAAATTGTGCGTCCTTAGTCTTTTATTGAAAAGCAGTTCATTATACATAGATTTTAAGCGAGATGTTTCGCCGCAACACCACGCAAAAGGCAAACTAAGGTCATATGAGCATCAGCTATGTTTAACCTGAGTTCGATGAAAAACGTTCAACCTTTCAGCATATTTTTGAAAGTTGGCTTATTCGGATTTAAACAATAAGCCACTACAGCAGCCATAATATTTACCATGAAATTATTCACAGAACGATGACGCGAATGGTCAAGTTGATGTAAGTTTTTTAACTGATCATTCACCGTTTCTATTAATCCTCTTCTGCCAAGCAATTGTTTTTCTTCTTCAGTTCGGAGTGGCTTGTTTTTCATATTCTTACGTGATGGAGTCAATATTTTTAATCCTCTTGCTGCTAAAGCCTCTGTCTTAGCTTTGCTTAAATAGCCTTTATCTCCTAATAAAATGCCTTTTAATTCTTTGGTTAAAGACTCTAGTACAGCAATATCATGGATATTCCCTGATGTTACTTTAATATTAATAATTTCACCTAAGTTATTGATAACCACATGTAATTTAAAACCATAGAACCACCCAGTACTACTTTTTCCACGATTCGCTAAGCCTTTAAATACGCGGTTTCTTTTAATTCTAAGATTATGACAAACTACAAGTTTGGTTGAATCAATAATACTAATTCCTGTATCAGTTCCTTTAACCTGATGAAAAAAGCTACTCAAAGCTTGTAAACAACGTGGCATGATTTCAATAAAACGATTCTAGCTCAGCAGCTTAGGAAATGCTGATTTCCAAAAAGGGATGACCATGTGGCAGTAAAAATATTTAAAGAATCTAAAACCTGATTGGTGAAATAAGATAACAATTGTCATGATCTCAGATAAACTTAAAGCTGACTTTTGAACTGGCTTATTTTGCTCAGGAATAAGAGCTTTCTCTAGAGATTCGTTAAATATTTTGCAAAAATCATCCACTTTACAGAATAATTCAGTAATATGATCCATAGAAAAGCCTTGTGTTTTAACTTTTGTCTTAAGAACCAATAAGTTACAAACATTAAGGCTTTTTTTCTACTTTTTTATGTCGAACTCAGGTTATGTTTAACAATTGAACTTTTACTGACATTTTTGCTGATATTTTTAAAATAGCCTAAGCAAATTTAGAACTAAGTTGAGACCAACACACCAATATCCCATATCATACAAAAACTCAATTTAGTAATTTTTTAATATAATGTTCAACAACATAATTAGATCCAATCGGGCTTAAATGACCATAATCGACTTGTAATAACTCACCATGACCATCCTGAAAACGACAGGCGAATTGCTGCTGGTCTTGATAGCACATTTGACTGATTAAGGAGATATATTGCACCTGTGGTTCAGCGAGTGCATCAACAATTTGTTTGGCTTGCGCATCATCTTTTATAATGCTTTGCATCAGTCCAGTATTGCTTAACTCGACCTGAGTTAAAGTTTTTGTTAAGTCTTTGGCAACGATTTCAGGCAAAGACGGTTGCCATTGTGGTACAGCCCCAATAATACTAATCCGTTGTACACCTAAATTTTTTAGTTGTTTAATCAAAGCCGACCAATCATTTTGGTGATGTAAATTTTGCTGAGCAATCACCACACGATACGGTTTAAGCGTTTGAATACTTTCTATGGCTTGCTTATTGGCATAATCACAGGCTTGTTTAAATTCTCCTCGCATTGCGGAAGGTGTCAAACTGGCTTTACAGCCTGAGGACGTGACTTGATAAAAGGCTTGTTGTGGAAAAGCCTGTCTTAGCCCTAAAGATAGTGCTTGTGCATGTGAGTCACCCCATAAAAATATACTGTGAGTAGTTGAGTGTGCTTGAATACAACTCGGGTCAATTTTATTTTGACCATTTTTATTTAGATTAAAGTAGGCATCACATTTTAACCAATAGGCATCATCAAGGTTTTGGTGTAAGTTTTTATACTTTTCGATAAACTGCGCTTTGGCACTCTTTGTTGCTGGACGTAATACAGTGTTGGCGCCATGACTATAATAAATAACAATACTGAGCAATATAATACTGCCACAGCTGGCTATTATGATTAAGTTTATTTTTAAATCATTTAAACGCTTTAGAGCGTTGCCTAAATTATTTTCAATATAATGTGCAGATAAATAGCCTAAAAGAATAGAACTTAGCAAACCAGCAAAGATATAATAGCCATTATGTTGTAATTGTTGTTGGTTTAATATCGCGACAATCGGCCAGTGCCATAAATAGATTGAATAGGAGCTAGCCCCCAAAAATTGGCAAAAAAAGTTATTGGTCCAATATGAGTTTTGTCTTTGAGCATATAAAATACAGGCTGCTGCGAATGTCGGAATCAGGCTATAACAACTTGCCCATGGTGTGGTTTGATCAAAACTGCATAAGGCAATGACAATCAGTATGATCCCTAAAGATTCTAAAGCGATTTGTTGTGTTGTATGCAAACGATATTTTGGCAGAAAATAAACAATCCCACCTAGAATCATTTCCCAAGCTCGGCTTGGCAGTAAATAATATGCAGCATCAGGTTGAGCATAAGCTAAATATTGTGCTGTACATAATGATAGCGCAAAAACTAAAACATATAGCCAAAGTAATTTTTGTTGAAAATAGCGATAAGCTAGCAGCGTGAATATGGGTAATAATAGATAAAACTGCCATTCTACGGATAGTGACCAGCTATGTAATAATAATTTTTGATGTGAAGAACTGTCAAAATAACCAGCATTGAGCCAATAAAAGATATTAGAACTAAAGCTAAGACTGCTTATAATATCTTTAGCGAGCGTTTGATACTCGCTGGCAATGAGAAAAAACCAACCGTAGAATAATAACGCTATACATAGTACCACCAAAGCTGGAATGATGCGTATTCCGCGATTGCTATAAAAGCGTAGCAATGAAAAACGTTGTGCTTCGAGACCCTGCATAATAATTTTTGTCATTAAATAACCAGAAATGACAAAGAAAATATCAACACCAATAAAGCCAGCGCCGAAACCACCAATACCGAAGTGAAATAAGACAACAAATAAAACAGCATATGCTCTTAAGCCGTTTATATCATACCGAAAGTGCATATGCAGATTACAGTTTTCAAAAAATGCATTCTAATTTTTTTTATATTTTAATTCAATTCGACTCAATGTAAGTTGATGAATTTTTTATGTAAATACAATTACTTGCTATTGAGTTGGGTAGGGTGAGAAATGCCAATCTACTGATCTAATACGGCGCTCACTCACCATGCTAAAAATAGCGAGTTGCAATATTCTTATTTGCGTGACTACAATTTTTTATAATTAATGCAAGAAAGTACTTGTCAAACGAGAAAACAGTGCGTATTGTGTTTTCTAAGCTTTCATTTTTAGACAATAGACATGTTACAGCAAATTTTAACCACAAACCGTTATTATTTTTGGCAATACTTTTAATAGGTTGCCTAAGCGTGTTCTGGGCAATGTAGAAGTTGCCCATCAATTTTATACCTGATCGGCAACTTCGGTCAGGTTTTTTTTTGCTGTAACAATCGTCATTTAAACTACTCAATATTGGAGTTCGTCATGGGTACATTATATTTTGCTTATTTTGGTCAGTTTTATTGGTCTTCATACCGTAAGACACTTTCTAAACTCTCGCATAGACCCAGAATGCTCAAATAAAAGATCGGGCAGATGCTATTGCCCAAAGGAAAAGACCTATGAATGCTATTCAACACTTATTAACAAAACAGACTAAAGAAGTACAACTCAGTTCGCCACAACAACTTAAAACGCAATTACCATTAACGGCGATACAGCAACAACATATTGCACAACAAAGACATCATATTCATCAAATATTAACTGGGAAAGACCATCGTTTATTGGTTATTGTTGGACCATGTTCAGTTCATGACCCCATTGCAGTGCTCGAATATGCAGAAAGATTAAAACAACTGCAAAGCCAAGTTGCAGATCAAATGTTATTGGTCATGCGCGCTTATATCGAAAAACCACGGACCACAGTCGGTTGGAAGGGGTTCTTATACGATCCAGATTTAGATGGTTCTGCCAATCTACAACATGGTCTATCTCGATCACGTCAGCTTTATTTACAATTGATTGAATTGGGTTTGCCGCTCGCAACGGAAGTGTTAAATCCAATGGCGACAGCATATTTTGATGATCTGATTGCTTGGGGGGCGATTGGTGCGCGAACCAGTGAATCACAAATCCATCGTGAAATTGCCAGTTTAATGCCTTATAGCATTGGTTTTAAAAATGGCACCGATGGTTCTGTTCAGATTGCCTTGGATGCTATACAGTCAGCATCTAATAGCCATCATTTTTTGGGAATGAGCCAAAATGGCTTACCGAGTATTTTAACCAGTGTCGGTAACCCCGCAGCACATCTCATTTTACGTGGCGCCAATCATGGCACCAACTATGATGCGCACAGTATTGCTCAACTAAAACAGCAACACCAAGGTCAACTACCTGCTTTGGTCATTGATTGTAGCCATGGTAATAGTGGCAAAGACCCTTTAAAACAACCGCAAATTCTGGCACAGATTATTGCTGAACGTCATCTGACTCAGGTTAAAGGCGTTATGCTTGAAAGTCATTTGGTAGACGGTCAGCAAAAAATATCAGATCAGATGTGCTACGGTCAGTCGATTACCGATGGTTGTTTGGGCTGGGAAAAAACGGCGACGTTATTAACAGAAATGTCAGCGTTACTGGCACAACAAGATCATCATAAGCTGTCTATCTTGGGCTAGCATCGTTGTCCTGATTCTGGGTTTAGATTTTATGGGCTATTAAAATTAAGTTTTAATAGCCCATATGTTGATCTACGCATTGATTTAATACTTAAAATGAAGAGCGCTCTTGATGGCGTTGTCGATGTAAATGTTGCAATACATCGACCATTTGATTGATCTCATCATGTTGATTATAAAAAGCAATAGAAGGGCGTACGGTTTTCTCGACCCCAAAACGTCTGAGTATCGGCTGTGCGCAATGATGACCTGCACGAACGGCGATACCCTGTTCATTTAAACATCGACCTATTTGTTCAGGGCTATAGTCAGTCATCACAAAAGACATCACACTGGCTCTGTGTTGTGGGTTACCGATCAAGCGTAGACTGGGCACCGTTTGCAAACGTTGTAAACTATACTGCAATAATTCATGTTCATACTGCGCAATATGCTGTAAGCCAATTTTTTGAATATAGTTTAAGGCTGCTGCCAGTCCAACCGCATCTGCAATATTGCCTGTACCAGCTTCAAACTTATTGGGAGGATCTTGATAGATCACATGTTCAAAACGAACATCGGCAATCATATTGCCACCACCTTCCCATACTGGCATACTCTCTAAAATTGCTGTTTTGGCATAAAGTACTCCTATACCGGTTGGACCAAAGACTTTGTGCCCTGAAAAGACTAGAAAATCTGCATCTAAGGCTTGTACATCTGTCGGCATATGGGCAATGGATTGCGCCGCATCGACCAAAACAGGAATATGCTGTTGATGTGCCATCTCAATGACTTGCTGTATGGGGGTAATCGTTCCCAAAGCATTTGACACTTGTGTAATGGCTAAAAGTTTGGTTCTGCTATTCATTAATTTAGCAAGTGCGATGAGATCGATTTGCCCAGTATCATCGACAGGAATGACTCGCAGTACTGCACCTTGCTGCTGGCAAAGCTGATACCACGGCACGATATTGGCATGATGTTCTAAATGGGAAATTATAATTTCATCTCCCGCGCCAATATTGTGAACACCCCAGCTTTTGGCAACTAAATTAATCGCCTCCGTAGTACCACGAACAAAAACAATATTATCGGTAGATGCTGCGTGAATAAAATCCGCCACAACTTGTCGAGCATGTTCATAAGCATCGGTAGCGCGTGCAGCCAGCTGATGTGCCGCACGGTGAATATTAGAATTTTCATTCTGATAAAAATAAACTAGACGATCTATCACCGCTTGTGGTTTTTGGGTGGTTGCTGCGCTGTCGAGCCAGATCAATGCATGACCATTTACTTTTTGTTGCAAGATGGGGAAATCACGGCGAATTTGCTCAAAAACCAAGCCATTGGCTGTGGTCTGTGCAAATCGGTCTGCTGTGATGACATCTGGTTTTTCTGTATGGCTTGAATGAGTAGCAGTTGTTGGCTGTAAATGCTCCTGATCAAAAAGAAAATAATAATCCCTTGCTGATGCATCAATAGAATGCGCTTGGTGCTGCGGCGAAGCATTTGCCTCCAGTGCATCAATGGGCAAATCAGGCTGTAAGCTATTTGGCGCAGTGGTATTGAGTAAGCGTTGATAAAAAGGGCTATGTCTAGACTGATCAATGCGTGGTGGAGCATTGCTTTCGAGCCGATCAATTGCATAGTGTGGCGTAGTCTGTGTTGCTGCTGCCACGTGCTCTGATAGGTTATGCTGATCAATTGCCTGAGCATCGTGTAGTGCGGCGGGCGACAATGCTGCAAAAAAAGCATCCGCCATGCGATTTAAAAAATCTTCGTCAGCGATGCTTGGGGCGGCGGCATGATGGGATCTACGACTGGCTTGCATATCGGTAGCATCCATTTCAGGCGACTTAACGATAGTTTGTTGGATAGTCATGATATTTATCGACCTCCACATCATCTAAAACAGCTAAAGCATCTTCGGTTAAAACCGCCAAAGAGCAATATAATGAAATTAAATATGAAGCAATGGCATTGCGGTTGATGCCCATAAAGCGCACCGATAAACCCGGTGATTGTTCACCAGCAAGTCCTGGCTGGAAAAGACCGACGATACCTTGACGTTTTTCACCGACCCGAAGCAGTAAAATCTTTGTTTTACCGTCTTCTACAGGGATTTTATTGGTTGGGATCAATGGTACACCGCGCCAAGTGATAAATTGTGAGCCAAATAAACTGACTGTTGGTGGTGGTACACCACGGCGTGTACATTCACGACCAAAAGCAGCAATCGCATGGGGATGTGCTAGAAAAAAACCAGGTTCCTTCCAAACTAAACGTAATAAGTCGTCTAAATCATCTGGTGTAGGTGCACCATGCAAAGTGCTTAGGCGCTGTTGATCTGCTACGCTGGCTAATAAACCATATTCTGGGTTATTAATGAGCTCACTTTCTTGCCGTTCTTTGATGGTTTCAATGGTCAAACGTAATTGTTCTTTGATTTGATCGTGTGGGCTACTATATAAATCGGCAACACGGGTGTGAATGTCCAGTACCGTCGATACACCATTTAAAAAATATTCGCGCGGTTGGCTATCATAATTTACAAAAGTTTGCGGTAGCGTGGCTTCATCACGTTGTGTACAAGCAACTTGGATATCTTCGGTATTACAAACTTGGTTGACCCGATAAATACCAGCTTCAACCGGAATCCATTGTAAAAGCTGCGTTAACCAACGCGGGCTAATACTAGATAATTGCGGTACCGTTTTTGTGGCATTTGCCAATTGCCGTGCGGCATGATCACCAAGTGAATGTTGGCTTTTATCGTTATATGTTGTCATAGCACTGTACCTGTTGTTTTTATTTTCTCAATGGAGAAGCGTTGTTTGTTATGTGCGTTGTTGCTTTTGCAGCGTTAGTGTAGGAAGAAAACACATCAAGAAAAACCGCTTGCCTTGAATCTTCAGGCGTGTCGTGCGGGTATATATTTTTTAAGTATTTGTTTATATGGTTAATTTATTTAATATGTTGAATGATTTTTATAGGTAAATAACGTTTAGTACCAGCGCGTTAAACAGGATAAATATTATTTACCATCTAAAAATCTTTTGATTAATTCATGTGCTTTTTGATTTTTGTTGTGACGCAGTAGGTGATTGCATAATGGAACTATTGGCAGGAACACTATGGGTCAACCATACATTACCGCCAATAGTTGAACCTTCACCAATGGTAATTCGACCCAATAAAGTTGCTCCAGCATAAATCACCACATCATTTTCAATAATCGGATGACGGGCATAATCTTTTTTGAGTTGCCCAGCTTCTGTCAGCTCAAAACGTTTCGCCCCCAAAGTCACGGCTTGATAAATCCTGACTCGTTCGCCAATAATACATGTTTCACCAATCACCACGCCTGTACCATGGTCGATAAAGCAGCCTTGACCAATCTGAGCACCAGGATGAATATCGATGCCGGTAGCCGAATGAGCAAGTTCTGAAATCACGCGCGACAATAGGGGTACATCAGGATATAACTGGTGGGAAATACGATGATAAATCATGGCAAAAATGCCGGGATAGCATAATAAAACTTCATCGACACTATGTGCAGCCGGATCACCACGGTAGGCAGCAGCCACATCTGCATCAATTAAACGGCGGATTTTTGCTAGGTTATTGGCAAAATCTTGTACGATATCTTCTGCATGCCGTGAGAGATTGTTTTGCCAATCACTCTGAGATACTGTGCCAGTATCAATGGCTTGATGGTATTTTTGCCGATATGCCAACGTCAGTTTTACTTGCTGTAATAGATCACTGAGTACACGATCTAAGCTATAAGCAATATAATGATCCTCTGTTTCCTGACGTAAATCGGCTGGTCCCAGACGCATCGGAAATAAAATACCGCAGAGTTGATTGAGTATATTTTTTAGTTGTTGTTTGGATGGCAACTCTCTTCCGCCCATTTCACGCAAGCGTTGTTGTGACTTGCGCCAGTCTTGTCTGGCTTGCTTCAGATCCAGCATGACATGTTGTATGTCCCATTGTGCCATGTTGCCTCCTTGAGTACATGATTGAGCATAAATCGCTATTTTAAAAATATTTTTAACACAAAGAGAAGCAATATTGACAAGCCGAAGCAATTTAACGCTGAATTGCTTCATAAATAAGCCGCTTATTGCGTTGATTACAGTTTTAAATCTGCTAAGCAAGGCATTTTCTTTTATTGCACTCGTATATTTCACAAAAATGAAAAAAAACTGCGTTCAACTCTTTTCAACAATAATTTTTTGTGTAGTATATAGATGTATATACAGGTAGATGTAAATATAGACAAGGATAATCAAGCCCTCGCTTAAATATTCAATGGAAGGAGCCCACCATGTTAGATCAAACAACAAAATTTCGTGATACAGAGATTCGTGCGCCACGCGGGACGACGCTCAGTGCTAAAAGTTGGTTAACAGAAGCACCACTACGGATGTTAATGAACAATTTAGATCCTGATGTTGCTGAAAACCCGAAAGAATTGGTGGTCTATGGCGGCATAGGTCGTGCGGCACGCAATTGGGAGTGTTTCGATAAAATTATAGAAACACTGCGGCATCTAGCCAATGATGAAACGCTATTGGTGCAGTCCGGCAAACCGGTTGGTGTTTTTAAAACCCACACAGATGCACCACGCGTCTTAATTGCCAATTCTAATTTGGTACCCCATTGGGCAAACTGGAAACATTTTAATGCCTTAGATGCACAAGGTCTGGCGATGTATGGTCAAATGACCGCAGGTTCATGGATTTATATTGGCAGTCAGGGCATTGTACAGGGTACATATGAGACTTTTGTTGAAGCTGGACGTCAGCATTATCAAGGCGATTTAGCCGGTCGCTGGGTTTTGACCGCAGGACTCGGAGGGATGGGGGGTGCACAGCCTTTGGCTGCAACCTTGGCAGGTGCTTGTTCTCTCAATATAGAATGTCAACAAGCCAGTATAGATTTCCGTTTACGTACTCAATATGTCGATGAACAAGCAACGGATTTAGATGATGCCTTGGCACGTATAGCCAAATATACCACAGAGAAAAAAGCGGTATCGATTGCTTTGCACGGTAATGCAGCAGAAATTTTACCCGAATTGGTACGCCGTGGTGTGCGCCCAGATATGGTGACCGATCAAACCAGTGCACATGATCCCTTAAATGGTTATTTGCCCATAGGATGGACATGGCAAGACTATAAAGACCGTGCACAGACCGAGCCCAATGCGGTAGTAAAAGCAGCAAAGCAATCTATGGCTGTACATGTGCAGGCCATGCTAGATTTTCAAAAAATGGGAATCCCCACTTTTGATTATGGCAATAATATTCGTCAGATGGCGCAAGAAGAAGGTGTGGAAAATGCTTTTGATTTCCCCGGCTTTGTACCTGCCTATATTCGACCGCTGTTTTGCCGTGGCATTGGACCATTTCGTTGGGTGGCACTGTCTGGTGATCCAGAAGATATTTATAAAACGGATGCCAAAGTAAAAGAACTGATTCCCGATGATACACATTTACACCATTGGTTAGATATGGCACGTGAACGGATTCGTTTTCAGGGTTTACCCGCACGGATTTGTTGGGTGGGTTTAGGCTTACGCGCCAAACTGGGGCTAGCGTTTAATGAAATGGTCCGTAGCGGTGAACTCTCTGCTCCCATTGTGATTGGGCGAGACCATTTAGACTCAGGTTCTGTGGCAAGTCCTAACCGAGAGACCGAGGCAATGCAGGATGGTTCGGATGCTGTTTCAGATTGGCCGCTGTTAAATGCCTTATTAAATACTGCGGGTGGCGCAACGTGGGTCTCTTTACATCATGGTGGTGGCGTTGGCATGGGATTCTCACAGCATTCAGGGGTCGTGATTGTTTGTGACGGTACGGATGAAGCAGCGGCGCGTATTGCACGAGTACTCACCAATGACCCAGCAACAGGTGTTATGCGTCATGCCGATGCTGGATATGACATTGCCATCAATTGCGCCCATGAACAAGATTTACATTTGCCGATGATTACCCGATAAACCCAGCTAACGCAACCCGTACCAGAGAAGTGCCAAAGCGCGGCACGGTGCTTCAGCTACGGGATCGCATCAATAGACAACATCAATCATAGCGAATAGAACACATAAAGGAAGCAGAAATGGAATTACTGATGCAACCCGGTAAATTAACACTTGCAGCATTACGCCAAGTTTATTTTCATCCGGTTACAGTGCAATTGGACGACAGTGCCAGCGCTGCGATTGAAGCCAGTGTGACCTGTGTTGAAAATATTATTCAAGAAGGTCGTACAGCCTACGGTATCAATACCGGTTTTGGGCTATTGGCATCGACTAAAATAGCCAATCATGATCTAGAAAAATTACAACGCTCCTTGGTGCTCTCACATGCGGCAGGTGTAGGAGAGGCTTTGGATGACAATATGGTCCGTTTAATTATGCTGCTCAAAGCAAATAGCTTGGCACGTGGTTATTCTGGTATACGCCGTCAAGTGATCGACATGTTGCTGACCTTAGTAAATGCTGAAGTCTATCCACATATTCCGCTCAAAGGTTCAGTCGGTGCTTCGGGTGATTTAGCCCCTTTGGCCCACATGTCTTTATTACTCCTTGGTGAAAGTAAAGCACGTTATCGCGGAGAATGGTTAGATGCCAAAGACGCACTCAAAATTGCTGGTTTAGCCCCCATTGCACTGGCGGCCAAAGAAGGTTTGGCACTATTAAATGGTACGCAAGTATCAACCGCTTATGCATTACGTGGCTTATTTGAAGCAGAAGATTTATTTGCCGCAGCCACTGTTTGTGGTGCTTTAAGTGTGGAAGCCATGTTGGGATCACGTTCTCCCTTTGATGAGCGCGTTCATGCTGTTCGTGGGCAACATGGACAAATTGATGTAGCAAGGGCGTATCGAGATCTATTAAGCACGGACAGCGAAATTTCTCTTTCCCACCAAAACTGTAGCAAGGTACAAGATCCATACTCTTTACGTTGTCAGCCACAAGTGATGGGTGCATGCCTGACACAAATTCGTCAGGCTGCTGAAGTGTTAGCCATAGAAGCCAATGCTGTTTCTGATAATCCTTTGGTGTTTGCAGAGCAAGGCGATGTTATCTCTGGTGGTAATTTTCATGCTGAACCTGTAGCGATGGCAGCAGATAACTTAGCTTTAGCATTGGCTGAAATAGGTGCCTTATCTGAGCGTCGGATCTCGATGATGATGGACCGTCATATGTCACAGCTGCCGCCATTTTTGGTCGATAACGGCGGTGTCAATTCAGGTTTTATGATTGCACAGGTGACCGCAGCAGCATTGGCAAGTGACAACAAAGCTTTGGCTCATCCTGCCAGTGTTGACAGTTTACCCACCTCTGCCAATCAGGAAGATCATGTTTCTATGGCTCCCAATGCGGGTAAACGGTTATGGGCTATGGCTGAAAATGTACGTGGTATTTTGGCTGTGGAATGGCTAGGGGCATGTCAAGGTTTAGATTTTAGAACGGGGCTAAAAAGTTCCAGTAAGTTAGAACAAGCACGGCAGATTTTACGCGACAAAGTGCCTTATTACAGTGAAGACCGCTTTTTTGCACCAGATATTGCTGAAGCCAGTCAAATTTTGGCCAGTGGTCAACTCAATACACTGCTTATTCCTGATTTACTGCCCAGTCTGCTACAGGATGGTTGATGCCCCTGTTTTTGCTCTATTTTAGACAGTTATCACTGCTATTCAGTCACAAGACGTGACTGATATTTTAGAACTCTTCATGGATTGGAGAATGAAATGTCACAGAATAATACATTACAACGTGGCTTAAACACACGCCACATTCGTTTTTTAGCGTTAGGCTCTGCCATCGGTACGGGGTTATTTTATGGCTCTGCGACGGCCATACAAATGGCGGGTCCTTCAGTATTGATCGCATATCTGATCGCAGGGATTGCAATTTATATCGTTATGCGAGCTTTGGGGGAAATGTCGGTTCGCAATCCAATCTCAGGATCTTTTAGCCATTATGCATCGCAATATTTAGGTCGTTTTGCAGGCTTTAGCACTGGATGGACCTATGTTTTTGAAATGATCATAGTCGCTTTGGCGGATGTTACCGCATTTTCAATCTATATGGGTTTTTGGTATCCCGAAGTCGATCGTTGGATTTGGATTATGTCACTGATCTTCTTTTTAGGTGCCATTAATCTCATCCATGTGAAAGTCTTTGGCGAGTTAGAATTCTGGTTGTCGATTATCAAAGTGATGGCAATTGTTGCCATGATTCTTGGTGGCTTTGCACTGATGCTCTATGGTTTTCAAACGGGCAATACTGCCGAGGGCGGCTTTAGTGCTGGAATTTCCAATCTTTGGATTCATGATGGCTTTATGCCCAATGGCATAGGCGGATTAATTGCCTGTTTATCCGTGGTGGTATTTGCTTTTGGTGGTATTGAAATTATTGGGATTACTGCTGGTGAATCACAACATCCCAAACAGACTATTCCCAAAGCAATCAATGCAGTACCCATGCGGATTTTATTATTTTATGTCGGTACCATTTTTATTTTGATGTCGATTTTTCCTTGGAATCAAATCGGCACACAAGGCAGTCCCTTTGTACAAATTTTCCAAAACTTAGGCATAACATCTGCTGCAACAATTTTAAATATCGTGGTGATTAGCGCTGCTATATCTGCCATTAACAGTGATGTATTTGGCGCGGGACGGATGTTATATGGGATGGCGCAACAGGGGCAAGCACCACGTATTTTTACCAAGCTATCTAAAAATGGTGTGCCATGGATGACGGTCGTGGTCATGATGTCCGTGTTATTACTGGGCGTAGCCTTAAACTATTTTATTCCCAAAAATATCTTTGTGATTATTGCCTCGATTGCTACTTTTGCAACGGTTTGGGTGTGGTTGATGATTTTATGCTCTCAGGTGGCAATGCGCCGTCAATTATCTGCACAAGAAATTAAAAACTTAGATTTTCCTGTGATAGGTTGGCCGCTACTCCCTGCATTTGCCATCTGCTTTATGCTGTTTATCCTCTGCATGATGGGTTATTTCCCTGAATCAAGACCTGCAATCTATGTTGGACTAAGCTGGTTGGCATTACTTGGCATTGCTTATTTGATCTGGATTAAACCGCAACAAAGCATTAAAGATGACAATAAAGTGATGCTAGAACAAACATCCATTGACCCACAACCATAAAACTAAGTATAGCCGTTGCTTATTGATTTTATGTTTTTTGATTATATGTTTCTGGTTATATATTATTGATTTTACGTTATTTATTTTATAGGTCTTATGGGCTTAATGATTAGGCTTAGAGATCGCTTTTGAGCGTTATTGGGAGTATCGTCGATGCAAAAAATTTGGCATAACTGTCATGTCGTCACCATGCAAGATGGTCATTATCATATGATTCACCATGCTGCGATTGTGAGTCATCAACAGCGTATTGTTTGGATTGGTGAATCTGCTGCATTGACCGGCATGGCTGAGGCACAGTGGATTGATTTAGCTGGTGCTTGGGTTACACCGGGGTTGATCGATTGTCATACCCATAGTGTTTTTGGCGGCAATCGCAGTATCGAGTTTGAACAGCGCTTAGAGGGGATGAGTTATGCCGAAATTGCTGCCCAAGGGGGTGGCATTGCCAGTACGGTGCGGGCGACACGAGCAGCCAGCGCAGCAGAACTGTATCAATCTGCCCGTAAACGTATTATCCAACTTTTAAATGAAGGGGTGACCGCCTTAGAAATCAAATCTGGTTATGGTTTAGATTTAGACAATGAGGCAAAAATGCTACGCGTGATTCGTCAATTGGCTGCCGATCTGGCGGTTGATATTCAGGCGACTTGTTTGGCTGCTCATGCATTACCCCCCGAATATCAGCATCGTGCCGATGATTATATTGCAATGGTCTGCCAAGAGATGCTGCCGCGTTTACATGCCGAGGGCTTGATCGATGCGGTGGATGCTTTTTGCGAACATTTGGCTTTTAGCCCATCTCAGGTACAACGTGTTTTTGCTTGTGCGCAGGCATTGGGACTGCCAGTTAAAATTCACGCTGAACAACTGTCAGCACAACATGGTGCTAGTCTTGCTGCGCGTTATCAGGCATTGTCTGCCGATCATCTGGAATATTTAACCGAACAAGATGCGCAGGCGATGGCTAAAGCAGGAACAGTCGCGGTGTTGCTACCTGGTGCATTTTATTTTTTAAGAGAAAGTAAATTACCAGATATCGCCGCGTTGCAGCGCCATGGGGTCAAGATTGCGCTCTCAACAGATTTAAACCCAGGGACTTCACCTGTGCTATCGATTCGTTTAATTATGAATATGGCCAGTACTTTATTTAAGTTAACACCAGAACAAGTCTTAGCTGGAGTCACGCTCCATGCGGCTCAGGCTTTGGGCTTGCAAGACAGCCATGGCAGTTTAGAAGTGGGTAAGTTTGCCGATTTTATTGCTTGGGATATCGACCATCCGGCCGAGATAGTGTATTGGCTGGGTGGCGATTTAAATAAACGGGTGATTTATCATGGGGAAGAACGTTCAGCCAGTTCACTGTAGTTTGCGCAGCAAAATAACCAATATAACCAATCGATGTTTTAAGTGAATAAATGCTTTTAACGAATAAATGCTTTGAATGAATCGATATTTTTATAGTGAGAGCTTGAGATGCTAGAGGAGGTTGATATGCCAGAAAATGCTTCCCCACCAAGGGCACAACGCTTTGAGTGGAAAGGTCGTCATGATGGCGAACAAGCGTCACAGTTACGTTTACACCAGATTATTCATCAAACAACGACAACAGCAGTGCAAGAGCGGGCTAGGCACACAGAGTCTAATGCTTATGTGTTGCTGGGTTTTTGTAGTGATGAAGGGGTAAGACGCAATCATGGGCGTATTGGCGCCGCCACAGCTCCCCATTATATTCGCCAGCAATTGGCAAATTTACCTGTCCATCATGCCTTGCAATTGCGTGATGACGGCGATATCTACTGTCAGGGACAGCAGTTAGAACAAGCTCAACAGGCATTGGCCGAGCGTTTAACACAGATCTTGACGCAAGGGGAAATGCCCATTGTATTGGGGGGCGGGCATGAGCTTGGTTTTGCCAGTTTTTGTGGATTATTTGATTATCTACAGCAAAATGAGCCACAGAAACACATGGGTATTATTAATTTTGACGCGCATTTTGATTTACGCCAGCATGATGTTGCCACGTCGGGCACACCTTTTTTACAAGCAGCACAGCGTTGTCAGCAGTATCAGCAGGACTTTCATTATCTTTGTATTGGTGTGGGGAAACATGCCAATACCAAGATATTATTTGAAACAGCCGATCAGTTAAAGTGTCACTATATTTATGATCAACAGATTCATAGCGCCAATATGCCACAGTTATTGGCGCAGTTGCAGCAGTTTATCGATCAGGTCGATTATCTTTATATTACGGTAGATTTAGATGTATTTGCTGCCAGCATTGCACCGGGGGTTAGTGCGCCTGCATGGAGAGGAATTACACTCGGTGATTTTGAACAACTATTTGCATGGATTCTACGTAGTGGCAAAGTGCGTATTTTAGATATTGCCGAATGCAATCCTGTTTTTGATATAGACCAACGTACTGCCAAACTGGCCGCTTATATTATTTTCGAGTATTTAAATACTGCCGTAACGCATGCTGCAATATCTGGCACTGTGACGACTTAAATGATATGACAATAGTCGCTAAACCGATGCTATCACTGCTTGAAGGCATTGCTATTGCTGCAATTTAAGCATTAAATTTGCCTTCAAGCTGATAACGACTACCGGGGTAGATTAAACGTGCGCTGGAAACGATATGCTGGTTTGACCAAGTACGCCGTTGAATAAATAAACAAGGTTCATTTTTGGTAATTTTTAACCATTTACATTCTTGAGCAGAGGCGACAATGGCTTTGACAATATGCTCACCCTCGGTCATCGGGGCGATAGACATTAAATAAGCATGCGGCGTTAGGCTGCTAAAATCCTGTTGTAAATAATCGGGGATAATCGTGGCATTGATCAAACGATCTTCAATCTGAACAGGAATAGCATTTTCATAATGGACAATAATCGAATGATAAATATCCTGACCTTCACGTATTTGCAGGGTTAATGCTTGATGGCTATCTGCTGCTATTTTTTCTAAGACTACAACTTGGGCATGATGTTGTTGCTGACGCGCTAGAATTTCATCTGCAATATTATTAATTTCAAATAGTGCGGTATGGCGTTTTTCTTCGGCGACAAATGAGCCTATCCCTTGCACGCGCAGTAAGACGCCTTCAGCAGTGAGTTCTCGCAGTGCCCGGTTAATGGTCATACGACTACAGCCTAGAGATTTTACCAACTCACTTTCCGATGGAATCTTGGTGTTGACCGTCCAAGTACCATCTTTAATTTTATTTGTAATTAAGAGCTTAACTTGCATATAAATGGGTGTCGGACTATTGCTGTCGAAACTCAGCTGCTCAGTTAAGTTATTTTTTGCAGAACACATGTTTAAATTCCCATTTCTTGCCAAGATTCTTATTCTACGCATTCTATAATAACCTGTATATACAAGTGGCAGATAAACTAGATGCATTTTGCGACACTGGCTCAGTAGGGCTAAATAGCAAACTTAAAATTGATAATCATTATTAATTGCATTAATATATTTTGATCACACTATATTGCATTGGGCTGTTAAATTGACAATTGATGGTCACAACACCACACTGCCGCTGGCATTACTGTATCAAGAACATTATCAGTGGCTCTATTTATGGTTACGCAAAAAAACCGGTAATATGCACAATGCAGAAGATATTGCGCAGGATACTTTTACCAAGATTTTACAATCGCATCAGTGCTTATTTGAGATAAAGGAGCCTCGTGCTTTTTTAACCACTACGGCGAAAAATATTTTAATTAACCGTTTTAAAAGAGAACAATTCGAAGCACATTATTTATCGGAATTACAACAAGTACAGCAGTTATTACTTGAGCAAAATTCTTTAGAGCACAGCATGATGTTATTACAAGCGATTGAGCAATTAAGCTTGGCCTTAAAAAAAGTTTCTGACAAAGCCCGTTTGGCTTTTGTGGCACATTTTTTAGATGGTTATACCTATGTGGAAATTGCTCAGCAACTTGGTGTATCGACCAAAATGATTCAAAAATATTTATCACAGTGTTTAATGGCTTGTTATGACATCCGTTGCCAATTAGAATTCATCAACGCTTAACGGGCATATTGGACCATGATTTGAATAAACACGCTTCTGAGCAACAGCCACAGTTAGATCATGTGCAAGATGCCTTGATCGTTGAAATGATTTCAGATTGGCTGATTCAAATTCATGGTGAACAGGGACAAGCACGACAACAAGCTGAACACGCCTATCAACAATGGAAGTTACAACATCCAGATGATGTGCATATTGCTGAAAAAATTGAAGAGAGCTTTGCCCAAATGCTGTTATTACAGCAGCAATCGATAGCACATAAAAAAATTATGCAGCCTTTATTTCAAAATGCGCATAAAAATAATAAAACGGGCAAAGGCAGACAACGCATTAAATATGGTGTGTTCGCACTGCTAGGCATGTTACCCATTGCACTTTATCTCCAGCAGAATTCACCAGGTTATTTATTGGCAGATATACACAGTAATACTGGAGAATGGCGCACAGAAATTTTAGCCGATGGGACGCAGATTACTTTAAAAAATAAAACTGCCTTTAATGTGGATTATTCCAAACAGCAACGTGTGATTCAACTGATTCAGGGTGATATTTTAGTCCACGTCGCAGCAGACCCAACACGGCCATTTAGCGTACAAGTCGAACAGGGTTCAATCCGTGCTTTAGGCACTCAGTTTAGTGTGCATTATGCGGCAGATCATACCGATTTAATCATGTTGGAATCGAAAGTATTATTGCGTTCAAATACACAGCAGCTCGATCAAAACCGCTTACAGCAAAAACAATTGATTGTGGGACAACGTGCGTATTTAACCGCTTCTGGCATTCAAACTTTGCCCAATGTTGATGTTGAAAATATTCGCTATCAGTGGAATAAACAGACATTGGTTGCAGAAGAACGACCTTTACTCGATGTTTTAGCTGAATTAGATCAGCACCATCGTGGCAAGATTTATTATGACCGCAAAAAAATGGCAAAAATACGTGTTACAGCGGTGGTGCCATTAAATCACAGTGCCAATGCTATGCAGCTTTTACAACAGGCATTGCCGCAATTAACGGTAAAACACATTGCAAATTATGTGTATTGGGTAGATATAGCCAATCCCGATACCACAGCTACACAAAATTAAAATTAATCAAAAAAAAATCAAAAAAAATCAAAAAATAGGTTCCAGTTTTTGGCTTCTCAATTGTCATAGTGATTAAAAGCAGCAATGGTGGCGAGTGAAATCGATCATGGTTGTTGTGCTTGGGCATTGTGGTGATTTTTTCTGATCACAATAAATAATGAATCCGTATATTTTTAGGGGCTGCTTATGTTGCAGATTAAACCGCTCGCATTGGCTTTACATTTAATGATTCTCGGAAGTGGAGGATTATATTTAAATACCGCATATGCATCACCAGCATTAAAAACCTATCATGTCGATGCAGGAAGTTTATCCAATGTCTTAACAAAATTTGCCCAACAATCAGGTACGGCGATTATCGTCGATGCAAATAAAATAAAGGGCATACAGAGTGTAGGTGTACAAGGTCAGTATTCAGTCGAACAAGGTTTTGCTGAACTTTTAAAAGGTACAAATTATCACGTTGTTAAAACCACTCAGGGCTATATTTTAAGAGCAGATTCCCTATCTGAAACACAGGCGACAGGCGCATTGGCAGCAGGTGGACAAGATATTGTAGAACTTGAAAAAATTAGTTTATATGCTCGAAATAGCAAGCAAAATTCTGATGTTGCAGAATTACCGATTATTCAATTACAGGCTGACGACCAGAGCTATGTCGCCAAACAAGTCAGTATTGGTAAAATAAATCAAAGCTTAAAAGAAATCCCCCAGTCGGTTTCAGTTATTAAAAAACAGCAGATTGAAGACCAAGGTTTTAACACCATGGCAGATACTTTAAATCAAGCGACCGGGGTAATTGCCTATGGTTATAGTGGCTCAGAAAATTATCAAGTCCGTTTTGCCGATGCCAATGTGCAGGTTAATGGTGTTCCTCAAGCCAATAATATTTCCAATGAAGATCCCGCACTCTATGAACAGATCGAGATATTGCGTGGTCCTTCTGGCTTATTAACTGGCAGTGGTAATCCCAGTGGTTCCATCAACTTTGTACGTAAACGCCCTGTGGCCGATACCTCAGCGTCATTTGCATTAAGCGCCGGTTCATGGGGAAGTTATCGTAGTGAGTTTGATGTTAGTGATCAATTAGATCAGGAGGGACGTTTAAGGGCACGTTTGATTGGTATTCGAGACCATAAAGGTAAGTTCAGAAACGATGAGAAAGATGATGATAAAACCACGCTCTATGCCGCGGTAGATTATGATTTAACTGAGCGCGCGACTTTTGGTTTGGCGACAACTTATATTCAACAAGAATATATTAATTTTTGGGGATTACCGCAATTTCTAGATGGGCGTGTACCCGATCGTAAAGATTTTGCCGGGTATAATAAATTATCAAAGTTAGAACAAAAACAAATTGCCGCTGATTTTAGCTACCATTTTGATAACCAATGGATTGCCAAAGCAGCCTATAACTATAATCGTATCAATCATAATAACTATGGCACTTATGCCTCTGAGGGAATGGATGTCAATGGACGAACAACTGCCAATGTTGGATATATTGAACAAGAATATACCAACACATCTTTTGATATTAATCTATCTGGACCAGTGCAATTATGGGGCAGAGAACATCAATTGCTCTTGGGATATAACCAATGGAAAAGTGATTCCCTCAGTGGTGCAAGATATGTCAAAATTCCCGATTGGGATATTTTACATCATCATGACTATAGTGCTTATATCGATTCAAATATTCTCAATAGTGGTAATAGCCTGACCCAACAATCTGGTATTTATGCCTCTGCCAAATTAAAAGTATTGGATCCATTGACGGTGATTATTGGCGGGCGTTGGTCTGATTATCGTATGAAAGAGCGTACCGTTGGACAAAATGCGACGCCTTGGCAAAAAAGTGATGCACAAGCCAAGGGGGAATTTACACCGTATCTTGGCATAGTATGGGATATTAACCCGCAATTTACCTGGTATGCCAGTTATGCCGATTCATTTGTACCTCAGTCACAACAAAACTTTGAAGCCAAAACCTTAGACCCAAGAATAGGATGGCAAATAGAAACTGGAGTGAAAGCAGATTTCTTAGATGGTGCATTAACAACCAATGCGGCAATCTTTCAAATCCGCGATAAAAATCGTTCAATGTTAGATCCCGACCACGTTGGCTGCGCGGGTTCAGCAACTGGTGAATGTTATCGTGCTGCGGGTGAAGTGCAATCTAGGGGGATCGAGTTAGAGATTGTTGGTAAACCGACAGATCAGTTCAATCTCAGTGCAAGTTATACCTATAACGATATTAAAACTTTATCTGACAGTGATCCTGAAAATGTCGGTCGACGTTTTGGTGCCGATGCAATTCCCAAACAAATGTTTAAGCTTTGGACACTGTATAAATTTGATGAACGTTATCTAAATGGGGCATTGCATGGTTTTGATGCTGGCTTTGGTGTACAGGCTCAGAGCAATACCTACAATACCACGACAACACGTCCCGGTTTTAGCACATTTTCAATGCGTATAGGCTATGAGATTAATCCATATTGGCAGGCATCTTTACAGGTCAATAACCTGTTGGATAAAAGCTATTTGACTTATCCTGGTAATGCTAACTTTTATAATATTTATGCAGCGCCCCGTAATGTCATGTTGACACTACGGGCAAAATATTAACGCTAGATTATTGACCGTATCTAAATACATGATTCCCATAGACCATGGGGATTATGTATTGATGCGGGAGAGAGCACATTAAAACCCAAAGCACACGATTAAAATCAGCTCGCTCTAACTCAGTCAAAACAATCAAAATGCAAAATAGTCAAAACAAAAACATCTCCTAATTTACTCCACAAATAACGCTTTTTAGCAGCATTTGAAACAGAAAATATACAGAGCTGATTTTTATGTAGCCTCAATTCCCTGATTTTAATTTTAATATTTTTTTGATTTACAAGAGATTTATTAAAAAGTATAGGCAGATGTTTGATTTATGGTGTTACATAAAAAGCTTAGAACAATTCTATTATTCAAATGATAATTCTTATCATTCATCTAGATGATAGCGCTATATTTTTTTGTGATGTTTACCGTTAAACCACAAGCTATAGCCGGAATATTGCATGACTTTGATGCGCCTTGAATAGGCGTCTATTTTATTATCTCTGTTGGCTATGATTTAGCATTTATTGAGATGGTGATGCATATTCCAGCTGCTATCAGGTCTATATTTTTTGATGATGTTCTTTTTGATTTTTTGATCCGCTTTGGAAATCTTATGCGTATATTTAAGCTTTGCCCTATGGCTGTCGCACTTTTAGTCGCAACTTCGACTTTTGCCCAGCAACAAAATGCTTCATTAGAATCAATCATGCAATTACCAACCATTGTTGTTTCTGCTTCAGGTTATGAACAAGATATTAAAAAAGCTCCCGCCAGTATTACTGTTATTACTGCAGAGGATTTACAGAAAAAAGGTGCCACCAATATTGCTGATGTTTTAACAGATGTGCCTGGTGTCGATGTCCGAAATGGTCAAGGTAAAACAGGTGGTTTAAATATTCAAATGCGTGGTTTAAATCAGGCATACACCTTGATCTTAATTGATGGTCAGCGTCAAAATACCTCGGGTGATATTTCACCCAATGGTTTTGGTGAGTATTCCACCAGTTTTATGCCACCAATGTCCGCAATTGAGCGCATTGAGGTAATTCGTGGACCAATGTCGACTTTATATGGTTCAGATGCCATGGGCGGTGTTATTAATATTATTACCAAAAAAGTTAGCGATGAATGGCATGGCGGTTTAAGTGCAGAACATACTTTTCAAGAAAATAGCGCAATTGGTAATAGTGCAAAAACCAGTGCGGTCATCAGCGGTCCATTATTAAAAGATCGTTTAGGGGTGCAATTACGGGGTGATTTTTATCATCGCGATCAGTCTGATCGTTTGGTTACACCGACCAAGGATATTACTATTGGTTCACAAGGACGAGATCCACGCAATGTTGAAGCGGATAATTTTAGCCTAGGCTCCAAGCTCAATTATAAAATTAACGACGATTATAATGCTTGGGTCGATTATGATTATGCTCAGCAACGCTATGATAACCGTGATGGTCGCTTAGGTGAGTTATATGAATATAAACGTACTGGCGGTATTGCCAATATTGGCTCTTATGCAGATGAATTAAAATTTTTACGTCATCGTATTTCTACAGGTTTAGATGCAGATCTAGCATGGGGGCAATGGAAAACATTTGCTTCACAAGTTAAATCAGAACAAAAAGGGCGTCGTTTACCGATTGGTCAAGCTGCCGATTTTAATTATTACTCAGATGGCTCTCAAGCACGGCAACTGGAAACCAAAGATATTACCTTAGACAGCCGTCTAATTATGCCATTAGCACAACATAAACTGACGGTCGGTACAGAATATAAAAACAACCAAACCATCGATGGCGCTGCAGGACAGGGACAAAAATTTAAACAACATTCTTGGTCAGTTTTTGCTGAAGATGAATGGAGTTTATTAGATAATTTAGCATTTACCTTTGGTGGTCGTTATGAGCATCATAGTGCTTTTGGTGGGCATTTTACCCCTCGAGCCTATCTGGTTTGGAATGCACATGACTATGTTACCTTAAAAGGTGGTGTCAGCACTGGATATAAAGTACCAACAGCCAACGATTTACATGATGGGATTAATGGTTTTACTGCACAAGGTCGTTCCGTGATTTTAGGCAATAAAGATTTAAAACCAGAAAAAACCACCAACTATGAGTTGGCAATGGTATTTGATAACTTAACGAATTTTAGTTTAACCACGACCGGTTTCTATACGCAATTTAAAGACATTATTGTGAGTAATGCCAATATTGTGGAAAACTGTTTGTGGGCGGACCGTCCAGCAGGACAAGCGGCGGCAAGCAATTGTATGAGAGTCGGGAACTTTGATTATCAACAAAACTTTGGTTTTAAAGGCAATGCCGATAAAGCGAAAAGCTACGGGGTAGAATTCAGTGCGCGTTATGAGATTAGCCCGCAATTTAATGTCAAAGCGAATTATACATGGATGGAATCCGAAATTACTTCTGGTAAAAGCAAAGGGCAAGCCATTGAGAATACCCCTAAACATGCAGCCAATTTAACCGGCACATGGTTGGTCAATGATCAATTCTCTACCTGGTTGGAAACAGAATATAAAGCAAAACGTTTACGTTTTACCGATCCAAACAGTAGTGTCGATACTATTCGTGAAGCAGATGTCACCCATAACCAATTAAAAGCTTATGCTTTACTGAATTTAGGTGCTGCTTATAAAGTGAATTCACAAGTGACCTTATCGGCACGGGTAAATAATTTGCTCAATAAAGATTTTGGTGACTATAAAACTTTTCAAAATAGCCGCGGTGAAAGCGTGAATGCGTTTTTATATCAAAAGACTGGACGATCAACAGAAGGAACCTATATCCCAGACCGCAATTATTGGTTAGCGCTAAGTTATAACTTCTAAAGCATTCTTGCTCTGATACGCTTATTTTTATAGCTCAGTGTGTATTCCTGCTTTTGTACTGAGTATATTGAGTAGCTTAAGCACATATTCAAAAGAGGCTGTCATATGATAGCCTCTTTTGCGTTATACGCTTTCCCTTTCGGGGTATTTAAGCGATTTCGGTTTAGAGGTGCAGACATCTATCTCAATTGTATTGATCTACGCTGCTTAATTTGTGTGAGTTGCTGTAATACCGCAACCATGCTGTCAATTTCCTCTGTCGTATTATAAAAAGCCAAAGAGGGTCGTACCGTTTGTTCAACACCAAAACGCCGTAAAATTGGTTGAGCACAATGATGTCCAGATCGTACAGCGATTCCATGTTGATTGAGAGCCTGCCCAACTTGTTCAGTACTAAAGCCATCCAGTGTAAAGGACAAGACACTTGCTTTCTGTTTTGCCGTACCAATAGGGCGTAGTCCTGCTACACTCCGCAGTGCATATTGACCATATTGCAATAAATCATGCTCATAACGTGCAATATTGTCTATTCCAATCGCCTCGACATACTCTAAGGCAGCGCCTAAGCCAACAGCATCGGCGATATTGCCTGTGCCTGCTTCAAATTTATTGGGGGCGGGCTGATAAATCACCTGCTCAAAGGTGACATCTTGAATCATATTCCCGCCACCTTCCCATACCGGCATACTGTCTAATAATTCTGCTTTGGCATACACCACACCGATGCCCGTAGGTGCAAAGACTTTATGCCCAGAAAAGACAAAAAAATCGGCATCCAGTGCTTGTACATTGGTAGGTAAATGAGAGACTGACTGTGCGCCGTCTACCAATACTCGAACACCGTTGGCATGGGCCAATTGAATCACCTCGGCAATTGGGGTAATTGTACCGAGTGCATTCGATACTTGGGTTATTGCAATCAGTTTGGTCCGTTTATTAATGAGCTGTGCCAGTGCTGACACCATAATTTGCCCATCATCATCCACAGGGATGATACGTAATTTTGCACCAGTTTTTTGACTCAATTGATACCACGGCACAATATTGGCATGGTGCTCAAGATGGGAAAGAATAATTTCATCACCTGCCGCAATGTTCTGTTCTCCCCAGCTTTTGGCGATTAAATTGATCCCTTCCGTGGTTCCGCGTACAAAGATAATGTCCCGAACCGACGGCGCACCAATAAAACGTGCAACGACTTGGCGTGCATGTTCATAAGCATCTGTAGCCCGTGCAGCAAGCTCATGCGCTGCGCGATGAATATTGGAATTTTCATATTGATAAAAATGAGCAATACGATCAATCACCACTTGCGGTTTATGGGTGGTCGCAGCATTATCTAGCCAGATTAAGGGATGACCATGTACCCGTTGCTGTAAAATTGGAAAATCACGACGGATCGCCTGTACATCAAATGATCGCAGCCCATCGCCAGAGCGCTGCAAGGGTGTTGCTAACGGATCAATAGATGTCTTGTGATGGGCTACATCCACATGAGCATGATCTAAAAAATAGAATTGTTGCTCCTGTTGCTGTGGTCGATTCAAAGGATTGGCATAGCCTGCTGTTTGAGGCAGTGTGGTAGCATCTGTTGCAGAAGGCTGTTGTTGAGCCGTGTGCTGAACTGCTGTATTTGCTGCCGTTGCTGTGCTTTGATCAGTTTGTGCAAAGTTTAAAAAATAAAAAGGCGCATCATGACTTGGCTTGGCGTCATTTAAATCGAGTTGTGGAATCGCATGGCTATGCGCACCAATCGAGGTAAAATGAGGCTCTAGCGGAGGGCGGGGTAAATTTGCCCCCCCAATAATCGGTGCAGATGCAATCGCTCGTCGTTCTGGGTTATCAGGATAAAGTGGAATTTGCGTGGGATATTCCTGATTTAAACTTTTTTGATAAGCAATATTGGGGGCGCGTCCACTCAAAGCACTGAGCGGTTCCGCTGCTTGTGGTGGATGCGGGGGTGGGGTGATATTCGCTGCATCTACGTTTAGCTCCGAATGTTGTCCAGTAGTGGAGGTTGTATTGAGGGGCGACTGTTCTGCAAACAATGCAGTGGCGAGTCGCGCCAAAGTTGCTTCGTCAGGCAGATGTGCTGGCGGGCTAAATGCCGCCAGATCTGATGTATCCTGTTTTAGCTGAGAATTATTTGTATATAACTGGGTAGTCATGATATTTGTCCACCTCCACATCATCTAAAACAGCCAAAGCATCTTCTGTTAATACCGCCAAAGAGCAATACAATGAAATGAGGTATGAGGCAATTGCATTACGGTTGATACCCATAAAACGTACAGATAACCCAGGAGATTGCTCTCCAGCTAAGCCCGGCTGAAAGAGCCCAACAATGCCTTGACGTTTTTCACCGACTCTCAATAATAAAATTTTACTTTTGCCATCTTCTACTGCGATTTTATTGGATGGAATCAGTGGAATACCACGCCAAGTGATAAATTGTGAGCCAAATAAACTAACTGTTGGTGGCGGTACACCACGGCGCGTACATTCACGTCCAAAAGCCGCAATTGCATCAGGGTGTGCCAGAAAAAAACCAGGTTCTTTCCAAACTTTACGGAGTAAATCATCTAAATCGTCTGGTGTCGGTGGACCATTTAAAGTTGCAATACGTTGTTCATCTGCAACACTTGCCAATAAACCATATTCGGGATTATTAATCAGTTCGCTTTCTTGACGTTCTTTAATGGTTTCAATCGTGAGCCGTAATTGTTCTTTGATTTGATCATGCGGGCTACTATATAAGTCGGCAACACGGGTATGTATATCTAAAATGGTTGAGACACCATTCAAAAAGTACTCACGTGCCTGTGGGTCATAGTCAACAAAGGTTTGTGGTAAGCTGGCTTGGTCTCGTTGAGTACAGGCAACTTGAATGTCTTCCGTATTATTAACGCGGTTAACACGATAAATACCAGCTTCTACGGGCACCCATTGTAAGAAATGCGTCAACCAACGGGGGCTAATGGTTGCCAGTTGTGGTGCAGTTTTGCTGGCATTGGCCAGCTGGCGCGCAGCATGATCGCCTAAAGCCAATTGCGATTTATCAATCGAGGTATTCGTCATGAAGGATTATTCCTGTTATCTAGTCATTTTTGTGCAAATAAGTCTAATTTTAAAAAATCATTTTAAACCTTGTACTTATCAGGAATAGACTAAGCTGCTTCGTCACATGATAAAAATATGAATACCTTATAAGCTATTGAAATAAATATAATAATATTTTTAATGATATAGAATGCTGTATTGTGAATTTCTGTTTTATAGCCCAAGGGCTGCATCCGATTTGTAATAACCATATTTGTAATAATCATATTTGTAATCGTCATAAATGCTCATCGTGCTGTAAGGCTGGTGCTCATGGAGTACAACATGCGCAGCACCACCATGTTGTCATGGATGAGTGCATGAGATGTCATCACTCATCCTGATGATCAAAATTATCAAGTGGATATCATTACTACAGCAAAAGCTTTAATACGAAAATTTTAGGTTTAAAAAATAGGTGGTAAGTCTTGGATCAGCATAGCGGCTAATATAAGTCTGCCCACGGGATAAGTCTTTTTCGTAGCTTTTAAAGATATTATTGACGCCAAGCGTAATTTCAGGATGTCCATAACGTGCAGCAATATTGGCCGGTACTTTGTATCGGGCAAAAACATCATGAAATATTTGATGCTCTACTTTATTACTACCTTGCAGTTGAATGACTTCAGAATCTTCAGCACCTGCAAGACGGTAGGCGCCAACAAATTGGCTATTCCATCCAAAGCCCCAGTTGTCTGTGGCTTGTAAGTAAGCTGAGAAATTAGCTCGATTTTTTACTGGACCGCCAGTTGGAATATTCACTTTTTCTTCAAAATCTGCTCCCGGTTTGGCTTGTTGCTTATAGCTGTGTACCCATGTGTAATTGGCATTCAAAGATAGATCACCGAGAGAGGTGGTTAAGAAGTAAGATAAGTTGGTGTCAATACCGCTGGTTTTAAGACTCCCCGCATTTAAAACTGAAGCATCGATTTCAGTAATATTGCCAGCGCTGTCATATTGAATACGATCAGGGAAATATTTGGCCAATAAATCATTATCTGGCGTAATAATATTATTGTCTTTCTCGATTTTATAATAATCGATAGACATCCGTAAATTAGGGATAAAACTTGGTGTTAATATAATCCCGGCATTGATGGTTTCAGAGCTTTCAGGTTCAAGGTTGGGATTTCCGCCAGATTTTTTAATGACATTTTGATAAATATTGCCATTCACGACTTGATCACTCGGATCGGCAATACTTGGTGCATTTAACTGGCTAACCGATGGGGAAACGAAGCCTTCACCGTAGGAACCACGCAGCATAATAGTGTCGTTAGGTTTAAATCTAAAACCAATGGTTGGCGTTGTCGCATCGAAACTGGCGCCATTGCTTTTAATATCAAATTTTTCATAACGACCAGCAAGTTGCACTTCCAGTAACTTTGCAAAAGGAAGCTGCATTTGAGGTGAAATGAACGGCACATTGAGTTCAGAATAAAAACTCGTGGTATTTTGTTCACCCTTGGTAATTGTCGCAGGTACGCTATGTTCTGCATGACCTTTGGTTTTGAGTTCACGATATTCTAGCCCACTGGCGAGATTAATTTTGTCTGCATACCAGTTGGCAATGCTTCCTGATGAACGTAATGAATAATCATAGAGTTGTTGTGTACTCATAATTACAATTACAAAATAAATATTCAGAGATTCCGCTGCAATTAGCATTGCCAGTGATGGGCAAATTACAACATGTACAAGCACAAGCCGCCAAAAAATATCTTTGGTTGTTGGCGTTTATACCAGTGATAACGGCTTTATTTTTTGCGAATGAACAACAACAATGGTTGGCAGATTATCGCAGCCCTGTGGGTGAGCGTAAAACGATCGTATTACCAGATGGTGGCAAGATTATTTTAAATAGTCGTAGTGCCATTGATGTGCAGTATTCTGCACAGCAACGCCGTATTATTTTACGTAAAGGTGAAATATGGATAGAAACCCAGCCAGATCCATTAAAACGTCCCTTTATGGTCTATACCCCACAAGGTGTTGCACAAGCATTGGGCACCAAATACTGGGTTAAAAAAGAGCCCAAAGATGTTTATGTTGGCGTGGTTCAAGGTGCGGTTAAAATTACGACACAGCAAAGTCAACAACAACAGCTGATTGGTTTAAATCAGCAAAGTCGCTTTAATCAAAATCATGTACAGCAACCAGTACCGTTGGATCAAAAGCATATTACTTGGGTCTCGGGCTTTATTACCGTAGACGCCGTCGCGTTAAAAGATTTTATGAACCAATTAAAACCTTATCAAAATTGTGTGTTGCGTATAGATCCGAAGGTGGCACAGATTAAGATTTCGGGATCTTATCCAATTGATGATTTAGACAAGACCTACAAAATGATTGCAAAAACCTATGGCTTAGAGATTGATGAGTATATGGGTGGTTATTTTAAATATATTCAAAAAAAATAACCTGAGGGCATAGAGATTGCACGAGATCATGAAATGGAATCATCGCTATTTTGAGGGATGTCGGTCTTTGTTATGTTAATTCACGCCGTTTTTCTCTCGCATGACAAAGCATTATTCCAATCTATGCGCTATTTATTGATTTGTGTATTGGGGTGCATGGTCAATGTGCCGGTCCACGCAAAACAGAACTTAGGCACTCGTCCAGCGGCATATTATGAGATTCCAGCAGGGCGGTTGAGTCAGGCATTGGCTAATTTTGCGATGCAAAATGGCATTGCATTGTCTTTTGATACAACATTAACCGAGAACTTAATGACCACGGGTCTAAAAGGGCATTATGGTGTGCAAGAGGGCTTTGATCAACTCTTGCTCGGAACATCTTTACAATTGGTGGCCGATGGTGATGGAACATGGAGTATTCAAAAACAGTTCGCCTCAAATCCAGTATCAGATGCTATACAAACTGCCAGCCCCGTTGTATTAGAGCCTATTTATTTAAAAGCAGATACGCCGCGCACAACTAAAAATGAAAATACGCAAAAAGCAGAACAGAATAATCTAGATCTCGTTCATTCAATCAATGATATACAACCTTATAAAATTATTGATCGAGCTGCCATCGGGCAAAGTGCCGCGAGTAGCGTAAATGAACTGCTGCAAAAGGTATTATTGAGTAATCACGCCACACAAAATTGGAATGGTCGCGGTTTTATGGGCAATACCACGCAAGTAAATTTACGTGGCTTAGGTACACAATATACCTTGATCTTAGTGAATGGTCGACGCGCTGCGGGTACCGGTTATCGTGGCTCATCAGAAAGTACCGATCAACAAAATATCAATAATATTCCTTTGGCTGCGATTGAGCGCATAGAAATTTTACCCACAACTGCTGCAGCAATTTATGGTGGTTCAGCAATTGGCGGTGTTATTAATGTGGTATTACGCAAGCAATATATTGGGAATGAATTAAGCTTAAGTTATGAAAATAGCTTTGATAGTGATAGTGCTGTAAAAACCATAAATTTTATGAAAGGTATGCTGTTGCAAAGCAGTCAAACCAGTATTTTAATTACAGGACAAAAAACATTAGCCAATGAAATGCTCAATGGTGATAGAGCATTTCAAGCACAGCAGCGAGCGCAGATCTTAGCCAATGACTCCGGTCAAATATATACTGCTGGTGGACACTATAATCCACCAGCAGGATCGTTGGTCAATATCAAGACCCAAGATGGATCGGCACTACTACCACAGTATAGTGATGCCTCATTTGCCTATTTACCACAAGGCTATGCCGGCTATGCTCAGGATGGTTTTGAACCATTAAAAGACAGCTTAGGGAAATATAACCTTGAAGCCTATGACGGTTTGTCAGCTTATAGCCGTGATGCTACTTTATTGGCTGGTAATCGTAGTGAATCCTTGGCAATTCATCTGTTGCAACCGATTCAGCAAAAACTCGATTATTTTTTAGATGTATCTTATGACCACTCGACAGTGCAGACAGCGAGGGCGACTTATGATCGCTTAGGTATTATAACTTTAGATGCTAATGCTAAGAATAATCCATTTGGCAAAACAATTTTAATTTCCTATCCCATTCGTTGGCAAGATGCACCACAGCGATATCGGAATATTCAAAATAAAAACAAAAAAATAATTACAGGTTTTTTATATCGCCCCAGTGAGAATTGGCGTATTGATCTAGAATACATGTGGTCATCTGCACATATTGATATGGCTCATCCACGCTTATTAAGTGACAAATTTGCCGATGATTATAATGCTGGGGTGATTGATTTTTTACGTGACACCACAACATTTCAGACGATGATTGGCAATTATTGGAAAGTTTCTAGTACCTATACCGATGAAGTATTACAAAGTTATTTATTACGCAGTACTGGATCTTTTAATCGATGGTACGCTGGTAAAATTAACGCCGTTTGGGGAGTGGAGTATCAAACTATTCATAGTCAAGGAATTCCTGAATATAGCGAACAACCCGTATTTCATCAGCAAAAGCAGAATGTACAGAGTATTTATACAGAATGGAATGTACCTTTACTCTCAGAACAAAAACAGCTGCCTGGGTTTAAAAGCTTAGTCTTACAATTGGCAGCACGTTATGAAAAAATCAACATTGAAAAACGTGCAGTGAACTTTGATGCCACTTTGCCGACGATGGGTTTGAAATGGATTCCGCATGATGACTTTATATTTAGAGGCTCTTATAGTCTGGCTTATAATCATCCGACTTTATCACAACGTGCTGAAAGCATTTCGAGTACTCGACCGATTTATATTACCAATCCAGCAAATGGAGAAAGTATCTCGACCTATGTCAATTCAGGTGGAAATCCTGATTTAAAATCAGAAAAAATTAAAAATATAAATATTGGCTTTGTTTATATACCAAAGCGGTTTCCAGATATTAGGTGGTCTATAGACTATTATAAAATTCAAAAAAATAATAGTATCACCACGCTCAGTGCACAAGACATATTTAACAATGCCCATGCACTCACTGAGCTTATCGAGCAAGATGAAAAAAACAATATAACAAGAATGAATACCACACCATTTAATGCGCTGGATTTAACTACATCTACTTTAGACGTAGCTTTTTCTATGTATTTGGCAGATATTTTAAGTGGTTTAAACATTGCTGTAGATTATAGCCATATGTATAACTATAAATTGCGTGTCGATTTAAATAAGCATTCAATCGAGAATATTGATGTACGCGATACACAAAACTCTAAAAATCGTTTGGCTGCATCGGCTATATTACATTTAACAGATCAATGGTCTTTGGGTTGGGGAATGCAATATTATGGTCAATATAAAATTCCAACCGGCAATCAAACAGCAATCGCTGCGCAGGGGAATGATCGGGTCGCCAGTCAGATTTTCCATGATATTTTTATTCGCTATCAAATGCCCAAACAGCCTAAACACACTGGCGCTAGCTTGAGTATCGGGATTAAAAATTTATTTAATCAGTATGCAGTCGATATGTCACAAGACTATATCAGTGCCTATGCAGATCCCAGATTACAACAGTATTATTTAAATCTTAAATTTTCTTTTTAATACAAATTAATTAAAAACAACAACTTACTTAAAAATATCGCATATTTTGCATTTTTTTCTCATATGCATGAGCGAGTTTTTGATTTCAACTGGCATAGATAGTGAAAAGATTTTTTCTTTGCGATAGCGATGTGCATCATTACAGCCAAGCTGTAGTGATGTTATGAAGCCAATCATGGCTTTATTGTCTGCAAGATCCCCATGCCGATAATTATTGATGATTCGTCATTGATGATTCGTTATTGATTATGCAGGAAGGATTTTGCTGAGATAAAGCAGTACGGATGTGTAAATTAATAAGCTTAGTCTGTTGTTGTAAGCGGGCTAGCATGTTTTGTGAAATGTGGTGATTTGACTTTTATGGATATTCATGAGGATGTAATTCAACAGTTACGGCAAAGTGGATTAAGGGCGACTTATTCTAGAACTCATATTTTAAAAGCATTACTCAATGCCAAACAGGAGGTCTCGGCAGATCATTTATATCGAGATTTTGCAATTGCAAATAATGATATAAGTTTGACCTCCATTTATAAAACTTTATCTGAGTTAGAGTCTAAGAAACTTATTCGTTGTATTACATTGGGACGCAATAAAAGTTTTTATAAAATTAATAATGATTTCTTTTATTGCAAGATTATTTCCAATAAAGACTCGGAAATCATATCTTTGGATAAAACAGTCGTAAATAAAAGTCTAAAACAGTTTATTGCTGATTTAGGCTTGGACATAGAGGTAGAAAGTATTGAGTTAGTAATTTATAAGAAATAAATTAGGTTTAATTTTTAAAAGCCCATAATTTATTCACATTCGTAAAATAAAATATCCGCAAATTATTGTCTGTATTTTTTGTGGAGTATTTAAAATGATTTCTTTTAATATAAATGAAATTCAGGCGTTATTCAATAAAAAGCCCTATTATTTAAGCTATCGATTAAAAATATTCTATCGTTTTATATTGGCATTGGTGGGTGGTTATCTATTGGCATCATTCAGTGCCATGTTTATTAGTCTAGCATTTTCTCAACATCCAGCCAGTGCAGTAATGAGTGCCACGATGTTGGCATTTATTATTCACTGTGCTGTTTTTATTTGGACCTTTATGGTCAATTCCACATTAAAAGCAAGTCTTGGCGTCATAATTCCAATCATTATGGCTTACCTGATTTATATATATTTAAAAGGATAATGCCCTATGAGAGTTGATGCAAAGAAGGAAGGACCACGCCAGTCGATGTCATGGTTACATACATGGATGAGTTTATTATTGGGCTGGTTATTATATGCCATTTTTTTAACAGGAACTTTAAGTTTTTTCCAAAATGAAATTACCATTTGGATGAAACCAGAATTACATCAGTCTTTGACCTATCAAAGCCAGCAACAACAATTGGCAACAGCACTGCATCGATTACAAGAAAACTCACCACATGCCGCAGGCTGGAGTATTAATTTACCGACAGCACGACAAACCACAACCAGCATTTCTGTTCAACAAGCGGATGAGCAACAAGGACAACGTGGTGGTGGCGGTCGTCGCGGTGGTCAAAACTATGACACGGTAACAGGGGAAGAAATAAAAGCGCGTGATACCCGTGGTGGTGGTTTTTTATATCGTTTTCATTTTGAGCTATACGGTATGGAACGGAATACCGCACGTTGGCTGGTTGGACTCGCTACTTTATTTATGTTTGTTGCTATTATTAGCGGAATTATTACCCATAAAAAAATCTTTAAGGATTTCTTTACCTTTAGACCCGGCAAAGGTCAACGTTCTTGGTTAGATGCACATAATGCCACCGCCGTATTTGCCTTACCCTTTCATCTGATGATCACCTTTAGTGGTTTATTATTATTGATGTTTACTATTATGCCTTGGGGGGTAGATCAGGTTTTCGAAGGCGGACGGCGAGAGTTCTTACAAGCACAAAATTCAAATACTGTCACACCTGACCGGCAACAAAACCGTGATACAGGCGCAGCAAGACAATCGCTAAACCGTGATGAAGGGAGGATGGCACGTTCGACTGCAGCAGGAGAGGGTGCAACAGGACGCGAAGGTCATGCTGGCAATCCAGCTTTTGCGCATACTGAAGGTCAACGCATGGGAGGTCCTACCAAGCGTGATGGTCAAACTATGCATGCTGAGCAATTAGATACTAAATCGGCTGCACCAGTGCCAATGGCAGATATCATTGCCATGCTGAGCTACGCTCAACAGCAATGGGCAGGCAAAAATGTGGTTTCGAGTGTCATTGTGACCGCACCCAATAGTGCCAATGCGCAAGTCGAAATTCGTGCGGTTGCTTCTGAGAGTTTGGTACAGCGAGACCAAACACCGAGTTTTAAATTTAATGCGGTCTCTGGTGCCTTAATTGCAACGGACCAAAAGAATAGTCCAAGTACTGTGCCTGCTGCTATTTATAATTTAACGACCTGGTTACACCAAGCACGTGGGGTGAGTTTAGCTTTACGTTGGTTATTGTTCTTATCTGGTATTTTGGGAACCTTAATGATTGCAACGGGCTTAGTGCTGTGGGTAGTGAAACGACAAGTTGATGTGCAAAAACGCGGTTATAAACCTTGGGGGCATCGCTTGGTTGAAATACTCAATGTTAGCAGTATTGTTGGTTTACCCATCGCCTGTGCAGTTTATTTTTGGGCTAACCGCGTTATTCCAGCCCAGATGGAAGGACGCAGTGAATGGGAAATAAAATGCTTTTTTATTGCGTGGTGTCTAAGCTTAATTCATGCTGCAATACGTCCACATCGCCAAGCATGGTTAGAACAACTGGCATTGGCTAGCGTATTATTTTTATTGATTCCGATTTTAAACCCACTGACAGGTGGTCGGGGATTGTGGGGGAGTCTCTATTATGGGCAATGGGTGGTCGCGAATTTTGATTTGGCCTGTGTATTACTTGGCTTAGTGTTGCTCTATGCATTCTATAAATTAAAGCGGTACCCCAAAACGCCAATTCGTGCCAAAAAAGTAACCAGCAAAACTCAAGCAGCAAGCACCACAACAGGAGACTTATAATATGAAACTGTGGTTATTGTGGTGTATGACGATTTGCGGTTTAAGTTGCCTAGCTGCCAGTATGAGCAAACATCAACGCGATATTTTCGCGCATGCTATTTCTGCACGGCAGAGTCAATTTTTATACATAATCGGCTGGGGAATTGTAATTGCCTCAGCAGTGCCGGCTATTTTTTACTCGGGTTTATCGGTTGGTTTATCTGAATGGGTTGGCGTATTATCTTTTGCAGCTTTAGCTGTCGGTTTAACTTTAAGTTATCGTGCCAAATATATTTTACAGTTCAATCTTGCAATTGCGACCTTGTTTATTGTGCTCTGCATTTGTTCTGTTTTTATAGATTAATGCTTTATCAATCAATCGTTCATAAATGAATGTTTTATGAACCCGTTGGTTATGCACGTTTGAGTTTACTCTGCGTGCATAATTGATTGTTATGTGTGCGGTTTATTCAGTCTTAGCATAAGTCGCGGATGGCGACTGTAGAATCTGACTGCCAGCAGCTACGCTATGTGTTAACCAGACATTTCCACCGATGATAGAACCTCGACCTATACGGATTGCACCCAATATGGTTGCCCCAGCATAAATCACTACATCATCTTCAACAATAGGATGGCGAACATAGTCTTTTTTTAAACTACCGCTTTCAGTTACTTCAAAACGTTTGGCGCCCAGTGTAACTGCCTGATAAATCCGGACTCGCTCACCAATAACACAGGTTTCTCCAATCACGACACCCGTTCCATGGTCAATAAAGAAGGCTTGACCAATTTGTGCACCTGGGTGAATGTCAATTCCCGTCGCTGAATGCGCAATTTCTGCAATCATGCGCGAAAGTAAGGGGACAGCTGGATACAATTGATGTGCAATACGGTGATAGATAATTGCAAAAATACCAGGATAACAAAGTAATACTTCATCGACACTATGTGCCGCAGGATCACCTTCAAATGCAGCACAAACGTCAGCATCAAGTAAGCGTCTTATATTGGCTAGTGCATTGGCAAATTGCTGCACAATTTGATGGCTAAGTTCATTGAGCTCTGCTTCTTCATCGAGTTGCTCGGTTGCATAGCGACTGTCTTGACGTTTATGCTGATAATGCAAAGTAAGATGAACCTGCTCCAGTAAGCTATCGAGAACCTGATGCAAAGTATAACTAATATAATAGTCTTCAGTTTCTTGTCGTAAATCGGCAGGTCCTAAGCGCATTGGAAATAAAATACCGCATAAGCCATCGAGTATGTCTTGTAAAACCTGTTTTGAAGGTAATTCACGACCACCAATTTCTTTGAAACGATGCTGACGTTCACGCCATTCATGCCTAGCTTGCTGTAAACCTTGGATGACAGGTTGTATATTCCACTGAGTCACTGTTTTTCCTTATGATATCTGCTGGCTATGCCATCAATTACTGTGATGATCTACGATGTATATTTGTATTGTTATCAAGTCTTTATAAATATGCTATGAAGACATGGAATTTTTTGAACCTTTTATCGCGCTATGGCTTTATTCTTGTTGCCACGGTAAATGACGTGCTTTCCAGCCATTATATTGATTACGCTGCTGTTTTGCATCGAGTTCGCCTTCGAAACCCTCGAGAACGTTATATACCTGTTCAAAACCAGCTTTAAATGCCGCTTCTGCAGCTAGAGCAGAGCGTTTACCGCTACGACAAAGTAATAAAACGACTTGTTGTTTAGAGACTTTATGTTCTAATTCTTTTAGAAAGCGCGGATTTCGATTAAAGGCGGTGCCAGTGGCCCAAGCAACATGTATACTTTCCTCAATATAACCTACGAATTTACGTTCTTCATTGGTTCTTACATCGATTAAAACAGCATCGCCACGTTGCACCAATGCCCATGCATCTATAGGGCTTAAACTGCCACTAAAGTTTAACTGCGACGCCTGAGCATCATGTTGGGCTTGTGCCAAAATATCCTCTGTGCTTTGCTGTGTACTGTTAGTGCCGTGATCCAAAGGTAGGGTGGGTGTGGGGTTGAGTTGTATATTCATGGCGTGTTCCTCAAAAGCATATCTATATCAAACAACGCAATTGATGCTACGCCGGTTTTTTTATTTCTAAAAACAAAGAAAATCTATTTCTATATCTTTTTTCTGTATATATTGAATCCGTATAGATGGCGGATGGCATATTGATTAATGCTAAAACATGCCTTAATTATTTGTTTTTTAATATATATTTGCTAAGCATTAGACCAAATTCAAATAATAAGCACATCGCTGTTGCCAGAAATAGCATGCTTAGTGCGTCAGGTGGGCTAATAAACATAGCAATAAAAAAGAACATTACAATAATGTATTTTCGATACTGTACCAATTGATCAACTTTAAAAATACCAACAAGTAATAAGACAAAGATCAGGACTGGAATCTGAAATACCGTAGCAATTATAAAGCAAAGATTAAGGCAAAAAATCAGATACTGGTTCATATCTGTCATGGGAATAACACTCTCAGGAGAGATATGAATAAAAAAATGTAAAGCCATAGGCAAGATCATGAAAAACGTCAAGATAATGCTGCTATAAAACAAGATGATGCTGGTCAATATAATTGCAAAAACGCGTTTTTTTTCATAATGATATAAGCCCGGTGCAATAAAACGCCAAAATTGATAGAGCAAGAAGGGTGCGGTAATGAATAGCGCGACACAGAAATTTAATTGAAGTGGTACAACAAAATTCGCCGTGAGATTAGTTGCAATAAGATGTCCATGCTGCGGTAAAATCGAAACTAAAGGCTGGGATAGGGTATTGTAGTTATATTGAGCAAAGGGAATAAGTAAAATAAAAATAACCAAAATGCTGGTAAAACTATAGATTAAGCGTTTTCTTAATTCGATTAAATGTGTGGTATAAGGATTGGGCTTATGTTGTGCTGTATCATTATTTTTTATCATGCTGCTTCAGCCTGATGAAGATTCAATACTTTGACATAGTTAATCTGATAAGGAATATAGACTAAATTTTCTACGATTAAGCGCAATGGTGGTCTAAAGAATAAAGATGCCGGCCAAGAAATATCTTGCTGCTCTTGTTGTTGTATCCATGTCATATCATACTGAATTTGCTGTAAACGCTGTTCTAAGCGTTGTTCACTTGCTCTGATATTTTCAATTTCGTGATGAATTCTTTGTTTTAAATCTATTAATTCCACTTCATTTTCAATATCTTGCTGAATTTTAATTAAGCTTATTTTTAAGTTTCGATATTGGCTAAGTAATCTGTTTAGACCGCTTAATAACTTGTCTGGTCCTAATATAATCAGAGCGATAGCAACCAATAAGACTAATTCAGTAAAACTAACATTTAACATGGTGGGAGATATCCTGTCGATATATTTTCTGATTGGTGTTGTAGGTATCGTTGTATTCATAATTAAATTGTGTTGATGCATTAAGAATGCTATGAATTATTTGAGTTATTTTCATTTTTTAAAGATTTTTCATTTTTAATATGTGGCTCGTCTAATACATTTTTAAAATCTTTTAAAGCACCACCCAGATCTTTACCTAGGTTTTTAAGCTTTGATGTACCAAATATTAAGATTATGACCAAGGCAAATAATAGAATATGCCAGATTGACAGCCCCATTTTATAAACTCCAAGCTAAACTCTTTGACTTTTCCAATTGCAAGAATTGGGAATTGCTAGAATTGGATAATAATGATCTACCATGAGATCAATATTCTGCTGTTTTGCAATTATTCTCTTGCTAAATTAAGCGTTTTTACAGCGAATATGATAAATAGCACATAGAGATCAATTGACGAAATCATAATAAGATCAATCGATATCAAAAACCTGCTATAAGGAAAATAATAATATTATTTCAATCACTTAATCTTTAATTTTGCTATTGAAATTTAGTCGCATTGCTAGACCATATTATTGCGAATCTCTACAATGCTATTATTCGTAGTTAATCTTAGTTTGGCAGCTCATCCTATGCAGGAAAAATCGTTAAAAATTCTTTTAATTCCTGGTTTTATGCTTAATGCGAGCTTATGGGATAAGGTTAAAGGGTTTTTACCAACGATATATGACATAGATTGTGTAAGTCACTTACACGGTCCAAATATCGATGAAATTGCACAGTCGATTATGAAAGATAGACCAGCACAGTATGTTGTCATCGGTTTTTCTTTAGGTGCTTATATTGCTCGCTCAATTGCAGAGCAATTTCCAGCCCAAGTTAAAGCATTGATTGTCATAGCATCTTCATTAAGAGCTGATACGATTGCACAGCAACATCAGAAATTACACGCAGTGCAACTTTATAATCAACATAATTTCCGTGGTCTGAGTACAGGCAGCATTGCCAAGACATTGCATCCCCAGTCCAATCAAAATAAAGAACTGATTCAAACAATTCAAAATATGGGATTGCAATTAGGTTATCAAGTCTTTGCTCAACAATCGATATTACAGCGCTATCCACCACAAAAGACACTGAATTTTCCAACCTTGGTTATTGCTGCAAAGAATGATCAATTACGATCAGCAGAAGAAGCGCTCGAGCTCAAACAATACTTAAGTGCTAAATTGGTATATATCAAAAACAGTGGGCATATGATACCACTTGAGCAACCGAAAGCTTTAGCACAAACCATTGCATCTTGGTTAAGTCATCAAAAGTGGGGTTAGCACAATAATGGCGAACCATTCTCAAGATTTAAGGTAGTGCCAAAGAAGAAAATTTATTTAGATGCAAGCATCAACTATTGGCAGTAAACAGAAAATTTATAGACATGATACATGCAGCAAAATATCAAATGACAGATTTATAAACTTATGAGCGAACTATATAAATAGCCAAAGCTTGCTAGCTGCTCATACTCGTTTTAACTTTATATAGGATTTCGCATAATGTATATTATGTTAAATAAGATATCTGAGACTGTGGTCTACATACAGCACTGTTTGTTGCCACAGCTCAGCAACGTGAATATCTGCGATTATAATTCACGTTGGTCTATGATCAACGTCAACAATGGGAATTGTCACAAAGAACTCAATTTTATTAGTAGATTACACAATTATTGCACGTCGGCAATATGGTCTCAGTCGTTTCGATGCCGTTATAGATGCCTGCCGTAAACGTGCCCGCCCCATTCTCATGACCACCATTGCCATGGGTGCTGGCATGTTACCCAATGCGCTAGGGCTGGGTGCTGAACCCAGTTTTAGACAGCCTACCGCAGTTGTGGTTATTGGTGGCTTAATTACCTCAACCTTACTCAGTCTGGTGGTTATTCCGGTAATATTTACTTATGTTGATGATTTTTATCAATGCTTAGTGGCTAAGTTTAAGGTCCGCAATTAAAATTTAAGCTTTATTTTTTATTCAAATCATTTGCCTTCATCAAAAAGTTGGTCTAAGAATATAGACCAACTTTTCTCATCTCTTCTGCATTTCTGATTGCTCGACCATACTATTTCTGGAATTTTCTTGTACATCAAAGCAAATATTTAAAACGGTCGCCCACCCGCCAAACTAACACGTTTTAATAAACGGCGTTGTTCTGCTGGAAATGCCGTCCTCGAATGTAACGTCACTTGATTATCCCAAAATACAATATCACCCACTGACCATTGATGTTGGTAGCGATATTTATCTTGCACAATGTGTTCACGTAAACTGGCAATGAGAGCAGCCCCTTTTTGATCACTATAGCCCACCACTTCAACTTCAGTATGTGTATCTAAATACAATGCTTGTTTTTTACTTTCAGGATGGGTACGCACCAAAGGATGAGGAAATGCGGCGCCTAATGCTTCCTGATCTGAAAAACGATAGCTTGGGTGTACTCCGCCACCAAAACGTAAAAAAGGATTATAGGTAATCAGTTGTAAATGCTGAATTTCAGCTTTGGTCGCATCATCTAAATCGGCATAGGCTTGTACCGTGTTATACCATGTTGTTGCACCACCATCTTGAGGAACTTCAAGCGCATATAACAATGAAGCACTCGATGGTTGTGGGGTCCAGTGATGATCACTATGTGGCGTAAGCTCGCCATGCCCAGTGTAATCGCCCTCACCAACAGCATTGGATACAGGCACGACATCTGGCGGTAAGCCAGAGTCATTTTGTGTAGCCAAAACTTTTACATCAACCGGCGGTTTAAATATGGCACCAAAATAACTGGCAAAGGCTAGAAACTGCTCATCACTCAGGTGTTGTTGCTTAAAGATCAAAATCAAATGATCTTGCAGTGCTTGTTTTAGTTTTAAAATACTTTCTGCGCTTTGTGGCAAACTAGCGTCGAAACCGGTCACCACTGCCCCCAATGCCGCTGGTAAAGCGTCGATCTGCAATATTTCAGGCTGCTGCACAACAGACTCATGCCATCTTGGCGAGTTTTGAATTGAAAAGGATAACTGGGTTAATACGCTCATTTTTTATTCCTTATTACATACGACCGCATAGATCAAACCGATTCATTTAAATCATCTATAGTGTTATGCCCGCTGGCTGCTAGTGCTGGTTATGAAACCTATAAATCAATGACTTAAATAAAAAAATATGTTCTTGACGGGCTGAAAAAATCATCTGGTGCTGCGATTATGCAAAAGATCAACTTGATACTCTGTCTGTTTCTAGACTGTTATTGCTATTAATTCCGCTATCCATAGCAGAATTCACGCTAAATCTATCTGCTTGCAATGAGCGCAGAATTGAATCTGGTCATTGAGCTTCACGGCGCATAGTAGTTATATAACTGATTACTGAATATTTCATTTGGATCATATTTTTTCTTCAGCGCAAAAAATTGCTGTGCTTGTGGATAGGCACGGCGCATTTTTTCTGGGGAAATATGCAAACGATAAGGCAAGTAAAATGTGCCGTGATGCTGTAAGGCAACATCTAATAATTGATTACTTAAAACTTTCATTTGTTGTTCTTGCTGCACATTTTTGCGCTGATTAAATAAAAACACCAGTCCGAATACATCCTCACGCGCGTAATTCATATATGCATCTGAATCTTTTTTGACTTCACGGATGGTAATATTTAATAAGTCCAATGGGCTATTGTGTAGGATTGGCTTGATATCCTCAATAAACCCAGCAAGCTGCTGCTTGGGAATAAAGTACTCATGTAAAATATCGGTCGAATTGGGATCATGATTCTCTATTAAGGCTGCATCTTCACTGAGAATTTCATTACGGCTAAAAGTGCTATAGGGTAATATTAGATTTAATGCATTTTCTAAATCCCAACGTAAGCGTTTGCCATATTCATTATTGACCGATCCCCGAAACACAATACGGCGGATTTCTTCATTTTTAGGCGCTTGCTGCGCTAAGGCAACCGGTGCTTGGTTTGTCTTTTCAAAATAGTTTAAAGTCGCTTGTTGTAAAAAACCTTTATTTGAAATTTTTAAACGTCCATAAGCAAATTGGATATGTTCTTGCTCAGTCACCAAAGCCTGATATGTTTCATGATATTGTGCGGGTTTTAATGACACGGAATGAAATTTTAATGCAGTGTTATCAACAACTTTTAATTTGACATCCAAAATAATACCGAATAGCCCATATCCCCCAATAACCAATTTAAATAACTCAGGGTTCTGCTGCCGACTACAATTGACAATATTCCCATCAGCCAGCATAAGCGTAAAGGATACAATGCTTGAAGAAATAGGTGCTGCGTTCTTTTGCCAGCCATGCCCATTGACACTGATTGAACCACCGATAGAGAAATTACTAAAAGACTGCATGATAGCAATCGATTTACCATAACGATCTAAATACTGTATAGCATCCTGCCAGGTCGCACCCGAACCTATCGTTAAAATATTTTGCTCCACATCAAACTGCATTGCGCGATACGGCAGCATATTAATCACAATCCCATCAGGCGAGATACTTTGCCCACCCATGCTGTGTTTAGCACCAGCCAGTGCAATGTTTAAATGATTCTGCTGGGCATATTGTAGTAATGCTTTGAGTTGTTTGTGGAGCTGTTCAGGCTGTTCAGCAGCATTCACCAATAACCGTACTCGGGTTAAATTTAAATGGCTGGCATCATCTCGGTAAATCGCTGGCAATAATGCCGAATTCGATTTTGCTTCATTCAATTTAACCCGAATTAAATAACCACTTGGAATTGCCATCAGTGCTAAAAATAAAATAAGCAACATTACATATATTTTTTTATTCATATTGCTCATTGCATATTCAAATCGATGCTTTGTTGGCAATCATCGCAAAATTGGACCATTTAGTGCAAGCAGCCTATTCACATCAAGCAAAAATACCCGCCATGTTGCCAACACAACGCAATGCTATTTTAAAGATGAGTCTTTTGTAGAAGACCCAATATTCTACTATATTTCCATAAAGAAATTAAGGTTTTAATTTGAATAGAAAGTATTTGTTTTACAATGTATTTTTATAAAAATTAAGCAATAATAAATACATAAAGTTCATCAGTCACACATAGGTATATCCAATATGTTTCCAGAATATCGCGATTTAATCAGCCAATTGAAACAAAAAGATGCGCACTTTGCCAAAGTCTTTGAAGAACATAATGCTATAGACCATGAAATTATTCGTCTAGAACAAAATCCGGTTACCAGTGGCTCAGATCAAATTGAAGTTTTGAAAAAACAGAAGTTAAAATTAAAAGATGAACTTTATGTACTCATCAAACGTGCACAAGTGAGTTAGCTTTACCGCCATAGATTCATAGGATGGCACAATCTAAAATTTATTTTGTTCGCAAGTTATGTGCAAGGGCTTGCTCAACTCAGCCCTTGCACCTGTTTTGCCTTTATTTACTATTTTATTATGATTGATGCCCTTGCTTATGATTTATCCTCGCTCTACCCACTCTCTGTCCAATGCACGATTTTCAACTTGTTAATTGAGTTATTTGTCTAACTGCCGCCAAGGCTTAATATATGTGCGTTTACGCGTTACCAGCACACTGGCGATGAGAATCACCGTTGTGACAGCAAAAGTTAATAAAGTTTCATAACGATAATTTTCAGAAAAGCCCATAAATGCGAGAACCAGTAAAATAAAGAAAATCACCAGCCATGTTAACCATGGGAAACACCACATTTTAAAGTCGAGTTGCTGACCAAGTGCTTCATAATGACTACGCATACGGTATTGCGAGATGGCAATAACTAAATAAACAATCAGCGCAATCGCACCTGTGGTCGATAAGAGAAAGCCAAAGACTTGTCCCGGAAATGCATAATTGGCAAAGGCACCGACAAACCCCGCTACACTGGATGCCAATACGGCTATTTTAGGCACGCCTTTATGAGTTAATTTTGCTGCTGCCGCAGGTGCATCACCACGTGTTCCCAATGAATATAACATGCGTGAAGCTATATATAATCCAGAATTCATACAACTACAGACTGCAACAAATACCACGATATCCATAATGGCTTTGGTACCCGGAATATTTAATACATGTAATACATATTGGAAGGTTCCCATTTGTTTTAAGCCAGGATCATCCCAACTGACCAACGCGACAACCAGAAAAATCGACAACAAATAGAAAATGGCGATACGATAAATCACCAAGTTGGTAGCACGACGAATTTGTTTCTGTGGGTCTTGCGATTCTGCCGCAGCAATAGATACCACTTCCGCACCAAAAAAAGAGAAAATCGTGACCAACACACCATATAGAACGGCACTAAAACCATTGGGCATAAAGCCATTATTATCATAAATCTTGGCAATACCACTGATCTGCGGTGCTAAGGGCCACCAGCCAAATATGGCCATCGTCGCTACAATAATAAAAGCAATGATTGCCACGACTTTGATTAAAGCAAACCAAAATTCAAATTCACCAAAATTTTTCACATTAAATAAATTGGTCATGCTGAGCCCAGCCAAAATTAAAATGGCATAACACCATGATGGCAGCATTGGAAACCATGCATGTAAAATATCGGCACCGGCGATGGCTTCAACGGGAATAATCAGTACCCAAAACCACCAATATAACCAACCAATCGAAAACCCAGCCCAAGGACCAATTGCTTTGGCTGCATAAGTTGAAAATGAGCCAGAGTCAGGTTGCATAACAGCCATTTCCCCCAACATCCGCATCACTAAGAACACCAATAAACCTGTGAGTGCATAAGAAATAATAATGGCTGGTCCCGCTAAGGCGATTGCTGAAGATGAGCCAATAAATAAGCCAGCCCCAATAATGCCACCAATGGTAATCATCGTGACTTGACGACTTGATAAACCATGTTCCAATTTGGTCGAATCAGCATGCGGATTGCTATTCATGTGCTTTGTTTCCATACGATCCCTTATTTTCGAATAGATGGCACGTTGATCAAACCGCAAGCGCACATGATGCATTGATAAAATCATAGATACATCATAGCGAGTGCTATATAGAAACATATGGTTCAAGCGGCTTGTATCACCGTGCTGTTTATTACTAGGCGGTATAATCCATTCCACCCTCATCATTGGAGTATCAATTTGCACGGCGATGTTCACAAGCGAAAAAAAATACTATCGACACAACTTATTTTCTTAGATGCTTACTTTTTTCTTAGCTGTTTCCCTCAGCTGTTCTGCGCGTTTTTATTCGCGTTTTTTACGGTGATTCGCATAACAATTTCGCGTAAGAATATTGAAATAAATTAATATTTTCGATGCGCTCAGTCTTTATAAGCTCAGCTTATGCTACATTAGCAAAAATAATGAAAGTGTTGCTATAGGATAGCTTGAACGCCTTAATAAAGCGTGTTTTACCAAATAAGGGAGAATTATTTGATGCACAAAATTACTGCAAGGACCTATCCATCCACCATGTCTTTACGCTGTTTTGAAGCATCAGCACGATTTTTAAGCTTTACCAAAGCTGCGCAGGTTCTACATATGACGCAAAGCGCAGTCAGTAAACAGGTCGCACACTTAGAAGACAATCTCAATACCTGTTTATTTGAGCGAACATTAAAAGGCTTAGCGCTGACACCAACCGGAAAGTTATTTTTACAACAGACACAACTGATCTTAAATAAAATCGAAATTTCGGTGCTCAATATCTTGGCTTATGGCAGCGAAGCAGAAGCCGTTAATATCGCCGCCCATCCAACGCTATGTGCACGCTGGTTAATCCAAATCTTAAAAGGCTTTGGGCAGCAACATCCACAGATCCATTTAGACATTCAAGAACAGATTACCTCGACTGAAATAGAAAACCAGCAAACCGATATTGCCTTTTTATATGGTGAAGGGATTTGGCGCGATATGACCAGTGTCAAACTCTTTGAAGAGCGCTGCGTTGCCGTATGTTCTCCTGAGCTTATTCCCCAAGCATTTAGTCATTTAGAAGATTTTTGCTGCCATGTGTTGATTCAATCGCGTTCTCGACCACGTGCTTGGGATGAGTATTTTCAAAGCCAAGGTTTTATCAACGAACAGCCTTTTATTGGACCGCGCTTTGATACATTTTATTCCTGTATCAATGCCGCAATAACAGGTTGTGGCATTGCCTTAATTCCTAAGTTCCTCGTCGAAAAAGAACTCGACTCAGGTGAGTTAATCTTGGCATGGTCTTATGAAATGAATAGCCATAATGCCTATTATATGACTTACCCCACCTCAATGGCGAAAATCCCCAAAGTTGCAACGGTGGTGCATTGGATTCAAAATCATTTACATTCCACACCAACACCGCCAACCCACTCTGCTTCGCTTTGATAGTCTGTCCGTATTAACGATTACTCGACCATTAAAAAAACCGCTTGATCCTGACAATCCAGCGGTTTTTTTAACTAGGGCTGCGCGACTTAATTTAGAGCCCATCAGTTGACAACAAAAAAATCATAGCCTATGTGCGATTAAGCCACGATTTTAAGACATTGTCCGGCATGATAGAGCGTAATACCGCAATCATAAAATAATGAACGCGCACGGCGAAACGCGACTTTATTACCCGCTAAATCCACCAAAGGCAATGGTAGTTTTTCTGGATCATCCGCTTGTAAATAATCCGCAAATGCTTTTCCCACCAAAGTTCCAGTGGTAATACCACGTCCATTAAAAGCTGTCGCGGCGACAATGCCGGGTGCAGGTTCAAATAAACGCATAATATGATCACTGGTAAAACCAAATTGACCTGACCATTGATATTGCCAACCCTGAGGTTTTAAATCTGGAAAATACTTCTGCAGCATCAAATTGGCCCAACGTAAATAAATTGCTGGATTGGTTTGATAATCCCCCACAGTGCCCAATAATAAACGCCCGTCTTTGTCGCGACGGATACTGGATAACGCCAAACGAGTATCCCATGAGCCATTTTTATATGGCAAGATTCGATCAGCTACTGGACCACTTAATGGTGTTGTCGCAATTTGATAATATTTTACAAAGTAAATGGTTTTTAAAATCTCGGTCCATTCACCTTCGGTATAAGCATTGGTGGCAATAATAACTTTATCAGCCAAAACCTGACCCTGTTTGCTCTGCACACACCATTGTTGTTGTTGCTGCTGAACAATCCCTGTAACAGGAGAGTTTTCATAGATATTAACCGGAAGCTTTTGCGCTGCCTGTGCTAGACCCGTCACATAGGCATAAGGATTTACAGTGCCTGCACGGCGGTCCAATAATGCTTTTTGAATAGACCTCGTTCCGCAATATTCATGGCATTTATCACCCGTCAGTAGCTCAACATCCGCACCTCGACGCCGCAATTGTGCATAACGTACCTCGACATCGCGCTCACCTTCGGCATTATGTGCCATATGTAAATTACCCGTGCGATGATCTTGTGCATCGATGCCCAAACGGTCAATCAGATCAAAGACCAATCGTGGTGCTTCAGCCAAAGCGGCTGTAAGTTTTTCACCTACTTTTTCACCCAAATATTGATTGAGTTCATCGGGCTGTGCCCAAGTGCCAGCATTGACCAAACCGACATTGCGCCCAGACCCACCCGCACCGACTTCGGCTGCCTCTAATACCGTAACCGTATAACCCGCTTCAGCTAGATGTATGGCAGCAGATAAACCGGTAAAACCCGCACCAATAACACAGACATCCGTTGTCACTTCTGCCGATAATGTCGGAAATTTTGTAGGTGCTGCGACCAAACTTTTCCATAAGACCTGATTGTTTAACATTGTATTGTTTAACATCGTGATGACCCTATCCTTAGGAATTACACAGATATGGCGTGATGCTCCAGTGAGTAAACAAGATGCACCACGCCATCACAGAATATAACTTAACCGAAGTTAATCCCTTGCGCTAAGGGTAATTCACCGGAGTAGTTGATGGTATTGGTCTGACGACGCATATAGTTTTTCCATGCATCTGAACCTGACTCACGACCGCCACCGGTTTCTTTCTCGCCCCCAAAAGCGCCACCAATTTCTGCACCACTGGTACCGATATTGACATTGGCAATACCACAATCACTGCCCTGCGCGCTCATAAATGCCTCAGCCTCACGCAAATCATTGCTAAAGATACAAGATGACAAGCCTTGTGGTACATCATTTTGAATGGTCAATGCCTGTTCAAAATCATCATAAGGCATGATATATAAAATCGGTGCGAAAGTTTCTGTTTTGACAATCTCGTTTTGTTGTGCAATTTCTACAATTGCAGGCTGTACATAGTATGCATCAGGATATTGTGCTGCCAATAGACGTTCGCCTCCTGTTACGGTGGCACCTGCCGCCCTTGCTCGTTGCAGTATCGTTTGCATTTGCTCAAAGATGTGTTGATCAATTAAAGGTCCCACCAAATTGCCCTCTAAAGGATGACCAATCGACACAGATTGATAAGCTTTTTTCAGTTTTTCAACAACATCTGCTTGAATAGAACGATGCACAATCAAACGTCTTAGGGTGGTACAACGCTGACCTGCTGTACCCACCGCAGAAAATAAAATACCCCGTATAGCCAAGTCTAAATCTGCGCTTGGCGCCAAAATCATGGCATTATTGCCGCCCAGTTCTAAAATGCATTTCCCAAAACGTTGTGCCACTTTGGGCGCGACCAATTTCCCCATGGCGGTACTACCAGTTGCACTAATCAGTGCTACACGCGCATCACTCACCAAGCGATCACCAAGATCAGCCCCACCAATCAATAGTTGTGATAAGTTTGCGGGTGCATCACGACCAAATTGCTCAATGGCTTGATCAAACAAAGCTTGGCAGGCCAAAGCCGTTAATGGTGTTTTCTCTGACGGTTTCCAAATGACGGCATTACCGCAGATTAAAGCCAAAGCCGTATTCCAAGACCACACTGCGACAGGAAAATTAAATGCAGAAATAACACCGACAATCCCTAATGGATGCCAAGTTTCACGCATATGATGCCCTGGGCGCTCAGATGCGATGGTCAAACCATATAACTGACGCGACAACCCTACAGCAAAGTCGCAGATATCAATCATTTCCTGAACTTCACCTAGACCTTCTTGCTCGATTTTACCGGCTTCCCATGACACCAAAGTCGCTAATTCTTTTTTATAATCACGTAACACCTGCGCGAAAATTCGAATGAGTTCACCGCGACGCGGTGCGGGCACTTTACGCCATGCCTCAAAAGCTTGTTGTGCTTGCTGTATGGCTTGATCGGCTTCGGCAACACGATGTTCAACGACTTTAGCAAGCACTTGCCCTGTAATCGGAGTGCTCACCGTCAATGTCCCAGACTGATAGCTTTGTTTTGCAACGCCAAGTTTGTCTAATAAATCCTGTATCATGATCTTTTCCTACATCCTTAATGAGACTGCTATATCAAGCTTTCCTTCGCAAATACGAGATTCCATTGCAGTAAGCTTATCTATAGATCCATTAAATCCTGCGCATTGAAATTGGACAAACGAATTAAAATATACGCTGCATTCCTTTTTTTCTTAGCCTCAGCATTGCTTCTAGCTCACAGCAGACCCATTAAAAATTTTGCAAATAAATTTGTCAGGTTTTTCTAGCCAAGTGGGTAATAGATATTGAGAATGTAAATCATTGCCATAAAGGTCTTTTTCTAATGTCATTCAGAAAACAAACACTGGTCGTCCTGATACATTGTTTTTTCATTCATGGCGCATATGCCAGTAGTCCGGCGAGTACGCAAACTGCTGTAAACAGCAATACCGAAAGGTATTATCAAATTCCTGAGAATGATCTAGGTCGTGTGCTCTCCAATTTTGCAGTGCAGTCTGGCGTACCTTTAAGCTACGATCCCAATATGGTAAAAGGTTTAAAAAGCAAGGGAATTCAAGGGAATTATTCTATACAAAAAGGCTTCGAACATATTCTGTCCGAACAACCTTATCATATTGAAAAACAAGGCTCGGTATTTCTCTTAAAACCAAATACCGCAGCAAAGCCGCAAAACAATGCATTGCTTATACCGACCTCTGTAACAGCAGATCCGTCCGCAGCATTACCACTTACAGAAAACACGATTGCCAGCCTGCCGGTGATTACCCTCAATGCTGAACCGAAAAGAGTCAATACCACTCACAAAGACCGTGAGCAAATCAACCGTTTCCGTGGTACAGGTAACGGCGATGTCTTTGGTGATATTGCTGGCTTACAAGTCAACAGTATGCGTAATGAAGCTGGTGCCTTAGATATCGGCATTCGTGGTATGCAAGGTGAAGGTCGTGTGCCTGTGATTATTGATGGCAGTTTACAGTCTAGTCATGCATTCCGCGGCTACCAAGGAGAAAGTGACCGTACCTATATCGATATGGATCTCATCAGCAATATTGAAGTTGAAAAAGGTGCATCACGCGCTAAATTTAGCGTCGGCGGTATTGGCGGTGTGGTCAAAATGCGTACCTTGGGCGTAGATGATATTTTATTGCCTGGTCGGCAAAGCGGTGTCATGCTCAAAGGCAGTTTTTATAATAATAACAAGAGCCCAGTAGTCTCTGACAATGAAAAAGAACAAGTCAATTATATTATTCGCAATAAACTGTCTTCCACTAACTTCCAAAATGGTGCTGGTACTGTCGCCTTTGCCTTTAAAAATGACTTTATTGATGTCGTGACTGCCTATAGTAAACGTGAGGTGGGAAACTATTTTGCCGGTAAACATGGTTTAGACTTTTATAAAGAAAAAGATATGTATGAACTTGATGGCGGTCAGGAAGTCGTCAATACCGGCTATCAAAGTGATTCAGGCATCATTAAAGTGGGGCTAAATTTAACGGATGAGCATCGTATTGAAGTCAATACCCGACGCCATGTGCAAAAGGCTGGAGAGGTGTTGTCATTTTATTGGGGACGTTATCCTGTCAAAGATCCCAATTCCCCTCCTGGACGTTATGATCATGACGATCAAGGCAATCTAATTTATATTCCACAAGCCGATATTCCCGATCTCTACAATATGACGCAATGGCCGATGGGGAAAGCAGCTGTGAATGCATTCAGTGCCAGTTATACCTATAAGCCCAAAGATAACCCATTGCTAGATTTGGAACTGGGGCTGTGGCAAACCCGTGCCAAATATGATCAGAATAATGGTATGGGCAATACCGTAAATATCAATGGTGGTGCTGCCCATCAAGGTGATCAATACCGTGGGAGTTATCAGGACTTTCGTACTGGCATCAATCTCGAAAACAACAGTCGATTTGATGCACTGGGTCTGCTGCTAAACTACGGCTTCACCTATGACGAACAACGCATGAAACCGCGTAATATGTATCATACAGAAGCTTCTCGTGATGCCTTACGTAAAGAAACTTCGATCTTCTTAAATGGTGACTATCAGTTTAAAGACTTCACTTTAAGCTTGGGAGGCAAGTGGCATAACGCAGAAGTCGAGGACTATGCTGACCAAGAAGTACCGATGCGCCCAGTACAAAATCCAGATATTGGCAGCAAAGGCTATGCCGTACGCAAATATGGCGGTAAATTTGATTGGATGGGACAGCTAAATTATCAAATCGTTGATGGCTTTGATGTTTACGGAAAACTATCGAGTATGTACCGCAGCCCAAGCTTATTTGAATCCAGTGTGTCCGGACAAACTTTTACTTATGATCCAGACTTGCCTATTCGCGCTGAAAACTCGCGCATTGTGGAATTTGGTTTTATAGGTCAACGTGACAATTTATTTTTGAACAATGATCAAATCAAGTTAAACCTGAATTATTTCCGTAATCAGACCAATAACTTCCTGACCCAAGAAACCATACAAAAAGACATCCCGAACGTCATAACACCAAACTTCATTCTGCCCTATACCACATCATATACCTTTGCCAATTATGATCGGGTGGTATTAAAAGGTGTGGAGCTGGATTTAAGCTATACACTGCCGAGCTTTTTTGTGAGTTTAAATGGTACGCTATATCAAGCACCCAAAGTCTGTGCTCATTCATCTGACGAGTGTAACCAAGTTGGTGGAACATGGAGTCTCATGACCACACGTCTACCACCGCGTAAAATCTTTAATATTACCGTCGGTAAAAGCTTCTTTGAAAATAAACTCAATGTCGGTGCGCGCGCCCGATACCATTCTGAAAAGAAAAATCCTAAAGATTGGCTACAAGGTACAGGAATTGCTGGACGTGCAGTGACGGAACTGTCTTCAGAAACGGTCGTCGATGCCTTTGCCAGTTATCGTTATAACCCCAATCTGGAATTCTCATTTAATATAGATAACCTCACCAACCGTTATAACTATGATCAAGGCACCGTTATCAGTATGCCGATTCCAGGGCGTACCTTTAAAGCAGGCGTAGAGTTGAAGTTTTAAACCAGCTCGACACGAGGCTTAAGGCTTTATAGCCTTTATTAAACGCAACGCAACAAGCAGCCATAATTTGTAAAAGTTATGGCTGCTTATCAGGCAATACCGTTTGATTTAGATTGTTTTTGCTTGCGTCGTTTTACTCAGGGAGTAATGCCAAATAAGAAGATGGATTTTGTCTTTTCCCAGCTTTCACCACCTCGAAATGCAAATGCGGACCTGTACAACGTCCAGTACACCCAACGTCAGCAATGTGTTGTCCTGCATGAACCTGATCGCCAATTTCAACATGCAATTTAGACGCATGAGCATAGCGGGTAAAATAACCATTGCGGTGATCTATCTCAATATAGTTACCATAGCCTTTGCCCCAACCCGATTTGGTTACGATGCCAGGTCCCGTTGCATAAATTTCTGTGCCGGCTTTGGCGGCCAAATCCAAGCCAGAATGTCCTTCAACCTTACCATTCATCACGCGTTGCCCAAACTCTGAGCTCACTGTTGAATTGGGTAAAGGATGCTTTACAAACCATGACCCTAAAGATGAGGCTGATAGTTTTTGATTGGCCAGTGCCGAGCAAGAAATCATCGCGGTCAATATCGCACAAGAAAAAAACTTCAACTTCGACAATGTCATCATCATAAATCTTATCGCTCGTAAAAAACAATGTCATGTTATAACATAACAAATTAGCTATAAAAAATAAGGTTCGCGTTGATTTTGTAAATACATATTTCTCATGCCTGCTACAAATCATGCCGGTTTATGCAAGCCGGTTGCTAGATTATGTTGCACTGGGGCATAATCTATGCCGATATCGCAATGCCTCTAACCCCAAGTATCCGGACATCAAGCATACGGATATTACGGATATATTGCTGAGCAGTAGAATGAATATTAGTACTTTAGCCAAATTAAGTGGTGTTACCCCATCGACCATTCGCTACTATGAGCACATTAAACTCTTAGCCAAGGTGAAACGGAAAGCCAATGGCTATCGCGAATATCATGACGATGACCTAAAACAATTGATCTTGATTCAGCAAGCACAACAAGTTGGTTTTAGCCTCGCTGAAATCAAGGCACTGTTACCTACCAATATCAAACAATGGAATCATAGCCAATTGCTCGATACGCTCAATGGCAAAATAAAGGACATCGAGCAATTGCAACACCAATTACAACAGAGCAAACGCAACTTACAAAGCATGATCGATGCCATCACCGATAAGCCAGCAGAAATCAGTTGTGAAGAAAATGCTGAACGTTTGCTGAAACAATATGCCGTCAAAGATTGATCATGTTAGGGCAACTCGCTGCATTTGCTTACGATAAAGTCGACTACGACAAGCTAGCATCTGTTGTTCTTTAAGCAATGCCCACCACGGTGCAACATTGGGCTTGGCAGCTAGCCCTCGGCTATGACGTTGTAACTGATACTTTACGCGTGCCATCTCGACCAAAGCGGCTAAGGTTTTGTTGGACCATTGGATTGGCGGCAATTGTGCTGCTACGGGATCATCATGTTGCCATAAAGTGACTAAATCAGGCATCAATGCCAAAGCTGTAGCGATCCCCACCATGGCAATACCATCTGATAATACCTGTTCAGCAACCGCTTTACGGCGTATACCACCAGTCAACATCACTGGCATGTGTGCCACATTGACAATCTCTGTGGCAAATTCCAAGAAATAAGCTTCTCGTGCCAAACTACGCTCATCACGAGTCTTCCCTTGCATTGCCGGTGCTTCATAGCTGCCACCAGAAATCTCGACCAAATCGACCGCTTCAGCATTGAGCATACTGACGACTTGTTGTGCTTCTGCTGGGCTAAAACCGCCGCGTTGAAAATCTGCAGAGTTCAATTTGACTGCTACAGCAAAGTTTTTGGAAACCACAGCGCGAATTGCGCGAATAATCTCCAATAACAAACGTGCACGATTTTCCAGTGAACCGCCCCAGCGGTCTTGTCGTTGATTGGTTAATGGTGATAAAAACTGGCTCAGCAAATAACCATGTGCGGCATGAACTTCAACGCCATCAAAACCCGCTTGCTCAGCCAATTGTGCTGTACGGCTAAAACGCTGAATCAGCTCTGTGATCATCGCTTCAGTCATGGCAATGGGGCGATTAAAACGCTTGGACATATTGCCTAAATTCATGGCAACCGCAGAAGGTGCCCAGGTTTGCTGTCCCAAATTTGCTTGCATTTGCCGCCCAGGATGATTGATTTGCATCCAAACCTGTGCGCCATGTGCACGGCTGACGTCTGCCCATTTCCGAAAAGCAGATAAATGTTGCTCATTTTCAAGCACCACACCCGCAGGTCCAGTCATCGCACGGCGATCAACCATGACATTGCCTGTAATAATCAATCCCACACCCCCTGCTGCCCAAGCCTGATATAAGCGTAATAAAGCATCAGATGGCGCATGATTGTGATCTGCCATATTTTCTTCCATCGCAGCTTTGGCAATACGATTTTGAATACGGCGTCCATTGGACAATAATAACGGTGCAAATAATGTCATTTTCAAGCCCTTGTCAGAGAATAAGCCTACTCTAAGATTAAAGTAGACTTTAAGGTCAAGAAAAAAGTTGCAGATTTTACCACTCGCTTGACCGATGCAGGTTTCGTCCCGCTCTTCACTGCACTGCTTTTTCTGAGCTTCTTTTTTCTGTAATTTTTTTACTGTAATTTTTTTACTGCAATTCTTTAGCACTTTGATGCTGCTGAGATCAGCTGAGATCGAATTCATGCGCGGACACTGATAAAACATCGAATATCGAATATCGAATATCGAATATCGAATATCGAATAGTTTAGCCATTCCCCAAAGACGACGAAGCTGTAAGATATTTCACCTGCTGCTGTGTGAAGTAATGCAGCCGTTGCTGCGCAAAATATTGTGTTTGCTGTTGTAGCCATTGGGTAAAAACCTCGACATCAGCATGTGCATGGTGTGGATAAAGCAATTTATAATTTGCTTTACTCTTTACCACGACATCAAAGACATTTACTAAGCGGCCACTCAACAGTTCATCTAAAACCAAAGCACTACGCCCTATAGCAACCCCTTGATGATTGAGCGCTGCACTGATTGCCAAACTCGATAAGTTAAACTCGATCCCTGAAATACCATCTAACCATTGTGGTTTAAACTGTTCCAAGTAAGTTTGCCACTCAATATAGGCTGGTGCGCCAATCCATGGCATCGCATCATGCAATAACGTCACCCCCGCAAGACTTTGCGCTTGAGCAAAAGCTGGATGCTGTGCTAAATAGTCTGGCGTCGCAACTGCGATTAAATATTCATCCAATATCACCTCCGCGGCATCTGGATTAAACGGATGTGGATCATAACGAATGCCTAAATCAATCTGTTGATTTTGCATGACTTCACGATCGAGTGCTTGAAATTCAGCTTTGAGTTTCACCACGATATCACGATGCGCCAGATGGAAATCACTCAGTCTTGGCATTAGCCACTGTAATGCCAATGACGGTAAGCAGTTAATATGAAGTGCATGATTTTCACCTTGCAGTTGCTTCAGTGTTTGGTAAATATCGGCAAATGATCGATTCACACAATCGAGTAAAATTTGTCCCTGTTCAGTCAAGCGTAAACTCCGACTTTTCCGGATAAACAATGCAAATCCCAAGCCTTGTTCTAAACTACGGATTTGTTGGCTCACCGCACTTTGGGTAATATGCAACCGCTGAGCGGCTTGGGTAAAGCTTAGGCTTTGAGCCGCGATCTGAAAGGTTTTTAATGCCTCAAAGTTAATCTGTTGCAATCGCATATGCATTAATTCTACTAATGGGTTCCTTAGAAAATATCATTTTTTAAAAGTCCTTGTCTCTATTATTATCAGACTTATCTTATAACGCTACGCTTTAGGAATGATCAGCATATGTTTGAGAATTCACCCCACAGCACACTTGATCACACACTGATTCAACAGCTACAACAGAAAACGGCCATGCTCTGGCTTAATCCCTACCTGGGTTGTGCGCTGCCCAATGATGCACCCAGTGTACATGCAATTCAGGCGGCACAGGATCGCTTACAACGAAGCCAAGCCTTGTTACAGCATTTATTTCCAGAGCTTGCTGCCAGCCAAGGTCAAATAGAATCTGATTTAATTGCTCTCAATCAGGCTGAACCCGCGCTTTTTACCCAGCCGAAACTCAGCAAGCAAGCCATTTATCTTAAAGCGGATCATGCCTTGCCCATTGCCGGCTCAATCAAAGCCCGTGGCGGCTTTCATGAAGTCATCGCCATTGCTGAACAGATCGCGCTTGAGCAGCAACTGATAACCGCAGAGCAAGACCTCCTTGCGTTAAGCACGGCATCTGCCAAAGCCTGCTTTGCTGAATACACCATCAGTGTGGGTAGCACAGGTAACTTAGGTTTGAGTATAGGCATTATGGCGGCAGCGTTGGGCTTTAAAGCTGTGGTACATATGTCGGTCGAAGCCAAAGAATGGAAAAAGCAACGCTTGCGCGATCGTGGTGTCGAGGTCGTTGAACACCGTGGTGATTATGCCGCTGCTGTTGCGGGTGGGCGTGCCGAAGCAGCAACGCATCCCAAATGTCATTTTGTCGATGATGAGCAATCAACATTGTTATTCTTAGGTTATGCCGCTGCTGCTACTCATCTTGCCCAACAGTTACAACAACAGCAACGCCAGATTGATCGTGAACATCCCTTAATCGTCTATATCCCCTGTGGTGTCGGAGGTGCGCCAGGAGGGATTTGCTATGGTCTAAAAGCCATTTTTGGAGATGCTGTGCATTGTTTCTTTGCCGAGCCTGTCGCCTCTCCTTGCATGCTCGTGCAACTGGCAGCCAATACAGATCAAGCAGTTTCGGTCTATGACATTGGTTTAGATAATAAAACCGAGGCAGATGGTTTGGCCGTCGGTTTAGCTTCTACACTGGTCAGCCCACTGATGCGCGCACAATTGTCTGGGGTTTTTACGGTAGAAGACCCACAGCTATACCAAAATTTATATCAGCTCAAGCACCTTGAACAAATTGAGGTTGAACCTTCTGCTGCGGCAGCATTGCAAGGTCCTGTCTGGCTCAACCACCCCGCCGCTCAAGACTACCTCAACAGCCACAACATTGTGATCGCTCAGGCGACACACGTCATCTGGAGCACTGGGGGGTGCCTAGTCCCTCAACAAGAAATGCAAAAATTTCAACGCATCGGTCAAGAAATTTATGATCGGCATAAATCTAAAACCTAAACGATGATCAATGATAACCACTTAACGCTACACAACATAGAAAACAGAGAGAGTTTTTTATTTCCATCATTAAGCACGATGCGCAGCCATATGCGACTTACCATCGTGCTTAGTTGCATTTATTCTAGTAAATTTAAATATAAAACAAATATTTAATTTACTGTATTTATATTTACATATCATACAACTTTCGCTGAATCGACGGATTAAATTCTGTCATCGATCTTAACCGCCAAAATAAAATGTTGTCGATTCATTGTGATTCATCATATGAGGCTTGGCTTTTAATTGCTGATAATCAATCGTAGGTTGCTCAACAAAAGCCTGAAAACTTTGATAGCAATACATCATGTCATCTTGTAATTCTATTGATAATTTACCTGTAGACCAATCGCGTAGATGACCAATCACAAATAAGTGTGATTTGGCACGTGTCACAGCAACATTTAATAGATTAGGCTTGCTATTCACCCATTTAATCCCCCCTGTTTTTCTGCGCAGCACCGAAGCTGCCGTACAGACGATTACAGTTGAAGCTTCTTTACCTTGAAAGCTATGTACTGTTCCAATGTTTTCTCTCCAAAAATGATCATAGTTTTTATGTTGTGCCTTTTCGCCCAATGCACAATTCATCCAAGCATGATTATTGGGGTCTTTTGCTTGTTTACGCCATTCTTTTATGATTTCATTTTTCATTTGAGTAAAAGGTGTAATAATAAATACACCGCCTGCTAGCATTGCTGCCTGATTTTCTGCCAAATATTGAATTACTTTTAAAGCAACACTTGCCTCAGCACGATTAGCATAACCTTTAGCATTTAGATTTTCTGCTCGTTCTTCTACATGAATCCAGCCACTTGGAATAAAATGTACATCCTGCATATGCTGTATGCTCGTCGCTGCCACCATTTTATTATCATAAGCAATGCGATTTGCGATAGAAAACATCGGCTCTAAACAACGACGATGTACTAACAGGGGAATTCCGACTTCACGTTCACCAATTTTTGCATAATATTGACTTGCACGATCGGCAATAGTTTGTGCAGACTGGGTCGAAACCAAATATAAATCGCCCCATTCCTGCTTAGCATATTGATGTGCCAAAAGCATATAGTCTTCTGCAATAGATCGATCTATTTGATATGGAATATTAATAACAGGTTCGAGCTGTATTGGATCTCCAACAAAAACGACTTGTTTACAGCGCTGTAATAACCCAACGACTTGATAATTTACCGCCTGCCCAGCTTCATCTAATAAGGCTAAACCAAAACCTTCGACCTGTTGCATCAGCTTAAATTGATTTTCAACCGAAGACAAAGACGTACTTAAGACAGGAAAAAATAAGAACAACATACTCCATAAACGTTGATGATATACCGGTTGCTCATTTGACTCTAAATGCCCATCCAATAAAGCCTCTAAGTCACTCCAATATTTTTTCAATTCTGCGCTTTGTGTTTCTAGAATTGCTTCATTTAGCGCCAATGCATGAATAAATAACTGGCTACGGCATTGATTTATTTTTTCAGAGCTAAATGGTGTACTTTTCTGCAAAATCGATTCAAATTCAGATGGGTCTATAGAACCTGAGAGCTTATATGCTGACGCGTTACTCAGGTGTTCTTGAGCATCCAATTGCCACATATCTAGATTTTCAGTACTGACAATAAACTGTTCAGCAGCGCCTAAACATTGATTAAGTTCCTTAAAAGTCTGTTGGAAATCGCTTATAGCGGCATTTAACTTATTTTCTTGGTGCTTTATATATAGTTTTTTAGCAAACCATTGCTTCTTAACGTCAATAAATGCAAAAGTCAGTTTATCCCACTCTGGTGCTTGCATGGCTTGAGCAAACTCTAAAAATTCTGCTATTTGTAACTTATCCTGCGCAACCTTATACAAAGCCTCACGTAGCGGTTTAAAAAAGTCGAGATGCGTTTTAAAATTCGAGCATTGTTCGAAGTCAGCAAATAGATCAAATATCAGTTGATTCTGCTTCCAAAACTCAATTTGTTTTTTTAAATATATAAGTTTTTGCGAAATATCATCGGTATTTGATATCTGCTTTGTAAAGAGATTCAAGCGATAACGATCATTTATAAACCTAAAATAAGCTGAAAGCTCGGCTAAGGTTTTTTTAAAGTTTTTACGATTATTTGCATTGCCTAGTACTGCACAAAATAATCCCCATTCGTCTTGTGCAGCAATATGAGAAAAATGTTTAAGGTCTGCTTTAAATTCTTCAGCAATACTATTTAAAGATGGCAATTCTTTCGATATATTCTCTACAGCTTTATTGTTACTTGAAGCAACTAAAATACTGTAGTTCATAACCTGATCTAAAAGTTCTGTATTGTCTAATAATGCAGCTTCATTATTTTTTGTATAAAACTTCAACAACTGTACAGTGCGTAATACAAATCGTTCCGCAATAATATCCTTTAATAAGGTGGTCTTTCCTGTACCTGGTGGTCCATTTACAGCAACCACAGGATTTTGTATTGTTTCTTTGGCAACATTTACAGCGAGTGTTTGTAATAAACTTAAACCATATTTAGCATTGGTTGGCCAACGTCCTAATGCAATGCGGTGAGTAAGTGGAACATAAAAATGACCATGCCCTACCGCTTCTGGAATATATGTTCTTTGTTGCGTACCGCATAAATATTTTTGTAAAGGCATAGATAAGCCTGAAAGCCCTTTTTGATCTAATTGATTAATGCAGTGTTCTAGATCTTTTACAAAGAATGGACCTAATTGCTGTGATTCATTACCCTCAGGATAAAAACTAAAACGCCATCTAAACGTTAAATCGCCCTGCGTTGTGATAGCAGGCTGATCGAGAACATCATGTGCATACTCACTTTCGAGCGCTTGACAGTGTAACATCATAAAGTCTCGTGCTGTTTTTTCTGGCCAAAACTTATTGCTCAATGTTCGATTAATCTTTTTAATTTTATCCTGCAATATTTCTGTGGTGAATAAATCTTTTTGTTCGGGATCGCTAAAATTTATTTTGAATAAATTTTCGATTTCATCGACACGTGCAGCAATCCATTCAGATAAACTTAGATTATGTGCCGTACTCGGTGGGCATTTACGGTATATGGTCCGTATCGTTGATAAATTAATAATTAAATCTTTATCTTCGGTAGATAATGACCATTGTATCGTGCCTACCTTTGGATCGTAATGTGGTACAAAACTATGTGCCACAAGATAAGTTTTGGGAATAATAAAATTTGGGTGTAAATCAATGTTTTCTGCAATATATCCAGCTTTATGACACTGAAACATAATGACCAAACGGCTCTCATCATGAATATAGTCTGAATTATTTTTTATTTTAACAACCAAATCGGTTGCTATTTTAGCTGTAAAACTTTCTGCTTCTTCACTTAAAATGTCTTTATTGTTTTTAAAAGGACACTCTGGCAAATCAAATAATTCTACATCCAACCAATAATTTAATATTTTTTCACAACGTATTTTATTTTCTATAGTGGAAAGGTCAGTATTTTCTTGAGCTTGGCTATCGTTATCCAAGGTGTTTTTTTTAAAGGATTTTTTACGATTCAATAAGTTATTCAGTGTTTCTTTAAAATTTATACGCATTATCAGTCCCAGACAATATGATCAAGCGATTCGTTATCCGCAGTATAAACTAGCATAATGTCCTTCTGTCGTCATGTCGTTGGGCGAATTCAAGCATAAGCTGTGACAGTTTTAAACGGGTTAAAAGAATCAACTAATCTGAAAAAAACGTCCAAACAAAGGTGGTCGCGATATTTTGAATAACCGCAAACATATTCATCAGCGATATTCTATTATCGTTAATCCTCCTTTCATACTGCGGGTTTATTATTAAATAATGAACCATGAGAATATGACTTGAATCGAATCTAAACACAAATCCATCCGATTCAAGCGCATAGCTTAAGTCCATAGTTGTACCCACAATGCTCTAATTAAATAATTTATCCTGAAGTCACATAGCTTCATTTTATGTTAAATAAGATATCCAAGACATGAGCAGCGCTGCTGCGCAAGTTAGTGTTGGTGCTGCACCTGACGGTTTCGATCATAAACGATCTTGCCGTCAAGTGTATCCTAAATAACATAATATAATCAGCCTTTAAGCTAAATGATGCATCCTAAAAAGTGCATAATAAGCAGCCCTACTTCTTAAAATAGGGCTACATTGAACCATCTTAACGTGTGGTATAACCGCCATTGGCAAAAATTGTTTGCCCTGTAATCCACCAGCCATCTGTTACTAAAAAGCGTACTAAGGGTTCTATATCCTCAATTTGCGTTAAGCCACCAAGTGCAGCCGCTGCTTTATGATAAGAAATCGCCTCCGCTGCTTCCTGCCCATAGAAAAACGGTGTATCCATTGGACCCGGTGCAACAGCAGTCACAGAAATGCCGCGATCACCAAACTCTTTAGAAGCAGCTCGCGTATAATGTTCTACAGGTGCTTTTAATCCTTCATAAGTAGAATAAAGACCGGTATATGCTGCCAATAAACTGGTGACAATGGTGCATATTTTGCCGTGATGATTGAGATGACGCCCAGCTGATTGAATAAAAAAATAGGCGATTTTATTATTAACATCATTCATGACATCAAATTCTTGTTCCGTTGTGTCTAAAAATGGTTTTTTTAGTACTCGTCCCACGGTATTAATCGCAATATCTATTCCTCCAAATTCTGCTTTGGCTCTGATAAATAGCTGTTCTATATTTTGAATATTTGATAAATCTGCTTGAACCAAAATAGCATTTACGCCAAATGCTTGAACCGCTTTTAAGGTGTTTTCTGCTTCTTCTTGAGCCGATGCACTATGATAATGAATCAATAAGTTGGCACCTTGTTCGGCAAACTTTCGTGAAATCAGCCCACCTAAGTTTTTGGCGCCGCCAGCGACCAAGACTGTTTGTCCTTTTAAATTATGTTGTGACACGATTATGCTCGCTATGATGATTAATGAGTAATTAGCATAAATGAATTTAATTTTGTGAAATAGCAGTTATTATTGCACTCATTATGCAAAATAGTTGGATAATAAAATGGACAAAATTGATCGACTCAAAGTCTTTTGTTTGGTTGTAGAGAAGCGGTCTTTTGCACAGGCAGCAAAGCAATTAGGCCTACCAAGATCCAATGTAAGCTATGCTATTCAATCCCTTGAGAAAGAATATCAAGTCCTATTATTTTATAGAACCACGCGTAAAGTATCGCCGACTCATGAAGGTAATATATTTTATCAAGAAGCTACAGGTTTAATTAAGCAACTCAAAGAACTCGATCGCTTTAAAACCCATGCGCGTAGTCAAGAAGGAAGCATTAGTATTGGTATGCCAAACCGTTTAGCGACTGAGCTTGTGATGCCTTATTTACTCGACTTTTATCGGCACTATCCTAACGTCAAAATATTGATGCATGCCGATGATGATTTCACTCATTTAATTGAGCAGCAATTGGATTGTGTGATACGTGTCGGACAGGTACAGGATCAATATCTTTTGATCAAACCGATTTGCCAAACAAAAATATGGACACTCGCCTCTCCAGCATATTTAGCAGAACTGGGTGAACCCAAAACACTGCTTGAGCTAGAACAGCATTTTTCTGTCGATTATCATATTAAAAAGCATTATCAAGAATGGAGTGAATTACAATTTCGAGATCAGAGTATAAAAATGCCATATCGTTTATTGGTCAATAATACTGAAGCTTATATTCAAGCTGCATTAGAGGGTTTGGGGATTATACAAATTCCTGAGTTTGATGCCGTACCATATGTACAACAGAGTAAGTTAGTACAATTATTTAAAGATATTCCTTGTCTAAGCTTACCCATTAATATTTTACTGACAGATCGACAGTATCGTCCCAAGTATTTCCAATTTTTTATTGATTGGTTAGATCATTTATTGAAAGAAAAAATGGTAGGCTCCTAGATAAGCACATCCACTCTTGCATATAATGCGTTTTGGTTAACTCTTGATTTCGCTCCGATATGATGCAGCGCACATGGTCTGAGCACACGCAAATTCGTGTGGTCAATAATTTTTCTGACTTAGTCCAACTCCATTTTCAGGGGAAAATGAATGCAATTTGTTGGTCTAGAACATTAATGGGCGACTTTCAAGAGATTGTCGAGAAATTGCTATTCAAAGAAAAAGAAGATATTACGGAAGTTTCGATAGCGGATCTTCGGGCTTTAAAACTCTCTGCACAAGGTGATTTAGCCAGAGAAATTATCATACAGGATATACAGCTATTAACAGATTTTGGGGCATCCCCTGTTCTTAATTTACTAAAACAGTATGAACGTGATGATAGCTTAGATTTTATTACAACCGATGTGTATTCTTATCATGTCGATCGCTCGCCAATAGAAACCGATACCTTCTTGTGCACCTATTATGGACCTGCCAGCGATATTCTTCCGAATGATCAAGTTGAACAAAAAATTTTAATCCCAGAAATTAGACAAAAACTGAAAAAGCTTTATAGCGGTCCTGAATCGGAGTTTGACGCATTTTTAGAAGAATATTTTTTTGATTTACATTATCAAGCCAAAGCCAATGCCAAAGCTGTGAATTTAGGCTGTGGGCATCTGTGGCGATTGGCTGTCGATCATCCAACCCAACAAGCAGAACCTTGCGTGCATCGTGCACCGGCTGAAGACGGCGTATATCGCTTATTACTGATATGTTGAGATAGCCTTAAATCCAATACTCTGATCTCTAATCTCCCCCTCCAAATATTGCATGGCATGAGGTTTATGCTGCGCGATGAGGTTTTGCATCTGACCAATGTATAGCTTTTGCATGGCTTTAAAGTTCAAATATTTACCAAAAGTTTTTCAATAAACGATTCAGTTCAAGATCTGAGATGATTTATTCCAATGATTGCGGTATAACTAAATTGCATAAAAAAAATACGACCATGTGTCATTTAAAAAGGATTTAGATATGGATGCAGGAATCATCACTATTTTATTACCCCTTGCCCTAGCAATTATTATGATGGGTTTAGGTTTTGAGTTAACGTTAAAAGATTTTGTCCGTGTAAGTAAATATCCTAAAGCGATATTTATAGCGTTGTTCTGCCAACTGGTCATCTTGGTCGCTATTGCATTTATACTGGCAAAAATACTGAATTTACCGCCCTTACTTGCTGTAGGTTTGATGCTATTGGCGGCTTCACCGGGTGGACCAACGGCCAATATCTTTAGTTATTTATTTAAAGGAGATATTGCGCTCAATATCAGTTTAACTGCGATTAATTCTGTCGTGGCGGCATTTAGCTTACCCTTTATTGTAAATCTTGCTTTATTGCACTTTATGCAAGATCAACAACAAATTGGATTGCAGTTAGCTAAAGTGATCCAAGTTTTTGTGATTATTTTACTTCCAGTAATCGTCGGGATGTTATTGCGGCATTATCGCCCGCAATTGACCGAGGCTTTAAATCGACCTTTTCGGGTATTTTCTATTGTTTTCTTAGTCCTGATTATTGCCTTTGCGCTATTTAAAGAAAAAGACAATATCATGCAGTACATGACTCAAGTTGGTTTGGCAACAGCATTATTTTGTATATTTAGTCTCGCAATAGGTTATAGCATACCGCGTTTATTTGGAGTTCCCTCATTTCAAGCACGTGCCTGTGCATTTGAGATCGGTATTCATAATAGTACTTTGGCGATGACAATAGCACTGAGTATTTTGTCCAGTACCACAATGGCTATGCCAGCAGCGGTTTATTCTATCTTTATGTATATTTTCGCGACTGCATTTGGCTTCATCATTGGGCAAGAAAAACAAAAGGCAATACCAATAGTCACAGCCACTCAACAGCCCATCGAAGACCTTAAAAGCTAGCCCATTCCCTATACCTGTAAATGACCGCCATATGCACTATTGAGCAAGCGTATGGCGCTCTAATCAAATCTATAAATCTATAAAGCTATAAATAGATTATCAAACTAAAGTGAATTTAGTGTGTTATGTGCATGACATCTCATCTTTACAGCTATAGTACTGAATACTTTGTTCTAGCCGAATAGTTTTTCTATTTGCATTGTTTATTTTATTGATTTAGACTTGCGCAAAATCTCTGTAACGCACTACATCGCAGGAAATTGTTTTTAAATATAATCAAATCTGTTTATATTCCTCCTGCTCAGAGATTATAGCTCTCCATTCTATTTGCATTTTTTGCCATAATTGAGTATCTGCCAATGAAGTAAGTTCTATTTTTCTCATCAACCCTATTTTTTTGATGTGCAATATAGAACGACGTGATTGGTTGCTTGCCTAATCTTTCTTTTTCGCTTTTGACTTTAAATCCTCTCAATTGCCTTGCGCTAAGATGCTATTGCATCACTCTGTGTTGTTGATCACGCTATGCTGATCATTAGATCATGGTGAATACCAATGCATTATGAATAGGCTATAAGATGGCATGCAAACGGCGTGCAAAATAGCGCAACGGATAAACATAAGCGTCACGTTTTATATTGTGCAAGTTGTTTTGGAGTAAGTATGACTCAGACTGCTTGTGTGATCTCTCAATTGGATTTAATGATCCAAGATCGAAAAATTTTAACATCCCTAAATTTTCAGTTATATCACGGACAATGTTCTGCCTTGATTGGTGCCAATGGTCAAGGTAAATCTCTCCTATTATCTTTATTGGCACAGCGTACCATACCGAATATAAGCGCTAGCGGACAAATACAGTGGCAGACTCAATTTGCCTATTTAGCTCAGCTACAACGCTTAGATGCCAATACCATCGCTGAAGCATTGGGTGTAGCGGTATTGGCTAAGCATTTTAAACATATTGCACAAGGACAGACCGATGCAGAAGCCTTAGATGCTGTTGATGGACATTGGCATTTGCCGATACTGTGGCAGCAGTTATTGCAAGATGCACAGTTACCGACAGATTTAGATTATCCTATTGCCCAGTTAAGTGAAGGTCAACGAACTAAATTGGCGTTATGTCAGTTATTTCAATTCAAGCAGCATTATTTATTATTGGATGAACCGAGTAACCATTTAGACCAGCATAGTCGCGCATGGTTAATCAAAGCAATACAGCAACATCCTGCCGGATGCCTGTTGGTCAGTCATGACCGAGAACTGCTCGATCAAGTTCAACATATTTATGCCTTATCACAACAGCAGCTACACCATGTTCGTGGGAACTATACACATTATCAGCAACAACAACAGTTACAACGCGCAGCACTTGAGCAACGGGTTGCGGATGGGCAGAAACAACTGACGTATATGGTGCAACAGCAGCAACAGGCACAACGTAAGGCAGAAAAAAGACAACAAAGCGGCAATAAAATTCGGCAGTCGGGTTCACAAGCCAAAATTTTATTGGATTTCAAAAAAGAACAAGCCCAACAATCAATGGCGGCACGGCAAAAGCAATTTTCCCAACAACACCATAAAGCAACCACGCAATTGCAGGCGCATCAACAACAGCTCTTTCAGGTTAAGGCACAGCGCTTGCAATTGCTATGGGGTACACAGCGTAAAAGCGCTGAGATTTTACGCTGCAAGCACTTACAACTGCCCCAACTTCAGCACGCCGCCATTAGCTTTGCCTTAAATGCTGGAGAAAAAATCCAGTTGGCGGGCAACAATGGTTGTGGCAAATCAACTTTATTGGCGCTAATTGCAGCACAGGCAATTTGCGATACAGAAAAGCTATATTGTGCGGTCGATGTACTTTATATCGATCAACATTTTAGTATGTTAGATCGCACACAAAGTGCTGTAGATAATCTACGACGGCTGTATCCGAAACCAACTGATTTGCACTATCGCCGTTTATTGGGGCAATTACAGCTCAAAGCAGAGAAAGCCTGCTGTCCGCTGGCTCAACTCAGTGGTGGAGAGCAATTAAAAGTTGCCCTACTCTATATGAGTCAGATCAGTGCTGAGGTGGGTTTATTATTATTGGATGAACCCGAAAATCACCTTGATATCGCATCAAAAGAAATACTAGCAGATGCCATACGGGCTTACCCTGGTAGCGTCATTTTAGTATCACACGATCGTCAGTTTGTTCGTGATTGTGGCATTGTGAAAGTCTATCAGCTGTCTTGATACTACAAAATCCACTATTTTCCACTTAGCTCCCCCAACATCAAAAAGATCCCAGTCAAGTGCTGGGATCTTTTTGATTCAGATAAGTCTGATGCCTCATCGATGAGACTGGCTTAAACATGAACATTGCAACGTTTAAGCTGATCGCATAGCTTAGCTTAAGCGGTTAATTCTTGTACCGCGGCAACCACTGCATCTGTAGTAATACCAAAGTGTTGATATAAATCTTTGGCCGGTGCAGATTCACCATAGCTTTGCATACCAATGACTTTGCCATCCAGACCGACAAACTTCCACCAATAGTCTACATGTGCAGCTTCGATTGCAACACGGGCACGTATATGGCTTGGCAAGACTGCTTCACGATAAGCAGGGTCTTGTTGTACAAAGATTTCAGCACATGGCATAGAGACTACACGAACTCCTTCAAGTTGCGCATAAGCATCCATGGCAAGACCCACTTCAGAACCCGTGGCAATAATAATTGCTTTTAGCTCGCCTTTTTCCTGACCTAGAATATAAGCACCTTTGGCGATATCGGCAATTTGGGCTTGATCACGGTTTTGGAATGCTAAGTTTTGACGCGATAAAATTAAGGCAGTTGGACCATCTTTACGTTGTAATGCAGATTTCCATGCCGTTGCCGTTTCTACAGTATCTGCTGGACGCCAAGTGTTGAGGTTTGGTGTACCACGTAATGATGCAATTTGTTCAACCGGTTGGTGTGTCGGACCGTCTTCACCGAGACCAATTGAGTCATGGGTATAAACATGGATCACACGTTGTTTCATCAAGGCAGACATACGTACGGCATTACGTGCATATTCCATGAACATTAGGAATGTTGCTACATAAGGAATAAAACCGCCGTGTAGTGCAATACCATTGGCAATTGCGGTCATACCGAATTCGCGTACACCATAGTGGACATAGTTACCTGCGGCATCAGCTTCAACACTTTGACATCCCTTCCACAGGGTTAAGTTTGATCCAGCCAGATCAGCTGAACCGCCAAGCAGTTCTGGTAACAATGGACCGAATGCTTGCAATGCATTTTGACTGGCTTTACGACTGGCAATCGTTTCTGCTTTTTCATTGGTTTCAGCAATATAAGCATTTGCTTTGTCATTGAAATCCGCAGGTAAATCACCTGTTAGACGGCGTAACAATTGTTCTGCTTGGCTTGGGTAGCTTGCTTGGTATTGAGCAAACAAAGTATTCCATTGTGCTTCAGATTGTTTGCCTTTTTCTTTGGCATCCCATGCCGCATAGATGTCAGCAGGAATATCAAATGCAGCCTCAGCCCAGCCCAATGCTTGACGCGTTAATGCAATTTCATCTTGCCCCAATGGTGCGCCGTGACAGTCTTCTTTTCCTTGTTTATTGGGAGAACCTAGACCAATCACCGTTTTACAGATAATTAAACTTGGTTTGTTGGACTCTGCTTTGGCGTCTACTGTTGCTTGGTGAATTGCCGCGGCATCATGACCGTCAACACGAATCACTTGCCAACCATAGGCTAAGAAACGTTGTTCAGTATCATCAGAGAACCATGCTTCAACTTCACCATCGATGGAAATGCCATTGTCATCATAATAGGCAATGAGTTTGCCTAAACCTAGGGTACCCGCCAATGAACACACTTCATGGGAAATACCTTCCATTAAACAACCATCACCCAAGAAGCAATAGGTAAAGTGGTCCACTACATTGAAGTCAGCGGTATTGAATTGAGCAGCTAAGGTTTTCTCTGCTAAGGCAAAACCAACAGCATTGGCAATACCTTGTCCTAAAGGTCCAGTTGTAGTTTCTACACCAGGCGCATAACCGTATTCTGGATGACCTGGGGTTTTAGCATGCAACTGGCGGAATTGTTTGAGATCTTCAAGACTTAGGTCATAACCAGTCAAATGCAATAAGGCATAATGCAGCATTGAGCCATGACCATTTGACAACACAAAACGATCGCGGTTTGGCCATTGTGGATTGGTTGGGTTGTGGTTGAGGAATTCACGCCAAACCACTTCGGCGATGTCAGCCATTCCCATTGGTGCACCTGGGTGACCAGAATTAGCTTTTTGCACAGCATCCATTGCCAATACACGAATAGCGTTCGCAATACGACGTTCATGAAGCGGGGTTGTCATAAATAAAGTCCAATAAGGTTTTTAAAAGAGAACAATCATGAATAGATATTCACAGCAGGCTACTATTGTCTTAAAAAAAGCGCATGCGGTAAAGGTTTTATCCTAGAATTCTATAAACTTATGTCATTTCAGTTAAAAAACAACAGCTTTAAGCAATTAAAATATCAGTTTATACGGTAAAAATTCATTGCGAGCGCAACAAGCTGTTGTAGCGCTGCTGTTTAGCTGTTGTTTAGCTGCTATTTAATAGTTTAATAGTTAATAGTGCTAATGCTTTTGCATATAGCTCATAAAGGCATGCATGCCACTGCGCCATGTTTCTGGGCGTTGAGCAATCAGATAGGTGGTAACTTGTGCAATATGCTCTTCGATGGGGACTAATTTCAACCGATCACTATAACGGGTGTGATTGACATAGGCTTCGGGCAAAATGGATAAACCCATGCCCAAGGATACACAGCCCATAATGCCATCTAAACTGCCCATTTCAACCATCAAACTACTGGGCAAATTATAATAAGCCAATAAGTTTTCTATACTGTGCCGATAAGAACAGCCTTGCCGAAAGACAATAAACTGATGCTGCATTAATTGATCGGCGCATAATTCCAGTTCAATATGCTTGGCCATAACCAAGACCAGTTTTTCTTGCCAGATCGGTAAATTATATAAATTAGGCAAAGGATGGCTATTGGCAATAAACGCACAGTCCAACTCATGTGCTAGCACGGCATCGATTAATTGTCGCGACGGTTGGCTTAATACATTTAATCGCAGCTGTGGGTATTGTTGTTTGATTTGATGAAATAACTCAGGTAAACGAAAAGCTGCGGTGGTTTCCATACTGCCAATATTCAGCACATCTGGCAGTTGCTGGTTTTGATGCAAAAAATGATTCAATGCATCTTGATGAAGCTGCAAAATTTGCGTTGCATAATGCTGTAGTTGCTGCCCTGCGCTGGTAATACGAATCGGTTGCTGTCGACTAATTAATTCACACTGTAATTCAGCTTCAAGTTTTTTGATGTGATTGGTAATATTCGACTGAACTGTATGTAAGCTTTGTGCTGCCGCAGAAAAACTACCTTGTTCGATGACGGTTAAAAAAACTTGTAATGACTTCAATTGCATCATCGACTTCCTTCACGATTCATCCGCATACTGATTATATTGATTTCCTAGATATCGCAACTATCTCATTTTGAGATAGATACTATCAATTCAAATCATTTTACAAGATACCATAATTATTATTCAATCAAGTCAGCACCAGTCTAGGATGACAAAGTGAAGGATTTTAGATATTTATGCATTATTGCATTGGGGGCAACCTGTTTAGGAATAGGGTTATTCCGTTTTTCATATACCGCACTCTTGGCTTTGAGCGTCGACCTACATTGGTGGAGTGCCCGTTTCGCCAGTTATTTAGCCAGCGCTAATTTGTTGGGATATTTACTCGGCGCACTGTTGGCATTTCGTGCTATTCCCCATGCTTATATTCGGCAGAGTGTCTTATTCTCCGCGTTATTGGGCAGTTTGAGTTTAATCTGTTGTGGAATTCAAGCCATGCCACTGTATTGGTATTTATGCTGGCGGATTATCTCTGGCGTTGCTGGCGGTTTATTGATGGTACTCGGTCCAAGTTATGCGCTGCAATATGTGGCACAACAACATAAAAACTTATTCAGTTTTATTAGCTTTAGTGGTATTGGTTTGGGAATAGTATTTAGCACAACCTTTTTACCACTTCTAGCGCAGCAAGACCTAGCACGTGCATGGTTTGTATTGGGGATTTTAAGTTTTATCATCAGTGCCTTAATATTTTGGGGCTTGCGGCAACATGCCTCGCAGTTACTGTCTTTAAAACAGCAACAACCGTCGCAATCACAGGATCACCCCTTACAACGACAGCCTTCAATCCCCCAATCTATGCAACAGGCTGCTGCGAGGACATTAAATGCGCGTCATTATCGTATCGCTGGGCTGATTATTTTCTGCTATGCCTTAAGTGCTATTGCGTATATTCCCCATTCATTATTTTGGGTAGATTATCTCATACACCATTTAGATTTAAGCGTTCAATATGCGAATCGCCAATGGATGTTTTATGGTTTTGGTTCCATGCTCGGTGCCTTACTCACGTATTTATTATTAAGACGCTTTAGCCTAAAAACTGCAATGTGCTGCCTGTATAGCAGCTATGGACTGGCAATCGCCTTGCCTGCATTTTGCCAGCAAGCGTGGGCAATTAGTCTATCTTCTATCACGACAGGAATGTTAAATCCTGCAATCGTCTCTTTAAGTTCTAGTTTATTGGCTGCTTATCTTGGCATAACACATCATCGCAGTTTTTGGGGAATGGCAACCATCGCCTTCGCCGTTGCTCAGCTGATTGGTGGTTTATTGATGAGTTATTTACGAGACCTACAATTTGATTATCAACAATTGTTTTTATTTGCCGCTGCGCTCATGGTCATTGCCTTTTTATGTAGTTTGAGTTTACAGGCAATGACTGATCTATCAGCTAAACAACAGGAGTCTAAAAGATGAAAACAGCATTTTATCAAATTGCTTTCAGCCTATTGGTTATTGTCTTGGTGTTGTTGTTACAACAGATTGATTTGCGCTATCAGTTCAAAACTGATCAAACACCATGCCCAAAGGGAACAACCGACTGTCATCGCCCGATTAACCCTGAGTTTTTAAACTAACCCGTGGGAATGCTTGAATCAACTTTGAGCTGAGGTCCTCAATATCGCTGCTGGAGGTAAACCTACAGCGCAGGCTAAATACAGGATGAGCATATGCTATATCCTGTATTTAGCGGTAATGCTATGTAATGTTATAAAGCTAATGTTATAAAGCCGTCCAGCCCTCCTGAATCCAGCCTTTCTCAGCCATACATTGATGAAAATAAGTTGATCGATTTATTTGGTTGCGATGCGGCGGCGTTGTTTTAGATACATGTCGGGGCATACAGATATTATTTGCTTTTTGAAATGTGCAATGTGAAGTATCTAAACCACTCAAACTTGTCGGTCTCTCCTGCTCATCTCTTGATGGAGGATATTGTTCATCCGCTAGCAGCTGACAACGTTGCTTACTTTGCTCGAAATCTTGAGGATTTTCACCTGCACGCCAAGACGAACTCATACAAGCTGTTAAAGCAGTGACGATGTATCCAAGTAAAATAATGATTTTGAAATTTTTCATATTTTCTCTATTGAAGTTATTTTATGACTTAAGAATTTGCTGCAAATACAGCATCGGAAAAATTATCTATACACTCATCTCAATTGTTTCAGCGATTTAAACGGTCTAAAATAATTAAGCCTATTAAGCTAGTACAATAAAATTGCCATAAATAAGGACAGCAGCCCATTTCAATTTCGACCAAGAACGTAAAAAGAATGAAAATAGGCAACTGTCCGTTGAGAAATTTATTATCGGTGTTTATTGAATTCTCAGTGAGGATGTCACAGCTTAAAAGAAATCGTCTGTTTTCAGCATACGATATTTTTGTTTCCAACCTTTATCGGCCATACACTGTCTAAAAGAAGAATAGCGGTCACTTGCATTGACATCGAGTACATAACTTTGTAATTGTGGCATTTTTTCATAGGTATAGGATTTACCATCACAGTCTTCTTTTTTGGGGCATGGTATATAAACATCTTTTTGCTCGGTACGCATTGCAACTTCATTTTTGACTGGAAATTTTTCTTCAGCCAATATCTCACATAGTTTCTTACTAGATTTTAAATTGGGGGCATGATTATCTTGTGCAACCCAATGTGATGTACAAGCCGTTAAGCATAATAATGGTAGTATCAATAATATATTTTTCATATTCACTCCGATGATTAACATGGATTACAAGCAGTTATATTAAAGTTTAGCAAGGGAGAATTTATAAACTTTACACCATCTGTCATAGCCTTTTCTAAAATCATCTTGCTGGCTTACACGATAGAAGCCCTAAAACTGATTATAGAAAAGGATTCAACATCATTTAAATAAATTAAAAAATGGGCGCGGATAATAACATACTCTAATCTATGTATAAATTTTAAAAACATTTAACTGCATTTTTTTTCGCCAGGTAATTATCACAATTAAACGCACTGAGTACGATCAAATTCTGCATATATTAACGCAATAAAACATAATATCGAGCACGGTATACGTCACAATAAGCATCACTGTTTATACAGTGCCATGATGATTTCAATCGAAAAGAGCATTATTGGTTTAATGATATTGGTTTAATTATTCTTAACAACATCACAATATGAGTATTGAGGCAAAAAATGAAATTAAAAATACATCATTTAAGTTCGGCGCTTGCAGTATTTATGCTACTCAATTCAGCATATAGTCATGCAGCTACGACTACCAGCGATCACACAACACGCGCGCAGCATGATTTTAAAATCGAGCGGATATCTAAGAAATTAACACAATTAATCCCCAGCAACGCACAGTTAAAGTTATTATCCAATGCAAGTGCTTGGGCAGAAGGTCCTATTGTTTTACAGAATGGTCAACTGATTTGGAGTGATATCGTCAATAACCGGGTATTAACATGGAACCTACAGCAACAAACCCAGACATGGTTATCCCCTGCACAATTTCAAAATGGTCATGCCATTGATCAACAAGGGCGTTTATTGGCTGCATCTCATGGTAAACGTGCGATTGAGCGTTTAGATCATCAAGGGAAATGGGAAATACTGGTTGATCTCTATGGTGACAAGAAACTCAATAGTCCCAATGACCTCATTGTAGATCGTGACGGCGAGATCTGGTTTACTGACCCCACATTTGGGATTAAAAAAGCCAATGAAGGTTATGGTGGGAATGCTGTCATCGGAGGCGAATATAGCTATCGTTTTAATCCCAAAACGCAGCAATTGACCCAACTTGTCACGCCAGATGTTCATACGCCCAATGGTATTGCTTTAAGTCCAGATCAAAAAACGCTATATATTTCTGATGCTGCTGCCGCACATGATGCCAATCATCAATCGCGACATATTGTCGCCTATGCGCTGGATCAGCATAAAAACTTAAGCAAAGGGCATAGATTAATAGACCTTAAAACAGGTATTCCGGATGGCTTAAAAGTCGATGCCAAGGGGAATATATGGGCGACTTCAGGGAATAAGATTTTTATTATTTCTGCCCAAGGTGAGCAATTGGGTGTGCTGGAATTTTCTCACCCCGTCGCCAATTTAGTTTTTGCCACCACCCCAGATCAACAAAAAGTCATTTATATCACAGGCGACCGTTATCTTTACCAACTCAATGTACTCGTTGATGGCGCGCTAAAAGCCCCTCATTAAACCCTCATTAAACCCTTATTAAATAAGTTACTTACTAAAAATAAGTGACTCGCTAAATAAGTTAGTTGTGAAAACTGCTTTTCTGCTATGCTCTTGAACATGGTTTTAGCGCCTCGCCCCCTCTTGCCACGTGCTAAAACCGAATCGTTTATGTCTTCAAAACAAATATCAAATTAGGTTGATTACTATGCTGCAGTGGTTTGAAAAGCGCGTTGATCCTTATCCCAGTAAAGATTTAAACAAACCATTACCCACAAGTTTCTTTGCCTTTGTATGGAGTGCTGCCAGTGGCTTAAAACGGTTTCTATTGTTATTGGTCATTTTAACGGCTGCAACTGCCAGTTTTGAGGCATTATTCTTTTCGCAGATTGGTCATTTGGTTGATTGGCTCAGTCAATCAAGTCCAGATACTTTCTTAAGCAAACATCGCAATAACCTCATTATTTTATTGTCTGTTCTGTTGGCACAAGTATTTTTTGCCAGCGCACAATCCATCATTCGTCATCAAATTTTATATAGTACTTTTCCAATGCGTTTGCGTTGGCGCTTTCACAATTTACTGTTATTGCAAAGCGTAGATTTTTTTAATAGTGACTTTGCTGGGCGTTTATCTGCCAAAGTCTTTCAAACAGCATTGGCTGTCCGTGAGTTTTGGGTGATTTTGGGGGATATCCTCACTTATGTTTTAATTTACTTTGTCACCATTAGTGTGGTACTGGCCGCGGTTTCTCCAATTTTACTGATACCTTTAGTCATCTGGTTGCTCTTGTTTATATGCAACGCTATTTATTTTATTCCACGTTTAAGCAAGATTTCCAAGAAACAGGCAGATGCCCGTGCGGTTATGACCGGGCGAATTACCGATGCCTATACCAATATTCAAACAGTAAAACTTTTTGCGCATGCTGGACGTGAAACCCAATATGCCAAACAGTCTATGCAAACCTTTATGCGCACAGTGTATGTGCAAATGCGTTATGGGACCTATTATGAGATCTGTACGCTGTTACTGACGGTGGTATTGTTTGCTGGCGTGCTGGGAACTGCGGTCTATCTATGGTTACAAGGTTTGGCTGCTGTTGGTGTGATTGCTGCCGCAACGGCGATGGTACTTAAACTCAGCAGTATGACTGGGTTTTTATTGTGGCAAACCACAGCGTTATTTGAAAATGTCGGTACCATCCAAGATGGTATGAAAACTTTAGGCAAAACAATTGCCGTACAAGATCGCCCGCATGCGCCAGCGCTAGAGGTCAAAGCGGGTCAGATCAGTTTTGATGATGTCAGTTTTTCCTATAATGATAAAAAAGTCATTGATCATTTTAATTTAACCATTTCTCCTGGAGAAAAAATTGGTATTGTCGGTCGTTCTGGTGCTGGCAAATCAACCCTCATCCAACTGTTGTTGCGTTTTTATGATCTGCAACAAGGTAAAATTTGCATCGATGGTCAAAATATCAAAGACATTAGTCAAGATAGTTTAAGACGTAATATTGCCATGGTGACGCAAGATACTTCTTTATTGCATCGTACTGTAGCAGAAAATATTTTATATGGTCGTCCCGATGCCAGCGTAGCGGAGATGAAAAAAGCGGTACAACTGGCAAAGGCAGAAGATTTTATTGAAAATCTCAGTGATTTACGCGGTCAAAAAGGCTATGACGCTTATGTTGGTGAGCGTGGAGTGAAACTCTCTGGTGGGCAACGACAACGGATTGCAATTGCTCGTGTGTTCTTAAAAGATGCACCTATCTTAATTTTAGACGAAGCCACCAGTGCCTTAGATTCAGAAGTTGAGGCTGCGATTCAAGCCAGTCTTGATCAATTGATGGCAGATAAAACCGTAATTGCGATTGCGCATCGGTTATCGACCATTGCACAAATGGACCGTTTAATTGTTATGGATCAAGGTCATATTGCTGAACAAGGCACACATGAACAATTAATTGCTATGAATGGGATCTATGCAAAATTATGGAAACGTCAAACGGGTGGTTTTTTAACACCGAATGACCATGTTGAATCTAAGGAGTAAAAAATGTTGTATCTAGAAGACTTAAACGTTGGCGATCGTTTTGAAAGTCGCGCCTATGAAATGTCTTTGGATGAGATTTTACAATTTGCGGGACAATATGACCCACAAGCTTTTCATACCGACCCACAACAAGCAGCAGAACACCCTGTATTTCAAGGCTTAGCCGCAAGCGGTTGGCATACGGCTGCTGTGACCATGCGCTTATGGACAGAATGTTTTCCTGTAGCCTATGGTTTGATTGGTTCTGAGGCCAATATTCGTTGGCCTAAGCCCACACGCCCTGGCGATCAACTTCGTGTCGTTGTCGAAATTGCCGCGATTACGCCGTCTAAAAGCAAAGATGACCGTGCTATCGTCAGTTATATAACCCAAACTTTTAATCAAAATGATGATGTCATGATGATTTCAACCACCAAAATTTTAGTATTTCGCCGTGGTGCTTTTGCTGAAAGCGCTGAACAATAAAATTTTGACCGTTGTTTTATGCTCTATACATGACAAGACCCATTGAGAATAACTTGAACAGTCTTGAACTTGAACAGTCTTGAACGTGAGCAGTGGTTAACAACCGTGTAGGTCGACGGCATGTGCAGTGAATATCGATGCTATTTCAAGCTTTTTCATATTTTGATATTTGCCAGACTGCCGCGACTACACTTAAAATAACCATGCTCAGCACGCATGGCGTTGCCAGGCAATTTTATTTTGCTATTCATCAGTTTAATTCATTTACTATTTATTGTTGTGCTATTGATTCTATTGAGGATTGATCAGCATTTAAGGAGCCCTTATGAACCACCCTTCAGAGCTTAAATATGCCGTAACCCATGAATGGGTACGTGTTGAAGGAGATCTTGTGATTACAGGGATCAGCGATCATGCACAAGATGCTTTGGGGGATTTGGTCTATGTTGAAATCCCTGAACTCAATCGTGAAGTGACTGCTGGTGAAGCTGTTGGTGTGGTTGAATCGGTTAAAACCGCATCCGATATTCATGCCCCAGTATCGGGTGTGGTGGTTGAAGTAAATACTGCACTTGAAGATGATCCAGATTTTATTAACGATGAACCTTATGGTAAGGGCTGGATTTATAAAATAAAAATATCCAATCCTGCCGAGCTAGAACAATTATTAAGCCATACTGCTTATGAAGCTGGGCTTTAAGCCGAGCCTTATCGATAGCAAAACATTGTAGCTCATAAAAAACTCGATCCATTGATCGAGTTTTTTATGAGCGGGTCTATTTGTCTAAAGAGTCTATCTGGAGCGAGTAGCGCTATCTAGTTAGACCCTAGATAGGCAAGCAGTTATTCTGCTGAAATATCTTCAAATAAAACAGAAGATAAATAGCGCTCAGCACCATCAGGTAAGATCACAACAATGGTTTTGCCCGCATTTTCAGGTCGTTGTGCCAGCTGCGCAGCAGCAGCCAATGCAGCACCACTGGAAATACCGACCAAAATGCCCTCTTGTGTGGCAGATTTACGTGCCCATTCAATTGCTTCAGCACTTGGAATTGCAATAACTTCATCAACTAAATCTAAATCAAGGTTTTTAGGGATAAAGTTCGCGCCAATGCCTTGGATTTTATGGGGTCCCGGCGTTAAGCTTTCACCACGTTTGGCTTGACCGATAATTGGTGATTCTGCGGGTTCAACCGCAACAGAATATAACGCTTGATTTTTTACTTTCTCAAAATAGCGTGAAATTCCTGTAATGGTTCCCCCTGTACCGACACCTGATATTAAAATATCAACTTTACCACCTGTCGCTTCCCAGATTTCAGGTCCTGTGCTTTCTTCATGGATTTGTGGGTTGGCTGGGTTTTCGAACTGTTGCGGTAAGAAATATTGCCCTGGGTTTTCATCGAATAAACGTTGTGCTTCATCGACTGCCCCTTTCATACCCTTGGCAGGATCGGTCAGTAGCAAATTTGCACCAAGCGCTTTTAAGACTTTACGGCGTTCGATACTCATGCTGGCAGGCATGGTTAAGGTAATAGCATAGCCTTTGGCTGCGGCAACAAAGGCCAAAGCAATCCCCGTATTACCACTGGTGGGTTCAACGATATGTACGCCGGGCTTCAACAAGCCTTTGGCTTCAGCATCAGCAATCAATGCTGCACCCACACGACACTTTACCGAGAATGCCGGATTACGACCTTCTATTTTAGCCAATACTGTTGCAGGGCTTTGAATGGCACGTTGAATACGAATAAGAGGAGTATTACCAATCGCTTCAGCATTGTTGTTATAAACTGCAATACCAGCGTTTTCAATATGTGGGAACTGTGACTGATTGCTCATAACTTTTCCTAGAAGTCCTTCGTTAATGTTTATAATAGCGCTTTCTGAACAACAAGTTACAACCAGCCGCGGCTTAAATCAACAATCTTTATCATCAATCTATACTGTTTTCTGATATGTTTTTGCAAATCTAGAATAAGACAGTCGCTATCGGCTTTAAAAGTAAGCTTTAAAATAAGCCATCGTTCCATTTCAACCCATCACGATAAAATATTTTTATCCCAATAGGCATGCCGTACCCCGGGCATATCATTGAGTAAATCTAAAATAGTTTGCACTTCTTCGGTTTCAATCGACGTAGCAATGAGGGTGGCTTCTATTTGCACTTCTGTTTCCCCAAAAGGTTCAACTTCTATATCTTTGGGTGGATATTGATGACGTTTCAATACGAGATTTAATTGCTCCATCACTGATTTACTCGCTTGCCGCGCACAGATAATATAAATCACGTTAAGCGATTCAGCATCATCATCTAATGGTCGACGATCCATAACTTGCACAATTGGTCGCAATAATGTATTTGCAGCCAAAATAAATACTGTCGCCAAAATAGCTTCTAATACTAAATCAGCGCCTGCAGCGGCACCGACTGCAGCAGAACACCATAAAGTAGCAGCGGTATTTAAGCCGTGAATACTGCCTTCTTGACGCATGATTACCCCTGCACCGAGAAAACCAATTCCTGAAACCACATAGGCAATTACCCGTACCGCACCGTCAGCACCATTTAATGCCATGGCAATGTCGACAAAAATAGCTGCACCGACCGCAACCAATACATTGGTTCTTAAACCCGCAGTACGTTGTCGATACTGGCGTTCTATTCCAATCAAGGCACCCAAGATAAAGGCTGTCGTTAAACTAATGGTGGTATCTATAAAGTTATCGAGTTGTAGATGTTGTAAAAATTTCATATTAAATATTCAGCCCAGCGGCATTTTCACCATGGAGTTACAGCTTTATATACGCTACATACGCTGCAAATATAAATGCTGTATATGTTGTATATAAAGCGGTAGATCGTCTAATCCAGCAATATAGGATGAAGTTATGGCAATAACATTGCAGCCTTGTAGAAAAGAGATTTTAATTTTCAATCTTTAACATTATTGTCTAAGTTTAAAAATTATCCAAACTTAAAATCCTTTGTACAAGACCAATAATGGCTGTGATCAATGCTGATTTTTGGCGTATATAGATCACAATAATATAGGCAAGGACATGTTTATTTAGCCATTAACCAGCTCAAGCCTACACCCAGCCAAGCAGAATCATGACTATTTTGAATCGGTACACCGAAAGATGTAAATAAGGCGACTTTTTCTGGAATGGCTTGATACTGATACAGCAATTGACTTTGTCGGTGTTGGCTTTCGTTTTGAAAAAACTCTAAAGACAGTTGATGCAATGCATTGAACTGATAATGACTGGCAACAGCCCAAGTATTCTCATGACCATCTGCAAAACGTTGCTGTCCAATATTGACATCAAATTGCCAGCGCTCAGACGCATACCAAGACAATGGAATATTAAAACGCCATTGTCTTTCTTGGTCAGTTTGTTTGGGCTGCCATTCCACACTTGCAGCAATCGCAAAATAATCTGTCTGTAAAAAAGGCACTTTGGCTGCAATGGCATATTGCTGTAGATCATCCTCATATGCCACAGGTAAAGCCAACTCTACCCCATGAATTAACTGACATGCAGGGGTTAAATGTGCCGCCCGCTGCTGTTGTTTATAAAATGCTTGGTCTAATTCTATTTGGCACTGACCTTGATCGACAATGCCGGCATCATCTGTGTTAAACAAGGGTGCTGAATAGACCACGCCACAGATTGAAATAACAGCCAGTGCAAAATAAAACGAAACACTTGCGTATAAATAATACATCCTTACTCTCCCATACAACGTGGTCGCAAAGGACTAAGTGAGATGGATCACCATTAAAATTTTGTGCACAACAAAACTGAGCACAGTATTTTAACAGTGCAATCGTTTAGATGAATATGGAAGGAATAACAGACAAATAGTGGCGTCTTATTGCAAGACCACATGACGGAGTTGTAAGCAGTCTGGTTTAATCGGCTAGTATTTGGCGGTTATCACACCGACGCTCACTCGAACAACTTCCCACTTAGGGTCTCCGCTTACAAATTTGTGGACATTATATCGATAAAATCGCAATAGACAATTGTTTTGCGCAAATAATCTGATTAATACTGCGCTCTATAATGATTGAACACTGAGATTGACCTTAGATTTAAGCTTTAGATTGGTGGCTTAATCAAGTCAGGATAAAGCCACCAGATGTTTTAAGCTAGACTGCTTGTAAATCGGTTATGCCGCATTTAAATAGTCTAGAATATATTGCAACACCAATTGTGGCTGCTCTGCATGTAACCAATGCCCAGCATTGGCAATACAGTATAACTGTGCTTGTGGAAACTGCGCGTAGAGACTTGCTTGAGTGGTTGCAGCCAAATAATCGGAATTTTCACCTCTTAAAAATAACGCCGTTTTGGTCCACGCCGTATTTTCCTGCCACGCTAGAATCTGAGAATAGTTGGCATAGAGAGCATCTAAATTGAATAACCAACGTCCATTTTGACGATCAAACGATTTCAGTAAAAACTGACAAACCATCGGTTCGGCAATATATTCAGCCATGATGTGATTAGCCTGTTTACGGTCATGTGGCTGTTGTTGCTGTACTGCAAATAGCCCTTTAAAAATCTGATCATGATGATTTTCGGTATAAGCATAGGGTGCCATATCCAATACCACCAATTTTTCTAATCGCTCACCAGCTAGGGCAGCCAATTGCATAGCAATTTTGCCCCCCATGGAATGCCCGATTGCTGAAAATTTATCGATATTTAAATGCGTCAATGTTTCTAAAATATCCTGTGCCATTAAACGATAATTCATCGCGGCATCATGCGCAGATAAACCGTGGTTACGCACATCAACTTGAATGGTATGATATTGCGCTTGTAATGCACGTGCAATTACACCCAAATTACTTAAACTACCAAAAAGCCCATGAATCAAGACTATGGGGGTGTCAGAACAGGCGTGTTCACTGCGTACCAGCTCATAATTCAATATCATCATTGCATCCTAAAAATCTGTAGCGATTATTGGATGGAAAGTATAGAGCTTGCCTGCTACCTGCTCAAGCGGCATTAGCGCTTCAATATGGGGTGGCAATCTACAGTGTCGCCGTGCTCAAACACGATATTCTTGCCCCAAAATAGTTAGAAACCAAAGCATATTTAAAAAAATATTTAAGCCGACAGTAGACCGTTGAAATGTTATATTCAATGAACCCTTAGCTTTAGATGATGGCCAGATATGAGCGGTGACGATGCCATCAGATCGATTATACATTAGCGCATACTGCTATCTTATAAAATTCATTTTAGTTGTTGAGGATCGTTATGATGGTAACAACATCTACTGCCACACAAAAATCAACTGCGCGATTTGACCATGAGTTTTATTCTGAGGACATACTCGCCAAAATTAAACAACAACAAAGTGGTTATCTGGCGATGGATGATGCGTTTTTGAGTATTGCTGCACGCATTTTTATCATCCGGCAAGCCAAGTACTGTTTAGACTTACAATATTATATTTGGTCCAATGATTATATTGGCAATTTAATCTTCCATGAGCTACTACAAGCTGCTGACCGCGGGGTACACATCCGTATTTTGATTGATGATCAAAATGGTCGCCAGCTGGATGCACATTTTCAGGCATTAAAACAACATCCTAAATTTGAAATTAAACTCTACAATCCTTATAAATTCAGAGTTTTTCGATTTATAGATTATATTTACCGCGCGGCTAAGATAAATCGCCGTATGCACAATAAACTGATTATTGCCGATGGTTCAATTGCGGTAACTGGCGGACGTAATATCAGCAGTGAATATTTTGAAGCCAGTGAGTCCTTTCAGTTTACCGATATGGATATTTTATTTTTAGGCGCTGCCGTAGAACAAGCCAACCAAGTGTTCATCGATTTTTGGCAACATAAACTCAGTATGCCAGTTGAAAACCTCATTAAGATCCCCTCTCTGGCAGATATACTGGCAAAGTTCCGGATTGGTTTAAAAATATATGACGAACAACAAGTGCAAATCGATAAAAAAATCGAGAAGAATCGAAAATATATTGAGGAAACGCTATTTCAACAGCATAAATTAAAATGGGTAAAAGCACATTTTCTAGCCGATAGCCCAGAAAAAACGTTGGCCAACGCATACGGTGATCAACTGATTGTGCATCAAATTCGCCAGTATATGGGTGTACCCAAGCATCGCTTTGCGGTAGTCTCTGCTTATTTTGTACCGACGCTTTATGGCGCACATTATTTGGCACAATTGGCGCAGCATCAGATTCAAACACGGGTTTTAACCAATAGTTTATTGGCCAATGATGTGGTACTGGTACATGCGTATTATCAAAAATATCGCAAACAACTACTACAAAGTGGAGTAAAACTATATGAGTTTAAACCGTATATTTTACGTAAACGGCGTAGTTGGTATGAGGTGGTTACAGGTAATGTAATTCCCGCCAAAGGTAAAAATAAATCCAGTCTACATGCCAAGTTTTTGAGCGTTGACGATAAAGCATTTATTGGTTCATTTAATTTCGATCCCCGCTCAGCGCATTTAAATACTGAAGTGGGCTTGTTTATAGAGTCCAAAGATCTAAGCTTACATATGCAAGGTATTTTGGATGCTAGTTTAACCAAGGTTGCCTATGCCTTAGTTTTGGATGACAAAGAAAATATAATCTGGCGCGATGATCAAGGTAATGGGCAGGTTGTGGAGTATAAACATGATCCCCAAAGTAGTCGTTTTGAAAGATTGATGATGTATAGTATTGCTTATCTTCCTTTGGAATGGTTAATGTAGACAAGCGCAACCAACACGAAAGATCATTTATTTCACATTGCAATACCGATATAAGGCACGGCATTATGTATATTCCTGATGAGTTTAAAGAAGTAAGAACAGAAGAAATATTTAAAATAAAGCAAGATTATCCATTGGCGAGTATTATCGCCCATACCTCGCAAGGACTGCTGGCTTGTCATATTCCCCTGATTTGGAAAAATCCGCAATGTTTGTTAGGTCATATGGCTTTGCTCAATGAAATGAACCATTTGCTCGCAGACCATCAAGAAGTCTTATGCATTTTCCAAGGTGCAAATGCTTATATTTCTGCCAATTATTATCCGAGCAAGCAAATCGACCATCAAAAAGTGCCAACATGGAATTATCAAGCAGTCCATGTTTATGGTCGCCTTGTTTTTTTACACGATGATAAATCAAAAATTGCAGCACTAGGTCAGTTAACCAAACAACGGGAGCAACGTGCTCATGGCGATCAAGCTTGGAAAATGTCTGATGCCCCCAAAGATTATCTAGCACAACGCTTAACTGAATTGAGTGTATTTGAAATTACCGTCGACCGCGTATTGGCAAAATCTAAGTTAAGTCAAAATCGAAGCCAGATTGACTTTGATAATGTCGTACAAGAATTGCAGCAACGTGGTGAAGATGCACTCGCTGAAAGCATGCTAGCATTGCCCTCACACAATCAAAATGCATCTTGATGGTGTGAGGAGAGCACAAGCAATGCGATAGGTTAATCAAGAGACGCATCAATACACGCGTCGCTCTATTACTGTCTAGAAAGTATATTTTAGGCTCACTAAAACATGGCGTGGTGTGCCGTAGACCCCTGAATTATAAAAGCCGACATTGGTAAAATAACGTTTATCAAAAATATTATTAAAATTAACTGCCGCACTGAGCTGTTGGTTAATTTTATAATCTGCCATTAAATCAACCACAACAAAAGCATTCTGAGTAATATTTTCTAAACGGTCTTTTTTACGGTTATATACCGTTTGCCATCCTTTATCTTGCCAACGGATATTGCTACCAATTTTTAGATTTGCCAATATACCAGTCAATTGGTATTGGGTCGAAAGATTAAACTGATGCTCGGGTTCCCAAGTCGATAGTTTTTCACCATTTTGATCTTTAATCCGTTTATAGGTATATCCAGCTTGCATTTGTAAATTGGGTAAAAGTTCTCCTGATGCTTCTATTTCTACGCCTTTGGTTTTGGCGTCACTGCCCAACCAAGCATAATCGACTGCTGGATTGCTTGGATTACCATTATAAATAATGTCCTCTATGGCACGATTGGATTCATGAATTTCAAAATAAGCGGCACTGGCATTGAATTTATCCCCCCAAGGTTGCAATTTAAAACCGACTTCATAGTTCTTACCTTGGTTCGGCTTTAAAATGACATTATTGGCTGTTTTATACCAAATATCATATGGCATAAAAATATCACTTAAACTGGCATAGGCAGCCACTTGGTCATTGATATCATAGACCAATCCAAAGAATGGAATAAAACGATTATTCTCTTTGACCGTTCCACTCAGACCATCCATTTTATAATTGATATAACGTGTCCCCACTAGCGCTTTGAGCTGATCGGTTAAATGTAAGCGAGTGGTGGCATAAGCGCCTATTTGCGTGGTTTTATCTAAGGTATGAGATTTAGGCTCGCCCCAATTTGGCTCAGCAATATCACCATCCCAATCCTGATAGCTTGGGAGGCTACTGTCATAATCGTCAAAAGAATACCAATCATCGCCTTTCCATTTTGAATAAGCAGCACTGGCGCCCAATACCAGATCATGTTGTCGTTCAAATAAATTGAATTTACCTGTGGTATAGAGTTCTAAGGAATCACTGACTGTGCGGCCTTTATATTTAGATGGCCAAATTTCGGCACTTCCATCCAAATTTGGATAATAACCTTGGATGGTTCCCAAGGGTGCGTCATAACCATTAATTTTATGGTCATATTGCATGGTTACTTGCCAGTCATCATTAAACTGATGATGTAGGTTGGCAAATACCGTACGAGTATATTGCTTCCATTTACTCCAATTGGCAGCATTATTAAATTTATAAGATGGATCAGGATTCCGTTGCCCTTCCTCATTAAATAATGGAAATGAACCGGACCATGTTGATGCTTTGGGTTTATTATCTTGATAGTCTGCGCCAAGCGTCAATAAAGTATTTTCAGTTAAATCAACCTCAAGGATGCCATAAAAAACCGTACTTTTGCGTTCATAACGGTCCATAAAAGATTCTTTATCTTGACCTGCTGTCACCAAGCGACCACGTACAGTTTGTGCGTCATTGAGTGAGCCGCTAATATCAAACATAGCTCGATAGTTATTCCATGACCCTGCACTGAGATTAACTGCACCCTCTACATCTGCCGTTGGTTTTTTACGAACCAAATTAATGGTCGCCCCCAAAGAACCGACGCCAGTTAATAGGCCTGTTGCACCTTTTAATACTTCAACACGGTCATAAATGGCCGAATCACTAAGGGTATTACCTGCTGCATAGCCAACATTACGTGTTGTAGATGGAATACCATCATATTGAAAATTGTTTATGGCAAAGCCACGAGAATAATAGCTGGTTCGTTCACTGTCATAGGCTGAAACCGTAATACCTGGCGTATGAGACATGATATCGTCAATATTATTTAACTGATAATCATCAATATGCTGTCGGCTTATCACGGTAATTGTTTGTGGGGTTTCTTTGGGCGTTAAAGATAACCGTGTTGCTGTGGCAATTTTCCCAGATGTATAGGAAGCACTTCCTTCAGTAATCTCACCCAACTGGTTGGCTTTCATGACCAATGTCGGCAATACCGTCATCGCTGGATCTGCTGTAGCGGAATCTAGCGCTTGTGTAGTGGTAATAGTCGATGCTGACTTGATATTGGGATCAACAATAATCGTCCAAGTTTGATTACTACGTTGCGATAATTTAAAGGGCGTTTGTTGCAGTAATTCTACAAAGCCTTCTTCAACCGAATAATAGCCATGTAAACCCGCACTATTATAATTTTTGGTCATTTCAGGATTAAAAGATAATGCAACGCCTGACTGTAAGGCAAAACTTGATAAGACCTGACCTAAATTACCCGCTGCAACTTGATAATGATGCGCTTGCACAGGTAAATCAGCCGCAATGGTGATGCCGATACTACTGCCCAAAACACTACTCAGCATGATGGACTGTATCGTTCGACTTAAAAGCTTTCGGCTTAAAAGTTTTTTACTCAATACTTTTTTACTCAATATATTGTTGTTCAATATATTTGTCTTTAATCTCTTTATACTTAATCTCGTTATGCAATGGCGGTGATGGTCATGACGCACTGGAAAGCCCTCTTTAAACAGTCAATAAACAAGCAATGTGGTAACGCAATAGCGTTATTCATAGTGTTTGCCGCATGAGATGCTAAAAAGTGTCAGCTATTTAAAATTTTTTTGCATTTTAAAATGTTCGCATTGAAAGATGCGACTTTTATTTTTGCTTTGGCTGGGTTTTGGGTGAAATACTAAGCCAATAACCCGCAGCATATTGATCGATCTGCAATGCATAATCCTGCGCCAACATTTCTAAAATCTTATCCCGATCATCAATTGGATAGCTCCCTGAAATTTTAATCTGCTCTAGGCGATGATCCAGTTGAATATGCCCAGTATGATAATCTTGGATACGCTGTATAAACTGTGCCAATGGCATTTCATTCACCATTAAGAAACCACGTCGCCACGCCACCTGTTGTAAGTCTAATGGTTTTTGTGCACTCACCTGCTCAGTATTAAACTGCGCTTGTTGGTTGACTTCTAAACGTACAGCCTGAGTCGGATGATGCTGTGGTTGTAATAATACAGCACCCAGTTCAACCGCCACATCGGTAGCATGTTTATGCTGTGCGACCAGATATTCCGTTCCCAAGGCAATGGCTTGACCTTGCGCCGTACGCACGGAAAACGGTCGTTGTGCTGGATCATGTTGGGTTTTAATCCAAATCTCACCTTTTAATAAATGGATTTCACGCTTATTCTGATTATAATTCACATCGATTGCGCTATCGTTATGCAATAAAATCTCGCTACCATCGCTTAAATAAATACGTTTTGGTGTTTGTTGTCCATTACGATAATCAGCCAACCAGTGCTGCTGTTGTCCATAATACGATAATCCACCAAGCGGCAAGAATGCCAAGAGCCATAGATATTTTTTCCAATCCACCTGTGGCTGATCAGTTGCCAATACAGGGAGTACCGCATCGTTCGGGATAAGCTGCAATTTATCTTGCAAACGTTGTGCATGATTCCACACTTTACGGTGTGTTGCACTTTGCGCCAACCAAGCTTCAAACTGTTGTTGTTCTGCCGCGCTGAGTTGACCTTGTTGTTGGCACAATAACCAATCTACCGCTTGTTCGAGTATTTCTGCGTGTTGTGGCGCAGCTTCTTGCTTAGAAGCTTGGTGTTTGAATGGGGTCATTTAGCAATCATGATCCATCATCGCAGTTAAACAGTGCAAATAGGCTTTTTTCACATGACGCTTTACAGTGCTTAATGAAAGATTGAGTTTATCCGCAATGTCTTGATATTTTAACCCCTCGAGTTGAGCATATAAAAAACTTAAGCGTACTTCATGCGGAAGATCTTCCAATAATAATGAAATTTCGACTAGAGTTTCTATGATTAAATAATGCTGTTCAGTTGAAGGATGGGTTTGCTCGGAGCGTTCAGCTAAAAGTACAAGATAATTACGTTCAATATGCTTACGCCTAAACCAACTGACCATTAAGCCTTTGGCAACTACTGTTAAATAGGCACGGGGTTGTTCAATATGATATTGATGCTCACGAACCATTACTCTTAAAAAAGTATCATGTGCTAAATCTGCTGCATCTGCTGAGTTACCAAGCCGATGATAGAGCCATTGATAAATCCAAGAATGATGCTCTCGATATAAGTGAGCTACGCCATGTTGAGACAAGGAAACCATTGAAATAAAGTATTGGCAATAAATGAATGATAATTATTATCAATTTATTGCTACTATATTGCAATCCCCTTTTAATCTTAACTGCATGTGAGCTGAAAAATCAGGTCATGCTTTTGCGGTTGCAATGAATCTGCTCACTCAAAATCCTGTGTTGCCTGCGCTGTTTTTAAATCGCGTAACCATGGTGTTATGGTTAATCCAACCAACAAACCTTCTGGGCTGAGTAAACGCGTTACGTTCTGCCCCCAAGGTTCCTCACGATTGGCAATAAACAGATGAAATCCTTTGTTAAGTAATTTTTGTGTGGCAATTTTTAAATCTGCCACTTCAAAGTCAATCCATGCTTGTGGAACTGGTAAATCTTGAGGCCATTCACTGGCACTAAAACAGCATTCCGCCACATCACTTAATGACCATAATGCAAAGTGCTTTACACCTGAAAGCGCATCTTGTTCTGTTAAAAAATAATGATTATTTTGGGCTAAAGCTTTTAAGGGTAACTCTAAGATATCGGCATAGAATGCTTTACTTTTTTTGATGTCTTTGACGATAGGTCCGAAACCAGCTACAAATAATACTTGAATATCATCGAATTGCGTCATAATTCACTCACATTAAGGATTCACTCAGACGCTTTATACAATAGTTGAATGAGATGACATTTACTAGAAAAGCCAACGCATTGATCGGATTAATTTCATCAAAAGCGTGCTAGCAAACTAAAACGTCCCTAGCAGCTATTAAAATCAACCCTCGATTAAAATAAAGCTATTATGTGAAAATAAAGCTATTATATTAAAACCAAACTTCTACTTACTTATAGTAAGTTTATTTCTTTAAAAAAGTTTTTATAGGCAATGATTTTATCTGCTAAAGCCAATGGGTAAGCCCGAGATGAAGATGGCATGCGATGCAAAGTGAGTTCGCGCCCTGCCAAACGAGCCTGACTCGATCGACCGATAACGGGTTTAATGGTGTCAGTAGGAAAAGACTGCATCAGTGTTTCGGTCGCTTTATCCCCGGTGGTCATCAGATGATGACAGTCAGGAATTTTGAGCAGTAGTTTTTCTAGGTCTGTTGCTTGCACAACCTCTAGGAATTTATCTGCTGCATTGCCTTTTAAACGTCGTACTTGATAGGCGCTATCGTAAATAGCGATTCCTGTATGGTCTAGGAATTGTTTGATCTCAGCCAGTTTAAACTGCTTTGCAGTCGTGTCGATAAAATAATCACGATCATCATAAAAAATTGCGCCTAAAATACGCCACATATCATTTTGAAAGTTTGGATAATAAAAATCCATTTTCCAACGTATTTGCGGCGGCGGAAAACTTCCCAACATCAACAGTTTTGCTGAGGCAGGTAAATAAGGCGCTAAAGGGTGCGTTTCAATATCACACATCGCTGTTCTATATCATGCTATATCAATGAAGGTATGAGTAAAACATAATTGTGAGACAAAGTCATACTCTGAGTTTAGGGGCTTGCTTTGCCAGTGTCATGATTGACTTGCTTGTTATTATCCCCACTATAGGAAAAAGTATTTAAAATATGATCAGCCAATTGTTCAGCCCATAATTGATACATCGATTGGCTTGGATGAAAACCATCAGCAGCCATTTCTAATTTCAGTGCTTGAAATTTTTCTAACTCATAACGGATTAACTGATAATTCGGTTTTTGATCTACATAATACGCTAAGGCGTGATTCATTTGTTTTACATATTGACCGCATAACCAAGATAATGGTGCTTTAAGTGCGGGGAAATCATTCAGTGGTGGCACTTCAGTACAGAGTACCAGTAATGGGCTAAAACGTTGTTCAATCTCGGCATAAATATCTTGCTGCAAGACCATCCAATCTTGGGGTGAGGTCATGCGCGTCACATCATTCACCCCAATAGAGCTAATGACAACATCAAAATGTTGCGCCTCAAACTGTTGTATCACCTTTAACAGTTGTGAACTGGTACGCCCTGTTTTGGCATGTAGTTGATAATGCACAGTATAATAATCTTGCAATTCGGATAATAAATTACCCAATAATGCCTGCTGCTGTTCATCTACACCGACACCAGCCGCGGCAGAATCACCTAAGATTAAAATCGATAAGGGTCGACCTTGCCCAATACAGCCAGCACGATCACCTTGGGGTTCACTTAAACGCGGGGTATTTTTTTTCATAAAATACCCCTGTACGGCGATGACTGGAAATAAGGCATAGGTCATTAACTTGAGCATCGGTCTTTCCTTATACGATGATAGATCGCAAAATCAATGGAATAAAATGATTTTTAGCATACTATCAATCACGCAAGTCGCCTAGCCTTTGTCTTTAACCGTTGAGTTTATTCACCAAGCGTAGTGGTAAAACTTTCATCGCCAAACCTAAGGGTAACCATGGCCATTGTGGAACATAGGCTTTGGCAGGTTGTTTTTCAATGGCTTTAACCAGTAATTTAGCCCCGGTTTTTTCATCAATTTCAAAAGGTAAATGTTTGGCACCCTCATTCAACTCGGTGCGGATATAGCCGGGGAAAATAGTAGAAACTTTGATTGGACTATTGAGTAATTCTGCGCGAATCCCTTCTGCCAAGTGCGCCACAGCGGCTTTACTTGCAGCATAGGTAGACAGATGTTTGGGGAGACCACGCATAGCACTCATGGAAGACATCACCACTAAATGCCCTGAATTTTGTGCTCTAAAGATTTCCATGGCGGCTTCACATTGTGCCAATGCAGAGATAAAGTTGGTTTCTGCTGTTGCGCGGTTGATCTCAAAGTTTCCTTTACCTATACGCCGACCATTGCCTATCCCGGCATTGACAATGATACGGTCAATTTGAGTAAAATCTTGCTGAAAGGCTTTAAAGACGCTAAAAACCTGATCATAATCCGTCACATCCAAACTACGAGCAACGACTTTGATGCCGTATTGCTGTTGCAGTTCTTGTTGTAATTGCTCTAGTCGCTCTAAACGCCGTGCGCAAATAGCCAGATTATAGCCTTTACTGGCAAACTCTCTCGCCATTCCTGCACCTAGACCAGAACTTGCACCTGTAATTAAAATTGTTTTTGTCATGATGATGTCCCTAAATTAAAGCCACGTCAGTAAATGTGGCGCGTGTACTTTGATAAATTGATGTTCATTTAAACTTAACAGCTGTGCTTTTAAGTCTTGAATCCGTATGCTGCTGATACTGCAATTGGCAATCGACCAATTTAACTGAAATGTCTTGAGCATGGTTAAATCTAATAATTGTCCGACCGCAGTAGAAATAACCCCACCAGAGCTAAAGAGCAAAACATTCGCCGTGGGCTGCGTTGTTAAATATACAATGAGCTGTTCTAAGGCTTGAGCAATGCGTTGCTGAAATTGCTGCCAAGATTCTTGATAAAGATGCGCATATGTGGGATTGGACCATTGTCCTGCTGCTGCACTAAAAAGCTCATCAAAATATGCACTTGGATTATCAGCCTCGACAATGGCTTGTTTGAGCAAGGCGGGACTTTCAAAACGTTGATCATATTTGGCGAAGACTTGATGATGATCAAATTCATTCCACTGTGCATCAGTGTGGATCACAGCATCTGGAAAACTTTCTGTTAAAGCCAGCTTAGCCGTATCTTGGTGCCGCTGCATACTCCCCGCGATAACATGCGGCGGATGTTTGAGCAGATCTGCCAAATGACGCCCAAGCAATTGTGCCTGTAAACGCCCTTTATCAGACAAACAATCATAATTGTCGGCGCCAAATGATGCCTGACCATGCCGAATCAGATAAACTGTACTCATCGACCAAGCAATTCCTGTAGTTTCGGTAAATACTTTTGCACCAAATGATTAGCCTCAATTTTTTGCTGCGCGATCAATTTTAATGCACGAATATGCAAGGCATGAATAATCACCCAAAAATCTTTAAATGCGGGGTTATCGGTTTGTTTATGGTAATAACGATAATAAATTTGCTGTGCAATCACCGCTAAACGGAAAATTCCAAATACTTCATAGAAATTCCAGTTTTCGGGTTTGAGCCCAGTTTTGGCTAAATAATATTCTACAACCTGCTGACGACTGAACATGCCTTTTAAATGTGAAGGCTGACGACGTGTAGATTTAAAAATAAAATGATCATCTGCTTCCACCCAATAGGCCAATGCCGCACCAAGATCCATCAGCGGATCACCTAAGGTCGCCATTTCCCAATCTAAAATACCAATGATTTGGGTTGGATCTGCCGGATCTAAAATCACATTATCCATACGCCAGTCATTATGGATAATACAGGTCGCAGAATCTGCCGGAATATTTTCTTGTAGCCAGTTTCTAACATAGTCAAATGACGGTACATTCGGTGTTTGGGCTTTTTCATAGCGCTGATTCCAGCCTTCCACCTGACGTTTACAATATCCTTCGCCTTTGCCTAAATCTGCCAGCGCCGTTGTTTGATAATCAATTTGATGTAATGCAATCAATTGATCAAAGAAGTTACGGCACAGTTGTTCGACTTGCTCCGTATTTAAAGCAATCTCACTGGGTAATTCGGCACGCGGAATAATGCCCTCTATGCGTTGCATCACATAAAAATCACAGCCCAATACAGTTTGATCTTGGCACAGTGCCAACATGGTCGGTACCACAGGATAATACGGCTTTAAATGATGCTGCACATGATATTCACGCGCCATATCATGGGCAGACTTGGCTTTCGTGCCTTTGGGTGGGCGACGCAAAATTAAATCTGCATTTTTATAATGCAAGCGATAGGTCCAGTTAGATGCCCCTCCAGAATATTGTGTGAGCTGTACAGGACCTTCTACTGTGATATTTTGTTGTTGCAGCCATTGTTCAACTGCAGCAACATCTAACTCTTCACCCTGACGGACTTTACCGGCAACATCGATAACTGACATGTTTATAAATCCTTGTACTTCATACTAAATCGCGATGGTTGTGATGCTTGTATTACGTCTTTGCTGTCTATCTATTTTGAAACTTATACACTTTTTTAAAACCTATAAACTACTTTGCAACCGATAAGAATTGAAGCATATTTTCTAGGTTCTAGGTTCTAGGTTCTAGGTTCTAGGTTCTAGGTTCTAGGTTCTAGGTTCTAGGTTCTAGGTTCTAGGTTCTAGGTTCTAGGTTCTAGGTTCTTGCAGTTATTTAGGGCGACGACCATAGCCACGCTTTTTCAGCTCGAGTTTAGCAATCATGGCTTTATGTACTTCATCTGGTCCATCGGCCAAACGTAGCGCACGCGCTTGTGCAAAGAAACCTGTCAGTGCGGTATCGCGTGATAAACCTGCACCGCCGTGAATTTGTATCGCCATGTCAACAACTTGCTGTAATACTCGCGGTGCCACAACTTTAATCGCTGAGATTTCAGTTAAAGCCGCCATATTTCCTAAAGTATCCATTTTATAGGCAGCATACAAGGTTAATAAACGTGCTTGGTCTATGGCAACACGGGCTTCAGCCACACGCTCTAAGTTACCACCCAGCTTTAATAAGGGTGTACCACCAAATGCTGTACGCTCCATGCCCCGGTCTATCATCAGTTCTAAAGCTTTTTCTGCAGCACCGATACAGCGCATACAATGGTGAATACGTCCAGGTCCTAAGCGCCCTTGTGCAATTTCAAAACCTTGCCCAGGTCCACCAATAAAATGATCAAGTGGCACGCGAACATTGTTGAAACTCACCTCGCCATGTCCATGCGGTGCATCATAATCCCCAAATACTGGCAACATCCGCTCAATCTGTACACCCGGTGTATTGGCAGGAACCAATACCATCGAATGTTGATGATGACGATCTTTACTTGGATCTGGTGTATGTGCCATAAAAATCATGACTTTGGCATTGGGATCACCCAAACCAGATGCCCACCATTTACGACCATTAAGGACGATTTCATCGCCTTCTACAATCGCCGTCGCTTGCATATTGGTGGCATCGCTTGATGCAACTTGTGGCTCAGTCATACAAAATACTGAACGAATCTCACCTGCCAATAAAGGGCTTAGCCATTGTTGCTGTTGTTGTTCTGAACCATAACGCCACAATACTTCCATATTACCGCTGTCTGGCGCATTACAATTCAAAACGGTCGGTGCCAATAAACTACGACCAGAGCATTCTGCAATATGCGCATATTCTTGTACAGACAACCCTGCACCCAATTCAGGATCGGGTAAGAACATGTTCCAAAGTCCTGCTTGGCGTGCCTTCTGTTTGAGTTGCTCTAATTGTTCAGGCCATTGCCAGCTACGCCAATCACCATCTGGATTTAAACGATGTACATCATCCCAAAATTGTGGTTCAACGGGGGCGATTTCTTCATCAATAAACTTGCGTGTTCTTTCTAAAAAATCTTGTGCACGTGGGCTGAGTTCAAACATAATCCATCGCCTTTATTTTCCAATAAGTTCTTTACACAACATAGCCTAAAAACTAATATGAATGAAATGAATTAATTAGATATTGCATAATGCACAATATTCATAATCAACACGCCTTGGATTTATCCTTATTCCACGGCATTGATATCAATTTATACCCGCTTTTTATTGCTATTTATGAACAGAAAAGTATTTCTAAAGCTGCACTGAGCTTATATATCAGCCAGTCTGCTGCGAGTCATGCATTACAGCGCTTACGTAATCATTTTAAAGATGATTTATTTGTACGCGTCGGCGCGCAAATGTGTGCCACCGCTTTCGCCACACAGATTTATCCTGTGATTCGACAGGCATTATTGGACATTCAACACGTTGCCCTACAACAACAGAAATTTGATCCAAGCATGATCAATACCTTTAAGATCGCATTGCATGATGAAATAGAACCGTTAATTTTACCCAAATTGGTTGCGCATTTTGAGCAATTACAGCTTCAAGTAGAACTAAGTAGTATTAAACTCGATCGAAAAAATGTGGTAACCGATCTGGTAACACAGCAAATTGATTTTTTTATCGATCTAGAACAAGATTTTGGCCATAAAGTTCATTTTGATGCTTTATTGGCAGATCATTTTGTGGTGTGTAGTCAACAAGACAATATGAGCTTGCAACAATATTTAGCGGCACAACATATCGGTGTATCATCGCGGCGTAGTGGTATGTTAATTGAAGATATTTACCTCAATCGTTTACAACATTCTCGTCAATTAAGATTACGTTGTCAGCATTATGCCACAGCAATTGAGATATTAAGGCAACAAGCCGATTTAATGCTGACCTTACCCTATAGTATCTTGCAGCAATTTAGTTTAGATTCTCGATTACACGTATTTGATTTACCCTTTGAAATACCGAAAATGCAGCTCGGTTTATTTAGTGCCAAGGAGTTGCAACAAAATTCTAGGATTCAGTATTTACGCGAGCAAATATTTTCTATATTTGCTTAGGCTATTTAGCCTATTCACAGTTATATGCTGTATCGAGATATTGAGTTATAGCGATGTTATTTGAGTAGCTTCTGTTATGTTTGAGTTAGACACCTTTGATTTAAAGATTTTACAACTGGTGCAAGATAATGCGCGGATCTCTCAGCAAGAGCTGGGGCAACGAATACATTTATCAACTGCAGCAGTAAGTCGTCGCCTCAAACGCTTGGATGATGCAGGCGTTATACGCGCTTATCAAGCTGAAATCGACCCAAGCGCATTGGGTATTCATTTGAGTGTGATTGCGCTATTAGAGGTCAATGATGAAAGTCAGCTTGCTTTATCTGCCCTACGCCAGTCTTTTCTTGAGTGCCCTGCGATTCAACACAGTTATTATGTCACCGGTGAATGGGACTTTATTTTGATTTTTAAACTCCGTGATATGCAGCAATATACACAACTCAGCGAACAGTTATTTATACAACATGATAATGTAAAAAAATTTAAAAGTTTGGTTGTAATGCAGCAAGATAAAGCCTCACTGGCATTGCCTTTCTTTTAATATGTAGCGAATGCTTAGGCAAGTGATGATAATTCTAAGACATTAGCTATAGAGCTGAAGACACTGTGATAAGTGTTTTACCGAACTTCGTGCACATTCATTTGCACCGCATGTTTTAGCTGGTCCATATTTATTCCTTAAATTCTTGACATAAGGAATAAATCAACTTTTAAGTGTACATTCAACAAAACCAATCAACGCTATTAACTATTGCTACTTATTTTTCTACCTTCTTGTTTTTAAATTCATCCACATTAGAAAAGATATATTTGCAATGGCAAGTGTTAGAGGGAAACAGTATGTTAAGTTTATTATACTCCCATACTTATCTATTAAAACAACAAATGAGTTTAACTCATAGAGTTCTATATAATTACGATAGTAATTCTCGTAAATTAACCTAATACTCCCATATAAAAACAAAATGGAATTTATTATTGATAAATATTTAAAAAATAATTTTTTTCCTTTAAATAAAAGAAAAAATAAAAAAAATAAAATCACATATGAAACAAAAATATTGATTAAAAATATTCTTATATCACCTACATAACTTGCAATAAATTCATCATAACCATTCGTTCCACGCATATCATAATTATTCATAATACCAGAAAACCCATAAAAAAGATTAAACAGGATATACAAACTAAATATTATGTAGGCCATATAAAGTATCTTGTTTTTCATATTAGTCTAGACTTCTTATTGCAGCCCTTACTGGATGGTATTTCTTATATAACTCCCCCCCATAAGTTTGACCTAAATTATTTGCCTCCATATCTGATTTTGAATCCTCCCAAACATCAGCTCCATCTTTTATTAAGTCAACGATCTCTCCGCCGTATTGAGCAATATCAGTCCCTATTTTTGTTGAGCTATACTGTTTTCCAACATTATATGTAAAACGCTGAATTTTATCATATCCAGCATCTGATTCATTCTTTCTGATTACTGCTTCATATACATGATAAAAAGCAATAATCTCAGGTGTGGCTTTTTCTACATTCACCCCAAAAATATCACTAATCTCTTCAATTACAATATCAGACTCACTACTTCTTTTTAAGAAAAACTCAAATAACTCTTTCATAATATCCCTATAAACGTGTTTTGGATATTGCATATTTTGATTAGAAAATCGTTTAAAAATTTCCATTGCCTTTTTCACATACTTATTTTTAATATTTTCAGGATTATTAAAAATAGCGAGGTAATAAAATCAAATCGCCAAACCTAATTTTACACACACTATGCCTCGTACAATGTTAAATGATCAACACTGGTCTAAGTTAAAATCTATTTTCAGACATTTTAATATTTATCTCAAATTAAATTTACGAAATTTTATTGAAGCCATCTTATTTCGTATTAGAACGGGCTGCCCTTGGAGAGATTTACCTAAAGAATTTGGTAATCATAATTCAATCTTTAAAAAATATAATCGCTGGGCTAAAAATGATAAGCTTATGAATATATTTAAGTTATTTAGTAAATATGCTGACAAAGAATGGATTTTTATTGATGGCAGTCACGTCAGAGCACATCAACATTCAACAGGAATTAAGCATCAAGACATTTCTAAAAGTATCGGTGGTAATAGCTCTAAAATACATTTAGCAACTGATTCTAATGGTAATCCAATAGACTTTATTATTTCTGACGGGACATCTCATGACATAAAAATTGCCCCAGCCCTAGTATCAAAACTGGATTTGACTGAATCAGAAATACTATGTGCTGATAAAGGCTATGACTCTGAAAGTCTGAGAAATCAAATTGAAGCGACTAAAACAAAAGCGAACATTCCTAAAAAATCCAACACAAAATCTAGTAATGATTATATGGACTGGTATATGTATAAAATCAGGCACTTAGTTGAGAATACATTCTGCAGATTGAAACAGTTCAGAGGAGTTGCTACACGATATGACAAGCTAAAGCGTAATTATCAAAGTGCTGTTGCCTTAGCTTGTATCTATATTTGGTTGCCTCTTTAGATCAATTTATCGACTGTAAATATCAACACACCCTAGCTAATAATATGGCTAGGATCAATTGCCATTCTCGAGTTTGATATAACCATCACCAGATGTCAGTAAAGTCTCTTGACCATTCTCTACAAAGTCATGCAACTCATAAAGGATCTGTTTAGATTTTTGTTTTCCATACATAATGAGTATTTTAAGACTGCCTTTTCCGGTTATTTAAGGCTAGAATCCATTTATGTGATTGTAGTGAGTGAACATGTGTCTTTTACCTCTGAACAAGAATATCTTTCCCAATACCAAGCTACAGACTATCCCTCACCTTTAATGACGGTCGATATGGCGATCTTTGCGCTAAACGCGGGACAATTACAAATCTTATTGATTAAACGTTCCAACTACCCTGCCAAAGATCACTGGGCATTACCAGGTGGCTTTGTTGACTTAAAACAAGATCAAGATTTAATGGCATCTGCCAAACGTAAATTATTGCAAAAAACTGGCGTAGATTCACCTTATTTAGAACAAGTTGTCAGCATTGGCAATGCACAACGTGATCCGCGGGGATGGTCTATCACGGTATTGTATTTTGCCCTCATTGATTTCAATACGGTTATTCAACACAATGATCATCTTGAATATAGTGAATGGGTCAATCTGACCGATGCGCAAGATCTTGATTTAGCTTTTGATCATGCGCAGCTGTTGCAACTGGCCTTTGAACGCCTACAAAATAAAACCCGCTATACGACTTTACCGATTCGGCTTATGCCTGACTTATTTACTTTGACCGAGTTGCAACGTATTTATGAAATTATTTTAGGGCAGAGTTTGGAGAAAAAATCTTTTCGCCGACGCATGATTGAATCGGGCGTGGTAGAACAAACCGCACAACATAAAATCGCGGGCAAACGTCCTGCGCAATTATATCGTTTTGCACTACAACAGTATGATTTTCACTTCCCGCGCATGCTGGAATATCCACGACCAAATACCAATGCAATCGAGTGATCCGAAGCCCTCACCCTATATAAGAAAAACACCACATGCCATATTTAAAAAAGAGCAAAACAAACGCGATCCTACATATCACCCGCACTGTGTAGGATCGCTATCTTACTGTATTAACCGAAGAAACAATTAACCAAAGAAACAAGCACCTACTTCAACTTTGGCAAAGCATTGTTGTAACAGTGTCGCGCCATATTTGCGTTCTAGACGCTCCCAGCTTGATTGCTTCAATGGTAAGAACTCTAAACAGTCATTGCCCTCTGATGCTAAACAAAAGCGTATTTCATACTCTGGTTGTAAGATCTGATTGAGGGCAATAATCGTAGTATCACGATCTGCCGCATCACTGGCAAATGGCACCACAGATTTTTTATGTTTATAGCAAATGCTTAAATCAAAACCACGTGCATGATCGCGGTTAACCAATTCCACAGATAATTGCTCTGTATTTAAGATATCTTCGCAATATTGGATAATCTCCTCATCCAGCTCACGCCAATCAACCCTCATGACGATATCATTTCTACCTGAAATTAAATCTAAATAACTTTCTTCTGTCGCATAATCTAAATAAGCTTCAATCTGCTCTAAATTATGCGCGTCATCTTTATACATCATTGGGTGCTTACACCATTCAACTTTCGCAATGGCGCTATTATGCTGTGCGCTAGATCAGAACGACAAGCTCTGAATGCAAGGAATCTGACTTTATCTCTATATTTTCTCTATATCCATCGAAATATCGGCATATTAGCATTGCATCACGGTAAAAAAGAAAGATTTATTTGTAATTCAATACCAATCTCCTTATAATGCTGTCTCGCATTTTTGCGACGCAACTTTGCAAAAAGTTGTGACTCCTTGCTTCTGACCAATATGTTAGGGGCTGTATAAACCGTAAGGAGCTGACAATGCGTCACTACGAAATCGTACTCTTGGTACATCCAGACCAAAGCGATCAAGTGGTAGGTATGGTTGAACGCTATATCTCTCACATCAAAGAAGCTGATGGTCAAATTCACCGTCTAGAAGATTGGGGTCGTCGCCAATTGGCTTACCCAATTAACAAGATTCACAAAGCGCACTACATTTTAATGAATGTTGAAAGTAGCCAAACTACGCTTGACGAGCTAGAAGAATTATTCCGTTATAACGACGCAATCATTCGTAGCCTCATCATCCGTCGTGAACACGCAATCACTGAAGAATCTTTACTTGCTAAAAGTGCTGAAGAAAAACGTGCACGTAAAGCGCAACGTGAAGAAGCTCAGCAATCACAAGATTCTGTAGAAGCATAAGGAGAACCTCAATGGCACGTTTTTACCGTCGTCGCAAGTTCTGCCGCTTTACAGCTGAGAACGTGACTTATATCGACTACAAAGATATCGACACTTTAAAACAGTACATCACTGAAAACGGCAAGATCGTTCCTAGCCGTATCACGGGTACTAAGGCTCGTTATCAACGTCAATTAGCGCTCGCGATCAAACAAGCGCGTTATTTGGCTTTGATCCCTTACACTGACAACCATAAGTGAGGTGATCTGTGGACGTTATCTTATTACAACGCATTAAAAACCTAGGCAAACTAGGTGATAAAGTTTCTGTTAAAGCTGGTTACGGCCGTAACTTCTTGATCCCTCAAGGTAAAGCGGTAGCTGCAACTGAAGCAAACACGACTGCTTTTGAAGCGCGTCGTGCTGAGCTTGAGAAACAAGAAGCTGAAATCCTAGCAGCTGCGCAAGCACGTGCTGATCAATTGAACGAAGTAAACATCGTGATTACAGCGAAAGCTGGTGACGAAGGTAAACTGTTCGGTTCTATCGGTACTCGTGATATCGCTGACGCTTTAACCAATGCTGGCCTTGCTGTAGATCGTTCAGAAGTTCGCTTACCGAACGGTGCGCTACGTCACACTGGTGAGTTCAACATCGTAATTCAATTACACCATGATGTTGCAGCAGACGTACTTGTGACCATCGTGTCTGAGTAAGTTTTGCACTCAAAAAGGCATGCTTCGGCATGCTTTTTTTTGCTTAAAAATCCACTCTGGTCACTATTTATCATTTTTCTTGTTTGCCTTTGAAAATTACCTCCTCTTATTTTGTATAAACTGCTAAGCCAAATTAATATCTTCATGACATAACATATTAAAAAAACGCCCAACGTTAAACTGCACATTGGGCATTTTAAATCCTAAATGGCTTATAAGCTTGTTCGCTTCAAGACATATTTAGCCAATCAATACTTAGACAGCTAACATACTATTTAAAGTTTCAACCACATTTTTAGACTGTACTTTGCTTTGCAACTGTTGCAATGCCTGTTGTACCGTGCTGCGTTGTGGCTCAGCCAGAGTATACCAACGGCTTAAACTCTGTAATAACCGCGCCCCTACAATTGGGTTCTTCTCATCCAGATATGCTGCAAGCTCAATAAAATGCGCGACACCAAAACTCCATGCATGTACAGGATGTGCATTTAAGCCCCCTGTGACTGCACGAATACGGTTCGGTGTTTTTAAATCATAATCCGGATGTTCAGTGAGAGCCTGAATGCTTTGTACATCAGCCTCAGGATGCGACGCTTGTAATAAGAACCACTGATCTAGCGCTAAGGCTTCATCTTGATATTGTTGATAGAACGCAGCCAAAGCATCTTGTGCTTGTGATGCATTATTCCACACCAAGATTTTAAGTGCGCCCAATCGTTCAGACATATTTTGACTGTCTTTAAACTGTTGTGCTGCCAACTCAAAGACACTGAGGTCACCCTGACGCGCAATTAAACTCAGCATAATATTACGTAGTGCACGCACGCCCATGGCTTGTGAAAAATCTTTTTCTGTAGCAGGATCTAATGACAAGTAAATTGTTTTACACTGCTCACCCAACACCTTGGCTAATTGATTCAATAAAGCTTCGCGTTTCTCATGAATCATTTCCGGCTGATAATGCTCATCAATGCGGCTACCTAAATAACTTTCACTTGGCACATCCAACAACCGTGATGCCAATAATGGATCTCGCGCAATAATACTCGGTAAAGTTGCCGTAATCGCATCAAAATAAATTTGTGCAGGATGGTCATTGAGTAAAATACGCTCTAATAAAGTTTGCGTCGCTTGCCATTGATTAAAGCCATTATTTTCATACTGCAATAATAGCGCCAGATCTTGATCACTATAGTTAAAATCTAGATTGACTGGCGCCGAGAAATTACGCAGTAATGACGCGACAGGCGCTTGATCAATGCCTTTAAACTCCAGACTCGCTTCGGCTTGATCAAATAAATATACTGCCTCTGTTTGGTTATTTTCCACCAATGCATCATGTTGCAAGGTATATTTCTCACCCGTATGTGGGTTAAATAGTGCCAAAGCAACTGGAATAGGCACGGGTTTTAAATCTGGGTATTTGGCATGTGCTTTCAAGCTTTGTTTAAAGTCTAAACGGTAGCTCTGTTGCTCAGCATTATAATGCCCGCGTACTTCAAGTTTTGGTGTGCCTGGTTGGTTATACCATGTTAAAAATGCCGATAAATCTACTGTAGAACCGGCTGATAATGCGGCTATCCAATCCTCAACCGTAACGGCTTGACCATCATGACGACGGAAATATTCATCAGTCCCTGCACGATATTTTTCTTTGCCCAACAAGGTTGCCATCATGCGGTTAATTTCAGCGCCTTTTTCATAGACTGTGGCGGTATAAAAGTTATTAATTTCAACAAAATGATCTGGTCGTGGCGGATGTGATAAAGGTCCTGCATCTTCTGGAAATTGATGTGCTTTGAGCACAGCGACATCATCAATACGTTGTACTGCTGCAGACTGTAGATCTTCTGAAAAAGATTGATCACGAAATACTGTCAAACCTTCTTTTAAGCACAGCTGGAACCAATCACGGCAAGTAATACGGTTACCGGTCCAGTTGTGAAAATATTCATGGGCTATCACCGATTGCACCCGCATAATCGCCGCATCGGTCGTATAGGCTTCGTCTGCCAATACGCATGAGGTATTAAAAATATTAAGCCCTTTATTTTCCATCGCCCCCATATTGAATTGGCTCACCGCCACGATCATATAATTATCTAGATCATAAGGGCGCCCATAATGCTCTTCATCCCAACGCATAGAATGTTTTAAAGCTTGCATAGCAATATGGCATTTAGGAATATCTTTTTCGACCGCATATATTTCTAGTGCAACATCACGACCTTCTGACGTGACGTAATGATCACGTAACACGGCTAAATCACCAATCACACAGGCAAATAAATAACTTGGTTTTTTGGTGGGGTCTTGCCAAATAGCATAGTGACGATTATCTCCCACTGTACCAGTTTCAATAAGATTACCATTGGCCAATAAAACTGGAAATGTTTTATCAGCTTCCACACGCGTCGTAAAAACCGATAAAACATCTGGGCGATCAGGATAAAACGTTATTTTACGAAAACCTTCCGGCTCATTTTGCGTCACATATAGATTATCACCCGCCTGATATAACCCCTCTAGCATGGTATTATTTTCTGGATGGATTATCACTTCTGTTTCTAACAGCAATTGCTCTGGTGCATCTAAAATAACCAGCTGTTCGGTATCGAGTCGATAATCTTTTTCAGTCAGGGCTCGTCCATTTATACGCACAGCAACAAGTTGCAAATCACGCCCCAATAAACACAGCTCTCCAGCGCTTTGACGCTGCATCTGCAATTTGGCTAAAACACGCGTATGATCGGCATGCACTTGGATATCTAAATCAATATGCTCTACGGCAAAAGTAGGTTTTTGGTAATCTTTTAAATAAATCGTTGAGTCGATTGCTGGCGTAGCATTCGCCGAGATGTTCATCATATCGTTATCCTAATCTGAATGCGCATGCTGTAAAATATGAGCCTTAACAGCATCATTTGCAATTGTTAATCTTTATCGGGGTATTTTAAAATTTTACAATGGTCTAGCCCCGTTGCTTTCATATAAAAAGACCTTTTTGTTGTATAAATAGTCAACTTGATCGGCAAGATCTTCATAACACATCATTACAGCCCGATACCCTGTATACTCACGGCAAATATGGTGCAATCAGGAGGGGCAATGTTCGCACAAATTCTCAATAAACAACTCGATGAGAGTCAGCTTTGCCCGATCTGCCGCGCATCGATGTTTTATATTGAAGCAGAAGAATATGATAAACCCTTGAACTATTTTCAATGCAGTCACTGTCAACACCAAATCTATATTGAGGATCAACGCAGTTGTCATTGCGAAGCCTGCCAAAAACAGCGTAAAAAACAAATTCAAGCGACACGCCTACAAGAACAACGTCTGTACCAACAAGATGAGCATAAGGATGAATATGAGCTACAGCAGCTTAACTTTATGCAGCAATTATTTTTACTCAGCTTATTGGATGAAACAGTACAAGAAGGTGCACAATATACAGAATATTTAGATTGGGAAAAAATCAAATATTACCCGATTACGCCAAATTATTATTTTCAATATCAGTTACTGCAACAACTCCTCAAACAAAAAATTTTAATTTCTCGTGCCCAAGATTATGGGCAAGCGCAGTATTATTTAAATTTACGTTTAGATGGATACCGTGAACCCAGTCTATTTAGTGTTGTACAACAACTTAGACTACACTTTTATCATCATCTCAGTCGTGGTCTGCCCTTTAAATCTGCCGATGAGGTTCAATCTGCCTTAAAGATGGTGTTATACCAAGAAGTCATACAGTTTATGCAGTATTACTGTAAAACATGGGGAGTACAGATTGCCGGGAATCGCCAATTTCAACAGTATTGCTTTACTTTACTGGACCATTTAGCAGTAGGTCAGATTTATTATCTATTACAAAATGCTTTAGAATATCTCCACCAACAAAAAGCCTTACAAGCTAAAAATGACAATTTTATCAATACCAATATTTTGCGTAAGACGATTCAACAATATCGCGAACGTGGACTCAAGGAAAAGTGGGAAACCCCAACCCTACCACGTCCACAGCAATTGCCCCTGAGCCAAATGAGTCTAATTTTATTTTATAAATTTTTAGGCTACGACGATCATATTTTTTTCCAGCCCATGTTACATAGCTGGAAAAAAATTGAACCACGCCTAAAATTTTACTCACAAAAACGTTGTATGAATTGCGGGTCTGAACAGCTCCGGGTGGAGTATGATGCTCAACATTATGTATCACTGTGCTGTGAGCTGTGTAATCACCAAGACCACTATTTCACCCAATAGTATTGTCTACCGATAGTATTTTCGCTCAATAACATTTTCACCGGATAGCATTTTGTTTTACACTGGGCTACTTTAGCTCAGTCAGCTGAGCAACATTCCTGATACCATATTTGCCATAACAGTCGCTTACTACACTGGATTTGTCCATGTCATTGCTCACCCAAGATCAGATTTGCCAACAGATCATACAAGCCCATCATGATTTAATCGTACAACAACCCTTGGTACACTGTATTACCAATCATGTTGCTTCGAATTATGTTGCCAACGTCTTATTGGCAGCAGGTGCTTCACCAGCAATGATTGACAACCCGCATGAAGCCGCCGCTTTTGCTTCGGTCAGTGCCGCACTCAGTATTAATCTTGGCACGCCAACTGAACAACAGATGCAAGCGATACCTTTGGCCATACAGGCTGCCAAACAACAGCAACGCCCTTGGGTACTTGACCCTGTAGGCTATGGTGCTGTATTACATTGGCGCAGTCATATGGTCGATCAGTTACTCGACTTACATCCACAAGTGATTCGTGGTAATGCCTCTGAACTCAGTGCATTGGCAGGACAACAGATTGAATCCAAAGGGGTTGACGCAAGCGTAGCCAGTGAACAAGTTTATCAGCACTGTCTAGGTTTATTGGCATATAGTGATTGTGTGGCTATTTCGGGTGCAGCAGATTATATCTTATGGGGTGCACAACACTGCTTAGTACGAGTAGATGGTGGTAGCGCTTTACAACCTCGCATAACAGCAACAGGTTGTGCTTTAGGAGCTTTGATTGCTGCCTATTGTGCGGTGGCAGAAGTTGGTATTGCTACCATTGCTGCACATGCCCATTTTGCCATTGCCGCACAACTGGCGGCACAACAACATCAACATTTAGGTCACTTTGCAGTTGCATTCATGGACCACATTCAAAGTCTAGATGCACAGCAATTACAAAGCCATTTAAAGCTGCACTTAAGCCCTCTAAAAGACTAAACTGGCAATGCAGTACATTTCACTCACAGAACTCAGGTATAATCCGCTGTTTGAAACATTTTTAGATTTGAAATAAAAGGGTCATCAAGGGCTTACCATCAAATTGGTTTAACATCACCCCGCAATAGGGATTGGTTTTTTTAAATAGGTTGTTCTTATGGCTGTAGAATTGAGTATGTTGCAACGTCTATGGGCTGAGCCAGAACTCATACCCTATCATTGCTGTGTACTGAGCTTATTTATTTTAAGTGCGGCTGAAATTGTTGGCTATTATATTAAATTACGTCCCAGTACATTTTTAAAACCGATATTACCGCAATGGATTAGTCAGTCGCCATTATTACAGATTAAATTTTCAAAAATCCTGATTTTGGTTTTTCTATTGCTTAATCTAAGTTTTGCAGGTTACTTTTTACAGTTTTGTATTTATGCATCACAACAACATTTTAGCCCGTGGTATTACACGATTATCCCTGCTTTAATTCTCGCGATTATCTTTACCGTCTTTATGATCCACTGCTTAGATCAAGTGATTAAACCCAAAGTCACGACCAATGCAGTCAATTTAATCGGTCGTTTGGCCACGATCTCTAGTGGTAGTGCTCGACCAGGCTTCTCTGCTCAAGCGCGGGTACGCGATGAGTTTGGTCGTTTGCATTATGTTCAGGTTGAACCTGAGTTTGGCGAACTCGAGCTGCAATCACAAGTAATCTTAATCCGCCATATTCAAACCCACTATATTGCCAAGAAAGTCAGTGCATCAAATCATCTCTTTGGCTTAAAGGCCAAAGTACCCTCTTTATAGCAATACGTAAAAGAACAATGCGCAAGAGAATAACATTCCAGCTTTGCTTAAATACTCAAGTTGCGCTTTATACCGTACCTCCCCATTACCAACGGTATTTGTCCCAGTTTTCAGGATTCGCCCAAAACTTGGCATTTAACCAATCGGGTACTTGTTTATAGGTCAAGATATTAAATTGCCAGCACTGCAATGCATATTGCGCCGTATTTCCAGCGCTAGCATCCAGTAATTGCTGAAATCCTAAAGCACGTAATTGCGGGGTTTGCGCTTGATGGGCAATGAGCACAATACGTTTTGCCCATAAATCGCGTAATTTCACCAGTAACTGATTTTGCTGCGACAACGGCAACACGGTAAATTCTTCACTATAAAAAAATACCACAGCTAAATCATATCGCTGAGTAAAGGGCAGATTTAACAGCTCAGATGCGTTAAAATGCTGCCATTGAATAGTATCTTGTTGGTATTGGACCTGTTGACCAATACAAAGTGCAGTTTGTATAGGCTGTTGTTGCGATAAATCGTCTAGCATAGAAGTGATGACCTGTTGCAAAGCCATAACTGCACCTCTTTTAAATGTGAGTATAAACGTATGGAACTACAAGGCATTTGTCATAAAATGCATGCAGCATTAATTCCTGCTAGTGTAACTGATCAAGCGACTCACACAGCACATGTAGAATATAAATTTATTTTAGATCGTTCAGAAACCGAGCTTCCCTTTGCCCTTGGGCAATCGCTAGAAATTGAATGGACTGGAAAAATATACTGTGTTTCCTGTGGTGCAAAAACCTCCAAATCGTATGCACAAGGACATTGCTTTAAATGCTTTAAAACCAAAGCATCCTGCGATATGTGTATTATGAAACCCGAAACCTGTCATTATCATCTTGGTACCTGCCGTGAAGAAAGTTTTGCTGAACAGGTTTGTTTCCAACCGCATATTGTCTATTTAGCCAATTCCAGTGCATTAAAAGTCGGTATTACCCGTTTGGGACAAATGCCTACCCGTTGGCTTGATCAAGGTGCAACACAAGCCTTACCGATTTTTAAAGTCGGTTCAAGACGTTTATCTGGGCAACTAGAAATTTTATTTGGCACCCAAGTTGCCGATAAAACAGATTGGCGTAAATTACTCAAAGGTGAAGCTGAACCCATTGAATTACCAACCATTCGAGATGAGCTCATCAGCTCTTTTCAAGCGCAGATTGAAAAAATTCGTGATGAATTTAGCCAAAACTTACAGTTCAATGAAAGTATTGAAATCTTAGAGCAAGAACCAGCACGGCAATTTATCTATCCTGTTGCGCATTATCCTGAAAAGATTAAATCACATAATCTCGATAAAACCCCAGTCATCCGCGGAAAATTGCAAGGGATTAAGGGGCAATATTTATTGCTCGATACTGGTGTGATTAATATCCGTAAATATACGGGCTATGAACTGATTATTCGGACTGAATAAGCCTTCACCTCACTGTACAATGCCTTGTGATAATCTTAGACGTCATTATAAGGTTTGATAAGGCATGTACGCCTTTCAATACCGCGCAATCGGTACGCGATTATCACGATCTTTGTATCGCTAAAATACATTCAACTTACTAAATACAACCTGCGACTCACCCCAAGATCAGGTTCTGTTTTCTTTTAGCTGGTCTTCCCTTTAAGCGCGTGTTTTCTTTAAGCTATTGTTTTATTTAAGCTCTTGTTTCCTTTAAGATTAGCCCTCTGCATGGCGCTCCTATAATAACTGCATAATGGCCTGTACTGGATCTTCACTATTGCCTGCCAATAACTGTTTATGCATGCTTTTAAACTGCATGACTTGAATTTGTGCTTTTTCAATATGCATAAGCAACTCAATTTCATGCGCTAAATTTTCTGCTGTGGCATCTTGCTGTATTAGCTCTTGAATAACTTTTTTACCACCAATAATATTAGGCAGAGCATAATATTGAATCTTCACCAGCAATTTAACAATCCAATAGGTCAACCAATTTAATTTATAAAAACTTACCATGGGACGATGTAATAGCATCGCTTCTAAAGTCGCTGTACCTGAAGCCAAGGCAATAATATCTGCGGCATTCATGACTTGACGCCCAATTTTCAACTCCGCTTGGCTATTTTCAAATACATGCACATGTTTACGCAATGCTTCAGGATACTGATCCAACAACGCTTCGATTTGTTCTAAACGTGCCTGATTAATGGCAGGCACAATAAACTGGGTTTGTGGGTATTTCTGAAATATCAAATGGGCAGCATCAAATAATACCGGTCCTAGTCGCTCGACTTCCCCACGGCGACTCCCAGGCAATAAAGCAATATGCTGTTGGTGTGCATCCAGTCCCAATTCTGTTTTTGCCTCAGCAATGGGGTTATGCAGTGGCAGCTCACTCGCCAGAGGATGCCCAACAAATGCTGCAGGCACATCAAACTGCTGATAAAAACTTTTTTCAAAGGGCAATAAACACAATACCAAATCGATGCTGGCTTTAATGCCATGAACACGCCCTTGACGCCAAGCCCATACTGATGGGCTAACATACTGCACGGTCTTGGTGGGCAAATGCTTTTGTTTTATTTCTTTAGACAAACGCAAATTAAAATCTGGGGCATCAATGCCTATAAAAATATCAATCGGATTTTTCTGCCAACGCTCAACCAGATCATCTCGAATAGCATAGAATTTTTTTAAATCTTTGAGCACTTCTACGATGCCCATCACTGCAAAGATGTCCATGTCGTAAAAGCTATTGAAGCCAGCAGCGATCATTTGTGGGCCGCCAACCCCTTCAAACTCAACCTCTATGCCTTGCGCTTGAAAGCTACGCATTAATTTTACGCCCAGCGTATCTCCCGATACCTCTCCGACTACAATTCCTATTCTTAGTTTGCGTTTGCTCAAGACAATCCCCTCATCATGCAGCATGGCAGTGTAACATAGCGCACCTGAGCACAGCCAAACATTAGCAATAATTTGTATATTATGCTTGCTGTTAACCACACATACCTGATCAATCCGCATCACGCGGCGCATAAAAATAGCAGATCTAAGGTTTTAGCATTTTTTATCATAAGTTAATCAACAATCAAGAAAACTATTGCACTCAAAAAGCCATACCATAAGCCGTTTTTTTAATTCTAAAGCGTCACTACAAATGATTGATGCAATTCAATATATTGCGGCTGGTGTGCTGGTCGGCTTTTGCGTAGGCATTACCGGTGTTGGCGGTGGTTCGCTCATGACCCCCATCTTAATTAGCTTATTTAAAATCGAACCGCATATCGCAATTGGTACGGATTTACTGTACGCCGCGATCTCGAAATTCTGTGGCTCCACGGTGCATGCCAGTAAACTTAATGTTGTCTGGCCCATTGTATTTTGGCTGGCACTGGGCAGTATTCCCGCATCTTTTTTAACCCACTGGGTACTAGAAAACTATTTAAGCCAGTCAAGTCAATATAAAACCGTATTAACCTCAGTTCTTGGTTTTATGCTCACCCTGACTGGTATATCGATTATTTTTCGTAGTCAAATAGAGCGTCTCGTAGCACGCTGGCGTAAAGATGCCAGTGCAACGACGTTGCAGCAACGTGAACAAATTTTAGCGCAACGTCGCCCCTATATTGTGATCATGGGTATTGTATTGGGAGTATCGGTCACCTTATCTTCAGTCGGTGCTGGGGCTTTTGGTGTCATGGCTTTGATTTTAATGTTTCCAAATCTGCCCATGATCCGTATTATTGGTACCGATGTAGCGCACGCAGTATTACTGACCTTGGCAGCAGGACTGGCGCATTTGTCCTCAGGAAATGTGGATTTTAAATTGCTCGGTTGGCTATTATGCGGCTCGATTCCTGCGATTATCATTGGAACTTTGGTTAGTTCACGCTTACCAGAGAAGCTGATTCGTAAGCTGCTAGGTATTACTTTATTATTGTTAGGCATTAACTTCATTTTGCGTTAAAGCGTCGAGTTAGCCAATTTCAGCCATGGCACAATCCCTTAAGATGTTGGTCGATCCATCATATTAAAGCGGTTTTTAAGGGAAATATTCACGATCTTGGTATATTTAGTACATGTTGCACTAGTTAAACCCAGATCAAATCGTGCTATATTCGAACTACTCGCAAACTTTTGTATAATCTAATACCAGTGACGGCAATGAATACACTTGAGTCTAATCCTATACATCAATCTCAAATTGATGATGTGAATGTTCAAAGCATTCAACCTTTAATTACTCCTGCACAACTTAAATTAGAACTGCCATTAAATGACGCAGCTTACCAATGTGTATTACATGGTCGTGAAACTGTCCGTAATATTCTTGATGGCACAGATAAACGTCTTTTCGTGGTCATTGGCCCCTGTTCCATCCATGATCCTGTTGCGGCACATGAATATGCTGAACGTCTAAAAGCTCTCAGTGAAAAAGTAAAAGATACTTTATTTATTATTATGCGGGTTTATTTTGAAAAACCCCGTACCACGGTTGGCTGGAAAGGTCTGATTAATGATCCAGATATGAATGACTCTTTTAATATCGAAAAAGGGCTACGTATTGGACGTAAATTATTATTAGAACTCAACCAAAAAGGTTTGGCTTGTGCCACCGAAGCACTAGATCCAAACTCACCGCAGTATTATCAAGATTTAATTTCATGGTCGGCAATTGGTGCACGTACGACCGAGAGCCAAACACACCGTGAAATGTCTTCAGGACTATCTTCGCCTGTGGGCTTTAAAAATGGTACTGATGGTGGTTTAACGGTTGCCACCAATGCCATGCAATCGGTCAAACACGGTCATAGTTTTTTAGGGCTAAATGACCAAGGTCAAGTATCGATTATTCGGACCAAAGGTAACCCTTATGCCCACGTGGTACTCCGTGGTGGGAATGGCAAACCGAACTATGATGCTGGCTCAGTGGCAGATGCAGAACAAGCGTTGAACAAAGCCAAAGTCAGCAATAAAATCATGATTGACACCAGTCATGCCAATTCCAACAAAGATCCGTATTTGCAACCTTTGGTGCTTAAAAACATCACTGAACAAATTCAAAATGGCAATAAATCTATTGTTGGGATTATGGTTGAAAGTCATCTCAAAGGTGGTCGTCAAGACATTCCAGCCGATTTAAAAGATTTAGAATATGGTAAATCTGTGACCGATGGCTGTATTGATTGGGAAACCACTGAACAAGCTTTGCTTGAAATGGATGCAGCCTTAAAAGATATTTTAGCGACACGTTAATGATTACGTTATAACGCCATCCCCGTGATGGCGTTATTCTTTTTAAGCGATGTCTCTGTGTAATACTGGTTTCTTTAAAATACCGGTTTCTTTAAAGTGCCTGCTTTTTTTAAATACGGGTTTTCTTTTACATAAACCGCTATGACAAGTCACTTTGGACTTGCTTTTATGCCACCAATTCAGGTCTACTGAATTTATATTGTTTTAACAATTTAGTTTAATTATGTGCGACGATCTCGAACAACAACTTTGCCAATGTCCAGACTTTCAATATATTCATCAGCATTTATTCAGTTCTAAGCAACTGCCAACATCGGCATGGGCATTACTCAAAGCTTATGGTATTGATAGTGTCATCGACATTGATTTTGCTACGGCATCGACGACCAGCAAAACAGCCTGTGATCGGGATTGTGTCGATGCTGGGCTCAAATATATCCATATTCCGCTTGATCTTAGCCAACCAGCAGATGAACAATGTTTATTGATCTTAGATTTGATCGATTATATTAGCCGAGAAAAAATGCTTTGGTTACAGGGTAATACTCAGATTGTATCCTGCTTACTCTACCTCTACCGTTTGCATTATTTACAGTTTGACATCGCTGAAGCCGATGCTTGTCTACAACAACACTGGCAACCCGACGCAACATGGACAGGATTGATGCATGTGATTGGTCTGCAGCTACAAGGGCGTAAAGCCACCCAAGAGCTGCAACAAACCTTAGCACAAGTGGAACAAGCGCATGATGCCTAATTATGACCCAATACAGTTGCTCTGCCTAAAAGCATAAGCGATCGTCCGCTCAGCAGCATCTTACTGTTGGCGTAATAACACTGTTGCTGTTGCCATAATGCCCTCTTGACGCCCAGTAAAACCCAGTTTTTCTGTCGTAGTGGCTTTGATACTAATCTGTGTAACATCGACATTGAGCACATTGGCAATACTTTGCCGCATACTCAAATTGTGTGCGGCCAATTTAGGGCGCTCACAGGCAACGGTAATATCAGCATTATTCAGCTGATAACCACGATCTAAAATCAATTGATAAACATGTTGTAATAACTTACGGCTGTCTGCGCCTTTAAATTGCGGATCAGTATCGGGAAAGTGCTGACCGATATCGCCCAAAGCCAATGCACCCAGTAAGGCATCACTTAAGGCGTGTAATACCACATCACCATCAGAATGCGCTTTCAAACCATGGGTATGTGCGATTTTTATGCCCGCTAAAGTAATAAAATCGCCGTCAGTAAAGGCATGTACATCGATCCCCTGACCAATACGAATGGGTAACATCATAGAATGCTCCTTTTTAAATTGATTATTGCCCTATAACCTTGTAATCATACTTTCTCTTTCGCTATAGTAAGTACGCAACATTAATGAAAGTATAAGCGATCATGCTGTTAAAAACTGATTATCCGTCTATGAAAAAGATTTTTAGCCTATTTTTTGTCGCTAGTTTAGGATTCGCAACCCATTCAACCTATGCAGCTTCATGTAAACTGGGTGATCAGATAGTACAAGATCAACCCCTTTGCATCGCAGACTTAGACTTACAGCGTAAAGCGCTCAATGAACAGTTACTCGCTGCCAGCTTGGTCAGTGATGCACCAAATCAACTTTTACGTGATAGCCAAAGCGCATGGTTGCAGCGTGTACGTCAATGTAAAAGCTTGACTTGCCGCAAGCAACAATTTGAACAGCGTGTTGATGAACTTAATTTTTATACCTCAATGAATCAAAGTATGACCCTACATTATTTTAAATTTAATCAGGGCAATCTCAGCTATCCTGCGATTCAGTTACGTATTCATCAGCTCAATAAAAACCGTATCAAAATTGAGGGGTTTTCCTATCAAAATCCCAATAATCTCCCGGAACAGCAAGTGATTAATCTCACGGCGTATACCACACCTGAACAAAAACAACGTATTCGTGATAATGATTCAGGCTGCCAATACCAATTACAATTTGACAAAGCACTACTACAGATCAAATCCGAGCAAAAGAGCTGTAATCGTTTTGTTGGCTATTATCGTCTTTATGATTAGCCACTACGCTCACGGAAGCAAGCCCAGTCATACACTCTATTGTATATGACTGGGATGACTAGGCTTTGATCATCGCTTTAAAAATACACCGGACATAAAGATAAGTATTTGATTGAATGGAGCATAGGTAAAATATGACCAATGATAGTCACAACGGTTTGAGTCACAATGGCAAACATTATGCTTGTCCCATGAGTATGGCAATGGATCTCATTGGGGGAAAATGGAAAGGGATTATTTTATATCATCTCAATCAACAGGCTTTACGCTTTAGTCAACTTCGTCAACAAATTCCAAGTATTACAGAGACAGCGCTGAGTAGCCAATTAAAACAACTCGAACAAGATGGACTGATTAGTCGTACGGTTTATGGCGATAAACCACCGATCAAAGTAGTCTATGCACTAACAGATTTTGGAGACAGTTTTAAACCAGTATTGCAAGCGATCGTAGCGTGGTCAGAACAACTCACAGCCTTACATCAAGCGCAGGCATCGACTAAAACCAGCTCAAGCTAAACTTCCCTATCCATCCATCACAGTAGCACCATCCATCACAGTAGCACCATGCAACACCCGCCCGCAAAGACTCACATCTGATCAATCCATTGTTAAATAAACGTGCTTTTTTTAATCAAAACGCAATGTGATCTATATAAATCAATTACTTACAATAGAAAATAACCCACAAAATTTGTGGATAATTCTTGGGATAAATATTTTAAATCGAAGCTTGAGCTTAAAATCTTAGCACCGATGCACAATTTTGATTGCGTACATCGGTGCCAGAGTGCTGCCAAGAATCATATTGCCAAGACAATGCTACAGTTCTATGAAAAACAATACCTTATTTAAACTATCCGCTATCAGTTTGGCTTTTGGCTTGCGAAAGGCTAAGACTATCAATTAATCTAGTTTTGCTTTTTATGCAACATCTTGCATAATTCTATATTCCATTCTATCTAGATCGCATTGTCTATGTCTTTAAGTTATACCTTACTTACCAGCCTACTTGAAAAACCAAGTAGTGGCATTGAGCTGGCGCGTCGATTTGATAAGTCAATGGGCTATTTTTGGCATGCGACACATCAACAGATCTATCGTGAACTCAATCAGATGCTAAAGCTGGGTTGGATTTCCACTTTAGAATCTGCCGATTATCAAGGGCGTAAAAAAACCTATCAAGTTGAAGCCAGTGGACGTCAAGCCCTTGCCGAATGGCTATTACAACAAAGTCAGCCTGCACAACTCCGTGAAGAGCTAATGGTCAGGTTACGTGCAGAAGCACAATTAAAGCAGCACCACATCATGCCAGAATTACAACGGCATTTGGCTTTACATCAGCAAAATTTGGCAACCTATCAACTGATCTATCAACGTGACTTTGCACAGGCTAGTGCCACAGATCGAACCTTACTCATTCATCGTATGATCTTACAATTAGGCATCAACTTAGAGCAGACGTGGATTGATTGGCTGCAATTGTTTATTCCACAATTACAGCACATTGATCAGCCCCAAAAGTGTGACAACAATTGAGCATATCTATATGACAACGTATATTATGGCAGATGGTGAAAGTTTATTTGTCAGAGAGTTAGGGCAAGGACGTCCCGTCTTGATTCTGTCTGGTTTAGGCATGAAAAGCTATCATTGGCTGCCGTATATTCTGCCTTATCATCGCCAATTTCGTTTTATTATTCCGGAGTGGCGTGGCTTCGGGCGATCACAAACTTGCCAAATTCCTGGCGATTTAGATGCGATCAGTAGCCATTGGCGCGACGTCACTAGCCTATTAGCCCAATTACCAACACAAGATTATACAGTCATGGCCTATTCAATGGGCGCAACCGTAGCCATGCATGGCATGCACTATGCCAATTTCGGTCAGCAAATCAATGCTTATTTACATATCGACCAAAGCCCCAAGATTGTCACAGATCAGCACTGGTCTTATGGTCTATTTGCACAGCAACACACGCTGTTTAAACAACGTTTAGCCGCTTTGGCGGACTGTTTAACTCGCGCAACCTTGCACGCCAAAACCCTAATGCAATTGCAACACCCCATCAAAGCACAGCTATTACAACGCTGGTTCGAGTTGGTACAATGGCAAGGCAATAATCGTATCGCACCTTTTTTATTTAAGCTGGCTCAAAAACGCGATCAATTACAACAGTATTTACTGCCCTTACAGCGTTTGGATTATATGGCTTGGTATGTCAACACCTATTTAGAGCATAACGAAGATTATCGAGAAGCACTCTGTCAGCTTGATTGCCCGACTACATTTTTTATTGGGCAACAGTCCAATTTGTATCCCTACCAAGGGCAACTGAATATTGCCCAGCAATTGCAACAGGCACAAAGCATCATCTTTGAGAAATCAGGACATACGCCGTTGTTATCGGAACCACTAAAATTTGCTTTGGAGCTGCGTAAATTTTTGCAGACGCCTGCTGGTTAAAGCAATAGCATTGGTGTTAGGATGATTTCATCCTCAACTTTTGTGGTTAATTTCAATATGAATATCCTGCATTCTTTTGCACTGATTGCCGGTGCCGTGTTATTGAGTGCTTGTCAAAGCCAAGCTAACCGCCCCACTCAATCACCTTTAATCGGTAAAGCCAACCCCGCCAGTGAATATTGTATTGCTCAACAAGGTCGTTTAGAGATTGTGCAAAAAACAGAAGGTGCAATCGGCTTATGTCACTTGACTGATGGTCAGGTCATCGAAGAATGGCAATTGTTTCGTAGCGCGCACACTTGCCAAGCTGAAGCAGCACAGCTGTTAATTGGACAAAATAATCTCTCTGATGCAGAAATTCAACAACGAACTCACGCGCAACAGGTGCGACGCACTACTCCTGATGGTGCAGTGACCAGCGACTATAGCGCGCAACGTGTTACCGTTACTGTTGATCCCAAAACACAAAAAATTGTACATGCCAATTGTGGTTAGTTTGTCTATAGACCAACGTAAATACAGCCATACGGTTTTGCTGGATACAGCGCGAGCAAAACTCAGCAGATCAGGAAAGTTTTCAAGAAGCTTCGCGCTTTGATTTAATCTGCCAGTCTAAACCGATCCCAGCCCTCAACTAAACGCGCTTTTGTGCCAGACTAATGCGGTCATTACCACCATAATCTTGCCGACTATCAATCTGCTGATAACCGCATTGTGCAAATAGCGCACGTACCGCGGCAGCTTGGTCATAACCATGTTCAACAATCAACCAAGCATCTTTGGCTAACCAATGCCAGCCTTCAACAATAATCTGCTCTAGATCCGCCATACCGGCTTTACCTGCGACCAAAGCATGCTGTGGCTCTGCCTGCAAAGCTTGGACATGTGGATCCGCCGGGTCAATATAAGGTGGATTGGAAACAATCAAATCAAAGCGTGCATCAGCGACACCAGACAATGCCTGATACCATGCACCACAGACAAACTCAACGTTTTTTAGCGCATGTTGCGCAGCATTGTGCTGAGCAACAGCTAAGGTTGCTGGATATAAATCACTGGCTGTCAGTTGCCAAGCAGGTCGCTCGCTGGCTAGCGCCAAAGCAATGGCACCACTGCCTGTACCCAAATCCAATACCCGTGCCTGTGCTGCTAAGTCCAGCATTAAGGCACTTTCAACCAATACTTCAGTATCTGGTCTCGGCACTAAAGTATCTGCAGTGACCTTTAAATCTAAAGTCCAAAATGGCTGAGAACCCGTGACATATGCCAGAGGCTCGCCCGCTTCAATCCGTGCCAGCGCTTGCAGATAATGTTGCTGTTGATCTGCCGTGAGGCTTTGTGTGGCATAAAGTCGCAACTGTAGATGCGGCATATCCAAAATATGGGCCAATAACCAAGCATTTTCTTGACGCTCATAACTGTCAGCATCGCCACGTAGCGCCAAGGCTTCAGCAATATTCATTAGCCACCATTCTGTTGTGCCAATGATGCCAACTGATCGGCCTGATACTCACGATGCAAGCTATCTAACAACTCGGTTAAATCACCTTCCATCACCGACTCTAGTTTATACAAGGTCAAGTTAATACGATGATCGGTCATACGCCCTTGCGGATAGTTATAAGTTCGAATACGTTCTGAACGGTCACCACTCCCCACCAAATCACGGCGCATTTCTGAAGTTGCACTTTCTTGGGCAGCACGTTTGGCATTTTCTAAACGAGAAGCCAATAAAGCCATGGCTTTGGCTTTGTTTTTATGCTGCGAGCGTTCATCCTGACATTCCACCACCGTGCCCGTAGGTAAGTGGGTAATACGCACCGCAGAATCGGTCTTGTTAATATGCTGACCACCAGCACCAGAGGCGCGGTAAGTATCGATGCGTAAATCGGCTGGGTTAATCTCGACGCTGGTGTCGACATCAATCTCTGGTAAAATCGCAACAGTACATGCTGAGGTATGTACGCGACCTTGCGATTCGGTTGCAGGCACACGTTGTACACGATGTGCACCACTTTCAAATTTTAAGCGCCCGTATACCCCCTCGCCATTGATTAAACAAATAACTTCTTTATAACCGCCATGCTCACCTTCATTTTCAGAAAGCACTTCTATACGCCAACCTTGTGTTTCAGCATATTTGCTATACATACGGAATAAGTCACCAGAGAAAATAGCAGCTTCGTCGCCCCCTGTCCCTGCACGAATCTCCAAATAGGCAGAGTTGGCATCATTGGGATCTTTCGGAATCATCAGGATATTCAATTCAGCTTCTAATGTCGCAATCAGCGCTTTATTGTCCTTGATTTCTTCTTGTGCCATATCTTTAAAGTCTGGATCAGACAACATCGCTTCAGCAGTTTCGATATCTGCTTCGGCTTGTTTATATTTATTCCACACTTCTGTAATTTCCGTTAAATCATTATGTTCACGGGATAAATTACGGAAGCGTTTATTATCAGAAATCACTTCTACATCGGCAAGCAATGCAGTCAGTTCCTCATGGCGATCACACAATTGGTCTAATCGTAAGCGTAACGATTCTTTCATTAATATAAGGTCTCAAAACTGAATAATCACCGTCAACTGCGCTAGCGCTGCAAGCGGCGATAGAATGCATAAAATTGTGCTTAGTGTAACGATTCTAGCGCTTAAATCCTATATCTACAGGTACAAGTTTTCCGCATGATCACCGCTATTTGCTAAAAAATAGCTTTAGCTCAACACGCAGCTCCAACATGGCAAGCGCGTATGGCTGCCGATTCTGAAATATTATGTAGCAATTATGGGGAACAATTAAAACAAGCCATACATTGCGCTACTAAAGCGCATGTTTATAGAGATATGCCTCCATATTATTCCAGCCAGTATTTGTTAAATTGTCGGTCATGGGCAAGTGAGCCAACAATCAAAACAATGGAGTGCATCATTCATGCAAGTTAAAACGATTTTACTCTCTAGCACGATTTTTTTGGGTGCATTATTTAGTAGCCATAGTTTTGCAGACAATAGTGCACGTGTTGCAGCCACTTCTGCACTGGGTAGTGTGGTGGGTACAGCACTTGGTAAAGAAATGGGCGGCAATACTGGTGCATTAATTGGTTCAGCTGTCGGTGGGGCTGGCGGTGCGGCAGTCGCCAGTAAACGTCAAGATCGCAGTTCAGCCGCAATCGGTGGTGGCTTAGGTGGTGCAGGCGGTTATGCGGCAGGTAAACAAGTCGGCGGCACGACGGGAGGATACATCGGTTCAGCATTGGGCGCTGCTGGTGGTTCAGCGCTCGGCAACAAAATTTCTCAAGATAATCGCTATGAAAATTCACGCAATAATGGCTACCGTAAAGGACATTATCGCGGTCATAAATATAATGCACGCGGATATCGTCGTTAAAACAGCATCATGCCATCCTTTTAAGTTTTGTAGTACCCAGCATTGTCTCACCCTCGCGGTGGGGCTTTTTTATATGCGTCATTTGATGCCTGGTTTTTCTATGCTGGCTTGGTTTAACATAAGCTTGGTTAAGCCACAGCTTGGTTAAACCTCAACTGGGTTAAATACAGTCTATGCGAGGCACGGTATTGTCATTAAAAAGTGCATCATAGGCAATATATCGAAAATAAACGATATACAAAGTACTGATCTCGGCGTATGCTCAATCCATGGTTTGATCAAGGAGTTGCCATGCATCCCACCCCGCCACAACGATCTGATGTTGCATTTTCGATCTTAGAGTTAGCACCCGTACGTGAGGGTCAAAGCATCCATGATGCACTCACCCAAAGTTTAGAGCTGGCACAACATGCTGAAAAGCTTGGTTATCAACGGCTTTGGCTTGCTGAACATCACAATATGGACGGCATTGCCAGCTCGGCTACCGCAGTATTATTGACCTATCTATTAGCCAATACCCAGCATATTCGTTTAGGCTCAGGCGGAATTATGCTGCCAAATCATGCGCCTCTGGTGGTTGCAGAACAATTCGGTACGCTACAAGCGCTATATCCCGGTCGTATCGAATTAGGTTTGGGACGGGCACCCGGCACAGACTCTGTGACCATGCAAGCCCTCCGACGCGGGCGGCGTGAAACTGAGCAGCAGTTTCCACAAGATGTTAGAGAAATATTAAGCTATTTTGATCAGCCCACAGCAGGACAAGCCATTGTTGCCACGCCAGGGCAAAATAGTCACGTACCTGTTTGGCTATTGGGTTCTAGTTTATTTAGTGCACAACTGGCTGCTGAATTGGGACTACCCTATTCTTTTGCATCACATTTTGCTCCCCGCATGCTGGCTGCAGCAATCGCGTTATATCGAGAAAATTTCAAGCCATCTTCTTATTTAGCTGCACCTTATGTTTCAATGGGTGTGCCTTGTATTGTGGCAGAGAGTGATGCTGAAGCCCATTATCTAGCCACCACTGCTTACCAACGTATCTTGAGTATGATCCGCGGGCAAAGCATGAAACTCAAAGCACCGGTTGAGTCTATGCAGGGTTTATGCAATGCAGCAGAAAAAATGACCATTGATAATTTTTATGCTGTAGCGCAGATTGGGTCTGCTGCAACGGTCAAAGCTGGCTTAGCGCAATTACAAGAGACTTATCAAGTCGATGAGTTTATTTTCACCTGTGATGTCTATGATCCGGCGAAACGCCTTAGCAGCTTTGAGCGTCTAATGCAGCTCAAAACCAGCTAATATTCGTCATGTTAATCCTAGGATGTTAATTCAGTATATTAATCAAGTTACACGCTTTTAAGTTAAGTCATCAGTCGTGTTGATTTTTAAACTTTTTAAATGATGAACATCAAGATAAACATAAAAAAGTTAAGGTCAGTTACGGAGCAGCACTGACCTTAACATGGAAAACTATTGTACGTTAAAGCTTAAAGTCGCTACTAAGTACTTGGTTTTATATGGCTTAGCTTGGAATTGTCCAGCTTCTTCTACAGGTTTGCCTGCTTCAAGCACATACTGACCTTTCCAAGGTGTATTGATGGTGAACTGCCCTTGTTCATTGGTATAGAATTTTTGTGTCCAACGGTTGTCTGCTACAACTTCAACCTCTTGTTTTGCTAAAGGTTTACCTTGGAAATACACGGTAAATTGATTGCCATTCGCTTGCGTTGGTACGATTTCAAATTCTGCAACAGGTTGTGTAGAACTACGACCTGTTTTGGCACGGAATTGTGCTAGCATTTCGCCATGCAATAGATCTTGTTGTACACGCACATCACCTGTGCCTTTAACTTTGTATTCTATAAATTTTTCTTGTACTTGAGGTTTGTAGGTGTTTTTATCTTGGGTTGCTACGGCAGCATTAAATGATTTTAAAGGACCTTGCTGTGTTTCACTGAGGCTTTCAGCATATTCACCAAAGTACGCACGTACAGTTTGCGCATCAGGCTGTTCTAACCATAACATATGAGCGTGTGAATTGAATGCGCACAACATCAATGTTGCAAAACCAGCAGTTTGAATAACTTTCATATATTTATCCTGTAAAGAAAAATGGTGATGCAGATTTTGATCGGCAAAACCAAGATCATAGCGCCTAAGCAGCACTGCGCGTATTTGAGTACGCAAAATTGCCAAAATTTAACTTTAGATAACATAGCTTAAATAAAATAATAATCAATATCATTTATCGATTTTTCAGTCAATTCGTTTAATTTATAGCGTACGACGACTGCCATTACTGCCTCAAAATGTATCAGAAGGCATTGATTCAGCTGCAATCAGCCACAAAATGGTGCATCTATGTGCGCGACCATAGAAGATGCTAAATTTCTCGCAATCAAGACTGAACACAGGGCTCAGTTCTGCTATGCTAAATGCCTATTTGTAAATTTGGCATGGATGAAGCGCATGAGTATTACCATTGGTACTCCCCTCCAATCTTCAGCATTTAAAGTCTTATTATTAGGTTCCGGTGAACTCGGCAAAGAAGTTGTGATTTCATTACAACGTTTAGGCGTAGAAGTCCACGCAGCAGACCGTTATGCCGATGCGCCTGCAATGCAAGTGGCGCATTTTCATTACTGCTTAGACATGACTGACCCCAGTGCTCTGAAAAAATTAATTGATAACATTCAACCGCATTTAATTGTGCCAGAAATAGAAGCCATCGCCACTGAGGTTTTGCTTGAGGTCGAACAGGCCCAACTAGCAACAGTGATTCCCTCAGCCAAAGCGGTTAATCTGACCATGCACCGTGAAGGCATACGCTTATTGGCCGCAGAAGAACTGGGCTTGGCAACCTCGGCATATCGTTTTGCTGACTCATTGGAAAGCTTCCGTGCAGCTTGTGATGACATTGGTTATCCTAATTTTGTTAAACCGGTGATGTCATCTTCGGGGAAAGGTCAATCACAAGTGAAATCCTTTGCTGAAGTCGATGCCGCATGGCAACATGCACAGACTGCTGGGCGCGTACAAGGCTGTAAAGTCATTGTCGAAGCAAAAATTGATTTTGATTTTGAAATTACCTTACTCACGGTGCGTGCCAAAAACCCAGAAACTGGCGCGATTGAAACCCATTTCTGCGACCCGATTGGCCATCGTCAAGACGGCGGTGATTATGTCGAAAGCTGGCAACCACAAGCCATGACAGCAATTGCATTGGCAGAAGCGCAGCGCATTGCCGACAAAGTCACCACAGCACTCGGTGGTTGTGGTGTATTTGGGGTAGAACTGTTTGTAAAGGGTGATCAAGTCTGGTTTAGCGAAGTTTCACCGCGCCCACATGACACCGGTTTGGTCACACTCGCTTCACAATACCAAAGTGAATTTGAATTACATGCACGCGCCATTCTGGGACTTCCTGTCAATACCGCACGCCATAGTACCGCAGCCAGTGCGGTAATCTATGCTGGTGTAGATGGCACAAACCTTGCTTTTGCCGACCTACAACTGGCATTGCAAGATCCACGTACAGACCTGCGTTTATTTGCTAAACCCGAGGGCTTTCAAAAACGCCGTATGGGTGTGGTCACTGCACGTGCCGAAAACACAGATCAAGCACGGCAATTGGCTGCACAAGCAGCTGCTTTGGTTTCGGTCAAAGCGCCATCCGCATAAATGACTTTGCGCTAAGCTATAGCGTATAGGAGTATAGCTAGCACACTGAATCATTTTCATGATCTGTTACTGCAAGACTGTCGGTGGTTTTGCAGTAGCCCTGTAATCGGCTTTGGCTCAACATGAGATACTTGACACGATACTCAACATGAAAGTACGCGGCGCAATAGCCATAAAAGTCTATATTGTCTTGCGCGCTGGAATCTTCCGTCAAGTACACAAGTATATTGGGTATAGCTAGGCATTTAACCGATTTATCTATCAGACCTTTTGTAGGACTCCTGGGACATGACGATCAAGACTGTAGCGCTACGTGATTTTTTAACAACAGCTGATGATATTCAAGCGATTACACCTTGGCGTATACAAGTTGAGCAACAACTTGAACAGGCATTTGATCAAAAGACTCCGATCCGCGATATTTTATTGGCACGAACACAATCCATCGATGAGGCTCTAAGCTTGCTGTGGCAACATGCTCAATTGGATGACAGTTTGGCATTGTTTGCGGTCGGTGGTTATGGTCGCCGTGAAATGCTGCCCTGTTCTGATGTTGATATTATGATTTTATCAGAGCAAGAACTGAGTACGACGCAACAACAGCAGGTCTCCGACTTTATTTCGACTTTATGGGATGTTGGGCATTTCAAACCCGGCACCAGTGTCCGCACCATTCAAAGCTGTTTTGAGCAAGCCACCCAAGACCTCACCATTGCAACAACGCTGATTGAAGCACGCTTGATTTGTGGCAACCCTCATTTAGCCAAATGGCCACGTCGTGTTGTTTCACAAACTTGGACAGACAAAACCTTTTATGACGCAAAAATGCAAGAACAAGCTAAGCGTCACGCACAGCATAATAATACTGAAAGCAACCTCGAACCTGATATTAAAAATGCGCCAGGCGGTATACGAGATATTAACCAAATCGGCTGGATTGCCAAACGGCATTTCCGCGTCAACCGTATTTATGACTTGGTTCATCTCGGTTTTATTTCTGAATTTGAACTACATGTTTTAGAAGATGCTGAAAATTTTCTTTGGGAAATTCGCCATTATCTACACCGTATGACCAAACGTGATGAAAACCGTTTGTTATTTGATTATCAACGTGAAATCGCAGCAAAATTTGGTTATAGCCGCAGCGAAGAACAACATCCTAATTATCCGATTGAACAATTCATGAAACGCTACTACCGCACTGCGCAGCAGGTCAGCACCCTCAATGAATTGTTATTGGCATATTTTAGTGAATCGGTGATTGCCCCTCGCTTGCCCAATTACGAACGGCAAATTGAAAATATCAATGCACATTTTAAATTGGTCGACGGCAAACTGGCCGTTCAGCACCATAAAATCTTTGCTGAAAATCCCAGCTCAATTTTAGAAATTTTTTATATCTTGGCCAATCGCCCAGAGATACAAGGCATTCGTGCCCGCACGCTGAGATTGCTCATTTTAGCCGCCAAAAGAATCGATCAAGCCTATCGTGATAATCCCCAGCATCAAGCTTTATTCATGCAAATTATGCGATCACCTTATCGACTCTATGAAACCTTATTGGCAATGAAACGCTATGGGGTATTGGGCAATTATATTCCAGCCTTTGGTCACATCTTGGGACTGATGCAATATGATCTGTTCCATATCTATACCGTAGATGCGCATACCCTGCTATTAATTCGCAATCTCAACCGTTTTAAAGAACCCGAATTTGCCAAAGACTATCCCTTGGTCAGTTCGGTTTTCCAACGGTTATTACGTCGTGACATTGTCTTGGTGGCGGCGTTATTTCATGATATTGCCAAAGGTCGTGGTGGTGATCATAGTGAGCTCGGTGCCGCAGATGCTTTAGCCTTTTGCCATCAACATGGTTTCAATGAACGTGACAGCAATATTGTTGCTTGGTTAATTCGCAATCATCTACTGATGTCTTTAACTGCACAGAAAAAAGATATTTCTGATCCAGATGTGGTGAAAGCCTTTTCCGAACAACTCGGTGATATCGAGCATCTCAACTATTTATATTGTTTAACTGTTGCTGACATCAATGCCACCAATCCAAAACTCTGGAACAGTTGGCGCTCCTCCCTAATGCGACAACTCTATAGCCATGCACGGGATGTGATTCGTATGGGACTCGGACGTCCGGTAGACTATCAGATGCATATTGAAGAAACCAAGTTTTCTGCCAGTGAACTCTTAGTCAATGACTTTTCTTTTGATCAAGTCGATCAAGTCTGGCGCGACCTCGGAGAAGAATATTTTCTCAAAGAATCTGCCAATGAAATCGCTTGGCATACCCGTTCAATCTTGGAACATGGTGATAATCCTGCTCCCTTGGTGATGATCCGCGCACATCGTACGGCTGCGCAAGATGCCGTACAAATCTTTATTTATACACAAGATAAACCCAATTTATTTGCCACCACAGTGGCTATTCTTGATCGTATGAATCTCGATGTACAAGATGCACGCATTATCACGGCTGAAAAAGCTTTTAGCCTAGATACTTATGTGGTTCTAGACCGTTTTGGAACCCTATTGACTGACCCTGAGCGTAAAGACCATGTACAACAAGCGCTGGTGCAAGCACTCAGTCATTCAGATCAATACCCAGGTGTAATGGAACGCCGTATTCCACGCCAATTACGTCATTTTGAAATTGAAAATAAAGTCGAGATCAGCCGGCTAGATGATCTACAGCAACATCAAGTTGAAATCGCAACACTCGATCAGCCGGGTCTCTTGGCTAAAATCGGTGGGCTCTTTATGATGCAAGGCCTCGATATTCATTCTGCACGCATCGCAACATTAGGAGAACGGGCAGAAGATATCTTCTTTGTCACCAAACAACATGCCCAAATGATGAGTGATGCAGAAGCACAACGCTTTGCTGAACAGCTTAAGGCTGCACTCGATGAGGCATCACAACAAATTGTACAACCGCATGAGCACTAGGATTTCGTGCAACGGCTGTGTAATATGAGCAATGAAATTTAACGTCATCGCAGCATGATCTGGTGCATCTCAGCTACTCGCCCTGCACCTGGTCATGTCTTTGATGGCGTTATGCGTACTTTATAACGACTGGTAAACTTGTCATGAACTCAAGCTTAGACTTATTGCATCCCTATCCATTTGAAAAACTCAATACACTCTTTCAAGACCTTACCGTCGCAGATCTACCACTGATTTCTTTGGCCATTGGTGAACCCAAGCATCCGGCACCCGCCTTTGTCCAGCAAGCCATTCAAGACAATTTTAAGCATTTATCGACTTATCCCAATAGCAAAGGCTTGCCTGAATTACGTCAAAGTATTGCCAACTGGTTAAGTCGCCGTTTTAACTTGCAACACATAGATGCCGAGCAAAATATTTTACCGGTATCCGGTACACGTGAAGCAATCTTTTCTTTTGTACAAGCCACAGTATCACGTGAAAAAGCCCCGTATGTGGTCATGCCCAATCCTTTTTATCAAATTTATGAAGGGGCGGCGTTATTGGCTGGTGCTCAGCCCTATTTTATTGATTGCACTGCTGAAAATGCTTATATCGGTGACTTTGATAGTGTTCCTGCTGAAGTTTGGCAAAGTACTGCGATTTTATTTGTCTGCACACCAGGCAATCCCACTGGAGCGGTTTTATCCAAACAACAGTTTAAGCAACTGATTGCCTTGTCTGATCAATATGATTTTGTTATTGCCTCAGATGAATGCTATTCAGAACTTTGGTTTGATCAAGCCCCAACAGGTTTACTTGAAGTCTGTGCTGAAATTGGTCGACATGACTATAAAAACTGTATTGTTTTCCATTCCTTATCTAAGCGTTCTAACTTACCGGGCATGCGCTCCGGCTTTGTGGCAGGTGATGCAGCGCTGCTAAAACCCTATTTGAAATACCGCACCTATCACGGGGCGGCAATGCCAGTACAACATCAACTCGCTTCCATTGCGGCATGGAATGATGAACAGCATGTCGAAGACAATCGAGTATTGTATCGCCGTAAATTTGATTTATTTCAACAAGAACTGTCTCACCTTTTAGCCCTTAAAAAACCAGATGCAGGTTTTTACTATTGGCTCAACGTTGATGATGACGAAGCCTTTGCCAAAATGTTAATGCAAAAGGCACATATTAAAGTTTTGCCTGGTCGTTATTTATCTCGTGATACAGCCAATGGTAATCCAGGTCAGCAGCATGTCCGTATGGCATTGGTGGCTGGACTCGATGAATGTGAACAAGTCATTGCACGACTCAAAGCGATTTTATAATCAGTAACATAATCGCGCACAAGAATCCACTGCTTGCTCTAGCCCACGCTAGAGCACTGCAAATCAAATCATTTGAAAAGGTCAATGCTACGAATTAGCTGCACAACATCAGCCCCGCAAAAATAGTAAAACATAGTGCAGCCAGCGCGTGTAAATACACTGCATACTGTTGTAAATAGCGCATGCATTGCGGCAAGCTCAGTAGCCTCAACAACAGTAAATTCCAGAACAGCACTACACTGACCATCCACACGGATAGACTGGCATGTTGCCACCCCGTCAGCTCCTGATAGAACATCAAAATTAAGCTGCTATAAAACAAGATATTTTTGGGATTAAACAAACTAGACTGCAATCCAAGTGCCAACAGCTTCCAGCTCTGCCGTACAGCCATTGGCTGCTCAAACTGCCATTGTAGCGGTGGCTGCTGTGTCGCTTGTATACAACGCCAAGCCAAATACAGCATATAAGCTGCTGCAATATATTGAATATCCTGTATAACATCTGGATTCAGCTGTTGTAAGTCGTGCATGCACAAATAAATAAACAGCAATACCACGGCATTACCAAGCGCGATGCCCAAACAGACCCAAGCCGCGGCATGGCGTCCTTGTCTGAGTAAAGTGGTTAAGATCAGAAAAAAATCAGGTCCCGGCGATAACAAGGCAACAAAGTGCGTAACAGCAATGAGTAAAAATAGCGTCATCTATCACTCCAACAAAAATCAGAGCTGACTATAGACAAGGGCTAGTCGATATTCTTGTATTAAATTGCAGCCTTATATCCTTGCTGATATTGCTTAGGCGTTACTCCTGTGTGCGCCTTAAAAACACGATGAAAATGACTTTGGTCGCTAAAACCCAACTGATACGCGACTTCAATTACCGGCTGCCCTTGCTGGAGGGCTTGTCGTGCCAGCTGTACACAACGGTTCAACTGATAGGCATGCGGGCTCAAACCCAAATAATGTTTAAATAAGCGAATCAAGGCAAATCGACTACATTGCGCAGTTTCGGCAAGCTCAGCCAAGGATAAAACATGATCGGCCTGATCAATCTGGAACAATAATTGCTCCAATAGACCATGCTCATTTTTAAAATAATGACTATTCGACCAAGTAAAATCGCTGAGTAGAATTTGACTTAATGCCTCAATTAAAAGCTGCTCCTTGGCGGCAATGCTAAGATTACGATCAAATAGAGCAGCATTTAATTGACTAAACACACGGTAATGCTGTGGGTTGCTTAATATTTGTGGTGTGAAATAAGGAATATGCTGCTGTAGCGGTTGTTGCAAATGTTCTTGTAATAATTGTGCTAACCAGACCACATCCAGATGCATCATCTGGTAACTCCAATGCTGCTCAGGCAACGGATTACAGCTATGTTGCACATGTGCTGGAATAGTCACCAAACAGCCCGGCTCAATCACAGTCTCTACATGTAAATAACTACTAAACCGGCTCTGCCCAGCATCAACGGCGCCTATAGAAAAAGTGCCATGACTATGTGCTTGATAACAAATACGACTTTGGCATGCCCGTCGTGTTTCCACATAAGGCATCCGCGGGTCGTAGAAAAACTCAGCTTCTATAGCAGCTGAAGAATTGAACATGACTTAGATTCCAGTTCTAGGCAATTTAAGCCTATGCGCTTCAAGGGTACATTCTTTCAGTTTAGATGCTTTGAGACCACACTCGTTAAAGTCATGTGCTTTAAGATTTTTCATCACACCATCATCACAAACATCGCCTTATGGCTCAGCCAAAGCTTTTTCAATATCAGCGGCAATCGCTTCTGGTTTCGTGGTCGGTGCATAACGCTCAATGACTTCACCTTTTTTATTGATTAAAAATTTGGTGAAATTCCATTTAATGCCATTGCCCAAAACACCTTTACTGTTATTGGTCAAATAACGAAAAATCACATGCGCTTCAGGTCCTTTCACATCAATCTTGGCAAACATTGGAAAACTCACACCATAGTTTTTTTGACAAAATGCGCCGATTTCTTCGTTACTCGCTGGGTCTTGCCCACCAAATTGATTACATGGAAAACCCAATACCACAAAACCTTGTGATTGATAGTGTTGATAAAGCTTTTCTAAGCCTGCGAGCTGTGAGGTAAAACCACACTTGCTGGCAGTATTTACGATCAAAAGCACCTGCCCTTGGTAGTCGGCAAAAGATTGGTTTTGACCATCCAGCCGTTCAGCGTCAAATTGATAAATACTGGTCATAATGAAGGATCCTTTTTATGCAAACCAGACTGAATCTAAGCATATTTATATTTAAACTAATAGCTTTATTTTCATGAAGTTACAAAAGTTAAGCAATTCTAAATACTGCTTAAAAATCGAACTTAAATTTGAGTTTCGCAGCAGCCTAGCAGGCTGCATCATCTTAAGGTTATTTTGCCGTTATTTTTTGACGCGATTCTTTCAGCGCGTGCCGACTCTGTCACGATAATAAAAATACTGAGCACAGGCCAGTAAAACAATTTCAATCTTAAATTATGTGATACAAACCACATTATTATAAAGAAAACTTACAATAAGATGATTATTTTAATCTATATTCAAAAACCTTATGGACCATAACTCGATATAAATCACTCAATAACGGAAACAAGTTATCAATGAAAAAATATTCATTACTTATGCTCGCAACATTCTCTGGTTTTGCATTTGCAGACATTGCTCCAACACGTGAATATGTTGGAAATATTAATTTATCTCAGGATAAACCTTATCGTTTTGAAGGCGATTTAAGTTATTTATTGAATAACACCAAGTCTAAGGGCTCATCGACAAAAAAAGAAAATCTGGCTGCCAATCTACTCTGGCAACGTCAAGTCGGTGTATGGGGTCAAGAAATACGTGCTGAAGCAGTAAGTGCTAATGATGATGGCGATTCTGGCAAAAATGTAGAACGTTATATGTTATCTGGTAAAGCACTCCATCGCAGTTCCGATACGCTTTATCAATTTGCCAAGGTACAGTGGGACAAAGACTTATCTAGCAGCTTCGACTATCAGACCAACCTTACTGCGGGACTCGGCATTGATATTTTAAAAGAGCAAAAGCAAAATTTAACCGCTGAAGCAGGTGCAGGTTATCGTTATAGCAAAGAGCGCTATGCACCTCATAATGATTTTAATGAATTAATCGGTACCCTAGGACTGTATTATCAATATCGATTTAACCCTACGCTAAGCTTTAACCAAGACTTAAGCTATGAGTTCGGCGATAAGTCTCAAGTCTTACGTTCACGTAGTAGTGTCAACGCACACTTGACACAAAGTCTGTCTGGTCTGGTCAGTTATCAACTCAAAGACACCCAAGCAGATATTGGTAATAACCGCGATTCACTCTTATCGGTCGGTTTAAAATACAGCCACTAAGACCTAAGACAAAGCGCTTGATCACATCAAGCCTAAAGTAGACTCCAGCCTAGGGCTGGGGTCTTTTCACCTGCATATCCTCAATATGCACACATCAACCATTCTGCAATATATTCTGCAATACACTCGGTAGAAGCACACAGTAGAAGCTCAAAGTAGAAGCTAAAGCACATCGTAAAAGCGTGCTTTTTTTCTCATCAGCATGTTAAGGTCATTCGATCAGAATCTTTCTAATAATCCAATTCAACATGAGGTGTATGATGCAGGAGATCAAACGGGTCTTGGTGGTTGGCGCAACAGGTGCTGTAGGTCAAGAAATTGTAAAAGCGCTGCAACAGCAAGCGCAAATAACAGAAATCATTGTGATTACACGGCGTGCTTTTACAGCGCAAAGTGCAAAGATTCGTAACTATATCGTAGACTTCGATGCTTTAGATCAACATGCAGATTATTTTAATTGTGATGCCGTCTTTTGCGCGCTGGGTAGCACACGCCAGCAAGCAGGCTCCGATGCAAATTATATCAAGATAGATCACGACTACCCATTAAAGATTGCCCAATTGGCAAAACAACAAGGTGCTCAACATTTTCTCATGGTCAGTGCGTATGGTGCTTATACCCATTCACACTTCTTTTATAACCGTGTCAAAGGACAAGTAGAACAGGCTCTCATTGCTCTGCATTTTCCACAATTAACCATTATACGACCCTCAATCTTAATTCGACATCGCGATGATGGGCGACTGGTTGAAAAGATTACTGCTGGTATTGCACGCTATTTTCCCAAACAGTGGCGTGCAGTGGAAAGCCAGACTGTGGCAGCTGCGTTGGTCAATGCCCTGATCCAGCCACAAACACCAGGCTTATCTATTATAGAAAATCAGCATTTATTCTCGTAAATTTTTCAGTAACTTTTTTCAACAACTTATTTTCAGACAATGTTTTAGTCGATGTTTCAGTCAAAAAACAATAGCGCTTGATTTAAACCATCAAGCGCTATTTTACTTAAACCGCCTCATTCACTATCAATCACGATAGCTCATGCAAAATATTAAAGTTGAAAGCACGTCAAACAATCAAAATGTTATTCCCTGTATCCACGCCCAGCGGGCTTGCTCAAATCTGTAGTCGCGATCAAAATTCACTCCGTATGCCTTGATCAAGGATCGCATTAAAGATCATGTTCTTAAGGGCAATGCTCGTAAAGCCATTGATCTTAATACTAATGACTTTAAGGCTAATGACCTTAAGGTCAATAATCTTAGGGGTAATTATCTTCGTCATTTTTCTCTTGGGTTTTTAAGTCCAAAGAAGTCGAATTCACGCAATAACGTAGCCCTGTTGGCTCTGGTCCATCTTCAAATACATGCCCCAAGTGTGCATCACAATGATGGCAAACGATTTCTATGCGATGCATACCATGTGAAAGATCTTCATGCTCCTCAATCGCAGCATTTTCAATGGATCGATAAAAACTCGGCCAACCACAACCACTATCGTATTTGTGCTCTGAAGAAAATAATGGCTCACCGCAACAACGACAAACATAAATGCCTTGTTGGTGGCTATTCCAGTATTTACCCGTAAATGCCGGTTCAGTACCTTTTTGCCGGGTAATTCGAAATTCCTCAGGCGATAATGCTCTTTGCCACTCTCGCTCAGTTTTATTGAGTTTTCCCATGATTAACTCCTTTAAATATTTAACATTCAGTGTCATGCTTCAAGACTTTCATATTTACGCTAGAGCGTGCTAAATTTCTAGTCTAATTTCAATAGAGATTTAGCAAAATACGCTCTATTTTTATATCCTCACATCACTGGATGCATCTTATGTCCGTTTTAGGTTATACATCACCCCGCGAAATCAAAAAATCATCAAAATTAGAACATGTCTGCTATGACATTCGTGGACCAGTGTTGCGAGCCGCCAACGATATGGAAGAAGCCGGGCATAAAATTATCAAGCTAAATATTGGCAACCCAGCGCCATTTGGTTTTGAAGCCCCACAAGAAATTATTAATGATGTGGCTTTAAACCTTCCCAATGCGATTGGTTATACCGACTCCAAGGGAATTTTTCCAGCACGTAAAGCCGTATGCCAATATTATCAGCAAAAAGGTATCTTAGACCTCAACGTCAAAGATGTTTATATTGGTAATGGGGTTTCAGAGCTAATCGTCATGGCCATGCAAGGCTTATTAGATGACGGCGATGAAATGCTGGTTCCAATGCCAGATTACCCACTCTGGACCGCGGCGATTAATCTCTCTGGTGGTACAGCGATTCACTATAAATGTGATGAAGAAAATAGCTGGTATCCAGACTTGGCCGATATTGAAAGTAAAATTACGCCCAATACCCGTGGCTTAGTCATTATTAATCCCAATAATCCAACAGGTTCAGTATATCCGCGTCATATTTTAGAACAATTGGTGCGTCTAGCGAAAAAATATGATCTGATTTTATTTGCAGATGAGATTTACGACAAAATCATCTATGACGGCATCGAACACGTGTCTATCGCTGCCTTAGCTGGTGATCAACTGTGTATTACCTTTAATGGTCTATCTAAGTCCTATCGTATTGCTGGCTTTCGTTCAGGCTGGATGGTCATTACTGGTGACAAAAGCCGTGCCGCCGATTATATCGAAGGCCTAGATATGTTGGCATCCATGCGTCTATGTGCCAATCACCAAGCACAATACGCCATTCAAACTGCGCTTGGCGGTTATCAATCCATTAATGACTTGATCCGCCCAGGTGGTCGTTTATATGAACAACGCAATATCGCTTGGGAAATGCTCAATGACATCCCTGGTGTAAGTTGTGTTAAACCTGAAGGTGCAATGTACTGCTTCCCACGCTTAGACCCGGATGTTTATCCCATCCAAGATGATGAACAGTTAATGCTTGACCTATTGCGTGCCGAAAAAGTGCTTTTGGTCCAAGGCACCGGTTTTAACTGGCCAACACCAGACCATTTCCGTGTAGTCTTTCTACCAGCTGAAAATGAACTACGTGAAGCCATTCAGCGCCTTAGCCGTTTCTTGGCCAAAATCCGCTAAATAGATACGCGAAACAAAAGCCAATAAAGACAATCTAAACCCCTCATAATCAGTACCCTGCAATGCAATTGCAGGGTACTGTGCTACTGCAATTTCAACTCATCATCGTTAAAATCTTCGCCTAGAGGCTAGTGCATTCTGATATTTCGCATTATATTGCTATGAGCTATCTTGAATTTATTCTTGCAACAGCCAATAGCACAATTTCAAAACAATGCTTGCAAAAGCAATGATTGCAAAAACAACGATTGTAAAAAACAAAACGTGTAAAACAATGAGGAAAAAAGATGCGTAAAACATGGAGTGTTCTCGGCTTAAGCTTAAGTCTGTTATTGCCCCTAAATAGCTGGGCTAAAAATCATGTGGTGGTGGTTGCAACTGGCGGGACCATTGCCGGTGCTGGTGCCAGTGCCAGCAATAGTGCGACCTATACTGCGGCCAAAGTACCCGTGCAACAACTGATCAACGCGATTCCACAACTCAAAGAACTGGCTGATGTGAGCGGTGTACAAGCCCTGCAAATTGCCTCAGAAAGCATCACCGACAAAGAACTATTGTCCGTAGCGCGCCAAGTCAATAGCTTACTAAAAAAACCTGATGTACATGGTGTGGTGATCACCCATGGTACAGACACCTTAGAAGAAACCGCTTTTTTCTTAAATCTGGTCATTGCCAGTGACAAACCCATCGTCTTGGTGGGCGCTATGCGTCCAGCAACCGCCTTATCTGCCGATGGTCCACTGAACCTCTATAGTGCTGTGGCTTTGGCTGCCAGTGACAGTGCGCGGGGCAAAGGCGTGCTGGTGATGATGAATGATAATATCTATGCAGCACGTGATGTCAGTAAAAGTATTAATATCCACACGGATGCCTTTCAAAGCCAATGGGGCGCTTTAGGCAGTGTGGTTGAAGGCAAAACGTATTGGTTTAGACAGGTCAGTAAGCGCTTCAACCAACAGTCTGAATTTAATATTGAAAATATTCAGGGCGATCAGCTCCCCAATGTGCAAATTGTCTATGCTGCGACCAATATGTCACCCGATGCTTATCTTGCCTATGCCAAAAATGGCGCGCAGGCGATTATTCATGCCGGTACGGGAAATGGTTCGGTTGCTGCACAGATTGTGCCAACACTAAAACAATTACAACAACAAGGGATACAAATCGTGCGTGCTTCACGGGTTGCTGCCGGTTTTGTACTGCGCAATGCCGAGCAACCCGATGATCAATATGGCTGGGTGGTTGCACATGATCTCAACCCGCAAAAAGCCCGTATACTCACCGCATTAGCGCTGACGAAAAGCAAAGATGCCAAGCAATTACAAACCATGTTTTGGGAATATTAAGACTGATAGCAAGGCGCTATTTTAAGTGATTTCACTGCAACGCAGCGAATCTGTCGCAACAGAAAAAAACCTCATCTAAACATGCTTAGATGAGGGCGGTCATTTATTATTGTGGCATAGACAGATTGTTATAAAGCGGCGCATACATTGCTCAATGGTCCTCGCACACTTCTGACACATTGGGCAATGAGCGCTTATCTTATGAAGAAAAAACTTATTTGCAAAGGCGTCGCCGAAAAAAGATGACCAACGCCTTGCGATATGCCATCACTATAAAAACAAGTCTTTCTTTTTGATCAGAAAACAAAAAAACAGCATGTTGCTTTTAAACATGCTGTTTTTAAAAGCTATGACTTTTTATAGCGTGATCACGTTATAGCATGATCACGGTTTAATCCAGTGCTTCAGCCGCAGCATCTGCCACAGCCTCGGCTGCTGCTTCATCAGCGTCTTCGCCATCAACTTCTTCTGCGTAGTATTCTTGGTATTGTATAAACTCATCCGCATATTGCTTGGCTTTACGAATATTTTTCTTTAAACCAAAACCCCCTTCTTCATAGAGCTTTGCCAAAGAATTCAATGCCTGATAATGCCCAAGCTCATTGGCTTGTTCATAATACTTGACCGCAGTTTTATAATCTTTGGCAACACCATAACCATTTTCATAGAGGCTAGCGAGATTGGCAGTTGCTAAGGCATGCCCTTGTTCAGACGCAGCTTTATATAAGCGCATTGCTTCTGCGTAATTTTGTTTTACCCCCTCACCTTGCTCGTACATTACACCAAGATTATTTTGTGCAGCGTCCAGACCTTGATCTGCTGCGAGTTTAAAATAATATACCGCCTTGGCTTTATCAACCGCAGTATAATCCCCGTTGTCATAATGATTGGCCAAATGATATTGGGCATCGGCATAGCCATTATCGGCTGCTTTTTTCATCCAAAAGATAGCATTTTTGGCATTTGCGGCAACACCTTCTTCGCCTTCTTCATACATGATGCCAAGATTATAAGCCGCCAAGTTATGACCTTTGTTGGCGGCTTGAGTATACCACTTAACCGCTTCAACATTGTTTTCATCGACCGACTCACCTTCGTCATACATGTAGCCAATAGAATAAATCGCTTCGACTTGACCCTGTGCTGCGGCTTTTTTATACCATTTAAATGCTTCGTCTAAGTCCTCATCAACGCCATAGCCTTGATAATACGCTTCGCCAATATTGTATTGCGCATCGGCATTACCTTGTTTGGCTTTTTGCAACAACTGCTGACTGTACACTTCCGGCTCTACAGCTTCCGTTGCAGCATAAGCCATTGATCCAAACATTGCCCCAGATAGGCAAATGGCTTGCATAAGTTTTTTTATTGTCATGAAGTCTCTACACATGAATGGTTTAGATAAGTTCGTTTATCTTATGGGTATTTTCAGAATTTGAAAAGTAGTGCCATTCAGTTTTTGAATTTAAACAATACAGCTAAAATCCTCACACCCACTTGACGTGTTATTTTTTAATCTACCCAGCGTTTTTCTCCCAGTCTTATCCCGCAATACTACGATATTTACCCAAACAAACAGCAGAAAGCGGTGTTTGCTGTAGTTAACGCTGCCGCCATGCTACAGAGCATGCTAAAATAGCGGCGGTTTTATTTTAGGGTTTTCTCATGCAGTTTGTTCACTTAGGCATTCATACTGAATTTTCGATTACTGAATCGATCGTCAGAATACCTGAATTGATTAAAGTCGCAGCTGCGGAACAGATGCCGGCGCTGGCGATTACTGATTTGAGCAACTTGCATGCCGCAGTCAAGTTTAATAAAGCCTGTGTCGGTGCAGGAATCAAACCAATCTTTGGTAGTACCATTCGCTTAAATGATCCCGAACACAAAGCCACCTTATATGCCATTAACAATGACGGCTGGCGGGCACTGACCGAGATTGTTTCTGATGGCTTTATTAAAGGGCAACAACAAGGTATTCCCTGTGTCGATAAATCATGGATTTTAGAAAAGTCTGAACACCTGATTGTATTATTGGGCATGCACAGTGATGTGGGCAAAATGCTCTGTTCTTCTAATCCACAAAAAGCGGAACCTTTATTAGAAGCGTGGATTGAAAAGTTTGGCAATCGGGTTTATTTTGCCATTACCCGCACCCAACGCCCACAAGAAGAAGATTTTATTCAACATGCCTTACATTATGCTGCTCAGTATCAAATTGGGGTGGTTGCGCATAATGACGTACATTTTATTAAGCCAGAAGATTATGAAGCGCACGAAGCGCGCGTCTGTATTGCCGACGGTTATGTCTTAGCCGATCAACGCCGTCCACAAAACTATACGGCAGAACAGTATTTTAAAACAGCCGAACAAATGGCTGAACTTTTTGCAGATATTCCTACAGCCATCAGCAACAGCTACGCCATTGCCCAGCGTTGTACCGTCAATCTCAAGCTCGGAACCTATTATCTCCCCGACTATCCTATTCCAGAAGGTCATACCATTGACACCTTCTTTGAGCACATCTCACAACAAGGGCTAGAAGAACGTTTATTACAACTTTATCCGCTCGAAAAACGTGCTGAAGATTGGGCTGAGGTGCGTAAACCTTATGATGAGCGTTTGGCCTATGAGATTAATATCATTAACTCCATGGGTTTTCCGGGTTACTTTCTCATCGTCATGGACTTTATCCAGTGGTCGAAAAATAATGGCGTACCTGTTGGTCCTGGTCGTGGTTCTGGTGCCGGTTCGTTGGTCGCCTTTAGCTTAAAAATTACCGACCTTGACCCATTGCGTTATGATCTACTCTTTGAACGTTTCTTAAACCCAGAACGGGTCTCAATGCCCGACTTCGATGTCGACTTCTGTATTGCTGGACGTGACCGGGTAATCGATTATGTCTCACGCCATTATGGTCGTGATGCGGTCTCACAGATTGCAACCTTCGGGACCATGGCAGCCAAAGGTGCTATTCGAGATGTTGCCCGTGTCTTGGGTAAATCTTATGGTCTGGCGGATCGTATTTCGAAAATGGTTCCCACCAAACCGTTGGGCGTCGATCTACGAACGGCCATCGATATGGAGCCACAGCTTAAAGACATTGTCACCAATCCATCCAACCCAGATTATGACGATGCTGCTGAAATTTGGGAAATGGCGCTTAAACTCGAAGGCATTACCCGAAATACCGGTAAACATGCTGGTGGTGTGGTGATTTCACCGTCTAAAATTACCGACTTCTCTGCGGTACTGTGTGATGAAGATGGTACCAACCGTGTTGCCCAATTCGATAAAGACGATGTAGAAGCTGCTGGGCTGGTCAAGTTTGACTTCTTGGGGCTAAGAAACCTGACTGTCATCGAAGATGCACTCCAGAATATCAATAAACGCCTTCCAACCGAACACGCATTACGCATTGAGCACATCCCGCTTGATGACGCAGCAGCGTACCGAATCTTTGCTGAAGCCAATACCACTGCGGTATTCCAGTTTGAATCCGTCGGTATGAAACGCATGCTCAAAGAAGCACGCCCAAGCAAATTTGAAGAAATTATTGCCTTCGTTTCTTTATACCGCCCCGGTCCGATGGATCTCATCCCAGACTTTATTCACCGTATGCACGGCGGTGAGTTCGAGTACTTACATCCTTTGCTAGAAGGCGTATTAGAACCCACTTACGGCATTATGGTTTACCAAGAACAGGTGATGCAGGCAGCGCAGTACTGTGCGGGTTATACCCTTGGGGGTGCGGATTTATTACGCCGTGCGATGGGGAAAAAGAAACCCGAAGAAATGGTTAAGCAGCGGCAGATTTTTATTGAAGGGGCTGCCAAAAAAGATATCGATGAAGCGACAGCAAACCATATCTTTGACTATATGGAAAAATTCGCCGGCTATGGTTTTAACAAATCACATGCCGCCGCCTATGCGCTGGTTGCCTATCAAACTGCTTGGCTAAAAGCACATTATGCGGCCGAATTTATGTCGGCGGTTATGTCATCGGAAATGCAAAACACAGACAGTGTGGTGTTTCTTATCGATGACTGTCGTAGTAACGGCCTAGCGGTACTGCCACCTTCGGTCAATTTATCTTTATATCGTTTCCACGCCATAGATGCGCAAACCATTGTATATGGTTTAGGTGCGATTAAAGGCGTTGGCGAACAAGCCATGCAATCCGTGATTGAGTCACGCCAACAAGATGGTGAATTCAAAGATTTATTTGATTTCTGTCACCGTATTGACCTCAAAAAAATCAATAAACGGACTTTAGAAGCCTTGATTCGCGCCGGTGCATTGGATTGTTTGGGTGCTGAGCGTTCAACCCTAATGGCGGAACTGCCTGAAGCGGTACAAGCCGCAGACCAAGCACGGCAAAACCGCGAAACGGGCATCATGGACTTATTTGGTGAAGTTGCAGAAGTGCAACGTAAGCCGATGAAACCAGTGAAGCCGTGGAGTGATGAAGTTCGGTTAAAAGGTGAAAAAGACACCTTAGGACTTTATCTCACGGGTCACCCTATCGATGTCTATAAAGCAGAGTTAAAAGCTTTTATTCCGCATAAAATTAATGAACTCAGCCCAACGCGTCGCGGGGTAACCACTGTTTTTGCTGGTTATGTGGTTGATGTCGCCAACTTCCCCAACCGTATCATGATCACCCTCGATGATGGTACAGCGCGTATAGAAATTTCTGCCAACCACGAACGTTTTCAACGTTTTAAAGACATCATTCAAAATGACAAACTGGTCGTCATTGAAGGTGAAATCTATGAGCGTGAAGGCTATGAACGCCCGATGGGTCGTTTGACCAAAGCCTTTAGCCTCAATGAAATTCGACAAAAACGTGCAACACACATTGCGATCCAGCTCACAGCGGATCATCTTCATGCCCAGTTGGCACAAGAATTAGCCAAGATCTTGGCACCTTATCATCAGGTCGATGATAATCGCCATATTCCGATTTTGCTCCATCTGGACTTTGAGTATGCCACGGCCGATTTACAACTCAGCCAACGCTGTCTGGTTGCACCTTTAGATGCGCTATTGGCACAATTAAGAGACTACTTCGGTAAAGACAATATTTATGTTGAATACCAAGTAAAATCCAAAGCAGCACAACCGCAGCGGCAAAGCTATCCAGCACAGACCTTCGATCATAGCCAAGATATCGATCAGGCACTGGATCAATATCAACAATCGCTTGAGGCGCAAGATATGCCACAATATAGCGAATAGCGAAGCTCCACCTAATCCCAGTGATCTAAAAACGATCTAAATGATCAGCGCTAAAGTAAGGATCAGCAAAATAATGATCAGTAAAGTCGTGATCGGCACAGTGAACATCGCTCACCCCAAGATTTAGGACAATTATGCAAGAACCACACAATACTGCAGTCAATACCGCCTTGCAGCAGATTCGTATCGTCATGGTCAATACCACGCTTGCCGCCAATATTGGTAGCGCATTACGGGCAATGAAAACCATGGGCTTATCACGGCTGGTTTTGGTCGCACCGAAAAACTTTCCGCATCCAGATATCGATGCCTTGGCAGCAGGTGCAGCAGATCTGATTGAACACATCGAAGTGGTGGAAACGCTACAACAAGCCATTGCCGATTGCCATCTGGTTTTTGGCACCAGCGCCAGAAGCCGCACCATTCCTTGGCCCTTACTTGAAGCAAGACCGGCTGCAGCGCTTGCCATTAACGCCATGGCAGAAAAACAACAGCAAATCGCAGTGATATTCGGTCGTGAAGACCGCGGGCTCACCAATGAAGAACTCGCCCTTGCCCACTACCATCTCACCATTCCGGTCAATCACGACTATGGTGTGCTCAATGTTGCGCAAGCCATTCAGATTATTTGCTATGAAATGCGTATGGCTGAACTGGCACGGCAACATGCAATCACCCCAGCAGCACAGCCAGATTCACAACAACAAATGCCACTACTGGGCAACACAACGCAGATGCAATGGGATGAACCTCTGGTTGATCAAGCACAAATGCAACAGTTTTACCCGCATTTAGAAAAAATGTTGGTCGATATTGAGTTTATGGACCCCAATAACCCAAGATTATTGCCTTTGCGCTTGCGCCGCCTTTTTGGACGTATACAATTAGATCGTATGGAATATCATTTACTACGCGGCGTATTCACGCGAGTACAAGCCTTAAGTCATGGCACTTGGAAAAAATCAACCCCGCAAGAGAAAGACAACGCATGCTCAAACAGCTGAAAGAAGATATTCAAGCCGTATTTGCACGTGACCCAGCGGCACGTAACAGCTTTGAAGTCCTAAGTACTTATCCTGGCATTCACGCCTTGATGATGCACCGTGTCGCGCATCGACTATGGCGTAAAGAATGTAAAACCTCTGCACGGATATTATCTTCATTCAATCGCATGGTCACGGGCATTGAGATTCATCCTGGTGCTGAAATCGGTAAACGCTTTTTTATCGATCACGGTATGGGTGTGGTGATTGGTGAAACAGCAAAAATTGGTGATGATGTCACGTTGTATCATGGGGTTACCCTTGGTGGCACCACATGGAATAAAGGCAAACGCCATCCTACGCTAGAAGATGGTGTGGTCGTTGGTGCGGGGGCTAAAATCCTCGGTCCCTTTACCGTTGGCGCAGGGGCGAAGATTGGTTCCAATGCCGTCGTCACCAAAGCCGTGCCTGCCGGTGCAACAGCCGTGGGCAACCCAGCGCGTTTCATTCTCAAAGAACAAGCCAAAGATCAGATCAAAGAACAAGCCAAAGACCACATCAGCGAGCAGGTCAAAGACGCAAACCGGGCCCCTTGCCCCACAGTCTCGCCAATTCCCCATACTGCGGAACAACATGCGGCGGAGCAACAACGTCGAGATTATGCGGCCAGTATTGGTTTTGAACCTTATGCAGCAACCCACGATTTGTCTGACCCAGTCTTGCAAGGTTTAGCGGTATTACTCGATCGTCTACACAGCAATGAACGACAAATCCAATTTTTATGCCAACGCTTAAGCCAGCTAGACCCCAGTTTTCAGCAAGATGACCCAGAAAAACTCACTGCTGCAGAGCATGATATTTTGGAAAACTTACGCCGTGAATGTCAGGCACAAAATAGCTCCAGCCCTTAATGCGCTTAATTTTCAGACAAATAACAACAAACTGACTGGACAGTGGTGCAAAAGCATTTGATCCACTGTCTATTCATTTTAAATAATGTATTATTGCTCACACTATTATTGCCTATTACTTCTGATACAGACTAGAATTGTCACAGCATATCGAGTAATTGCAAAAATCGAGCAATAGCAAAAACTGCATACGATAGACAGAGAGATGCAACGGGATGGCCGAAAAACACCATAAATGAAATTACTCAGGTGTTCAGTGTATTAATTTTAATAACATCAGGCATTTCAAGTTGCATGTCCTAATGACTTTTTTTAGACTGGTATGCGGTAAATTCTTTACTTTTTACAACAAATTATTGGATGAAGGATATGACTCTAAAGCCCTTGGCATTGACATTACTCGCAGCATCCCTGCTTTCTGCCTGTAATGCCCCAAGTATTAGCAAACACACGCCAACCAATAACAACGACCCTATCGTTTTTACTGAGCCTGATTTATCTCCTCCGTTCTATGCACTGAATCCATTTGATTATGATCAACCGCCTGTGTTTGAACTTGAATTGGTAAAAGCTGCCGCAGCGCCGGTCCAAAAAATGGAAGTGACTGATCCTAGTGGTAAAAAAATCATTCTAGAGACCAATAAGTTAATTATCCCCACCATCAATAGCAACAGCCGCAACATAAAATATGCTGTTTTGGCGGGTCAAAATGAAATCGACATTACTGCGATTGATGACTTCTTACAAATGGTTGAAGGCAAAGCACGTCATTACCCACCAAATTTCACCGATCGTCAAGAACGCTATGGTTTTGAAAGTAAATTAAAAGAAGTCTCTGCTGAACTCGATCAATTGGCTGGACGCCCGAATGCATCATTTGATGTGTTAATTCGTGCATTCAAAGCCAGCATCTTAGGGCGTAACCTAGACTTAGGCCCAGCTTATACCACCAAGTCGTTGAACTATGCTCAGCGGATCTTAAAAATGAACAAAGATGATCCTGAAGCCAATTTATGGTTCGGTTTCTCGTTGTCTGAAGGTGGTGGTCAGCGTGAAGCGATTCCTTATTTAGATCGTGCAATGAAAGCAGGTGTACAAGAAGCATATCTGTCTGCTGCCAATAACTACATCTATATGGAACAAAAGAAAAATGCGATTCAGACTTTAAAAAATTATAAAGTCAAATATCCATCCGAGGCAGAAGTCGTCGACCGTCTATTGAGTGAAATCGATAAAAAAGGTCGCTATAACGTCTGGCAAGTGCTTAAAAACTAAGTCGTACAGTCCATTATGCAGACTGACATGCGAGCCACAATCAACATATCAGTCGCATCAAAAGTCAGTCACATCAAAAAGCGCCTAGAGTTCAAACTTTAGGCGCTTTTTATATCGATGATGATTCAGATAATGGCTGATCAAGGTCTATGTTGTCGCAGTGCTGACCTGATCTCACCCTCTCCCGCAATGCGGTTAAGGCGAAACACGGCGTAGGATGGCAAAACACTTATCCGCTTTTTCATTGTTACAGAACTGAATGGTTTTGGCATCATCCCAACGGATGTAATATTGCGATACTTCACCAGTCTGGTCTTCTTGCATGCCAGAGCAATCTTTTAAATTATTATCATATTGAATTTCCATCAACAACACCGGTGCCTTGCTTAAGGTATTGTCGGGTGAAGGAATATACTGATAAATCCCGGTAGACCATTCTTTGGCACTATGAATGACAACTTCGTTATTGGCACGGAAATTATAGTACTCCGTACATTTTTTATTTTTATCCTGAATGGTCATGCCCCACAATCCTAAAATTTCTGGGCGAGTCTCAATGGTAATGGGTGTCGCATTTGTGGCAACAGCGACAGGTTGTGGTGTTTCAGCTGCATGTGTGCCAACAGCAGCCAAGCTTAAAACAGTAGATATTAAGATGATTTTATTCATAATTTATCAGGATCAACTCTAGATTTATACAGTATAAATTAGCATAGCTTAGGACTATAGCATGTAAAAATAACTTTTAAAGAACAAATCAAAGCAATCCACTTAAAGTTGCAAAATTCACGTTCATCCTCAACGGGAGCGCGCGAATTTTGCAGTCCAGTAGATCAGTCTTGCTAAAGCGAAAAGGCAGCGGTCTGTTACTGCGTCCAACCCGTGCCTAATGCCGCCAGAAGCTGTACCGTATTGTGCATTTGCTGCTGTTGCAATTGTAAGCTCTGCTGTTCATTGTTTAAACGCAGATTCTGAGCAGTCACCACTTCCAAATAACTCACCAAGCCCGCCTGATAACGGCGTGTGACCACCCCCTCATTTTCAATTGCCAAATCCAATAACTGCTGCTGTTGTTGTGCTTGCTGCGCTAAGCTTGATGAACGCAGCAAGGCATCCTCAACCTCTTGCCATCCGGTCAAGATGCTCTGTTTATACGCTGCAAGTTTTTCTTGATAATTTGCCTCAGCTTGCGCGATGTCAGCTTGGCGTTTACCAGCATCAAAAATATTGGCTACGGTACTTAAACCAACCGACCATAGATAATTCGGCGATTGTAATAAGTGGCTGAACGTGGTGCTATTCAGCGCAGCATTCACCCCAATATTGACATCGGGTAACCATGCAGTTTGTGCTAAGCCTAATTCGGCATGGAGCGCCGCCAATTGTCGTTCAGCCCGAATCACATCTGGGCGTTGACTCAAGATACGACTCGGAATTTGCTGTGGAATCTGTGGCAATTTAAATTGGTAAGCACTGCGATTCAACTGAAAATCAACCACAGCTTGCCCTAACAATACAGCCAAAACGTTTTCCTGCAAGCTGCGCTCACGCTGTAATTCAGTTTGTTGAATAGCAACTTGTTTGGCCTGCGTTTCGGCTTGAATCACATCGGCACGGGCAATAAAACCCGCTTGGTATTGGTTATTTAAAATCGTGACTGAACGTTGATAACTTTTAGCAGTTTGATCAAGCACCGCCAAACGTAAGTCCAAAGTCCGTATATTCCAATACGCATCTGCGGCAAGTAATTGCTGATTTAAGCGAATCGCAGCGAGATCTGCCGCTGCAGCGATGAGATTGGCTTGTTGCCCCTCAATCGCTTTGGCAACGCGCCCCCACAAATCGGGTACCCAACTGGCTTGAATGCCAGCACTAAATTGATTATCTGCGCCTTGGTGTTTGACGCCACTGCGCTTCGCATCGCCGGTTACATCAATACGTGCCGAGCGTCGCGCGCGCTCAGCATCGAGCAATGCAGCCGCCGAACGATAACGCGCCTGAGCTTGTTGTAAACTCAGGTTGTCCTGATTAAGCTGTTGCATCAACTGACTGAGCACTGGATCTTGGTAGAGCTGCCACCAATCCCCCTCAGTGACCACATCCGCACTCGACACCCAATTTAAATCGGCATATTTATAGCGTTGTGCGCTGTCGATGCTGGGCACAACATAGTCGGCGGGCTTAAGCTCTAAACTCGATTGACATGCGCTCAATAACATGCTGCCACTCAGTACAATACTGAGCTGAATTACTGAATATTTCATAACTAATGCCCATTAATCTCGCTGAAGTGGCTGCGGTTTTCGCAGCAGTTTTTTGCTGCGCTGTGCGATATTTTCAAAGATTAAAAACATAATCGGTGTGGTATATAAAGTGAGTAACTGTCCCAAAATTAAACCGCCGACAATCACAACACCCAGTGGCTGACGCATTTCTGCCCCCTCGCCCCAGCTCAACGCCAAGGGAATTGCCCCAAGTAATGCAGCAGCATTGGTCATTAAAATGGGTCTAAAGCGTAATCTTGCCGCACTCAACACGGCTTCGACACTGGACTTTCCTGCGCGCTGTTGCAATAAAGCAAAGTCAATCAATAAAATGGCATTCTTCACCACAATCCCAATCAAGAGGAACATGCCCAATAAAGCGATTAAGGTAAAGTGAATATTAAATAACCATAAAATGAGCAGTGCTCCTACGGCGGCGGCGGGAATGGTCGATAAAATGGTAAAGGGATGCACCACACTTTCGTAAGTTACGCCCAGTACAATAAAGATCAAAATAATCACCGCCACAATTAACATCGGTGTAGACAAGCCTGTTTGTAAGCTTTCACTCTCTGCATCACGATCTGTGGTAATAAAGATCTGATTGGGGAGCATTAAATCAGGCAAGATACTGCGAATGGCGGCATCCGCCTGTTCATAGCTATATCCGTCTTTCACCACATAACCAATACCCATGGCAGCATACTGATTACGTCGATGCACACGATCATTACTAATGCCATAAGACCATGTAGCAAAGTTATTTAACGGCACAAAGCCACCGGTCAAATTCGGCACCCGCACATCCGCCAAAGACTCCGGATGTTCGGTAAAATGTTTATCGATTTCCATCACCACATGAAACTGATTGGTCTGATCATAAATGGTCGAAATCTGTCGTTGTGAAAATGAGTTATTCAGCACACTCGCAATACTCGATAAATCTACACCCAAGCGCTTCGCGGCTTCACGGTCAATATCCAGCACCACATGCTGTGCCCCCTCATCGCCTTGGGTTTCTACTTCTTCCAGCTCTGGCAAGGTCTTCATCGCCTCTGCAACTTTAGGCACCCACTGACGTAATAAAGTCACATCATCGGACTGTAGCAATAACAAATATTCTTGGGCATTGGCACTGCCAAAAGGATCATCCAATTGTAAGTCCTGCACCACGCGCGCAGAGAAGACTGAACCGGCTTGCCAAGGTGCATTGCGTTTAATCCGCTCGACGACCTCATGCGTCGATAGACTGTCACGTTCTGCCTTGGGTTTTAAGCTCACCATAAAGAAAGAGTTGGTCAATCCCGTTTCGCCCCCAGCAATACCAATCACATCCTGTACCGCAGGGTCTGTCAATAAATACTGGTTAAATGCATAGATTTTCGGCTGCATCACTTGAAATGAAAAACCATCATCACCGCGAATAAAGCCCTCAACCCGCCCCGTATCTTGCTCCGGCAAGACGCGTTTGGGCAAAGTATTGTACAGATAGACCGATGCACTCATCGCAGCAATCCAGCAGACCACCACCACATAACTGTGTTTGGTAATCCAGCGTAGTGAACGCATATAGCGATCCGTTAAAGCCTGTAACAGTGCATGACTCGACCGATACAGCCTTTGATGTTGATAGGCCGACAAGGGCTTTAAAAATCGTGCCGATAAACTTGGGGTTAAAATCAAAGAAACAAATACCGAGGTACAGACCACAAATACCAAGGTCAGCGAAAACTCGCGGAATAAACGCTCGATCACCCCGCCCATAAACAGCACTGAAATGAAAATCACAATCAAAGCTAGGTTCATGGCAATCAAGGTAAAACCGACTTCACGTATGCCTTGCAATGCCGCAGCCAAGGGTTGAAGCCCTTGCTCAATATTACGTTCTATATTTTCCAGCACCACAATGGCATCATCCACCACCAGTCCTGTGGCAACAATAATCGCCATAATCGACAGATTATTAAGGGAAAAACCTGCCAAATAAATCAAAGCACAAACACCGATGAGGGTAACGCCCATGGCGATGGTTGGAATAATGGCACTTTGCAAACGCCCCAACATCAAAGCCACGACCACAATCACCAACAACATAGAAAATAACAAAGTATGCCGTGCTTCATCCAAACTGGACCGAATTACATTGGAACCATCCATGACCACGGTCAATTCAGCATCGGCAGGAATTAGGCTTCTCAGACTCGGCAAACGTTTATTAATTTCATCAATGGTGGCAACTGTATTGGCATTGGGTTGTCGGCTGATCCCTAAGATCACCGCGGGTTTACCATTGTGATAGCCATTGACGTAGCGGTTTTCAACCGAATCTTCAACTTGTGCAATATCCTTTAAACGTACTGCCGCATTGGGACGTTGTACCACCACCAATTCGGCAAAGTCATCGGCATCTTTTAAGTTGGCAGATAATTCAACCTGCCAGCGTGTTTGCTCCAGCTCCACCACGCCCAAGGCTTGAATGACATTACTTTGCACCAGCGCCTCTCGCACTTGCTCCAAAGAGACACCTTGTGAAATCAACGCATTGGGATTGAGGGTAATGCGTACCGCAGGCATAGATGCACCATCTACACTGACTTTGCCCACACCGCGAATTTGTGCCAAATTGGGTTGTAACTGATGGCTGGCGATTTCATATAATTTGGCTGCAGATAAGTTTTTGGAACTCAATGCCAGATAATAAATCGCCTTTTGACTGGGATTGATCTTAAAGTATTGCGGTGGGCTGGGCATCCCCGAGGGCAACTGCGACATCGCGGCATTAATGGCAGCCTGCACTTCACGTGCTGCTTCATTGATATCGGTTTTTAAGTCAAAATGTAGCACCACCTGAGTCGAGTTCTGGTTACTGGAGGAATTAATCGCTTTGACCCCAGACACGCCCATCATGGCGCGCTCCAAAGGCGTTGCCACCGTCGCCGACATACTCTCGGGGCTGGCACCAGGCAGACTCGCCTGCACCACAATGGTTGGAATATCTGCTACCGGTAAAGCCGCCACAGGAAGTCTGAAATAAGCCAAAATCCCTAATAAAATAATAGCCACGCCCAATAAGAAGCTGGCGATTGGACGCTGAATAAAGGTCGCGATAAAGTTCAAGAGGCGACTCCCGCTTGATCCGAATCAGGCTGCTTTTTTCGTGTTTGTAAGCGATCAAAGAACAAATACACCACAGGTGTGGTAAATAAAGTCAAGACCTGACTCACAATCAAGCCCCCCACCATCACGATGCCCAATGGCTGACGTAACTCTGCCCCAGAACCAGCTGCCAGCATCAAGGGAATCGCGCCCACCAATGCTGCCAAAGTGGTCATTAAAATCGGGCGGAAACGCAACAATGCAGCTTGATAAATGGCTTGCTCCGGTGCCAGCCCGTCATTGCGCTGTGCTGCCAAAGCAAAATCGACCATCATAATGCCGTTCTTTTTGACCAGACCAATCAGCAAAATAATCCCAATCAAGGCAATCATGTCTAATGGTCGATCTAAAATCAGCAATGCCAACAGCGCACCAATCGCAGCTGAGGGTAAAGTCGACAAAATCGTTACCGGATGAATAAAGCTCTCGTATAGCATACCCAACACGATGTACATGGTGACAATGGCTGCCACCACCAACCAGAAGGTATGTTGCATTGAGTTTTCAAATGCAGCAGCCGCACCTTGTAATTGTATCTGCACATCCGCAGGCAATTGCAGTTGTTGCTCGACTTGCTGAATGATCGCCAAAGCTTCACCCAAAGAAACCCCTTTGGCCAGATTGAAAGAAATGGCATTGGCAGGAAACTGTGACTGCTGCTGTAAAATAATCGGTGCACGCTTTTGTGCAATACTTGCCACCGAACTCAATAACACCGTTTCCCCAGCTTTGTTATGAATATAAGTCTGATTCAGTGCTTCGATGCCTTGGGTCAACTCAGGTGCCAGCTCTAACACAATACGATATTGGTTAGACTGGGTATAGAGCGTAGCGATTTGTCGCTGTGCAAATAAATTTTGCAAAGCCAAACTAATGTCTTCAATACTCAGCCCCAATCGCGCTGCCGCATCGCGATTGATATCGATATAAGCCTGTAAAGCATGCCCTTCATCCTCACTGCTCACATCAGCAAACTCAGCATGTTCACGCAAAGCCTCGACAATTTGTGGAGTCCATTGCTGTAACTGTAGCGCTTGCGGTGCCGTAACACTCATTTGGTATTGGGTACGACTGATTTTGTCTTCGATACTCAGTTCTTGTACCGGTTGCATCCAACCTTTTATGCCTTGCACTTGACTAAATTTAGCGCGTAAATCCGTCATGACTGCTTCAGCGCTTTCACGTTCGTTATGCGGTTTTAAGTTAATTAAAATCCGCCCACTGCTGAGCTTAGGATTATTGGCATCAACCCCAATAAAAGACGACAAACTAGCCACGGCAGGATTTTCTAAAATCTTATCGGCTAAACGATGCTGACTTTCACTCATGGCTTGGAACGAAATATCATCCGGTGCTTCAGTCACCACCTGAATCACACCACTGTCTTGTACTGGGAAAAAGCCTTTGGGAATAAACCAATACAATACACCAGCCAAAACCACTGTACTGAGCATCACCGTCATGGTCAGTGCTTGATGCTTCAGCACCCAATGCAGCATTTTGCCATAGCCATTGACTATAGCATCCAGATTCCATTTCGAAGCGGCTTTTTGCTCGGTCTGTTCTTTGGACTTAGGCTGATCTTTGAGTAAATAAGCACACATCATTGGGGTGAGCGTTAGCGACACCAACAAGGACAAAGCAATAGCGGCAGCCAGAGTGACGGCAAACTCATGGAACAACCGTCCCACCACATCACCCATAAACAGTAAAGGAATCAAAACCGCAATAAGAGATACTGTGAGTGAAATTAAGGTGAAACCAATTTCATGTGCCCCCTTAAGCGCGGCATTGAGTAAGCTCTCACCCTGCTCGCGATGTCGGGCAATATTTTCCAGCATCACAATGGCATCATCGACCACAAAACCTGTGGCAATGGTCAGTGCCATTAAGGTTAGGTTATTGACTGAGAAACCCAAGAAATACATCAGTACAAAGGTTCCGATGATCGATAAAGGTACCGCAATACTTGGAATGAGCGTAGCAGACAAGTTACGTAAAAATAAGAAAGTCACCATCACCACGAGGCACACAGCAAAGACCAATTCTTTTTGTACATCCTTGACTGCACTACGAATACTATCGGTACGGTCGGTTAATACCCGAATTTCAACATTGTCGGGTAAGTTTTTCTGCAATTCAGGTAAGATCGCTTTGATTTGATCAGCCACTTGAATCACGTTGGCATTGGGCTGACGTTGTACATTAACCAAAATCGCAGACTGACTATCGGCCCAAGCCGCCATATAACGGTCTTCACTGCCTTCAATAATTTTAGCCACATCCTTTAAACGAATGGGCGCACTGTCTTGCCAGCGTAAAATCAAGTTTTCATAATCCGTAATACTGCGAATCTGATCATTGGCGTCCAGCATGGTAGAACGATAAGGTCCATCAAAACTACCTTTGGGTTGATTGGCATTGGCTGCACGAATCGCGCTCCGCACATCTTCGGCACTCAACTTATAAGCTGCCAATGCACTCGGGTTCATCTGTACCCGAATCGCAGGGCGCTGCCCCCCCGCCAAACTGACCATCCCCACGCCAGTCAACTGCGATAGTTTTTGCGCCACACGGGTATCAACCATGTCATAGACTTCGGTCAAGGGCAGACTCTTCGAGCTGATTGCCAAAGTCATCACTGGCACATCTGCCGGGTTGACCTTACGGTAAATTGGCGGTGTGGGTAAATCATTGGGTAGTAAACTACCAGCGGTACTCAGTGCAGACTGTACTTCTTGCTCGACCACGCCCAGCTCAGCGCTCAACTCAAATTGCAAGGTAATGACAGAAGCCCCAACCGAACTGGTCGATGACATCTGTTTCAGCCCGGATATTTTCCCCATTTCCCGTTCCAGCGGTGCGGTGATCGTACGCTGCACCGTATCTGGATTGGCACCAGGTTGAAAGCTAAAAACTTGAATAATAGGATAATCGACTTGTGGCAATGCCGATACAGGCAGCATCCGCCAGACCAACAAACCACTGACCAACAACGCCAGCATCAACAAGGTGGTGGCAACAGGTCGAAGGATAAAGAAACGAGAAATATTCATAATTTATCCGGTGCGCACAGCACTCGCAGCAGTTTGCGTATCATCTTGTACAATTTGAGCTTCTTTGCCTTCAGAAAGTCGGTCGATTCCTTCTAATACCACCCGTTCATTTGCATTAATCCCTGATAATACTTGGGTTTTCCCTTGTGAGCTGAGACCAAGTTTTAACATGCGGATTTCGGCTTTATTGTCTTTATTGATGATATAAACATAATCGCCTTTGGCACCGCGTTGAATGGCATCACTCGGAACCTGAACGGCATTTTGAATGGTTTGCGCATTTAAACGTACATTGACAAATTGGTTGGGAAATAACACATCATCGTTATTCTCAAACACCGCCTTGAGCTTCAGTGTCCCCGTCGTCAAATCAATTTGATTATCTAAAGCTTGTACACGCCCCACAGCCAGTTGTTTGCTTTCACTACGATCCCAAGCAGATACCGTTAATGCCTGTAATTTATTTTGTGCACGGACGACATCTAAGTAATTTTCCGCTACTGCAAACTGGACATAAATCGGATGGACTTGGGTAATGCTCAGCAATGCGGTGCTGTCATTGGCTTGTACCAAGTTGCCCACATCTTTTTGTCTAAAGCCTGCACGCCCCGCAACAGGTGCATAAATCTTGGTATAAGAAAGCTGTAACTTGGCTGCATCAACCTGTGCTTGATTGGCCTGAATCTGACCTTTGAGTTGATTGACGGTTGCCTGTTGTTGATCTAACTGCTGCTTGGCAATAGAGTCTTGTTTATACAACAGTTGATAACGCGATAATTCAGTCTGCGCATGATTGAGTTGAGCGATATTTTGCTGCAAATTACCTTGTGCTTGCGCCAAAGCCACTTGAAAAGGTGCTGGATCAATTTGGGCGAGCAGCTGCCCTTTGTTGACCTGCTGACCTTCTTGAAAATACAACTGCTGCAATACGCCAGACACCTGACTTTGGACATTGACCACTTGTGCGGGAACCACAGTACCAATAGCCTTGATTTGTAATTGCATATCACCACGCACCACGGGCGTCACCCGAACAGGTACTGGCTTCGCCCATTGACTATAACTTTGTGGTTTTTGCGCTTTGGACTTTTGCCAATAATTCCAAGCCAGCGCCGCCAAGCCAATGAGCAACAAAATGGCAATCAACCATTTTAGTTTGCCACGACGTGACGACGTTTGAGGTTCAAGGTTTAGGGGTTGCTCGCTCATTACAGCCTCTATGTAAAAATTCTAAATAACTGAAGCCCTAAGGCAAAAATAACCGTGATCTGGGCGATATACCACACCCAACGTGGTCGATAAGACTGTATAAAAATAATAGCGCCGACCATCATGGTCGCTAGACCGCAACTCGCAGTTAAACCAACGGCAAGCCCCCATGCGGCAACGCTTGCAAAGATTGACCCAGCCAAAAGCAGCCATGCTAGACCATAGCTCATACGAGACCATTGAGCAGACAGTGGCTGTTTTAGGGTCAGTTTGGCATTACGTTCCATGGCCAAATTAAATGCCATCATCGCTAGATACATACAACTGAGGGCAGTCAATATATTCATCAGCTCAATACTCATGATTCATCCTCAGAGGTCTTTGAACTAACAACATTTTTTGCTGCAGGCACGCGTTTTTTCGGTTGCGGTTTTTGTAAAATAACAGCACGTTTGCGCCAAACGGCGTATGTCGCCCAAGCCAATAACAAACCGAACAAGAAAAAGCCGATATCAACACTGGCCAGCGCATAATCGCCATGTGCTAAGGTAACGCCTAAATGTCGCGCTGAGGTCAATACGTTCAAAATCGGCAAGAATAAATATGCCACTGCCGCCAGGCACAAAATTTCCAACCAAGCACGCACGATTGGTCGACATAGCGCATAGATAAAGCACAACAATAAGCAGATATACATGCTGTGTACTTCCCACGCAGCACGCTCGGCAAAGTTTGCAGGAATCAGACGATTAGCCCAGAAATATACGGCAATTGCCAAGGGTAAACCAGCAACTAAAGCAATATTGAGGCGTTCGACCAAAGCATGACCAAAAGTCATTTTGCCAGCCTTAATTTGTTTTGGACGACGCTTCACCGTCCAGAGCACCAAGCCCGTTGCAATCATGGCTGTACCCAACAAACCTGTAATGACATACAACACACGCAGCAAGGGTGCAGCAAAGCTTCCTTCATGTAAACCCAAGACTGTACTACCGAATTGCATCGCAGCACGATCTTGATTAGATTGACCTTCTTGAATCTGTTGTCCCGTCGTTAAATTGAACTGTAACGAATCCCGACTACGAGCAACCTTGTCCGTATTGATCTTATAAAACTCAATTTTGGCCGGATCATTCGATTTGCTCGGATAAAGATTGATACTGCTGATTTGCTGTGGCCCCCATTGCTGCTGCACTTGCTGCAAAATCGGCATGATTTCCACAAACTGTTTAGCACTCTGTCCCAAGGGCTGAATTTTCTGCTGGTTTTGCTGAGAACTATAACGATTGCTCTGATACAACTCAGCATAATAACGATCACGCCCTTGATCACCAAAGCCATAGACCATTGGCATGCCCAGTGGCATATAGGCATTCAAGAAGAAGATCAAACCACTATAAGTGATCATGATATAAAAAGGTAAGGCAATGACACTCAACACATTGTGCACATCTAGCCATGAGCGTTGCCCTTTTGCGGGTCTAAATGTAAAGAAATCTTTGAAGATTTTTTTGTGGGTAATCACGCCAGTGATAATCGCCACAAACATAAACATGGTACATATGCCTACAATGCGGATCGCCCAATCATAGGGTAAATAATGCAGTGCATAATGCATCCGATACAAAGTAAAGCCGCCGCCTGTTTCTCGGGCTTTGACTTGGTCGGCTAAAGCCTGTCCAGTCTGTAGATCTAAAGCTTGTTGTTGATAACGCCCATAGCGCTGCCCCTCTTCCGCAGGCATCGACCAGTTCACCGCAAACTCATCCTGACCACGATGCTTGCTCATGATACTGATGCCCCAGCGTTCAGCCTGTTGTGCTTGCGGATCAGTTTGCAAAAACTGATAGGCCTTGCTCAACTGTTGTTCAACACTGGGAATATCATTACTGAGCAAAGCACGTTCTGGCTGCATCCAACGTGTCAGTTCAACTTGCACATAACCTGCAGTACCCGTTAAAAATACAAAAAATAGTACCCAACCGACCACCAAGCCAGTCCAAGTATGCAACCATGCCATACATTGGCGAAATCCTTCCTTCATGCTGCCCCCCACAACTTCAGCAGCCAAACCAAGCAACCCAATCCCCCGATGAGCAAAATACTTAGACCGATACAATGTCGAATTTTCTTGATCGTAAACATGCTCATAATAAAAACCAGCCAAATAATAAAACTCAATAAAGTGGCACTATAGGTTGCAATTGCCAGCTGAGTTGGGAAGAACAATGCGATTGCAGGGATCGATAGATTGGCAATGATAAAACCCGCTATACTTGCCAGTAAAATGCGTGTTAAAACCTGCAATCGATAACCCAATTGATGCGGTGTATCAGCGTTTTTAAGCTTCATTAAAACTATTCACTCGATTAAGCACAGTAACGGCGTACTGCGAACATCCATTGCTATTTACTACTTAGACGGTTGAAAAGATGAAAAAGCTCAAATTAAATGTTGCGATTTGTAACTTCTCTCATTGCATATGATAATGATTATTATTAAAATTCATAGTAAAAAAACCATATTTGCGCATTTATTTTATATTTTGGGGGAACGGTCAATCATGCGGGTGAGGAAAGTTTATGAATATCGATGTTGATAAGCAACTTTGGTTCAGTCAAATTTATCAAACACATCAGAGTAACTTACTGGCGTGGTTTAAACACAAATTACAGCAACACCATCAATCTGAAGACCTAAGCCAAGAGGTTTTTTATCGGGCGCTCAAAAGTGACTATCATTTTCAGTTGATCAAAGAGCCACGTGCATGGCTGATGGGCATTGCAAAACATGTGATTATTGACCATTGGCGCCGTCAGCATATCGAGCGCTTATATCTAGAAGCCTTAGCACAGCTTCCTGAGCAATTCTATCCTTCGGTTGAGCATGAACTGTGTATTCGAGAAACACTCTATCAAGTACATCTGGTGTTAGAAAAAATCCCCCAGCGGGCTGCACGGGTATTTTTATTGTCGCAATTGGATGGGCTCAGTTATAAAGAGATCGCCGCACAATTGACCATTTCAGAGGCAACGGTCAAAAGAGATATGAAACAAGCTTTCTTAGCCTGCATAAGTCTTTATAATGAAGCGTAATTTTATTTTAACGACTGCTTGATGATGCCGAACAACTCAGCCCTTCCTACGCAAATCTTAGAACAAGCTGCAGATTGGATGGTGCTGTTGCACGCTGGAGATTTGAGCGAACAGCAATACCAGCAGTTTCTAAACTGGCAAGCGGCTGACCCACGCCATGCTCAAGCGATTCAGTATATTGAAAAAATGACTGCTGGTCTCGCACAACTTCCCGCACATTTTCAACCTGAGCAACTGCTAGAAGCCAAACATAGTTTTCATCAAATCAAGAAAAATATCGTATTCGGTCTTGCTGGGCTCTGTCTACTCGGTGGCACACTCTACCTCATACCTTGGGATAAATGGCAGGCAGATCAATATAGTGCGGTGGGGGAAATTAAAAGAATAAACTTAGCGGATGGTTCACAACTGATTTTGGCGAGTAACAGTTATATCAATATTCACTTTGACCAACAACAACGGCAAATTGAACTCATCTCTGGTGAAATTTACATCCAAACAGCCAAAGATCCACAACATCGCCCCTTTGTGGTCCGTACAGATCATGGTGATGTCACCGCACTCGGCACCCAATTTACAGTAAGACAAGATGATCGTGCCGTACAAAGTCAAGTCCATGTTTATCAGCATGCTGTGGCGATTCAACCCAAGCAACAACCGCACAGTCAGCGCATTGGCGCCGGACAATACGCACAATATGATGAACATCATGTCTCTACAGTACGTCAACTAAAAAACCAGCAACCTTATTGGACACAGCAATTGTTGGTGGTAGAACATTGGCCTTTAGACAAAGTACTCACCGAGCTCTATCGCTATAAGAAAGGCACGTATCTGCTTGATCCACGCTTGGCAAAAATACCTGTATCGGGGGTATTCTCCCTCAAAGATATTGAACAAAGTCTGGAAGTACTCGCCTATCAGGAAAACCTAAGCTTAAACTTCTATAGCCCCTATTTGTTACGTGTCCAACAAAAATGATGGCTCAAAGCAGCAAAACATTCGTTATAAAATATTTACTTTAAATACCATATAAACAAATACTTAAACCAAAGCACCAATCAAGATCTAAAAAAAATTGAACCAAAATTAAAAATTTTTGAGCTGTTTTTCACTTTGCTTCGACTTAGCATATGAAAGTACATGATATGAGCAAACTCATGAAACAACGTCAAAACACAACAACATTAGCCATTGCGATTCGTGCGGTCTTATCGGGTCTACCGCTTGCAATGCTCTGTATCACAACAAATGCCAGTTATGCGGCAACTGTACAAACTATTTCTATCAGCAACAGCACTTTAGATAAAGCCTTACAACAATTAGCGATTCAGACCGGTAGCACACTGAGTTATGATGCAAACCGTTTGGCTAAATTGCAGAGCCCCCAGCTACAAGGGCAATATTCTGTTGAACAAGCGCTGCAGCTTCTCTTAGAACCGCATCAATTACGTTGGGTACGGCTCAATAATGGCGGTTATAGCATTCAGCCCATACCAAACCATGCCAATCAAATCGTACAACTTGAAACCATCAACCTAACAGCTCAGCAAAAAAATGCAGCGCAATCCAATGCAGTAACGACTGACAGTGATGTTGCGGCACTGCCAACCATTACCTTGTCTGCCCGCTCTGCCCTCACCACCGAAGGTACTGGGCTTTATACCGCACAAGCAACCACAGCATCCAATGGTCTAGCCCTCAGCCTGAAGCAAACACCGCAATTGGTCAGTGTTTTGACACGACAACAAATGGAAGATCAGAACATTAGTTTACTTACCGAAGTCGCCAGTCAAACGGCTGGGCTGTCTTTAAACCAAGTGGGTACTGCAGGTACTGACAGCTCCCATATCTATGCGCGTGGGAAAAAAGTAGATAACTATCTATTAGATGGTGTCAAACTCTTAAACTCTTATAGCAGCATTTTCCAAAGTCAGGACATGGCATTATTTGACCGTGTAGAAGTCGTGCGTGGTGCAAATGGCTTAATGACAGGTGCAGGTTCAGCCAGTGCCAGTATGAACATGGTGCGTAAAAAACCTTTTGAAGATTTAAAAGCATCCGTCACGCTAAGTGCTGGTTCATGGGATAAATACCGCAGTGAAGTTGATGTATCTAGCCCACTCAATGCCGAGGGGACGGTGCGTGGGCGCATGGTACTCGCCTATCAAACAGCTAATTCCTATATCGACCGCGCTGATGAAGAACGTAAAATTGCTTATGCTGTGGTTGAAGCAGACTTGACACCACAAACCAAAGCCAGTTTAGGTGCTAGTTTTCAGCAGATTTATTTACATGGTATCGCCAGTCGTGGGCTACCTTCGTATTATCAAGATGGTGCTTTAATTGACTGGTCACGTTCCCGTTCTGCCGCAGCAGACTGGACCTATTCAGATCGCAGTACCACCGCCTACTTCGCCGATATCGAACATCACTTCAATGAACGCTGGAGCTTAAAAGGTGTGGTATCGCGTACTATTACCGATTCAGATGAAGTGGTTGGTTATGCCTACAACACAGATGGCGTAGAACGTGAAACCGGTAAAGGCGTAATCATGTACGCGACACGTTGGGTGTATAAACCCACACAAGATTTATTTAACCTCACCTTAAATGGCTCTTTTGATCTTTGGAATCAAAGCCATGATATCGTTATGGGCACAACTTATAGTAAAAGTGAAAGTCAGCGCCCAAGTTATAGTGGCTGGAATAATAATTTCACTTGGGACAGCCACATTGATGATATCTTTAGCTGGGATGGTCGCCGTCCAGCTCGTCCAGAAACCATGATCAGTGGTTGGTATGGTACCAATGAACATAATTTATCGGCCTTTAGTACGGTACGCTTTAAAATTATTGACCCATTGGCCGTTATTTTAGGTGCACGTGTTGAAAACTGGGATCGTAAAATCTCAAGTTATGATCAGAAGACCGATCAACTTGACATCAAAAAACTCAAAGAAACCGGTAAAGTGACGCCCTATTTTGGCATCACCTATGATCTCACAGATCATTGGACTGCATATGCCAGCTATACCAATATTTTTGCGCCACAAAACTATAAAAATGAAGCTGGCGACTATTTAGATCCATTGCTGGGTAACAGTACCGAACTGGGGATCAAAGGTGAGTTTTTTGATAATCAACTCAATATTGGTGCAGCAATCTATCAGACTAAAGAAGACAACTTGGCCGTTGCGATCACGGATGTCAAAGCACCAGACGGTTCACAAGCTTATCGTGCAGAATCTGGTAGTAAAAGTCGCGGTTTTGAAGTTGAAGCCACAGGAAAAATCAGTAATGCATGGCAAATTTCCAGCAGTTTTAGTCGTAATCTTAGCGAAGATAATAAAGGTGACTCACTCAATAGCCAGATTCCTAAAAATACTGCCAAGTTATTTAGTACCTACCAATTGCCATACTTTGACGATGCATTAACCATTGGTGCTGGTGTACGCTGGCAAAGTCAAATCTATAATGACAATCAAGGACCATTTAAAACACGTTTTACCCAAGGCAGTTACGCGTTGGTCGACCTCATGGCGCGTTATAAAGTCTCAGACAGTTTAGTCCTTAACCTTAATGTCAATAATCTGTTCAATGAAAAATATTATCTCACAGCTGGCAATAGCTATTATGGCGCTCCGACCAATTTTAATGTTGCATTAAAATATAACTGGTAAAGCCTGAAGCTGTTTTAACTTCTCCACCATAAAATCAGGCGAACTGTCGTTTGATTTTATGGTTTATGATTCTAAATTTAACAATCTGCAAATAACTTACTTTTAAACAGCACAAGGCTTTGTTAAACTTCAATTGAAGCCTTGATATTTTTTAAAATAAAATCAAAAGCTTACAAAATATCTTTTCATTGAAGTATTTTGACTCATTAACAAGCTAAATATTGAATAAATAGAGTGTAATTTGATTTATATTCCAGTTCACCATCGCACTGATGGTTTAGAAGAGTACGTCACATCGAAACCTCTCATGAGTATCGTTCACCATCGCACTGATGGTTTAGAAGAAATCAACGACCATCCCTTCATGACCTACGTGGTTCACCATCGCACTGATGGTTTAGAAGGTATCTTGTTCATTCAATTTTGATGAGCTTGGGTTCACCATCGCACTGATGGTTTAGAAGAAACGTAACATTTTTCTATAATGAGATTATATGTTTACCTTCTAGCAAAATATTGCTTAGGCTATTTATAATCACTGCTGTAAATATTGAATCACAGCATCTAAACGCGCATAAAACCCTTGATGTTTACGCCACAGCAGATGATAAGCAAAGGTCCAATCCAGCAAGGTGCATAGCCAAATCTATGGTCTATATGCAAATCGACAAAGCAACCTGTAAATGGGTCTGTAAATGCAATTATGGATGCTGTGCAATGGTTTTGCTCATAGCCGAATGGCTTCAATGGCGTTATTCAGCCTCTTTACTAAAACTGCAACAATCTATCGTTTTTACAAAAAGTTCTATGCCTTTGAAACACTCAGCACACACAAACTTCTGCTTTGCTGTGCACGCAACATCATTCTAAATTCTAAACTTTAACACTGCATGTAATGACCAGCTGAGAATACCTTTCTGCACAAAGTGCCATCCATGTAAATCATACAATCACAGTAAATTTAACTTTTTGATAGATTTTAAGTATTAAAGCTTATAGGCTAATGAGAATGGTTTTTATTTATAAGCTGGAGTCCACTAATGAGCGCGAACTTTCAAAGTACTTTTATTCAAGTTAAAGAGAAAATTTACCTCAGCCCCAATTATGTTCGAATCATCTTTCATTGCGAAGATGTGCACCAGTTTAGTCAAACTACAATTGGCGATAATAACAAACTCTTTATTCCCGATGCGACACAATCACAGATTGAATTACCTCAATTTGACTTTGAGCAACGCAAATGGAGAGTAGAGCATCCAGAATGCATGCCACATATCCGAACCTATACCCACCGTGCAATAGACTTGCTCGAAAACACCTTAACCATAGAGTTCGCCATGCATGGCACAGATACGCTAACTTGTCGATGGGTTGATCAAGCTCAAGTTGGCGATCAGATTGGCATTACCATGGGAAAACAGCCTAGAGAATTGGTCCCCGCAGCTTTATCACATTATTTAATCATTACTGACCCAACAGGTCTTGCTGTCACACAAGCCATTTTAGAAAGTCTAGATCATCATGCTAAAGCTTATGTGATTGCAGAAACGCCCAGCGATGCAGATCGCATCCCATTGCAAAGTAAAGCTGAGCTCAAAACAATCTGGTTAAATAATGACAATCCATTACAACATAGTTTATTAGCAGATTGCCTAACGCAACATCCAGAGCTTATTCAATTGCCTGCTCCGCGCTTTGCACATATTACAGCCGAATTACAAGCCGTGCGCGCGTGCCGAAATATTTTACGTCAGCACAGTGACTGGAGTAAACAAGACTGCTATGCCTGTGCTTATTGGCAAATTGGTAAAAAAGACAGTGAACGTTTATCTAAACGCGTTGATGATTAATTCCTGCATAGTGAAATAGTCTGCATTATTTTGCATCATGATTACAGCCTCGAACTTGGACGAGTGTGGATGCAGCACTGAATGTCTGGCTTATTGCATACGATGATTTAACTGCCCCTCTATATTGCAGTGCAATTTCACCTACAAGCGCTATTCTTATAATATTAAAGCTAGCGGTGGCTCCGATGTTTTGAACAACTAAAAGTCTTTTTATAAGTGATATTCTGCTTTAGTTAAGCTACCTGTTTTTGTTTAGGTAACTGGTCATAGTAAAACTCATTCGGTGTTAATTTGTCTAGACTCGAATGAGGTCGTTTGTGATTATAAAAATCAATGTACAGCTTTAATTGCCATCTTGCATCAGCAACATTGCTGTACGCCTTGAGATAAACCTCCTCATATTTAACACTTCGCCATAAGCGTTCAACCATGACATTATCTATCCAACGGCCTTTGCCATCCATACTGATTTTAATCTCATGTGTTGTAAGAACACTGATAAATGCATCACTGGTGAATTGACTCCCTTGATCCGTATTAAATATTTCTGGGGCACCATATTTTTGAATAGCTTCATTTAAAGCCTCAATACAAAAATCTGACTCCATGCTAATCGATACTCGATGTGCCAACACTTTACGACTGTGCCAGTCTAAAATCGCGCATAAGTACACAAATCCTTTCGCCATTGGGATATAGGTGATGTCGGTTGCCCAGACCTGATTGCTATGCGTAATTTCAAGCCCCCTAAGTAAATAAGGGTACTTTCGATAAGCCTTATTTGGCTTACTCAAATTAGGCTTGCGATACAGCACACGTATCCCCCATTTTTTTCATCAGTGTCCGAGTATGACGTCGGCCAATATGATGACCTTCTCCTCGCAATAGATCACGCATCATTCGGCTCCCTGCAAAGGGGTACATGAGATGTAACTCATCAATACGACGCATCAGCTTTAAATCTGAATCGCTTGTTGGTTTAGGGCGGTAGTAATAGCTACCACGAGAGACCTTCAGTAACTTGGCTTGCCTAGTCACTGAAAGCTGCTGTGAATCGTCTATTAACTTTTGTGGTTGAAGCGGCCCAGTTTCTTCAACACACTTTCTAAAAAATCAATTTCCAAAGCTTGTTCACCAATTTTAGCATGTAGCTTTTTTAAATCGACTTGCGGCTCTGTGTCCTTTTTAGGGTTTGCAAAGGCTTGTGCTGACGCAGCGATGAGTTGATTCTTCCAGTCTATAATTTGGTTCTGATGAATATCAAAGTCAGCACTTAGCTCAGCAAGTGTTTTTTCACCTTTGATTGCAGCAAGTGCTACCTTTGCTTTAAAGTCATCTGAATGATTTCTTCTTGGTCTACGCGCCATGAAATGCTCCATTTTTAGATGTCTCCCACATCGTTTAGGGAGCAGTTTATCACTTATACGTGTTGTTCAAATTTCCTGGGCCACTTCTGAAAGTAATGACTTCTTGCAAATAAATTTGGCTTGTTTCTAGCATTAAAGGCATCTCTAATATTGATACTTCCCTCAGCTCTTTGCGATGGATAATTTGAAGGCAGTGGATTTCTGGAATATCTCATACTTGCACCACAAGGTGAACAAAAACGAGTTATAGTCATTTCTGGTGTATGAGAAAATCAGGTAGCGTATCCTAAGTACAGTTCTTGCCGGAACAAAGCACAAAGGACACGCTATGAAAAATTCTAAACTATCCGTGGTTGAACAGCCACAACAAATTGAAACAGATCCACTTTCTGCCTTGCTCAGAAGTGGTGCTCGTGCGCTGATTGCTCAAGCTGTCGAGGCTGAGCTAGACGTTCTTTTACACCAACATCAAGACCTACTGCTAGATGATGGGCGTAAAGCTGTGGTCCGTAATGGCTATCTACCTGAACGCACGATCCAAACAGGCATTGGCGATGTGGAAATCAAGGTTCCTAAAGTCCGAGATCGTAGTGGTTCCGGTATTCATTTCAATAGCTTATTACTGCCACCATATTTAAAGCGAACACGGTCTGTAGAGGAGCTACTGCCTTGGCTTTACTTAAAAGGTATCTCCACAGGTGATTACCAAGAAGCATTGTCTGCCTTACTTGGAGAACATGCTCAAGGTCTGTCCTCGAATACGATTAGCCGTTTAAAAGCACGGTGGCAAGACGAACATCGGCAATGGTCACGACGAGACTTAAGCACTGAACACTATGTCTATATTTGGGCAGATGGTATCTACAGTAATATCCGACTAGATCAGGATAAGCTTTGCTTACTGGTGATTATGGGGGTGACAGCTCAAGGTAAAAAAGAACTACTCGCCATAGATGATGGTTATCGAGAGTCCACAGCGAGCTGGGTCACGGTCTTGCAAGAACTAAAGCAGCGAGGTCTAACAAAAGCACCAAAGCTTGCAATAGGTGATGGCGCTTTAGGCTTCTGGAATGCGCTGAGCCAACAGTTTCCCACAACCAAACATCAACGCTGTTGGGTGCATAAGACAGCAAATGTACTCAACGCCCTGCCTAAGTCAATGCAGTCGAAAGTAAAGGCTGACTTGCATAATATTTGGATGGCTGCAACACGGGAGCAGGCAGAAAGCCTTTGATGATACAGTGTCTTTGCACAGTGCTAAATATCCAAAAGCGATGGAAAAGCTCAGGAAAGATCGTGATGTTTTACTGATTTTTTATGATTTTCCGGCAGAGCATTGGCAGCATATACGGACCAGCAATCCAATTGAATCGACCTTTGCGACAGTGAGGTTGAGAACGAACAAATGTCGCAATTGCGGGAGCAGAGAGACAGTATTGGTGATGGTATTTAAGTTGATACAAAGCGCTGAGAAACGTTGGCGCAGAATACGAGGATTTGAGAAGCTACAGCTTGTAATTGATCAAGTCAGATTTATTGATGGTGTGCAAGAACAGTTAGATCGGGACGCTGCCTAATGGAGCCATACACCAGATTTGACTATATCTCAACAAAAACACCTTTCTCTCATAGATTGTCTTGGTAATGTTGTAATCGTTCTCGCACCGCCGACGCCTCTTAATTCCATCGGATCAATCCAAACATTTGGATTACTCACATAAGCCGAAGTATTTAACCCACCATTCAATCCAATCGGGTCTTTCCCAATATATCGTGCACTATACGGTTCATAATAACGGTAGCGGTTATAATGTAATCCTGTTTCTACATCATAATATTGCCCTTGGAAATGAATATTGGTTTGTTCCAATAGATTATCACTGGCTTTAATCTCTAAGGCTTGGTCCCATGTATTAAAACAAATATCCTAAACAGACTCACCAAGTTCATTGCTTAACACCTGTGGCGTACCAATTTGATCGCAGTGATAAAATAAAGTACGTTCCAGTTCTGCACGTAGAGTCATAACGAATATTTTGACCGCAACCGGTTCGATATAGCAGATTAATTGATGAGTTGTATTATAACCATATTCACGATGATGACCATTTTCATCGAAAGCCTTCTATAAAAATATCAAAACACTTTTCTTATTAAAATCTTAGCGGTTTGTTTTGATATTTCTCATCTATCGTAATCCCTAACTTGCGATATTTATCTTCTTCACTCTGGCGCTGTAATTCCCATTTCTTTAAATCCTCTCTTAGATAGTTTTTCCATTCTTTACGCCGTACAGCTTCTTCAACATCATATTTAAAATAATAGTATGCTAAAGGGCTTATTAAACGAATTTCAGCACCACCATAATAAGATGAATAATAGTTCACCTGAATAATAACACCATTTTTTTCAAAGAAATACATATTACGCGACATCTTATCAAGCAATGGGTAGTAATATGACCATTTCTCAAAAGAGTCCAAATAAAATGGATCTAAAAAATAGACTTCCTTCATAAATTAAAAAATACACAGCTGTTTGATTACCAACTATACAGCTAAAAATCTAATTCTTAGCGATAATATCTCAATGAGATATAAAGACGTTAAAAAGTTACCTGATGATAAGTTTCGCAGACTTACAGGCATTAGTTGGTCCACATTTAATTTAATGATGGATGAATTAAGAGTTCAATTACCAGTCAATACTGGCAAGGGTCGCCCTCCAAAATTGCCCTTAGAAGACCGTCTTCTCTTGTGTTTAGAGTATTGGCGGGAATATAGAACGCTATTCCATGTCGGCATGAATTATGGTGTTTCAGAAACCAGTGCACTCCGAACCACCCGTAAGATTGAAGATATTCTGATTAAATCAGGGAAATTTAGTCTACCCAAACAAATGCCTGATCGAGAAGAAGCTAATTGGGATGTTGTTGTCGTTGACGCAACAGAGATTTTCGTGCAACGTCCAAAAAAAACAGAAAAAATGGTATAGCGGCAAAAAGAAACGTCACACGATTAAATTTCAAGTTTCAATGCACTATATGACCGGTAAAATACTGAGTGTTTGTTGCGATAAAGGTAGAGTTCATGATTTTAAGATATTTAATAAAAGTATTAAATATCTTAAATTTAAACCATTTTTTATAGTTGACAAGGGCTATTTAGGTATAGAAAAACTTGGATTTGGTTGCTTGGTTCCTTTTAAGGCTAAAAGAGGGTGTGCTCTAGATAAGCAGCTGAAAAAATTCAATAAAGAAATCAGCCGTAGACGAATTGGTATTGAGCATGTTTTTGGAAGAATGAAAATCTTTAAAATCTTATCCTGTGTGTACAGAAATCGGCGAAAAAGAATAAATTTAAGATTCAATTTATTAGCAGGTATATATAACCTTGAGTGGGCGGGAGATCAAAAAGATGGCTGTTTAAAAAATGATTAATGAAGGAAGTCTAATATCTCCCTGTGTTTTAAGATTATGATTGAGCAACTCATAAGAGTCTTTACCCGTAATTCTTGGCTTATCAAGATCAATAAAAAAATTCCATCCATTCTTTTTAGCTTGATCTAAAATTTGACGAAAACATTGATAAGATTTTTTAGCTTCATCTTCTTCTTTATTCTCCCTACCGCATTCAAAACTAACCTCATTCATACCAAAATCTGGATGATTATCATCACTAATCGCTAGTAAATCAGATATATCACGCATTTGTAAGATTTAGAAGTGGCCCAGGAAATTTGAACAACACGTATAAGTGATAAACTGCCCCCTAAACGATGTGGGAAACATCTAAAAATGGAGCATTTCATGGCGCGTAGACCAAGAAGAAATCATTCAGATGACTTTAAAGCAAAGGTAGCACTTGCTGCAATCAAAGGTGAAAAAACACTTGCTGAGCTAAGTGCTGACTTTGATATTCATCAGAACCAAATTATAGACTGGAAGAATCAACTCATCGCTGCGTCAGCACAAGCCTTTGCAAACCCTAAAAAGGACACAGAGCCGCAAGTCGATTTAAAAAAGCTACATGCTAAAATTGGTGAACAAGCTTTGGAAATTGATTTTTTAGAAAGTGTGTTGAAGAAACTGGGCCGCTTCAACCACAAAAGTTAATAGACGATTCACAGCAGCTTTCAGTGACTAGGCAAGCCAAGTTACTGAAGGTCTCTCGTGGTAGCTATTACTACCGCCCTAAACCAACAAGCGATTCAGATTTAAAGCTGATGCGTCGTATTGATGAGTTACATCTCATGTACCCCTTTGCAGGGAGCCGAATGATGCGTGATCTATTGCGAGGAGAAGGTCATCATATTGGCCGACGTCATACTCGGACACTGATGAAAAAAATGGGGATACGTGTGCTGTATCGCAAGCCTAATTTGAGTAAGCCAAATAAGGCTCATCGAAAGTACCCTTATTTACTTAGGGGGCTTGAAATTACGCATAGCAATCAGGTCTGGGCAACCGACATCACCTATATCCCAATGGCGAAAGGATTTGTGTACTTATGCGCGATTTTAGACTGGCACAGTCGTAAAGTGTTGGCACATCGAGTATCGATTAGCATGGGGTCAGATTTTTGTATTGAGGCTTTAAATGAAGTTATTCAAAAATATGGTGCCCCAGAAATATTTAATACGGATCAAGGGAGTCAATTCACCAGTGATGCATTTATCAGTGTTCTTACAACACATGAGATTAAAATCAGTATGGATGGCAAAGGTCGTTGGATAGATAATGTCATGGTTGAACGCTTATGGCGAAGTGTTAAATATGAGGAGGTTTATCTCAAAGCGTACAGCAATGTTGCTGATGCAAGATGCCAATTAAAGCTGTACATTGATTTTTATAATCACAAACGACCTCATTCGAGTCTAGACAAATTAACACCGAATGAGTTTTACTATAACCAGTTACCTAAACAAAAACAGGTAGCTTAACTAAAGCAGAATATCACTTATAAAAAGACTTTTAGTTGTTCAAAACATCGGAGCCACATTAATATTAATATTTGAGGGTATTGGTTATGATGACTTAGAGAATTCAGTTGTGGGCTTGATAGACACTGGTTATAACTATGAGTTAAGTCGTTATATACATGCTAAAGCTCCCAAATATTTTGATTTCAAATATAAGCTTGGATATGAATAAGGTCCACAAATACTCATTTTTCTAGCTCAAGAGTTTTGAACTAGTATCTTTAACCCAGCGCACTTCCCCCCTCTTTTTCATAAGATATGGTCTTAAGATCAGGGATTAGTGCGCTTATTTTTTGTCTGGAGGAAGAATGACTCACCGAAGTCTCCATGATTTTCATTCACAAACTAATAGATTGGTTGTTAATAGCCCAATTATATTTGATGTGAATAGTCTTGTAATACCTGAAGGAAAATCTAAAGTCGAATACTCAGTTCCTTATCAACAATCCTTAAAAGTGGTTGTCTCTAAAGTCAGTAAAACATTTATGTTCAGAGGTGTTTATCAAGGAAAGAAAATCAGCAAGGTCCTTGGCAAATATCCTGATCTCACGTTAGATCAGGCGATTAATATTGTTCTAACATTTCTCGCGAAAATGAAGCAAGGCATTAATCCAATTGCAGAATTGGAGCATTTTGAAAATGTAGCGACATTAAGTGATTTCTTTTACAAAACTTACTTGCCTCTTGCCAAGCTCAACAAAAAGTCTTGGAAAGATGATATCTCAAGATTCAAAAATCATATTGAGCCCATCTTAGGTGCTATTCAGCTGAATAAAATCACCGCTGCAATGTTAAGTGACTTAATGTTGACGGTAAAAGGAGAAAATCGATCTAATGCCACAGTGAACCGTTCTAGAGCTCTACTCAGTAGCATGTTCAATCTCGCCTTTGAGCGTGAACTGATTGATATTAGCCCAATGAGTCGAGTAAAAAAATTTGTAGAGCAAAATCATATTGAGCGCTATTTATCTGAAGATGAACTCAAGCGCTTAATGAAGGTTCTTGCAAATCATGCCTACTATGGAATTGATAATCAAATCATTGTCGGCATTGTAGAAATGCTACTGCTAACAGGAGCACGTAAAGGTGAAGTGCTTAACTTAAAATGGAGTGATCTTGATGAGGTTAATCACCTTTGGAAACTCAATGAGAATAAGTCTGGTAAACCACGCATTATTCAGTTGAATAGCCAAGCACAGCAAACCATACGAAAGATGTCACGCAAATATCCGTATGTCTTTGCAAATCCAGCAACCGCTTTGCCATATAACGATATACGTAAAACTTTTCAAAATATTCTGCAAGCAGCACAAATTGAAAATTTTCGTATCCATGACCTTAGACATAACTTTGCCAGCATGGCTGTTAACAATGGTTGCGATATCTATGTTGTTCAGCATTTGCTAGGACATACTTCGCCGACAACCACACAACGTTATGCCCACCTACGTCAGGACACTCTACGTAATGCTTCAGAGATGTTAGCTGAACGTATCAACGAAGCTCGCCCTAATACCTAAACTTTAACTCACATTTTACAGAGCATATGGCGTAAAGCGATATGCTCTAAGGATTCGTCATGCTTAAAAAATCATATGTATTGGAACAAGATCAATATTTGGCTGATTTGAACTTAAAAACTCCAGCTTCTCAATTTACGTTCTTGGTCGCGCCAACTGGAGTTGGCAAGACAACTTATACAATGGAAGAACTCAGACATCAATTTGAATTGGTAGTCATTTTAGTTCCTACTCAAAACAAAGTCTCTGAGCTGAAAAACCATTATGGTACTGTCACTTCAAAATATTTATTTTTTTATGGTAACCATAGCCCCGATGAGAGTGTTCGTAACTTCAAAGGTGTCATTGTTGCGACTTATGATAAGTTTGACAAAATTATGGGGCTTATGACGCCATCACAAAAATCAAAGGCGTTGTTAGTCGTTGATGAAGCACATAAACTTTATTCAGCAGGGTCATTTCGAGATGATGCACTCACACCTGTGCTTTGGCATTTGAAAAATAGAACTATACCCTCAGCACTATGTCTCACTGCAACTAAAACTGATGAACTCTTTAATCAATTAAAGATTAAAATTGATCATGAATATGTTGTTGAACATAGTGACCCCATAGTACGAAATATTGAAGTCATTTCTTTACTCAAAGGTGACCAATATACCAGTATTGCTGTCATTGAAAAAAGGATTAAGCAGCTTAAGAAAGAGTATGAAAAACTGCCTAAAAATCACCCTCGTAAGACTATACTTGTACGTGTCAACTCACGAGAGAAATGCCATAATTTTAGATGCTATTTTGAAAAAAAATATAAGCTTAAATGCTTAGTGGTACATAGTAAGTCTAAAAATGACTCTGAAGTTCGAGAAATTTTTGAGTCACAAAAAATTCCTCAAGGTATTGATATCGTCTTTACCACTTCTATTATGGATGAGGCGGTCAATCTAAATAATGAGCAAGTTGAAATAGATTCAGTATTTGTGATAGGTAAACAGGCGCATGTTGAAGAGTTAGTCCAATTCATTGGAAGACTTCGTTTGGCAAATGTCCCTTGCTGTATTTTATTGCATACTGAGATTTTACAGACAAACCAAGATATTGAAACAGTTCACCAAAAACACCTAAAAATGATGGATGAATTTATCACTAGGGTATACCAAATTGGTGAAGGACTTTCTCGTTTGGTTCATGATTATAAATTTTATCAAAATGAAGAAAAGATTCAAAACATCTATGACATAATCAATCGTATGAACGAGAGTTTCAAAGATTGGTTTGATTGCAAACTATTTACAGTCTATAACTGTAAGTCAATTCAAAATATTGCCAGTTTAGTATCTACACTCTACCAAATGGATACAGGACATATTTACAGTAGCTTTGAATATCTTGCATGGCGCATCAAGAAATTTCTACCTAATAGTGAAATTACTTTCATCGAAAATGATGAGCTTGAAACACCCCAACATGTCAAAGACTTCTTTGATGAACAAAAAAACCTGTCTGATCAAGCCTACGCAAATAGCATAGATTTGGGAATCAGCATGTTTCTTGATGAGTTTCAGTCTTCTACCTTTAAGCCCAAGACCTTAAAGGAAATTTCAGATAAGTTCATTCAGACCAAACAAAAAAACGAAGACTATATAGATGATCTGGTGTTATTCGCTGGTGATGATATTCCGCACCATGAGCAAACTGCTAGGGTATTAAATGAAACGATCTATTTGGCACAACATATCTCTAACCTGCATGACATCAAAGAGATTTTGATTCAGAAAAGATTTAGTGAGATTTCCAAGGTAGCTGAAGCATATGCAAAAAATGAATTTGTAAGGCATATGTTACGAAAGTTCTATGGCCGAACCCCTGAGAAGTATTTATGCGATGGGCATAAAATTACTGGTTCACAGGCAAGTACATTACTTAACCTGAGTTCGATGAAAAACGTTCAACCTTTCAGCATATTTTTGAAAGTTGGCTTATTCGGATTTAAACAATAAGCCACTACAGCAGCCATAATATTTACCATGAAATTATTCACAGAACGATGACGCGAATGGTCAAGTTGATGTAAGTTTTTTAACTGATCATTCACCGTTTCTATTAATCCTCTTCTGCCAAGCAATTGTTTTTCTTCTTCAGTTCGGAGTGGCTTGTTTTTCATATTCTTACGTGATGGAGTCAATATTTTTAATCCTCTTGCTGCTAAAGCCTCTGTCTTAGCTTTGCTTAAATAGCCTTTATCTCCTAATAAAATGCCTTTTAATTCTTTGGTTAAAGACTCTAGTACAGCAATATCATGGATATTCCCTGATGTTACTTTAATATTAATAATTCACCTAAGTTATTGATAACCATGTGTAATTTAAAACCATAGAACCACCCAGTACTACTTTTTCCACGATTCGCTAAGCCTTTAAATACGCGGTTTCTTTTAATTCTAAGATTATGACAAACTACAAGTTTGGTTGAATCAATAATACTAATTCCTGTATCAGTTCCTTTAACCTGATGAAAAAAGCTACTCAAAGCTTGTAAACAACGTGGCATGATTTCAATAAAACGATTATAGCTCAGCAGCTTAGGAAATGCTGATTTCCAAAAAGGGATGACCATGTGGCAGTAAAAATATTTAAAGAATCTAAAACCTGATTGGTGAAATAAGATAACAATTGTCATGATCTCAGATAAACTTAAAGCTGACTTTTGAACTGGCTTATTTTGCTCAGGAATAAGAGCTTTCTCTAGAGATTCGTTAAATATTTTGCAAAAATCATCCACTTTACAGAATAATTCGGTAATATGATCCATAGAAAAGCCTTGTGTTTTAACTTTTGTCTTAAGAACCAATAAGTTATAAACATTAAGGCTTTTTTTCTACTTTTTTTATGTCGAACTCAGGTTACTTACCAATACCATTAAAGCTGTGCAGAAACACACCTATCTCCCAATGCATACAATCATCAAAGAACGACTGATCAAAGGGATGCATTATAATTACAAAACAGATGAAATCGAGGTAGCAGCAGGAAAAGCGTTGAACTTTATTGCGACTTATTTTGAAGTCAAAGATCGTAATAAGAACAAACCTGAAAAACGTTATCTCGAATTTCATGGTATTGCTGTAGGTGGTTTTGAGTATTTACATATACACGATCTACAAAATGCCTTTATAGCAACAAAAGTAGATTTTGAGCTGAATGGTAAACGATACGCTCCCTATAGTGGTCAGGTCATCAAACGCAAGTAATCACATTATGCGTGGGTCAAAAGCCTTGTAACTCTAACCAAGTTATCTTTATATCCCAGCAAATGTCCACAATCCCGATATTTTCCGCTCTCGCGTTTGAGGTGAGGCTCGAGCCGAAGATATCGGGATTCTACACAATGTTGCATCATTACAGTGGGGGGATTTTTTTTTGAATGACAAAAGCTGTACTCGTATTTGGTGGCATCGGCTTGTGAGGAAACTGTAGGGGGAGTTTTGTTATTTTTGAGAAATTATTCTGTTACAACTATTATAATGATCACGCCAGCTAATAAGAAAAAATCATGCTGAAAGTGAATAAATCCTTTAAAAACAAGTGACTTTAATATTATTTCTTGTTATCTTGGAATTTAAATAGCTTTCAGTCAACTAATTGTTAATTGAAACTTAAATGATTTGTTTTTAAAGATGACATGAGACATATAGAAATGGCTTTTCGAGTTAATGATTTTCTATTCAAAAATCAAAATATAATATTAGCAAAAGACCACCAATTTAATTCAGAACATACTTTTTCATTAATTACTGGTATGAATGCTATAGGAAAAAGTAGATTACTCACAAGTATTATACAGTCATACTTAATTTATAGTAAAAAATATGAAATGTATGACGTTGATAGTATTTTGATTGATCACCCGATTCAAATGCCAAATAAGATTATTGCAATAACAAATGCTTTAAGCGATAAGTTCCCAGAAAAGAATAGTAAATCCCGCATATATGAATATTTTGGTAATAAATCCAATGGCAGTATTATCTATGATAGATACGCCTCTATCAAACAGCTAATGATGAGAGATGATCTTAATTATGATTGTATTTGTCATACTTTTTACTATCTAGGTTTTTTACCTTTCTTAAAGATAACTCTTTCACACACATTGAAAAAAAATACTCTATCACCACTTGAGTTAATAGAAATTCACGAAAGATATTATTCACTTTTTGATAATGTCAATTTCACTTTAAACACAGAAAGCCCTTCTGAAAATGAGCAACTCTTTTTTTATACATTAAGAAAAATTTATTTTAGAAAAAAGAGTATAAAGCAAAGTGAATTCAATCTTATCTATAATATTTTTTTCGGAAATAATCATGTAAAATTTAAAAAATTTGATATTAATCATTATTATTCTTACAGATCTCGCACATCTGCTTTTTCACATGAAGAGATAAAAATACTTTTAGAGAATAATATCTTAAGAATTACAGACGTAAATTTGCTAATGTACTCAGAAGAAATTCCAAGCCCTTTAAATATAAATAAACTAACTGATGATTTCATTAGCTTCAGCAATCTGAGTTCAGGACAGCAAGCCTTATTAAATATTTTTATAAGCTTATCAAGCTGTATTGAGGATAATAGTTTAATATGTATAGATGAACCTGAAATAAGTTTACACCCAGAATGGCAAATGGATTTCATAATACAACTTCAAGAGTTATTTTTAGACTATAAAGGTTGTCACTTCATAATTGCAACACATTCACCTCAAATTGTTTCGGGTCTTAGTTCAGAATCAGGATATATTATTGACTTGGAAAAAAATATTACATTTTCAAAAGAAGAATATTCAAAAAAATCTGCTGATTTTCAGTTGGCAAAGATATTTAATTCACCAGGATATAATAATGAATATTTAATTAGAGTAGCGTTAACCATCTTATCTAAAATTTCAAAAAAAATAGAGCTCAACGAATTAGATACAGAGAATCTTAATCTTTTAAATAGTATATTATGTGATTTACCTACAGATGATCCTGTATCATTTCTTATTGAGCAAATAAATGCATTGGTGAAACTATAATATGAAATATTACAATTATACCAATGAGGAGCAATCAATTATTGATACTTATGATATGGTTGATCATAATTTTTGGTCAATTAAGGTAAAAGAGCTTGCTCCATTACGTTTAAATTTAAGAAATCATTATTTAGCCCAACAAAAAAATCGATGCTGTTATTGTAAAATGCTTAAGCAAGAAAAGCATGGTTGTACTTGGGATGTTGAGCACATTGTACCAAAAGCATTATTTCCATCATTTTTATTTGAAAAACAAAATCTCAGTCTTTCATGTAAGGAATGTAATGATGAAAAATCAGATAAATCTGTTTTTTCCAATCACTCATACAAATATAAGAAATATCCTAAGGAATCAGATAAATATTCTATTATTCATCCTCATTTTGATAAGTATAGTGAGCATATGCGTATTCTTCAGAGCCCAAGTGGTAAAATCATGCATATTCCTATTACGAATAAAGGTAAAACCGTTTTTAATCACTGTAATTTACTTCGTTTCACTATGCAGTTTTATGATGCAGAAGAGATAAATGAAGAATTACTTATTTCCTTTTCAGATTATATTGATTCTCACTCAAGTCTATCTCATGAAAGTGCTAAAGCATTTTTCGTGGCAGCACTACCCCGAAATTTACCGCCAAAATATTTGGATTGCTAATTTTCATAATCACTTATATTAATAAAATTTTAAGTATTCGCTGAATACAATAGTGGTTCAAAAATTTGAACAGTACATATAAAGTGATAAGCTACTCTCTAAATGATGTAGGAAACATCAGAATTTGGAGCATTTCAAGCAAATGTCCACAATCCCAATATTTTCTGCTTTTGCGTTTGAGGTGAGGCACGAACCTAATTTTTGGGCGATAGCCACCATAGATTCATGCGAGTTTGACAGTGCATAATCAATTGTTTGCTGTTTAGATTCTGGACTAAAGCGTTTAGCCATTTTTACATCTCCAAAGTACGTTACGTTATCTTTAGAGGGACAGCATGTCCACTATTTTGGCTAGGATCATGGCATGCAGAATTTACAAAAAGATCTACCTAATATCCAAATATAAAACCCTGATGAATTATATGTAGATTACCCATAATAATCATCAGAAATAATTTTAAATTTTATAATGGTATACTTAATAAAAAATTAATAAAAGTTAATATTTTAAACTTCAATAAATACTAGTAACAAATACTCACCAAATAATGATTTTAAAATAAATAATTATGTTTAATAATGAAGAATTTAAACTATACAAGCAATTTAATTATGAATAAAAGTTACATGACAAATTTTGGTATTGAGACAGGTAATGATAATTTTATTTTCATTACTTCTCACTCTTTAGATCATAAGTTTCCAGAAATTTACGATAAAAAAATAGATGAATGCCATATTTATTGTGTTGTCGACTGTCCAAGAATATCTTTTATTCCTGATTCTCTTGAATATGAAATTTTAGATAATACAATCACATATATCGTGTCTTTAGAATATAGAGTTAATGGAAAGAAGAAAATAGTTCATTTTAAAGATGAATTAGAAATCGAATCAAATATAAAAAAAGTGAAAATTGATAAATACCCTCATTCAGATATTCTCTTGTTAGATGCTAATGATAATATAGTCATGTCTTGTACTGCCTTAAAGCTGGCATATATAAGTGGTATGCAGGATGTTATTTCAATGAAAGTACTGTATATCGGTAAGAGCACAGGAATTAAGCAAAAGAAAAATGCATTAGAACGAGTAAAAAAACATAGTACATTACAGAAAATTCTAGCTGATAGAAATGCAAAGTACCCTGATCGTTCAGTATTAATTGGACTATTTAATTTTAGCCCAGTACGTTTATATTCATTTGTAGATGGAATGGATCAGTCTAAAATATTTGACGATGAGGATTTTTTTAGATTGACTCGCATAAGTAATTTTAAGTTATCTTTAGAACAGAAAACTGCAATTATTGAGGCTGCTTTGATTCGATATTTTGAACCTGAATATAATGAAAAATTAAAAAAAGATCTACCTGCAAAGAAATCTAAAATACTAGCTGAATGTTACACATTTGATATTAGCGCAATACTTATAAAACTCTGGACTGCCGATGAAAATACACCAAACTTAAATTATTACTTATATTCGGATAAAGTTACTCGGAAAACAAAACATAATATTTCTATTGAACTAATAGATCCTGAAATAAGAAAAGGTTTTTTTTCAATTGGTGGTGAAGATTGGGCACCTGAAGGAACTATTCGCAGAAATAGATAACTCTTTAGTGTGAACTAGTACAACTTGAAATTGTCTGCAACTTCAACTTAAGAAGCATTCAGTGTATATATTCAGACTTATTTTGACAGATACTCTTTTTACATCCATAGCCATTTCCCAGCAAATGTCCACAATCCCGATATTTTCCGCTCTCGCATTTGAGGTGAGGCTCGAACCGAAGATATTGGGATTCTGCACAATGTTGCAGCATTACAGTGGGGGGATTTTTTTGTGATTGGCAAAATCTGTGCTTGTATTCAGTGGCATCAGCTTGTGAGAAAACTATAGGGGGAGTTTTGTTATTTTTGAGAAAATTCTTATGTGTGATCTGATCTGTGATGACGGGTATTCGATACAGTTACCTCATATAATAGCATGTAGTTGACGATTCTTAGCTATCAAAACAAGGGGTTGCAGTCCAACGCTTTGTCTACAAAGCAAGCATGGTCTCTGCGGTCTATAAAAAACTTCTTGTATTTCTGGGGTCTATCTTTGCTGTCCAGTAGTAGACCGCGGTCTTTTTGCGGTTTTCGTAAGCTTTTCGCACAAAAAACAGCTTATTATTCTTATACCTAGCAAAACTTACATTTGGCTCATATGTACTGTGGAAGAGTCAAAAACCTTAGTTTTCTTACACTTGCAAATTTATCCGCGGTCTCCTTGATTTTATTCGTTACGACCATCCCATATGAATGTAAGACATTGTTTTATATAGTAAAATAATTAAAACTTATCTCCACTCATAATCCGTTGGTCCCCTGTTCAAGTCAGGGTGGGCCCACCATATATATCAAGGACTTACGTTAAAATACGGAAAGTTCTTTTTTGTTTCTGCTTTCCATGTAAGCACTATGTAAGCACACAAAATAAATCCTAAAAAACCCACTAACACCCTCTTTGTCTAATCTACTGACCACCCATCACTTAATCGCCGCGCATCAGCTGCGTGTCCGTCAGCCGCTTCTGCCACTGTTCGATATTTAGCGATGCACGCTTTGAGTACGCCTGCGCTGGTATCAATGTATTCAGTGATGGTTTTGGTGGTAGCTGTGGGCACACGGTGCTGGGCTTCACTGAGTTGCTTTGACAAGCTATCTGCAGCAAGATCAGCGGCGCGAACATCAACAGTAATTTGTTTGATTTGAGCATTGTAGTTTCTCACCGCATCTAAAAGTTTCTGCATTATTAGCTTTTCTTGGATCAGGGCATCTGCTTGGACCAAGTAGTTTGTGCCATGGTTGTAGCTAAGAGTAATTTACTCATATATTCATTTTCTCCAGACATAAAAAAGACGCCTAAAGCGCCATGTTCCATGTCTATTTACTTAAATGTTATAAGAGATTTCTACATTGCCCTGAGCGTCCGTATCATGCATAAACAAGGCATTCTTCAGCTCAATTGTATTGTTTGGCATCAGCCACTGCTTCAATTCCACCAATAGGCTTAAGATCAGCACCTGCATAATGCCCTCTTCTGGTGTCGCTGCTGCGCACCCATACCATTGACAGCGGATAGTGTTGAATATGAACGAATAATTAAGCCGTGAACGGTTTCGTCATCTGCAACCAATGACTCAAATCCATTCGCCATCAATTTCCCCAAAATCCCGAATGCGCCAAATTTTCCTTTGGCAATATGAGCTTCAATGATTGAATGCAATTTACGACCTATACGCATCACCGAAAAAGATGTGTTCTGGTACTCGTCTTACGTAAAAAATAAAGTTGAAGAGCATAAACCCAAATCTGATATAGTAGCCCACATCTAGTGGGCTATATTTTACCTATCACATCCAAAACGGGCATCGCAACGGGTAACGTACCAATCCATATATTTTTAGTTATTACTTATCAGAGATTTAAAGTGAAAGTCGTCGTTCTCAACAAACCTTTTAATGTGCTTTCTCAGTTTCGTGAGGATGAAAGTCACCTCACCGTATCGCACTATGTACAAGATCCAAGTCTCCGTATTGCAGGTCGTTTGGATATGGACTCAGAAGGTTTAATTTTTTTGACCGATCATGGCGGTCTTAACCAATTCATCACCCAGCCGAGCAATAAAAAATATAAAACGTACTATGCACAAGTTGATGGCGATATCGATGAACAATCAATTGCAAAATTACGTCAAGGTATCGAATTGAATGATGGTATAACCTTGCCTGCCCAAGTTGAAAAAGTTGCCGAACCAACTTGGCTTTGGGAACGCCAACCGCCGGTACGTTACCGTGCCAATATTCCAACCTCTTGGATTGAAATTCAAATTTGTGAAGGTCGTAATCGTCAAGTTCGCCGTATGACTGCTGCAGTAGGTTTCCCAACGCTACGACTGATTCGCACACGCATTGGTTCCCTTGATTTGGTTCAACTCAATTTACAACCTGGTGAACAGCTCGAAATAGAACCTTTGCTTTATCCAGACTTTAAAGACTTACCTGCAGATAAGCCTTATACACCGCGTTCGTATGTTAAAAAAGCCGATGCATCCACCAGTCCAAACAAAGGCAAAAGTTCAGCACATAAAAATAATAAAAAGAAATCTGGTGGTACACCACGTATTTGGCAAATGGAGGAAGATCAAAAGCCACGTCGTAAAACCAATGGTACGACACGCCCCAATACCAAAAATCGTGGTCGTCGACAACGTAGCTAAGATAAAACGCTTAATTCATACAGCTTAATCTGTCTAAAACCGTTAATCTTTTCAAATTAGCGGTTTTTCAGTATTCATTGGTGTCGTTTGAGCTAACTTATACTTCAGAAAAATGCATACTAAACAAATATTTAATGATATCAACAGTCCTAACAATAACCTTCTAAGCGTGTCAGTGGTAGTTTTTGACCAATGGCTTTTTCAATTCCAGACAAATAGAAAGCATCATCTTCAGATAGAAAACTGATGCTCACACCACGGCTTCCTGCACGTCCAGTACGACCAATACGATGTACATAATCGTCAGACTGTTCAGGTAAGGTAAAATTAATCACATGTGATACACCATCAACATGAATACCGCGCCCAGCAACATCAGTAGCAATCATGATGTTGTGTTTACCATTTTTAAATTGATCGAGCATTTTTAAACGACGATCTTGGGCAATTTCACCAGATAACATCACAACTTTGTAATCATCACGTTTGAGATGATCATAAAGTTTACGCACCTGATCGCGGCGATTGGCGAAGATCATGACTTTTTCAATCGGCTCATCTCTTAAAATTTCACGCAATAATTTATACTTATCTTTATTAGCAACCATATACACCCGCTGTTCTACATCGGTATTGGTTTTCTTTTCCGGTTCAATTTCTACCGTAACTGGCTCATATAACCATTGTCTCACTAAGTTGAGCACATCATAACTAAAGGTTGCTGAGAACATTAGGGTCTGACGCTGCTCTTTTTTCGGCGCATAACGCACGATCCGTTTTACTGAGGGAATAAAACCCATGTCCAATAGTCGATCAGCTTCATCAATGACCAAGAACTCGATTTGATCTAACCAAACTTCACGCTGCTCAATAAAATCAATTAAACGCCCTGGCGTGGCAACCAATATATCTATAAAATTTTGATCGAGTTGTTTGCGCTGTTTATCAAAGTCAACACCACCCACCAAAGGCATCACATTGAGATTACTAAAACGTGTTAACTCGCGCGCATCACTTTCAATTTGAATCGCCAGTTCACGGGTCGGTGCTAAGATAACTGCACGTGGCTCACCGCGATAACGTTGTTCTGTAATGGGATGATTGAGCAGATCATTAATCACACTAATCAAAAAAGCGGCAGTCTTACCCGTTCCAGTCTGCGCACGACCAATCGCATCATGACCAGCCAAGGTATACTTGAGCACTTTTTGTTGAATTGGGGTCATTTCTTTAAACCCTAAAGCATCGATCGCTTGTTTTAATTGCGGATGTAAATTAAGGGTTTGGAAGTTGGATGACATATATCTGCACTCTACACAAACTAACAGGAATAAACGGAACCATTATAAACAAATGATAGAAACAAAAAACGCCCCAATTCATTAAAATTGGAGCGTCATCGTTTTCTTATAGAGTCGGTTTTAGTCTAACGGCTGAACTTCTTCAGCTTGAAAGCCTTTTTGACCTTGTACAACACTGAACTCTACGCGTTGACCATCACGAAGTGAACGATGACCGTCACCTAAGATAGCACGAAAGTGAACAAATACATCATCACCACCGCTGCGTTGAATAAAGCCAAAACCTTTTGTGTCATTAAACCATTTCACTACGCCTTGTTCGCGAGCTGTCATAAGTTAATCCTCAGTTATTTTAGATAAAGGGACCATCCGGTGTTGCAAACAGCAGAGCAAACAAGTGTTTAAAATATTTTTGTATTTCAAAGCTTGTAATCATTCTGTTAAAACTATCAACAAATTTCCCGGTTACATCCATTAAGTATTCGGTTTTTAAAACAATTCAAAAGATTATCCTAAAATCCAAGTACACATCGATGTTACCATGGGGTGCGTGCAAATAATAGAAATTTTTAAATAAATTTTTATTAAAAGTTTATTTAAGCTTACTTAAATATCATTACTCACTTTTTAGAACAGTCATTCGTGGTTTTTTCTGCATTGCCCCATCGCTCTCACGGGCTTTTGCGCTATACTATTGTGCTAATTAACACTGCAATTTTTTTTGATATAAGGTAGTATCATTTCTACATGTGTAATCCGATTCTCATCGATGCTTTAGGCAAACCCTGCCCAATGCCGTTATTGATGCTAAAGCGCGCACTTAAGTCTACAACGACCGCACAAAAATTTCTGTTAATGGCTTCAGACCCACACAGTGAAATCGATATTTTACGCTATTGTCAGGTACATCAATATCGTTGCCAAATGCATAAAATCTCTGCGTCTGAGTTTCATTACTTAATTGAATCTTAAAAAATTTCATTTAAACTCTTGCTTCTAAAATATGTATTTAAATTTACATTTCTCTACCCAATTTTGCTTACTAACCCACGTTAATCACATTAAGATGGATGCATTGCTAAAACAACGTGCTTCCGATAAGGAGAACTTATGAGTGACAGCCGCAATCAATTGATGCCCCTGTCCTTATCTGCGCCTGGTGTCAATCTTGGTGCTTACATCAGCACCATCAACCAAATCCCAATTCTTACAGCAGAGCAAGAAAAAGAACTTGCCGAACGTTATTTCTATGATCAGGATTTGGAAGCTGCAAAAATGTTGGTGATGTCTCATCTACGTTTTGTAGTACATATTGCACGTAGTTACGCAGGTTATGGGCTCCCACAAGGTGATCTCATTCAAGAAGGCAACCTCGGTCTCATGAAAGCTGTAAAACGCTTTGATCCAAGCATGGGTGTCCGTTTAGTTTCTTTTGCTGTACATTGGATCAAAGCTGAAATCCATGAATACGTTATTCGTAATTGGCGTATTGTTAAAATTGCGACAACCAAAGCCCAACGTAAATTATTTTTTAACTTACGTAGCCTAAAAAAGTCGAGTAAGAACTTAACACTCGAAGAAGCACAAGCGATTGCTGACGATCTCAATGTTACCCCCGAACAAGTACTTGAGATGGAAGGTCGGTTAACGGCTTATGATGCTGCTTTTGAAGCACAAGGTGATGATGACGAAGACAGCCACCATGTTGCACCAGCACTTTATCTTGAAGATAACCGTTATGACCCAGCTCGTTTAATTGAATCTGAAGATTATGAAGAACAAAGTACATCTGCATTGCATGATGCCATGCGCCAGTTGGATGATCGTTCACGCAATATTTTGCAACGCCGTTGGTTAGATGATGAAAAATCGACTCTCCACGAGCTCGCTGCTGAATATAATGTATCTGCCGAACGTATTCGCCAGCTCGAAAAAAATGCAATGGAAAAAATTAAAGTTGCTATGTCTTCCAATTAAATCTGATCTATCTGCTCATCACGCCAATGTAGTCCATGTGATGGGCATATTCTTTACTCTCCCACTCTTCCTTTCAAATTTAGCTCTACAACATTTAAAGTGTTGCATGAGTTTGCTTACCTAATAACTATACTGGTTATTTTTCATGTAGTAACACCTTCCTCACTGGCTTTTATCTTCTCGACTTACCTAAGTTATGGTATGGTAAAACCACTTCGCATGGGGATAAACCATCTATGTTCATCGTGATCGCAGCACTTAATTTAGCCTTAGCCGTAGCCCTTGGTGCATTTGGTGCACATGGCTTACAATCTTTTGCCAGCCCAGAACAAATTGCCTGGTGGAAAACAGCCACAGATTATTTCTTTTACCATGGTTTGGCATTATTTGGCTTAGCCATACTCCACAAAGTATCTCCCAATATACCCATTAAATTTAGTTTTATCAGTATTCAAATTGGTATTATTTTCTTCTGCGGTTCACTTTATCTTATGGGCGTGGGCGTGCCACGTTATTTTGGTGCGATTACACCAATCGGCGGTGCACTCATGATTTTAGGTTGGTTAAGCCTTGCTTGGAATGCTTTTAAAGCCTCTAAAGCCTAAAGCCATATTCAGATATATTAACTGTAATATTATTAACTGTAATATATAGCCAATATCTAATCGCTTATTTCTAATATCTCTATCAGGTTCGCTATGCAGATTTATTTAAATGGTGCCTTACAAACATGTGATGCCAATAACTTAAACCAGCTGATTCAGCAATTGGATTTAGAAGGTAAACGTTTTGCAGTGGAACTCAATCAAAATATTATTCCTAAAAGTCAGCTGCAGCAGACCGCTATTTCAGAACATGACCGTATAGAAATTATTCATGCCGTAGGTGGCGGCTAATATGGAGCTTTGCATGCAAGATACCCCTCTACAGATTGGTAGCCGTAGTTTTCAATCCCGTTTATTGGTCGGGACTGGAAAATATAAAGATCTTCAAGAAACCGAACAGGCTATTACAGCCAGTGCTGCAGAAATTGTCACAGTTGCTATACGGCGGGTAAATATTGGTCAGCATGCTGACCAGCCCAATTTACTGTCCGTCATCCCACCTGAAAAATACACGATTTTACCCAATACAGCCGGCTGCTTTGATGCAGAAAGTGCTGTACGCACTTGTATGCTTGCTCGAGAATTATTGGATGGGCATAACCTCGTCAAACTCGAAGTTTTAGGTGACGATAAAACCCTATACCCCAATGTTACTGAAACTTTAAAAGCCGCAAAACGGCTCATTGATGATGGTTTTGAAGTGATGGTTTATACCTCAGATGATCCGATTATTGCTTTAGAACTAGAGCAAATGGGTTGTGTTGCTGTTATGCCATTGGGAAGTTTAATCGGCTCAGGGCTTGGTATTTTAAACCCACATACACTGTCCATTATTAAAGAAAATGCCAAGGTGCCTATTTTGGTTGATGCTGGTGTAGGAACAGCAAGCGACGCCGCTATTGCCATGGAATTAGGTTGTGATGGTGTACTGATGAATACAGCCATTGCCGCAGCTCAAAACCCTATTCTCATGGCGAGTGCTATGCGTAAAGCCGTTGAAGCAGGACGTGAAGCGTATTTAGCGGGTCGTATGCCAACCAAACGCATGGCAAATGCCAGCTCACCAGAAACGGGGTATTTCTTTAAATAACTTTTGAAATACCATCCAGTCTATTTCATGCTTCAGCAGTTAAATTGTATTTCATAAAACAACCCCATAAGTTGTGTCCAACTTATGGGGTTTAGTTCAAATACAGGTTTTTTATATAAGGGGCTAAACTATACAGATCAATATATCATCTTAAAAACGTTGGGTAATACTGAATTTATAATCCCGACCTGTACCAGTCATTGCCTCGCCTAGATAAACGCTATAATCTCGATTAAATAAATTATCAATAGAGAAATTTAGTTGCGGCCCACGCCCACCAATAGGCGACCAATCTACAAATATACCATGTAGAGCATAACCTTTTGTTTTCGGCAAAGAATACGTCATTGCCGCCACTGAATCATCATCATCTCTTAAACTACGGCGCTGTGCATCAACAAAAATACCACGCCACCCCATTGTTATATGATGCTCAGGTACATTAACCCCCAATGTTGCTGTCGCTTTGCGTGGTGGAATACTGCTCATCCATGTTTTACGCCCTAACCATGGATTAACTGGCGATTGATCGCGTTGACCACGAATATAAGCATAGGTTAAACCTGCAAACCACATTGGCTGATTATAAAATACCTCTGCCTCATAAGCTTTAATGGTGTAGTCCTTAACATTTCTAAACCAACCATGATCATAATCACCCTGACAAACATCTATACCAGCATTACCACCATTGGCACGGTCTTCACCTTGAGCCTGGCAAAATGAAGATAAATTTTTGAAAATTTCATTTTTACCGCGATTATGATGATAAGTTAAACGAACTTGTAAGTGGTCATCATCACTCAGTAAGTCCTGAAAATTCATTTCATTCCCTAAGCGAATAGCCAACATCTTTTCTGGTTTTAAATAAAGGCTTGTGGCTGGCGCTGCGGCTTGACTATATTGAACAGCATATAACTCATCTAAACGCGGTGAGCGCCATGTTTGGCTAATATTTGCAAACCAACTGATATAATCTGCTTGTTGCCAAGCAAATGCCAAACGCGGTGACCAACCACTATAGGTCTTTGATGAATAATCATGCCCAACTGTTGGTACATTATATGCATTGGCAATATTTTCCTCGCCTTGATTTCGAATATGGTCATAACGTAATGATGGTGTAATCGTTACAGCACCAATTTGATATTGGTCTTCTACAAAAACACTCCACATATCTTGTTTGCCTTGCGGCATATAAGGTGGCTGATAATAACCATAATTATAATCTGCATTTTTTAACTTGCTTTTATCGAGCATAAAAGACTGTTGTTCCATACGTTGCAATTGCGCACCAACTTTTAATTTATGCAGACCATAATCTGTTGCCAAATCACTGGTATTGCTGATTTTAAACGTGGTATTTACATAATCAACCCAGCTTTCATTACCTAAATTTCCAGAAGAAAATGCACTCGCCGATTCAGGTCGTGTATCGTGTTGTTTGGTTTTAGAATAAGCAGCTGTCGCTTTTAAGTTTAAATAAGGATTTTGATCTGGATTAAACTCATATGAAACAGAATAACTACTATCCTCCTGATCACGGTAAACCAATTTACGCTTCCACGCTTCATCTAAACCATATTTTTCAATCTCGGCAGTCGTTGGGAAAGCATCCACATCTCGCATTGCAGCAAAAGGTTCCCAAGCCTTATGCCCACTTTGCATCGCATTAAACGAGATTTTATGTCCATCACTCGGATGAATATTAAATTTTGCCAAATATGTATCCTGCGTCTGTGCAGAATACATAAATTTACTACCATCTGGTCGTTTCACTTCCCCACTATCACGTTGGGTAAAATAAATCATAGCGTCAACGATACCACTGGGTGCTTTAGCATATACTGCGCCGGTATAGGTATTTTGACTGTTATTGCTAAAGCGAGAATATTTTAAGAATGCTCCGATCAAATGATCATCTATTAATAAATCTGTAGCATCTTTGGTTTCTAAAGCCACCTTACCACCAAAGCCACCATTGCCCACCTCGACATTATGTGGTCCTTTATCTACGGTAACGCGCTTTAAAATCTCAGGCTCAATAAATACAGACCCTTGGCGATATTTATCGAAACTCTTTAAAGAGTCATCCAAACTAATCGGCACATCTGCTGGACCTCCCATACCTAAAATATTAATGGTTTGTCCGCCAGGTCGAGGTGATCCCGCAGCCCCAACACCAGGCATGGTATCTAATAACTGCGCGACATTATTGGCTTGATAACGATCAATCGCTTTTTGATTGAGGACACTCTGCCCAAACTGAATCGTTTCATCATGATCAGCCTGCAAGTGAATGGTTGTCATCTCATAAATTTGGTTATCTGTACGTTGTTGCTTCTGACGTACAACTGGATCTAATTTAGATGCATCCTCAGTAGCAGAATATGCGGCGATTACTGTGGATTGATCTATTGGCGACTGTGCAAAAACATGGGGGCTTGCCCAGCTATGAGCAATTACCATCGCAATAGCAATACTCAGTTTTTTCGGTATAGGAGCGGAAGAATTTAAAATTACACGCATGTTTAAACCATAAAATTGATGATCAGCAACAGCCTGACTCGGCCATAAAGCATGATGCTGAAAATAATTGGGAGAGAATATGACATCATATGACCACATTATAAATCGCATTGGTACACTGTAAGACCAATCGCAATCCAGCTGTTTTGATTCAAATCACTTTTAATGATTGTTTAAAATAGAAACAAAAACATTGTGACCAAATTCAAATGTTATTAATTATCATTTTTATTTAATAGAATGTAAATATAAAACTGCATTTAAATATAACAGTCGTTATTCTGCGCCAAGGACTAGCGCAAAAAAATAACCTACTCGCCACAAGGACAATGCACCATAATGCTCTAATAAAAGTAGAGCACGATACGCTCGCTTAGCCATCACTCTTATCCGTGAGAATGTATAAGCTAAACGAGCGTGCAAGGATTAGAAACGTTGACTAATACTGAGTTTAAAATCTCGTCCTGTTCCTGTCATATATTCCCCTAAATACATTTTATAGTCTCGATTAAATAGATTATCGATGGAGAAGTTTAATGTAGGTCCGGTATCTCCATATGGCTGCCATTCAGTAAAAATACCATGTAAGGCATAACCTTTAGTTTTCGGAAGAGAATAAGTTCGTGCAGCGATTGCATCATCATCATCTCTTAAACTACGGCGTTGTGCATCGACAAAAATACCACGCCAGCCCATGGTTAAATGATGTTCAGGCACGGTAATACCTAATGTTGCAGTCGCTTTACGTGGTGGAATAGCAGTCATCCAAGTTTTATGCCCTAACCACGGGTTCACTGGAGATTGATCACGCTGCCCTCGTACATAAGCATAGGTTATCCCTGCAAACCACATCGGTTGATTATAAAAAAGCTCAGCTTCATATGCCTTAATGGTGTAGTCTTTTACATTACGATACCAACCGTGGTCATAATCTCCGCCACACACACTAATATTTCCTTTACCACCATTTTGTTTATCTATCACTTGTGCTTCACAAAATGTTGATAAGTTTTTAAAAATCTCATTCTTACCGCGATTATGATGATAGGTTAAACGTACTTGCAAATGATCTTCTTCTGCAAATAAATCTTGGAAATTCATTTCATTCCCCAAACGAATCGCCAACATTTTTTCAGGTTTTAAATATAAACTACTTGATGGTGCCGCCGCACGGTCATACTGTACCGAATAGAGTTCATCTATACGCGGTGAACGCCATGTTTGGCTAATATTGGCAAACCATGTTAAATACTGAGCTTGTTGCCATGATAAAGCTAAACGTGGCGACCATCCAGTATAGGTTTTTGATGAATAATCATGCCCGACCTCTGGTTTATTATAGGCATTGGCTAAATTCTCTTTTCCTTTATTGACGATATGGTCGTATCTTAGAGATGGCGTAATGGTGACTGAACCAATCTGATATTGATCTTCAATAAAACCACTCAACATGGTTTGTTGACCTTCTGGCATAAAGTATGGTTGATAATATCCATGGTTAAAGTCTGGATCATCAATTTTAGTATCTACAAAGTTTAAGGCTTGCTGATACATATTTTGATATTGCGCACCAACTTTTACTTTATGTGAACCATAGCGACTATCAATTTCACTGACGTTGCTTAACTTAATTGCTTTGTTGGTATATTCAATCCAACTTTGGCTACCTAATGTTCCAGCACTAATCACACCATGTTCTGTTCGAGTATCGTGCTGGTTGGTTTTGGAATAAGAAGCCACGGCTTTGAAATTAATATAAGGATTATTTGAGGGATTAAACTCATACCCCATAGAATAACTGCGATCATCCTGATCACGATAAACCAACTTACTCCGCCAAGCTTCGTCATATCCTAATTCATCAATTTCTTCTTGTGTCGGTGAGGTTAAATCGACATCACGCATTGCGGCAAAAGGCTCCCAGCTTTTATGACCACTTTGCATCGCGTTGATAAATATTTTGTGTCCCTCACTTGGACGGAAATTAAATTTTGCCATATAAGTATCCTGCTCTTGTTCAGAAAACAGGAACTTACTACCATCTGGTCGTTCGACATTACCGCTATCGCGTTTGGTAAAGTAAATTAGACCATCGATGATATTATTAGGAGCTTTAGCATATACAGCACCAGTATAAGTATTTTGGCTGTTATTGCTAAACCGAGAATATTTTAAGAAAGCCCCAATTAAACGGTCTTCTCTGAGTAAATCTTGTGCATCTTTAGTTTCTAGGGTTACTTTTCCACCAAAACCACCATTGCCCACTTCTACATTATGCGGACCTTTATCCACGGTAATTCGTTTTAAAATTTCCGGCTCCACAAATACTGAACCCTGACGATATTTATCAAAGCCCTTTAACGAATCATCCAATGTAATCGGTACATCTGCATGCCCTCCCATACCAAGAATATTAATGGTTTGCCCACCAGGTCGAGGTGAACCTGCCATACCGACTCCAGGCATGGTATCTAATAACTGCGCGACATTATTGGCTTGGAATCGATCAATTGCTTTTTGATTTAAAACACTTTGACCAAACTGAATGGTATCTTCGGTTTGAGCCTGCAAATAAATCGGTGTCATCTCATAAATCTGATTTTCCACACCACGTTTATGATTTTGCGTTGCCATGACTGACTGAGATGGCGTCATTTTAGGCTTAATGTTATCGATTGCCTTTGTTTCTAGATCGGTGGCACTTAATACAGGATTTTGTTGTGCAAAACTTTGTTGCCCGCCCATAAATCCCGTCATCAATAAAGCCATACATATACTTAAGGGTTTAGGTCGTGAATAAAAAAACTTGGATGACAGTTGCATGCTGAAAAACCGAATGAGTGTTATTTAAAACGCATAGCTTCGCTATTGCTGTTTATGCAATAAGCAATACGACATTAAATAAGACGTAGGAGAAAAGATTTATTACCACACCAATGTCGTCATAATCCATTTATAAGGACATTTCATTCTTAAGGTGCAGTAATATTACAAAGCGCGAAATCGCAAAGTCATATAATGACAACCTTGTAAATAATAGTAATTATTATTTTTATTTGCAGTTTTGTAAACCACTAAAAAGAACTTATTGTAATAAAATTAAATAAATAATTTAAAATCAATTGTTTATTTTTATGATTTTTCAATCAAAAAGTCGCATCATCTCTAGATGATACGACTTTTCGCTTAGTATCGGCTTTTTAATTAAATTAAACCTTCATCTCGCATAGCCATTTGTACAGAAGGTCGCTGTGCAACTTTATCTCTTAGCGCAGCAATATGTTTAAACGGTGCTAAATCATGCTGGATTAATTTCGACCAGTTCGTCAACACAAATAAATATGCATCAGCTGGACCAAAGTTATCATTCACCAAATAATCAAAATCACTATTTTCCAAATAGAGTTCAATATAATTTAAAATTTTATTAATCTCTGCATATGCAGCTGCTTTTTGTGTTTCATCTAACTGCGCTGTAAAAAATACCGCATATGCATCATGTAATTCGGAATTTAAATAGCCCAACCACTCTAAAACTTTGGCACGACCTAAGCCTGATGGTGGAATTAAATTTTGCTGTGGATCGTGTTGTGCCAAAAAAGGAAGTACTGCAACGTTTTCAGTCAAAACTAAACCAGGATTAATCTCTAGGGCTGGCACATAACCTTTGGCATTAATTTGATAAAAGTCTGTACCTTTTTCAGTAAGATGCGTTTTTAGATCAACACGCTCTAAATCAAAATCAACATTAATCTCATTGAGCAAAATATGTGCGGCTAATGAACATGCGCCAGGCGAATAATATAATTTCATCTTATTTCTCGATTATGACTTCTCTTTAGTTTTAAAACGCTTTGCGCCAGCATGCAAGTCTTGCATGCTTTATTCCGTATAAATTTCGATCATATAAAAAAGCAGTATTATGATCGCATCACAATACTGCTTTAGATTTAGACAAAAACACAAATCATGCTTTGGATTGTATGCTGTACCAGTATATTAAACCACATGCTTTTGAACTAAAATTGCACCAACAGAATACCCCGCACCAAATGAACACAAGACACCATATTCACCATCTGCTACCTCATGTTGGGTACGATGCAGCACAATCATCACACCCGCAGAAGATGTATTGGCAAATTCATCTAAGATAATAGGGACTAAATTTGGATCAGCATCAGCTTTTGCTTTGCCAACCACCAATTTAAGAATTAACTCATTCATACTGGCATTGGCTTGATGCAGCCAAAAACGTTTTACTTGGTCAGGCTGAATATTATTTTTTTCGAGCTGCTGAGCAATCATTTTTGCAACTAAAGGACAGACCTCTTTAAATACTTTACGACCATCTTGACGAAAATGTTTGTCATCTTTAACAGCATCTTCGCTACGATTTAAAAAGCCAAAGTTATTGCGAATATTATTAGAGAACTGGGTGTGAAGTGAAGTATCTACAATATCAAATCCTGTTTTTTGGTCGGTATTTTCAATAATAGATGCCGTCGCAACATCACCAAAAATAAAATGACAATCACGTGAGCGGAAATCATTATGTCCGGATGTAATTTCAACATTGACCAATAATACTGCTCGAGCACCCGATTGAATGGCATCACGTGCTTGTTTCAATCCAAAAGTCGCCGCAGAACACGCAACATTCATATCATAGGCATAACCTTGTATTCCCAAAGCCGTTTGAATCTCTATAGCGACCGCAGGATAAGCACGCTGCATATTTGAACATGCCAAAATAACCACATCGATATCTTCAGCCGTTACCCCAGCATTTGCCATGGCTTGTTTGGCAGCAATTACCCCCCACTCTGCTTGTAAAGATAATTCATCGTCTTCACGCTCACGTAAATATGGACGCATACGCGCTGGATCTAGAATACCTGTTTTTTCGACCACATAGCGGCGTTTAACCCCAGAGGCTTTTTCAATAAATTCAGCGCTAGAACCACGTAAAGCAGGAACTGTTTCCGCTGCAATGTCTTCAGCATGTGCTTGATTATACTGTTCCACATAAGCATTTAAACTCTCAACCAACTCTTCATTGGTAATCACATGCTCTGGATGATATAACCCTGTGCCAGTAATACGTATGCCCATGTAAAACTCCTTCTTAAAAAATTTAAATATAGATTTGCTTATATTCAACCAGAACACAAAGCAGAAATTAACGGATATTGAGTTGTTCCCACGCTTTTTGTAAACGGGTTACAGAGATCGGGATCTTGGTTTTCATGGGTTGGGCAAATAAAGAAATTCGAAACTCTTCAACCATAAAATATAATGCTTTTAACCGTTCATCATCCTGATGATCAAATAACCGATCCATCCATGGATCTACCTCTTTCATCGCAGCAATATCACGGTTTAGATTATGTGGCAAGCGCTCAAGTCGTGCTAAAACTGCTTTTAGATAACGCGGATATTCAACCCAAACATCATTAGAACAACGGTAAACATAATCTGCCAAATGCATTAAGTCGAGCTGATCTTCAATATCATCAATACTTTTAGCAAATACCGTTGAATCGAGTGAGGCAAGTTGCTGTCTTATTTGCTGCCATTGGGTGAAAATATTCGTCATGATCGCCAGTGCTTGCTGACCACAGCTTAAAAAATCGCGTTTTACTTGTTGTAAGACCTCTTCAAAATGTTTGGCATCTTGCGGCAAGCTCTTTAAGCTTAAACTTAAACTCGCATAAATCAACATTTGTTCTAATTTGCTTTTATCACCCAAAGGTGAATATGCCAAAGCCAAAGGCTTTGAAATTTGCTTTTTAAGCTGTCGGTTTAAATCGCCCAGTTGCAAATAAAGTAGGTGTATTACACCCAAACGCTGTTGTACTAAAGCTTGCTCAGCATCATTAAAATGCTGAATGACAACCCCAGCAGTCGATTTTATATCCAACGCTTGAAATGCTGTTACAGGCACCAGCGCTTGATATTGCTTAACCACTACACCAGATACTTTCTGTGCAGCTTCAAAAATAAAATCTTCTGGGAAAGTTTTAAACTCACCTTGCATTTTCTGTATGGGTCGATGTGTTTCTGTACGGCAACGCGCCATCAGTTCCGTTAAATCTCGCCCCTTGGCTATTATCCGACCTTTCTCATCTATAATCTGAATAAATGGAATAAGATAATTATCTACACGACTTAAATCAAAGTCTTCTGCTTTAATTTGTTCGGCACGAAGCTGAAAAGATAAATAGTTTAATATATGTTGTTGTAAATCTTTTTCGGTTAACTGCGCCATTAACTTGGCAGCAGTCTCAGGAATTGGCACTAAAGCACGGCGTTTTTCTTTACTCAAGGTTTTGAGTAAAGCTTCTATTAAGGCTTGGCGCCACCCCGGTATGCCCCATGACCAAATATTATCGTCGACTTGCGGCAGTGCGACCAATGGAATCTTCACGGTCGCACCATCTTGGTCATGACTCGGGTCAAAACGATAGCTCACTGCAAGACGTAGAGCACCATTCAAAATATAATCTGGAAACTGTTTCGTGGTAGCTGGGCGATCATTTTGCCATAGTGCTGCATCATCAACATAGAGATGGCGCGGTTGTTCGGCTTCGATTGTGGCACGCCAATCTTCAAAACTACGCCGACTCGCAATTTCTACCGGTACTTTTGCAGCATAAAACTCATAAATCGTTTGTTCATCTACCAATAAATCACGACGTCGTAATTTATCTTCGACCCTTTCAACTTCTGCTAACTTTTGTAAATTATGCTGTAAAAAACCTGGTTGAATACCCAAATGCCCAGTAGTTAATGCATCACGTAGGAAAATCTCATGCGCAACGCTCTGGTCTATTTTTTCATAATTACAAAGACGTTTCGCTTCAATAATCAAACCAAATAAAGAAATTTGATCATATGCATTGACCACACCATTTTTCTTCGACCAGTGTGGCTCGAAATAATGATGTTTTAATAAATCCGGTGCTGCCAATAAAATCCATTCTGGTTCAATTTTAGCAAGGGTTCTTAAATAAACTTGCGAGGTTTCCACCATTTCAAATGCCATAACCCAAGCAGCATTGGCTTTATGCAAGGTTGAAGCAGGAAAAATACGTGCTTTTTGCTGGCGAACTGCCATATAAACATTTTTTTCGTCTGTTTTATTGGCAATAAAAGACAAGAGACCTGTTAATAATGCACGGTGTAAATTTTCATAATCTGTAGTTTTCTCATTAAAGGATAATTTTAATGCTTGTGTCATATCCAGCAATTGCTCATAAGTTTTACGCCATTCTCGTAGGCGTAACCAACTAAGATAATGCTGACGCGCAAATTGACGGCGCTTATTTTCGGTAAAATTTTGTTTGGGGTCGTTTAAACTATCCCATAATTTTAAATAAAATAAAAAATCTGAATCAGGCTGTTTAAATAATGCATGCTTTTGATCGGCTTGTGCTTGTTTATCCGCAGGTCGTTCCCTTGGGTCCTGTACTGCCAACGCAGCTACAATGACCAATACCTCATTGAGTGCACCAAAATGTGAACCTCCAATCAGCATACGTGCGAGTCTAGGATCAATCGGCATCTTCGCCATCATGCGACCAATTTTGGTTAAACCTTTGGGTTTCTCCTGATAAGCCCCTAATTCTAAAAGTAACTTTTTACCATCATTGACCAAGCGATAATCTGGCGGATCAATAAAATCAAAGTTCTCAACCTCACCCAAGCCCAAATTCTGCATTTGCAAAATGACAGAAGCTAAATTGGTGCGTTTGATTTCTGGCTCTGTAAACTCTGGACGACCTAAAAAATCATCCTCACTATATAAACGAATACAAACACCTGCTGCAATACGCCCGCAGCGCCCTTTACGCTGGTTGGCTGCTGCTTGAGACACTGCCTCGATAGGTAGACGTTGTACCCGTGAACGATAGTTATAACGGGAAATTCGTGCAAATCCGCTATCAATCACATAGCGAATATTGGGAACAGTCAACGCTGTCTCAGCAACGTTGGTCGCAATAATAATTCTGCGCCCACCACCACTAGGGTTAAATATTTTTTGCTGTTCGGCCAACGCTAAGCGTGCATAAAGTGGTAAAATTTGCGTATGTCTTGGTCCGTATTTCTGTAAAGCTTCTTGTAGTTCACGAATTTCTTGTTCTGTGCTGGCAAAAATTAGAATATCTGCATATTCGGCATGCCCTTTGGCTTGTGCATCCTGATAACATTCTTCAACTGCTTGTACCACAGCACGTGGTAAATTTTCTTCAAAATCATCAAAGTCATCATCATCACTCCCCACAATATTCATTTCTGATACAGGGCGATAACGCACTTCAACTGGATAGCTTCGCCCTTCGACTTCAAAGATAGGGGCTTGGTTAAAATACCGGCTAAAACGCTCAACATCTAAGGTTGCTGAGGTGATAATCACTTTTAAATCGGGGCGTTTGGCGAGTAATTGCTTTAAGTACCCCATAATGAAGTCAATATTCAGCGAACGTTCATGTGCTTCATCGACAATAATCGTGTCATATTTTTGTAGATAACGATCATGTGCTAATTCAGCCAGCAAAATACCATCGGTCATCAAGCGGACGATTGAATGTGTTGAACTCTGTTCATTAAAACGCACTTTATAACTGATCGCTGCACCGAGTTTTTGTCCAACCTCCTGTGCAATTCGTTCAGATACACTACGTGCAGCTAAGCGGCGTGGCTGGGTATGGCCAATCATGCCAGTCAATCCACGACCTGCCAACATTGCAATTTGTGGGAGTTGAGTGGTTTTACCTGAACCCGTTTCCCCAGCCACAATAATCACTTGATGCTGTTGAATGGCTGCAATCAGGCGATCTGCATATTGACTCACAGGAAGATCTTGATTGAGGCGAATCTGCGGCAAAGCTGCCAAGCGTTGTCGTACCTGTTGATTCGATTTTTCAAACAGTGCTTGCCATAGTTTAGGATTGGCTTCTTTACCTTTACGAAGTCGATTTAAACGATGACGGTCACGTGCAAGTACCAATTGATCGACATTTAAATCTATACGCACAGCCATAAAACCCTAAAAACCCACAAATGAACCGCGTATTTTACGCTTAAAATCATAATTGCGATAGCTACAATTGCTGAGCAAAATCTCAATATTTGTACTAAAGATCACGCTTGCAAAAGCTTTATTCTTTTATGCAAAAAAAATAGCCCACAAAAATAGTGAGCTATTTTAATGCAACATCACACCAATTTAGTGCAATATCGCCAATATCAACAATTTTATAAGCTGTAATACATATCGAATTCTACTGGGTGTGTCGTAGTATTTAAACGACGAACTTCTTCAGTTTTTAATTCAATATACGCATTTAGCATTTCTTCCGTAAATACGCCGCCTTTTAATAAGAACTCATGATCCTCAGCAAGTGCTTCCAATGCCATATCTAAGCTATGTGCCACAGTTGGGATTTTAGCTTCTTCTTCTGGCGGTAAGTCATATAAGTTCTTATCTGCTGCTTCACCTGGATGAATTTTGTTTTGAATACCATCAAGCCCTGCCATTAATAAAGCAGCAAAAGCTAAATATGGGTTCGCCATTGGATCAGGGAAACGTGCTTCGATACGTTTACCTTTGGGGCTGGAAACATAAGGAATACGGATTGAAGCGGAACGGTTACGTGCAGAATAGGCCAACATAATCGGTGCTTCAAAATGTGGCACAAGGCGTTTATAAGAGTTTGTTGATGGATTGGTAATCGCATTCAAAGCGCGTGCATGTTTAATCACACCACCGATGAAATACAATGCTGTTTCTGAAAGACCGGCATATTCATCACCAGCAAATAAGTTTTTACCATCTTTAGAAATAGAAACGTGAACATGCATACCAGAACCATTATCACCCACCATAGGTTTAGGCATAAAGGTTGCTGTTTTGGCATACTGATGTGCCACATTCCATACTGCATACTTAAACTGTTGAACTTCATCAGCTTTACGTACCAAGGTATTGAAGCTCACACCGATTTCTAACTGGCAAGAAGCAACTTCATGATGATGTACTTCAACACGACCAGGTCCCATAATTTCTTCAATTTTGGCACACATTTCTGCGCGCATATCTTGTGAAGAATCAACTGGTGGGACTGGGAAGTATCCACCTTTTACGCGTGGGCGGTGACCCGAGTTACCCGCTTCGTAATCTTTACCAGTAGACCATGCTGCTTCTTCAGCGATGAGGGTATGACGTGCACCAGACATGTCAATATCCCATTTTACTTCATCAAAAACAAAGAATTCTGGCTCTGGACCGAAATAAGCCGTATCGCCGATACCTGTTGCTTTGAGATACTCTTCAGCACGACGGGCAATAGAACGTGGATCACGTTCATAGCCTTGACCTGTTGAAGGCTCGATTACATCACAGGTTACAACGACGGTAGGTTCTGCAAAGAATGGGTCGATAAAACCTGTTTCAGCATCTGGACGCAAAATCATGTCAGAAGCTTCGATGCCTTTCCAACCTGCGATAGAAGAACCATCAAACATTTTACCGTCTTCAAAAGTATCTTCATCCACAGAGTCAGCAGGATAAGTCACATGCTGCTCTTTCCCTTTGGTATCTGTAAAGCGAAAATCGACCCATTTTGCGCCACTTTCTTGTATGAGTTGAAGGACCTTGTTCGCCATGCTCATTTTGCTCCAGTGAATTATTACTTGCACTTATCAAGTGCGTTTGTGTAGTTGATCATGACTAAGCAATTCCCGTACCAACTTAACAGTAAAACGTTAAAATCATGAATCGCTTATGAGATCACTGATCAATATCTGTTTTGCTATGGCACATTATACTGGCTGCTCATACAAATGCACCATGTTCACCCATGCTTGTTCCGAATTGATCAAAAACTTTTTTTATTTGTACTAAAATAGTGCAATATCTATCTTTAAATCAAAAAGCATAGAACAAACACATGATGCTTATATAAATTTTTTTAAAAAATTGAATTTGCTATTTAGTTCTGATAACGAGTTTAAATTCGATCCATCGCATGACCAACATGTAAGGCATTTCGCGATAAACCCGAAACTTCATTGAGCCCCACAATTTAAATAGCAAGTAAGTTGACCTGATCCACTTGTACATCGCTCATGCGGCTACCCCGATTGAGCAATTGGTCAAAATATGCTTCCACAACAGCAGCTTGTGTTGCGGTACTCTCAACTTGATACATATTTTGTCGAAACTCATTACTGGCATATAAACCTTTGGTGTACCAAGCAATATGTTTACGTGCGATACGACAACCTGAATATTCACCATAAAACTGATACAATTCACTTAAATGCTCAATAAGCACCTGTTTAACTTCTAATATTTCTGGTGCAGCCAGATGCTGTCCTGTTCGTAAAAAATGTGCAATCTCCCGAAAAATCCATGGTCGACCTTGCGCAGCGCGACCAATCATAATGGCATCTGCACCGGTGTAATCCATCACATATTGAGCTTTTTCAGGACTATCAATATCTCCATTGGCAATCACCGGAATTTGAATACTGGATTTGACCTGTTTAATTAATTCATAACGTGCAGTATTAAGATACATATCTTCACGTGTACGCCCATGCAATACCAATGCGGCAATACCGGACTTTTCTGCTTGATCTGCAATACGCATAATATTTTCTTGACCGTTTAGAAAACCTAAACGTGTTTTAAGGGTTACAGGAACATCAACTGCAGCAACAACAGCATCTAATATTCGAGCAACTAGGTCTTCGTCTTGTAATAACGCAGAACCAGCCAGTTTATTGCACACTTTTTTGGCAGGACACCCCATATTAATGTCTACAATCTGTGCACCGTTAGCCACTTGATATCGGGCCGCCTCTGCCAATTCAGCAGGATCTGAACCAGCAATTTGAGCAGAAATGGGAGCAATTTCACCATCAAAATTAGCGCGATATAAACTTTTCTTACTCATGCGTAGCGTTTTATCTGCCGTCATCATTTCACTAACAGCATGACCTGCACCAAAATATTTACATAATGTTCGAAATGGTCGATCCGTTACCCCTGCCATCGGAGCAACCCAAATCTTCTGATCCATTGGTTTATCGAACAATGCAGTAATTACTTTGTTTTTGCTCAATTTATTGAACCTCATTTGTTTCGTTTAATGCCATGTTATTGACTTATTTTACGCTTTGGTTACGCCATATTTGCACCATAATAAAGATATGGCGTAAATTCATAGGTACAATTGCTGAACGCATCACAATGGTAAAACACAGTATAGAGCACAGATACGAATAAACCGTAAAGGCTTACCAATATTCATTCATACAAGAACTTTTGCCAAAGAAGCCAGCCCAAGAATGGATCAAGCGGATTAAGGCGGAGATACTGATTAACCCCGCTATTCTAAATCCTGAACAAGCATCTGTGTCAAAAACTTTAGAACAATTTATTCATCATTATTATTTAGATGAAGTCTGATCAACAATATCAACGTCATCTTTCAACTTTAGAGATCAATCTAATGGTTAAGCCCCTACTGGCTAGTCGCGCTCCAGAGAGTCAAAACCAGTTGCAAGTTATTAAGAAAACACGGAAGACTACTAGAGCTAACACCTAATAGTGAATTATTACTAAGTCACGCCAAAAATATATTAGTTATTAATAATACGGTTATTTTAAAATTTAAACAAAATCAAGAAAGTGGAATCATTCGATTTGGTCTGCAGGAAGATTTTGCTGAAGGCACATAGGACATTTCTATTTAGTTTAAAGGCGGTCATTTCTACTTGGGAATAACAGAAGTTGTAGTAATTCAGCCCTAGTAATTCAAAGTTATCTGATGATACTCGATTACAGTGCTTAGGGGCTAAAAACTGGCTATTTTCAGGATCATTTCGTAGCGGGCAACGTGCTGCCAATATCATGACCTTGATTCAATCAGCCAAACTCAACGGTCTAGGTATGCTTATCTGAGTGATGTACTCAAACGTCTGCCAACACATAAAATGAAAAATATCGAAGAATTACTACCGCATAACTGGCAAGCCTTAGAAAATCAATAGGGCTTGAGCAGATGCTTACATTACTGTGCTCTCATCCGAGTTGGATCAGAGCTGACGTCCAGATACCAGACACGCACATTTAAATGCACAATGTCTTTTAATCCTGAGCTTATGACAAAACCTAAGACAAAAGTAAACTGCAAAATTAAATGAATATTCAATAATAAATTTGAGTGAAATTACAAAAAAACCAGAGTCATCCTATAACCCTGCTATCGCATCGATTGAACATCAGCATGATTTGCCGCTACAACGCAATTCTAGACATGAATTTTAAAGCATATTTATATATTTCAAAAAGTTATATTCACTTACATCGAAAGTCTCAACAAAACCGATCAATCAGCTGAACAATGCTATAGGTGATTATCTACACGATAAGCATCAGATAGACCTTAAATAAGCAAAAAACTCACTATAAATTTAAATGAAATTTCCAATTTATTCAGTCTGCTCACCACAGTACAAGATGACCAAACAATCCCCTCTTCATTCGTGCTTAAACCGCAAAGTGATCACATGAACGCTTCCAACAAAAGTAATAAACAAAAAAAAGCCAATGACTGACGTCATTGGCTTGAATACGAAACTGATAACTCAGTCACGATCCCACATTTTAACGATTGTTTTCGTCGTCTTGTGTGTCTTCGAATTTACCTTCATTGTCAAAGCTAGGCGCTGCAGGTTGACCACCGAAACCACCTTGGTTGCCGAAGCCACCTTGGTTGCCGAAGCCACCTTGACCACCGAAGCCGCCTTGACCACCAAAACCGCTTTGACCACCGAAGCCACCTTGACCACCGAAGCCACCTTGACCGCCGAAGCCACCTTGACCACCGAAACCGCCTTGACCACCGAAGCCGCCTTGACCACCGAAGCCACCAGCAGATTGTGCGCCACCCGCAGGTGCACCAACTGGGCGAGGATTACGTGCAGGAACGACTGTAGAAATTGCATGCTTGTATACCATTTGACTAACGGTATTTTTTAATAACACAACGTATTGGTCAAATGATTCAATGTGACCTTGCAATTTAATCCCGTTTACCAAAAAAATAGAAACTGGAATGCGTTCTTTACGGAGAGAATTTAAGAACGGATCTTGTAAAGTTTGACCTTTAGACATTTAATACTCCAAAAATATAAAAAATCAGCGCAAAAACTATCTTTATTTTTCAATTAAAATTTATAAAAATTTATAAATAAGATAGTCAGTAAATTTTGCTTTATCCGTATAAGTTTCGCAAGTCTTCTCGCGCATGGTTTATTGTTAAATAAACAGTAAAATTATGCTGTTCTTGCAATGAACGTAACCAAGTGTATTGACGTTTGGCTAATTGTCGTGTCGCAAACAACGCCTTATCCTCCATAATACACAAATTTTCGTGACTTCTATCACTATTTTTTAAAAAATCTATCGCCTGCCTATACCCAACAGAGCGTGCAGCGGGTAAATTTTCTGGTAAATCGTATTTTTCCATAATAAATTCGACCTCACGCAAAAAACCGATATCCCACATTTTTTTTAATCGTTGTTCAATTCTTTGATGTAATTCTGCGCGATCAGGCATTAAAGCATAATTTTTAAAATGATAACGGTAATCTTGTTGCTTGGGCTGCTCGGCTTGTAACTGCGTAATGGGGCGTCCTGTCATGCGATACACTTCTAGGGCACGAATAATTCTTTGTTTATCACTTACTTTAAATTTTTCACCAGCTTTAGGATCAACGCGCTGTAATTCTGCATGTACCGCTTCCCATCCCTGTTGCGCTGCCATCTGCTCGATTTCCGCACGAATTTCAGCATCAGCCGCCGGCAGATGATCTGATAATCCTTCTAGCAGTGCCTTGAAATACAACATTGTACCACCGACTAAAATCGGTGTTTTACCTTGCAGATGAATTTGATCGATCAAGCGACAAGCATCGCTGACAAACTCAGCAGCTGAGTAGCTTTGTAAAGGTGTAATAATATCAATTAAATGATGTGGATACTGTTCTTGCTCTGCCTTGGTTGGCTTGGCTGTTCCAATATCCATATCCTGATAAACCAAGGCAGAATCCACAGAGATCAATTCAAAATTACCACGTTCATATAATTCACAAGCCAACGCTGTTTTGCCACTCGCCGTTGGACCCATCAAATTAATCACGTTCATATGGTTGACCAGCACGCCTTATTCCCCTCGCGCAAAAAGTTTATCGAGTTGTGACAATGGAAATGCTCGCCAAGTTGGTCTGCCATGATTACACTGGCTCGCAAATTCAGTCTGTTCCATTTGTCGTAGTAACGCATTCATTTCAGATAGACTTAGCATACGATGCGCTCGAATCGCACCATGGCAGGCCATGCCAGCTAAAATTTGGTCTCGTTTCTGCTGCAATAACAAGGCTTGATCATTCGGATCCAAGTCATTTAATAACTCGGCCAGCAACGCTGCATAATCAGCCTTTAATAAAATCGCAGGAACCCCTCGTACAATGACTTGCTCATCACCATACTGATCGATATCTAAGCCTAAACGCTGTAATTGTGGTTGTAGCTCCTCAATCCGTGTAGCCTGCATACGGGTAATACTAATCACCTTGGGAATCAAAAGTTGTTGTGAAACCCAAAATTCTGGCTTATCCCAAGCTGCTTTCATTTGTTGCAATACAATACGCTCATGTGCAGCATGCATATCGACAATGATTAAGCCTTCGCTATTTTGTGCTAAGACATAGATTCCATGCAGCTGAGCGATCGCCACCCCAAGCGGGTACTCATCCACAGCAGACTTGATCGTGGTATCCAACACCGCCGTTGCCTCGACCTGATCCGTTTCTGTTACCGGAACAGCCGCAACATCACGTAACGGCGCCAAGTAGTTCTCAATCGCCTGTTGGCTCACTGTAGCAGTACTGGGTCCTTGTGAGCGACTTTGCGCAGGGCGGGAAGTATAATCGACTCCCTGCGGCGTTGCTTGACTAAAATCAGTTAAAACGTTTAAGTTCTGCGCATTCGTAGCTGTATCGGGCATAGATTGCGATGAGCTAGGCGTTTCTATGCTATCTGCCGTGGTATCACGATGTAAACTAAATTGTTCCTGATAGCGTGGTTGTGCGATCTGAGCCGGTTGATCTGTTTGTTTCATTGCAGCCGCTAAATCAGTGCTGGCGGTTTGAAACTGCGCCAAGGTGTCTTTGGCAAAATGACGGACAAACTCATGCACTTCACGTTGGTTAATAAAGCGAATCTCATGTTTGGTCGGATGCACATTGACATCAATATTTTCAGGATCAATTTCTAAGAATAATAAATACGCTGCATATTGATGACCATGTAAAATTCCGTCATATGCCATACGTAAGGCATGTGCAATGGTCTTATCTTTGACGATGCGCCCATTGACATAGACATATTGTAAATCGGCTTGTGAACGTGCATCGGAGGGATGTCCTAACCAACCAGAGATACGCATACTGATACTGTCCGCGTCGATCCAGTAAGCGTTTTCGGTAAATTTTTTGCCTAACAACTGCTCAACACGTTGAAAACGTAAAGTCCCGCTATCCGCAATGGGTAAATTTAAACGTATATTTTGGTTATGCTCCAAAATAAAATGAATATCAAAATGCGTCAGCGCCATACGACGTACAATTTCTTCGATATGCCCAAACTCTGTGGCTGGTTTTTTGAGGAATTTACGCCGTGCAGGTACATTAAAAAATAAGTCTTGTACCCGAATATGTGTACCTTTCGGCATAGCTTGTGCTTGAATTTCTTGATGATCATAAGCCGTACCATTGACTTCGAGCTGATAACCAATACCAGAGTCATCTTGACTACTACAGATGGTCAAACGAGAAACTGCTGCAATTGATGCCAGTGCTTCACCACGAAAGCCTAAACTGACAATGGCATGTAAATCATCGGCTGTTTGAATCTTACTGGTCGCATGTCGTGTCACAGCCAAGGGCAAATCTTCTGCATGAATGCCGCGCCCATTGTCAATGATTTCAATCAGTGTGCTACCACCTTGTTCAACACGGATGGTCAATTCGGTTGCACCAGCATCAATGGCATTTTCAAGTAATTCTTTGACCACTGAGCTAGGTCGTTCAATCACTTCACCTGCTGCAATCTGGTTTGCCAATGCTGGATTTAAATGATGAATACGCTTATAACGCACTTGATCTTCGCTCATAGTACTCTCATGACTGATGGATAATGTTGTAGTTAAATTCTTACTTCTGCTGGTGCTTATGTGGGTGAATCACATCAGGATATCGATATAAAAGTATAGATCTCATATCTACCAATCTGGTCTAATATCTTACTTGTCTGTCTACTCGTCTGCTTTAGCGTGCAGCTTGCCACTGCTGCAACGCAGTAAATAACGCTGCATTATCTGTTTCTAGCCTTAGATATCGTTGTGCACTTTCATCATGATCTGCATGTTTTTCTAACACAATATTGAGTTCAGCTGCAGGAATTTCATCACCACCGCGACTTGGCCACTCAAAAAGCAACAGTGCATTGTCTGCTTCAACATAATCACGAATCCCCATCAGTTCCAATTCATAGGGATCATTTAAACGATATAAATCGAAATGAAAGATATTTATTCCGGCCAATTGATAGGGCTCGACCAAGGTATAGGTCGGGCTTTTAACCGCAGCACGGTGACCCAAACTGTGTAACCAATAACGGGTAAATGTTGTTTTCCCAGCGCCCAAATCACCCACCAAATACACTACACCTTGCTGAATATGGTGCGCAATTATTGCTGCGATCTGCTGGGTATCTTGTTCTGAAGAAAGATTTGCTTGAAATGAGTACTGCATATTGCTCACAACATGATTCAAAATGAACAGTATGATACCATTAGGTCACTTGAAAACCTATGTCGTCTTTGCTGTGGACGTGACCAAGTCATAGCTGCTTTTTATTTTCATTCTATCTCTCCATACGATGCGTTGATCATGTATAGCTCCACCTCCAATAGCCTTTGGCAGCCACCGATGCGTGATGGTGTTAGTGCCAGTCAAGTCTATTTACCCAACAGTGATGCGACCACTGTTTTTGAATACTTATGCCAAGAATTTTCACATATTGCAGCCAGCGAATGGCAACGCCGCTTTGAGCAGCAGTTAATTTTCGATCAGTCCGGTCGAGTCTTAACACAACACAGCGCCTATCTAGCGCACACGCATATTTTTTATTATCGTTTTTTGGCACATGAAGCGGTGGTACCATTTCAAGAGAAAATTTTATTTGAAAATGAACATTTACTCGTAGTCGATAAACCTCATTTTCTTACAGTGAGCCCTACAGGACAGTATGTACAACAAAGCTTATTGGTCAGACTGAAAAAAGCCACACAAAACCCAGAACTGAGCCCGATCCATCGCTTAGACCGTGAAACGGCGGGGGTAATATTATTTGCCAAACAAGCCCGTAGCCGCGCAGCCTACCAACAACTCTTTGCAGAAGCCCTGGTTGAAAAACAATACCACGCCATTGCGCCATATCGTGCTGATTTAGCCTTCCCACTACAACTCAACCTCAGAATGGTTAAATCAGAGCCTTTTTATACCATGCGTATGGTTGATGGACCTCAAAACTCTCGTACCCGTATTAACTTAATCGAACGGCAGCAAGACTGGGCAAAATACTTACTCTGTCCAGAGACGGGCAAACAGCATCAATTGCGCGTTCACCTCAATCACTTGGGCATACCAATACGTAATGATCGCCTTTATCCGCACATTTCACATAAAGCAGCAGATGATTTTAGCCATCCCTTACAGTTACTTGCCAAGCAGATTCGCTTTCAAGATCCCTTTAGTGGCACAGTACAGCAGTATAACTCACACTTTAACCTGTCATTATAATGTCAATGTAATTACGAAATTAAACTTGCATTTTGACTGGCAATATCACTACAATCTCTTTGTTTAATATATGTATTCAAACTTGACAATGTTTGGTTTTATTTATGAGAAAGACAGAAGTCTATCAAGTCCGCCTTGATTCACAAGAAAAAAAACAGGCTTTTGCTGTATTTAAACAGCTAGGGATTACACCTGCACAAGCAGTTCGTTTATTCTTCAAACAAGTGGTTTTGACCAAGTCCATTCCATTTGCCATTGAAAACCAAAGCATCAATACCGATACCTTACTCAAGCCCAAGAAAAGCAAACTCGATCAGGACTATGCCGTGCAGCATGATACGGCACTACAGCACAACACAGCGCAATCCAGCCAAGTAGATCCCGATCACAATGAGCATGAAGATATTTTCGCCGAATTAAATGCCATTTTAGGGGAAAGCCAACAAGATAATCCCTAAAACAAGCTAATCCCCAAAACAAGCTAATCCCTAAAAAATTAACCAGACTCAGCACACAATTGACCGTCATACCGACAGCATGCCCCATCACAAAGGTCTCAAACGCCACACGGTATATGGTATACAAGCAGAGACTGTATTTCAAAAGCACTGATCGAATACTGCTTTCCCCAAGCACATCACGCCAGCAGAAAACCAATGGCTGGCAATCGGACTGAGTCTTTCATTTAAATGCGCTTACTTAAATGACGATATACTGCTGCTGATCAGACTCGATCTGCTCCAAATCCTGTTCTGCTGGCAGTTGTTGCGCGGAGCCAGCAAGAGATAAAATTTTCAGTGTATTTTTTGCCGCAGCAATTTGCGTTGCATCTAAGTAACACCATTCGCCCGCTGCTAAATGTTGTAATTGCAATTGCCCCACTTGTACACGGTGCAAGGTCATTACACGATTGCCCACAGCCGCCAGCATCCGTTTGACTTGATGATAAACACCTTGATGAATGGTCAATTCAATCTGCTTAGGGCTGAGCAGAGCAATATCCGTAGCGGCAAATAGACCTTTTTCTTGATGCAAAGCAACGCCCTGTTGCAATTGCATGATTTGTGCGGCATCGATAGGATCGGCACATACGGCACGATAACGTTTAGGGACATGCTTTTTAGGATGCGTTAAGGCTTGTAGAAACTGCCCATCATCGGTCAGGAGTAATAGACCTGAGGTATCTTGATCTAAGCGCCCGACACATTGCAAACCTCTTTGCAATAAAACTGAATCAAATAAGTCAAATACACTAAAATGATGTGTTGCCTGATGTGAGCATTCGTAGCCAGATGCTTTATGCAGGGCAATATAAACTTTCTCACGGTATTGGTACTGTTGTCCAAAAACCTCAAAACACAAATCTTGGCTCTCCAGATTTTGCTTCGGATTGCTCAGCGTTTCTCCCGCCACAGCGACAGCACCTTGCCGAATCAATTGCTGACAGTGTTTCCGTGAACCAAAACCTTGAGACTGTAAAAGTTTTTCCAATAACATGAGCTACACCCTTCATCGCATCGCCACCATTGTATGCAGCAAGGTCGGAGATACAAGCCTTATCTTGCTGTGTCATAGCATTGCAATACTTTTACACTCACTTGCGCCCGAAATTTCGCCCACAATAGGCGGCTATTGTGGGCGAAAAATGCTAGTATAGTCACGTAATTGCTATGCGTACGCTTGCACTGACCAGCATATTTCTATGCAATGATCAATTCTACTGACCCATATTGTATTTGGCAGCATATTACGCAGCTGCATGCTTTTGATGTATCAACATTTGGTTTTCTACTATGAGTTTGTCTGCATTAGACCTCAACTTGATGGTCTTAATCGTCCTATTAGCCTGTGGTATTTTAAGTCACAACAGCGCTGTTAGTATTGCCGCCGCAGTATTGATCGTGGTTCGAATCACCCCACTCGATGCTTATTTTCCAGTCATACAGCAATATGGTTTACACCTAGGCATTCTAATCTTAACCATTGGTGTTTTGACTCCGATTGCCAGCGGTACTATTCCAGGGCAAGCCATTTTAAAATCTTTTTTAAGTTTCAAATCGCTCATGGCGATTGCAGTCGGTTTACTGGTCGCTTGGCTCGGTGGACGTGGTGTTAAATTGATGAGTAGCCAACCCGATGTGGTGGCAGGCTTATTAATAGGGACTGTAGCGGGTGTGGCATTATTACGAGGAGTTCCTGTAGGTCCCTTAATTGCCGCAGGTATTCTATCACTCGCCCTTGGCTTAAAGTAAATACCGTGCGGTGTATATAAGCTAAGCGAACAGGTTTGACTGGCGAAACTTCATGATGCGTCGCCAGTAGCTGAACTAGTGGTTATAATAGCTAGAACGTTGCTGCGAGAACCGTTCTAATTGCTTGAGAAAACCTTCAAAATAATTCTTATCTTTTTCTGCTTTACGATAGCCCGCATACAGCGTACGCCTCAAACCATTTTTTCCCACACAATCTAGACGTTTAGAAATCACCCAACCTTTGACTTCATACTCATTGACCACCCAATCTGGTAAGGCGGCGATGCCTCGACCGCTGGCAACCAGTTGAATTAACATTTGGGTTAAGTCTGTGGTACGAATCTGTTTCGGTTGCACATTGGCAGGGATAAATACATGCGCCATGATATCTAACCGATGCTTATCTACAGGATAGGTAATTAAAGTTTCTTCAGCCAAATCTTTGATCGTAATCTGCTCTTGTCGTGCAAAACGATGCGTACTGGAAAGCACCAAACGTGATTCATATTCAAAGATTGGGAAATATTCAATGCCTTTTAGCTTGATTGGATCTGCGGTAATCAGCAAATCAAACTCACCCGTTTGCAATAACTCATGTGGGTTTGCCTCAAAACCAGATGCAAAATCAAGGTCTACATCGGGATAATGCTGTCGATATTGATTCAGCAATGGCATCAGCCAATCAAAGCAGCTATGACACTCAGATGAAAATACAATACGCCCGGTTTGACCATGCACAATACGGGTAATATCGGTCTGGGCAATTTGAATCTGCGGTATAACATCATCGGCAAGCGCCAACAAACGCTGCCCGACATTAGAAAAACTGACTGGACGGCTACGGCGATTCACCACCTCTACACCATACCAATGGTCTAGCTCTTTGAGTTGATGTGAAATTGCTGAAGGTGTCAAACACAGATCATTGGCTGCTGCCACCAATGAACCATGTTCTCTAAGCGCCAATAATGTTCTTAAATGTCTGATTTCTAACATGACTACGCCACAAGTGAATTTCTTTCATTATACAGTGAAATTTATTAGTTTGTCTCAGCTTAAAAAATATTTAATGATAAATTCATGCCATCAAAGCGAACAATTCAGATTATAGATTCCGATTATAAAGGTAAAACCCTATGACACTACAAACACATATTCTCGGGTATCCCCGTATAGGCGCAAAACGTCAATTAAAATTTGCCGAAGAACAGTATTGGAAAGGTGAAATTTCACAACAGCAACTTTTACAACAAGCACAGGCTGTAGAACATAGTAATTGGCAGGCACAGATTGATGCTGGGCTGTCATTGCTCACAGTTGGGGATTTTGTCTATTATGATGCCATTTTAACCCATGCTGTTCGGCTGGGTATAATACCCGCACGCTTCGCGACAGAGGCGGCGAAACTCAATCAGCTTGATCAACAATTTTATTTGGCACGTGGTCGTGCAGCAAACTGCCAAGATGTTGCCGCGCTTGAAATGACCAAATGGTTTGATACCAATTACCACTATTTGGTTCCAGAACTCGTACCACAACAACAATTCAAGGCAGATTTTAGTGAGCTACTCGCCCAAGTTGACCGTGCCAAAGCCTTCAACACCCCGATTAAAGTGGTACTTCCTGGTCTATTGAGCTTCCTATACTTATCTCGTATTGTGGCAACAGAGCACAGCAGCCATGTACTCCCCGCCTGTGCTTGTGGCAATGATCATACAAGCGTCAATGCCGACCCAACAACATTACAATTTGTTGATGCCTTACTGCCGATTTATGCTGATTTATTTGACCAGCTCAAAGCCCGTGGTGTGGACTATGTACAAATTGATGAGCCAATTTTAGTACTCGATCTTGCTGTAGAATGGCAAGCTGCCTTTGAACGGGTCTATAACGTTCTGCAACGCCGTGATGACTTAGGGCTGATCCTCACCAGCTATTTTGAAACGCTTGGCGCCAATCTCAATCTTGCTGTCAATTTGCCTGTTGCTGGCTTACACATCGATATCAGTCGTGAAAAAGCAGGAGAATTTTTCTGGAAAAAAGTCATAGACCAATTACCAGCCCATAAAATTTTATCGATTGGTCTTATCAATGGTCGTAGTGTCTGGGCCAGTGATCTACTGGCACTGAATGAAATCCGACGCACTGCAGAACAAGCCTTAGGCGATCGGCTTTGGCTTGCGACCAGCTGTTCACTACTCCATGTCCCAGTCGATTTAAGCTCAGAACAGGTTCCGGCAGACATTGCTGGTAAATTGGCTTTTGCCAGACAGAAGCTGGATGAGCTGGTCAGTCTGGCACAAGGGCGTCTGGACAGCAAGACTCAACCCACCACAACACCAGACCACAGTTTTGCTTTACTTGCCCAATCACGCGCGGAACCCTTTGCCGTACGCTTCAAAGCACAGCAAGCAAAATTAAACTTACCTTTACTACCGACCACAACCATTGGCTCTTTCCCACAAACCAGTAGCATCCGTGCTGCACGTGCCGCATGGAATAAAGGTCAGCTCTCCGATGCCGATTACCGCGCAGCAATGCAAAAAGAAATCGCCTATGCCATCGCGCAACAACAACAGCTAGGTCTGGATGTCTTGGTACATGGCGAAGCAGAACGTACCGATATGGTTGAATATTTTGCCAGTTTGCTAGACGGTTTTTGGCTATCTAAATTTGGCTGGGTACAAAGCTATGGTAGTCGTTGTGTACGCCCACCGATCATTGTGGCAGATATCCATCGCCCGCAAGCGATGACTGTTGAATGGATCTGCTATGCCAACGGACTTACAAATAAAATCGTCAAAGCAATGCTGACGGGTCCAGTAACAATGCTGAACTGGTCTTTCCCACCGGCACATCGCAGTCGTCGTGAAGTCTGTTTACAGCTCGCCGAAGCTATCCGCCTAGAAGTAGCTGACTTGCAAGACGCAGGCATTGCGATTATTCAAATCGATGAAGCGGCCTTCCGTGAGGGTTTACCTTTACGTAAAGCAGATCAAGCAGAATATTGGGATTGGGCAGTAAAATCCTTTCAACATTGCGCCAGTAGTGCCAGAGTCGATACCCAGATTCATACCCATATGTGCTATTCAGACTTTAAAGATTGCCTCGCACAGATTAGCGCAATGGATGCTGATGTCATAACCATCGAAACCTCTCGCTCTGGTTTGCAATTGCTGGATGTATTCCAGCAACATGCCTATCCCAATGCGGTCGGTCCGGGCGTTTATGATATTCATAGCCCACGCACACCGAATGCAGCACATATGCGTCAGGTGATCGACAAGGCTTTGCAAAGCATTCCTGCAGAACGTCTTTGGATCAATCCAGACTGTGGGCTCAAAACACGAAACTGGGAAGAAACGCGTGCAGCACTGACCGAGTTAGTTCACATGGCCAAGCAACTACGTGCCGAACTCAGCGCCCAGTCCTAAGCCGCTGAACTTTTTAACTCCACGCCGCTCAATCGAGCGGTTTTTTTGATGCGCTGACAGCAAGCCTGAGCGACCGTATTCCTTGCCAGCAGTCCACAAACTGCATAACATAGCCGCTTCTACCTAGGCTGAAAAGATTTCACATTACAGTCATCCGCTTAGGTCGAATAAGTTTTATAATAGCCAGCAATGCTTTGAGATTGAATAAAGACATGAACAACGCCGCACGTGAAAAACTACAACTTCCAGAAGGTCACTCGCAATTATTATTGCATTCTTGTTGTGCACCTTGCTCTGGTGAAGTCATGGAAGCGCTGATTACATCAGAAATTCCCTTTTCGATTTTCTTTTATAATCCCAATATTCATCCAGTGAAAGAATATCTTATTCGTAAAGAGGAAAATATTCGCTTCGCGGAAAAGCACAATATCCCATTTATTGACTGTGACTATGATACAGACAATTGGTTTGAACGTGCCAAAGGTATGGAAGAAGAACCCGAACGCGGTATACGCTGTACCATGTGTTTTGATATGCGCTTTGAACGTACCGCATTATATGCCGCAGAAAATGGTTTTAGTTTAATCAGCAGTTCACTCGGTATTTCACGTTGGAAAAATATGAAACAGATTAATGACTGTGGGCATCGTGCTGCACAACATTATGATGGAATTCAATATTGGGATTATAACTGGCGTAAAAATGGCGGTTCGAGTCGCATGATTGAAATCAGTAAACGGGAAGAATTTTATCAACAAGAATATTGCGGTTGTGTCTATTCTCTACGTGATACCAATCGCTGGCGCAAAAGCCAAGGACGAGACCGGATTAAATTAGGGGTCAAATTTTATAGCAATGCCATGGAAGACTGAGCTGTCACCACGTTGACTGGACTTGGGCAAAAGCCGATACCGCCCAAAATGATCTCTCTCAACTTATTTCAGAACGAGACAAGCTAGAGCAGCAAAGCATTAACCAAACAAAGTTTTTGTTTATTTTCACTGAAAGATATTTGAAAAGTGCGCAGTTTTGTATAATCTGCAAAGGTTTTACCTCATTGCGCCTTTCTACCAACTCTTTAAGCTGAACATGAATACTGCCCCTCAAAGCTCTACGCCTGCCTACTCCCTCTTTGCCGTTATTTTTGCTTTAGCCATTGGTGGCTTCGGTATTGGTACCACTGAATTTGTGGCGATGGGACTGATCCAAGAAATTTCCACCGACCTACAGATTGATTTGGCACAAGCTGGGCATTTTATTAGTGCCTATGCGCTCGGTGTTGTTGTTGGTGCACCACTGATTGCGATTTTTGCCGCCAAAGTCCCACGTAAACGGTTATTAATTTTATTGATGCTGTTTTATGCACTGGCCAATTTGGCGACAGCCTACGCCACTACAGCATCACACGTTCTTATCTCGCGCTTTATTGCTGGTTTTCCACACGGCGCTTATTTTGGTATTGCCGCCTTGGTTGCTGCTGAACTGGCAGGTCCACATAAACGTGCCACAGCGATTGCCCAAATCATGTTAGGTTTAACCATTGCAACCGTGCTGGGCGTACCACTGGCCACTTGGTTAGGTCAACAGTTTGGCTGGCGGGCGGGTTTTCAGTTCTCAGCCAGTATTGCTGTGATAACTTTATTTGCCATTGCCTATGCAGTTCCCAATATTCCATTACGCGCCAGTGCCAGTATTCAAACTGAATTGGCCGGGCTAAAAAACCTCAATATGTGGCTCAGTTTAGCCGTTGGTGCGATTGGCTTTGGTGGCATGTTTGCCGTATATAGTTATGCCTCACCAATTTTGACCGAATACACCAAAGTAGGCATAGAAATGGTCCCTATTGCCTTGGCTGTCTTTGGCTCTGGTATGGTATTGGGTGGCTTAACCGCAGGTTACTTGGCGGACCGTCATTTAAAAGCCACGATTATTGGTATTTTAATCCATGCCAGTCTGATCTTTGTGATTACCAGTTTTATGATGGCGAATCTTTATACGGCGCTATTGGCACTATTTTTAATCGGCTTTTCGGTAATTGGGCTTGGTGGTGCACTACAAACTCACCTAATGGACGTTGCTGGCGAAGCCCAAACCTTGGCAGCGTCTTTAAATCACTCTGCCTTTAATTTTGCCAATGCCATCGGCGCCTTTTTAGGTGGCTGGGTGATTCAGCAACACTATGGTTGGACAGCTCCCATGTGGGTTGGTGTGGTGCTCAGTCTTGCCGGTTTAATGATTTTTCTATTTGCATTGTGGGTTGAAAAACGTCAGGCTTGACATCGCTATATTCAACAAACTGTTTAATCAGATATATCTTGAGGCAGTTGATGACCACAATGTGGGCAGTAACAGCAGCTTTTACGTTCCGCCTTCTGTTTCTGCTCACGGATTAAATTGATAATAATCTGTTCAGTTTGTTCTTCAGTTAAACCAACTTGATGACGGATTTGCTCAATGGTTTGATGATCATGAATCAAATCGATACCACGACTATGAATCAAATGTTCAAACTGTTCTTCTAAACGTTGTTTGCGTCCTTCCAGTTCATTCGCCAAACCGGTTGCTAAAATACCCGCAGGTAATGCCGCCAAACCTACCCCTAAAATGGTAATCATGGCACCCAAAAAACGACCGACTGGGGTAATTGGGGTCACATCGCCATAACCTACTGTGGTTAAGGTCACCACCGCCCACCACATCGAGGCAGGAATAGAGCTAAAGACTTCGGGCTGGGTTTTATTTTCAACCACATAAACGCCGGCTGCCGCCATCACAATCATAATAATTAAAATAAAAATTACTGCTTGGAAAGAACTCTTCTCTCGTTCAATCACACGTAATAAAATCTGTAAAGCAACAAAATAACGAGTCAGTTTCAATAACCGTAGCAATCTTAAAATACGTAACATACGTAAATCGAAATGCACGAAATAATTGATATAAGCCGGTAAAATCGCCAATAAATCGATAATTGCACCGCCACTTCGCACCCATTGCCAGCGGTTACGCCAAGCCGACTGCGCTGGATTTTGATCAGCCACACTCCAAAATCTTAAAATATATTCGGCACTGAAAATGATAATGGAACAATTCTCAAAAATATCAAAATAGAGCTGATAAGACTTATAGATATCATTGACGGACTCCAATAATACAGCGATGACATTGGCAACGATTAAAAAAATCAGACTATAGTTAATGCAGCGGCTAAACTTAGTTTCATACTCGTCATTATGTAAATTGTTATATACAAATTTTCTTAAGCTAAACCATGCTTGCAACATCATAAGCGCGTCTTAATTGGGCAATTTGCCGTATGTTAATCTTTCATTAATCACTTTGCCAAGCGTTGAAAATGATCTAATTCACATTTAATACACAAGCACTACTTTCGATTAAAAGCTGAATCTTCGCATCATTCACAAATAAAATTTCATTATTTTGAAAAAGCTCATTATAGTAAGGCAATTTTTTTGATTATATCGCTGTGGTTTTTGTATTAAACCACCACATTTGGGTTAGGTCATGTCTTCACAACAAAGGAAGCTTAAACACGAGCTTAGCAATCGTCATATTCAATTAATTGCGCTTGGCGGATCAATTGGCACAGGATTGTTCTTAGGGATTTCACAGACCATAAAATTGGCAGGTCCGTCAGTATTATTGGGCTATGCTATTGCCGGTTTGATTGCATTTTTTATGATGCGCCAGTTGGGTGAAATGGTGGTTGAAGAACCGGTCAGTGGTTCCTTCAGTTATTTTGCTTATCGTTATTGGAGCCCTTTTGCAGGCTTTATGTCAGGTTGGAATTATTGGGTACTCAATATTTTAGTCTGTATGGCTGAACTCAGTGCCATCGGGCTATATGTGCAATATTGGTTTCCCGACATTCCCAGTTGGGTCTCTGCTTTATTCTTCTTTGTGCTGATAAATGGCATTAACTTACTGCATGTTAAAGTCTTTGGTGAAATGGAGTTTTTATTTTCCATCATCAAAATTTTAGCGATTATCGGGATGATTGCTTTTGGTGCATATATCCTGATCAGTGGTCATGCCAGTGAAACCGCCTCTGTATCGAATCTCTGGGCATTGGGTGGCTTTTTCCCCAATGGGGTGACTGGACTGATTATGGCCATGGCGATCATTATGTTCTCCTTTGGTGGAATTGAGTTGGTCGGCATTGCAGCAGCTGAAACTAAAACCCCAACCCAAACCATTCCCAAAGCAATTAATCAAATTGTTTACCGTATTTTACTGTTTTATATCGGTACTATTTTCATTCTACTTTCACTTTATCCATGGAATCAAATCGCTGAAGGCGGCAGTCCTTTTGTGTTGATCTTTGATGCCCTAGGCAGTGTTTATGTAGCGATGATTTTAAACTTTATTGTGTTAACCGCAGCTATTTCTGTATATAACGGCACCAGTTACGGGACTAGTCGTATGTTATTGGGCTTAGCACAACAAGGGAATGCACCACGTGTTTTAAGCAAGATTAATCATCGTGGTATTCCCTATGCAGCGATTTTGTGTTCTGCTTTGGTGACTGCAATCTGTGTCGTGCTTAACTATGTATTCCCAGAAAAAGCCTTTAAATTATTAATGAGCTTAGTGGTTTCAGCAATCGTGATTAACTGGATGATGTTATCGCTTACTCACATGCGCTTTAAACGTAAAATGCAACAACAGCATAAATCCTCATTATTCCCAAGTATTGCCTATCCACTGACCAATTATTTATGTGTCATTTTTATGTTGGGTATTTTAGTGGTAATGTGGATGACGCCGGATATGCGTATTGCAGTCATTCTAATACCAATCTGGTTAATCTGTTTGATCATTGCGTATAAACTCAAAGGCAAAACGAATTCGACTGCGGACTTACCGCCTGCTCGCCACGAATAAACAGACAATAATCTAAGACAGATCACAAGATTCAGTTTATTTGTTTTAGTAGGTTATCTAATTTAATCAAGCTGTCTAATTTAACAAATTGTTTAAGCTGCCTGCATCGTCAGGCAGCTTTTTTTATGCTGCGCTTCATTAAAACTAACTACATGGTTGCACTACAATTATAATACAGGCTAAAATTTAACAGACCTAGAAGGTAAATATAGGCAGTTATTATTTTTTAATTTTTTATAAATGGGGTGGATCATGGGCTTAGTACGGCTATTATATGCGAGTACAATTTCAGATGCCCAATCTGATGTTTACTCGCAGCTGTTTGACATTTTAAATAGCTCAGTACGTTTTAACTCAAGACAGGAAGTCTCAGGCGTACTTTATTATGGTTATGGATATTTTACGCAGTGTATTGAAGGGGAAAAAAGCACCATTGAAAATCTATATTATAATCGTATATTAAAAGACCCACGGCATTATAATTGCCAACTTTTACATTATGCACCATGTGAAGAAAAATTATTCAAGCAGTGGAGTATGAAATTTGCACCCATTAATAAAAAAATTATCGACTTCTTTCAACAACGGCATATGATCAACTTTGATCCCTATCAGTTAACAACACAAAATGTTCAGCAGTTTATTGAGATCCTCGCCAATCAACCAGCCTGTCATATTGAAGACTATCACGAAACAATTTAAGCCTGCGCTGCTTGTTGAAGCATACTTAAGTTTGATCAACAAGTGGCGCTATGATTTATCCAATAGCGATCAAATCACTTACAAGACCATTCATACAAATCCACCGCTCAAGCCCCTGAGTCTATTTCAACATCGTGCTCCGATAGAACACGATTAATTAGGACACAACACAATTGCTCAATCTCTATAAAATATAATTTAAACAAAAACTTAAAATAAATATTCAAAAATACTGTTCTGAATTTTCACCAACCAATTGTTATAAATTTACAGAAATTTCTAGGTATTTCTTATTTTTAAATTCTATTTTATTGGCAAAAACAATCAAAAATACCATATAACTCACAGACTTAAATATATCTTTATTTGAACGATATTTTAACATTTATTTAAATAAATTCAATAACTTACAAAACTACCATTTCGGTGTAGTCTATGTTATCGACTGTTAATTATCGCAAGATCTATACAGCATAATGTGAAATTCATGGCATTAAATACCAAAATAAATGTATAACGCTCACACCGAAACCTAATACACCTGTTCGGACACATCAACATTAGATTTAATTATTACTTAGGACATTTCAATGAAAAAGACCCAACTTGGACTAGCGTTATGTACAACAGCGCTTTATGCAACATCGGCACTGGCAGCAGATGGTACGATTAACTTTAGCGGCAATATTGTTGCAGAAACCTGTAATGTAGATATCAATGGTTCCAATCAGGCAAGCAGCGAAGTGTCTTTGCCAACAATCAATGCTTCTGCTTTAAAAACAGCTGCACAGACTGCTGGTGCAACACCATTTTCAATTCGTTTATCTGGCGCAGGATGTGTACAAGATAAAGTTGTTGCAAAGCCTTATTTTGAACCTGAACTCAATAAAATTAATAGTAGTGGTCGCCTCATTAATACCGGCAATGCCAAAAATATTGATATTCAAATCTTAGACCAAGATCAAGCGGTTATTGACCTATCCAAAGATGCCAATGAACAAAAATTTGCTACTGCCAATACCAGCGGCGATACCACGACTTATCGCTATTACGCTCAATATTATGCAACCGATGCAGCTGAAGCTGGCAAAGTAAATTCATCTACCAGTTATAGCATCATCTATAAATAAACCAAGATTTGGGTAGGATTAATAATGCGTATTCATCATAGTATTTATGCTTTGCTCGTAAATGTTGTTGCAACTCAAACGTTATTTGCCGGCGTCACCATTACTGGTACACGTATTATTTTTCCTGCTCAGCAAAATAGTATAACCATTCAACTGAATAACCCATCCGATCAACCAGCCCTAATACAGGCATGGCTAGACGATGGCGATGCCAATGACATACCCGATGCAGATCGTATTCCATTTATTCTGACTCCACCATTAACTCGAATTGAGGCACAAAAAGGTCAAATGATTCGGCTGATTGCCAAAGAAACCGATCAACTCCCCCAAGATCGTGAAAGTTTATATTGGTTTAATATTTTAGATATCCCTGCAACAACGGTAATGCAAGATGAAAACAATCAAGAAAATAGTCATAAAGAAAATCAAGAAGAAAATAAACTGCAAGTTTCTATCCGTAGCCGTATCAAAGTATTTTATCGACCTAAAAAATTAAAAGCTTCCCCCGAAAAAGCATATGAGACACTGGGTTTTAACTATTCTAGTGCACAGCAACTGCTCCATATTTCCAATCCAAGCCCCTATTTTATTAACTTTAGTGATTTAACGTTTAACCCTCAATCTGAAAAAACAGCATATAGCGAAACACTTATGCTGGCACCATTTTCACAACAATCTATTCGACTTCCAGATGCCATGCACCTCAAGCAAGTCAAATATAGTTTGATTAATGATTTTGGTGGCACTTTAGCGTTCGAAAAACACATAGAAAGTACCCCTTAATGAAATATTATTTCAAAATTATTTTGCTATGCTGTACAAAATCAGCACTCGCTCATGAATATAATTTAGAATCTGCATCATTACAGACTATTCAATATCATCCATCTAAATCTAAGCTTTATAGCTTTGATGCACGCGGTTTATTTGGTAGCCAGAACAAAGAAATCGATTTAAATCATTTTAGTTCTAGCGAAACAATAACTGCCGGTATTTATTCTCTTCAGACCCAAGTAAATGAAAAAGTCTTGGGACCATTAACGATTAAATTCGACCATTTAGATGCCAGTGCTGGTGCAACTCTATGTGTTGATGAAAGCTTATTGTCGTTATTCGATTTACGTGCTGATCTGTTAAAACAACTCCCTCAAAAGGACTGTTTAACCCTTAAAGATCTCAGTGCAGATGCCTATTTTGACTATGATGCTGCAAACTTATCACTGTATATTTCTTTACCCCTAAATATTAGCAATAACCGCCCTGCCGGCTATATTGCACCATCACAGTTTGATAAGGGCGTCACAGCAGCGTATTTAAACTATGATTTTAACGTGCATCATAATCAGCTCAGCTCATCCAAACACAATACCGCCCCCCAAAAGACGCAGCAAAACACTTATCTTGGTTTAGCTGCGGGCTTAAACATTGCAGGTTTCAACTTTAGACATGCTGGAAATTTCCAGTCCACCCAAGACACAACTTTAGGACAATATCAATCTTACCTCAATGCCCTATCGACTGACATTTTAGCGTTAAAATCACGTTTAATGCTGGGTGAATTTAGCACCACACCAACGCATTTAGAATCAGCAACTATTATTGGTGCACAATTGGCTTCCGACACGAATATGCGTCCAATGTCACAACGAAGCTATGCACCTTTAATTCAAGGTATCGCCAATACCAATGCGCTTGTGACTATTTCGCAAAATGGTCGCATATTATATGAGCGTACGGTGCCAGCAGGTAGTTTTGAAATTAATGATCTCACGCTCATGCAAAACAATGGAGATTTAACTGTGCTGGTCACCGAAAATGGTGGTGAGCAACATGGTTTTATTGTTCCAATGCAAGGAAATTTTAACCTGCTTCGCGTCGATCAGTTTAATTATAATTTTGCTGCAGGACGTTATAAACTCAATCAAAAAAGCCTGAATGATGTTATTGCGCAAGCCAGCATTGAGTATGGGATCAATAATTACCTCAGTACCTATTCGGGTGCAAATGTCAGTAAAGCTTATAAAAGCCTATTACTGGGCTTGAGTAGTAATACCGCTATCGGTGGTTTTAATCTTGAAAGTGAATTTAGTAAAACACAGCTCAAACCACATCAGCGCCAAGGACAAAAATATAAAGTTGCCTATCAATATAATTTTGTTAAATCTGGGACTACGCTCAATACAGATATACTGTATCAAAATAAACATTTTTTAAGCCTGAGCAATAGCATGTCATTGGTTAATCCAAATGAACTTGACCAAACTGAACGTGATGCTTTCTATTTGAGTTATGGGCTAAAACAACGTTTTAATCTTTCCGTTCATCAAAACTTATTTAAAGAAAAATTCGGCACTTTATACTTAAGATTATCTCATCAGCAATATTGGCAACAAACCAAAGACTTTAAGCAATATGATATAGGTTATTCTAATCGTTGGAAGCAATTGAGCTATGCTTTGAGTATCAATCAAAGTTCAGCATTGCTTGCTCAACAACATAAAGATCGACGTATTTCTTTAAGTTTCAGTATGCCATTAGAATGGAAAAACAAACGCACCCAATTTAATAGTAATATTCAACACCAATATGGTCAAAATAATCAAAGCACGGCTATTCTAGGCTTATCCGGTGTGTATGGTCAGCATAATCAGCTCAATTATGGACTCTCTACGCAAAGTCAGTGGCAAGATCATCAGCATCAACAAACCTTATCGACCCACGCCAATTATTTATTACCACAGATGCAACTGGGTATTATTTCAAGTCTTGGCTCACAACAAAAGCAATTGGGATTATCGGCAAAGGGAGCAATTGTTGCACATCCTAAAGGTATTACACTAGGTAACCAACCTTCAGAAACATTTACCATTATTCATGCCAATGATGCCAAAGGTGCCGATGTACAAAATGCATGGGGAGTAAAATTAGACCGTTTTGGCAATGCTATTTATCCCAATATCTCTGCCTATAATCACAATGAAATCGCAATGAATGGCAATAATCTTCCTGTCGACTTACAGTTTAAATCTAACCAAACATACGTTACGCCACGTCTATTTAGTAGTACTTTGATTGAATTTGAAACCAAACGGAGTAGCAATATCTTATTGAAAGTGAATGTGCATCCCAAGCAAAAAATTCCTATTGGCACACAAGTTAAAAACCGAGAAGGTCGCCCTTTGGCGATGTTTGGACAGTCCAACTTACTATTTATAGAAGATGCCAAAGCATTAGACGAACAAATTCAAGTCAAATGGGGAAGCAATAATCAACACAGTTGTCATATTGATCAAATCTCACAGCCAGTACATATTAATAAGACAGGTTATAAATCTATCGAAGTGGAGTGCAAATAATGAAAAGCACCTATTTATTTGCAATAAGCATTATTTTAACGCTGATTTATGCTCCATCCCTCTGGGCAGCACCCTGTAATAGCAATAGAGACAGCTTATCTGCAAATGTTACAACCATTACTGCGAATATTTCTAACAAAATTACCAATGGTGTCTATACCCCGACTCCTGAAGCAACAGGACAATATACAGCCAGTAAACTCGTAGACTGTATCAATATGATCGCAAATAATAGTGCAAAAAACAAAAGCTCATATTTCAATATAGACGGATCATCAAGCAATCTAGATTTGGCAAAAAGCTTAAACATTGCATCAAGGACTTATTATAAAATAATCGGCAGCAATGACGCATTTGCCAATGCGCATGGTTATATCACCTTTCAAATTCGAGAAAATAAAAGTGGCAGCCAGTTTCACAATATTTCATCAAGAATTACATTCTATAATAACGTTTCAGGAAAAAATGAATCATCAACACAAGGTATAGCCATTATAAAGCCGAATATTATTTTTGACCAAGAACCCACGACTAAGATTAATATCAATAATCTAAAATTAGGCACATTATATTTGTCTTTAACTCAAGATAATAATAATGTTATCCGTGACCAGCAAGTTGCTTACTTAAGCTTCCAATATAATCCTCCCGTATTCCCCACCTGTAGTGTCAATAGTCAAACCATTACTCTGCCGACTTTGTCTGCTAACACGCTAAAGAAAAGTGGCGATGAGGCTGGTACGACCAATTTCACCATTACCACGCGATGTCCAACAGAAGCAAGTGGTAAAAAACTGGTCGCTAAAATCGTTGACAGTAGTAATTTAAATAACAACTCCAACATTTTGAGCAATGCCAATAAAAACAGCAATGTTGCTTTAAAAATATATGATGTAAAAACCAATCAAGCTATAAGCTTTCAAAATAATTTTGATTATGGTCAATTTACGGGAACGTCCTCACAAAATACGGTATTAAAGCAATTTAGAGTAAATTATTATAAGAGCAATAATCAAGCCACGGTCGCAGGTAAAGTCAATGGTCAAGCGATTTTTAGCGTGGTTTACAAATAGAACGAGGCTCATTCATCATATACTGCCGAAGCTCAAGTTTTAGTCCGACAGTATATGATGAGTGAGCCTATTTATTCGATTGATTCTGATTTATTGAAATGATTTAGCTTCAATGCCACCAGCCTCTTCAACATTATATCCTCAACTTGGGCTCTATCATGAAGATCGATTTTTGTGATGAGTTATTCTCGGGGATCTTTATATTTTCGATAAAAATCTTCACCACAAACTCTTTTTATAAAGGTTTTATTCGATGTGGTTAGCGATAAAGGTTTATCCTGAGTCATAAAAACAAAATCTTTTCTTATTCGTGTTTTATCTGTTTCAGGCAGTATTTTACCCTCACGATAACGATCACCATCATAATTGGCACAATACCCTATAGTCTGCTGCGTCTTTTTATCTTTTACCGTAATCACATGATTATATTTAAAACGATAGCCCTGATTTTCTCTTGCCAATTCTTCACGCGCTTTGTCTGTTCGGGTAAAAGCTGCCGCTAGACGATTGATTGCTGCAGGATACTCTTGATCCATTTTTTTACTGACAAAAGCTTGCTCAGCTGAATTTGCAGGAACATAGGACAAGTCTTGTTGCGCCATTTTTATACCATAAGCCTCCCATTCATTAGATTCTTCAAGGAAGGGGTTGGCATCGTTCAAAATCTCTGCGAGTACACCCACACTATTTGCTGTTTGCGTCCACATATGATTCGATGCGCTACAAGCAGCCAAATATAGTATTGGCAAAAAAGTAATGGATACCAAAGCTTTTTTCATTTTTTCCTCTAAACATTTTAGCAACTAAATCTTAGAGCTATAAAATTATGGATTGAACAGACAGTACTGATATGGTTTTTCACATTGCAGTTTGAGTATTTTGAAAATATATTATATTAACCGAGCTATTTCTATAAATTAGCTAAACACATCACAAATGTACTACATGATTGCATATCTAGCTGATGTTTTAAGTTTTCGTCCAATAAATAAGGTATTTTTTCATTGCTAATAGAGGACTTTGTGCTGTAATCTAATTCGGTTGGAGTTATAGTCATTTCTGGTGTATGAGAAAATCAGGTAGCGTATCCTAAGTACAGTTCTTGCCGGAACAAAGCACAAAGGACACGCTATGAAAAATTCTAAACTATCCGTGGTTGAACAGCCACAACAAATTGAAACAGATCCACTTTCTGCCTTGCTTAGAAGTGGTGCTCGTGCGCTGATTGCTCAAGCTGTCGAGGCTGAGCTAGACGTTCTTTTACAACAACATCAAGACCTACTGCTAGATGATGGGCGTAAAGCTGTGGTCCGTAATGGCTATCTACCTGAACGCACGATCCAAACAGGCATTGGCGATGTGGAAATCAAGGTTCCTAAAGTCCGAGATCGTAGTGGTTCCGGTATTCATTTCAATAGCTCATTACTGCCACCATATTTAAAGCGAACACGGTCTGTAGAGGAGCTACTGCCTTGGCTTTACTTAAAAGGTATCTCCACAGGTGATTACCAAGAAGCATTGTCTGCCTTACTTGGAGAACATGCTCAAGGTCTGTCCTCGAATACGATTAGTCGTTTAAAAGCACAGTGGCAAGATGAACATCTTGCCACTGTGCTTTTAAACGATGTGGACTCAAGATTTCAGACCATGGCTATAAGTGATATTCTACTCCCCAATAAGCATGGGAAATGCTTGTTTTTGGAGTCAAAGATGACACGAAGAAAACGTCGTAACCACTCAGCAGAGTTCAAAGCTAAAGTTGCACTTGCTGCACTCAAAGGCGATCATACCCTCGCTGAGCTTTCTACTGAGTTTGATTTGCATCAGAATCAAATCATTGCCTGGAAGAACCAACTGCTTGAACAATCAAGCAGCATTTTCGATCAGGCATGCCCAAATAAAGAACCTGATATTGATCTAAAAGCCCTACATGCCAAAATCGGACATCAGGCACTGCAAATTGATTTTTTAGAGGGTGCGCTCAGAAAAACAGGGCAACTGAGCGTCAAAAAATGATCGATAAGACCCATAAACTTTCGGTGCGACAACAAGCACAATTGGTTCAGATCAATCGTAGTACGTTGTATTACAAGCCTAAAGAGGTTTCATCAACCGATTTGAGTTTGATGCGTCTGATCGATGAAATTCATCTCGATTACCCGTTTATGAGCAGTCGAATGATACGTGACATGTTACAACGTCAAGGGCATCAAATTGGTCGGCGTAAAGTCCGGCGTTTAATGGGCTTGATGGGAATACATGCCTTGTATCCTAAGCCGAATACGAGCAAGCCAAATCTTGCACACCGTATTTATCCGTATCTGTTGAAAAACATGGTTATAGAGCGTTCTAATCAAGTCTGGTGTACAGATATAACGTACATTCCGATGGCAAAGGGCTTTGTCTATCTATGTGCGATTATGGATTGGCATAGCCGCAAGGTTTTGGCTCATCGTGTTTCTATTAGTATGGAAACGGACTTTTGCATAGCAGCTTTACAAGAAGCAATTGTTAAATATGGTTGCCCTGAAGTGTTTAACACCCTTGCGCAGCAGTGCCGCTCAGGCAGTCAATTTACAAGCGAAGCGTTCTTGAATGAACTGAAATTGCGTAATATCCGCATTAGCATGGATGGTAAAGGGCGATGGATGGATAATGTCATGATTGAGCGGTTGTGGCGCAGTTTGAAGCATGAGGAAGTTTATTTAAAGGCTTATGATACGGTTAAAATAGCGAAGCAATCGATCGCTGATTATTTCAAGTTTTATAATCAAAAACGGTCACACTCAAGTTTAAACAAAGCAACACCAGATGAATTCTATGATCGACATTTACCAAAATTAATGGCAGCATAATTTGAATATTTAGAGTGGATTTATTACTTATAAAAATGGTTTTAGTGGTCTAATTAACGGAGCCACATCAAATTTCCTGGGCCACTTCTAAATCACATATTCCTTACTTAATTGTTTTCTAAAACAAACCATCTTTTTAAATAGCGGGGACGTGTCAAGATCGTTGTCACCATTTATTGTAGATTGCCGAATCACTGGCACTGAAGATTCAGTTGCGCACATAGACATCAGAAATAAGTAATAAAAAGACTCGGCATGTCATCACCCCATCCATTCAGTACAACTGAGCTATGATAGGTCAGGCTTAACTATTTTGTTTTTGCATATTCACAATATATTTTAAAACCCACTTCAAATTAAAAGTCTTTGATTTTCTTGTGATTACAAAGTACTTTTCGACAATATCACAGCTTGCCCGGTACTCTGAGCACCATAGTATTTGCATTAAAATAATAATACATCGTCTTCCTATTCAAATAAGCAATAAGAGATAAGCAAACGAGCCTTAATCCACCCTATTCAAACAATTGTTAATTTATGTAAATAGCTATTTTATACAAAGGTGTCTTTATGCCAATATATGTTTATTGGCTTTAAGCCACTATAAAGAGTAAATATTATGCCGATCCAATTACTTTCTTCCAATAAGCAAAAGACTAACATCGACTTTAAACAATTTTCAGGCGGTGAACGCCACATTCAACTCGATCCTAACGACTTAAAAACACTCGCTCCAAACGTGAATATTCGTGCCGAGCTACTACAAAGCCATGACATTTTAGATTACTTATTATTAGAAGATATTCTGATTCAACATCAAAAAAATATTCGTCTTGAAATTCCTTATTTCCCCTACGCCAGACAAGATCGGGTATGCACAGATGGACAAGCCTTCTCTCTACAAGTTTTTTGTCGCTTATTGGACAATCAAGAAATTGCAACACATCAGAAAGAACTTATCTTATGGGATGTACATAGTGATGTAACATTACACTTACTGCAACAGCTCAAGTCTTTTCATCAGATTACCCATATTCCAGCAACAAAAATCATGCAACATGACGCTGAGTTAAGCGCTTTACTAACCGCCCCTCATAGCATTTTGGTCTGTCCTGATCAGGGTGCCATCACACGTAGCCAAGACATTGCAGCGCATTTTAATCCATTGCGACAACAAGCCATTGAGGTCATCTATTGCGATAAAGTCCGTGATCCCAGCAGTGGAAAAATTACGTCTAGCTGTTTACACGCAAAAGATTTGCGAGGCAAAACCGCCATCATTTGTGATGATATCTGCGATGGTGGTGCAACCTTTATCGGCATTGCCAAACAACTACGTGCGCTGCACTGCCAACATATTGTTTTATATGTAACACACGGCATCTTTAGTCGCGGGCTCGAGGTATTTGATGGGTTAATAGAGCAAGTATTTTGTAGCAATAGCCGTCCTCAAGTCCAGCACCCTCACTTAAATATTATTGATTTTGAAGCACTTTAATATGATATCGGCCATACATGCTCAAAAACAATGTCTGAACAATCACAGCCTACGGTACACCCTTTGCCTCAAAGCTTCGGCTTAGCCCCATCTCAAGCATCATATTGCGTAGCAATTATCTCGGAGAATAATAAATGAGCTTTCAAATTAACCCACTACATGCCATTGATTTTTATAAAGCGGATCATAGACGCCAATATCCTCAAGGTACAGAATATGTTTATGCCAACTTCACAGCTCGCTCTGCACGTTTAGCGGTGATGTTGCCAGATTCTGATGACAAAATTGTGTTCTTTGGACTGCAAGGTTTTATCCAACACTTCTTGATAGAGACATGGAATGAAGGTTTTTTTCAACAGGATAAAGAAAAAGTATTGTCTCGTTATCAGCGCCGTATGGACTTAGCTTTGGGTGAAGCTGCCATTCCGACAGAACATATCGCAGCATTGCATGACCTAGGTTATTTACCGCTTAAAATCAAAGCGCTTCCTGAAGGTACACGGGTTAATATGCGGGTACCCGTACTCACCATCATCAATACTAAGCCAGAATTTTTCTGGTTAACCAATTATATTGAAACTGTGCTCAGTGCTGAACTATGGAAAAGCTGTACTACTGCCACTATTGCTTTTGAATACAAAAGACTACTGACCCAATATGCACACAAAACCGCAGCACCAATCGACAATGTCATACTACAAGCCCATGATTTTAGCAGTCGTGGTATGAGTGGTATTTATGACGCAGCACAATCCAGCGCAGGACATTTAACCAGTTTTATTGGCACAGATGCTGTTGCTGCAATTGATTATGTTGAAGAATATTATCAAGCCGAGGGTGTGATTGGGGTTTCTGTACCCGCAACAGAACATAGCGTGATGTGCATGGGCAATGAAGACCATGAACTGGAAACTTTTAGACGCTTAATCTGTGATTTATATCCAAGCGGGATTGTCAGTATTGTTTCCGATACTTGGGATTTCTGGCGTGTAATCACCGAATTCAGTGTGCAATTAAAGCAAGATATTTTAAATCGCCAACCCAATGCACTCGGTCTGGCAAAAGTTGTATTTCGTCCAGACTCAGGCGACCCTATAAAAATTATTTGTGGTGATCCCGATGCGCCACAAAATAGCCCAGCCTATAAAGGTGCTGTACAGTGCTTATGGGAAATATTTGGCGGTCAAACCACAGCAAAAGGCTATAAGGTGCTCCATGAACGAATTGGATTAATTTATGGTGACTCCATTACCTTAGCGCGTGCACAAGCCATTTTAATGCAACTTGAAGCCCAAGGTTTTGCCTCCAACAACCTAGTCTTCGGCATCGGCAGTTATACTTATAACTATATAACCCGTGATAGTTTTGGTTTCGCCGTAAAAGCAACTTGGGGGCAAGTGAATGGTGTGGCACGCGATTTAGTCAAAGACCCAATCACCGATAATGGCACTAAGAAATCTGCCAAAGGTTTACTGCGCGTTGAAAAAAATACGAATGGTTATGTGCTCTTTGATCAACAAAGCCCAGAGCAAGAACAGCTAGGTGAATTACACACAGTATTTGAAAATGGGCAATTATATATTCAACATCGCTTGGCAGAGATACGACAGCGCCTAAATGAAGCACTGTAATATTTTGTGCTTTAATGAAGAATCAATATAGAATACCTTATCCTGTAAACTAACAGCTTAAGCTTATCGCACAGGTCTACAACCAGGGACGCGTGTAGCTTAAGCTATAGATGCATATCGAAATATTTTCAAACGCAAAATTTCAGTTTTTCAGACTTGCACCGTTCAAGTTTGAGCCAAAGGATTGTAGTTTTACAATGCAGCCTCTGTATTAAATAACAACACCACACTGTCTTGGTTTAAACCAAAGTCTTGTTTGAGTTGCATCGCTGCATTGTCTTTGGCACGGCAGATATAATCTAATAATCCTAGGGTCACGGCACCAGATGGACCACTCGAAATAATAGGATCACCTGCAATGGGATGAGCATATAAATCCATCCCTCGTAGCGTCAATTGATCCGATACTGCCGTAAAGATGCTTGTGCCATCTCTTAATACTGGCCACGTAACAGGATTCACCTCACCACATGCCAACCCAGCCATGATGGACTCTAATGCACCAGTAATCGCAACTGGTATTGCCTGTGGTTGCTGGGCAGAATGCAATAAACACGCCGCCTGTTGTGGTTCGGTCAACATGACTGTTAAAGGGGCCGATGCTGTGTTCTCTAAGCGATCGAGCAAATAGCCCAATACCCCACCAGCCATTGCCCCAACCCCAGCTTGCAACATTACATGACTCGGCAGAGCTAAATCCATATATAAAAGCTGTTGTATCGCTTCATCTGCCATAGTCATATAGCCCTGAGAAATCCATGTTGGAATCTCTTGGTAGGTTTCCCATGCTGTATCTTGGACCAAAACCCATTGATAACGTTCTGCCAATTGCTGTGCCAAGCGCACAGTATCATCATAATTTAAATCACTCACGTGGCATTTTGCGCCCAATGCCAGTATTTTATCGACGCTTGCTTGTGATGAACCTTTGGGCATGAGAATGACTGCATTTTGTTTCATTTCACGGGCGATCCATGCCACTCCACGACCATGATTTCCGGCGGTAGCAGTAATAAAAACCATCGACTGTGCATGATCCCTTGCAATCTGTTCAAAGTCAAAATCAGCCAAAGGAATTGCCAGTTTTTCACTGAGCAAACGTGCCAAGGCATAAGCACTTCCCAAAACTTTAAATGCACCTAAACTTAATCGATCAGCTTCATTCTTCACATAAATATGCTTGAGCCCCAGATGATCTGCCAAATTCTGTAAACTCAATAAGGGCGTATTACGGTATTGCGGCATTTTTTCGTGTAAACCACGGATTTGCTGTGCAATTGCTACATTAAATAACGCACTATGATGCGCTTTTCGGTGTGGATTAATTTTACTGCTAATCATAAATGATGTTATCTATTCGCTGCTATTTGATCTAAAGCTTGGCAATCACCACCCAAAAAGTCAAAATTAATCATTCACTTAAATCAAAAATGCAGCTTTATCTTATATTGCCTAATCAGTCTGCAATTTTTTTGCTTAATTACGCTTTTTGTGCAACTTTTTTGCTTGGGATAATTTCGGAGTGATGAGTTGATCAGGCGCTATTTGCTCTGCTATTTAGTATTTAGATCGCTATTGGGAGTATCCGATCTTTCTTTACTTAGGTCTTAGGCTATTTATAGTGCCACTTCAGTGCCTTTGAATGCTTCTCTTACTGCTCTGTTGGCTAAATCACAATCATCGATTAAAACATGACTTTTCAATTGTCTGCTTGCATAATAATGCAGTTCATCTTTTTCTAGGGTTGTATGCACCTTGCGCCTCGATCTAGCAACTATATTTCCTGCCTGGCGATGGCTGAAACGTTATGACAGCGGCCAATTTAAAGCTGATTTTATTGCCGCATTGATCGTCATTGCGATCTTAATTCCGCAAGGTATGGCCTATGCCATCGTTGCTGGTCTTCCGCCAATTACAGGTTTATATGCCAGCGTACTGCCGATGATGGTCTATGCTTGTTTGGGGGGTAGCGCAACGCTATCGATTGGTCCTGTGGCACTTATTTCTATGATGGTCTACGCCACACTGAATCCCCTCTATCAAATTGGATCACCAACTTATATCCAAGCTGCGTGTTTATTGGCTTTACTGGTCGGATTGATCTCATTACTATTGGGTATTTTCCGTTTTGGTTTTTTGATTCGTCTGATTAGTCATCCCGTCATTAAAAGTTTTATTATTGCATCTGCACTATTAATTGCACTGAGTCAGTTCAAATTATTCTTGGCAATACCGCTCGACATCGAAAATCTTGCTGCATTTCTCACTAGTTTTTATCATTATTGGCGCTTTATCGATTTAGCGACTTTGGCATTGGGTTTATCAACCATTGCATTATTATTAGGTTTACCGCAATTATTACGTCATACCCGTTTTGGGCATATTTTACCCAATAAGTTTTTAGCCATTGTACTGAAGTTAATCCCGCTATTGGTGATTATCTTGATTATTATCATTACCTATGTTTTTGCTTTACCAGAATATGGCATTCAGGTAGTGGGGGAAATTCCTGCCGCATTGCCCCCCATCGCTATGCCTTTTTGGTCATGGCAAATGCTACTACAACTGTTACCGGGTGCATTTATGATCGCGATGGTGAGTTTTGTTGAATCTATTTCGATTGCACAAGCCACAGCCTTTCAAAACCGTCATCAGCTCAACAGTAACCAAGAACTTATTGCACTCGGTGTTGCCAATATAAGCGCCGGCATTAGTGCTGCATTTCCGGTCACTGGAAGTTTATCGCGGACCGTGGTAAATGCCGATGCGGGTGCTAAAACACCATTAGCCGGTTTTATCTCTTCAATCATGATGATGATTGCTAGTTTTTACTTAAGCCAATATCTACAATTATTACCACTCACGGTTTTGGCTGCTACCATTATAGTCTCTATTTGGAAATTGGTAGATTTCAAACCGTTTATTGATACCTGGCGCTATTCTAAGGCAGATGGTATTGCCATGTGGATTACTTTCTTTGCGGTGTTGTTTATCGATATTTCAACGGGTTTAATCTTAGGAATTGCTTCTACCTTTTTATTGATGTTATGGCGTGTCAGCCGACCACATATTGCCGTAATTGGTCGTGTACAAGGTACACAGCATTTTAGAAATATACAACGCCATCAGGTGATTACTACACCAGAATTGATTTCTATTCGTATAGATGAAAGCCTTAACTTCCTCAATGTACATACGCTCAAAGAATTTATTATTGCAACAGTCAGCCAGCATAATGGCTTAAAACACGTTATTATCAATTGTTCGAGTATTAGTAATATCGATCTCAGTGCCTTAGAAAGCTTAGAAGATATTAACCACCAGCTACAAAAGCTCGATATCGCCTTACATTTCTCCGAAGTGAAAGGACCTGTCATGGATAAATTACAGTATTCAACACTTCCACAAGACTTAACGGGGCAATTCTTTTTAACCCATTACCAAGCTGTACAACAATTGCAACAGGATGGATCATCACCACCGTGAAGTAGGTTCTATAACTCGGCACTAAGATTAGCGCTAGGCATTGCAATTAGATTCATTGCGCCCAGTCTGTCGATTCTATACTCGGGTTTTATTGCATAAAAATTACTAAAGATATGCTTTTTATTCAATAGAATATGCGTTGACAACGATTTTCTTGTTTTATTCGGGATAAATCAGTATAGAATAGCCAGCAATTTTGCCCCAATAACTTAAATAAGGCTCGATTATGTTTTCAGCCCTTGCCCGTCTTAGTCTTGTCGTTCGGATTATGATTGCTATTGTAATCGGTATCAATGTTGCATTTTTTTTCCCAGAAGCTAGTCCCTATGTGAGTTTATTGGGTGAGCTATTTATTAAAGCTTTGAAATCAGTTGCGCCAATATTAGTTTTCATCTTGGTGATGTCTTCGATTGCCAATTTTAAAATCAATCAAGGTGGCGGTGAAAAACTCAAACCGATTATGCTTCTATATTTATTGGGGATGTTTTTTGCTGCACTTAGTGCGGTAGCGAGCAGTATATTATTCCCTAGCCAATTAATTTTATCGACAAATTTAGCTGCGCCGATTGAAGCACCATCGGGTGTCGCAGAAATTTTAAAAAATTTATTATTAAGCTTTATTAGTAACCCTGTCACTGCGATTAGTGAAGCTAATTTTATTGGTATTTTGGCATGGGCAATTGCCCTCGGTGTAGCATTACGTCATAGTGCTGAAACCACTAAAACCATGATTGGCGATTTATCCAATGCGATTAGTTATATTATTAAAATCGTCATTAATTTTGCACCACTTGGGATTTTTGGTTTAGTGGTGGTGACTTTTGCTGATGCAGGTATGACAACTTTAAAAAGCTATGGGCATTTAATCTTAGTGCTAGTAGGTACCATGATGTTTGTTGCTTTCATCATTAACCCCATTATGGTGGGTTTGGTTATGCGACAAAATCCTTTTCCGTTGGTGATTCAGTGTCTACGTGAAAGTGGTATAACCGCGTTCTTTACTCGAAGCTCTGCAGCAAATATTCCAGTAAATTTAGCACTTGCAAAAAAGCTCGGAGTGAATGAAACTCTATCCAGCGTTACTGTGCCTCTTGGTGCAACCATTAATATGTCTGGTGCTGCTGTGACCATTACGGTTTTAACTTTAGCTGCTGTCAATACCCTACATATTGATGTCAATATCAGTACCATGATTATTCTGAGTATCACCGCGGTCATTACTGCCTGCGGCGCATCAGGCGTAGCGGGCGGTTCTTTGCTACTGATTCCTGTAGCCTGTGGCTTATTTAAAATACCCACTGAAATCGCCATGCAAGTGGTTGCGATTGGTATGGTAATTAGTGTAATTCAAGACTCTGTTGAAACCGCACTAAACTCATCAACAGATATCTTATTTATTGCTGCAGTGGATCTTGCCAAGCAGTAGATCTTTTGCAGCAAACTGAAAAGTTTGAAGCAAATGCCAATACAATATTTACCTTTATGGATACAACTTGGGGCTTTTTTACTGGCAATGAATGCTGGCATGATCAACGTACTGGGGTTATTTACAGTATTGCACCAAGCGGTATCCCATATGACGGGAAACGTCAGTTTATTGGCTGAAGCAATTGTACAAGGCCATTCTGAAAATTTTATTTATCTATTTTTGATTATCTGTAGCTATGTACTCGGTTCAAGCTATAGTGGTTTTATTTTAGGCAACAGCCATTTTAAGTTGGGGCGTAGTTATGGCACGCCGCTGTGCTTAGTGGCTGCTTTTATTGTTTTGTGTTGGGCTTTTTTACCGTATTACCCGCGTTATGGCTTATTATGGGCCACTGCCGCAATGGGTGTGCAAAACGCCATGATCAGCCATTATAAAGGTATGATTATTCGTACCACACATTTATCTGGTGTACTGACAGATTTAGGCTTAGCCTTAGGTTATAAACTACGTGGCTTAGCGGTTGAGCCGCGACGCGTTGCACTGCATTTATTGATCATTTTAGGTTTTTTAATGGGCGGCGCGATTGCATCGGTAACTTATCCTTATTTACAATTACAAGCATTCTTAATTCCTGCCGCATTGAGTCTTAGTCTCTGTGTGGTGTATTGGGGCATTTATTTAAAGAAAGTGTCTCACCAAGTTAAATAGTAGGTTGTTGTTATGGTTAAAAATGCCTTACAAGCGCAATTACTCAAAGCCGGTTTGGTTGACAATAAAAAAGCCAAAAAGCTCTCCAAACAAGCTCAACATGAGTCTCGAACTGGACAAAGTCAAGAAGCTGAAATTAAAGCTAAAATTGCACAGGACCAGCAACAGAAATTGCAAAAAGATCAGTCTTTAAATCAAGAAAAACAACGTATTCTTGATGAAAAAGCCCTGCAAGCGGCGATCATTCAAATGATCAGTCAGCATAAAATCAAAGATTTTGACGGTGATATTAACTATCAATTCATTGATGATAAGAAAATCAAAAAAGTTTATATCAATCAGCAAGTTTATAATGCTTTGGTCAGCGGTAGTTTGGTGATTGCCAAAGATCATGACAGTTATGCTTATCTCCCCAAAGCGTTGGCTGAACGTATTGAGCAAAAAATGACAGGGTTTATATTGGTAGATAATAGCCAGAAAAATACTGAGATCACTGCAGAAGATGATCCCTATGCTGCATATGTTATTCCTGATGATCTCATGTGGTAATACGGCACCGTCATACCTTTAGATCAACAAAAACACCATGTTGTTATACGACATGGTGTTTTTGTTGATCCGCACAACCAAGCATATTAAAAATGGATTTGATGACGGTTTTGCTCAACAATACTTAACCAAGCGCGTGTTGCAGGACTCATCGCGACACTGCTATTCCAAGCCATATTTAGAGTCCAATTTAGAGTGGGTTTAACCAATCTTGAAATATTATATTTATTTAAATCCAGTTGCTCACAATACATCTGTGGCAATAAAGCGATGCCCATATTGGACTCAATCATTTTTGCAATAAACTCCCATTGACTACTTTTACATACCACTTTGGGCTCAAAACCAACACTATTAGCAGCTTTAATAATCATACTGTTTAAAGTAAAGGTATCTGAAAATAATAAAAATGACTCTTCTTTTAATTCACTTAAAGCCACCGTGGCTTTATTTTTCCAATGCGATTCTTTAATCGATAATAAACACATCGGAGAATCTACCAAAGGAATTGCTTGAAAACTCGGTCTTAAATTGGAAAGCAAAATACCGACATCAATACTTTTATCTGCCAAGGCTTCATCAATCCCATTGGCACCGACTTCTAAGAAACTCAGTTGTATATCGGGATACTGTTTGTGAAACAACGCAATTAAGGAACTAAATAATACTGAACCTAAGGGAGGTAGACCCAAGGTTAAAGTCCCTGTTTGAAGCTGTTTAACCTGTGCTACCGTATCATAAAGACGCATTTCTTCTTTGAGTATCTTTAAAGCATGTTGATAAATTAATTCACCACTATAGGTGAGCGCCACATCCCGTTTACGCTTGGCTTCTCCTTTTTTAAATAATGCCTCTCCAAGTTCATCCTCCAGTGCTTTAATGCTTTTACTAATACTCGGCTGCGTCAGAAACAAACGCTCCGCAGCAAGGCTAAAACTCTGACACTCAACGACTTCAACAAAGATTCTTAAACTTTTTAAATCCACACATTCGCCTCAATTGATTATGCCTAATCAGAATAATCTTGATTAAATTATTCATAATTTAACATAAACTTTGGGCTTAAAATAAGGCATCTCCTTCAATAGCAGTGCCAAAATGTTAAATAGCCCACTGGGGCAAAGCCTCAGACATAGCCATTATCTCAAAGTCAGTTTACAAATTGGTCTATTATTTTTGTTTTGGTGGATGGGTTGCTATGTTCAAGCCTTTTTTCATCTTCCTGTTTCTGGTGCAGTCGTTGGTTTATTTTTAGTATTAATCGCTCTGCTTACGGGGCTGATTAAATTACATTGGATTAAACGAGGTGCTGACTTTATTTTGGCTGAGTTGGTTTTATTTTTTATTCCTTGCTTTGTCGCAGTATTAAAGTACAAAGATCTATTTCTAAGTGAAGGCTGGCAATTGTTGGTCGCAGTTGCAATTGGAACCATCTGTGTCATGGTCACCACGGCTTATAGTGTTTACCTAGGCTTTAAACTGGAACAGAAACTAAAAGCACATTTTACGCCATCAGACCCTGACGCAATACATCATGGTGGGCATTAATCATGGCTCTGATTTCATTTTTATGTGTAGTGGTCACAGTATTACTTTACCTCATCGCCAAAAAAATCTACCGTAAATATCCTTATTTACTGTTATCCCCTGCACTCTTTACGCCCATTGTTTTGATTATCCTCTTGCTGATCACCCATATCTCTTATGATACTTATATGTATGAAGCACAGTGGATTGTTTGGATGCTTGGTCCGGCAACAGTGGCTTTTGCGATCCCTATTTATGAATATCGTCAGATTATTAAACAGCACGTACTTGCCATCAGTATGGGGATTGTCATTGGTATGCTCACAGGCATGATTAGCTCATTTTATTTGGCAGCATTATTTCACTTTGATCAAACGACCACCTATAGTTTAATGGCGCGCTCTATTTCCACACCGTTTGCCATGGAATTAACCCGTCATATTGGTGGTTCAGTAGAACTGGTCATTTTATTTACCATGATTACCGGTGTCGTCGGTATATTAATCGGTGACAGTGTATTGGCAGCAATTCGTTTAAAATCACATTTTGCGCTCGGTGCATCTTTGGGCAATGCCGCACATGGTTTTGGTACATCCAAAGCTTATTCGCGCCATCGTGAACAAGGTGTGATTGCCAGTTTAACCATGGTTCTGGCCGGGGTATTTATGGTGTTGGTTGGCCCCTTCTTGGTACATATTATTGTAAAAGTATTGTCTTAATTGGTTTGATCGTTCAGTACAGCCTATAAAGATACTGTTATGGCAAGGGATTGCCCATGCACAATGCTTGCACTGCAAAATAGAAATATAGCAATTTCAAGTAGAAAAAATCATTTGATTGTATATAAAAGTTTAAACAATCCGACCCGCCCAATAATTTCCGATACAATCAGCCGATATATAAATCAGAAATAGGGGTATATTTTGCTAGATGACTTGAAATTTATCCAGATATTTAAGCACTGGTTAGACCAATATCCATGGCTAGAAATGTTCGTTCATTTAGCTATTTTAATTTTACTGGCAATGCTCGCCAACTTTGTTGCCAAGCACATTGTGGTTCGTGGCATACGCAGTCTGATTAATCGTTTTAAATTTAAAAATACGCCTATTTTCGCACAACATAGTGTTATTCGACGTATTGCCAATATCGTACCTGCGGTCATTATTTTAAATGGTATCAGTACCGTCCCGCATCTTACTGCTAAATTAGTCGATTTAGTGCAGTTATTTGCCCAAGCATTTATTATTCTGACCATTGCACTGAGTATAAGTGAATTACTCAATGTCTTTAATTTGATGTATCAGAAAAATGCAAAATCACGCGACAAACCTATTAAAGGCTACTTACAGTTAATCAAACTGCTGGTATTTATTGTCTGCACATTATTGATTGTTGGAACCTTCCTGAAAAAAGATATTTTCACTCTATTGGCAGGTTTTGGTGCCATGGCGGCAGTATTGATGTTGGTATTCCAAAATACCATTCTATCTTTGGTGGCCTCAGTACAAATTGCATCCTATGACATGGTTCGCATTGGTGACTGGATTGAAATGCCAAGCCTCAATGCCGATGGAACTGTGGTCGATATGTCCCTCCACACCGTTACCGTTGAGAATTTTGATCGCACCTTTACCACCATACCGACCAATAAACTGGTGGTCGATACCTTTAAAAACTGGCGCGGCATGTTTGATGCTGGCGTACGTCGTATTAAGCGTTCCATTTTTATTGATCAAACCAGTGTCCATCTGTTAACGCAACAAGAAATTGAGAAATTGCGTGAATTGGTGATTTTGAATCCATATCTTGATGAGAAACAAGCAGAATTAGAGCAGTTTAATCAACAGTTTTCTGCGCAGTCACATTGGAATATGCGTCAATTGACCAATATCGGAACATTTCGTGCCTATATCAAATTATATTTGGCACAACATCCCGGCATTGCTGAAACCCAAACCTTGATGGTACGTCAATTACAGCCAACAGCGGAAGGCATTCCCTTAGAAATCTATGCCTTTACCAATAACACAGCATGGGTCGCATATGAAGGCATTCAAGCAGATATTTTTGATCATATTTTGGCTATTGCACCATATTTTTCAATCCGCATTTACCAAGCGCCATCTGGTAGTGATGTCAAATCCTTAGCATTGGCTCCACATACAACTGCGCCGAATGTCTAATCAGCAAACATACCTGCTACGCTGACGGATCACTTGATCGCCATCAATAGACCAAGTCTTATCGAGACTTGGTCTATTGACAATGGGCAGGCCTATTTGCTTTTAGCGATATAAACAGTGCGGCAATTGAATTTGTTTCAGGGCACGACGATGTTGTTGAAAATCGGCATCATGCCGCGCCACTTCAGCCCAAAACGCTGGGCTATGATCAAAATGACGCGTATGCGCTAACTCGTGTACACAAACATAGCGCACTAATTTTTCAGGCAACAAAACCAAACTGGCATTGAGCATAATGGCATGACGTTGACTACAACTGCCCCAACGGGTTTTGACCAAACGAATATTACACCGCTGATAATGGATAGCACATTGTTGAGCGACCTGTTGTAGATAGCCCGCTAAATATTTTTTAGCATATGCTAAAACAAAGTTACGAAAATGCAGCGTCACAGCTTGATCATTCACATATAAAATCTGCTGCTCTACGTCGAGCTGCCAGGTTTTTAGGGTAGAGACCGCTTGAATATGGAAGCGCTGCTCAGCATTTTGACGATTAAATAAGGTGAAATGATCTGGCGATGTTTGTGTATTGAGTTTGGCTTGTTGCTGAGCCCAAACCCGTGCTAACCATTGTTGATGTTGCGCCAAAAACTGCTGGATCTGTTGATCATGACAGAATTTAGGCACGGTTAAACGAATACTATGCGCATCAACCCGCAAGCGCATATGTTTAGCGCTTGCATGGCGAACAATCTTAATTTCTGGCTGTACAATCAGACTTTGCATTCTATTCTATAACGGCTGTACGTTCCTCAATGCCGTGATCTGTTGCCACTATCGCTAAATCTGCTTTATTGATCGCAAAAATACCGTTAGTAACAACGCCGGGAATATCATTGATGCTTTTTTCAAGTTCTAAGGCATTGAGGATACTTAGATTATAGACATCTAGAATGACATTAGCATTGTCAGTCACAACCCCTTCACGATATGCAGGATCTCCCCCCATTGCAACCAATTTACGCGCAACGGCAGAGCGAGCCATCGGAATAACTTCTACGGGTAACGGAAAATCACGTCCTAACTGACTCACCCATTTAGAGTCGTCTACAATACAGATAAATTTTTTCGCAATAGATGCTACGATTTTTTCCCGTGTCAATGCTGCGCCACCACCTTTAATCATATGTAAGTGACGATCAATTTCATCTGCGCCATCCACATAGGCATCTAAACCACCCACATGGTTCATATCGACCACATCAATGCCGAGTTTTTTCAGGCGTTGTGCTGTTGCTTCAGAACTCGCAACAGCTGCTTCTAACTGTAGTTCAGGTAATAAGTCAATCAGAAAGTTTACTGTACTCCCTGTGCCCACTCCCAAAATCCCCCCTTTGGGTAAATGTTTTAAAGCGGCTTCTGCAGCTGCTTGTTTTTTTTGATCTTGGGTCGTATATAAAGCCATGGCCTATCACTCGTTTAATTTCATTCATTTTGCATTTCCGTGCAAATTTAGCACGACAAATAGCAAGCTTTTGTTACAATGGAACGCTATTTTAAACTGTTAAATGGAAAATGAACATGCTGTCTCGTTTGGTTCGACAAATTTTACAAGCAACGGTCTATGATGTTGCAATCGAAACTCCACTCGAAGCAGCGCCACGAATTAGTCAAAAACTCAACAATACCATTCGTTTCAAGCGAGAAGACTTGCAACCGGTTTTTTCTTTTAAGCTACGCGGTGCCTATAACCGTATTAGCCAATTGCCAAAATCTCAGTTGCAACGTGGCGTTATTACGGCTTCAGCAGGTAACCATGCTCAAGGTGTGGCACTGTCTGGGAAAAAACTGGGTATTCGTGCAGTGATTGTCATGCCGAAAACAACACCCGACATTAAAGTACAAGCTGTGCGCCAACTCGGTGGTGAAGTCATTTTACATGGCGATTCTTTTGACATTGCCAATACTTTCGCCATTCAAAAGGCTGAACAAGAAGGTTTAACGTTTATTCCCCCTTATGACGATGAATTGGTCATTGCCGGTCAAGGCACCATTGCCAATGAAATTTTAAGACAATGGCGTGATGTAGACTACGTCTTTGTTGCTGTGGGTGGCGGTGGGCTGATTGCAGGAGTTGCTGCATATTTAGGTGAGGTTGCCCCGCATGTCAAAGTCATTCCCGTTGAATATGACGAGTCTGCGTGCTTAAAAGCTGCCTTCGAAACCCAACAACGTGTTGTATTGCCACATGTTGGTTTATTTGCAGATGGTACAGCCGTCGCACAAATTGGTGCCAAACCTTTTGAAGTACTGCAATTGATGAAGTCAGATCGCTCAGGTCCCATCGTGGAACCCAATGTCGTTTTGGTCAATACCGATGAAATTTGTGCAGCCATCAAAGATACCTTTGATGAAAATCGCAGCATCGTAGAACCCTCTGGTGCAATGGCATTGGCAGGCATTAAAAAATATGTTGCTCAACAAGGTATCCGTGATAAAAATATCGTGTCGATCATCTGCGGCGCAAATATGAATTTTGACCGACTTCGTTATATTGCTGAACGTACCGAGTTAGGCGAACGTCGTGAAGCCATTTTTGCTGTCACCATTCCAGAAACCAAAGGGGCCTTCCTCGCATTCTGTCGTACCTTACAAGGACGTAATATTACCGAGTTTAACTATCGTGCTTCTGCATCAAATGAAGCCCATGTTTTTGTGGGTATTAGTTTAAAATTTGGTGAAAAAGAACGTTTAGAGATCTTTGAAACCCTACAAGCGAAATATCAAGTCGATGATCTTTCTGATGATGAAGTTGCAAAGCTGCATATTCGTTATCTGATTGGTGGTCATGCTAAAATTGCCAATGAACGCTTATTCCGTGTGGAATTCCCAGAACGCCCAGGGGCATTATTAACCTTCTTAGAACGTCTAGGACCTAACCACAATATTTCACTGTTCCATTACCGTAACCATGGTGCAGCAGAAGGTCGGGTTTTGGTAGGACTTGAAGCAACCGATGCGCAGCAAAATCCAGATGGTCTCATTGAGACATTACAAAGCATCGATTATCCGTTTGAAGAAATTTCAAACAACTTAGGCTATTTACGTTTTTTAAAGTAAAACAGTCGACTTAAAAAGCATCTTTACAGAAAAATGAGCCCTTATCGGCTCATTTTTTATGATTCACATAATTTTTCCGCTTACACAATAATCACACTCGCGCTGTAAAAATTCATTTTTTTACTGAATTTTGAACTTTTAGTGCAAATCTCCAAAGCCAATAAAATAAAGTTGAATGGAAAAATATAAATAATATATTGATATAAAATAACTTTTATCAGATTTATCCGTTCAAAATTTAAGTTACAAAACTATCACATAAAAACCGTGCAAATGTTACAGTACGTAAAATTATTTTTGTGCTTGAATCGTGCTCCTGAAATGGAAACATAACATCTGGGAAAGATGTCACAAGCATAAAGCTGAAGGATGAAGGATTTATGAGTCAACTCAATCCAACGTTAATAACGTTTATATTTTATATCGTGGCCATGGTCCTAATCGGACTTTACGCCTACAAAGCTACAAATGATTTTTCTGATTATATTTTAGGTGGTCGTAGTCTAGGTAGTTTAGTCACAGCCTTATCCGCTGGGGCATCTGACATGAGTGGTTGGTTATTGATGGGGCTACCCGGCGCCATTTATTTATCCGGTCTCACAGAAGCTTGGATTGCCATCGGTTTGACTGTAGGTGCATGGTTAAACTGGATTTTTGTTGCGGGTCGTCTACGCGTTCACACTGAAATTCAACACAATGCCTTGACCCTACCCGACTATTTTGCCAGCCGTTTTTCCGATCATAAACGGATATTACGGGTTATTTCGGCCTTGGTCATTTTAATCTTCTTCGCGATTTACTGTGCATCTGGTATGGTCGCTGGCGCACAACTCTTCAAAAGTATTTTTGGTATTTCTTATACCACTGCGCTGTGGATTAGTGCTATTGCCACAATCAGTTATGTCTGTATCGGTGGCTTCCTGGCGATCAGTTGGACGGATACTTTTCAAGCTGGTTTGATGATTTTTGCCTTGTTAATCACACCGATTATGGCGTATCTGGCGATTGGCGATAATCACCATCAAGTGACAATGATCATTGCATCTGCTCGCCCCGATGCCAATGCTTTATTTTCTGGTATCAGTGGTATCGCGATTTTATCTGCAGTTGCCTGGGGCTTAGGCTATTTTGGTCAACCGCATATTTTGGTCCGTTTCATGGCTGCCGAATCGGTACGCGCTATTCCGGCTGCACGCCGTATTGCCATGACATGGATGATTCTCTGTTTAGGTGGTGCCGTTGCTGTCGGTTATATCGGTATTGCTTACTTTAAGATTCATCCAGAGTTAGCCGCTGCCGTGAATGCCAATCCTGAAACCATTTTTATGGAATTTACTAAAATTCTATTTAATCCATGGATTGCAGGTGTGGTCTTGGCCGGTATTTTGGCTGCAGTGATGAGTACGCTCAGCTGTCAACTTTTGGTCTGCTCAAGTACCTTGACTGAAGATTTATACAAACCCTTTATTCGTAAGAATGCTTCACAAAAAGAACTGGTTTGGGTCGGTCGCTTCATGGTCTTGGCGGTATCGATTTTGGCAATATTTTTGGCGAGTAATCCAGACAGCAAAGTCTTGAGCTTAGTCGCTTATGCTTGGGCTGGTTTTGGTGCTGCTTTTGGACCATTGATCATCATCTCACTCTTGTGGAAACGCATGACCCTCAATGCTGCTATTGTTGGTATGGTGGTCGGTGCTGCAACGGTGATTATCTGGAAAAATACGCTGGATCATTTAGGGATCTATGAAATTATTCCTGGTTTCTTATTTTCTAGTATTGCAATTTTTGTGGTGAGCTTAATCGACAAAGCCCCTGCTGCTGACGTACAACAACGTTTTGAAGAAGCAGATCAACGTTATAAAGCTGAAATCGCTGCCATGAAAACTGGTCAATAACCCTCAATCCCCCCTTGCTCAAACCCGATGTTGTCTCGCTGCAACATCGGGTTTTTTAGCTATTGCCAGACAGTTTTTTTGTGCTATTGGTACGCGCATATTTTAAATTAATTTGCGTACTTTCCTTGATCACTTCCATCACTGGATAACTGCGGGTTTCTTTGATCCCAGGCAATTGCCATAAAATCTGCCCAGAAATTTTGCGGAATTCTTCCATATTTTGACAGCGAATTTTAATCAGAAAATCAAAGCCTCCACTGGTCATATGACACTCTACAATTTCTGAATAATGTAAAATCGCATCGGAAAAAGCTTCTAATACATTGGGCGTGGTCTTATCTAATAAGACTTCCACAAAAACCACAAAACTGCGTTTTAGCAGTTTGGGATTGAGTTTGGCCTGATAAGACAAGATATAACCATCACGACTCAGTTTCTGCACCCGTGCCAATACTGCGGTTGGCGAAAGATTGACTTCCTCGGCCAATTTAGCATTGGAGATACGCCCATCATTCTGTAGTAAATCTAAAATTTTAATATCGATACGGTCTAGAACGTGCATTGGGAGACTCTATGAATAATCCACTAAATTTTACCTGAATTATAGTGAGATATTCAGCATTTTTTTTGTCATGATTCAGAAAATTCAGTATAGAACAGCAAAAAATACGTTTTACAGGACGCAATGAACATGACGGATATGACAGCAGACCTTGAAAATTCTGAAAATCAACAAGATATTTTTAAGAACGACGCTATTACCACCTTCCACACGGCAAATGAGGCTGAACGTGAGCTGAATCGCGCTTGGCGTCGTGCTGAGCCAGAATGTGTCGAAACACTGCTGAATGCCAGCGCAATACCAGATGAAATCAATCAACGTATTCACGATCTTGCCTTAGAGCTATCACATCAATTACGTGATCAAAAAAGTGCTTCGGGTAAATCTGGCATCGTACAGGGCTTATTACAAGAATTTTCGCTCAGTTCCCAAGAAGGGATCGCCCTCATGTGCCTGGCCGAAGCGCTGTTGCGTATTCCCGACCAAGCCACACGTGATCTATTGATTCGAGACAAGATTAATCAAGGAAATTGGAAAGAACACGTTGGTCAAAGTAGCATGATGTTTGTCAATGCAGCCGCTTGGGGTTTAATGCTGACAGGCAAACTCATGGAAACCCCCAAACAAAAATCATTATCCAGCATGCTGACGGGTCTACTAGAACGCTGTGGTCGTGGTGTTATACGTAAAGCGGTAGATAGTGCGATGCGTATGATGGGCGAGCAATTTGTTACTGGCGAAACCATCGATGAAGCACTGAGAAATGCTAAAGCACTTGAAGCCAAAGGATTTCGCTATTCTTATGACATGTTAGGTGAAGCAGCACTCACAGAACAAGATGCCGATCGTTATTACCAAGACTATCTCAATGCCATTCACGCCATTGGCAAAGCCTCTCATAGCGAAGACGAATATAGCGGTCCCGGGATTTCAATCAAATTATCAGCATTACATCCACGCTATCAACGCGCCCAAGTCACGCGTGTGCTGGATGAGCTTTATGCGAAAGTTTTGGAATTGGCTAAGCTTGCCAAGCATTATCGGATTGGTTTAAACATTGATGCTGAAGAAACTGAGCGCCTAGAACTCTCTTTACAACTGCTAGAACGCCTGTGTTTTGAAGAACAATTGGCAGGTTGGAAAGGTATAGGCTTTGTGATCCAAGCCTATCAAAAACGTTGTTTCTATTTGGTCGATTATATTGTTGATCTCGCAAAACGCAGCCAAAAACGCTTAATGATTCGTTTGGTTAAAGGTGCTTATTGGGATAGTGAAATCAAAAAAGCCCAAATAGATGGCATGGCAGATTATCCAGTCTTTACCCGTAAAGTGCATACCGATTTATCTTATATTGCTTGTGCTAAAAAATTATTGGCGGCACCTGAACAAGTTTATCCGCAGTTTGCAACGCATAATGCCTTGAGTATGGCAACGATTTATAACTTGGCCGATCCTGCCAAATATTACCCAGGTCAATATGAGTTCCAATGCCTACATGGTATGGGTGAAGCACTCTATCAACATGTGGTGGGCAGCAAGTCAGAGCATAAATTGGGCGTACCATGTCGAATTTATGCGCCTGTGGGCAACCATGAAACACTACTCGCCTATCTGGTTCGCCGCCTACTTGAAAATGGTGCCAATAGTTCTTTTGTCAACCAAATTGCCGATAAAAATATGGATCTGGAAAAATTAATCCAAGATCCACGTCAACACATTTTAGCAGCGGCTCAAACGGATCATCATGTCGTAGGTGCAATGCACCCAGCATTGGCATTGCCAAAAGATTTATATGGTACAACCCGTGTCAACTCGCATGGCATAGATTTAGCCAACGACGTCGACCTCAAACAGCTCAATGAATATGCACAACGTTGGTCTAAACAACTATGGGCTGCTGGTGCTATGGGGCTGGGCTTGAGCGAATTAGCTGATCCTCAACTTGCAGTCTCCATTCGCAATCCTGCCTTGCATTCGGATCTTGTCGGTGAGGTCATTGAAAGCAATAGCGCACAAATCAATCAGGCGCTCGACAATGCAGAAGCAGCGCAAATTGCATGGTCACAACGTCCTAAAAATGAACGTGCTGCCTGCTTACAACGTGCCGCCGATCTGATGCAACAACATCTCTTGCATCTGTTGGTATTACTCAGTCGTGAAAGTGGTAAAACCTATGCCAATGGCATAGCAGAAGTGCGCGAAGCCATAGACTTTCTACGTTATTATGCAGCGCAAATCATTGCACTGGATGCCGATACAAAAATCGAATCTCTGGGTACAGTACTGTGTATCAGCCCATGGAACTTCCCATTGGCGATCTTCAGTGGGCAAGTGGCTGCCGCTTTGGTGGCAGGCAATAGCGTCATTGCCAAACCAGCCGAACAAACACCTTTGGTTGCGGCCTTGGCGGTGGACTTATTCTGGCAAGCTGGTATTCCACAAGATATTTTGCAGCTATTGCCTGGTGATGGCGAGAAAGTCGGTGCTCAGCTGACCAAAGATCCTCGTATTCAAGGCATTATGTTTACTGGATCGACAGAAGTTGCCAAAATTTTACAAAGAACCTTGGCACAACGTGTCAGCCGTTTTGGTCAATCCATTCCGCTTATTGCCGAAACGGGTGGACAAAATGCCATGATTGTTGACTCATCGGCATTGACTGAACAAGTGGTGTTAGATGTGGTCAACTCCGCCTTTGATAGTGCTGGTCAACGTTGCTCTGCGCTACGTATTCTATGCGTACAAGAAGATAATGCCGATAGCGTGATTAATATGCTGAAAGGCGCGATGCAGCAATTAAAAGTAGGTCAGCCTTATTATCTCAATACAGATATTGGTCCAGTGATTGACCAAGAAGCGCAAATCAATATTCAAAATCATATCGATAAAATGCAAGCCAAAGGCTATAAAGTTGAGCAATTGGCTGCAAATGTTGATGATGTAGCACTCGCTGATGGTACCTTTATTTATCCGACCCTGATTGAGTTACCGCATTTAGACGATCTCAAACGTGAAGTTTTTGGTCCTGTTCTGCATGTCATTCGTTATAAACAAGGTCAATTAGATAACCTATTAAAGCAAATTAATGATAAAGGCTATGGTTTGACCATGGGCTTACATACCCGCATTGACGATACCATTCAAACCGTGGTCGACAATGCTGAGGTGGGCAATCTCTACATCAACCGTAATATTGTTGGTGCAGTTGTTGGAGTACAACCCTTTGGGGGCGAAGGATTATCTGGTACTGGTCCGAAAGCAGGTGGTCCACTGTACATCTATCGTTTAATGCATGCTTGCAATCATAAACAACTTGATCCACTTTTTGCGACCAAAATGTTTAATCCAAAACACCCCTTACCCAAAGCCTATGATCAATTGTTGCAATGGTGCCAACAACATGTGCCAACGCTTCAGTTAAAAGCAACCGCTTTGCCTGTGGGTCAAGTGATGATTTTACAAGGGCCAACTGGTGAAGATAACCAATATTTACTACTAGCCCGACCAAAAATTTTATGTCTCGCGACCGACAAGCAAGATTTACTCTATCAAATCAGTCTTGCACTACAGATTTCAGCTGAAATTGTCTTATTGAAATCCTGCAAAGTCAGTCAAGATCTGGTTGCACATTTACCCGATGCACTGTTGCAACAGATTAGAATGATTGATGACCTAGAAAGAGATCACTTTGATGCGGTGCTTCACCATGGCTCTGAGGAACAGTTACTGGCACTACAAAAGACCATTGCCGACCGTCAAGGTGCGATTATCGCTATTCATCATCAGCACCTTAGTCAGCACGACATTGCCATCGAACGTTTGGTTTTTGAACGGGCAACCAGTATTAATACTGCGGCTGCAGGCGGCAATGCCAGTCTGATGGCTTTAAGCTAAGCCCTATCACATAAGCAAACACGTAGTGCAGTATAAGCATTTATTTATACTGCACTATTTTTTTATCGATGATTTTCTACACAAATCTGCTTAAAATCTTTATACTGGTGTTTGATTTATTTCTATGCATATCTATATATAACAATCAACAAGGATCAAACAGCAATGCAAAGTCTATATGATCATCAACAACCGCATCTTGCACAGTTTCATATCAAAGACCAACAAATTTTCCGCACCCAACAACACCAAGAAGGTTATTTGCCTTTAGCCCAATACCACATTCGTAATCATTTGATCTACCGTACCGTGACGCATCGTGATGGCTTTTTAGCGCTACCACAGTATGAAATTCGTAATAACCAAGTTTTTCGCACCGTACACCATGCCACTCCCTATAGCCCATATCCGGTATTCGATATACGCTAAACTGCACTTCATCCGATTATGACGTTTCTATTGTAAATATCACCCTGTCCCAGTCTTTATTTCGCATGTGTTCTTTATTTCACATGTGCTATAGATAAAGACTGGAATTTTGAATGCCGACGAAAAATGAGAAAAACGAACCACTGGCTAGGTCTGTGGGCACATCGGCAGCATCAACCCATTTAGATACCTTCTGAGGGATATACAGCCAGTGCCACCACAGACAATGCCATCATTGCACCATTCATCACTACGGGATTAAATGCTGCAACCAAACTACTTGGCATCAGCATCACCATTAAAACCAGAAGACCGCATAACCCGAAAATACTCAAATAATGCATAAAGCGATGGCGGATAAAAATAATAGCTAAACCAAATAATATTTCGATGACGCCACTGGCTTGCCCTGCCCATGTCGCCTGCTGTACCGATAAACCCAACCATTGCCATACAGCAATCTCTACGGGATTCGTAAAAATTAATTTCGGCAATAAACCTTGATAAACCCATAATGCCGCCAGCATATAATTGATCAATTTTAATATCTGTTGCTGTGGCATAGCTTTTTGCCTATATCAGAAGAATCATCATGTTGGTCAAATTAATGCGCCGCGACTTTTTTGTCAATTTTTTATCCATAATCAGATACATCTCGCAGATATTCCAGCAACAATATTTGCCAAACGGTCGAGTATCTGGTGTCTCGTTCAAAAAAAATGAGGGCTGATGAATCAGCCCTCATTGAGATCTAAGCACGGCGATCTAAGATTTCAACCATGCTCATGACGATATGACTTAAGATAACTGTGCTGCAGAGATTTTTTTAGTATCTACTTCAGCTGCTGCGTCGATATAATCTTCCATATGATCGAAGTTCAAGTACTTATAGATATCAGAAGACATGCTGTCGATCTGTGCTGCATATTCTTGATATTCAGCAGGTGTTGGCAATTTACCCAATACTGCCGCAACAGAAGCAAGTTCAGCAGAGGCAAGATAAACGTTAGCACCTTGACCAAGACGGTTCGGGAAGTTACGTGTTGAGGTCGATACACAAGTAGTATTTGGCGCAACACGTGCTTGGTTACCCATACACAATGAACAGCCTGGCATTTCGGTACGTGCACCCGCTTTACCATAGATGTTATAGAAACCTTCTTCCATCAATTGACGTTCGTCCATACGAGTTGGCGGTGCCAACCATAGACGTGTAGACAATGAGCCACCCGGTACTTTATCGAGCAATTTACCCGCAGCACGGAAGTGACCAATGTTGGTCATACATGAACCGACGAATACTTCATCAATTTTCACGCCTTGTACATCAGACAATAATTTAGCGTCATCTGGGTCGTTCGGGCAGCATAGAATAGGTTCTTTAATGTCAGCGAGATCGATTTCAAATACTTTGGTGTATTCAGCATCGGCATCGGCTTGTAGTAGGCTTGGATTTGCCAACCATTTTTCCATGTTTTCCACACGGCGCGCCATCGTACGTGCATCACCATAGCCTTCAGAAATCATCCATTTCAACATGGTGATATTTGAACGCAAGTATTCAGCAACTTTCTCTTCAGACAAGGTAATTGAACAACCCGCAGCAGAACGTTCAGCAGACGCATCAGATAATTCAAATGCTTGCTCTACGGTTAATTCTGTTTCCATTTCTGTTAGGTCGATTTCTAGAATACGACCAGAGAAAATGTTTTTCTTACCTTTTTTCTCTACAGTCAAATCGCCAGATTGGATGGCATAGTAAGGAATAGCATGTACAAGGTCACGTAAAGTGATACCAGGCTGCATTTTACCTTTGAATTTCACCAAGATCGATTCAGGCATATCGAGTGGCATGACACCGGTCGCTGCTGCGAATGCCACCAAACCAGAACCCGCTGGGAAAGAAATACCAATTGGGAAACGGGTATGTGAGTCACCACCTGTACCTACGGTATCTGGAAGCAACATACGGTTTAACCAAGAGTGAATAATACCATCACCCGGACGTAGAGACACACCACCACGGTTCATGATGAAGTCAGGCAAGCTGTGTTGCATTTGTACGTCAACAGGTTTTGGATAAGCAGCCGTATGACAGAATGATTGCATCACTAAATCAGCAGAGAAGCCAAGACATGCTAAGTCTTTCAATTCATCACGTGTCATCGGACCGGTAGTATCTTGAGAACCGACAGTTGTCATACGTGGTTCGCAATATGTACCCGGACGAATACCTTGACCTTCAGGAAGACCACATGCACGGCCTACCATTTTTTGCGCTTGAGTAAAGCCTTTATGGGTATCTTCTGGTTGTACTGGGCTACGGAATACTGTAGAAACAGGCAAACCGAGTTCTTCACGTGCTTTCGCAGTTAAACCACGACCAATGATCAAGTTAATACGGCCACCAGCACGAACTTCATCGAGCAATACAGGTGTTTTCAATGCTGCATCAGCGATTTGTGCGCCGTCTTTAAATGCAGTGACTTTCGCTGCAGCATGATCGATTTTCAATACTACTTCATCGCCCATGTTCATATTTGACACGTCGATTTCAACAGGTAACGCACCTGCATCTTCCATGGTGTTGAAGAAAATCGGAGCAATTTTTGAACCCAAGCAAACACCACCATCCTTTTTGTTCGGAATGTGTGGAATATCATCACCTGTAAACCACAGTACAGAGTTTGTTGCAGATTTACGGCTAGAACCGGTACCGACAACGTCACCCACATAAGCGACTTGGTTACCTTGTGCTTTTAATGCTTCGATTTGTTTTAATGGACCGACTTCACCTGGTTTTTCAGGGAAGATGCCATCACGTTCGTTTTTCAACATTGCATTGGCATGCAATGGAATATCTGGACGACTCCAAGCGTCTTGTGCAGGAGACAAGTCATCTGTGTTGGTTTCACCAGTGACTTTCAACACAGTGATTTTAATTTCTTCTGGCACGTCTGGGCGACTGGTGAACCATTCCGCATCAGCCCAAGATTGTAAAACCGCTTTTGCATTGGCATTACCGGCTTTGGCTTTGTCCGCCACATCATGGAATGCATCAAATACCAATAAAGTTTTTTTCAGTGCTTCTGCAGCAAGCTCAGCCAATGCAGCATCATCAAGTAACTCAACCAATGGCGCAACGTTATAACCACCGAGCATCGTACCCAGCAAATAAACCGCACGTTCTTTACTAATCAAAGGTGAAGTTGTTTCACCTTTTGCAACCGCAGCAAGAAAAGCAGCTTTGACATAGGCAGCTTGGTCAACCCCAGCAGGTACGCGATTTTCAAGTAAGTCAACTAAAAAAGCTTCTTCGCCAGCTGGTGGGTTTTTTAATAATTCAACGAGTGCAGCTGTTTGAGCTTCATCAAGTGGTTTCGGTGGGACTCCGAGTGCGGCACGTTCGGCAACGTGTTGGCGGTAAGCTTCTAGCACGGTGTAATTCCTCTTCTTTAAAAAATTATTGGTGAATTCCTGCGATTAAGCTTCACCAATAATATGGATAGACGAATATTACTAAATATCAAGGCAAAAGTTAATGCAGCCAAGGTGTTAATTCGTGATGATCATTATTTTATAAATAAATGGTAAGACTTTGGCTGCCTTGTCAAACCTATGCAACTTGCTACTTTTCAATGTCAGGGCGCACTATAACAGTTTCATCTATTCAACACTGCACCACTAAAGTCTAAGTTGTGATCCTAATCACCTACAAGAATAAACGCATGATACACTAGCAGAGCCAAAATCAGCGCTTAGCCGATAAACTCAACAGACGCAAGATAGTCCCATGGTCTGGTCTACTATCTACTACTAGATGTGCTGATGCTCTGCGCAGAACAAATGCCTGTTTTGCTATTTTAATTGATTATCACCGACCAGACTGATCCGTACATGCATTGAGCGCCGATGGGCTTGGCAAAACTACAGACATGATTTATATATGAAATATATTATAAATACCTCCTTAATACAGCATGAGTGAGCATAACGTCATATGTACCCATACAGGAAAAACAGCATGATTAAAAACGCCAAAGAAATTCAGCTCATGCGTGAATCTTGCCGTTTATTGTCCTTAGTGTTCGCACAAATTGATCAACTTGATTTAACCGGCATGTCCACTTTAGCTGTGAATGACTTGGTAGAACGTTATATTGTCGATGTACTCAAGGCTCGTCCCGCCAGTAAAGGACAGTATGGTTTTGCTTACGTGTTAAATTCATCCATCAACGAAGTAGTCTGTCACGGCGTGCCCTCCGCGCAAGACATTCTCAAAACTGGCGATATAGTCAATTTTGATATTACGCTGGAAAAAAATGGTTATATTGCAGACTCTAGTAAAATGTATTGTGTCGGTCCAGTCTCTGCTGAAGCCAAACGCCTAGTCGATACCACCTATGCCGCCATGTGTATTGGGATTGCGCAAGTCAAAGCCGGTGCACGCCTAGGCGATATCGGGCATGCCATTGAAAGCTATGCTCGACAGCATGGTTATAGTGTGGTGCGCGATTATTGTGGTCATGGTATTGGGCGTAAAATGCATGAAGAACCGTCTGTACTTCATTTTGGCAGTGCCCATACTGGCATGATTTTACAAGCAGGTATGACCTTTACCATTGAGCCGATGTTAAATCAGGGTAAACGTACCGTATATGTACGTGACGATGGTTGGACGGTGGTCACGCATGATCAGTTACTATCTGCCCAGTTTGAACATACCGTATTGGTCACACAACATGGCGTGGAAGTACTCACCCGTCGACCAGAAGAATCTTTTCAGCATTTACTCGGACATAAATCACTGGTCAACAATTAACACCGAACACCTAAGTATGCATAGCGTGGCGAATACACATGCAAAATTAAGCACCTAACACCATGATTGTGGTGAATTGCCGTAGCACCAGTCTGTTCGTTATGGTTGTGCGATGTTGATCGACTGCAAAAAATAGAGTCCGTTATGACTCTATTTTTAACCATCTAATTTTTAACCATATAATTTTTAAGCATTTAATTTTGAACAACCTAACTGCCCGGCTTAAAACGGTTTATAGTCTGGCATATGATTGGGATCATGCGGTGTTGCCAAACATTGTTCAAAGGCTTGTTGCTGATACTTCTCTTGGGTCTTGTCTTTATCCGCTCTAAGTTCATCAATCGGCGCTGCATAAATCTTTTCAATTTGCTGGCTAATCAGTGTCAATGTCGTCTTATCTTTGATTTTATTAGCATGTTCTTTGGCTTCTGCCAAACTAATTCCATTGATACGATCAAAGCTAATGGTACGTGCAGCATAACCGACACTACGGCAATAACCTTCCCAGCGCTGCTCAGGTGTCGCTGGTGGTTTTTCACTACATGCTGCCCCGACTAAAGCTCCGATTAAAATCAAAATTTTCTTCATTCATCACGCTCCTTAGCGCCATATCATCTTGAATCTGAGCCCTAATCCTATGCAATGGATTAAGGCAACTTCTCTCTTGCGGCTCTCTTACGGCGTTTTGCTCTAGAAGCGCCAATGATAAAAGATATCAATGGCTTTTTCGAGTGACTGACTCGCTTCTAGATATAAGCGCTGGTTCATTTGATAACGCAAAGTCAGTTTATTCACTGGCGTAAAGACCCCAACGCCATAACGAATATAAAGATCTGGGGTAATATAACCCGTCAAACTCACTTGGGTATCATCACCAGTACCTTCTGCATCAAATGCCAAACCACTTAAACCAAAGGTGCGACCGATCTGATTGGTAAAGGCACGTGTTCCCCCTAGACCCAAACTAATTCCTGCCGCGGCAATGGTATTGTTGACATCAGACTTAAAACCTTCAGTTTGACTGACACTACTTGAACCTTCATTGATCCGCCCTGTAATCAAGGCATTCAATGCTTCTTGCTCAGACAAACCCGCATCATTATAAATTTGAATACTCGGTACTGCAGCAGTCCCCGTGACACGAACACCAACGGTACTGCCGGACACAATTTTGGTGGCATCAACATCTAGGCTCGGTGTAGAGATCGGGCCATTAAAACGCGCAATGGCACGGTTTAAGTTCAGCTTTTGACCATAAGCCTCGATCACTACTTTTTGACTCACCCCAATAGCGCCATTGGCATTCATGGCGGTTTCTAAACCACGTTGTGTTAAGTAAAGACGTCCTACCAATGGAATACGACTATTAAAGCCTTGGAAAATAACTTTTTTACCTAAATTGACATTGATATCTGCGCGTACATCCCATGGTTTAGCTGCTCTTAAAATCGCCAGTGGATCATCACCTTCACGTACCACACGGACATCAGGTGAAACGTTGATCACCGTTGCAGAAGTTTCAGGCATGGAAATCAGTGCCGCAGGTACGTCAATATCCCCATGTACGGTAATCTTACGATTGAATGGCAAGATATTGACATCAACTTCACTATTGACCACTGCATTAATCATCGGTGCTTGACGGATTTGTAATTGATCGCCTTTAAGTTTTAATTGAATACGCGGTTCATTTCGCCAGTCGATACTGCCTTTCAGCGTACCGACACCTTTACCACTGTTAAATGCGCCGTCAATCGTGGCATTGTCTTGTCGAATTGCCGAATACAACTGTAGATTACTCAAGTTGACTGGCAAAGAAATCATACTGATCGAGCCATTTTTGACGCGCAAATCACCATTAAATAATGGCTGCGTCAATGTACCGCCAATTTTACCCGCTACTGACAAAGTTCCTTCTAGCTTACGAATATCGGCAACAAAGGGCTTAAATAGTTTTAACTGGACTTGATTAAAGGCAACCTCACCTTGCATGTCCTTGTTGGCACTATAAGGATTAATCACCACATTGGCATAACCGGTACCGATATTGGGGGCTTTTAAATCTACGCGCAATAAAAGTTTATCTTGGATGCTTTTCAAGACCAAACTGGCTTCATCATAATGCATGGTCGAAGCAGGATCACCCGGATCAACGGCTGCCAAACCAATTTCACCATTACGGGTTACCAGTTGTGCATCTATTTTTGGATGACTCCCTTGAGCCCATGACGCTTTAGCATGACCATTCAGTTTACCGCTCATCGCCAAGCCTTCTGGCATAAAAGCTTCAAAGTCTTTTAAATCAAGGTTATTTGACACAAAGGAAATATTACCTTTAGCTTGGCTCACACGTACCGGTTGATCAAAACACAATTGGCTTTGCTTACTGCTCCAACAATGTTGCCCCACATAAAGCTCAGACTTCGCGGCATTATAAATAACGGGTGCATTTTCATTTTGGAATAAATGCGCCCGTACCGAGTCAAACTCACCTTTTTGAATTTGCCCTAACCAATCATTATTGTCATTAAAACCACCCGACAACTGCACATAAAATTTGGAGAAATTATTCCATCCCTGCAATTGCAATAAATGTGTTTTACGCGTTCCAGATAAAGTCACCGCCGCATGTTGAATCTCTCGTCCGCCGGTACGCAAAGTCGTTAACTGTGCTTTCATTTGTGAAGCAACTTGATCTGAGGTTGGCAATTCACCGATTAAGCTTAGGCGCTTAATGCTTAAGTCATTCAGACCAAAGTCATCCACCACCAAATTGGCGGTTGCACTCAGACGAGGTTTCGCTTGTAAATTTAAATAACCACTAATTCTGCCACGCAGCCCAGGATAGAGCTCGTATAACTTAGGTGCATCGACTTTCAGGCGTAAGTTTTGTGCATTACCAGTCACTTGTAACTGATTGCCCGCATATAACAGATTTAAATGGTTGGCTTCAAACTGCTCAGGCAATAGACCTTGCTGCGCCCCACCTAAAACCACGGCGAGATTACCATTGCCGCGTAAAATCTTGTTATTAATGGTCCCGGCCAGATTTAACTGCTGCACACTCATGCGCTTAATCTTCTCTGCCCAAATCCCCTGAGATTTCAGCTGACCCGAGATATCCCCTCGAATGGAAGACACAAAATAATGCGGCTTAAAGTTCAATAAAGATGCATCGATATTCCACCCAATACCATTTTTTAAATTGAGTAGCCCACTGAGGTTGAGCTTACCAGCTGCACCATCATGTTTGAAATGATTAACTTTAATCACATCGGGCGTACCCGCAATCTCAAAATTGAGCGTCCCACTCCCTTGTGAAAACTTGGTCGATTGTAAATGACCGGCATAGTTCACCCCAAAGCTTTTAAAAGCACCGCCTTGTTGTTCATCGGCAAATAATAAAGCGATGCTACTCTTGCCGGTCAAGTGAATATGATCGGCTTGCTCACCAGCCAAATGACCTTGCAGATCAATTCGATCTAAGCTGATAATTTGTTGTTGCGGTCGGGCAAAACCACTGGCATCAATCTGACCGGTTAATACATCCAACGGTGCTTGTGGCGATATACTTTGCGGATTAAAATCATGTGCTTGTAGTTTGGCTTGCCATTTTAACTGACGTTTCTCTGTGGGCAGTTCAACCTGTGCTTGCCCTGCCAAACGACCTTTGCCAGTATTCAGGCTAAAGCTCGGAATGCTTAAATCATCGCCCTTAACCTGTACTTTTGCTTGATATTGCCCAGCAGGCAGCATCGATTTTTCATGCTGTTGTAACTTGGCATCGAGCTGAATGTCTTGCTGCTGTGCATTTAAAACCAAATCCACTTGCCCATGATCACTTTGCAGCCACCCAATATAAGGCATTTCACGATTCATTTTTTGCCATGCCACATTGAGTAACATCGGTGCGGCATGCTCATTTTTTGCTTCAGCTTGATCAAGTTTAAGTTGCCAAGCTTCATGTCGGTCAAAATCAAGCTGTGCCTGTACATGCAAGCCGTCCTGTAAATTCCCGGTAGAGGCAATAGCAGCATCTAAATCATGCGGTAGAAAATCTGCAACAGCGGCTGGAATCACTGGGTCTTTGGCATTGAGGCGATTTAAACGACCTTTGATGTCCCAATTGACAGTCTTCGCCCAATTGACTTCCCCTTTTAAATCGACTGCACCTTGCATCAATTGTCCATCAAAACGATCGATTACCAGCTTATTGACCAAATCGGTATGCATCTCTGCGAAATACTGCCCTTTGGGAATCGCTTGACCTGCCAAATCGGTATTGAGCACTAAATTTAATTGATCGATATTGCCCTTAAGATCAAGCGTGCCCGCTTTGGAAAGCAATGCTTGATCTGTCAGCAACGGCCAATGATAATTTTTAAATTGTAATTGTGCTTGCATCGGCACCAAATCACGCACTGGATGTAGTACCGCCCAACCGGTCAATAAATCAGGGGTCTGGGTTGCTACACCAACTTTCAAGTGATCCAGACTACCACGCGCCTTTAGGTTAATCTCTTGAATATTTAAACTTTCCAAAGCCGGAATCTGTAAGATTGCATCCGCTTGGATCGGGTATTTTTGCTCAAACTGCATACTGCCTTTGGCTTTTTTGACATTCAAATAGCCCATATCTAATTCGGCATCTTCAAAGCTCAAACGCGTGCCTTTCCATAGCGCATCTTTAAGGGCTATATCCTTGATTTCTAAGCGTGAGCTTTGATTAATAATATGCAAGGCATCCAGTTTGGCTTTATCGATACGAAGTACAAAAGGCAACTCAATCGGGCTAAATTTAAATGGCTCATCGCTTGGTGGCGCATGATTAATCACTTGCAGTTGGCTTAAATTTGCATGGCTTAAGTGAATTTCTTTTTGTAATAATGCCCGCCATCCCAAAGAGACATCCGCACTATCAGCTTTAATCTCAAGCTCAGGCAACTGAATATGCAAATGATCAAGACGAATACCACGTAATAAATTACCACTATGATATTGGTACTGAATCATTTGTTGTTGGCTCATGACCCGATCCAATAAGAAACGACTACCACGATCGGTAGAGATCATTGCAATCACACTGACAATCAGTGTCAGCAACAGCAATAGCACCCCCCAAGCAATCCGCCGTAAAATTTTATTCTTTTTCGGCGCTTGTTCTGTCAACGGTTGCTGTTGCTCGAGTTCAGCCATAGTAATTCCAGAAGTCTCTTTTTGTTTAATTAAAGTTGTGAACCAATAAAGAAGTGTACGCGAATCGGTTTATCTGGATCAGAAATCCCAGATGCCACATCAATCCGAATTGGACCAATCGGTGAACGCCAGCGCAGCCCTAGCCCAACGCTATATTCGGTTTTATTGTTGAAATCCTTGTCATAGGCATTACCGACATCACTAAAAACAGCAGCGCGCCAGCCATCTTTAAATTGATAGTTATATTCTAAGCTCCCCACCGCCAATGCTTGCCCACCAACTTTATAGCCATATTCCCGTGGCGATAAACTCTTATAGTCAAAACCACGGATACTTTGGTCACCACCAGCAAAATAACGTAAGTTATAAGGGACTTGATTGAAGTCTTTGGCAAAGATATAACCGAGATTACTGCCCCCCACAAACTGATGGTTATCATTATCGCCCAACGAATAAATAAAGCGCCACGTCGCATTGACGATTGCCATATCGGTATCACTAATCACCGACTGGCTGCCTAACTCTAATTTATAGGTTTGTCTAAAACCACGGGTTGGGTTGAGGCGGTTATTACTGCTAATTTTGGTTGCCTCTGCACCGAGCAAAAGAGCTTCTTGCTCAGATTGCGCACCGGGCACCAAAAAGGCATCTGGAATCTTGCTGCTATCGACCACACCATTTTGCGTAATACGGTCTAAACGATAACGTACCCCATAAACCAGCTGCCAATCACTGCGAGCATTTTTAATGATACGGTCTGCCCCAGCAACGCCAGACTCAATCACCAAGTTCATATCAGGTCCAACCCCGTCACGCTCTTCACGCTCATACCCACCGACCAAACTAAAGTAGTCATTCAGCGGATGCTTATACGGAATGTTATAACGCCCATCGATTGCTTGACGAATTTTAGACAATTCTAAGTTGGCATCGAAAGAATGACCATAATGGTTGACAATGGCACGGCGGTATTGACCACGAAAACGCACACTGGTATCGGTACCATAACCCAAACCCGTTTCTAAGCTATTGAGTTTATCGGCATTTAAGGTCACGATCACAGGAATACGGCGTTGCTCACGTGCCAAATCTTTGAGTCGGTCATTCTCAATTTCTTCTTGTTTTTTGCCTATAGAATCACTATGACTTTGCCGCAGCATATCTTCATTACTGGTCCCGGCAAACTGATTTTCATCAACCTTTTGCTGCCGTGCTTCAACCGGAACATCTGCTGTTGCAAGTGCTGCTTTCGTCTGCTCAGTCTTATCGGCAAAAGCTGATTTTTCAATTTTTTGCTGATCAACCAATGCTTGTAAATCATCGGGTAGCTCTAGCGCTTTCAGCAATGGGTCGGGTTTAACCGCATTGACCAAAGTATAATTAAAATAACGGGTATTGGTTAGGTTATTGGCTAAGGTATTGACACGCCAAGAGGTATAATCATCGCCTTCTTGCCATGGTGCCAGTGTTTTTAAAACCTCAAGGTCAATTGGCAGGGGTTTAGATGGATCACTCATCCGGAACTCCACTTCACCCATGGTATAACGCGCACCCGTGTCATAACGCAAATTGATATCTGCCGTATCATCTGGCAGCTTGACTTTCACATCATGTAAACGCCAATAGGCATCAAAGAAACCGTTATTATTGGCTGCTTCTACAATGCGGCTCTTGGTATTTTCATATTTGCCTTGGTTTAAAATGTCGCCCTCACTCAAATCAGGCAAGAAACGAATAACTTGAAACTGCGCTAAGTTTTGCCCATCCCCACTAAACTCAATATTTTGTGCAGCAACACGTACCGGATCACCCGGTTTAACACGCACTAAAAGCCGATTACTATCAAGTTTAAAAAACTTAAACTCCGCATCATAATAACCTACTGCTTGCGCAGCCTGTTTAGACATATCCCGAATTTGAGGAATGGCTGAGTTATAGTCCGAATACGCTTCTACCGTAAAGGTCGACAATTTGGCTTTGATATTATTCGACAAATCACTCGGTGCACCATTGACAGCCACACTAATCTTTGGAATCACAGGGATATTGTCATTTTTGGGGCGAATTTTCGCCAGCGTCCGTTGCAACCAATTACCTTTTTCTGCTTCAGTCTCGGGATCTTGCCAAGTCGGATCTAATATAATCTCACCTTTTTCTGGCGCACTGACCAAAATCTCACGATCTGCTTGAATACTCTCTACCAACTGCTCAACATCAATCGGTGCCTGTGCCAGTTCTTGAATTTGTTGTTGGCTAATATCTGCAACAGGCTGATCAGGTTGTGCGCTGGCACCTTGACGAAAGGCATTGGCTTGTTTTTTTGCTTCTTCTGCTGTTGCATAGATTTCATTCGCCATGGCTTGATCGACCGGCATGATCGGCATGTTTTCTAGCGCCTCAAACTCGATGGGCTGGAAAATTTCTTGTAATTGTTCTGGATGTTGCACTTGCTGTTGTAATAATAGTGCACTATCTACTGCTTCTGGCGACACACCAGCTTGAGCCTGTTGTTGGGCTGAGGTCAAAGCGGCTTGTGCCTCAGCCGTTAAATCAGCATCATCGGCAGGTGCTGCAGCAACAGCGTCTGCCGTATTGGGCGGTGTCTTTTGCCTATCTGTTGCGGCGCCTTGTGCCGACTGTGCTGGGCTTTGCGCGGTGGGCGCCACTGTAGATATGCTCTGGCTATTATGCTCAACGCTTGCTTTTTCAGATGCTGACGTGACCGCACTGGGCTGAGCAGAACGCGGCTGTTCAGCATATAAGGCGGGTGATACCCACAAACTCAGCATAAAACTACAGCACCAGCCTTTCTGTATCACATGGCTGCTGCATAAATGCTGCATTGCAGTGTTGAGCGTGGTCTTTTTAAATAATTTAATGGCTGACATTGCAAGCTCTACAAAAAATTTATGGCATCATGACAAGGCGAATGTGGCTTATCTTCCAAAACATATTGGTTTAATTACATAAAGCAACAATGATATAAAAGCTGTCACTGTCTAGCATACACGGCTCTTATATTGGCGCTATTGTAAAATAAATCGCATCAAATTAAGCATCTATCAAATCATACTGCAGTTTCAAGATATAATGTTTCAAATCACTCAAAACTTAATATAGCTCAGTGAAGTTATCAATGGAAAATAAAGAACATATCTTGTTTACACGGCGTTTTTTGCCGATGTTTCTCACCCAGTTCTTCGGAGCGCTTAATGATAATGTATTTAAGAACGCATTATTACTGGTAATTACCTATGGATGGATTAATTTACAGAATAGCCACATTAGCACCTTAAATAATCTTGCTGCTTTGTTGTTTATCTTACCCTATTTTATTTTCTCAGCCACTGCTGGGCAGATCGCAGATAAATACGAACGTTCATTTTTAGTTCGTATGATTAAAATTTTAGAGATTTTGATTATGCTGATTGCCACAGTTGGCTTTTTAACGGGCAATTTATGGTTATTGTTGTTCGCTTTATTTTTAATGGGAACCCACAGTACCTTCTTTGGACCGATTAAATATGCGATTTTACCTGATATCCTAAAACCACAAGAACTTATCTCAGGAAATGCTTTATTTCAATCAGGCACATCGATTGCAATTTTATTAGGGATGATTTTAAGTGCTGCTGTTATTGCCAACTCACATGGCAATATGTTGTGGATTAGTTTAACCGTTGTGACGATTGCCGTTATAGGTTATTGCTGTAGTCGCGCTATTTTAAAACAACCGGTATCCAGCCCCAAACTTGACATTGATTGGAATTTCTTCCGTACCAGTTTCAAGACCTTAGCTTATGCACGCAGCCTACCATTGGTCTTTATTATTTTATTGGGTAACTCATGGTACTGGTTTTATGGTGCCACCTATCTCACCCAAATTGCACAAATGACGCAGCAGAACTTACATGGCTCTGAAAATGTGGTGAGCTTATTATTGACCTTCTTTTCTGTCGGCATAGGGATTGGATCGTTATTATGTCGTAAAATTGGTGGTGATCGCCCCAATATTAAGATTGTCATCGCGGGTGCAATAGGGCTTACAGTCTGTGCATTTTATCTTGTGATCAGCTTAAGTTTTATTCCACCACATCATAGTAGCCAGTATTTAAGCATAGCCGATGTATTCCAACTCGGGGCAGCCTATTATCATGTCATGTTTGCTATTATTTTACTGGGGATCTGTGGCGGGTTTTATATCGTACCGCTCTATACCATGATGCAAGCCTTTGCACCACAAAGTCACCGTGCGCGTGTTGTTGCTGCCAATAATATTTTAAATGCACTATTTATGGTCAGCTCTGCTGTTTTTTCTATCATTATTTTAAGTATACTGAAATTAGACATTCGAATTTTATTTAGTTGTACCGCAGTACTCAGTGCCATCTTTACCTATGTCTTGCTGAAAAAGCTGAAACCAAAATTAGCAAGTGCACAACAATCTTTGGAGAATTAAAAATGCGTCAATACAGCCCAGTTGACAAATTGATCCAATCCTTTGATCAAGCTTTACGTAGTCTCATTCCAGGCAGTACCACAGCACATCGTGACTGCCCTGCACAAAGTGAAGATCGCGCCCAACTCAGCGTACACGAGGCGCGCCATGTTGCAGGTCTCATGCGTGTTAACCATAGTGGTGAGGTCTGTGCCCAAGCGCTGTATCATGGGCAGGCGTTAACAGCCAAATTACCACGGGTACGCCAAGAAATGGAATTTGCAGCCATTGAGGAACAAGACCACTTGGCATGGTGTGAACAACGCTTGGTTGAGCTCAACAGTCCAACCAGCATTCTCAATCCACTGTGGTATGGTCTGTCATATAGTATGGGTGCCTTGGCTGGCCTAGCTGGTGATGAATATAGCTTAGGCTTTGTGGCAGAAACAGAACGTCAAGTCAGCCAGCATTTATTGGATCATCTTGCTCAACTGCCTGTACAAGATGAGCGCTCCAAAAAAATCTTGGCGCAAATGAATGAAGATGAGCTGCATCATCGTGATACAGCAATTGATGCCGGTGGTGTTGATCTACCGCTACCAGTTCGTATAACCATGACGGCTATCTCTAAGCTCATGACCAAAACCAGTTACTATATTTAAGATTTAAGCCTCTATATTTAAGCCTCTACGGCAGCATTGACTTTGCCAAAAAGCGCAAACCAACACCCGGTTCTGTGGCAATATAGCGCGGATGTACTGGATCATCCGCCAGTTTATGCCGTATCTTAGCCAATAAAATTCTTAAATAATGCGTATCTTGCTGATGGCTCGGCCCCCAAAGTGCATTTAAAATATGCGGCTGTGTGAGTAATTGACCACTGTGTTGTGCCAATAAAGCCAAGAGTTGATACTCTTTACGCGATAAAGTCAGTACCTGACCATGTAAATAGACTTGATGCTGGGCAAAATCAATTTTTAATTGACCATCATCAAAAATTGCCGCTTCACGTTGTTGTGGTTGCTGACGCAACAATACCCGAATCCTTGCCAATAATTCTTGAATGCTAAAGGGCTTGGTCACATAGTCATTGGCGCCAGCATCTAAGAGCGCAACTTTTTCTGATTCATCTGCGCGTACCGACAGCACCAAAACGGGTAACTGTGACCAGCTACGAATTTCGGCTAAAACATCCCGACCATCTTGGTCTGGCAAACCCAAATCTAGAATGACTAAATCAGCGCCTTGCAACACCAAACGTTGCAGTCCTTGTTCGGCACAGTCCGCTTGTAATACATGATAGCCTTGTGCCTTTAAGGCAATTGCCAAAAATTTTTGCACCTGCAATTCATCATCAATAATGAGAATTTGTGGGCGTGATGTGCTATTTGCCATCGTATCAAATAACCTCAATCGTTATAGCGTGGATAAAAAGCTTAGCTGCACGACCATCGCCGCCAACTAAAGCTTGAAAGACTTGAAAGACTTTTCAATTTAAACTCATGCTATCTGCCTACAAGTCTATGCTGCATTGGCGGCAATGGGAATAACGACCTCATGCCCACGCCTTGACCAGACCAGTACTTTCCCCGCATCATGTTGAAAATAATTCTCATTCATCTGTATACTTGCATACTTTACTGCACATCTCGCACCCTGAGGTAAACCATGACGGCTCAAGCATCTTCAGAAGAAGAAGCTCAGTGCTTCCAACATATTTATGTCAATCATTATCGCTGGCTCTGCCAGTGGTTATATCGTCATCTAAAATCACAAACACATCTCGAAGATTTGGTGCAAGATACTTTCTTAAAATTATTTATTTCTCAAAAAGCCCATTTAATCTGTGAACCCAAAGCATATTTAGCCACCACTGCACGCGGTATTTTAATCGATCATACCCGCCATGAAATCATTGAACGTCAATACTTAAACTTTCTAAGTGAAAACCAGCAACATGACGTTGTAAACAGCCCAGAACAACTTTTCATGTATATCGAGTTATTACAACGTTTAAGTCACGCCATTCATGATCTAGCCGAACGTCAACGCATGAGTTTATTACTCTATTACTTAGAAGGTCGTAGTCAAAAATATATTGCAGAACATTTTGCTGTAAGTGTACGCACAACACAATACGATTTGGCCAAAGCCATGGTACATTGCCATCAATGGCTACAGCAACATCACTAAATTATGGATTCTTCACATTCTAAAATGCAGACAGATCAATGCGCTAGCGATGATGCGCTAATGGAACAGGCTGCATTGTGGCTATTACAATTAGAAAGTGAAGACTGTACGGCGGCCACCCAACAAGCGTGCTTGCAATGGCGGCAAGAAAACCCCAAACATGAACAAGTTTTTCAACAAATGCGCCAATCACTGGGGCAACTTCATCAACTGCGCCAGCAACATAGTCAGATGATTCCGCATACCATCATTGAAGATGCCATCCAACAAAGTCAGACAGACCAGCGCTTTAAACGCTTACATCTCTTGAGTATAGCGGCAGTATTCTGTGGTTTTGGCGTCCTTTGGCAATGCTTACCGATCAATTACTGGTTGGCAGATACCCGCTCAGACTATCAAAATTGGTCACAACAACAGCTACCAGACCATTCTGATATTCAAATCAGTGGTAAATCGGCATATAACATTCAGTTTAATCAACAACAACGTGTGGTTGATTTAATCGATGGCAACATATTGGTCGATGTTGCCAAAGACGCTCAACGCCCATTTATTATCCAAACACGCTTTGCGCACATTAAAGCATTAGGCACACGCTTTATTGTGCAACAACATGCACATGCAACTATTTTGACCATGTTGGAGTCCACAACTGAAGTCACTACGACCACACCATCAGGTTTACAGCTTCAGCAGAAAATTCATGCGGGTGAACAAGTCATTATTGATCATCAAGGTATACATCCTGTACAACACATTTCAGTTGAACTCGCCCACACCGCTTGGCAAAAACACATGCTCATGGTCGACTTAATGCCACTGGATCAAGTACTTGCCATTTTGCAAAGTTACGACGCTGCTCGCTTTAAATATGATCCGGATCAACTCAAATCGATTAAAGTCACTGCAATGTTACCTTTAAATGGTAGCGCGTTAGAATTATTACAACAAAGCTTAGATATACAGGTCGAACAAGACTTTTTAAAACGTAAACATATTTATCGCAAAGCAGCTCGCTAATTACGCTAAAAATTTAAATTATTTTTGCGTGTTTTTACTTTTCAACCGACCTATAGATGAAAAATATTGCAACTTTCTATTTATCAATCTTTTGTCTGGTGAAAATAATGGCGTTCTATCACAAGCGACACAAAAAAATCACACTGAAACCCATCGTTATATCGTTACAGATGGTGTTATGTGCGGGGTTATATACCACACAGAGTGCTGTATTTGCGGCACAACACATGCAGCGCAGTCATTATAAAATAGCTGCAGCCAACCTGAACCAAGTCCTCAACCTCTTCGCAGCACAATCAGGCATTGCTATTGCGATGGATGGTGCACAATTAGCGCACTATAAAAGTGCTGGTTTACATGGGTCTTATAGCGTGCCAGAGGGTTTTAATACGTTATTGGCCAATACTGCTTTTCAGGCACAACAAACTGCGCAAGGTTATATTATCGTCAAAAAAGCGCAACAGCCAAATACAAGCGCCCAAGCCGTCACTCAACTCCCGCCTGAAGCTGCCGCAGTCGATGCTGAAACAACCGTAGCAGAACTGGCTGTGATCGAATTACAAGCACAACAAGATACCACCAAAACCGAAGGTCGGAATTCCTATACCACGGGGCAAATGAATACTGCGACAAAACTGAAGCTATCGATGCGCGAAACGCCACAGTCTGTAAGCGTACTGACACGTCAGCAAATTGATGATTTAGCACTGACCACATTGGATGATGCCGCGCAGAATGTCACCGGTTTGGTTATGCAAAAAGGCTACTATACCGGTGACTCAGGCAGTATTAGTGCCCGTGGTTTCCCCCTGTCTAATATCTTGATCGATGGTGTGCCGATGACCTTGGGCGCAAATGGCACATTTAATGGCGATAATGATGCCTTAGATATTTATGATCGTGTTGAAGTGGTCCGTGGTGCAACAGGTTTGACAACCGGTGTAGGTACACCATCTGCCAGTATCAATCTTGTGCGTAAACGCCCCACCACCCAAGCACAAGGAGCCGCGACCATAAGTCTAGGAAGTTGGCAAAACTATAAAACCAGTCTTGATTATGCCGGACCGCTCAATCGCTCAGGTGCCTTACGTGCGAGAACGGTTGTTTCAGCACAAGATCGTAATGAGTTCTACGACCAAGCTGATGCGAAAAATTATCAGTTTTACGGTATTGTAGAAGCAGACCTCAGCCCACAGTTACTTGCCACATTGGGTGTGCATTATCGCAAAGTCGATAATCATGGTGGTTCACAAAATTTACCCAATATCAGCAATGGCGAGCTTTTACAATTCACCCCCACAAGCAATCTTTCGAATGCTTTCGATTATTGGAAGCAAGAGGATCTATCTGTTTTTTCTGAGCTTCTTTATAAGATCAATGAAGATTGGAACCTTAAGTTCTCCAGCCTTTGGAAACGCCCACAACAAGATCTATTATTTACCAGTTTACAAGCTGCTTCTACCCAACAACCTTGGCGACAACATAGCCAAGCCTACCAATTAGATAATACTGCAGACAGCTATGATTTGGCTGTTGATGGGCACTATCAACTGTTACAACGCAAACACGACATTATGTTTGGGCTGAGCCATCGTGAAAAACATAATAAAAACTGGGGAGGTTGGGCAGATTATGCTTGGACAAACCAAGCACCTGCCATTGATCTTTCACATTGGGATGCTTGGCAAGTCACCAGACCAGAAATCGATATGGATTTATGGAATATCGACAACAAAACCAATCAACAAGGTATTTATGCTGCGACACGGCTAAACTTGGCGGACCCACTGAAAATTATTTTGGGTTCCCGTTGGAGTTGGTATAGCAGTAAAAACCTACGCAACAATAGCCGTTATGAACAAAAGGCTGAGTTTACGCCCTATTTAGGGATCATCTATGATCTCAATCCGCAACATTCTGTCTATGCCAGTTGGACTGAAATATTTGAACCGCAAAGTGCGGTTGACCGTTATGGTGAACAATTGCAACCCATTACCGGTGTTAACTATGAAATTGGTCTAAAAGGTGAATATTTTGATGGTCAACTCAATGCCAGCATTGCAGGCTTCTTGGTACAACAACAAAACCGCTCCATCAGTGATTTAGAGGGACCTAATCCCTGTCCAGGTAACACGCAAGGTTACTGTTCTAGAGCATCTGGTGAAGTGGAAAGTAAAGGTTTTGAGCTTGAGCTAAATGGTGCATTAACTGAGTATTGGCAGTTATCGGCAGGCTATACCTATGTCAACACCGAATATAGTAAGGACAGCAATGCTGAAAATGTAGGTAAAATATTTAATCCAAGTCTCCCGAAGCAGCAATTTAAACTCTCAACGCAATATCAACTTCCAGCTCAATTTAACCAATGGCGAGTCGGTGGCAGTATTTATGCACAAAATGCAACTTCATCAAGTGATGATCCTCATATACGCCAAGCTGGCTATGCGTTGGTTTCGTTATATAGCAACTATGCTGTCAATAAAGACCTCAATCTGCAATTCAATCTAAATAACCTATTGAACAAAAATTACTATACCAGTTTAGGTTGGAATAGTGGCGGAACTGCTTTTGGCGCAACGCGAAATTTTATGATCACTGCAAAATATAAATTTTAAATAAAAGAGCTCGAATATTGCTGTGGCAATAATTCAATTGATTCGCGATATTTACAGTGGTGAATAAACTCAGCCAGGTCCAACAACAAAGAAATCAGGAGATGATCGATTGGTACTGTTGTTGCGCTTGGCTTAAAATCATATCGGCTTGTTGATATTCTATTGCACAGTATAAATCTACTGCAAGACAGATTTCTCCTGCAAAGACAGAAATAACTTTCGCATACAACAACCATGAAATTTGTCATTATTTTAAAGTAATATAAATTATTAAATTAAGTTTTATTTATTGTTAATTATGTCAATTTTTATTGACGAACTGTGGTGTGTATCTAATACTCACTGCCCTCTCCATTCTTTTAAATACTAAAAATGTCCGTGTATGATGCTTTGAAAAAAAAACTAATACCGCGTAAACGCTTAATGATGATGATCATTATAATATTGCTCGTCATTTTTATGGCATATCAATTCTTAAAATCTTCTCCAAAGCAAATCGCAGAAGAAGGTCCAGCTGCGCAAAGTAGCAAGGCTGTCTTGAGTGTAAATACCGTTCGACCAGAACGGCAAAATTGGCCGCAGCAGTTCAATGCCAACGGTAACGTTGCGGCTTGGCAAGAAGTTGTTATTGGGAGTGAGCTTTCCGGACAACGCATTACCAAAGTTATGGTGAATGTTGGAGATCACGTGCGTAAAGGGCAACTACTTGCCGAGATCAATAGTGATAGCATTCGTGCAGAGCTGGCATCAGCACAAGCCAATGCAGCGGAAGCTCAGGCAGTATTGGCTGAGGCAAAAGCGAATCTGACTCGTATTCAACAACTTAAAGATACTGGTGCGATTTCAAAACAAGAAGCCAACCAATATCTGACCACCACGCAAACTGCTCAAGCCAAGCTTGATGCTGCAAAAGCACAAATCAATAGCCAAAAAATTCGCCTGCAGCAAACCCAAATTATTGCATCTGATCAAGGGGTGATTTCTGCACGGACGGCAACTGTTGGCTCCTTGGCGCAAGCGGGACAAGAGATGTTTCGATTGATTCGCGATAATCGCTTGGAATGGCAAGCAGAAGTGACTTCAACTGATTTATATCAATTAAAACCAGGTATGTCAGTTAAGGTTATTCCACCTGATCCCAATCAAGCTGCAATTAAAGCAACTGTTCGTATGTTGCCTCCTGCCATTGATCCGCAAAATCGCTATGGTCTGGTCTATGTCGATCTGCCCCCTAATAATGCGTTACGTATGGGTATGTATGTCAAAGGTGAGTTTGATTTAGGCGACAAAATGGCAATCACTGTACCGCAAAGTGCGATTTTAATGCGTGATGGCTTTAGCTATGTCTTTATTATTAGTCCAGATAAGCACATTCGCCAACAAAAAGTTAGTATTGGGCGACGTCTCAATGATCGTGTTGAAGTTCTCGATCTTGCCAATGCCGATAATGTCAACTTAGTGGCTGCGGGTGTAGGATTCTTAGCAGATGGTGATTTGGTCAGTATCAGTAAAGCCATTCCCGACACGCCTTTAACCAAGCAACTGACGACGGAACAGGAGAAATAATATGAATTTCTCTGCTTGGTCTATACGCAATCCTATTGCTGGTATTCTACTGTTTATCATGTTGGGCTTAGCGGGTCTAATGTGCTTTAAATGGATGAAAGTTCAGCAATTTCCAGATGTTGAACTCCCCATGGTGACCATTGCTGCAGCCCTACCAGGTGCAGCACCACCGCAGCTTGAAACAGAAGTGGCGCGTAAAATTGAAAATTCACTTGCCAGTATTCAAGGTCTAAAAAATCAATATTCCACCATCAAAGATGGTGTGGTACAGATTACCGCCGAATTTCAACTAGAAAAACCAATCCAAGAAGCATTAGATGATGTCCGCAACGCCGTTGCACAAGTACGCTCTGATTTACCGCTAGACTTACGTGATCCGATTGTAAGTAAAGTCGATTTATCCAGCATGCCAGTCTTGACCTATACCATACAATCCCCTCAGATGGATGAAGAGGCGCTATCATGGTTTGTCGACTATAATGTCGCGCGTGCCCTGCTGCAAGTCAAAGGGGTTGGTGCCGTCTCACGGGTCGGTGGCGTAACCCGCCAAGTCAATGTTGAACTTGATCCAGAAAAATTACTGGCATTGAATGCAACAGCAGCAGATGTAACACAGCAATTACGTTTAGTACAACAAGAAACATCAGGTGGTCAAACTAAAATTGGTGGTAGTGAACAATCTATTCGCACCATTGCAACAGTAAAAACTGCGGCTGAAATTGCCGCAATGGATATTCCCCTAAGCAATGGCAAACGGATACGTCTAGATCAAGTTGCCACCGTGCGTGATGGTATAGCTGAACGACGCAGTGCGGCTTTATTGAATGGTCAGCCTGCAATTGGTTTTGAAATTTCACGTAGTAAGGGTGCTAGTGAGGTCGAAGTCGCGCAAGGGATCGAGCAAGCACTGCAAAAACTCAAACTGGCACATCCAGATATTCAACTCACTGAAGCCTTTAACTTTGTCAATCCTGTGATTGATAACTATGAGGGTTCAATTGCTTTACTCTATGAAGGCGCCATTTTAGCCATTTTAGTGGTTTGGTTATTTCTACGTGACTGGCGTGCAACACTGATTGCAGCCATTGCCCTACCGCTCTCAATTTTACCGGCATTGATTGGCATGTATTATTTGGACTTTAGTCTGAATATGATCACGCTTTTAGCATTGTCGTTGGTGGTCGGAATTTTAGTCGATGACGCCATCGTAGAGATAGAAAATATTATTCGGCATTTACGAATGGGTAAAAGTCCCTATCAAGCAGCCATGGAAGCTGCGGATGAAATTGGTTTGGCCGTGATTGCGACCACCTTCACCCTGATTGCGGTTTTTCTACCGACCGCTTTTATGAGCGGTATTAATGGTCGTTTCTTTGCCCAATTTGGCTGGACTGCATCTTTGGCAATTTTTGCATCGTTATTGGTTGCACGTTTATTGACCCCAATGATGTCAGCTTATATCTTAAAGCCTTGGGTGAAATCATCAAAAGAGCTGGAAACCAGCGCTGTCGAACAACAGAAATTTGATCCATCAGAACAACATGATGTAACACATCTTGATCATGGTGCAGGAAGCCAGCAATTGGCAGCAGAACGTGCACAGGACGGTGCGATCATGCAAAAATATATGCAATGGGTAAGCTGGTGCTTAAACCATCGCTGGTTAACTGTTTTTGCAGCTTTTGTGTTTTTTATAGGTTCGTTGATTCTTATTCCTTTGGTTCCAACAGAATTTCTACCGGCTGAAGATACTGGACAAACACAAGTCAATATCGGGCTACCACCGGGAACACAATTTCCAGAAACACTGAAAGCCGCTGAATATGCCCGTCAGCTGATTAAAGATAATCCCAATATTAAAAGCATTTACACCACAATTGGTGCAGGAACCGCAGGAACGAATGATATCTTTGCTGGCGGGATTGCCAGTGAACCACGTAAAGCAACGTTGACGATTCAATTGTTAAACCGTTCAGAACGCTCTGAAAGTTTAAAAGATATTGAAAGTGAGTTTCGTGATCGCTTAGCTGTTATACCCGGTGCGCGTATTGAAGTGGGCAATGCCGGTGCGAATAATCAATACCAATTGTCGCTTTCTGGTGATGATCCAGAAATATTAGTCCAGACCGCACAACAGTTAGAAAGAGAAATGCGTAGCATTCCAAATGTCGGTGCAGTTCTTTCTAGTACAGCATTGATTCGACCAGAATTAGTGGTACGCCCAGACTTTGCCAAAGCTGCAGATTTAGGCATCACCACACAAAGTATTGCCGATACATTACGCATAGCTACTGCTGGCGATTTTGATCAGAACCTTGCCAAATTAAATTTATCACAACGCCAAGTCCCGATAGTGATTAAACTACCGCTTACCGCACGGCAAGACAGCGAACTGATCAAACGCTTAATGATACCGGGTAGTAAGGGGGCTGTAATGCTGGGCAGTATTGCCAGCATCGACATCGAAGGCGGACCGTCACAAATTGATCGCTTCAATCGCTTACGTAATATCCACTTTAGCATTGAATTAAATAATCAATCACTTGGCGATGTAACCAATGCGGTTGAGCAACTTCCGATCATGCAAAAACTACCGCCTGGTATAAAACGTACAGATGTAGGTGATACTGAGGCGATGTTAGAGTTATTTGCAAGTTTCGGTTTGGCTATGTTGACAGGAATACTTTGTATCTATGTTGTTTTAGTCCTGTTGTTTAAAGACTTTTTACAGCCTATCAGTATCTTAGTGGCTTTACCGCTGTCCTTAGGTGGCGCCTTTTTATTACTGCTTTTGGCTCAGAGTAATTTTTCTATGCCGAGTCTGATCGGCTTGATTATGTTAATGGGTATTGCCAGTAAAAACTCTATTCTACTGGTGGACTATGCCATTATGGCCCAAGAAAAGCATCACTATTCACGCTTCAATGCATTATTAGATGCTTGCCATAAACGCGCACGTCCAATTGTGATGACCACCTTGGCGATGGGTGCAGGTATGTTGCCAATCGCACTGGGATTTGGTACAGATCCAAGTTTTAGAGCGCCCATGGCGATTGCCGTAATTGGTGGTTTGATCACCAGTACGTTATTGTCATTATTGGTGATTCCTGTGGTCTATACTGTTATTGATGATATCAAACAAAAGTTGCTGTCTTGCTTTAAAAAAGGAAAAGTTGTCAAGCAATCATAAGCCTTTGCGTTAAGATCTAAAATGCACAAACACGCTTTTTCTCAGTGCTTGTGCATTCACTAAAAACATCATGCCCAGCGGTTTACTATTTTTTCTATCAACTTTTTATATCAACTAAAATAAAATGCGCTGACCATTCATTGCTTAAAACCAACCTTTAAATCTAGACAGGCTAATATTTTTATAAATAAATAATGGTCAGGCTATTCAATCACGATGTTCAACGCTTTTCTATTGCCATCGCTGCTTTATATTTTATCCAACTTGCTAAACCTTGAATGCTTCATGCTATATTCAAGCGATTTCAGACTAAGTATTAAAACGTTTAGACTAAGCATTAAACGCTTGCTCAGTCATTTCCCCCAAATAAGACAACGCATGTAATTTAAAATTTTCAATCTCTAAATCGGTATTTTGTTCAAGGACACGTTTTATTAAATCCGTTCGAATGATTGCCAACATCGATTTATTTATATTTGTAGATGACAGTGAAAAAGTACCTTCAGCCATATGTTTTGATGAATTTCTAGCGTCTTCATATGTCGCATAAACCAAATACCAATGTTTCTTGTTAGTATGCATTTGAATGCCCATCTGTGAAATTTAAATCGTTAATATAGCATCGCATTTTTTAAAAAATTGTTGCGACAATGTAGTTTAAAACGGCGATATTCTCAAAACATCGTGTATTTTTACAATACGATACACCGCGATATAGACTTGCGATGGCGCTTTTATATTTTCCCCTTGGGTTTATATTTTTCCCTAGGTTTATATTTCCTTTAAGTAAAGCCTAAAGACCACGCGCATTACCGTACTCGATCTTATGGGTAGATGTCTTCTTAAAAATTAAAATCGATATGTTCTACAATCGTCGTTACGATTTCTTTTCCACTTTCCACCACCAACTTGCCCGCATCCAAGACCAGCTCGACAACATCAATCGGATCTGGATTGATTGCAGCAGTATAGTCACTGGTTTTTTCTTTATTTGCATCAAGTTGATCTTGCTGTTGCGCCAAGATTTCATTTTCTACATCATTCATATGAGATGTCCTTCATGCATTACTTTTAATCAATTTATGGCAATGTATCCTGTAAAATTAATCGCTCAGTTTCATCTGTCGGCTCAAATAGTCAACATCTTGCTGTAACAACGTAATAATCGGCTGGGTTAATAACTCATGACGCCAGCCCAATAAATATGGGCTTAAATCTTGTGCTTGACCTTGAAATACCACATATTGATACAGCTGATTGAGCCATTTCTTACGCATTAATACTTCTTTAGGCACATGTATCTGCTCAGACACCTGAGCAATCAGCTGGTCCACCACCAAAGTTACACCTTGTGATGACTGCTTAATGGGACGTGCCAAACGCAGTGGCCATTTATCTGGTTCGGGTAAATAATTCAGTAAATCTAAAATGATTTTGCCATATTCACGCACAATGACTGGACGCATACCTTTGATTTGTGACAATTGGAAATTATTCTTAGGTCTCTTCTCAACCAAATCAATCATGGTGGCATTTTTTAAAATAAAGCTACGTGGCTGATTCAGTGCTTTCACCATCTGTTCACGCCAGACACTGAGTTGTTGTAACTGCATTAATTGTTTTGGTGTATGGCGATAATTTCCAACTTCAGTAAATAGTTTGTCTTGGGGTACCTCTTGGGCAATTTCATAAGCCAAATGCTTGCAATCTTCAAGCACAAAATCATAGAGTTGTTTTTCTACCAAATGAGACTTTATCTGTTCTGCCAACTGGGTAATATATAAAACATCATTGGCCGCATATTGTAATTGATCAGAACTCAAGGGACGCGCTAACCAATCAGAACGCGTTTGATCCTTGGCAATATCAATATTTAGAACGTGCTTTAAGGCATTCTGATAACTCACTTGTAGACCATAACCCAAATAAGACATCGCAATTTGCGTATCAAAAACATTTTCAATTTTTTTGTTATTTGAATAGTAGTAAATCAAATCAATATCCTCACTACATGCGTGGAAGATATTCTGTTGTGCTTGAAAAACTTTATGCCAGAAAGTACTGAGATCTAAACTGGTGCCATCCAATAAAAACACCTGTTCATTGATATTAATCTGTAATACACCCAATTTTGGCCAAAACGTATCGACCTTAATAAATTCGGTATCGATGCCATAAATCGAGTGTTGACTCATGAGATTCAGAACTTGATCAAGTTCTGTCTGTTGTTGGATGAATTGAAACATGTGAATTTTGAGTCAAAATAATATATTCAAATTAAAAGGGATTTTAACTTAATTCAAAAAATTAAAATACATTATGATCATTTTAAAGTCTTTCATTAAGTTAGTTTTTTGAACGAAAATGATTTTACAATCTGTTTTTTGAACAAGTAACTCACACTTTATCACAATACGACAGCGTTTGTGTTTAATATCGAGCACAAGGTTGATCAAAATTAGGCTTTCAATTCATCTAATAAATTAAGTGTCGAATAATTAAGCTTATCAATGTAGAAACTCAATATTAAAATAATGTCAATGAATGAAGACGATGTACTGCTGGTCAAACTTTAAATCAGTGCACATTTAAAGACATCATGCAAAAAGCAATTTTTAGAAAAAACAATCTTTAGCAAAAGCTTTAAAACTAACTTTAAAACGAAGCAGCTTGGAGAAGCTAAGTCACTCGGAAAGCAATGTAGTTTGGAAAATCAGTATTTGGAAAATCAATATAAGTTGTAAAGCAATGATAGGTTCATTATTTAGCATAAAGGTATGGGCTTGCCAAGCATTGTTAACACACCCATCTCAAAACAATTTATTTCATTTGCATTCGATTATGTACCGCCTGACTTAAAGTATGGCTATCGACATATTCCAACTCGCCACCTTGTGGTACACCTTGTGCAATACGTGTCATTCGCACAGCCAAATGCTTTGCTGCTTCCTGCAGATAATGTGCGGTTGCTTGCCCTTCTACAGTGGCATTGGTCGCCAAAATCACTTCCTCTATCGGTTCTTCTGCCAAACGCTGTAATAAGTGCGGAATACCTATTTCATCTGGACCAATACCATCTAAGGGCGATAAGTGACCACCAAGTACATGATAACGCCCATTAAAGCTGCCACTTTGCTCTATCGCCAAAACATCTGCTGGCGACTCAACCACACACAATAATTGTGCGTTGCGTTCCTTAGACTGACAAATATCACAAATATCATGTTCGGTTAAGGAATGACAAACTTGACACGCATGAATATAATTGGCGGCTTCATGTAAAGCATGTGCTAACTGTACAGCGCCATCACGATTTTTCATCATCAGATGTAAAGCCATACGTTGTGCCGATTTCGGCCCAACGCTCGGCAAAATTCGCAACGCCTGCACCAACTGATCAAAACGATCACTAAACACAGTTGAATCCTAGAATAAACCAGATAAACCTGGTGGTAAGCCCATACCAGAATTGGCAGATTTCAGTTTTTCATCGCTGATGGTTTCTACTTGACGCGCTGCATCATTGATTGCGGCAGCAATCAAATCTTCAATCATCTCTGGATCATCTTGTAATAATTCAGGATTAATCTCGATACGTTTTACAACATTGCGACAAGTCATGGTCACTTTGACCAGACCACCACCTGCTTCAGCCTGAACTTCGGTTTGCGCCAACTCAGCTTTGGCTTTTTTAACGTTGTTCTCAACTTCTTTTTGCATACGCTGGGCTTGCTGCATAAGCATATTAATGTTCATAATTCACTCCAAGCAAAGGGCTAAAATAAATATTTCAACAGGTTAGGGTTAACTTGATATCCGGTCGATTAGAGCGCTATCAAGTCTAAGCCACGTGAAAGGTCATGGATAATATCATTAATATCCTCTATGCCAACAGAAACACGAATCAAAGCTTCAGAAATACCTGCTGCCTGTTTTGCCTCTACGGATAATTTGCCATGTGTGGTGGTTGCAGGATGGGTAATGGTACTTTTCGCATCGCCCAGATTTCCTGTAATCGAAATAAACTGGGTTTGATCTATCACCGTCCATGCTTGTTCACGCCCACCTTTCACTTCAAAACTGACAATACCACTAAAACCAGTTTGCTGTTTTTTTGCCAAAGCATGACTTGGATGATCTGCTAAGCCTGCATAATGTACAGCATGAACTTTGGGATGTTGTTGTAACCATTCAGCCAAGCGTAAGGCATTACGATTATGTTCCATCATGCGTAAACGCAAAGTTTCCAAACCTTTTAATAACACCCAAGCATTAAATGGGCTCATAGACGGTCCAGTAGTACGGACATAGCCATGTACTTCTTCCAATAAAGCTTGACTACCCAACACAGCTCCACCTAAAGTACGCCCTTGACCATCTAAATATTTTGTGCCTGAATAAATCACCAAATCCGCACCAAGCTGTAGCGGACGCTGAAAAATTGGGGTACAAATCGTATTATCAATTGCCAACAAAGCACCATGTTGTTTTGCCAACTGTGATAGCGCGGCAATATCTGCAACTTCACTCAGTGGATTGGATGGCGATTCAACAAATAATAGCTTGGTTTGACTACACATCGCATTTTGCCAAGCCGATACATCCATTAAGTCGACAAAGTCGATATCGATACCAAATTTACGAATATATTTTTCAAATAAAGCAATGGTTGAACCAAATACTGCACGGGAGCAAATCACATGATCGCCCTGACTTAAGAAAGTCATCGCCACAGCCATAATGGCAGCCATACCAGAACTGGTCGCTACCGCACGTTCTGCACCTTCCATCGCTGCAAGACGTTTTTCAAATGTATTAACCGTTGGATTGGTGAAACGAGAGTAAATATTACCCGCACTTTCACCTGAAAATTTAGCCGCAGCTTCTGCTGCACTTTGATAGGTAAACGATGATGTTAAAAAAATTGGCTCTGCATGCTCGCCTTCAAAACTACGGGTATGTCCGCTGCGAATGGCCAAAGTATTAAATTGAAAGCTATTATCATCGTGGTGATTCATGATTATTTTTCAGTCACTTGGACTGCCCTGCTAAATAATTACAAACATTTTGAGCGTTTTAGCCATTTCAGGTCAAGGTAAAATCTATATTTTTACAGAGATGATTTGCGATTTTGCAAAATTCACCACCAAGTCAAATACAATGGATGAGGAATGAAGCCACTCTATCAGCGTTTTACTGCATCAAACCGCAAAGCACACAATCTTGCTGCACGTCTTTTTAATGCCCATCAATTACGTCTTTCACAACAACAACCATTTGATGTGATTTACCGCCTCGAACACTTACAAGTTCGTTACTATCCTGCTGTGCAAAAACGCTATCTGGAACCCTTGGTCTTTGTCGCACCTCTAGCAATTGATATGTCTATTTATGATTTATTGCCATATCGCTCCTTAGTGCAATATTTTAGCCAGCATGGCTTTGAGGTTTATTTACTCGACTGGGGGGTCATCAACAAAAGTCATCACCAACTTAATTTCTTATCTTTCATTGAACAGTATTTACCACAGTGTATTGAGCAGATTTGCCAACACGCCCATAGCGCGCAAATTACCCTGCATGGTTGGAGCATGGCTGGTTTATTTGCAGCACTATATACCAGCGCACAAAGCCAGCAAAGCGTTAAAAATCTCGTAGTCTTAGGCAGTCCTATCGATAGTCATGCTTCTGGTTATATTGGAAAAATATGCCAAACACTCGACCGGATCATTCGCAGCCAGCCCACTTTGCACAAGATATGTTACCAAGAAAAAATTCCCAGCTATTTACTGCAAACATCAGGTATTCTCAATAGTTTAGCGTTTAAATTGGTCGATCCTAAAGGCTGGTTCAATGCCCAAAAAAATCTGCTACTCAAATTGGCAGACCGGCAAAGTGTACGTGAACATGCGACCATGGGCAGTTTTCTCAATCATATGTTTGATTATCCTGGTGGTATTGTCAAAGACATGCTATTTCAGATCTGGCTTAAAAATGCTTTATTATCTGGAAAAATCACCTTACAAGATCGTCAGTTTGATCTAAAAAATATTGATTGCCCACTTTTGGTAGGTGCAGGACAAAATGATCAAATTGTTAGTCGTGAAGCAGTGTATCCCCTCACCTATTTGACCAGTAGCCAAGACCTAAGTTTTCAGCTGATTCCGGGCGGGCATCTCGGTTTAATGTCCAGCCAACAAAGTGCACAACAATTTTGGCCATTTTTACTCGCATGGTTACAACAACGTTGTACCGTTAATGACTCAACCGAAAACATAAACTGTTAAAAAGCAATAAAATGACTATCGTTAGCAGAAATTTAGAACATCACGTCGACTAGGCTATGTTGTAATCTCAGGCTTTCATTTGAACGACATCCATTTGTTGTATTTCTTGGTCACATGCAAAAGAGGAACATATCATGACAACAACTGTAGCATTTATCGGTCTTGGCGCAATGGGCTATCGTATGGCGGCGCACCTTCCCAAGCATTTTGCACAGGTCTATGTCTGGAATCGTAATTTTGCTAAAGCGCAACAGCATGCGCAACAATACCAAAGCCAAGCTGTGCCCTTAGCGCAAATTGCAGACGCCGATATTATTTTCTCTTGCTTACCCACCAGCCAACAAGTAGATGAAATACTCCAGCAAATCCAACCCAAAGCAGGCGCAATTTGGGTCGACTGTACCAGTGGTGAACCACAAGCTGCACGCGCTCAAGCAGAGCGTTTACAACAATTTGAGGTTGCATTTTTAGATGCACCGGTAAGTGGTCAAACCATTGGTGCAGAAAATGCAAGTTTAACCTTTATGGTTGGTGGCGATGAACACGCATTTCATCAAGCCCGCCCAGCCATGCAAGCAATGGGGCAACTGATTCAACATGTCGGGCATTCCGGTGCCGGTTTTGCAGTAAAAGCAGTAAATAATATGATGATGGCAATGCATTTATGTGCAGCAACAGAAGGCTTCAGTACACTCAAGGCACATGGCGTCAATTTAGACAAGGCTTTAAACTGTATTAATGCATCTAGTGGTCAAAGCTTTATTACCCAACATGCCTTACCAGAACGAATACTCAATCGTTCATTTCCATTAACCTTTGCATTGCCTTTATTGGCTAAAGATACCCGTATTGCAGTTGATTTGGTGCATCAGGCAAAATTGGTCACCCCCCTCATGGGACTATGCCAAAGCTTAATTCAAGCCGCAGCGCAACAACAACCCGCCGACAGTGACTTCTCAACCGCAGCACAACTTTATGAATCATTGAACAAAATAAAATTAGAATAATGCTGTGCATTGAATATACACAATTCGTCCCTATAATGATGCTTAGGCTCTACTGTTCTAAATAAAAGGAAGAACAATGAAGAAACTTATTATCTCTGCATTCGCACTATGTGCGGCATCTGCCTTATATGCAGCAGACGCACAACAAGAGTGCCAAAAACTGAAAGATGAACATAATGTCATCTATGCTTCAAAAGGATTTTGTTTTAAAGACCCAGAAGCCAAAGCCAAACACGGTAATGAAAACTGCTTTACCAACAAACCAAAATTTTCAGACAAAGAACAGAAACGTCTTGACGAAATTAAAGAACGTCAAAAAGAACTGAATTGTAAATAATTCACCAATAAGGAAAGTGCTATGGCCTATGATGACCAAAATATTTTTGCAAAAATTTTAACAGGCGAACTTCCAGCACTTAAAGTGTATGAAGATGATCAAGTCCTTGCATTTATGGACATTATGCCGCAAGCCGATGGTCACACCTTGGTCATTCCAAAAGCCCCAGCGACCACATTACTAGATCTAGACCCAGAGATCGCAGCCTATACCATCCAAGTGGTGCAAAAAATTGCCAAAGCAATTGAGTCAGCATTAGATGCCAAAGGTATTGTTTTAATGCAATTATCGGGTGCTGCTGCGGGTCAAACTGTGCCACATGTACATTTTCATTTGATTCCCAGCTCCATCCATCAATTGGGTCGCCATGCAGCGACGCCGGGTGACCCTGCAGTGATCCAAGCATTTGCTGACAAAATTAAAGCTGCTTTAGCAACACAATGATCCAATGAACACCTTAAAACGCGTGTTTTATCTAATTGAAAAAAAAGAAGAAGCTTCGGCTTCTTCTTTTTTTAGAGGTGATTCCAGTATTTTAAACAACTCAAAGCGTATTTATAAGTGGGGCTGCTCTAGTTAAGCTCTTATCCCATACGCTATGCAAAAAGTTCTAAAAGCTTTTTATGCTAGACTATGCTGCCACTTCTCAATCACTCTACTATCAGTCAGTGTCATGCCGTCTACCTCAGCGCTATCTACGCAACAAATTACACTACAACCTTATGATCCTGAACAATTAAAAGAATGGATCAAACAACAAGCTTTACAACTTGGTTTTGCCGATTGTGTGATTGCCAAACCTGATGCCAGTGCTGAGTTGTCACGTTTTAAAGAATATCTTAAGCGTGGCTATCATGGTGAAATGGGCTATCTGGCAGAAAACTTAGAAAAACGCGCTGACCCAAGCCTATTGGTCCCTGGCACAAAAAGCATTATTTGTGTGCGTATGGACTACTTGGTTGCCAGCCCCAAACCGCGGCATATTCCCTATGCACCGAATCAGGCTATTATTGCACGCTATGCGCGTGGTCGGGATTACCACAAAATCATGCGTGGTCGCCTTAAAACTCTGGCACAACGAATACGCGATAAAATCGGCGATTTTGAATCACGACCATTTGCCGATTCAGCGCCTATTTTTGAAAAGGCTCTGGCTGAAAGTGCAGGTATGGGCTGGACAGGTAAACATACTTTATTAATTCAGAAAAAAGCTGGATCTTTTTTTGTGCTAGGAGAGTTATTTTGTTCACTTGCATTGCCCTTTGACCGCCCAACCACATCACATTGTGGTTCTTGTCATGCATGTATTGATATCTGCCCGACTCAGGCAATCGTTGCACCGTATATGCTGGATGCACGAAAATGTATTGCTTATTTAACCATCGAATATAAAGGTGTTATTCCCATAGCATTACGTCGCGCTATTGGTAATCGGGTATTTGGTTGTGATGACTGTCAGCTAATCTGCCCATGGAATCGCTATGCGAAGCTAGCAGTGATTGACGATTTTCAAGCGCGCCATGATTTAGACCACATTAATTTACTCGATTTATGGCGATGGAATGAAACAACATTTTTAGAGCGTACTGCAGGCAGCCCTATACGTCGTACTGGTTATGAGAGTTTTATGAGAAATATCGCGATTGCGCTCGGCAATGCACCATTTCATGCAGATATTAGCCAAGCCTTAGTACAACGCTACGCGGAATTATCTCCGCTAGTACAACAACATATTGATTGGGCATTAGATGAGCAAAAAAACAAACAAGTTAAAATAGCCCTTGGTTTGGATTAAGATATTTTTCAACTTTGTAAACTACACCTGTTTTTACCATGCTTAATTTTTTAAATAGAAATCCATCTTAAAACAAAAGATACTTGCAAAGTTTTAATTAAAGTTAGAATAAGCAACTATAAAAAAAAGCTTATTTTTTTAAAAGTTCTAAAAACTTGCAGCTAAAATGTGGAAAAAACCAATACTTTGCAAGTAAAATAAATTTAAAATCCAAAATACCATTTATTATCATATGATTAAAAAATAATGAGATTGAACTTTTTTACACTTCAAACTTAGCAAAGATGCTGTATGATTCTTATAGTCTTAAAAAATTCCATGGATAAAATATGCAAGTACGCAATGATTGGACCCGTGAACAAATTCAAGCTTTATATGAGCAACCTTTTTTAAATTTAGTTTTTGAAGCACAACGTGTTCATCGTGAATATTTCGATGCCAATACCATTCAGGTCAGCACACTGTTGTCAATTAAGACCGGAAAATGCCCTGAAGATTGTAAATACTGTTCACAATCTGTGCGCTACTCTTCTAAACTAGAAGCTGAAAAAAGAATTGCTGTTGAAAAAGTCATTCAAGAAGCAAAACAAGCTTTGGCTGCTGGCTCCTCGAGATTTTGCATGGGGGCTGCATGGCGTAACCCACATGAACGTGATATGCCCTATGTCTTAGAAATGGTTAAAGAAGTTAAGGCACTTGGTTTAGAAACCTGCATGACTTTGGGGATGTTAAACCAATCACAGGCTTTACGTTTAAAAGATGCTGGGCTTGATTATTACAACCACAACTTAGATACTTCACGCGAATACTATTCACATATTATTAGCACCCGTAGTTTTGATGATCGTTTAGATACGCTCGACACTGTACGTGCTGCGGGTATGAAGGTCTGTAGTGGTGGCATTGTTGGACTAGGCGAAAATCGCAAAGATCGCATTGGACTATTACATGAGTTATCAACTTTGGCAGTTCATCCGGAATCGGTTCCAATTAATATGTTGGTTCCAATTGAAGGAACTCCACTTGCCGATGTAGAAAAGTTAGATGTTACAGAGTGGATTCGAACCATTGCTGTCGCGCGTATTATTATGCCGAAAAGCTATATTCGATTATCTGCTGGTCGAGAAGCCTTATCCGATTCAGATCAAGCTTTAGCATTTTTAGCTGGTGCAAATTCTTTATTCTCGGGCGAAAAACTACTCACTACCCCCAATGCCGGTGGCGATAAAGATCAAATACTTTTTGCAAAATTAGGTTTAAAAACTGAAAAAGCCAAAGCAACTGTTGCTGAACTTGCTGTTGATGCAATGGCGAGTTAATTTCAGTTTTAATCAAAATAAATTTTTCTATAGCGTTGCATATTTTACAACGCTATTTTAATTATGCTTAGGCTATTTTAAAGAAAATAAAAGTTTATAGGCGCACCAACTCCCAAACAACTGACTGTCGCTACGTTAAGGCGAGATTTCGATGCTTAAGATGTGATTAATAAACCATAACCAGCATTGAGATACATCCCCTCACGAATAATATCTGTCCCATTGGCATGAATCACCCTGAGCTGTTGTGAATGTACATCAAAGCAAAGTTCATCAAAACAATCTTGATGCTGTAATAACCAGTGCATGGTGTCGGCAATATTATCATCGACAATATATTGCATGGCTTGGAAGTCTTTATTCATGGTGAAAATGACCGATTAATATGCTTAGGCTATTTTAAGCTGAGTTATTTAAAAAAAGCACCCTAAGGTGCTCATGCCGTTGAATTCAGTATAACAGCGTTCCAATCTACTCAATAACACGTTCTTGATTGCCGTCCAATATGTAGGTTGGGATTTTTCTATAGCATAGCGGCTGATAGAGCAACAATGCAGGTCAAATCATTAAATTTTTGGAACCCTCTGGTAAAAATTTTTGACCTGTTGCAATGATTTCATTTCTTTTAAACTTAGCTTTTTGCAAATGCCCATCTGGACAAATCCATTTACAGGCTACACTTTTCATAGAAACCGAATAAACCATCATTTCTGGCCCTCCTAAAACAAAGACCACAACACTGCCTATTTCTATTGTCATAAACCACCTCAAACATGAACTTCTAACGGTGTTCAAAGCACATAACATCAGTTTAAACGATTGAAAATAAATAAAGTGAATATTTAACGACCAAGAAGTTGTAAAAAAAACAAACTATTCTTCAATTAATAATATCTTAAGTGAGAATTTTCATTTATTATTTTTATTTGAATAAGCAACAAAATGTATAAAAAAGCATTCAATTGCATAAAATTTAAACAAGGAAATACACCATGCAAATAATAAGGAATTCTTTAGGCGTTTGGAGAGATTTAGGCTTTAAACAAGTCGTTTTACTGAGTGTACTTGATGGCAGAAGTAATCTTGTCTGTGCATGCCTAGATGGTACTCGATTCTCCATTCAAGAAGCTCAAATTCTTACGACGATTCATCATGATTGCCGCTGCTGCTTTGTGGGTATTCATCATGATTGCTTACCCGGTACTAGAGCATTTGTCATGGATACAAAAGCAGCCAAAAATATTGAAATGAAATATCGTCAACAGAAGATTGGACAAGTTGATGCAAACATAACATTCATTGAATGGTTTGATAGCTGTACAACTCGTTTTCAATTGGAATATCTGGGTGCTTTTCGCTTTAATTTATTTAAAAACCATAACTATAAACTCACTGATTTTGTCGACCTAAGAACTTTCAAAATATTAAATAATGAAGAGATTATACGCCCTTAAATATCATCCTAAAATTAAAGCCGCCACACGACGGCTTTATGTATTATGTTTAATCTATATGCAACTGTCTGGGCTTGGCTTTATATTTTGCTTAAATATCCATCTAATCTAAAGCTAAAAAGCATTTTTATTAGTTTAATGTAACTAAACTAAAAGAAATAAAACATTTCACGATATTATAAATATTCCTCAATATGGATATCGATTATTTTATGCGCTTTAATACACTGGTTATCACAGCATTCGTTTCAGCCCTAAGTTTAACTGCTTGTGGAAATAAGGAAGGTCAGAAAGAGCAAGCTGCTACTGCCACAACAGAACAGAGTTCAAATATCAATGCTTATATTGCGATTTCTAATCAGCTCATTGGCTTAAATGGTTTAAAGGCAACACAGGACGCCTATCACAAGTTAAATATTACGCAAGCAATGCCTAGTCAGGCTTTAAGCTATCCAAGTATGAATTATAAATACTTAAATGATCAGTTCACTCAAGCAGAACAAAGCACTAAAAATAATCCTGCCCTAGAAAGCAAAGCAGCTGATCTCAAGCAAAAGATTGCGCAATTAGAAAAAGACTATAATGATTTCAATCTTTACTATAGTAGTGGTGAATACAAAACCGACCAACTGGCAAAAGGCAAAGCTGCAGATGCCTCTATTCGTGAGCATTTTCAACAAGCTTCTGATAGTTTCGATGCATTTCAACAAGAGCTTGCTGTAATCTATCAACAGCAGAAAAAAGCTGAGTTGGAAAAACTTAAAACATCTGGCGATGACTATAATTACCATCGTCGCGCTGCATTAAGTACTGCTGAAAACTTAGTCAGTGTATTCCAATCAGAAACAGACTTAAATAATGCTGACAAAATCAAGCAAGCAGATCAATTTGCTGCTGAGTTACAAACTGAACTCAGTGCATTAGATGCTGAATATAATAAAAAGAAAGCACAAGATCCAAATATTAATGCAGATACTGTACTCAGTAATCTGACTGCTTGTTTGAAGTATTATCGTCAATTCAAAGAAACTAAAAGTCAATATGATTTTAAATTTATGATTGATGGTTATAACAGTGCGGTAAAGTCAGCAAACCGTTGATGAATGGTCGGTATTGACCAATGCTAAGAACCACATATCTACATCAAGATACGTGGTTCTTAGCAGTACCTTGTTAAATGCATTCACCAACCGTTCTAGCTGATAAACGCAATACTATTTGCCAGCAAATCAAGTCAATATAAAATGTGCTAGTTCAAACCTGCTAATATTGAAGAAACAATAAAAAAAGCAATAAAAATAGTTGCTGAGTCTGTAGACATTGACAAGACAATACGACCTCACTTTGCCTTAAATAATAAAAGTTCATTAGGCATTCTATCCTTGAGATACATATCAACTTCAGGACTAGACCACATTTTTATGTCGAACGTAAGTTAATTAATCACTTGAAGATGAACTATCAGAGCCACCAGCATCACTACAGCCCGAATCACTATGATTGGTGCTGCTACTGCTTGAGCAATCATGTGAATGATGATGGTCACTAGCATGGTTCACGGTAGAATTTTGATCAAAAATGCTAGGTGATGTGCTGGTTTGATAAATAATAACTTGCTGAGAAACAACGCCATTTTGTACCGTACGTTTTATCGTTACCTGTTGTCCAAAAATACGGTCTAAGCCTTGAGCGCAATCACACTTTACTTGACGGCTAAACCACCAACGTTTCCCACATGATTGACATTTTGCCATCAGCACTCCCTTGCACAGAAATATGAGTTAATCTTTAAAATATCGAATAATGCAATAGTTTAACAGTGGTCAATATCATGTATGAGTATCTAGTTACTAGAAATTACATTCCAATTTATGTTAGTATGAATTTTAATCAATTTACATATTTACACTACATCGCTATGATCAATCAGGATGGAAACTTCGAAAAGCTAATTAAAAATAATATTTTAGTTGAAATTCCCCTCCAAGATATTGTTTAATAATTAAACTAAAACAAACGCTGTTTATTGTGTTATTTAAAATGTGCTTATCGTTTTATGCAAAGCCTTCAATTGTCATCATGATAAAGATAAAGACCTTATGCAAAATAATTTATCATATCGCTTAACCACTCTAGCTGCCTTGTATATATTGTTGATGTCGACGGGCTACGCACAAAGCTTTTTTATTCAATCAGCATCACCTGAATATGATGCTCAAATCAATGTGCTTTGCCAAAAAGATCAATGTGGTGGTCCTGCTGAAATCATACTCTATAAACATGCCCAACCAGAGATAGTACAACGATTTCATACGGAGGACTTAACCCAATATCTTGATGAAGAGCTACAACCCTCTGTCAATCAAGTCGAACTTTATGGTGAGCAAAGCAGTTTAATTTTTGATGACTTTAATTTTGATGGTTCAACTGATTTGGCTATTCGTAATGGCAATAATGGCGCTTATCATGGTCCAAGTTATGACATATATGTCTGGCATAAAACACAGCATAAATTTATTTATAGCAAAGAACTTTCCGAACTGACTTTAACCAGTCTAGGCATGTTTGAAATTGATAAGAATATGAAGCGTATTCGCACCTATAACAAAAGTGGCTGCTGCTACCATATTACTCAAGAATACCATGTTATTCCGCAACGCGGTTTAGAACTGGTTCGTGAGTTTATTGAAGATGCAACCCACAGTAATGGTGAAAAAGTCAAAGTGATTGAACGCAAACTCTATCAGCAACGGTGGCAACAGACCATACGTTATTATGACCTTGATCAATATTATCTCGAATAAACTTCATCAGCTAAATTCAACAACAAAGATATTCATAGCGCTATTAGCAGTGTTGAGTAAACCATTCACAGGCATGAGCATTACAACAACATCATAATAGCACAGCACTAAATAACGATTATTGGTTGCAGAACTGCACGCATAAATAGTGGTTCAAGTCTAGTTTTACTTACCTTAACAGCATTAATGACGTACTTTATAACTGATCTTTTTTAAAAACTTATCAAATATCTCTGCCTGAAAAATTATACAGCTCATCATCGATAGCCCCAAGCATAGTATGAGCAAATAAATCGGATGCAGAGCTGGTTTAAATAGCGTCGTCAAACACATAATCCAAAGACCATGAAATAAATAAACGCTTAAAGACTTTTGTCCCAATCGTGCAAATACTTGAATGAAGCCTGTCGTGAAAGATAAAATTGCTAGAATCCCCATACTCGATAACCCCAATAACATGAGACGGAATACACTGCCCGTTACGGGTGTTACTGCTAATTGCTGGTAACTGAAACTACCATATAGCCATGCAGGTCGAATGGAAAAATATTGGCATAATACTGCAATGACCATCAGCGCGATAAACCCTTTGAGTACAAGAAAAGATTTTGTTCTTAACCACTGTACAATCGTAGCGCCATATAAATGCCCAGCAACAAAAAACGGTAAAAAAGTAAAAATACGCCCAATTGAGAGAATATAATTATTGATTGGTGAAAATCCAATCGCACAAGCCAGAAGCAATGCGACAGCAAGCGGATAAGGTGTTTTTTTGAGTAACGGTGTTAATATTACCCAAGCCAACATTGCAAATAAATACCATAAAATCCAATAGGGTCTGCTATACCACGCAGTAAACCAATGCCCAGTTAAAGCATAGTCCAACCCAATATAAAACAACTGAAAAGGTACTAGTAAAGATAAGAAATATAAGACTTTAAAGGTGATCTGTTTATCTTTAAACAATAGACCAGATATAAAAATAAAAGCAGGCATATGCAAACTATAGATTGCACTTAATAAAAATTTACTTTCGGTGAAATTCCACCCCATAAAGCGTTCTAAAAAATGCCCAAAGACCACTAAAAAAATCAAAATGCCTTTACATGCATCTAAATATTGATCCCGCATATTTTTTATCTATCTAACAATAATCATAACTGGTCATTGTAACCAACTTAGTTCAATTTTTCTGTGTCACACTCTCAATTCCAGCACCAGCACGCGATCATACAAGCTGGAATATATTTTAATCAGTTTATTCTGCTTGCATGATGGATTGATCTGATATGATCATGGTCTGTATAAGAGGCGTCAATTTATTGAGTAGCTCAATTAAACTGGGGATATTTTCACAAACAAAATATTCTAAATAAGATTTTGATGGAAAAAAACGTACCAAGTAACGTGGTAAAGTCGCATGTTCAGATTGCTGAAATACGGTTAACGGTCCTTGTAATTGCTCTGCCTGTCGTAATAATAAATTGGCATCTGAGCCATAACCGAAAGCGCGTAATGCATCATCATTATTTTGTTCTGGATGTGCCTCACAATATTCTAAAAGAAAATCCGGTGCCTCATACCAAAAACTTTTATAATCATAGCCCCACATTCACCGTACTCCCCATATTTTATGCTTATACCATCCTGAGCCAAGCAACAATATCAAAATAATAAAAAGTTAAATCATCAAAAGTTAAACAATTAAATCGATCACCTAGCAACTTATGCTAACCTGTTTTTTCACTTTAGCCCGTATTATTCACATTCCATTACATCTTAGCCCTGTTGATCTGGCATAGCGTATATGCCAGAAAATAAAGAATCATCATTTTTACACCATAAAATATTAAATTATTTCAATATTTTACATATTTCTAAGCCACAAAAACACTTCCATAAGCCCAAGTATAGCGCATAGCAAAATAAGGTTTAGTCCTGTAAAAGAGCTTAAGTTTTATTATTTAACATCGCTGCAATTACATAATAATTAAACAATATACGGTAAACATAGTATAATCGCGCGAAGTTAGATCACCTGATTTTCGATGGTTTTTATCTTCATGCACAGATATAAATTTCAATGGCCTATCCTAGGTCTAAGCACGGTACTTGCCAGTAGTGTATTGCTGATTGGCTGTGGAAAGAACTCCTGGTGGTCATCAACAGAAGATACGCAACTGAATAGTGAACAAATCAAAAAGTTAATTCCAAGCCGCGTTAAAGATCGTGCGAGTTGGGCTGATGATATCGCACAGATTAGCCAACAGCTTAAAATTCCCGCAAATAAAGAAAATATTTGCAGTATCGTTGCCGTGGTCGATCAAGAATCCAATTTTGTTGCCAACCCCAATGTCCCTGGTTTAGGGCAAAAAGCGGTTAAAGAAGTAAGTTCTCGCTTACAAGAAAAGTTTGAGGACAAACTTGGAGAAACCCTAGGCGGTCCATTGGCCAGTTATTTTGAAGAAGTACTGCGCACCCAACCCTCGCCCGAAGATAACTATTTAAAACAAATGGGCAAAGTTAAAAATGAACAACAACTTGATGTACTATACCGTGAAATTTTTGACTATATGTCTAAGCACTATCATATAAGCGCTTTAACTGGTGCTGCTAAATTTGTCGGTCAAGATTTATCAGAAAAAATGAATCCAATTACCACATTGGGTTCTATGCAAGTACACATTCAATATGCTCGTGATCATAAGCGTAATAGTGTCAATAATAATGAATTACGTGATGACTTATATAGCCAGTATGGCGGTTTATACTACGGCATTCATCGTTTAATGTTGTACCCAACACAATATGATAAAGCCATTTATCGTTTCGCAGATTATAACTCGGGTATGTATTCTAGCCGTAATGCTGCATTTCAAAAAATGGTTAATAAAATTGCAGAGACTGATCTCAGTTTAGATGGTGACTTATTATCTTATGATAAAAATGCCAACCCTCGAGTAATGACGACGGAAACCGAAAAAGCAATCATGGCAGTATTTGCCAAACATCAAATTCTCATGAGTGCTAAACAATTACGTAAAGATCTCAGCAAAGAAAAGACCCAAGGCTTTGAAAAAACACAAACTTACACAGCTATTTCTACTTTATATACTGAAAAAACGCACAAAGATCCGCCCTATGCCATCATGCCAGAGGTAGTGATTTCTGGTCCCAAATTAAGCCGGGACTATAATACCAACTGGTATGCCAGCCGAGTCAATGGACGCTATGAAAAATGCATGCATCAAGCAAAACGAATAAAACTTTAGCCCTATTTGATTTTGATGGAACATTATGTCCCAAAGATAGCTTTACTGGGTTTATTTTCTACGCATTGTCTAAACGCCATATCGTTAAACAAGGTTTGAAGATATTACCTTGGATACAAGCTTATTATCTCAACATTTATCCCGCACATGCGATGCGTCCTAAATTATATCAAGCAATGTTTGGACAAGCAGATGCCAAACAAATATCGGCGATTGCACAACAATATGCAGAAAAATTAATCGTAGAGCTTAATCCCGAACTCTATCAGCAGTTATTGCAGCACCAAGCATTGGGCGATGACGTGGTGTTGATTTCGGCTTCACTTGATTTATATTTACAACCCATTTGCCAGTTATTAAATATAGCCTTGATCTGTACTGAGACTGAAGTTAAACAAGGGCAATTGACAGGACAATTGATGACGCCCGACTGTAGCGCAGAGCAAAAAGCTATTCGTTTACAACAGCATTATCCATTGCAGGATTATCAAAAAATTTATGCCTATGGCAATAGCCATGAGGATCTAGCCATGCTTCAACTTGCCCATCATCCTTATATGGTTGGTCAAGACCATAGATTACCTTGCTTAAAATCACGACAGCAACAACGTGCTTAAGGCACTTGCTCAAAACAAAAATTAGCCCCCACCTATAAGGTTATCCTTATGAAGCTGGGCAAGGCATGGTTCGCAGACCTGATGTTGTGATTATTAAAGACCCAACCAAACCACCTACGCAAGACAATATTAAGCATGTGGTTGAAATAAAATTTGGCAATGATGTATTTAGTCATGATCAAAAAGAGGATTATGCAAAGATTGCAGGTGGTGAACATAAAGTAAAACTTTTAGATGCTGACGAGTGTGACTGTAGTAATCAAAAAGAGAGTAATGCAACAGAAGTTTCTACTGCCGGAGCTTGGGCTGCTGCGATAGCAGGAACACTTTTATATATTTTATCTCGAGGAAAAATGCCTAAACCTCGCTTTCCTTTACCTAAACCAGCACCAGCTTGGTAATTTTGGACAAAATTATGCATTTTAAAAATCAAGATGATTATAAAGTTTGGGCTGACCAACAAGAAAAAGGGGCTATTGGTGGGGGAATTTTTACCCCCAAAGGTCCTGAAGATTATGTGGGAGCAATCCCTGCCATTCGTGCTGTACTTTATTTTAAGGAAGGCTATAGCGATGAAATGCGTGAAGCTATTGCTCAATGTTTTGATGATTATAAGGTCTATGCTAAAGATCATTTAACATGGCTGTGGTTATCAGAACCTCCAAAAGGTGCAGGTTCTGACAGTACTGAATTTAGAAATGCAAAACCCATACGTGAAATATTTAAGTTTTATAGTCCTATGAAAGCCCTTAGTTTTTTATATACTAGTGGAAAACAACGATTTGCTACAGGGGCATGGGAATTTAATATTGGTGGTAAGAGTAAGTGGCAAACTGAAAATGGAACATATCAAAGCGTTTTAACTTTTTCGATGCCTATTGAGTGGGTGGAAGAAAATACGAAAGCCTTTATTAAGTTATTTATCAACTGCGCGCAACGCTTAAAAGCCAATCACGGCTATGCTGGCTATGCTTGTATTATTTCTCAAATTCGAGAAGATAAAAATGAACCGACTGAAGCTTACTTTTCTCGCAAATTTTGGGCAATGAATGTCGGTAATCCGTTCCTTGAAGCAAGCCATTTAATCAACGGAATAAAAACGGTGAGCTGGCTAACTGCCATTAACTACGAATGGTTTAATAAAATTCGAGAACAAGAAGTTCTAAACAGTGAGTTAGCCATGAGTTGGTTTATTGGTTATGACTATGGTACGGGTGTTGTGATTCAAGCGGGTAATTTACCTTTAAGCGGTTCTGATGAGGTAGACCCATTACCTGCTCCATATATCTTACTTAATCGTATTCTCAAGCCATTACGAGTCAATAAGATACAAACACTACATCGAGGGAACTACTCAACTGATGAAATACCTCTAATCAAAGGTTATCGTGCTGAAGCGTGGATGAAACGCTTTGATATTGAAGATGATCAAAAACTCGAATACTTTGGGAAATTACAAAATGAACCTAAGCTAAATGGTAAACACGCCTTTTTAGATAAACGTATCGACTGGTAAGTTTAAAGATCTAACTTAAATCGCATTTTGCATAGGCCATATCATCCTCATTTACTTTTACCCCAATGGGATGATAGAAAATATATGTGCCTATGCTCATTCAGAAAATCATTCATCTTTTACACTAAACAGAAATTTTTGCTCAGTCGCTAATACCACCCAAAAAATCATCATCATTTTTTTGCATTTATGGCAATGAATTATTTTCAACCTCCTGCTAGTCTGTTGCAATGTTTTTGCACCACACAACAAAAAGGCTCAATCCCTTTCAGAATCAAGCCTTAGCGTTATGTTTGGTTATGGTAGGTTTTTGCTAATATATTGCCATATGATTGCGATGAATCATTTCCAGCGAACGTGACTCACCCAAGACTTGGAAGACTTTATCAGAAGCTAGACCTTTGACCAATTCTGCCGAACGTGAACTAAAATTAACACGTCCAACCGCAATGCGCTGACCTGTTGGATCGACACACTCCACCACATCACCCCGATCAAAGTGCCCTTCTACCGCTTTAACCCCCACAGGCAATAAGCTGCGATGTTGTTGTTTAATAGCACGCACGGCACCAGCATCGATCACCAGACGTCCTGCAGTTTGCAAATGTGCTGCTAACCATTGTTGGTGGGCAGTCATGCGATCATCGTCGGTTAAGAACAATGTCCCCAAGCTTTCACCTGCCATCAAGCGGGTTAAAACATTTTCACTATCACCACTGGCGATTAAAGTTGGGCAACCAGATTTAGCCGCTAAACGCGCAGCACGAACTTTGGTCACCATACCACCGCGACCTAATTTACCGCCACCACCAGCCATTTCAAATAACTGATCATCTAAGGCACGCACACTCTGCAACAGATGCGCATTGGGATTGTTGCGGGGATCTGCATCAAACATACCGGGTTGATCAGTCAGAATAATGAGCAAATCTGCGTGAACCTGACCAGCAACCATAGCAGCCAAAGTGTCATTGTCACCGAAGCGAATTTCATCGGTAGAGACGGTATCGTTTTCATTAATCACAGGAATGACACGCCAATCGATCAAATGCTGTAAGGTATCGCATGCATTAAGATAACGTCGACGGTCACTGAGGTCATCATGGGTCAACAAAATTTGTGCAGACTGGACTTGATGTTGAGCCAAAGTGCTGGACCAAGTTTGAATCAATCCCATTTGCCCAATTGCGGCACAGGCCTGCAAACTGGGCAAGTCAGTCGGTCGTGTCGGCAATTGCATACGAACCATTCCCTCGGCAACTGCACCAGAAGAAACGAGAATGATCTCATGCCCTGCTTGATGTAAATCGACAATTTGTTTAGCCCAATGTGCAATTGCTTGCAAATCTAAACCTTGCCCATTTGCAGTGAGTAGAGACGATCCGATTTTCACTACGATTCGTTTACACGCCTGTAATTGGCGCTGCCCATCGACCACGTCTATCATGATGTTCCTCAGTTGTACTTAGCGTACGTAAACCACTTCCATTTCATCATCGTCGTCATCAAAGTCATCATCATCGTCTAGCCCAGCATTACGCTGTGCCTTACGCATAGCACGATAGGCTTCTTTGGCGGCAATGGTTTGCTCACGTGTTTCAGCTTCAAGCTGCTCACGGAATGCTTTAACTTGTGCTGCATAATCCGGATCTTCAACTTCGCGTTCGCGTTGTTGCTCAAGTTGATCCATCAAATAATAAACCACTTGTTTGGTCCCTTCAGCCAATAAACCAGAGGTTTTAAAGACTGGACCAGTCCATTCAAGCTCATCTAAGATATGTTGACACCACTCTTCACGCGTATCTTCATCGAGTTGATCTAGTTTATTCAACACCAACACGACAGGTAACTGTGCCAAAGTTGGAGAGAACTTTGCGAGCTCTTGCATAATCGCTTTAGCATTATAGACGGGATCTGAGCCATCTATAGGCTGTACATCAACGATATGCAACAAAATACGGCTGCGTGCCAAATGCTTTAAGAAACGAATCCCAAGTCCTGCACCGTCAGCAGCGCCTTCGATTAATCCGGGTATATCTGCCATCACAAATGAGCGATGACGATCGGCATCGACCACACCCAAGTTTGGCACCATCGTGGTAAATGGATAATCTGCAACTTTAGGTTTCGCAGCTGACACTGCACGAATCAAAGTAGATTTACCCGCATTGGGCATCCCCAATAAACCGACATCGGCAAGTACTTTCAATTCCAGACGAATTTCACGGAATTCACCAGTAATACCATGCGTACATTTGCGTGGTGCACGGTTGGTCGACGATTTAAAATGGGTATTCCCCAAACCACCATCACCGCCCGCAGCAACTAAAACTTTTTGACCATGTGTAACCAAGTCACCAATAATATCGCCCGACTCCGTGTCGACAATGGTTGTGCCAACAGGAACTTTTAATGTAATAGATTCACCACCACGTCCAGCACAATTGGCGCCAGAACCATTTTTACCGCGCTCAGCACGGAATCTACGGGTATAACGATAGTCAACCAATGTACTGGTATTGTCGTCGGCCTCTATATAAATACTTCCGCCACGTCCGCCATCACCACCATCTGGTCCACCAAAGGGTACAAACTTTTCACGGCGAAAACTGGCTACGCCATTGCCACCGTCGCCAGCCTCTACGGTAATGACTGCTTCATCAACAAAGCGCATACTGCCAATCCTCAAAAACGACTAAGCCGCATATTTTGCCATAATTCAGCAAATTACTCGAATAGTATTATGCAAGAATTTGCAAAATACTGCTTTTAGCCACTTAGTTTTTAGACAAACTGATATTTTATATAAGAATATCACCCATCACTAAGCGCATTCGCGCCATCACTAAATGACTAAAATGCCTGCATGAGCGCTAAATGCTTGGAAGATTACTGTGTAATGAAGACTGACTGGCGTGTTGTGCCGCAACAACATCTGGAAAATTCATCTCAATCCATTGGATAAAATAATTGAGTTTTTCCGCAGCTTGCGCGCCTAAAAAGGTCAGTTGATACTCAACCTTGGGGGGAATTTCGGGATAAACCGTACGTAAGACAAAACCATCTTGTTCTAATGTTTTTAAGGTTTGTGCCAGCATTTTTTCGCTGACCCCTTCTATGCGTTTACGCAATTCACTAAAACGCTGTACACCATCCATCAGGCAATGTAAAACCAATACCGACCATTTACTGGTGAGATGCTCCAAAACCATTCGGGATGGACATTGACTCGACAAGACTTGTCCGAGCAATTCACTTTTTGCATAACGGTTCATAACAAGCTCCCAGTAAAGTTTAGCGAATGCTGTGTGCCAAACATTTTGGCTTATGGGTTTAGATTAAGCGGGTTTAAATTAAGTTAGTTTAGATTAAGTCGGTTTGCATTAAGCAACTTACTTATAGATAGTTTCTAACTCAAGCCATCATACCTGGATGCTTAATGAATAACCAGTCCTTATCCGCGTTATGCATGGATTATTGAGCCATTTGAGCAATCAGCCTACTGATTTATTTGAATCTGTTGTAATGGCAATTGCAATTGCATCGCCAAATTTGCGCTGGTATCACGGCGGACATTGTACATCGTGGCATTAAAATGACTAATCTGCTGCATCACCAAGTCATCATTGATCTGTAGCTTAGGATGCAAAACCTGTTGCACAGCTAAGTTTAATTGCTCATCAAAAGCAAAATCGACCGGACCATTAAATTGAATCCGAACCGGTAAGTGATAACGGCGTTTTAAATGAAATGGCACAGCCAGTCGAATTGGAATATTCATGCTTAATGACAACCGGGGCAAAAATTTATGCTGATAAACCAAGTCCGTACTCGTTTCTAGCGGCATATTACTCTGTACGTTTATGGTCGTGGCATAATCGATATCGACCTGCATGATCGTGGTTGTTGCAAAGGTCAAATCTGCCGCATAACGTCCCTTCAAAGGAATATGTAAGGGTTGATTAAAATTGATTGCGGTATCGAGTGTACCCGCGGCATGTGCAGCCAAAGGTCGATTTACCTGTATATGTGTGGCTAGCTGATCTGACAAACGGATATTAGCATGGTCTGCACTGACCGACATCGAGGCGCTTAAATTTAAATATACCCAGAACAACAAGCTGACCAAACACATGACCACAGTAAAAAAAACCAACATCTGCCCATAAAATCGCGAAACCCAAAACATAGATAAGCTCCCTGTTTACTGCTGTGTGCGTATTCTTATTCAAGTGGACACCGAGTGGCACTTAGTATTGAACAGTGAGTCTTATTGTTAGACACTATTCTCTACTTTGTAGGCTTAATAGAAATGCAACTGCTCCTAGAGCAATAACTTTACCAACTCTCACATCATCAAAAGTAATGTTTGAATTAAGTATCGTAATCAAAAAAACAAACCATATAATTGCAAGTCAAGACCACGATCCAAGATAAAGGGCTAGGAAAAACTTCCTCTTCATAAACTTATTACTTGGATATCTCATTTTTATTCAATGCTTTTGGTATACTTTTAAGATAAATTTCCTCTAAAACAGCACGTTGTATTTCACGTTTTGGAGCCAATCCTTTTTCTTGATGTGGATTCAAGATTGTAGACCATGGTCCCGTCAGCATCTTTAAACTGTTGGGTTAAAACCGCTGGTGATCTGTTTGGATATTTACTAATAATGTATTCTTCAAAATTCATTGTTTTGATGCCTCCCAAATAACGTCAGGTGTATCTGAAACGTTCTTTAGCATCTCACTTACGCGGCTTAATTCGTCTACAGAGTGAGCAGTACCACCGCTCTTATTCACACATCGATTCACAAAAATGTAAACATTAAAACCACTGTATGATAGTCATTTTAGCGCTACATCAAATATAATAAGTGACATCGCTATTCGGTTTTACTGAAAAGCACGTTATAACAGATAATCTATTTCATGCTATTTTCTCCCACTATTCGGCATGAAATAACATCTGTGAGAATATAGTAGTGTACATAAATATACGGCGATATATTTGCTTCTGTTTATACACAGCTTTGAAAAATTATATAAATTTTTAAAACCGTTCATTTCTAAATTGGGTGAGTAGATCAAAGCATGAAATCATTTATGGATAATAAAGGCGTGAGCAGCAGCCTAACCAATATGGTCAATCGTTTCTGTGAACAGCACAACATCACAAGCCCTATTCATAAAATATATGACGTTGATGAGCGCATCCCATTAACTGAATGGCATCGTATTTTAACTTATTTAAATGAACGCTATCAAAAACCGGATTTAGGTATTGCCCTTGGCAAAATAAGTCGAGCCTCCGATATTGGCATTGTGGCTTATCTCTGTATGAGTTGCACAACAGTGGCTGAAGTATTCGATTTAATCCAACGTTATCAGCGTATTTGGTATCACATTTCCAACGTTGAAGTCCAAGAAAATAATACCTGTATTCGCTATACCTGGCAAAGCCCAGCTTATATTTTAGCAGGTGATCTACATAATGAAGCACGTTTGGTAAATGATACGGCCTTTGCAATGATCGTCAATTTTGTAAACCACTTGGTTGAACCTGCTCATTTTTATCCATTAAATATGGCATTTAGTACAACAGCTCCCAGTAGTACACAGCAACATGAACAATTTTTTCATTGTCCTGTTCATTTTAATGCACCAGTGAATTATATTGAATATGACAAAGCTATGCTGCAGCTTAAAATAAAACAACCTTGTCAACGTGATACGCAGATATTACACCGCATTTTAGAAAAGAATGCTAACCAGCTTCTATCTAAATATCCCGAGGATGCCGATTTTAATGAGATTATAAATCGTGCCATTATTAAAGCCATACAACAACATCGTTCAGATATTCATTTCGTAGCAGAATCTTTAGGTATGTCGAGCCGTTTATTGCAACATCGCCTAAAACAACATCACAGCCATTTTTCTCAGCATTTAACACAGATTCGTAAATCACTTGCCTTACAATATCTAGAAGATGCTTCATTACATATTAGTGATATTGCGAGTTTATTGGCTTATCACGAACCTGCTTCATTTAATCGTGCTTTCAAATCATGGACTGGACTTAGCCCGCTACAATGGCGACAAGAAAATCTAAATCAAATCGACTATGTGATTTAGTAAGTTAAAGATACCAAATCGTTTCGGTTATATGTTGCAATTCTTGTAAATCATGGCTGACATATAACATAGGAATATGCAGTTGATTTTTCATCAGCTGCAAAAAAGGAATAATTTCATTTTTATGTGCTGTATCTAATGCAGATAAGGGTTCATCCAATAATAAAAGATCAGGTGAATATAATAAGGCACGTGCAAAAGCCACACGTTGTTTCTCACCACCAGATAACTTGGCAGGCATACGTGTCAACAAATGTTCCAATTTAAATAAATCGACGATTTCATTAAAATCAAACTTACGATCTGGAGGAGAGACGTGTTTCAGACCAAAGCATAAATTCTTCTGTACCGAATAATGTGGAAAAAGTTGTGCATCTTGAAATACCAACCCAATACGGCGCTTTTGTACAGATAAACAAATATGCTTACGCTGATCAAACCAGATGTGTTGATTGATTTTAATCCAACCAGCTTGAGGTCTGATTAAACCAGCCACCGCATGTAAAATACTACTCTTACCTGCTCCAGAGGCACCGAATAAACCAATGGATACCGCATCCGTTGCAAATGACTGTCGTAAATTAAAGGTACCTAATTTTAAATCCAAGCAACAATCAAAATATTTAGGCATGTGCACCACGCTTTTTCTTCTGATAACGATTAAACCATTGGGCAAACCATAACGCTAAAAACGCGATCGATAAAGAAATCAGCATTAGGCGTTGCAATGCAATCTCTTGATCAGCTTGCTGCATAAGGCTATACATCGCGATTGCGATTGTTCGGGTCTCATTTTCTATATTGCCAACAAAAGTAATGGTGGCACCAAATTCTCCAAGACTACGACAAAAACATAAAATCGCACCAACCAATATACCACTGCTTGCCAAAGGTAATGTCACTTGTATAAATGTATGCCAAGATGAAGCTCCTAAGGATTGAGCAGCCATTTCTAGCTTTTGATCAACCAGTTCTATTGCCAAACGAATAGACTGTACCAATAATGGAAAACCCATCACTGCTGAGGCCAATACAGCACCCTTCCAATTAAATGCTATCTCAATGCCCATTGCTGCTAGAGATTGTCCCAATACCCCATTTCGACCAAATACTTGTAGTAATAAATAGCCCGGTACCACAGGGGGTAGAATCAATGGTAAAAAAATACAGGTCTCTAGCAGAGATTTGCCATAAAACTCTTTTCGTGCCAATAACCAAGCGCAAGCAATCGCTGGCATAATACTCAAGAGCAAACAGAAAACAGCCACCTTACAGGATAAAATAAGCACGCTAAATTCTGCTGGAGAAAGCGCTGTAAATATCATCTATGAACGTCCAAGCACACTAAAACCGTATTTTTTAAATATGCTACCGGCTTCGCTGCCTTGTAAATATTGATAAAATTTAAGCGTAGCAGGATCTTTTTTTAATATCCCCATTGGATAAATAATCGCTGTATGGCTCTGCTGCGGAAATACTGCAGCAACTTTGACCTGAGCACTAATAGCAGCATCTGTTGCATAAACAATGCCCATTGCACATTCACCTCGCGCAACAAAATTTAATGCCGCACGAACATCTGAAGTTTCAACCAAGCGTGGTTTTAAACTGTTCCACCAACCAAAATAAGTCAAAGCCTGTTTGGCATATTTACCCACAGGAACACTATCGGTTTGCCCGGTACACCATTTTCCTTGAAATGCTGTACTAGGCTGAAAACTTTTCTCCATTTTAAAAGTGATGGATTGATTTTTAGGATGAATCACCACCAAACGATTACCCAGCAAATTGACGCGATCTTGTACATTTAATAGTTTTTTCTGTTGTAAATAATCCATCCATTGCTCATCAGCAGAAATAAATAAATTGGCAGGTGCGCCTGCTTCAATCTGTTTAGCTAAGGTTGAGGAGGCAGCATAAGAACGTTTAATCTCTAATTTATTTTGCTGGTTATAGCGCTGTTCAATTTCATCTAGTGCATTGCTTAAACTAGCCGCGGCATAAACTGTAATTTGGGCTTGCGCATACAGATTAGTCATACATACAAATACGCAGCTCGCAATAAAGTATTTTATGCTTATCATCGTCGTTCCTTTATCAGTTATCAGTTATCAGTTATCAGTTATCAGTTATCAGTTATCAGTTATAGATTACAAAATTATCACCCCGACAAAAACTAGCCAAACTTAAACCTGCTGATTTTGCCAAATCTATAGCCATAGAAGTGGGTGCAGAAATCGTAGCCAATAATGCAATATTGAATACAGCACATTTACGAATCAACTCATAACTGGCCCGGCTCGTCATCAGCACAAAACCACAGGCGCTATCACGTTGTTCAACACTCAGCCAACCTAATAATTTATCCAGTGCATTATGCCGCCCCACATCTTCGAATACCGCCATGATCTGACCATTTTCAATCCATGCCGCAGCATGTGCCCCACCAGTCACGGCACTAATTGTTTGCTGCGCAGATAAGGCTTGCACAGTTTTGGGTATATCTTGTAACCATCTTTGCTGTAAATGGTGGCTCACTTTGGGTAAATCCTGTTGGAGGTGTTGCAAACTATCAATTCCACATAACCCACAACCGCTACGCCCTGTAAGCACGCGACGCTTACTTTTGAGTGCCATCATTGCTTGCGATGAAATTTCCATAATGATTTCAATACCATCGTCATGTCTGATCATATCAATTGCATACAGTTGTTTTAACTGATTAATAATCCCTTCAGATAAACTAAAGCCTTGTGCAAATAGTTTTAAATCAGTCGGTGTCGCCATCATCACGGCGTGAGAAATCCCGTTATAAACCAGTGCAACGGGATATTCTTGTACCACATGATCTTGCTGTGGCTGTATTTGCCCAGCATGGTAACGCGTGACCTGTACATCATCATAACCTGCAAATAAAATCTCCAATCATACCTCCACCGCCACGGTCATTCTCTATGGCATATATTTAACGATACTGTTGTCGAACATTTAGATTTCGAACCCTTAGATTTTAAGATTGAGATTTTGAAAATTGAGGTTTTGAAAACTAAAAATTCGACTATCTTGATCTTTAAGTGCCTTGATTTTAAATATCGAAGTGTTCGGTGTTCACTATTGTTGTTATTTTAAATCGCCCTTTGATGGGTAATCAGTTTAATCATGACGAATACAACAACCGCTCACATATTGGCTGTCACCATCTTGGTAAAACTCTTCTTTCCAGATAGGAACTTCATGTTTAACTCGAGTGATTAATGCCTCACAAGCACGAAAAGCTTGTTGCCTATGCGCAGCATAAACCACTGCCATAATGGCATATTCACCAACTTCCAAGACACCGATACGATGGATCACCCGTATATAAGACACGGCATATTTTTGTTTTAATGCGTCTTCGATTTCTCGAATCCATTTTTCAGCAATGGGACGATAAGCAGTATACTTCAAAGCGATAACACGGCGTCCTTGTTGATGATTACGCACCGTGCCCATAAAAATACTGGTGCCGCCGCATTCTGGATAATGCTGAATAGCATCAAAATCCGCCAAACTTAATGGCTGCTCTTGAATTCTAGGATGTTGTTGCATGATTATCCTCCTGCGACTGGTGACAGAAGAACCAAGATACAATCCTGCTGCAAAATATCTTGTCGTTGCACAATATTTTCAGCAATGGCACACGCACAGTTTTCGATTAGGTCCACCGCATCGGGATATTGAGTGTGCAACTGTTCCAAGACACTGGCTACACTATTTTGTGGCGTACAATACAGTATTAAGCCTTCAGGCAAATATTTCTCTACCGCGCCATAACACATAATCTGAATTCTAAGCGCTGTCATAATCAATTCCTCTTAAACGATATCATGCTGTTGTTACGCGTATTACGCATATTTTTATTTAAAAGCTGTCTATGCTAGGTTTTATTCGCTTTCCCTTCGCCGTTTTACTCTTTTAGCTCAGTATTTTTATTCATTCTGCGGCTATTGTAGAATTGGTCTTTTCTAAATAACAATCGTTGGTTAAACGCTGTGTATTCAAGCTTCACAACCATATAACCGCTGTTGATATAAACCAAATGTTTTTCTATGCCTAAATCTTATGACCTATCGCTTTTAAGGCTTGCTGATAATCAAGTAATGCTGTGGTTGAGTTAATACTATGAAAATCTGTGGGGCATTGCACTGCTATCGATTGCATATGCAATGCTTTAAAACATCGCCTTAAACTGAATTGTTGCTGTTGTAGAGATTGTTTCAGCGCAGACAAACTTGCACGTTTTAACAAACAAAAAGGATAAAGCAGCTGTCCATTACAGCATGCCACGACAACCTGTGATGATTGATGAGCCGCCAAACAGCGATGCATATGCAATAAAATATCTGCTGCAATATAAGTAATATCACAAGGTATAAATAAAATATAATCCGTATTTACATGAGACCATGCGCTTTTCATTCCCATTAACGGACCATAGTACCCCGCCGTATCATCTGCAAAATATTTTAAAGCGGGATAGACTGCTCGATAATAGGCAATATCTTGACTGCTATTAATCCAAATCTGTGCAACCTGATCATAAAAAGCTCGGTAAATTTTAATAAATTGTAGTGCACCATCTATATTAAGTCGTAATTTATTTTGCCCTCCCATACGCCGCGCCTGACCACCCGCCAAAATGACTAAGTCTGTTGCGGGATAATATAAAAAATTTGATTTTTCCATAGCTGCTCCTACCAACAGCAGGTCTTTAAAAAACGCTCTTTTGATATGGTCGTTAATAAGGTCTATCGATATAGCCTTAACCATGCTTACTAGCACAGAAGCCTTTACAACAAGGGTTCGGCAACTGTTGGTATACACGCAATATAATCTGGAGCTTGCTGAGGATCATTAAAAATAGGTATACGCGCAATCACATTAGCCGTGGCTAAGTTACTAAGCATATGTGATTGTTGTTTATGTAAAGTCGATACAATACCTTGACCATGCGCATCAACATCTAACCGCATCCTGAGCAGTTGTTCTCTTGAATCCATTTTTAAAATATTGCCAGTCTTTAATTTTGCCATCTGCCATCTAGGTCGAGCACTTGGACAGCCTTGTAATGCATTCAATAACGTCGCCACATGCACCCATAAAGCCACCCAAACCGCAGCAGGATTACCGGGTAATCCCAATAAATAACAATGCCGACCAGCATGCTGATAACGTGCAAAATACATCGGCTTACCAGGTTTTTGTGCTACTTTCCAAAAAATTTCTTCAGCACCCAAAGTCTTCGACACGGGGCGAATCAAATCATAATCACCAACCGAAACACCACCAGTACTAATCACCACATCATAATGATTTAGCGCATTCGATAATGCCCGCTGTACCGCCTCGTGATTATCTGCTACATGCTCTAAATAAATCCCCGCATAACCTTGGGCTTGCAGCCAAGTTAAAATCATTGGGGCGTTCGCATCATAGACATGATGATCTTCTCGATCTATTGACGTTTTAGGTGGATCACCAACCCTCGAATACTGAGCTGGATCGTAAGTCGTAGCAACCTCATCACCAGTGATCAATACGGCTATACGTGGTCGACGATATACACTTAGCTGCGTTACACCCGCCATACTTAATGCTGCAATGAGACCACTATTTAGCCATTGTCCACGACGGGCTAATACAGTACCCACGCCTAGTTCTTCACCTTGATAACGTACATCACAGCCTTTTTCAATCGTTTGATGTAGTTGTATTTTTCCATGTGCTAGACTCACTATTTCTTGACGTGCAACGCTATCTGTACCAGCAGCCAATAATCCACCTGTAAAAATGCGCAAACATTGCCCTGTTGTGACTGCGACAGAATTGCGAACACCTGCACGGATTTCACCCAATAATTCAAATTGTCGGATTCCATCAAGAATATCTTGACTAGACAATGCATAGCCATCCACAGCACTTTGATCAAATAGCGGTAAGGCAATCTGAGAAATGACATCTTGTGCTAAATAATGTCGATGTGCCTCAGATAAAGGACAGGTATAAATGGAGCTAACTGAATATTGTTCATAAAATTCAAAAGCTTGATCGATGCTAATCATATCTTGTTGAGTCATTGATAATCTCCACCATGTGGCAGATTACCGCGAACTGCAAAAATATGAATCAATGCCGGAAGGATCGCCGCCATCGTTTCGGATGCTCCGCGACGACTACCAGGCAACGTCAATAACAATGCCTGATCAATAAAACCAGCAACACCACGAGACAATGCTGCATAAGGTGTACGTTTTTGACCAAAAGCACGTGCAGCTTCCATCAAACCATGTAATTCTTGTTGTAATAAGGGCTGTACAGTTTCAACAGTAATATCTCGTTGCCCGATCCCAGTTCCTCCCACGGTAATAATGCATGCATAACGTGACGTTAATTGCGTGATCAGTTGTTTAAGTATTTCTGAATCATCGGCAATGATTTGATAGTGTATCGGGGAAAATCCTGTTTCTTCTAAACAAGACACTATAGATTGCCCTGCCGTATCTGTTTTTTTCCCCGCGGCAACACGGTCAGATAGCACAATCACTGCCGCAGCAATTTTTCGATGTAACTTCCTGCTAAAACTTGATTTACCACCTGTTTTTAAATCTAATTGACAGGCAGCAATACTAAGCTCATGTGCGCTGCAATGCGGTTTCAACATATCATAAATGGTCAATGCTGCAAGACTTGCTGCGGTAAGCGCTTCCATCTCTACCCCTGTTGCAGCAATGGTTTCGACTGTCGCATGTATCACCACACGATCAGTCAATAACTCAAATGTTACTTCTGCAGCATGAATGGGCAAAGGATGACACAAAGGGATCAACTCATCGGTACGCTTCGCTGCCAAAATACCTGCAATGCGTGCAGTTTTTAAAGCATCACCTTTTTCCGTCTTTCCTTCAGCTAATAATGCCAAACAATGTGCTGGTGCCAATACGCTTGAACTTGCCTGCGCCATTCGGTAACTTTCTGGCTTCATGGTTATATTTTTCATATTTATGCTCTAAAGATATTTTTTATCTAAATCCATGCATTGCATTTTTCTAAAAACGAGTTCTAATAATCTATTCTCTACGCATCTGTTTTTCTAATAGCTCGTTTTTATAATAGTTCGTTTTTATAATAACCTGTTTAGGGCGGTCTATTTTAAATGGTTTATTTTAAAAATCGATCTCTAAACGACTCATTTGTATATTGCTCAGCGCGAAGATAAAGATTAACCGCCAATATTATGCATAGTAATTTTACGCTGCGGCGCTGCTTGGTGAGCGATATAACCCGCTGGTTTATGCCATACGCTGCTTAAAATTGTCTGAATAAGTGCTTGCTCATCTGGTTCACGCAAAAGGTCGCTTAGAGAGCCACCCTGATTGGAAAACAAACAACTTAAAAATTCACCGTTTGCGGTAAGCCTTAAACGATTACAACTCAGACAAAATGGTTTACTGATGGTTGAGATAATACCCAATGGATAGTGTTGATTCAGCAAATAAATGGTTGCTGGATCATGTTGGCGCTGTTGCTTTTCCACATGATAATGTTGGGAAACTAAAGCGATAATATCATCTTCATCTACAACCTTCTCACGTTGCCAATGTTGTGGTGCATCGAGCGGCATATATTCTATAAAACGCAATGGTATTTGCTGTAAATAAGCCCAATGTACTAAGTTTAAAATCTCTTGATCATTTTCACCTTTTAGCAAAACACAATTTAGTTTTAGCGCAATATTGGCTTCTAATGCCGCGCTAATACCAGCAAGTACCGGTTGCAATGCTTTATGTGTCATATGCAAAAAATGGTCAGCATCCAAACTATCTAGGCTAATATTTAAATCATCTAAACCTGCTTGTTTCAAAGCATGTGCTAAAGGTGCTAAATAAAAAGCATTGCTGGTCATCGAAATACGCTGCAAACCCAAAGCGCGAAGTTGCTGTAAATGCTGAATAAACTCGACAACACCTTGCCGCATTAATGGCTCACCACCAGTCAAACGAATATGCGTAATCCCCAGTTGCACCATGACGCGACAAAATTTATAAAGCTGTGCAAAGGTTAAAATCTCTTTTTTATTTAACCAAACTGGATGTTCAGGCATACAATATAGACAACGGAAATTACAACGATCCGTTAATGAAATACGCAATTTAGTTTTATGACGTTGATACTGATCAACAAGTTTTAATGGATCGTTCAAACTCAAATGCTGATCGTTCGGTATTGAACCAGTCGAATTGCTCATTTGGATATATGCCATTGTCTACGCCCTCCATAGAAAATGCTATTGCTCTTTTTATTTAGACATTTTTTATTTACACGTTTTTATGCAAACTCTTTTTATTTAAACTTCATACCATAAGCGATGATAAAGTGCTTTAAGAAGCCAGTTGCGACCTTCTCTTGTTCATTCGTTGGCTAATTTACTGGCTAATTTGTTAACTCATGTTCATGCAATGATCAGCGTTCTTTTACTGTAATGCATTTTTAACCGTTCATTTTTTTAATTCAATAAAATGACAATATGCTAGATATTAGCCAATTTCAATATATTTTTACATAGGCTGCTGTCAAGCCTAAGTCATTTATTCAACCGCAGCTTCCTGCTTGACAGCACGCCAGAACCCATCAAAGCGATTCGATACTTTTATACTTTGATCAAAGTAAATCGACTAATCCATATTTGCAATGATGGCTTTAGCAAACTCAGAACAGCGTAATAACGTTGCACCAGGCATTAACCGCTCAAAGTCATAGGTTACGGTTTTGGCGGCAATTGCACCGGAAATTCCTGTGATAATCAAATCGGCAGCCTCAACCCACCCCATATCACGTAACATCATTTCAGCGGATAAAATAATTGAACCTGGGTTTACTTTATCTTGACCCGCATATTTGGGCGCCGTGCCATGTGTTGCTTCATATACCGCAATAGCACCACCAATATTCGCACCAGGTGCAATACCAATTCCACCAACCTCTGCCGCCAAAGCATCAGAGATATAATCACCATTTAAATTTAAAGTCGCAATAACAGAATAATCCGCAGGGCGCATGAGAATTTGCTGTAAGAAAGCATCTGCAATCACATCTTTAATGATGATGTCTTTCCCATTTTTAGGATTTTTGATTTTAATCCATGGTCCACCATCAATGAATACTCCGCCGAAACGATCCATGGCTAATTCATAGCCCCATTCTTTAAAAGCCCCTTCGGTATATTTCATAATATTACCCTTGTGTACCAACGTCACAGAGGGCTTATCATTATCAATCGCGAATTGAATGGCTTTACGAACTAAACGTTGTGTGCCTTCTTTAGAAACAGGTTTAACCCCAATACCACATCCCTCAGGAAAACGGATCTTGGTCACGCCCATTTCTTCACGCAAAAAGCGAATAACTTTTTTAGCTTCTTCAGAATCTGCTTGCCATTCTATTCCAGCATAAATATCTTCTGAGTTTTCTCGGAAAATAACCATATCGGTTAACTCTGGATGCTGTACGGGAGATGGTACACCTTCAAACCAACGTACTGGACGCACACAAACATATAAATCAAGTTCTTGGCGCAGCGCAACATTTAAAGAGCGAATCCCACCGCCAACGGGCGTTGTTAATGGTCCCTTAATTGAAATCACAAATTCACGCAAAGCTTCAAAAGTTTCTTCTGGCATATAGCTGCCATAAATTTTATTGGCTTTTTCGCCGCAATATACTTCCATCCATTCGATCGAACGTTTGCCTACATAAGCCTTTTGTACTGCGGCATCGACCACAGCCTTCATTGCTGGACTAATATCGACACCAATACCATCCCCTTCAATAAATGGAATAATAGGATGATTGGGAACGTTTAATGACAAATCTGCGTTAACTGTTATTTTAGTACCATCCGCAGGCACTACGATCTTTTGATAACCCATGTTATATGGTTCTCCCTGTTGTAGCTGGCGAATCTTAAAATAATTGTCTAGCGACAATATTTTGCACTTTTTTGCATATTCTTTATTCTAGTCGATATATTGATCTGTTCAGATTTATATAGAAAATAACATTATTTTCCAATTAAATAGAATATAGTAGGTCAGTCTCTAGGCTTGGCAAAATGCCACTCCACTGTAAATACTATAAGTACTGTAAATACTATAAATGCCAGTGAACATCACTTCTAAGCAAGTACGGTCGAATACACGAATTCTGGACAGGCAAAAAATAATTCGGCAATCGAGTCCATAAGAAGCCTTGCTTTATTTGGTTTTACTTGATGTTTAAAAGCAATATTATTTTATCTAACAAGACTTCTTTTTCAGGTTGAATGGCGTTGTAGCTAACTTAATTTAAACGATGTTTGCGATTCCAAGCAATGGAAGAGAGTACCGCCCATGCGATAAAAGTCACCCCAATCAAACCGGTGATCACTTCAGAAATATGCATGCCGGTTGCGCTCGCCAACATAATAAATGCCAGTGCGCCAATCGCATAATGCGCGCCATGTTCTAAAAAAATATATGCATCCAAGGTTTCTTTTTCGACCAAAAATACCGTCATAGAACGAACAAACATGGCACCAATCGCCAAGCCCAACATAATAATGACAACATCTTGGGTAATCGCAAAAGCCCCGATCACGCCATCAAAGCTAAACGATGCATCTAGAACTTCCAAATAAATAAAACCACCAATTCCTGCTTTGATCATATTACTTTTAACTGCTGTATTGGCTTGTCCTTCTGGCTGTTGCCCACTCTCTAAAAGATGACCCAAAACCTGTACGCCAACATAAACAACTATTCCCCAAATACCGGAAGACAAGACTGCGAGCTTAGTCTCTAATGCCACAAAATGTGTTGTTATTAATAAACTTACTAAAGCAATAAATACCGATATTGCAGGGACACTGGCGAGTTTAGATAAACGCTCTTCTAATAAACGAAACCAATGGGTATCTTTTTCATCATCTAATAAGAAATTCAAAAAGACCAATAACAAGAACATTCCCCCAAAAGCCGCAATTTCAGGATGATGATTCATCAATTTTTCTGAATACTGTTTTGGATCATTCAATGCCAATTGAGCAACTTGGATAATTCCCATATCTGCGGTAATTCCGACAATCAATAAAGGAAATAATAAACGCATACCAAAGACAGCAATCAAAATACCAACCGTTAAAAATAAGGTTCGCCAGAATTTATTCCAATGTTTAAGCACCGATGCATTGACTACGGCATTATCAAAAGATAAAGATACTTCCATAATCGCTAAAATCGCAGTAATAAATAACGCTTTAAACATCATCGAAACACCAGCTTCGGGACCATGGTTAAAGCCCCAATATGCGGCGATCGCCAAACATATAATTGAAAAAATTATTGAAAAAGAAAAATGTCTCATAGATTTGCTCTGAAATGATGGTCAGCACATTTCAAGACCGAGCCACAAAACAGACTTAGCTGAACAACAGCTGCAACCCATTTATAGACTTTTAATTATTTGAAATGACTTTTAAATCGCTTCTTGCCTCATTGCAATACGCTCGCTTGCTATTTTAACCGACTATGCAGGTCAGGCGAAGGACTTTAGACATTACATCTTGCGACCCTATTTAAATAAGCTAGATCTTTAGCCGTCAAATTAACGGTATTGAGGTAAATTAAGCTGGTTGTGCCACAAATGAGCTCTGCCCTAAATCTGCTAGACTAAATTGCGGATAATGATGTGCTATATGTTTTAAATCTGCATGTTGCCATATTTCATAGAGTGGTATTTTCACATCCAATGCCAAAGGGAGTTTTTTAGGATTAAATTGCATCTGCTGCAAATCCGCTCCCCACGCGATTAAATCAACATCTAAACTAATGTCATGACTCGGTCTATGCCGACCACAAGATTGCTCAAGCTGTTTAAATAAATCTTGGATTTGCGCTACACTTTGATGACTAGATAATAATGCTGCTGCATTATAATAGTCAGCACCCACACCATCGCGGCATGGGATTTCATAAATAGAAGACAATTGCATTAAACCATGTGGGCGCAACTGTTCGATGGCATATTGAATATGTTGTTTAGGATGTAAATTACTCGCTAGCGCGAGCGCGAATATCGTTTCTGTGACGTTCAAGACGAATTCCTACAGAGTTAGCTTGCGGAAGAATCGCTGGCTTGCGAACGACCATAATAATCGATTCTACTGTTGAAAAGGTAGTAAATAACGCGTCAATCACCAATTTTGCTGCATGTTCTAACATTTTAGGCTGTGCTTGTTGAATCGTTTGTGCAGTTATTTCACAGATCTCAACATAATTCAGCGTGTCTGCTAAAAGATCAGATTCAGCAACACGTGCTAGGCTAGTATTTAAAGTTAGGTCTATCGATAAAGGCTGCTCTATTTGTCGCTCCCAATCAAAACAACCAATCACGGTATTGACATTTAAACCTTCAATAACAATTGCATCCATAGCAACTCGACCTACAATACAGAGAAATAATCAGGATAGAAAAATAATCGGCGCAGTCAGCAACGCATAATCACACATGAATTGCTGACTAAACAAACATAATGCTGAGAACCCAGTGCTTTGGGTCTAGCGCTTTGCGGTTAGCACGAAGGGTTTAACACTGAGTGCTTAAGGTTTAGGGTTTAGTGCTTAAACTGTTGTGCAGGTTCAAAATTTTGCAACAATTGCAAACGTTGATCTGCATAGATATCAGTATAAGGTGCTAAAACACGCATGAAGCGATCGAAGTACAACATTTGTTTAAACAACAATGCAAAATCACGCGGGAAGCGAATACCATGTCGTTCACCAACCGCCACAATATCGAGCATAATATCATTCAAATCATTTGGCTTACTATTCAGCAGCTGCTGTGGGTCGCCCAGTAAAACGCCATTAAATAGACGTTCCAAATCTGCTGTTAATCGTGTCACATCTACCGCACGATCGGTCATTCCCATTTTCAACATATTTTGCGCCATCGCAGCATAATCTGTTTTCTGTAATGCATCCATAAACTGAATACATGCAGACCAAACTTCTGGATTAAGCTGCCCGACGATGCCAAAATCGATAAAGCCAATACGACCGTCATCCAACAACATTAAATTCCCCGCATGGAGATCGGCATGGAAACTTTGGCATAACATTAAACTACCAAACCAAGTATTCATGGCAGCGATTAAAACTTGGGACGGATCTTTTGCAACATCACGCACCACATCAAAATCAGTCAAGGGCACGCCATATAGACGTTGCATGGTCAAGACACGGCGCGTAGAAAATTGATGATACACCCTTGGTGCTGTGGCAACTTGGTTTTGCGTCGCATTGAGATAATCTCTAAAGTCATCAATGTTTTTGGCTTCTTCAATAAAATCGACTTCACGCACCATACGTAATTTAATTTCTTCTACGATATCGGCCAAAGAAGCAAATTTGACTTTGGGTACAGCTTTTTCTAACAATTTGGTTGCCCAATGCAAAACATTGAGATCCGTATATAAAATAGTTTCTACACCGGGTTTTTGTACTTTAATGACCACATCTTCGCCGCTCACCAGTTTGGCAGCATGGACTTGTGCAATAGATGCCGATGCCAATGGGGTTGGTTCAATACTGGCAAAAATTTCAGTGAGATCCCGACCAGCAAATTCTTCTTGTAGTACTTGCTCAACATAACTAAAAGGTAACGAGGGGGTTTGATCTAAACAGCCTTGAAATTCTTCAACATACTCACGTGGAAATAAGGAGGGTGTGCTGGCAATGAACTGACCTAACTTAATATAAGTTGAACCCAAAGATTCAAAAGTCTCACGCATTAATTTGGCATTACTGGGTTTCTCTGCTGCATAACGTATTCCTGCTTTGGCTGCAATGACTGCAGTTTCTCCAATACGCGCAATGGAACGCAGCCCATCTAACAACATATTTTTTTTCATAGCATCTATATAAACATGAGTTTGCCACAGTGTAGCAAACTTTAAAAAATCACAGTAGCGTCCGATAACAATTCACATATCAACACGATCGTAGGTCGACCTTAACAAAACAAATAGCGGTCTCTATGCAACGACTACAACGACTGCTGGCACACAGGACAATCTGGATCAGCTTGAAAATCCAAAATACGTTGTTGTAAAGTGCGTCCGTCCCAAAGTAATAATTTTTGTTTTAATGGCGTCAATCCCAAGCCTAAATATAATAAGGCATGGTGTGCTTGTAAGCTCGCCATAACCGCTGGTGTCGTCGCCAACACCCCTGAATCTGCGCAACGTAGCCCTTCATCACTCAGTTGTTGTTTGGGAAATAGACATTGATAACATGCTGAATCTGGCATCACCATAAACATCTGCCCCTGCAAAGCAATCGCCGATGCACTGATCAATGCAATGCCTTGTGCAACGCAGTGTTGGTTAACCAAGTAGCGAGTGCTAAAGTTATCACAACCATCTAAAATCAAATCTTGCCCAGCAAAGAAATGTTCAATATTCTCTTCTTGTAATTTAACCGTATGACACTGTATTTCAATATGCGGATTAATCTGTCGCAGACGTTCTGCCAAAACTTCCGCTTTATAAAATCCGACATGTTGCGGTCCAAAAGCAATTTGTCGTTGTAAATTGCTTACTTCGATCACATCTGCATCAAGCAAAGTTATTTTACCAACCCCAGCACGTGCTAGATACTCAGCACTGCTACAACCCAAACCACCACACCCCACGATTAAAATATTGGATAATTTTAATTTCTCTTGTGCCTCGATATCCCAATCTGCGAGTAAAACCTGACGGCTATATAAATGTAGTTCATCATCTGTTAAAGAAAAATCTAAACTTTGCGTGTCAGTCATCACATCCATTTCTCAAAACCACTCATAAGCACAAAGCTTATACGCAAATAAAACGCAACTCAAAACCCAAATTAGTTTTCTTATCCTGACTGATGCAAAATAGCCACCTTCAACCGCAGTTTCTCTGTTTGAGTAGCATGGCATGCAGCACCATTGGGTATATTGACATGCTGCTATTAAAATCCAACAAAGCCCTTCTTCTCGTTTTTAAATTGCAGATATAAGCCGATCTTATGGTCCTATATCAAATGCTTAAAATCCAGATATTGCATCTAGAGTTAAAATCAAAGCCTTATGGGTGTTGTGAATATTCTAAAATTCTGGCATTTTCTGAGAGGTTTAAGTAAGAACAATATAGAGCATGCTATGCTCCATTTAACGACACCCCTATATTCTTAAAACTTTCAGAGCACTCTTGAAATGAATAAAAGACTTGATATAAATAAAAAACTCACACTGGTATTATTGATTGGTTTATTACTCAATGGATGTTCCAAACCGATGGAGCATGCTGAAAATGACGCGGCATCGCCACAAGCACAACAACGTACAAGCAATGAGATAAATGACACAACGCCGTCACCCGATCCTTCTGTAGACACCCAACCCGCCACAACCGATAAACCTCAACAGATTTTAGATGCCAGTATCAATCCAGCTGAGCAATATCGTCGTATGGTCCGGCAAGCCGGCATCGATTTCACCACACAAGACTTAATCAAAACAACTTTAGCCATTGATAAATTAAGTTTAGATGCTGGAGGTTTGGTTGAACAAAAAAATATCAGTTATGCTGTGAGCGAATATAAACAGCAATATATTGGTGATGGTAAAATTAAAATATTCGAAAAAGTCGAACCTTTCGCCGATATTATTGTTCGTATCCCAAGTGAAAAAACTGCCGCATATGTCAATCAACTTTTACCGCTAATGTTTTTTCTAAACCAACAACAGTACTCAGCAAAACGTTATGAACTCACATTATTAGAGCAAAAAATACAACAAACGCAGCGTGTAGAACAAAACACCCCTAACCCACAACGCAATGAAATCGATCGATTAACCCAGTTAGAAGTAAATGATCGTGTGCGTTACAGTACCATTCAATTGAATATCCATCAGCCTGCTACGGTGCGTGAGCGCATAGATATTGATATTGCAGCTGTGACAGCTCAACATGGTAATAGTTTTTGGCAACGTGCTTGGCAAGGTTTATATACAGGCTGGTATTTTATTTTAAATTTAGTGATCTTTCTTATTACTATTTGGCCTATTTATTTAATTGTAGTATTGCTGCTCCTTGCTTATCGTTTGATTAAGCCATACTACAATAAATTTAGCACAATAAGACAGCACTCAAACAACCAACACAATAAACCAGAAGATCCCAAAGATAATACTAAAGATCAAAGTTTATGATCAGCATTTATCGCTTCAGTCGAATATTGAACGACTAAGCGATAAAAACTCCGTCTCTTTTAAACCACCATAGCGCGATATTGATCGACTGCGCTATGGTGGTTTCTGATAAATATAAAATTAATATTGATCCAACTGTATTATGGAATTTCCAAGCATAAATAAACTTAGTAACCATCTTGTATATAAATTATAGAGGTAAATATAACTGAAGTTGTAGTTTTTGATATAGATGGGACACTGCTTTCAATTAGACTTCCTTCATTAATCATTTTTTAAACAGCCATCTTTTTGATCTCCCGCCCACTCAAGGTTATATATACCTGCTAATAAATTGAATCTTAAATTTATTCTTTTTCGCCGATTTCTGTACACACAGGATAAGATTTTAAAGATTTTCATTCTTCCAAAAACATGCTCAATACCAATTCGTCTACGGCTGATTTCTTTATTGAATTTTTTCAGCTGCTTATCTAGAGCACACCCTCTTTTAGCCTTAAAAGGAACCAAGCAACCAAATCCAAGTTTTTCTATACCTAAATAGCCCTTGTCAACTATAAAAAATGGTTTAAATTTAAGATATTTAATACTTTTATTAAATATCTTAAAATCATGAACTCTACCTTTATCGCAACAAACACTCAGTATTTTACCGGTCATATAGTGCATTGAAACTTGAAATTTAATCGTGTGACGTTTCTTTTTGCCGCTATACCATTTTTTCTGTTTTTTTTGGACGTTGCACGAAAATCTCTGTTGCGTCAACGACAACAACATCCCAATTAGCTTCTTCTCGATCAGGCATTTGTTTGGGTAGACTAAATTTCCCTGATTTAATCAGAATATCTTCAATCTTACGGGTGGTTCGGAGTGCACTGGTTTCTGAAACACCATAATTCATGCCGACATGGAATAGCGTTCTATATTCCCGCCAATACTCTAAACACAAGAGAAGACGGTCTTCTAAGGGCAATTTTGGAGGGCGACCCTTGCCAGTATTGACTGGTAATTGAACTCTTAATTCATCCATCATTAAATTAAATGTGGACCAACTAATGCCTGTAAGTCTGCGAAACTTATCATCAGGTAACTTTTTAACGTCTTTATATCTCATTGAGATATTATCGCTAAGAATTAGATTTTTAGCTGTATAGTTGGTAATCAAACAGCTGTGTATTTTTTAATTTATGAAGGAAGTCTAGTGATTCAACTAAAATATGGATTAAGAAATCATTAAAATCGAATATTTTTATATTTTCAGGTGCTGTATTAATTATGCCATTAGCAATACCTCTAATGAAAATTAAAAAATATAAATCTATTGGAACTTCTTTATTTCTTTTGATAGCTACATGTGGTTTAAATGATGCTTAATTGAAGAATAGTTTAATAAAGTTTTCTGAGAATATTAAGGCAGACTATTTTGATGAGTTACATTGGTTTAAAGATGGGATACATATTCTGAATGAACATGTTAAGAATGGAAAAAAAGTTATTGTTGTTACAGCAGCACCAGAAAAGCTTGCTAGTGTATTAGTGGCATCAATAGGTATACAAGCTAAAGTTATTGGAACACCGCTAAAAAGAAAAATTGGTGGTTGGGTTGGTGGGAAGCATTGTAGACATGATGAAAAACTTAGACGACTAAAACTTTGTGGTGTAAAAGGACCGTGGTATGCAACCTATAGTGACGATATTGAAGATGATTTTCGAGCCTGTAAATAATTCTGTGTAAACACACCTTACATATAATCAGCCATACGATCTTCAAACATGATAATGAAACGACTCATCGCCGCTTTCCAATTATGAATCGGCATCGTCCATTCTTGGCTGGCTGAGATGATCGCTAAATATATCACTTTCTTCACAGAATCATCAGTAGGAAATATCTTTCTTTTCTTCGTCGCATGACGGATAACGCTGTTGAGTGATTCAATCGCATTAGTTGTATAAATCGCTTTGCGTATATCGGTGGGATAGGAAAAAAATGTGTTTAAATTGGTCCAGTTGGCGAGCCACGATTTACTGATCTGAGGATACTGACCATCCCACTTCTCACCAAATTCATCTAAGGCTTGTAACGCTGCGTCTTCTGTCGCAGATTGATAGATTTTCTTTAAATCTGCTGTGACAGCCTTATAGTCCTTCCAGCTCACATACTTCAAGTTGTTGCGCACCATATGAACGATGCATAATTGGATATGGGTATCGGGGTAGATCGTATTGATCGCTTCAGGAAAACCTTTTAGACCATCTATACAGGCAATTAAAATATCTTTTAAGCCACGATTTTTAAGTTCTGTCAGAACCGATAACCAGAATTTAGCCCCCTCATTTTCGGCAAGCCACAAGCCAAGTAACTCCTTTTGACCTTCTGTATTCACCCCTAATGCTAGAAATACTGATTTGTTGATGACTGAGCCATCTTGTCTTACTTTAACGACAATACAATCCATGTATATGATTGGATAGAGCCCATCTAAGGGGCGATTTTGCCACTCTACTACTTGTTCTTTTACTGAATCTGTAACCTTAGATATGAGTGTCGCAGACACGTCAGCGTCGTACATTTCCTTGAATGTTGCAACGATTTCTCTGGTCGTCATGCCTTTGGCGTATAGGGATAGAATTTGACTATCCATAGTCGTAATGCGGGTCTGATTCTTCTTGATTAAAGCGGGTTCAAATGTACCATCACGATCTCTAGGTGTGTCGAGTTGAAATTCCCCTTCATTGGTTAATAAGCGCTTTGACGTATAGCCATTGCGAGTATTACTTCCTGATTTACGATTGTGCTTTTCGTGTCCTAAATGCTCAGTCAGTTCCGCATTTAAAGCAGTCTCGATCGTCAGTTTCTTCAACGCTTGGGTGAAATCATTTAAGTCTGATTCTGTTTTTAAGCCTTTAGCAAGTTCTTTTGCCAATGCCATCATTGTTGTTTCATTCATGATAAATACCTGTTTTTTTGACCTACATTAGCAGGGCATTATTTCCAAGCATTTACACAATTTTATTTACAGGCTCTGATTTTCTGAACCGTACCGGGTTTGTCGGAGACTTTTTATTTAAGTTAGGCCACTTGACCTAACCGATTCATCTTAGCATAGTATATCGTTTCATATTCAAATGGAGATACATATCCAATTGCGCTATGTAGCCGTTTTTTATTAAACCAATCCACCCAATTCAATGTTGCAAGTTCAACATCAGATAGACCCGTCCAATCAGATTTTAAATATTCAATCACCTCCATTTTGTATAAACCATTCACTGTTTCAGCCAAAGCATTATCGTATGAATCACCTGTAGTACCAACGGAGGCTTTTACATTTGCTGATTCTAGGCGATTGGTATAGCGAATCGATAAATATTGCACACCTCTGTCAGAATGATGAATCACATTCTTTGGCATCCCTCGATCATGTAATGCTTGTTCTAATGCATCAAGGACCATATCAGTATTCATACGTGTAGAAACTTTCCAGCCCACGATTGCCCTTGAAAATACATCAATGATAAATGCCGTATATACCCAGCCTGAATTGGTCTGAATATAGGTGAAGTCAGCCACCCAGAGGTTGTTCGGGTGTTGTGCTGTAAAATCGCGTTTAACTAAATCATCCGCACGTTTTTGATCATCACGACTCCGCGTGGTTTGTTTGTTCTTACCACGCCATATCCCTTGTATACCAAGCTGTTGCATTAATCGCGCAATACGGCAACGTGCAATACTATAGCCTTCTTTTTTCAATTGCTCCCACACTTTACGAACGCCATAACGACCTGAACTATCACGCTATATTCGCTTAATTTCTTCTGCATAATGCTTATCATGCAAAGCTCGTTTGGAACGTTTATCTGGATTTTCAATCAACTCTAAGTGGCGATAATAAGTTGATGCTGTAATGGGCAATATGGTGCAAATTGCTTCTACGCCATATTTGATTTTATTGTTGTGAATAAAATCCACCATTATTTGCGTGGGCGGTCGAGCTCCGCCTGGGCGAAAAAAGTGGCTGCTTTACGAAGAATCTCATTCGCACGTTGTAGTTCTTTATTTTCACGCTCAAGTTTTTTAATACGTTCTTGATCAGACATCTTCTGAACTTTGCTAGGATTTTGAAGATCAAGGTGTTTCTGATACCAGGTGCGAAGTGTTTCAGGAGTACAGCCTATTTTAGGCGCAATAGCAGTGATTGCAGCCCAATTCGAGGGATAATCTTTTTTGGATTCTAGAACTAAGCGAACAGCACGTTCTCTGATCTCAGGGGTATAGTTTGTTTTTTTCATCGGAGTAGTTTCTCAGAAAGTTGGGTCTCCGACGAACCCGGTACGGTTCATTCCTATATTAACCTGAGTTCGACATAAAAAAAGTATAAAAAAGCCTTAATGTTTGTAACTTATTGGTTCTTAAGACAAAAGTTAAAACACAAGGCTTTTCTATGGATCATATTACCGAATTATTCTGTAAAGTGGATGATTTTTGCAAAATATTTAACGAATCTCTAGAGAAAGCTCTTATTCCTGAGCAAAATAAGCCAGTTCAAAAGTCAGCTTTAAGTTTATCTGAGATCATGACAATTGTTATCTTATTTCACCAATCAGGTTTTAGATTCTTTAAATATTTTTACTGCCACATGGTCATCCCTTTTTGGAAATCAGCATTTCCTAAGCTGCTGAACTATAATCGTTTTATTGAAATCATGCCACGTTGTTTACAAGCTTTGAGTAGCTTTTTTCATCAGGTTAAAGGAACTGATACAGGAATTAGTATTATTGATTCAACCAAACTTGTAGTTTGTCATAATCTTAGAATTAAAAGAAACCGCGTATTTAAAGGCTTAGCGAATCGTGGAAAAAGTAGTACTGGGTGGTTCTATGGTTTTAAATTACATGTGGTTATCAATAACTTAGGTGAATTATTAATATTAAAGTAACATCAGGGAATATCCATGATATTGCTGTACTAGAGTCTTTAACCAAAGAATTAAAAGGCGTTTTATTAGGAGATAAAGGCTATTTAAGCAAAGCTAAGACAGAGGCTTTAGCAGCAAGAGGATTAAAAATATTGACTCCATCACGTAAGAATATGAAAAACAAGCCACTCCGAACTGAAGAAGAAAAACAATTGCTTGGCAGAAGAGGATTAATAGAAACGGTGAATGATCAGTTAAAAAACTTACATCAACTTGACCATTCGCGTCATCGTTCTGTGAATAATTTCATGGTAAATATTATGGCTGCTGTAGTGGCTTATTGTTTAAATCCGAATAAGCCAACTTTCAAAAATATGCTGAAAGGTTGAACGTTTTTCATCGAACTCAGGTTAAATAACCTTTCAGCTGACTTGGGTTGGCACTGTTGACCTCATTTAAAATAACTTTGGCTTCACCTTTGGCGAGCCAAGGATTGCCCTGTACCCATCCCCCAATTTGAGTTTGCGTATTATTGCGCGAGTTATTTAAAATGGCACCTTTCTCACCCACATCAAATTGGCTATAGGTATTCCGAGACACGCCTCCTGCACTCGGCGTTTGAATATTCACTTGTGGCGTGCCATTACCACTATTCAGAATCGTTGCTTGTTGTGCAGTCGGTGCGCCTTGATCAGCAATAATCTGCGCACTGGCAATATTACTTAACGGTAATGTATAAATGACGGCCCCCAATAGACGCATCACCGCAAAATTCAATGGGTTCATTTTTTTATAATGCACCGGTTTGACTATTTCTTGTTGTTGTAGGGCTGATACGCTATTCTGCGACTGACCAGTGCTTTTACAGCGGCTTTTTACAATTTCAGCAACTGCAATAAACATACCACGGGCTTGGCTAAAGATAATACGATAAGCATTCTTATTCATTTTTGTTCGACCTTAAGACTCAAATTTTTAAATATGGGAGTTCAATAAAAATAGTTCGTTAATATGGTTCATTAATATGACCAGTTCAGACTAAAACCAGCACTATAATCATCGCTATTAAAATACTCAGGCTTTTTTAAAGGTGCCCCAACAAAGGCATCGTAACTGACCGATTTAATTTGACCACGCAGCCCAAGTACCGCCCCTAATAAACTCGTGCCAGGTAAAGGATTGGGAGAATATGCTGTTCGACCGCCGACTTCACCATAATCAATGCCGGCATACCAATAATGTGGTTTTTGAAAAATAGAACCACTCAGCTCATTGCGCACTAAAAAACCATTATCTGCCATCAAGGTCTGTTCACCATCAAAACCACGTACGCTATAACGGTTACCAATCGAGAAACGATCCTGTGCGGTTAAGGGTTTATCGCTATGTTGCATACGCCATTCAGCCAAATACTGCAGGTTTTGTGCACCTATCCTAAAAGGTACTTGTAAACTGGCATTAGCGTTTAAAATACCAACGCGGGTATAGGCTTCAGCAAAATCTTCTTCAGGAGCTCGCAAGGCAGAAAATGCTCCTGTGCCCCGTTTATAACTGATATTCGCATTCACTGTGGCATTGGATAGATATTCTGTATGCTCGATACTCGCTTTCCAGCCCGCTGTTTTACGACGTTGAACTTCAACTTCTACATCTTCAATAAAATTACGTGAGCTTCTATACCAGCCACCCAAAGTCGCTGTGGTTTTACGATGTGCATCACGATAAATTAATCGACTTAAATCGGCAGAAATTAATTCGCTTTCACCGCTATATTCATAGCTTTGACTGTCTCCAGCCACAGTTTGTAAGTAATTAGAACGGCTATAACTACTACTCAATAACCAATAATCAATAATCAATAATCAAATGGAATGCTGTAACTTGCATAAAAACCATCTGTACTACGCTTACCGGAATCACCCCCGCCAAGATCATGGTTATAACTGATATAAAATAAATCATTTAATGTGAGTAAATGATCTAAAGATAATGTTGCGGTACCCTGATATTTCCCTGTTGATTTTGAACCCGCATCATCAATCCCCAAATGTAGTCGATAAGGCTTGACCTGTTGCCATGCCAAAATGACATCACTATAACCAGGCGCATCATTACTTTCTGAAGGTTGAATTTTAAAATCTGCCTCAACTGTCGGTACTCTTTTAAAGTTTTCTAAACCTTGTTCTAATGCCCGAATATTTAATAGATCGCCAGTTTGAATCGGTAACGCATTCCAACGATGTGCACGCTTTGATGTATTTTCAGCAAATTGTACTTGATTCACCCGCCCAGCAATTAACTTTAAAACGACTTCACCTGAAGCAATATTTTGTTGTGGCAACATTACACGCGTTGTGACATAACCCCGACTAATAATGTTATTTTGTACCAAATCTACGGCTTGGTTTAAGCCCTGTACCCCTAAGCAACGCCCTATAATCCGATGCTCACCACGCGTTATCGCCTTCAGGGCAAATTTAAATTTTTGCGCATCCTCCCCATCAAGTTCAATGTTTTTAATAGCAAAGCATAGTTGTTCACTATGTGACTGTAGAAACTGCAATTGCTGCGTAGCTGCTACAGCTTTGTCAGCCTCAAGGCGTACATCGACTTCAGGCTGGATATGCTTTTGTAAATTTTCATCGCGTTGCTGCTGGCGCTGGATGGCATCAACACTTGGATCTGCGGCATATCCACTCCCACTCAATAAAATAAGCGTAAAAGAAAGAGCAATATGGCTATATTTAGACTTGTTTATTATCAACATTTCAATATATTAAGTGATATGCATCACACAATATTAACATATCAATATTTGATTGATAACATTTTTAATCGATATTTTAAATTATGTTAAATTTTCTAGCCTACTTATATTTCTCTCATTTTGAGTCTAACTGAGTAGGCTTTTTACTCGCCCGTGTTAGATATTGATATGTACTAAATAATAATGAAATCTCCTTTTTGAGAAACTCTAGAAAGCTCCCTCCAAAAGCGTCTACTATTTCCGCACTTGCTATAACTTAGTTTTTTCTATACGTCGTTAAATTTGTTAAGATCCAATATTCATGTTGAAATACGATACGATACATTTTTCCATAAACTATTTTCCAATATACTGGATCAGAAAAATGCTTCGTATCGCACTAATTCAACACAATAATTTGTACTTATTCTATAGAATATAAGGACTTAATCTGCATGACCCTCAGTGAAATAGCAACTGATCTCTCCTCGCATACCCCAATGATGCAGCAATACCTCAAAGTTAAAGCACAACATCAACACGCTTTGCTGTTTTATCGGATGGGAGATTTTTATGAATTATTTTTTACTGATGCACAAAAAGCAGCCAAACTACTTGGTATTACGCTGACCCATCGCGGTAAAAGTAATGGTCAACCCATTCCAATGGCAGGGGTGCCTTATCATGCAGCAGAGGGTTATTTAGCACGTTTAGTAAAAAAAGGCGAAACCGTCGCAATCTGCGAACAAGTGGGTGAAGTTACAGGTAAAGGCCCCGTAGAACGAGCAGTGGTCCGAATTATTACCCCTGGCACCCTGACGGATGATGCATTATTAGGTGCGCATCAAAGCTCAAATCTGGTTGCTATTTGTGTGCAACAGCAACAAATAGGCTTAGCGCTGTTAGACATTAGCGCGAGTATTTTTAAAGTTCAGCAGCAAACTTTTGATCCAGATCGTTTGGCATTAGAACTGGCAAGGCTTTGTCCAAGTGAAATTTTAATTGATGAAGATTTAGTCGACTTACAAATTATTGAACAGATTAAAAAAAACCTAGACTGCCCCATAAGTAAACGTCCAAATGTAGACTTTAATCTCAATAATGCAGAAAAAACCCTGTGTGATCAGCTTCGGGTAGCAACATTAGCGGGATTTGGTATTGACCATTTACCACTGGCAAAAGCTGCCGCTGCTGCCTTAATTCATTATGCCAAAGAAACACAAAAAACAGCTCTCCCGCATATTTGTTCGTTACAGCTTGAACAAAGCAGTGATTTCATAGCTTTAGACCCTGTGACACGACGTAACTTAGAAATTACCGAAGCACTGTTTGAGCATGGCACCTCATTATTTGAACTCATCAATGATTGCCAAACGGCTATGGGGGGACGTCTTTTACGCCGCAATTTGATGCAGCCTATTCGTGATACCGCGATTTTAGATCAACGTTTGGATGCGATTGAACATGTCTTAACAGGTGATCACAGTACGCCTATCCGTGATGTACTTAAAGATATCAGTGATATCGAACGTGTACTCAGTCGAGTGGCCTTAGGAAGTGCACGTCCACGAGATTTAGTGCAACTTCGCCAAGGCTGTGGGCAATTGCCGGCTTTAAAACAAAGTCTATCTGCGATTATTCAACAATACCCACAGAGCTTGATTCAACAACTGGCTGAAGAACTTGGAGATTTTCAAGGCTTACATCAACAACTCCTACTCGCAATTGCTGAAAATCCACCAGTCTTATTAAGGGATGGCAATGTCATCGCTGAAGGGTATGATGTGGAACTGGATGAACTCAGACAAATTCGCGATCATGCTGGTAAATTCTTACTAGATCTCGAAATAAAAGAACGAGAACATACAGGCATACAAACCTTAAAAATTGGCTATAACCGTGTCAGTGGCTACTATATTGAACTCAGTCGCGCACAAGCAGAAAATGCACCGGCGCATTTTATCCGTCGTCAAACACTGAAAAATACTGAACGTTATATCACTCCAGAACTTAAATCTTTTGAAGATAAAGTCTTATCAAGCGAATCACGTGCCTTAGCACGCGAAAAAATGCTATTTGAACAACTACTTGATGAACTCCGTACCCATCTTGGTGAATTACAACAAATGACCGCAGCCATCGCGCAGTTAGACGTGATTTGTAACTTTGCCAAACAAGCACAATTACAACGTTGGTGTAGACCAAGCTTTAGTCCAGAAATCGGTATACGTATAGAGGCTGGACGACATCCGGTTGTCGAAGCGATCAATAAATCTCCATTTACCCCCAATAACACACACTTAGATTTCCAGCATCGTATGGCAATCATTACGGGTCCTAATATGGGAGGTAAATCAACCTATATGCGACAAACCGCCTTAATTAGCTTATTAGCCTATTGTGGTAGCTTTGTTCCAGCACAATCTGCGTGCTTAGGTCCGATCGATCGAATCTTTACCCGTATTGGCTCTGCCGATGACTTATCTTCAGGAAAATCGACCTTTATGGTGGAAATGACTGAAACAGCACAAATTTTACATCATGCTACGCAGCAGTCTCTGGTATTAATGGATGAAGTTGGGCGTGGCACCAGTACCTATGATGGTTTGTCCTTAGCTTGGGCCTGTGTACTTGATCTAACCAAACGCATTAAATGTTTATGCCTTTTTGCGACCCATTATTTTGAACTGACCGAGTTAGGGCATGAGATCGGCATAGATAATTATCACGTGACTGCAAAAGAAGTAAATGGTCAACTTATCTTGTTGCACAAAGTTCAAAGCGGTCCTGCCAGCCAAAGCCACGGTTTACAGGTTGCAAAATTGGCAGGTATTCCTGTCGCTGTGATTCAAGAAGCACAAAAGCGTTTAAAAATTTTAGAAAAACAGCACATTCAACAGCAGCAAAAAAGCTTACAAAATGATTTATTTGCAGCCCCATCTGAAGCAGAAGTGGTCTATGTTGAAGTTGCACAAAGCTCACCAGTATTAGAACAATTACAGCATTTAGATGTCGATGATCTCACACCAAGACAAGCACTGGATCAGCTTTACGCACTCAAAAAACTGTTAAAACAATAACAAGTTTAAGAGAAATAGCATTGATCTCAATCGCGATAAAAGTGAAATATCGAGGTCAATGCTGTACTTCTTTGTACCAGTTACCCTTGTTTTGGCTTTGATTTTACTGGTATGAAAATCACATTTAGCTCGATTTGCCGAAATGACAAATTTGATGAAAATTATTCTTGTTTTAAGTTATTGTATTTATTCATATCTATATGATTATTTCCTAAAAGAAATTTGACTTTTATTATTAATAATTATCTATATAAATCATCAAGATAGCCCCAATTCATCGATATAAATAATAAATATCAATAAAAGCGATTGTTACTTACCCCACTTTTTGCCTAAAATATCCCGCTATTGATGAAGACTAAATTTTTTAGGTAGCTGTCGCCATGGCCTTTGTTGTCACTGAAAATTGTATTAAATGTAAATATCAAGACTGCGTAGAAGTTTGTCCAGTAGACTGTTTCTATGAAGGTCCAAACTTTCTTGTTATCAATCCAGACGAATGTATTGATTGCGCGCTATGTGAACCTGAATGCCCTGCTAACGCTATTTTCTCCGAAGATGAGTTACCTGAGGGGCAAGAAGTATTCATTGAACTGAATGCGGAGTTAGCAGAAAAATGGCCGAACATTACCCAGATCGGTGATCAACCAGAAGACCGTGAAGAATGGAATGGTAAACCAGACAAGCTACAATATCTTGAAAAATAATGAAGAAAGATCAGCTATGCTGGTCTTTTTTTTATACTTAAGCCATACATTATTTTGCAATTTAGTCCTAACACACACTGCAAACTAGACTAGAATATCGTGCAATGACGTTATTTCCTTATTTCAATAATGAAAGCAATTTATAAAGCCTCTCTCGCCAGTACTGTTTTACCGCTGTTTTTAACTGCATGTAATGTTCCTCCCGCGCCCACGCAACAAGGAAATACCACGCCGCCAGTTATTATCCAACGCCCTATTCCTGAAAAAGATTTAGTTTTAGAACGTCCAGCACGACAAAAAATCACGCCTGCATCTTACCAACAATGGCTGGGTCAAGCAGACAATTTAAAAAAAGTACGTGAATATGAACGTTTCTTAGAACAAAATAATGTTGGTCACATTGTTCCAAGCTTTGAGTTATTCCGCACTGCACGTGATTGGCAACGCTGTGGTCGTAGTGAATATATGGTACCTAGCCGTGAATTATGGCAAAACCAAGTTGAAACACTCAAAGTATTTAAATATATGGTGGCAACTAAAACACTAACCGATTATGAAGTGACTTCTGTTTATCGCGATTTACCGCTCAATCAATGTGCTGGTGGCGCATCATCCTCTCGGCACTTATTTAATTCAGCAATTGATTTTCGTATAGGTCCACAATACCCACAACCTGAAGATTATGCTTTTATTGAAAATACTAAATATAAATTATGTCAGTTCTGGAGCCAATATGGCCAACGCTTTAATATGGGCTTAGGGCTATATGCATCTGGTCAAATTCATATTGATACTCAAGGCTATCGTACCTGGGGACCCGATCTAACGCGCAATAGCTCAATGTGTTCTTCATTTCTTTAAGGTATATATTGGTCTTATGTTTTGAGCAATTAATATACACCTCAACCAGATGATGATTGAACTAGCGCTTGAAAGGTATAGAATGCAGTAGTTTTAACTGCCGAGTACCGATAATGCAACAGCAATGGGCTGAAATTGATCATTACATCGAATCGCATCTGATACCAGATGATCCAATTTTAAAGCAGACCTTAGCCTATACCGATGAACAAGGTTTACCTGATCATTTGGCCGTTGCAGCCAATCAAGGCATGTTATTACAAATGCTGATTCAAATGAATCAAGTTAAACGTGTTTTAGAATTAGGTACTTTTGCCGCCTATAGTACCCTGTGGTTAGCACGTGCTTTACCCGATGATGGTTATATCTTAACTATTGAAGGTCGTGAAGCACATGCCAATATTGGTCGTGAAAACATTGTACGCGCCCAGCTTAAACCCCAAATCGATTTACGTGTTGGACCTGCACGTGATATTTTGCTTGCATTACCTGAAAACACCCCCGCTTTTGATTTTATTTTTATCGATGCTGATAAACAAAGCTATCCAGAATATTTAGAACTTTGTCTAAAATATTGCCATTCAGGCAGTATTATTGTGCTAGATAATGTAGTACGTGCAGGAGATATTATCGATCCAGATAATCATAAACCGAGTATTGAAGGTCTGCGCACACTCTTTTCAACACTACAAAACCATCCACAAATTTTATCTTGTACCGCCTTACAAACTGTGGGGAGTAAAGGACATGATGGCTTTGCTATAGCGATTGTTAAATAACGATCTTTGCCTCTTCGATAAAAAATTATAAAAGGCTATTTCGAGATAATCAAAATAGCCTTGTCATGGTGTTACTGCAAATCAATGTTATTTGGTCACCAATAACGGGACTTCACAGTTACGAAAAATCGTAGTGGCAACACTTCCCAGAAAGAACTGATGGATTTTACTACGACTAAATGCCCCCATGACGATCAATTGAATTTGATGTTGTCGCTGATAATCTAAAATATTTTCTGCCACATCACCGTAACGATATTCTACAACCACGTCTAAACCCGCCTCTGTCAAGTATTGCAGAGGATAGTTTAAAATTTCTGCATGCTCACCCACATAAAGTAAATGACATTGCAATAATCTGAGTAAATCACTCTTGGCAATACGCTCTAACATTTTACGACAAGTTGCAGAATCATCATAAGCAAAGATAAAACGACGCGGCGGTTTATAACTCTCGCCTACAGTCATAACAGTACAGTTTGCACCGCGAATAAAATTTTCAACATTACTGCCTAAAAATTTATTATTTTCTGCTGAACGCTCACCAACTCGACCAATAACAACGATATCATCTGCTTGTAAGAGGTTAAAACTTTGTTCCAAGAAATCGCCTTTTTCTTGAATATGACTTGGTGTAATACCATATTGCTGCTGAATGCTCTCGGAAATATGTTGCAGTAAATTATTACTATAATCCAGCGCCAATTCACTTTGCTTCTGTTCTAAATCCGCCAGTTCTTTTAATAACATAGCGTTGCTTTCAAAGCCTATTACCCCACTGATTTCCCCCAAATGATAGCTAGCAGGATAATAATCTAACACTTGTAATAAGACCAATTCACGACCGGTCTTCGTTGCAATCCATGCGGCTGCATCTGCCAATGCCTGAATGCAAGGCGATGAGTCTATACAAGCAATTACACGTTTCATCGTTTTACCTCTCTCTGGCAATATGCCTCGGGTCTATTTATAAACTTTAACTTAGCATATCTTGCTTTAATCTATGGCATGAATATGCAAAAAAATATGACCATGGCGCTCAAGTGGTTAGCTTTTTATAGCCAATTTATAGTCGATCTATCATCTATGACGCTTAAATACTGCCGGGTTTCCAGCGACAACTGTTGCTGCTGCAACATCATGTGTCACCATACTGTGCATGCCGACAATAGCATGATCTGCAATTTTTACCCCATCTCTGATACCAACATGTGCACCTAGCCAAACATCTCGCCCAACTTCAATCCCTTGCGAGCGTACAGCCTGTTGATATATGGGACTTTCTAAAGCCATACCATGATCAAAAGCATATAATGCACAGTAGGCAGCCAAACGAGCCTGATCGTGAATCATAATTCCTTTACGTCCGCCATCTAAAATACAGTGATGATTAATCGCGACTTCATCCCCTATCTGCAAGGGCCCATGTAATACACAATCCGCTGCAATAAAACTATGGTCACCAATAATAATGTCTCGACCAGGCTCAGCAAAAATATGTGCCAAAGGCGAAATAAAACAATTTTTACCGATATGCACCGTTTCCATCTGCATCAAATAAGCTTGATATTCTTGCTGCCATTGTTCAGCCCAAATCCGATGTTTATCTTTTAAACGCCAATATAACCACGGCATATAATTCAGACGATGCTGATGTTGGGTACGATACTTTAATAATGGATCCTCAGTGCTCATATCAATACTGTTCTACAAAACTTAAAGTTCATCATAATGAAGTTGCTCGCGCCCACGCGTGACATCTTGTATTTTTAAAGCAAAGCCTGCAATTTGATCTAATTTAAATTGCCCTTCAACCGCAACCCCCATTGCTAAATATTGCGTTTGATATTCAATCTGCAATTGTTGTAACTCATATTGCAAAATAGGCCATTCATTAAATAAACACTGGAAACTTACGATTTTTTTGTGAATGAGTTCTATTTTTTCTGCTTGCAGTAAACATTGACCAGCACAACCACCATACGCACGTACTAAACCACCTGTTCCAAGCTTAATACCACCAAACCATCGGTTCACCAAAACGATAACATTGGTTAATTCATTCCCCTCAATCGTCGCTAAAATAGGTCGTCCAGCAGTTCCTGATGGCTCGCCATCATCATTAAAACGCACATCATGGCCAATTTTCCAAGCCCAACATTGGTGTGTAGTCGAAATATCTTTATGCAATTCTAAAAATGCTTTCACATCCTGCTCATGGTCGACAGGTGCTGCGATTGCTTGAAAACGGCTTTTCTTTATTTCTTCTTCAAACTGATAGGTGCAATCAAGGGTAAATGGCATAAGTCAAAATAACTAGCAAATAAAAAGATCAATCAATGAGACTGAGTATACTGCGCTTTACGAGAAAAGACAGCGCTTGAGCTTTATTTTATAAAAAATAAAGCCTTATCTACATAGCGTAAATAAGGCTCTAGTTACCTGAATAAATTACAATTTACTTTTTCATTCCTGTAATTTCAACACTGACACGACGGTCATAAACTCCCACCCCGAACTCTTAATCATCTTCTTTTGCCACTGTAGCTAAAACATCAGTTAAGAAACTCACCAATCCCACTACAAAGTAATACCCCCATTTTTAGTTGAATATAAATGTAATTTTTAAAAATTTTAGACTTCTTTCTCAATTAAATCATTTTGATATTTCACCATCTTTTGGGTTATTAAATAAAATTAAAATATGATTAGGGTGTGTTGACATTTGTTGCCTAAAAAAATAGCGAGGTAGTAAAATCAAATCGCCAAACGTAATTTTACACTCGCTATGCCTCGTACAATATTAAATGATCAACACTGGTCTAAGTTAAAATCTATTTTCAGACATTTTAATATTTATCTCAAATTAAATTTACGAAATTTTATTGAAGCCATCTTATTTCGTATTAGAACGGGATGTCCTTGGAGAGATTTACCTAAAGAATTTGGTAATCATAATTCAATCTTTAAAAAATATAATCGTTGGTCTAAAAATGATAAGCTTATGAATATATTTAAGTTATTTAGTAAACATGCTGACAAAGAATGGATTTTTATTGATGGCAGTCACGTCAGAGCACATCAACATTCAGCAGGAATTAAGCATCAAGACATTTCTAAAAGTATCGGTGGTAATAGCTCTAAAATACATTTAGCAACTGATTCTAATGGTAATCCAATAGACTTTATTATTTCTGACGGGACATCTCATGACATAAAAATTGCCCCAGCCCTAGTATCAAAACTGGATTTGACTGAATCAGAAATACTATGTGCTGATAAAGGTTATGACTCTGAAAGTCTGAGAAATCAAATTGAAGCGACTAAAACAAAAGCGAACATTCCTAAAAAATCCAACACAAAATCCAGTAATGATTATATGGACTGGTATATGTATAAAATCAGGCACTTAGTTGAGAATACATTCTGCAGATTGAAACAGTTCAGAGGAGTTGCTACACGATATGACAAGCTAAAGCGTAATTATCAAAGTGCTGTTGCCTTAGCTTGTATCTATATTTGGTTGCCTCTTTAGATCAATTTATCGACTGTAAATGTCAACACACCCTAAACTATTCCTCATTTCCAAAAATTTCTATGTCAAAGTTAGAAAATTACGCTTCAAAAAAAACCACCTCCGCAGAGGTGATCTTTCTTGTTTCAAAAAATTAAATTAGATCGGTATTTTTAGCAATATCAGCTTACCATACGCGGCTCACACCAGCACCAACAGTTGATTTTTCTTGGCTATCAAATGCAGCACTGCCTTTGAAGACCCATTTACCATCATCAGATGAAAATGAACCACCAACAGCAATCGCATTTTGACCACGATAGCTACCAACACCGACCCCTAATGACTTCTGACCACCAACCATAACTTGTGGGATGTTCGCCATAGCAGACACGCCTGCAATACCGGCACGAGAACGTTTATCGACATTATAAACATAGCGATTTGTGTCATTAATTTGTTGTGTAAACGCTTCTTGCGTTTCAGCAAGTGTAGATTTCACATCATTTAATTGTGACACATTCACTGCATCGGTCTCCTTGGTTCCCGCTGCAACATGAGTAATTTGGCGTTCTTTATCTTCACTACCAACAGAGACCGTATTCTCACGATCAGCAACGGAACCCTGACCGAGTGCCACGCTATTTTTGCCTTTAGCAACAGCATTATTACCCAATGCTACGGCATTTTCAGCACTTGCCTCCGCACCACTACCACCAGCAAGTGTATTTTCAGCACTTGCTTGTGGTTTAACCACAGATGCTTGGGTATTGACTTGGAACATCCCGTCTTTACCTTCTTGAATGTTATTTACATCAGTTTTCACATTACTAATGTCTTCACTCATACCATTGGTCACGTCATTAATCCGCTGATCAGTATAGTCTTTGGCATCAGATAAGGTTTTGTCTAATTGACCTTTATTGACTGCATCAGAAGCAGTAACACCGTTGGCAACATTTTCAATGGTTGTACCACCAGAAGTCACGACACTATTCCCTTTACTGTCTTTAGCAATGTTTGCTGTATTGCCAGCTAACACCAATTTGTCTTTATCTAACTCACCATTTTCATCAACAGCATAACTTACAGTGCTTTCAGATTTGGCAACAATATTATTGACTTGACCTTGAATCGTGCTCACTCGACCATCGATATTGCTTAATGCACCACCGATATTGGTAAAGACTTGACCACCTATCTGATAATTAGGTCCAATGAGATTGCCGTTATTGTCTAGCATTGCACCTCCGCCCAAGGCTTTGGCAAGGTTCTCATTGCTGGTAAAGAGTTGACCACCATTAATCGCATCACGAGAATCTTTCGCAATTTTGCCATTAGCAACATTGGTCAATGTACTGCCTTGACCGGCATTGTCATTGAGGCTCACTTTGCCGCTTTCATCATAAGTTACGGCATTTAAGAGTTTGCCATCTTCACCCAAAATACCAATGTCTTTTAAGCTCTTGTCTAACTGACCTTTGCTCACAGCATCACCAGCATTGATACCGTCTTTAATGTTACTGATTACCGTACCTGCCGCATCAATACCATCTTTAGTTATTGATGGACCACTAGCGCCAATTTTAATGCCATCTTTGACTGTCAGCTGATCTGCCAAGTTAAATTGGAAGTCCGTACCACTTTGCGTAATCTTAATATTGCCATCTTTATTGGTGTAGTCGATGGTTGCATCTTTCTCAACCTTCACCGCACCCGTACCATTGGCAGAGACACTAAAAGCACCTTCGTCTAAGGTTTCAGTGATATTGGTTACACGATTATCAACATTGCTAATAGCATCACCGAGGTTATTCACGGTTTTATCACCAACGGTATAGCTTGGTGCTGTAACTTTACCATTGGCATCAACCGTTGAACCACCACCGAGCGCTTCGGCTACAGATTTATTGGTATTGTATAATTGAGTACCATTAATCGCATCACGAGAATCTTTCTCAATTTTGCCATTGGCAATATTGGTCAATATGCTGCCTTGACCTGCATTGTCATTTAGACTCACTTTGCCACTTTCATCATAAGTCACAACATTTAATAGTTTGTTATCTCCATTCAAAATACCAATGTCTTTTAAGCTCTTGTCTAACTGACCTTTGCTCACAGCATCACCAGCATTGATACCGTCTTTAATGTTACTGATTACCGTACCTGCCGCATCAATACCATCTTTAGTTATTGATGGACCACTAGCGCCAATTTTAATGCCATCTTTGACTGTCAGCTGATCTGCCAAGTTAAATTGGAATTCCGTTCCAGTATTCGAGATATCAATATTGCCGTCAGTATTGGCATAATTGATGATTGCATCTTTCTCAACCTTCACTGCATTCTCTTTACCATTGGCAGAGACACTAAAGGCACCTTCGTCTAAGGTTTCAGTGATGTTGGTTACTCGATCATCAACATTGCTAATCGCATCACCAAGATTATTCACGGTTTTATCACCAACGGTATAGCTTGGTGCTGTAACTTTACCATCGGCATCAACCGTTGAACCACCACCGAGCGCTTCGGCTACAGATTTATTGGTATTGTATAATTGAGTACCATTAATCGCATCACGAGAATCTTTCTCAATTTTGCCATTGGCAATATTGGTCAATATGCTGCCTTGACCTGCATTGTCATTTAGACTCACTTTGCCACTTTCATCATAAGTCACAACATTTAATAGTTTGTTATCTCCATTCAAAATACCAATGTCTTTTAAGCTCTTGTCTAACTGACCTTTGCTCACAGCATCACCAGCATTGATACCGTCTTTAATGTTACTGATTACCGTACCTGCCGCATCGATACCGTCTTTACCAAGCGAAGGACCATCAGTACCGACTTTAATACCATCTTGGACTATAAGTTGATCTGCCAAATTAAATTGGAATTCCGTTCCAGTATTCGAGATATCAATATTGCCGTCAGTATTGGCATAATTGATGATTGCATCTTTCTCAACCTTCACTGCATTCTCTTTACCATTGGCAGAGACACTAAAGGCACCTTCGTCTAAGGTTTCAGTGATGTTGGTTACTCGATCATCAACATTACTAATCGCATCACCAAGATTATTCACGGTTTTACCATCAACTTTATAGCTTGGTGCAGTCACTTTACCTTCGGCATCAACCGTGGCACCACCACCTAAAGCATCCGCTACAGTTTTATTGGTATAGTACAATTGAGCACCATTGATGGCTTCGCTTGAATTTACCGCGATGCTGCCACCGTCAACATTGCTAATGCGGCTTGCTTTACCATCCTTACCTTTAAGTGCAACATCGCCGGCGTCATCATAAGTCACTGCAGCAATTGCTTTGCCATCATCTCCGATCAAACCTGAAGCTTGGATTTTTTCATCAAGATCCTTGATTCTTTCATTCGATGTAAAGAGTTGATCACCCGTCACAGCATCTTTCGAACCAGCTTCTACCGCACCAGTACCAATATTGGTAATGGCTTTGTTTGCCGCATCGATACCGTCTTTACCAAGCGAAGGACCGTCAGTACCAACTTTAATACCATCTTGGACTATAAGTTGATCTGCCAAATTAAATTGGAATTCCGTTCCAGTATTCGAGATATCAATATTGCCGTCAGTATTGGCATAATTGATGATTGCATCTTTCTCAACCTTCACTGCATTCTCTTTACCATTGGCAGAGACACTAAAGGCACCTTCGTCTAAGGTTTCAGTGATGTTGGTTACTCGATCATCAACATTGCTAATCGCATCACCGATGTTATTCACAGGTTTACCATCAACTGTATAGCTTGGCGCAGTCACTTTACCATCAGCACCAATCGTTGCACCGCCACCGAGCGCATCCGCTACAGATTTACCCGTTGCATACAGCTGACTACCATTGACCGCATCTGTTGATTGATCAGTAATTTTTCCTGCACCAAGATTACTAATGACGCTACCATCTTTGCCTTTTAGCACAACATTGTCGTCATCACCATAAGTCACTGCAGCGATTGCTTTACCATCATCTCCGATCAAACCTGAAGCTTGGATTTTTTCATCAAGATCCTTGATTCTTTCATTCGATGTAAAGAGTTGATCACCCGTCACAGCATCTTTCGAACCAGCTTCTACCGCACCAGTACCAATATTGGTAATGGCTTTGTTTGCCGCATCGATACCGTCTTTACCAAGCGATGGACCGTCAGTACCAACTTTAATACCATCTTGGACTATAAGTTGATCTGCCAAATTAAATTGGAATTCCGTTCCAGTATTCGAGATATCAATATTGCCGTCAGTATTGGCATAATTGATGATTGCATCTTTCTCAACCTTCACTGCATTCTCTTTACCATTGGCAGAGACACTAAAGGCACCTTCGTCTAAGGTTTTAGCGATGTTGGTAATGTTGGTGGTGTTATCAGTTACACGACCATCAACATTGCTAATCGCATCACCGATGTTATTCACAGGTTTACCATCAACTGTATAGCTTGGCGCAGTCACTTTACCATCAGCACCAATCGTTGCACCGCCACCGAGCGCATCCGCTACAGATTTACCCGTTGCATACAGCTGACTACCATTGACCGCATCTGTTGATTGATCAGTAATTTTTCCTGCACCAAGATTACTAATGACGCTACCATCTTTGCCTTTTAGCACAACATTGTCGTCATCACCATAAGTCACTGCAGCGATTGCTTTACCATCATCTCCGATCAAACCTGAAGCTTGGATTTTTTCATCAAGATCCTTGATTCTTTCATTCGATGTAAAGAGTTGATCACCCGTCACAGCATCTTTCGAACCAGCTTCTACCGCACCAGTACCAATATTGGTAATGGCTTTGTTTGCCGCATCAATACCGTCTTTACCAAGCGAAGGACCATCAGTACCGACTTTAATGCCATCTTTGACTGTCAGTTGATCTGCCAAGTTAAATTGGAATTCCGTTCCACTATTCGAGATATCAATATTGCCGTCAGTATTGGCATAATTGATGATTGCATCTTTCTCAACCTTCACTGCATTCTCTTTACCATTGGCAGAGACACTAAAGGCACCTTCGTCTAAGGTTTTAGCGATGTTGGTAATGTTGGTGGTGTTATCAGTTACACGACCATCAACATTGCTAATCGCATCACCGATGTTATTCACAGGTTTACCATCAACTGTATAGCTTGGCGCAGTCACTTTACCATCAGCACCAATCGTTGCACCGCCACCGAGCGCATCCGCTACAGATTTACCCGTTGCATACAGCTGACTACCATTGACCGCATCTGTTGATTGATCAGTAATTTTTCCTGCACCAAGATTACTAATGACGCTACCATCTTTGCCTTTTAGCACAACATTGTCGTCATCACCATAAGTCACTGCAGCGATTGCTTTACCATCATCTCCGATCAAACCTGAAGCTTGGATTTTTTCATCAAGATCCTTGATTCTTTCATTCGATGTAAAGAGTTGATCACCCGTCACAGCATCTTTCGAACCAGCTTCTACCGCACCAGTACCAATATTGGTAATGGCTTTGTTTGCCGCATCAATACCGTCTTTACCAAGCGAAGGACCATCAGTACCGACTTTAATGCCATCTTTGACTGTCAGTTGATCTGCCAAGTTAAATTGGAATTCCGTTCCACTATTCGAGATATCAATATTGCCGTCAGTATTGGCATAATTGATGATTGCATCTTTCTCAACCTTCACTGCATTCTCTTTACCATTGGCAGAGACACTAAAGGCACCTTCGTCTAAGGTTTTAGCGATGTTGGTAATGTTGGTGGTGTTATCAGTTACACGACCATCAACATTGCTAATCGCATCACCGATGTTATTCACAGGTTTACCATCAACTGTATAGCTTGGCGCAGTCACTTTACCATCAGCACCAATCGTTGCACCGCCACCGAGCGCATCCGCTACAGATTTACCCGTTGCATACAGCTGACTACCATTGACCGCATCTGTTGATTGATCAGTAATTTTTCCTGCACCAAGATTACTAATGACGCTACCATCTTTGCCTTTTAGCACAACATTGTCGTCATCACCATAAGTCACTGCAGCGATTGCTTTACCATCATCTCCGATCAAACCTGAAGCTTGGATTTTTTCATCAAGATCCTTGATTCTTTCATTCGATGTAAAGAGTTGATCACCCGTCACAGCATCTTTCGAACCAGCTTCTACCGCACCAGTACCAATATTGGTAATGGCTTTGTTTGCCGCATCGATACCGTCTTTACCAAGCGAAGGACCATCAGTACCGACTTTAATGCCATCTTTGACTGTCAGTTGATCTGCCAAGTTAAATTGGAATTCCGTTCCACTATTCGAGATATCAATATTGCCGTCAGTATTGGCATAATTGATGATTGCATCTTTCTCAACCTTCACTGCATTCTCTTTACCATTGGCAGAGACACTAAAGGCACCTTCGTCTAAGGTTTTAGCGATGTTGGTAATGTTGGTGGTGTTATCAGTTACACGACCATCAACATTGCTAATCGCATCACCGATGTTATTCACAGGTTTACCATCAACTGTATAGCTTGGCGCAGTCACTTTACCATCAGCACCAATCGTTGCACCGCCACCGAGCGCATCCGCTACAGATTTACCCGTTGCATACAGCTGGCTACCATTGACCGCTTCTTTAGAAGAACTACTTATCGTACCCACACTTACATTTGCAATAACTTTATTGGCCGCGTCAACGCCATTTTTGCTAAGTGATGGACCGTTGGCACCCACTTTAATACCATTATTGACTGTCAGTTGATCTGCCAAGTTAAATTGGAATTTCGTTCCAGTATTCGAGATATCAATATTGCCGTCAGTATTGGCATAGTCAATGGTTGCATCTTTCTTAACCTTCTCCGCACCCTCACCATTGGCAGAGACACTAAAGGCACCTTGGTCTAAGGTTTTAGCGATGTTGGTAATGCTGGTAGTGTTACCTGTTACACGACCATCAATATTGCTGATCGCATCGCCGACTGTATGTACCGTTGTCTCACCGATTTTATAGCTTGGCGCAGTAATTTTACCATCCGTACCAACGCTTGAGCTACCACCTAAAATAGTTGCTACAGAGTCCGCCAAGTTATCAATAATCTGGTTAGTTGCATATAGCTGACTACCGTTAATTGCATCTGTACTATCTGTACTAATTTTACCAGTAGCAAGATTTTTTAACTGGCGTTCATTTCCTGCTGAACCAATAGAAAGTTGCATACCACTACTTGCAACTTTCCCCTTAAAACCACTATAAGTAATCTTACCAACAACGGCTTGAGTCTCTTCTGTTGCATTTGTTATAGTTGTTGCTCCCCCACCTAACGCAATTGCGCCTGTTTGGGTAACAGTTGCACCATTACCGATAGCAATCCCCGATGCTGCAGAAACAGTCGTATTAGTTCCCAGCGCCAAAGAGTTACTACTCGTAATTGCGCCTGTTTGGGTAACAGTTGCACCATTACCGATAGCAATCCCCGATGCTGCAGAAACAGTCGTATTAGTTCCCAGCGCCAAAGAGTTACTACTCGTACCAAGTATCTGAGCTTTTCTACCTAAAGCCAAACTTCCTGAACTATCTTTTTCAACAATAGAACTTACCCCCATTACTATTGAATAATCGCCAAGTGCACTGTTAGCGGTAGCGCTAGGGTTACCACCAATAGAGATTGCACTCCTACCTGTCGCTTTAGCCCAATCCCCGATAGCGATAGGTGAACCCGCACCTACAGCCTCTGCAGCTGTACCAATTGCAACTGGAGAGCCAAGACCACTAGCTCCTTGATTTGCTTTTGCTCTAGTACCTATCGCAATAGGATTTCCTTGAGCTGCTTCCACACCAGATGTTGCGTCACTACCCAATGCGATACCATTACCATTTAGACCAATAACTGTAGCTTTTTTACCAATGGCGATACCATCAGCACTACCAGTATTATTTTGATTAATAACTGTAGCTTGGTTACCAATGGCGACACCAGAAGCACTACCAGCATCTACAGAAGCATTTTTACCAATCGCAATTGAGCTAGCACCAGCTGCACCGTCATTATTAAAGTTACCATCGCTACTACCACCTTTAACGCTGAAAAAATGAAGTTCATCACTCGCAAAATTACTAATCGCTAAATCTGTTATATTGCTAGAATCCGTACCATCTAAAGCAACGGATTTGGTCTTTGCTGCTGAAATATCACTAAACGTTTTTGCTTCACATCCTAATGCCAAAGCAGAATCACTGCTTAACTGAGAAAAATAAATACAATCATCTATTTCTGTAGCTTTTACATCTGCAGCAAAAGAAAACTGGGTCCCAAATAAAGTCATTCCCAATATTGAGACAATTAGCTTACTTTTTTTAAAGACCATATGCGACTGTTGATCATCATGACTAACAGTTTGTATTAACTGACTTCGAGTTGATGATTTTCCTTTTGCAGATGCTAACTCAGATACAGCAATCCATATATTTAGAGATGCATTCCAAACGACCCTATAGATTTTATTCACAATTAAACCCTATCGTAATTAACATATAAAACCCTAAAAAATACAAAACATATATTCAAGGTTACTCGATAGCATTTAATCAGATACAAATGTGATGTAAATCTCACATTAATTTTTTATAATTAAAATTTCGAATATCAACCACTCAGCACAGCAAACACAATAAACACAACACATATTTACAATGAGAATTAAATTAAATTAAATTAACACATATGTTTTAAATAAAATAAAAAATCATATTTTATTTTACTAATAAAATACAAAGCAATATAATTAAAGATTTTAAAATAATTTTAGCCTCAAGGAAAAATAAATAAAAACTTAATAAAAACATGCCACCAAAAGATTAATTAAATAAAAATACATTCAAAAGCAACGAATGATGAAAATAAAATTTAGAAATACAATTAAGAAAAAATAAACAAAGAAAATTCTTCAGAACGCACAATAAATTAATACCTATATATTCACCATTAATAGATAAAATAATATTATACATAAATTCAATCATCACTAAAAACAATCAACTTAAAATCAATTAAATATAAATTATTTATTATAAATCACCTAAAAATAATAAAATAAAATCATGTAATTTAACTAAAAACATAAAATGAAAAAAATTTTAAGAGTTAAATATTAATAAAACGATTTTTATAAAATAGTTTACTCATAAAATAAAAATCTAAAAAAATATCTTGTTGACTTCTCATACAATTTTTGACTTATGCAAAAAACATTCAAATTATGAAAACTCTTATTTGGATTCGTATGCTTTCAGCTTCACAAGCCAAATTATTTAGTTACAAAAAAACAAATCTAAAGTAAAGATAGTTTGTATTTATAAAAATTTAAATCCTGCCTACACTCAAGCAAAACAACAGCAATGGAGTGTCGATCATGGTTGATCACAATCAATTTCAAAATTTGAACTATCAAGCACATTGGATGCCTTTTTCAGCAAATCGTAATTTCCAACAAGACCCACGTATCATTGTTGCAGCCAAAGATGCCCATCTCATAGATCAGCAAGGTAGAAAAGTTTATGACTCATTGTCTGGACTGTGGACCTGTGGTTTAGGGCACTGTGTACAGGAAATCCAGCAAGCTGTCAGTCATCAATTGGCTACATTGGACTATTCCCCCGCATTTCAATTTGCTCATCCACTGTCTTTTCAGTTGGCTGAACAAATCACTGCGTTATTGCCAGATCCGTTAAATCATGTGTTTTTTACAGACTCTGGTTCTGAATCTGCCGATACCGCCATTAAAATAGCCAAGGCTTACTGGCGCATTCGCGGACAAGCCAATAAAACTAAAATTATTGGGCGTGCACGTGGCTATCACGGGGTCAACATTGGCGGGAGCAGTGTCGGTGGTATTGGTGGCAACCGTAAAATGTTTGGACCATTGATGGATGCAGACCATATCCCACATACCTTGCAACCCAATATGGCTTTTACCAAAGGTATGGCTGAACAAGGGGGGATTGCCTTAGCTGATGAAATGCTCAAAGTCATTGAGTTACATGATGCATCGAATATTGCAGCATTGATTGTAGAACCTGTCTCTGGTTCAGCAGGGGCACTCATTCCACCACAGTCCTATTTAAAACGCCTCAGAGAAATTTGCGATCAACATAATATCCTGCTCATTTTCGATGAAGTCATCACCGGCTTTGGTCGTTTAGGTCGCTATAGTGCCGCAGAATACTTTAGTGTCACGCCTGATTTACTCTGTTTTGCCAAACAAATCAGTAATGGCGCTATTCCTCTCGGTGGAGTAGTCGTTTCAAGTCAAATCTACGACACCTTTATGCAGCAAGACTTAGCAGCGCATGCGGTAGAGTTTAGTCATGGTTATACCTACTCTGCCCACCCTGTTGCCTGTGCGGCTGGACTCGCCACACTGAGAGTCATGGCGGAACAAGACATCGTACAACAAGCAGATGCTTTAAGCAGCGATTTTGAACAACTCATCCATCAACTGAAAGACAGTAAACACGTGATCGATATCCGTAACTGTGGCTTGATTGGTGCCGTACAACTACAGGCACGTGATGGTGACCCGACCATACGGCCATTCGAAGTTGGTATGCGACTCTGGCAAGCAGGTTTTTATGTACGCTTTGGTGGTGATACCTTGCAATTTGGACCAATGTTCAATAGTCGCCGCAATGATTTAAATAATCTCTTTTGCGCAGTAGACGAACATTTATCCCACATTGCCTAGCAGATGTCTTCGTCTCAAGGCGCAACCTTATTATTCTAATTTACCCAAATGCCAACAAAAACGGCGCACCCGATCGGGTGTGTCAGAGGATTTAGACATGGAAACCATTGGTCATTTTATACAAGGTCAAGTTCAAAATAGCGGTACACGTTATCAAACCGTATTTAATCCCTCCACAGGAGCAGCCCACAAACAAGTAGCTTTGGCAGATCATGACACAGTTGATCAAGCCATTGCCGCTGCTACAGCAGCCTTTCCTGCATGGCGCGATACCCCAGTCATTAAACGGGTACGCATTATGTTTAAGTTCAAACAGTTACTTGAGGAACATGCTGATAAAATCTGTGAATTGATCGGGCAAGAACATGGCAAGATTTCTCATGACGCTATGGGGGAATTACAACGTGGTATTGAGAATGTTGAATATGCCTGTGCAGCAACTGAGTTTTTAAAAGGCGAATTTAGTAAAAATGTAGGACCTCATATCGACTCATGGAGTGAATTCCAACCACTCGGTGTAGTTGCTGGAATTACCCCCTTTAACTTTCCAGTGATGGTGCCGCTGTGGATGTTTCCGATGGCCTTGGTTTGTGGTAATTGCTTTATCTTAAAACCATCGGAACGTGACCCGTCGTCAACGCTCTATATCGCACAATTGCTTCAACAAGCAGGCTTACCCGATGGTGTTTTTGCGCTGGTCAACGGCGATAAAGAAGCGGTTGATTATTTATTGCATGATCCCCGGATTCAGGCGATTAGTTTTGTCGGCTCTACCCCGATTGCAGAATATATCTATCAAACGGCAACGGCAGCTGGTAAACGCTGTCAGGCCTTAGGCGGAGCAAAAAATCATGCCATTATTATGCCGGATGCCGACCTAGACAATGTGGTCAGCTCATTACTTGGTGCAGCTTTTGGTTCCTCCGGTGAACGCTGTATGGCCTTGTCAGTTGCGGTTGCCGTTGGAGATGAGATTGCAGACCAAGTGATTGAAAAGCTTCAAGCTGAAATGCAAAAACTACGTTACGGTGCATATCATGATGCGGACAATGATTTTGGTCCTGTCATTACCCAAGCCCACAAAGACAAAGTGCTTGGCTATATCGATAGTGCAGAGCAACAAGGGGCTAAAATCGTGGTCGATGGACGACAAGCCCAAGTCGCAGGATTTGAAGCCGGCTTTTTTGTTGGACCTACTTTAATTGATGCCGTTACAGCAGAGATGCACAGCTATCGCGCAGAAATTTTTGGTCCAGTTTTACAAATTATTCGTGTCGACAGTATGCAAGATGCCATGCAACTCATTGATGCCCATGAATATGGTAATGGCACCTGTATTTATACCCGTGATGGAGAAGCGGCGCGTTATTTTAGTACGCACATTCAGGTCGGTATGGTGGGGATTAATATTCCCTTACCTGTGCCTGTGGCCTATCACAGCTTTGGTGGCTGGAAGCGCTCTCTGTTCGGTGATCTCAGTGCCTATGGTCCAGATGGCGCGCGTTTTTATACCCGCCGTAAGACGATTACCCAACGTTGGCCCAGCGCAAATTTGCGCGAAAGCAAACAGTTCTCCATGCCCACCTTAAACTAAAACAAAAAACTCTGGGAAGAAATTGACTGTTCTTCCCTTTTTTTAATCGACTGAAGGACTACAATAGCCTGCATCTTTAGCGATCGCAGAGCGTATTCAGTTGATATCCAGTCAATCATTTTTAAGGATAAAAAATGAAGAATCAAAATAATACGACCCCAAAACTTGGTGAAGGACTAACCAATCGTCAAGTCATGATGATCAGTATCGGCGGTGTCATTGGTGCTGGTTTATTTATTGGCTCCTCTGCAGCCATCGCCAAAGCAGGTCCTGCTGTAGTACTTTCATATGCCTTAACCAGTCTGGTCGTCTTTTTAGTCATGCGTATGCTGGGTGAAATGGCAGTGATGCAACCAGATACCGGTTCATTCTCAACTTATGCCAGTAAGGCTATTGCACCGTGGGCAGGCTTTACCATTGGTTGGTTATACTGGTGGTTTTGGGTATTGGTCATTCCCGTTGAAGCCATCGCAGGTGCAGAAATTTTACATGCTTGGTTTCCCATGCTGCCCGCCTGGTTATATGCCTTACTCTTTGTTGTCATTTTAAGTTTAGCCAACTTATTTGATGTGAAAAACTTTGGCACTTTTGAGTTTTGGTTTTCACTGATTAAAGTCGTTGCCATCTTGATGTTTATTGGCATTTGCGGCTTAGCCGTATTTGGGCTATGGCCATGGGCTGATGTCAGCGGGATTGCCAATCTCTATCAAAATGGCGGCTTTATGCCCTTTGGTTTTGGTGGCATCTTGGCCGGGATTTTAATCACGGCCTTTTCTTTCTTTGGTGTAGAAATTTTATCGATCGCTGCTGCTGAAGCTCATAATCCGCAAGAGAAAATTCGTAAAGCCACCAATCTGGTGATTTATCGTATTATTCTATTTTTTGTGGTGTCTATTTTCTTGGCGGTCTCTTTGGTCGATTGGCGTGCTTCGGGTCTAAAAGACTATGGTACCTTTCAATATGTCCTCATGACCCTCAATGTACCGGGCACCAAACTGATTATGGACAGTGTGGTATTTGTTGCCGTTGCCAGCTGTATGAATGCAGCACTTTATACAGCATCTCGTATGTTGTTCTCTCTCGGGGCCCGCAAAGATGCGCCGGCTGCCGTGACACGCCTAACCCCTCGCGGCGTTCCGCGTGTTGCAGTGATTTTATCTTGTGTGGTGGGTATTTTAGGCTGCATGGCGAATTACTTCTTCCCAGGTCAAGTACTGACCTTTTTATTATCGACAACGGGCGCAATTGCCTTACTGGTCTATTTGGTGATTGCAATTTCCCAACTACGTTTACGCAAACGTTATGAGGCACAAGGGGTCGAGATACCATTTAAAATGTGGCTATTTCCTTGGTTGACATGGTTGGTCATTTTGATGATCGTCTCGGTACTTGGCTATATGTTCTTCTCCCCCGATTATAGTTACGAAACATTAATGTCTTTGACCGTCACTGGTGTGGTCGTGGTCTGCGGTGTGTTCATCAATTATAAACGGAAAAAGAAATATGCTTTAACCAAACAACTCAGTTAAAACAATGCAGTAAATTACTCTAAACTCTTTAGAAAGATGAACGCGCTATACGTTCATCTTTCTCTATGTGCAATCATCTAAGTACTATTCGATATCTGCTGTGTAAGCCGATCGCCTACGCATTGCACCAAAAAATTCGCCCAAATCTCATGCCCCAAGGCATCGAAATCTTGTAATTGCTGTCGACATTGTTGCCGCAGTTTTACATCCAATAAGGGTTCTGGCAGCATAGGATCAAAAATCATCTGCCGAATTGCAGCATCCCCAATTACATAACTTTGACGTGCGGCATCCGGCAATGAGCCGTGTTTAAGCTGAATCGTCGCTTGCTGTAAGCCTCTCATCAATTGATGGTAGCTCTGCTCTAAAGCGGTGCTATCCCATAAATGACAAACCTGTTGTTGTTGCTCTGCTGCTAAATCGCTCAGTCGAAATAACACCGCCTGTTCAGACAGTCCAAGATTTTTTAACCGTGCGGTCAGACCTGTGACGGCACCTTGGATATTATTGGGACGTAAATAAAGCCCAGAGTGCCATGGACACATGCCCAATAGCGCCAAAGCACGTTGTTGCACTCTTAAGGTTTTGCGATCACGACGGCTTTGCCCAGCAAGAGACACTGCAAGCCAACTCTGATCCCACTGCACCATAGCCTGTTCAGCATTGCGCCAAGCGGCAACATCCGCGCTTAATATTTGCCCTTTTTCACCTAAACGATAACAACCACGTTCAACCGACTGAATAAGCCCTTTTGCCTGTAACCGTGCCAAAGCAACACGCATTGCATTGGCTGAAATGTCAAATAACGCGCCTGCGGCAATGGCTGCCCGACTATCCAGTTGTTGTTGCTCTGCCACGGCCAGCAAACGCAATAATAACTGTGTTGCATGGGGTGTACTGTTCAAATCCATTTGAAACATTTTAAATTTGTCCTATGTCCTAGCCTAAATTTACTGCAATCGTGTAATACATAAACATCGGGTCATATTCGCTCTTGCAAATAAAATTACACAGATTGACGCAAAGTGTCAAAATATGTAATATCAATGCACAGTAAATATCTGAACTAAAAACAAAATAGTATTTATATAGCAAGCATGATCAGCGCATAGGACAAAGCAAAAGCTTGTCAGTTTGAACAGGAGGTTCAAATGCATGACTCAGAACACAATAACTTAAGGCAGCAATTTCAAACACACCGTATTGAAAATCAACCAACTGCATTATTTGACCAAAATTTATGGCAAAGTGATCTCGCCTTGCAGCAGGCGACACATCACTATGCCGGTGATTGGGCTGATCAGCAACTCAATCAAATGGGTGCTGTCACAGGCATACAGCAAATGACCTTGGGCGAATTAGCCAATACTCACAAGCCCATCCTGCATCGTTTTGATCGCTATGGTCGGCGCATTGATGAAGTCGAATTTCACCCTGCCTATCATCAACTCATGCACAATGCCGCTGAACATGCTGTACATAACTTCTCATGGCAAAACCAACACCAGTCTGGTGCGCATGTTATCCGTAGTGCATTGATGTATATCAATAGCCAAGCCGATGCTGGCACAGCCTGCCCTTTAACCATGACGCATGCGGCAGTGCCTTGTCTGGCGCATTCTCCAGAGCTGTCCGCTATTTGGTTACCGAAAATTTTAGCCAATGGCTATGACCCTCGAGCGCTGCCAATTGCTGAAAAACAGTCCTGTACCATTGGTATGGGAATGACTGAAAAACAAGGTGGTTCAGATGTCCGCCGTAATAGCAGTCGTGCTTATTTACAAGCCAATGGCGACTATCAAATTGTTGGGCATAAATTCTTTTTTTCTGCACCAATGTGCGATGCTCACTTGGTATTAGCACAATTAGATGCTGGGCTGAGTTGTTTTTTAATGCCGCGGATCTTGCCCGATGGTAGTTTAAATGCAGTACATGTACAGCGCCTGAAAAATAAATTGGGAGATTGGAGTAATGCCTCTTCCGAAGTTGAGTTCCAAGGTGCAACGGCGTATTTAATTGGTGAAGCGGGTCGTGGAATTGCAACGATTTTAGAAATGGTCGCCTTAACACGATTAGACTGCGTCATTGGCTCTGCCGCACAAATGCGCCAAGCTTTGGTACAGGTCTTAGATCATGTTAAACAACGTGCTGCTTTTGGGAAGCTTTTGATTGACCAACCAATTATGCGCAATGTACTTACCGATTTAAGCATCGAAAGCGAAGCTGCACTATTACTTGGCTTTCGTGTCGCCCAAGCCATCGATGCTGCACCGCATGATGCCACACAAGCTGCCTTTGCCCGTATCGCTACAGCCATTGCAAAATTTTGGGTTTGTAAACGCACACCCGCCTTTATTAATGAAGCACAAGAATGTCTGGGCGGTATTGGCTATGTGGAAGAAAATATTTTACCGCGACTGTACCGTCAAGCACCGCTCAATTCGATCTGGGAAGGTAGTGGCAATATACAATGCCTTGATGTACTTCGCAGCTTACACAAAGACCGCAGTACGGCTGCGGCATTGTTTGCCGAGTTAAAGCTTGCTCAAGGACGCCACCCGGCCTATGACCAACACTTAATCTGCTTAGAACAACAATTTCAAATGCAAGATAATTTTGAAAAAAAAGCACGACTATTGGTAGAACGTACCGCATTGGCCTTACAAGCTGCACAATTATTGCTGCACGGCGACCCAGCCATGGCGACAATGTTTTGTGCAACCCGCTTCGGTACAGACTACGGCTTTAGTTTTGGCAGCTTTAGTGATGACCAATACAACGCGCATATTTTAACCCGTGCCATGCCAAATCTTTAAACCATGCCAAGTCTTTAAACCATACTAAGTCTTTAAACCAAGTTTCATAGCCAAGAAGCAGGTATTGTGACAGCGCTAATATGCTGCGTTACAGTAAAGCCTATGCCAGAGCAAGGATCTGGCATGCAATGACCACCCATAATAGGGCAAGACGCCATTTTAAATTTTATTTGCCATTTGTGATAAGGAGATACAAATGCACCTCAGCCAATTATTGCAGCAACGCGCCAGTTTAAGCCCGCAACAACCAGCGCTGGTTTACGGCGATCTACGGTTAAATTTTGCAGAGCTGGCGCAGCGCAGCCAACGCCTTGCCAACTATTTACAACAACAAGGCATACAGCAGGGTGATCGTATTGCCATCTATGCCAAAAACAGTGACTTTTTGGCAACCGCTGTATTTGCCAGTAGCTATATTGGTGCTGTGGTGGTGATTTTAAATTGGCGTTTACAAGTCAATGAGTTGCAATATATCTTACAAGACAGTACTCCCAGTGCTATGTTGTATGACAACGGTTTTGGCGAGCAAGTCCGTACCCTCTCGGCACACACTTCAATCCGCGTCTTGCTGGCAGGTCAACACAGTACTGTACATCCTAGTTATCCAGACATCATCGCGGAACAGCGTTTTGACGGTCAACTGCCAATGCTAGAGGATGCCGAACAAGCTGCGGTCATTATGTATACCTCGGGTACCACGGGTAAGCCGAAAGGCGCTGTTTTGTCACATCGGGCATTAGTTGCCACAGCACAGAGTAATAGCTGTACCTTATCTTGGAATAGTGACCATCGTTTCTTATTGGTTGCACCAATGTTTCATATTGGAGGTTTATCGCCTTGGATTACCAATGTGCTTAAAGGCTGTACTACAATTTTGCTGGCAGATTTCAATCCAGTCCACGTCTGGCAACTGATTGCACAAGAAGGTGTCACCAGTATGATGACCGTTCCTGTCATGCTACAAGCCTTGCTTCAAGTAGCACAAAAAACCACGGTTGATCACAGTAGTTTATCTTGGATTACCTGTGGTGCATCCGCAGTGCCCTATGCACTGATCACGGCGGGCTTAGCATTGGGGCTCAATATTCAACAGGTCTATGGCATTACTGAATTTTGTGGTGCAGTGTGTTTTTGGACACCTGCCATGGGACTAGACTATGCCAAATCACATGGTCAAGCCGCACTGGGCGTACAAGTTAAAATTGTTGATCCTGTCAGTTTAGCCCCCGTTGCAATCGGGCAAGAAGGTGAAATTTGGTGTAAAGGTGCCATGCGTTTTTCGCATTACTGGAATAACCCAGCGGCTACTGCGGCAAGTTTCGTCGATGGTTGGTATCGTACTGGAGATATCGGACGTCTCGATGCACAGCATTTTGTCTATGTGGTCGACCGCCTAAAAGACATGATTATTAGTGGTGGGGAAAATATTTACCCTGCGGAACTTGAAGCCAGTCTCATGACACATCCTGCTGTTCAAGATGTGGCAGTAATTGGCGTCGCTGATGCACATTGGGGTGAAATTCCTGTCGCCTATGTGGTCAGCAATGCCGAACATCAAGTAGATGAACAGCAGTTAATACAGCATTGCCGTCAGCAGCTCGCAGCCTATAAATGCATTAAAGCAGTACGTTTTATTGCTGCACTGCCCCGTAATGGTATTGGTAAAGTCATCAAGAGCCAACTCCAGCAACATGATCTCGCCATGACATCGGCTGTGCACTAAATCTTAGCGTTGCTTAATGGCTCAACTGCGATGCAGTCCGATGTCCTAATACAACGTCCTAATACAATGCAGTCCAAGGTTCTAATAGCAGCGTTTGAGTGCTTCAAACGCTGCTTTAAGCGAACAGCTTATGTGCGCATACGCTGCATTTTCGATGTAGTGGCCACCAATATTGCGGCAGCAACACTAAGAACACAGGCAAAAATCAAATTACTCAGCACCCCAAAACCATCAAATAATACACCACCGATATAGGCTCCCGAACCAATAGAAAGGTTAAAAATTGCGATATTGGCAGCCGAAGCAATCTCGACCCGATCTGGCGCCGCACGAATCATCCATGTCATCAATGAGACCGACACGCCACCATAAGCCAAGCCCCAGAGCAGTAACAGTGCCACACTGATCGCTTGTGAATCGCCCCAAGGTACGAATAATATGGTCGCCACAGCCATGCCCAAGGCAATAGCAATAATGGTGGCATGCAAACGTTTTTGTAAGTTAAAACCAGCAATAAAGTTCCCGACTATACCGCACACGCCGTAAAACAATAACAATGCCCCAATCGAGTGGTCAGAAAATAAAGCTATCGATTGCAATACAGGACGCACAAAGGTATAGGCCGTAAAATGACCGGTGACCAACAGTAAGGTCAGTGCTAGACCAAGGACAATTTTACTGCGCGCTAAGGTGTGCAGCGTAGACTTCAGACTAATATCACTATTGGCGGGCAAACTGGGCAAAGACCAAAATAACAATGCCAGAACCCCTGCGACTAACACAGCAACACAAACAAAGGCTTGTCGCCAGCCCCATAGATCGCCCAAATACACCCCGATGGGCACACCCAATACCGAGGCAGCGGCAACACCACTGAAAATAATAGAAGTTGCCAAAGCCACATGCTGATCGGCCACCAAACGTAGCGCCAAACCACCAGCTAGGCACCAAATGCCTCCCATCGAGATGCCAAAACATACCCGCGCCAACAATAACCAATGAAAATCACTGACCACCGCTGCCAAGAGATTGGAGCATAGCAATAGCAACATAAAAAACAGCAGCAGACTACGGCGATTCATCCCTTTAAAAAGCAAAACCACGCTCGGCGCTGTCACGGCGGCAACAAAGGACGGTACAGAAATAATCAGGCTACTGCGCCCGACCGATTGCGCCATACTCTGCGCAATGGGGGTTAATAAACCAATGGGTAACATTTCTGCACTGACCACAGCAAAAATCGCCAATGCCACTGCAATCACCGCCAACCAAGCTTTAGGGCTGGTGTTCTCAAGGGCTTTTACATCTGCTTCTAAACGCATTTTTCTCTTCAATCATCAAGACATTGTGCAATATACTGCAAAGCGGTTAGGGAATAAACTGAACTTTGCGAACAACATTGGGGAATAAAAGTGGTCAATCATGCAAACATCTCACTCAATAACATCAGCGATATTGTCATTTTTATTCGTGTTGCCGATGCAGGAAGTTTTAGCAAAGCGGCAGATCTACTCAACCTCTCACGCTCTGCTGTCGGTAAAAGTATTCAACGCTTAGAAAGTCGTTTAAGCAGTCGACTGATTCATCGAACGACACGTAAATTAAGTCTGACCGATGAAGGTTTATTATTTTATCAAGCGGCACAGCGTATCTTGCACGATGTAGAAGATGCCGAAAATATGATGCTAAAACGTCATCATAGTCCCAAAGGGCGTTTAAGAATCACCATGCCCGTTGCCTTTGGTCGCCTACACCTCATGCCGATTTTGCTAGATTTTCTGGATGTTTATCCAGATATTGCACTGGAAGTAATCTTCTCAGATGACTATCAAGACCTGATCGAAGATGGGATTGATCTCGCCATACGTTTTGGTCAACAAAAAGACAGTCGTCTGGTGCAACAGCGCTTGGCACAACATCAGTTGCTGGTCTGTGCATCGCCGCAGTACTTGGCGCAATTTGGGCAACCACATAGTCCTGAAGATTTACTCAAGCATCAACAATTGATCTATTTACATCAAGGTCGTCCGGTGGCATGGCGCTTTCAAGTCAATGCAGAAACCATACGCTATGCTGCGCAAGGTCGTATACGCCTCTATGATGTACAAGCACTCACCGATACTGCATTGGCCCATTTTGGGTTAATCCAAGTTGGTGAATTTTTGGTTGCCGATTCATTGGCACAAGGACAACTGGTCGAAGTACTCAGCGCGTTTCGACCTGCTCCGCAACCGATCTGTGCTGTTTATCCATCTAAACGACATCTTTCCCCTAAAGTCAGCTGTTTGATTGACTACATTCGACAACGTTGGCAACAACAACCGACGTGGCGCGAATCTCTAAAGTAAAGAATATGCCGAGTGAAAAGCGCCAGAAGTTTGCTATTTCCATCGTCATTGCCCATGATTCCAGCTACAATCCTGTGCTGGTCATCATTGAATAGCAAGTAGGCAAATCTATGTCAAATTCGAAACATTGGTCACAGGTTGAATATCTGCACCAAACCCATAGCAATCCCAATATTCATATCAAAGGCACCACCAGCTACTATAGCAATGCGTGGACAGGCAATTTTGAGGACAGCGTGGTACGTTACCTCTATGGTGATGCCTATAGTTTACAAGCTTGGCAACCACAGTGGCCAATCGACCAGTTGTATATTGGCAGCCATGTTTGTATTGGTGCAGAAGCTGTGATTTTGATGGGTGGCAATCATACCCATCGTATGGATTGGTTTAGCCTCTACCCTTTTCTGGAAAGCATAGTTGATGCCTATCAAATGAAAGGTGATACCCATATTGGTGATGGTGCCTGGATTGGTATGCGTGCCATGATCATGCCCGGTGTAACCATTGGCGAAGGTGCGGTCATCGCATCGGGTAGTATTGTGAGCAAAGATGTCGCCCCCTATCAAGTTGTCGCAGGTAATCCAGCCAAAGTGATTAAGTCACGTTTTGATAAAGACACCATTGCACAGTTATTGCGCTTAAAGTTATATGATCTGAGCCCAGCACAATTCGCGCAGTTACAGCCTCTGCTCACACAAAATGATCTCGGCGCGTTGCGACAAGCTTATGCAGACATTTCTTCTTCATCAAAGTTACAGTGAGTACATCTAGCACAATGTACTCACTTTGCCATCGAGCAATATCATCACGGCATCTATAGCTGCGCCGCAATAAAACGTAGACTGTGCTGTTTGAGTGCATTGAGTGCGCTTGCCTCAATGGGATAATGCCCACCCTGCGGCAATAACACCACTTGATAGTCCAAGCTCAGCTGCTGTAATACCGGTTCACTTAAGCTTAGATCGGTCCAACGGTCACAAGCGGGTTGGGTTAATAACAATGCGGGTCCAGTGATATCTTGCAAGGCTTGCTCTGGTTGATAATGCATATAACTGTCGAGAAAACCAATACTCATGGCATTACCCGCCGAACTGCTATCGTTTAACATGCTTTGGCAGGCCAAACGATGGTTACATAACTTGTCCATTTTCGACACCCAACGCATCGGTAAGAGCATCTGACGCAATGGTGTTTTTGCCAATAGACCGAGCAATGCAAGATTTATGCGGCTTAAGGCAGAAAAACGCATCGTACCGCGATTGACCACAGCATAACGTTGGTCCAACAAGGTCATGGCAATAATGCCTTTGATCTGCGGATTGCGCGCCGCCACATGCAAACACAACATTCCACCGGCCGAAAGACCAAATAAAAAGATAGGGCGATCATCTTTTTGCTGCTGTGCCCGAATAAAATCATCTAGCACAGCCACCCAGTCCTGATAAAGAATGGATTTCGTCCGGCTTTCACTCAGCCCATAAGCAGGTAAATCGAGTGCTAAACATTCATAACCCGCTTCAGCCAAAGGACGTCCCAAGATTAAACTCATTTGCCGACCATTGCTGCCGACCCCATGTACCAAAATAATTTTTGCCGCAGCAGTGGCTTGGGGATAATAATCGATATGGATATGATGTTGTTCACGCCATGCCCAATAATATTCAGTCGGTTGATTGTGCGCATTGAGCTGATAATCGGCACTAAAATACTGCTGCAATTGCTGCCAAGCAACTTGGTCACGATAACTGCGACGTAAAGGAAAATCACTGCGCTCATTGGCAATGCTCGGAAAAGAAATAATCTGTTGTTGTTTTTGCATAGAGGCTAAGCCTGTGGTTATGATTATTGCGCTTAAGCCTAACCACAATCCTAGCCGAGAAAAAGTGCCCTGATCCATTTTAAGACGGGCAATAATGTAAAAAAGCTGCTACGCCACGATACAACTGCCAAGCGATTGGCAATCAGATTCGACCTTAAATAAATTGAATACCGTGATCAGGTTGAGCCGCGGCAACTGCGGCAATGACTTGCTCAATGTGCTCAGCCGTGCTATAGCGTCCCAAACTAAAACGAATACTGTGTTGCGCCTGCTCTGGGCTACAGCCCATCGCGCGTAATACATGCGATGCAGAGCTCAGATGTGAATTACAGGCTGAACCACTAGAAACCGCAGCAATGGCGCGGATCGCTGCAATCTGTGCTGCGGCAGCAGTGCCTAAAAAAGTGATATTCAAATAATTGGCAACATGCTGATCAGAATCACCATTCAAAATGATATCGGCATAATCTTGCAAACCTGTCAATAACTGCTGCCGCAAGACCTGTAAACGCTGCTGTTCAGCGCTTAAATCAGCACAGGCATCGACACATGCTTGCCCCATACCAACAATTTGATGGGTTGCCAATGTACCAGAACGCAATCCCTGTTCATGCCCACCGCCATGAATTTGTGCGGTCAGTTCATCTCGGAATGACGATGCTACATATAAAGCACCAATCCCTTTGGGACCATAGAGTTTATGTGCCGATAAACTCATGAGGTCGACCTGCAAAGCATTGACATCAATGGCTACCTTTCCGGCGGCTTGAGCGGCATCGACATGCAAACAAATGCCGCGTTCGCGAGTATATTGACCAATACGGGCAATATCCGTCAGTGTACCCAGTTCATTATTGACCAGCATCAATGACACTAAAATGGTATCTGGGCGCATGGCTTGCAATACGGCTTCTGGATGGATCAAACCCGTATGCGCTTCTGGTGCCAAATAAGTGATTTCATAGCCTTGTCGTGCCAAAGCCTGACAACTATCAAGTACTGCCTTATGCTCAATCTGACTGCTAATGATGTGTTTACCACGCTTAGCATAGCTCTGGGCAATACCTTTGATGGCAAGATTATCTGACTCTGTCGCACCAGATGTCCAAATAATCTGGTGCGGCTCAGCATGAATCAATGCCGCAACCTCGGCACGTGCTTGTTCAACCTGTGCGGCGGCACGTTGCCCATCGAAATAGGAACGCGCGGCAGGGTTAGCAAAATGTCCATCTTGCCCTAGACAAGCAACCATTTTTGCAATGGTATGCTCAGCAACAGGGGTGGTGGCAGCATAATCTAAATAAATTAAATGCTTCACGATTAAACTCTTTTATTTGAGAGCAACGAAACCGCTGATATTTCTCAGCAGCATTGCTGCTCTACGATCTCATAGGGGTCAGGCGGTATAAAAGGATCAGATGGTCAGTCATAGACATCATACAAACGATATAATGCATATCGCCTTAAGATACAAAGCGTTTGATGAACGCAATGATCTGTACATAGCTCAGGTCCATCATGTCATGCTGGGCTATATAATCATCATCAAATTGTGGCAGCTCTGAGCTGGCAAAAGCACCAAATACATTCAACTGGGCTTGAACTTGCCCGGCATGTAACAACAATAAACTTGGTGTGAGTTGTACTCCCAACTGCTGCGCAATCACATCATGTCCAGTTTCGGAAACATTCATTTGATAGATGGGTATAGGGTATGCCGGATCTTGCGCGAGTCTGACCAAGAGTGCTGCCAACTGCTCACAGGGTATACAGCGATTGGCATAAACATCCAAAAGTACAAAGCCTTGCTGTGCATAAATCGGGCTTAGATCACCAGCACAGATTTTGTCGATGGCCATAACTGCTCCTTAAAGATTCCTTAAAAATATTGTGCGATGAAAGCAGATACAACGGGCAGACTGAGTTCAATTTCAGTACCATTTTCCCAAGGACGCTCCTCTTCAGCATAGTTCGGCTCACTGTCACCTACAAACTGCCCATGTGTACCCAAACGTCCCAAGACTTGACCATTTTGATACGCCAATAAAGTTGGCACAAAATGAATTTTGCCAATTTGCTGACGCCACGCCTGTTGCTGGCTTAAATCATCACGACTGACATCAATCTGTACCAGCTGCAATGTCGGCTGTGCTGTGGCGAGATCGTGTAATACCTGATCCAAACGCTGACTAAATGAATTCCATTCGGCTTGAATCGCCAGCAAATATAAGTTGCTAGAAGACAAATGTGCGAAGTCAAAATTTTGATGGTCGTATTGTAAAATAGGCATCGTTTACTCCGCTGTGGTTGCTGTCATAAAAGGCTGAATCAATTGCTGAATTTTTTCAAAACTCAACTCGATCTCATCCTCTTTTTGAGGAAAACTGGCTAGACTGTCATAGCTTGGTTCATGATCACCTTGAAAGACCCCATGTTGACCAAAGCGTAATAAAACTTGTTTGTCTTTGATTAACAATAAGGTCGGTAAAAACGTAATGCTGTGAAATAAGCTATACCAAGCTCTCGGGATACGCGTATCTTCCCGAGAAACATCAACTTTAATGACAGTCAGTTGCTGCGCATAGTGTTCTGCAATTTGTGTGATGATTGGAGATAACTTCACACAAGGTGGGCACCATGTTGCCCAAATATCCAAGAGCACCAATTGCCCCTGCGGCAAGTCCTCCAATTGGAAACTTTTTTCATCACGAGAGATTATTGGCATAATATTTTGACTCAACTGTATGCGTTATCACTACTTCTAGAACGTGCCAGCACAGCTTTTACCGTAATTCAATCCAATGTTTTTTCCGCCGTTTTCAAGCATTTTTGCTTGGCAACTTTATTGAATAAACTTTATTGAATAAAAAAGTTAATCGGTGCCACCATGTCGACCACACCATTTTTCAATGCCGATGCTGGTGGAGCAGGATATGGTGCAGCACGTTTCACCAAGGCGCGTACTTCCCTCTCTAACAGTTCATAGCCTTTACTTTGTTGAATCTCAACACTAAGCAACTGCCCTTTGGCATCGACACGAAAATGTACCAGCACCACATCCTGTTGTTTCTCACGTTGCGCATAGGCTGGATAGCGTTTCATTTGTTGTAATTTTGCCAGCACCCCATGCTGCCATTGGGCGGTACTATCACTGGAATGAGACTGACTCGAACTACTCAACTGTGTCGTGGTTGATTTTTCCGCCTCTTGCGCGGTGGGCTGAGTGATATTCACGGCAGCCTGCGTGCTGTCTGGTTTGGGTGGTATAGCTCGCTTAGGTGCTTCAACCGGTGGCTGTGTTGTTGCTGGCAATGGTTGTTGCAGTAAGGGTTTCGGCTGCGAGGGTTGGGTGCTAACAATCTGCTCATCATGCGCTGGCGCAGCACTGGTCAAAACTTTTGGCCTTGGCGCTGGTTTGGGCGCAGTCACGGGGGCTTGCTGCGCTTCTGGTTCAGATAAATTTTGCTGTTTGGCGGCAGCCACTACATCTGCGAGCTCAATGGCAATTGGATGAGCTTGTGGTGCTGACTGCAACATCGCGACGGGTTCGCTAAAAGACACCAAGAAGATCAGCGCCGAAACAGCATAAGCCCCTGTTACCCACGCCACACTTTGCCGCCATGGTTTATTGGGGATGTGATAGCTGAGTTGCTTGGCGGTTCTATATTTCACAATAGCACTCCCAACTACGAGTCAACTTGTTCAGTGACCAGCGCGACTTTACGATAACCCAGCTGTGACAATTGATCGAGTAACTGCATAAATTTTTCATAAGGCACAGCCTTGTCAGCGCGGATATAAATGCGTTTTTCCAAATCATGCTGTGTTAACTGTGCCAGATGCGTCGCCAACTGGGCTTTGCTAACGCTCTGTTCATTGACAAAAATATCGAACTGAGCATCTAAGCTCACCACAATCGGCTGCGCGTTATCGGCATTCGCCTGTTGGGTAGAGCTTGGTAAATTTAACGGAATATTGACCGTAGAAAGCGGTGCGACCACCATGAAAATAATCAAAAGCACTAACATAACATCGATAAACGGCGTGACATTAATACTATTCACCACTTCTAAATCTGCTGCTTTACTCCGTCTACGATAATAAGCCATATTAATCGTCTCCTTGTGGGCGTTGCCTTTGCTGCGCAGCAAGTTGATCTAAATCACGGCTGAGTAAAACCATTAACAGTGCCATAGTATCTTCAATCAATAGACCATATTGCGTGATTAAACGTACGACATGGTTATAGAAAATCACCGCTGGAATCGCAGCAAATAAGCCCAATGCTGTTGCAAACAAAGCTTCTGCAATCCCGGGTGCGACCACAGACAAATTGGTCACATTACTTTGTGCAATCGCCACAAAGCTGTGCATAATGCCCCATACCGTACCGAATAACCCCACAAATGGCGCAATCGCACCAGTCGTTGCCAAGATAGCCGTACCGTGGCTTAAGCGATGTTTTTCATTGCTAATAATGCGATCTGTCAAGCTAATAACCCGCTCTTTCACGGTATTTTCATCTTGCAGTCCCGCACTTTGCGCCAATTGGAATTCCTTCGCGCTAATATGGTGCATGGTCTGTGTCGCACCATTGGGCAAGTCAATACGATCTGCCAAGTGATTTAATTGCTCAATGGCAAGCATACTCCGTACCACCAAGCGCCCTTGTTTTTTCAGCTCTAATACTTTCATCAACCAAGCCACCCAAGTGGCAAAAGACGCCAAGAGTAAAATGATCAGTACTGCTTTGACCACAATATCGGCCTGCTGAAACAGTGCCAATGGGGACAGTGAAATGTTGCTGAGTGGAAGTGCTGCATGGCACATCGAGTTAAAGCTCAACAATACAATGAAACTCGCAAGCAATTTAAAAAAGGGGCGAAATAATGATGAGCGCGGATGCTTCATGTGATCAATTCCAACAAACAAGAACCTAATATGTGTTAAACGTATCACCCCATGAAATACCGCAATGCCAATCCGAGCGTATACATTATTTATCAAGCTATCGATATGAATTTTTTAGATAGCAAAGCTTAAAAATACATAAAATCATAAACTTAACCATCAAAAATATAGGATACTCGAGCTTAAGTCAGCGCCTCATGCTTCGACAATGCACAAACTTGAAAACCGAGTTGTGCCAAAGCCGCGGCTTGTTGCTGCCCAGCCAATGCAGCACGACTGGCAGATTGGGGGGTTAAATACTGCTGACATACCCGCTGTAAGTCCGCATAGGTGACTTTTAAAATACGCTGATTGATCAATTGATCGTGGTGCTGTGTATGTCCACGCCAATCATCCGCATGCTGCTCCAGCACTTGCTGTAAGGGCAAGCCATGTCGATTTAAACTGCTAGAGGCTTTTAAAATTGCTGCTTCAAGTAAGGCGTGGTCAACCGTGCGATGACACACATTGTCAATGGCTTGTTGAAAATGTTGATAGGTCCGTTCAAGTTGAGGATCGCGAAAAGAACTCAAATGCAATGCAGCACTGTGTTCGACATAACGTGCTCGCCCATCATAAGCACCACCTTGTTGACGAATCGCATTAAACAAATAACCTTCTGTCAAATAATGCGCCAATACCATAAAGATTGCGGCATCTGGATGTTCTATCGGTACTGCCGGATAAGCTTGTACACAATAATTCACCTGCCCATCGATGAGCCATGCCTGTTCTTCGGCTGCCATACTATGCTGTGGCACTGTTTGTTCTATGCCCTCTACAAGCGCAAGTGATTGATAGCCTTGCCATTGCTGTTCTAATTGCGCCAATAATTCAGCCTGTACATCGGCATCACAAACCAAAATAAAATGCCTTGGACAATGCAAAACTTGGCGATGCAATTGCCGTAATTGCGACATAAGCAAAGCAACGGCATGTTCATCTTGTTGTAACTGTTTCAGCCACTGTTGTTGTCGCTGTAAGCTTTGTAAAGCATTGCTTTTATAGTCATATGCTGCACTAGGATTAAAATGGCGACAGGCACTACTGGTCGCAATCGTGGCTGCAAAATGGTTGATATTGCTTTGCTTAAACTGGATATTGCGTTCCAATACATGGATCAAACGTTCAGGTTCATCAAAGCGTTGCTGCTCTAACACTTGCTGCAATAATGCAATGGCTTGATGTTGTTGTGCCAAAGCCTTGATGGCAAAACTTAAGCGTACAGCACACTGCTGTTGCTGATCTTCGACCTTAATATAGGACTGTAGCTCGGTACTCAGCCCCGCACTTTGCGCTTGCACGGCCAATTCAATCTGCTGATAGCTCGATTCGCCAGCACCTAACTGTCCAAATAAATCCTGATAAAACTCAAATAATGGATGCAAATAAATTTCTTCAGAGAGCACAAATGAAATCTGTAAATCAAACACGCCATTACGCCCTGCGGCATAGGCATAACAGGCGGCTTCTTGCTGTTTAAGTTGGATTACACTGCGTTGGCATGGATATTCCTTAGATTGCAAACTCAGGTCTGATATCTCAAGCTTGGGTAAAACTGAGGCATCTTGTGGTTGCTGCTGGCGCTGCTGCAAAGCCTGTGCCTGTTGTTGTAATTGCTTTCGTTGTACAGTATTCAACTGTGCGGTCATCTTCTGAAGTAATGCTTGTTCAGCCAATTGTTGTTGAGCGAGTTGTGCTGGATCAGGCTGATAGAGCAGACACAAGCGATGCGGATTATCTATTAAGCCTTGTTGTAATAAAGATTTTAACCAAACATGATCCTGTACTTTAAGCCGCAATTGTGCCAATGTTGCACTCAGGTCAAGTGCTGCAAATACATCTGCATCTATAGCCGCATAACGGGCTGCTTTAAAAAACAATGACAACGCATATGGCCCAGAACGTACCTCGCGTTGTTCGAACTCTAGTCGAGTCATGATACTGTCGAGCAATTGATCATCGATTGGATCGCGCATAAAGTCCTGCAATACACGCCATACTCCATCTTCAAAAGCTGAAACAGCACTGGCATCGACCTGTTGTATGCCACAGTGAAAAACTGATTCTGTGGTCTGATCGACCAGCCCCATCAAGCTACTGCTCAATGCACCCGCGGCAAAATGATCGCAATAATGTCGTAACGGCGCATCAGCTCGTCCACACAATAGCTCGGCTAATACATACCACGCCAGATTAAGCAATAAATCGGCAGAGGGTGCCAATAACCATGCCATTTGGATATAGCTTTTTTGTGTTGTATCCTGCGCTGGAAAAGATGCCTGTCTATACATTGGAACATTGCGCCGCGGAGCAAACTGCGGTAACGCAGCCGCTACCGCATGCCGATGGGCTATTTTTTGTTGTAATTGATGATGCAGTAGCGTCAGGTCAATATCCCCAGCACTAAATACCAGCGCATTAGATGGATGATAATACCGCTGATAAAAATCCTGTAACTGCTGATAACGCAGTGTGGCAATCTCTAAAGGGTTGCCACCAGAATTATAGGCATAGCAACTACCAGCAAAAATATGCTGTTGTACTTCACTATATAGTGCCCGATCCACCACACTCATAGCCCCTTTCATTTCATTAAAGACTATTCCTTTAAACTGCGCTTGTTGTTGTTCAAAGTCTATACGAATGCCTTCTTGTTGAAAGTCTAGCGGATCTAAATTGGCAGCAAAAACCGCATCTAAATAAACATCTGCTAAATTTTTAAAATCTTGCGGGTTACTGGTGGCAAAGGGATAACAGGTATAATCGGCATCGGTAAAAGCATTCATAAAATGGTTAACTGAACGCTGTGCCATGGCTGTAAAAACATTGCGAATGGGATATTTCTTAGAACCATTTAACACCGTATGTTCCAATACATGAGCCACACCATTACTGGAATCTGGTTGGGTTTTTAACATGATCATGAGGCAGTATTCTGCTGCCCCATCTGCAAAATGATAATGCTGCAACCCGGTTTCACGATGTTGATAGAGCTGGACATCCAAAGCTAGAGCAGCAATATGATGTTGTTTTAATAAAATAAAATTTGATACTGCATCGATGGACTGAGACATATAAACTACTCAAGAGTTGCGCTATTGATAAAGAAACGCGCCAGCGCATCAAATACAGCAAACAATTTCAGTAAAAGCTTAAATGAAGCAAAAGTGAAGCCGAAATTACGCACATCACCGAAACATTGCATGCGCAGTGAGGCGCGCATACGCACTTAGGCACGCGTCACCAGCTCAGCAATCTCTCCGATGCGGTAACGCCCCTCAGCCAATAATTCTAAATAATAGTGGTGATAAGCATAAACACTGGGTTTATGGCAAACGCTAATCAGGCTCAAGCCTTGTGCCAAAAGTAATTGATATAAACGTTGTTCCATTGCAGCATCAACAGCGCTGGTCGCTTCATCAAGAAAAACAAATGCTTTGGCATTGATCACGGCGCGAATAAAACCAATACGCTGTTGCTCACCCAGAGACAGTTTTTGTGCCCAGTCATCTACCGCCGCCAAACTCGCATAACGCTCCAGCAAATGACCTAAATCTAACTGTTGTAATAAGGCGATTAAGCGCTCATCACTTACACTGCTGTGCTGAGCTGGATAAATCAATTGTGCCCTTAAGCTATCGCGAAACATATAGGGGCGCTGTGGTATAAACATCTGCTGATCTGCGGCAGGTAAAGTTAACTGCCCATAACCGGTTTGCCAAATACCAGCCATCACCCGTAATAAAGAGCTTTTACCGCGTCCAGTACTGCCAATGATCACATAATGCTCACCCGCTCGAATGCTGAGATTGAGCTGGCGAATCAAACATAATTCAGCATTTGGGGTATAAATATCAGCATCAACAAAACCAATCTCAGTACCATGGCATAGATCAAGTTTGGGCTTATCCGCTACATCTTGCTGGATTGCCGTGAGCTTTTCATCAATCTCGGACAGCCGTACCACAGTCGGTGCAATGGTATTAAAGCCTTGAATCACATTCGACAACGTGACGAAATACTGCATAAACATGGTTGCGGCCAAAGTTCCTTGGGCTACTGCACCAAAACTGATTTGTTGAGCAAAATATAGTGGCACCAAAAACAATACGGCAATAATCGGTAGGCATTGCCGTAAGGAGTAATCCAGCCCTCGGGCAATTTCCTGATAAACATGAAATATCCAAGTATTTTTCAATGCTAGATTTAAGCGCTGAGAAATATGCCGTTGCTCACTGCGCTCACCGCGATAAAAAGCAATGTTTTCGGCATTGTCTTTAACATGTAATAGACTGCGTCTAAGATCGGCTTCACTTTTGACCATATAAAAATCTTTGGCAATCGTCGGTCGATAGGCATAAACAATGAAACTTGCATAAACTAACGCAAAAACCAGTACCGCCAAACTTAAGGGGGTGGAGATCGCAACCAAGATTGCGCCCTGTACCCCAATGCCCATAAAGGAAAATGGAATATTGGTCAGCATGCTACAGATCTTCTCACAAAATGGCGCCACCCCCTCTTGAATACGTTGATCTGGATTATCAATTTTTTCATCCAACACAATATGATAATACGTCTTGGCACTGAGATATTTTTCTGTCATATATTGCGTCAGCCACTGCTGCCAACGGAACTTCAGTAAATCACCCAAATAACCAAATAACACAGTGGATAGCCCAACTGCAACGCTCAAGACACTGAGTAAAATCAGCAATTGCCAGTAACGATCTTGGGCTTTTTCAACCAAAGCATTGGTTTGATCGGCGGTCAGATAAGAAATATAACCATATAATGCGCTACTCAATGCCGATGAAAATAAAATCACCGCCAACATGCTCCAAGCAAAATAACTCTTCCGCCGCCACCAATAAGGGCGAATCAAACGCCATAAACGCTGAAAAAACAAGCGATCTAATTTTAAATCCCGGTGTGCAACCGCCGTCGCTAAGCTGGAATGTTGTTGCCAAGCGGGGTCCATCGATAATGTCTGTGCAGTCCGTGTAACCTGCTTAGGTTGTTGCATAATGGGCTGTTGCGCCATGGTATCGATGTAGCTTTGGTCGATGTGTCTTTGTTCGATGTAGCTTTGATCGATGTTTCTTTTCTTAGCAGTAGCCGCTGCTGTTAAAGGCGTAAGCGTAGTGGGCGTAGTGAGAGGCTCTGCAGATGCAGCGATGCGGCTCAACTGCCATTGTCCTACACCGATTAAATGCAGTTGCACCCGATGAAATGCTTTTAAGCTGTCACGATGTGCAATGCTGATCAGGGTGCAGCCTTGTGCCAGAATAGCTTGATAGACTTGCTGTTCTCGCGGCAAATCTAAAGCACTACTGGCTTCATCCAAAAAGGCATAACGCGGTTGATACACCAATAAGCGAGCAATACTCAAACACTGTTGCTCACCCAGCGACAGCTCTCGCCCCCAATCACGTACACTGTCCCAGTCATAGCGTTGCAATAGATGCTCTAAACCCACTTGCGTCAAAATCGCACTCAGTTCCGTTGTAGCATGTTTGCTTTCGGTCAGAGGATAGCGCAGTTGATCTGCTAAACTGCCATAAAACATATACGGACGTTGTGGAAAAAACATGATGTCATCACGTGGCAAAGCCACATAGCCTTGACCATGTTGCCATAAACCGGCCATCACACGCATCAATGAACTCTTGCCAACACCCGTTGCACCCACAATCAATACATGCTGAGAGACTGCTAAATGCAGATTTAAGTTTTCAATCAAGTACTGTTCGCTATCCGGTACTTGGATTGACAAGTGTTGGATCACAATGTCCGTTGCATCATCATACACAATGCCGGATGCTTGCTGCGCTATGGCTTGATGCGATGCGATGGGTTTGGGTTTTGTCGGCACACATGGCGGCGGCACTGGCTCTATGGCGCTGACCGTATCTACAGGATTTTGCTGTACAGCTGTCAAATCGGCTGACTGCTGTTCCTGAATTTCTGCCAAGCGAATCGCTTGGGGTGCAACATCTGCCAATAAAGGAATAAACGCAAAAAAATTTCTAAAGCTCATTTCAATAATCATGGCAGCCATAGTGGCTTGCGCGATACTGCCATAAGAGATTGTGCCTTGAAAAAATAATGGCGCTAAAATAAGTGCCGATAACAAACTCGGAATGGCATAAATAAAAACATTGGCGCCAGCAACTTTGCTATTAAAGACAAAAATAGCTCGGTTTTTTTGATAGACCTGCTGAATACGCGCCCCAATGCCCTGACTTGCTTTGCCTTCTCCTTGATAAAACGCAATGTTTTCAGCATTTTCACGTACATGTGCCAAGCCACTGCGCAACTCAGCATCAGCAACCGTTTTTTCCCAGTTTTTACGAATAAGAGGTACCGAAAAATAATATGTGCTCAGCAATACCAAGGCGATATATGCCATATTGGTCCATAAAAATACTTCTGAAATACTGACTAAAATACCAACCTGTATACTCAGCCCCAAAACTGAACCTAAAATCATTTGCGGTATACTCAACAGAACATCACAGAACGGTCCAATCTGTTGCTGAATACGTTGATCTGGGTTATCAATAACTTTATCTTGTTCGATATAATAATAACGACGCTTATCTAAGTAGATCTGGGTCAAATACTCAGAAAGCCATTTGCGCCAATCCAAAGCAATGCGTTTTTTCAGCAGATTGATGACCTGCTCTGAAAACCACCATGAGATGATGGTCACCACGGTTAAAATCCAAAACTCACGCCAATAACTGTGCTGACGTTGTAACTGTAAATCAGCAACTGTTGCCGTTTGAAAAGATAACCATCCTGCAAGCAGACTGAGTGTCACAACAATTGCAATTAATAATGCCAGTTGTAACCAAGACTTGAATGCACCTGTTCGCATCCAATAAGGCTTGACCAGCTCAAATAGCCTGCCAAAAAGTTGTCGACTGATTGTAAATTTCTTTGCATTGGAGCTTGCACGTGAGCGCGTCATAAATATATCCACCAAGGGGTTGCAACCAATATGGCATCACAAGATGTCAATACCCCTGAAACGATTCAGAGCACATTTTTCCGCAATTACGCTCAATGAAAATAGTTGGATAACTTTGATAAACAGCAGATAAACAGCAACATCCATAGCTCACGGATGTCGTCTCAACACACATAGCAACAGTGCCTAATGCAAACCAATAGCGTTCTTTGTCTAGGTCTCATTGTATAAAAACAAACCATGTCACAGCACAAATAATCTGCGTATTGCATGAACATATCTGTTTTTTTGTTTAGCTATGAAGAAAATCTTCTTTTTTAAGTTTGTTAACTTTTCTTAACATACGCTTACATGAAGTAAATTTGATTAAATACCATGAATGCACAGACCAAACAGCCCGTCGGCTTACTAGAGGTGTTTCTTGACTTACAAAGTACTTTGCAAAAAGTCATTGTCAGTCGAACAGGCTCTCAGGCAGTAGCCCAAGACTTGACTCAAGATATTTATTTTAAGGTTCAAAATTTAGCTGAGACTTTTCCAAGCTACGATGATGCACGGCATTATTTACTTAGAATTGCCATCAATAGTTCGATCGATCATGTTCGTACTGAAGCTCGGCGTCAGCAATTACTGCATGGCAGTTATGATTTATTTGAAAATCATATGGTAGATTCAGAGCCAGAGCATCAGGTCATCATTAAAGACCAAATCAAAGCGATTGATCATGCTTTATCTGCCCTACCCGATAAATGTAAAGAAATTCTGTATCTTAGTCGTATGGAAGGGCTGACTCATGCTGAAATTGCGGCAAGAATGAATATTTCGCAGAGCTTAGTCGAAAAATATATCGTCAAAGCCTTGTTGCATTGCCGTAGTCAATTACAATCCGAATAGCGTCTTTATCTAGCGATGCTCATTGTGCTCTACTAGACATCGTGACTAAAAATCTTCATTTCATTGATTATGCACGGTATATTATATGATCCAAGCGCTTTAATCTGCTCAAAACGCAGACTATAGACGATGTATTATACCTCCCGTTATCATGCCATTATAAAGGCCAACTCTCGTGTAATGCGATAAACCTATGGATACCAATAAAGCAACGACTGACGCCTCCGACATGCGTGAAACAACAGTACCCTTCTCCGATCAGCAAAAGGAACAATTGGCTGAGGAGGCGTTGCACTGGTTGGTTATGCTCACTTCAGGCGAAGCCGATCAGATGCAACGTAATCTCTGTCAACGTTGGCGACGGCAATCCAGCACACATGAACAGGCTTTTCAACAAGCGCGGCAAATCTGGTTAAGCTTAGGTCAAAGTGATGTACTACAACAATATCAATACCTTGACTATCAGTCATCGCTTTTAGATAGCCACCACCCTATGTATGTGCAGCATATGCAGCCCTTGGTTTATTTTTTCTGTTATTCAGCTTATCGTTATGTGGCTGCGGTATTACTGGCGATTGCTATTGTATTATTTGCCTATTTACAGCTTACAGCAGCACCGCAATTTCGCACTGATTTTGGTGAAATGACCGTATTTGATTTAGATGCCAACAATCAGGTTACGCTCAATACCAATAGCATACTCTCTCTGCCCCAACCCCCTCAACATCAACTGGTATTACATCATGGTGAGGCACTGTTTAAAATGGCAAGTCAAGCCATTTCGCCGTTTATGATCTATGCCGATAACTTGGTCGTTCATCCTGCTACTGCCCGCTTTTCCATCAAAAAAAATGACTTTGAAACTAAAATTACCGTGGTTGCAGGTCAGGTTAAAATCAATCATGGTCAGCAACAGCACGTGCTATATGCCAATCAGCAGCTGGTACATCGCAATGGTTCTACACAAAATTATATTCAGCACATTGATGCGCAGCAGGACATCTCGTGGACGCAAGGAAAATTATACTTTAGCCAAAGCACTGTCTACGATGTGCTACATCAACTTAGTCAATATGACACACGTAAATGGGTATTGTTATTGGATCCTCAACTGCAAAATAGCAAAATCAATACTACGGTACATATTGCAGAACTTGATCAATGGCTGGACAATCTTGAGCAAGCATTACCGATTCGACAAAAAAAACTCGGACCATTCATTGTCTTCTATTAAGCACCTTCATCGCCATCGGCATGATTCGTCAATGCGTGGATGCCCATGTGCGACATAGAAGAATATATACAACCATAGCTATTCTACAGATTTAAAATAATCATCTGCCCCAAGATATATCTAAAATTAAAATAAAGTTTGCACAATATATACTATAAGCACTTTACTTAATGTACTTAAAATTCAAAACCTTATAAAACAATAAGCCAAATAAAATATTGCGGTGTTCATCGTTGCTAATCGTTTGAAAGTTAATAAACCCTCTCTTTTCGCAGGTTATTTATGAGCACTATCCCTAATACCTCAGCGTCAACCTTAAGGTCGCATCACAAGCCTGTAGCTTTTTATGCCAAATCAAGCTTAGCACTCGCAATTTTATTGAGCTTCAGCAGTAGTCTCGCTTGGAGTAACCCACAGCAGCCAGCAAATACCGCAACATCTGCAAGCACGCAATTTAAACTCAATATTGCAGCGGGTCCGCTAAGTCAAGCTCTCAAGCAGCTCTCGCAACAAACCCATACTCAGATTATTGTTGCCACAGCCTTAGTTGAACAACAGAAAACATCAGCTTTAACAGGTCAATATAGTGTAATCGATGCCTTACAACAGCTTCTGGCTGGACATGATTTAGAGGTCAACTTTGACGGCAATACCGCAGTCATTCGCGCTAAATCGACAGATGGAACACTATTATTGGGTGCCGTCAATGTAGAAGGTAGCAATACCGCAGTATATAGCCCTATAACGGGTATTGCATCAAACAATCTAAGCAGTAGCAGCGGTGGCAATGGTAGCCGTGATTTAACCGCAACTGAAGGTAATAAAAGCTATACCCGAGGAAATATTAGTATTGCAGGTAAAGCGCCTGTTTCTACACAAAAAATCTTACAAAGCGTGAGTGTTATTGGTGCTCAACAAATAGAAGACCAAAAAGCAACAACGCTCAGTGATTCACTGAAGTTTGCCACGGGCATCATCACCCAACAAGGTGCTGGTGGGATTGATAACTACCATAGTCGAGGTGATAAAATTCAAAACATTTCTGTTGATGGCGTTGCAGCACAATACAGTTATCTGATTGCTAATGATTTTTCACTTTATGACCATGTTGAAGTCCTACGCGGTTCCGACGCCTTTTTGGGTGGTTCTGCCATTGGCTCTGCTGCATCACCAGGCGGTAGTATCAATCTGGTTCGTAAAAAACCCTTAGATCATCTACAGACACAAATTGATTTAGCTGCGGGTAGCTGGGATCATTATCGACAATCGATTGATATCACAGGACCTTTAGCATTAGACGGTGCTTTAAGAGCACGGCTGATTGCCACCCATGTAGATAAAAAAGAGTTTTGGCGTGGTGAACAAAGCAGCAAAAATATTGCCGACTTACACTTTGAATATGATGTCACACCAGCGACCACTATCAGTTTTGGTGGAAACTATGCCGAAAATAATGGTCCTAAATGGCGTGGTGCTATTCCACGGGGTGCTACAGGTGAAGACCTCAATCTACCCTATGCTTTTAGCAATATTACTTCTGGTGTACAAGATCAACTCAGCATTTATAATGTAGATGCCGCCATAGAGCATAACCTCAATAATAATTGGTCGCTACGTTTCAGTGCAAATAAAAGCCATGGTCAGACCAATAGTTTATCACCGAGTATTTCTACATATAATATCAACCCAGCAGGTCATAATAGTCTTTATATCACACCGAATGATGAACGTATTAAAGATGAGAAAAGCGTCTATAATGCTGTCATTCTCGGTAAAGTAGATGCATTACAACGGCAACACGGGATTGAATTTTCTATACAACATTCAGATACTAAACGGCATGAAAAACATTATTATGGTGAAGGATTTTCCCTTGCCTATGATGCTTTGACTGACATAGACTTTGCGAGTTTAAACATTCCTGCAGTAGATTATAGCCAAGTAGATCAACAAAATACGCGCAATAAAGAGAATGAAGCTTATTTAAAACTTGATCTGCAATTGCTCAATAATCTACATTTTCTCACAGGTCCACGTTGGGTAGAATCTCATTATACAAATGCCGATGGGCAAAGCAGCAATGATGATAAATTTTATATTCCCTATTATGGGCTACGCTATGATCTCAATCCGCAATGGAGTATCTATGCCTCACATAGCGATAATTTTGCTTTTCAACAAAGTTTAAATACCCAAGACTTAAGTAAACTAGAGCCTCAACGCGGCTATACACAAGAAATCGGTATGAAATACCTCAGCCCATCACAGCAACTTTCAGGCTCAATTGCACTATTTCAATCCAAATATAAAAATGTCGCCGAGTTTATTTGGGACGGTATTTCCATTCCCAATCCCTTAACGGGTTGCTGCTGGAGTACCAATACCTATGAAGAGGATAAGCGCGGTATTGAATTAGAACTTTCAGGACAATTTAGCCCACATTGGCAAAGTTCCATAGGCTATACCTATAATGACAATCGCATCCGTTATAAAGAGCTCCAAAACCCAGCATCGGTCGACTTTGGCTATTTACCAAAACATAATTTAAAATGGAGTAATGCCTTACAATTATGGGGGAATGACTGGTTACAACGCATTACGCTTGGTGCCAATGCAATCTATCTCTCTAAACAAGATCGTAAACAATATATTTATGATCAAAACTCAAATACAGTGAGTATCAATCTAAAACAATCCGATTATGCCATCGCCGATGTCTTTGCGCGCTATCAGATCAATAAGCAATGGCAGCTGCAACTTAACATCAATAATGTCTTTGATAAGCAATACTATTCAGGCATTACCGATTTATACTCGACTCGCTATGGCGCACCACGCAATTTCTTATTGAGTCTACAAGCTAAATATTAAAATCAGCTCTAGCTCGTTTTATTGCAGCACGCTATATCAATCAGACGATATCAATTCAGTCTCAATAAAGCGCCTAAACCGCATAATGGTTTAGGCGCTTTTTAAATGCCCATTTAGAAATTAGCTTTTAACCCCAATGAAAAAGTCCGCCCGGGTGATGGCATATTTGAGCGCGACAAAGGATCAATATAATATTGATTACTTAAATTCGTCACCAAGGCATTGACTTGCATATTGTCGTTAAATCGATATTGTGCAAAGAAATCAATTAACCAGGTACTGCCCCAACCAATAGGTGCATTAGATAAGGTTTCTTGTTTATCACTTTGCTTCAAGTTATCTTGATAGAAACCATCATATTTACTATACCAGCGCGCTTTAGCCCCCATTTCTAAACGATTATCAAGGGCACGCATCCCCACAGTTGCATTGAAGGAGTGTTTTGGAACAACCATGGTCGCTTGATAGCTGGAAGCTTTCCCGCCGCGATAGCACAAGTTGGTATGCCGCTCCCCTCTAAAGCCAATACCTTGGAACTGATAGTTTTGATCTAGCTCATAATAATAAGCGATATTTTGCATTATCTCATCGCCACCACTCACATATTTATCCGCATCGACACCATATTGACAAAAATCTTGCTGGTGTAAATATGCATGGTTCAGTTCAGTAAAGAAACGCCCATTGTCATAATCAAACTGTAGTTCTAGACCTTTGGTTTTCAAACGCCCAACATTACGTAAATAACGGCGATCATTATCAATGACGTCATCGGTGGTATTGGTAAAGTACGCCAGTTTAAAATTACTCTCGGCATCTTTAAAATATTGATCAAAGTTAGAGACATAGCCCAATTCAAAATTGGTTGCCTTTTCGGAGCGTAAGTTAAAACCAATATATTCTAAGCTACCAAATTGCGGATAAAACTCAAAGATCGAAGGCAAACGCTCTTCTTTCGCCCACTTAGCATACACACTGTGCTGATCATTTAATTTAAAACGCGTTGCCAAAACTGGGTTCCATTTGCTATTTAATTTCTGCTTGGTTTCATACGCCATACGCTCGACTTCATATAGAGAACCCACAATAAAATTACTGCCTACTTGGATATTTTGATCTTTATAGCGCTGTGTAACTTCACCATTGAATATTGGATTATCCTCGATATGATAATCACCTTTATCATCTGGTCGCCAGTACACAGTATCTCTGAGCGTGGTTGAACCACGCGCATAAATCAATTCATCCAGATCGAAGCTGCCATCAGCAAGTTTTAGATCATCCCAATCACCATAAGGTCGAATATAGTAGTTATAAAAAGCACTGGCACTTACAGCACCCGCAATATCTTCACCACGCTGTAATTGCTCTAAATCCGCTTGGGTGAAATGACGTTCTAAGCTATAACTAATAGCGGAGTTTTTCATTACTTTCGCATCTTTATTACTACGCGATGGATTTTCTGCTGTCGCCATACTTTTCTTAAAACCAACATCAATCGACCAACGATCAGTGGGCATGAGGTTAAAATTAAAAGCAAAGTCATGCTGTAACTGCTTAACATTGTTATAGCTAATATTACTGCTACGAGCTTCTTGATCCTCAGAATCACGTTGATGAAAGCTTAAAAAATAATTTATATCAAAATTCAGCCACGGCATAAGCTGCATAGAATTGCTTAGGTTTAAACCCGAGCTATTTAATTTATATTCAGTTAGAGCGTCGTCCCATAAATAACAAGCCACATGATCACGACTAGGATTTCGACCATTACGCACACAGCCCTGATAATCAAACTGGTATAAGGTATTACTCTTATTGTGCATGGCGGTATCGGCTCGGTTATGCCAAAGCAAAGTATTTAAGTTAATCCATTGATTATCGGCTGGAGTGTAGTCATAACTTAGATAATAATTTTGAGTATCGATATGACTGGCGGGCCAGAATTCTTGAAAACCAGCTTTTAAATGATCATGTGCCACCAAACGATAGGGCATAATTTCACCATGCCGAATATCCGTCGAGCGATAACCGACTTCCAATTTATGTTCATCACTGGGGGTATAACTGAGTTTTGCCAATAAAGACTTACTTTGATTAAAGGTATTGGCAACCTCTTGCCCTGGTTCATAAATCTTGGTCAAATCATAGATGGTATCTTCGCTTTTATCGATATTTTCATAAAAGGAGCGATTATGTTTGCCTGAGAAATAATTACCGCGCTGTGAATATGAATAAGCAATCACCCCAGCCAACGCATTCTTTTTAAATGCAGATGCGACAGTAAATTGGCAGTCCTGCCCAAAATTGGAGAGTATAGAGGAATCCCCATCTTTAGCCTGTAAACGCATACTGGTATCATCAAAGGGAAAGTATTTTTCTTGTGGTTTGTCTGGATTATAAGAAGGATGATCTCCCCAATATGAACCAAAGTAATAATCTGGAAAACGTTCTTTTGTGCTATTGTTGGCGAGTTTAGTCTTTAGCATAAAACCATATTCTTGCCCTTCAGAGATAATATCTTCTGCCTGCAAAGTTTTAATGCTGATGCTTCCACCTACCGAGCTATTCACGCCTTTACGATTGGCAATACCTTTGTCAACCCAAAGCTCACTTATTAGATTTGGATCAATATAATAGCGTTCGCTCACACCACCAAAGGCACGGTTTGCTGTCAGAGATTGTGTACTACCATCAATAAAAACAGGTACACGTCCCTGCCCCTGAATACCGCGAATATTTGGATCGATTGCACCACTATTACGACTGTCACCGGTATATACCCCATTTACAGCAGTGATTAAATCTGCCGGATTACTGAGGTTGAGACGATCTATTTTCGTTTGATCCAAGTAATCACGGCTTTGATTGGCTGCATATTTAAGAGCATTTTTACTTTGCTCAGCTTTTAAGGAGATTGTCTCTAAGTTCACCACATTTTCAGGTGAGTTTGCTGTACCTAAAGACGCAGGATGCGTGTCCACACTTTCGGCATAGGCACAATGAATAACAAAAACCATGCTAAAAATAGCCGGTTTTTTGCTCACAATAAGCAACAACTGATGAATTTTCATGAGTATTGGTTCTAAAGAAGATACAAAATAAAGAAAGGAAATACATGTTGAAGCCTAGTCTTTTCAAACACATATTTTTAAATAAAACGAATCAATGCACTTGATTATTAACATTTAATCAAAGCAAAAAAATAATAACAAAAAGATTTAACAATTAATACAAATGATAATCATTTCTACATGCGTTTGATTGCTATTTACACTATTTCAAGAACTCGTTATTCTAAAAAACCGTTATAAGATATTAAAAGATTTGTTATCTCAGTTAGACTGATCTTGAAAATTCGATAATGCTGCGTCCCACATCATCACAGACCAATCGCTGGACCAGAATGCTTCATTGCATGAAGTACAACTGATAAGCGACCTGTTTGATGGCTATGCGGTTATTTTTCTAGGTCTTTGCACTGCATGCCTTTACATCAAATGCAGGAGCACAGCCAAAATCAATAGACTTAATCAATAAAATTAGTCAATAAGTTTACATCGCAAAATTCGCGACATTCTGAGCGCAAATGATCTTAATTTTTTCGATAAGACACAATAAGATAGAAACACTACCCAGCAAGGCATTGCGTGCTCAAGTATTCTCAGCAAGCAATGCACTCATTGGACCACTACACACTTTTATAGTGCTTGCGAGACTTTAAGGAATATTATGAAAATCAATGAATACTTACAATATGACGCCATGGGCTTGGCGCAACTGATACAACAAAAACAAATCACAGCGCCCGAATTACTCGAAGTCGCTATTGCGCGCTATCAACAGGTGAATCCCAAACTCAATGCAGTTGTCATTCCCATGTTAGATTTAGCGCGGCAACGTGCTAGGCAACAGTTGACCGGACCTTTTGCTGGCGTTCCTTTTTTACTGAAAGACCTACAACAAGATTATCGTGGCGTAGCCAGCAGTTATGGCTGCAAAGGCGTGCATCGTAAAATGCAAGTTGCCCAACAACATGCCAATATCGTCCAACGTTGGGAAGATGCCGGTCTGATTAGTTTTGCAATGACCAATAGTCCTGAACTCGGTATTAAAGGAATCACAGAACCCGAACTTTGGGGCGCGTGCCATAATCCGTGGAGCTTACAATTTAACAGTGGCGGCTCTTCTGGTGGTTCAGCTGCTGCTGTGGCTGGCGGTATTGTCCCCGCAGCAGGTGCCAGCGATGGAGGTGGTTCTATTCGTATTCCTGCATCTTATTGTGGGCTATTTGGCTTAAAACCCAGTCGCGGGCGTACGCCTTGGGGGCCTGAGCACGGTGAAGCAATGCACGGCGCAGCAATGCATCACGTTTTAACCAAAACGGTACGTGATAGCGCAGCTTTGCTCGATTGTAGCCAAGGTGCTGATCTTAATGCACCATTTCAGATACAAGCACCAAGCCAATCTTATTTGCAGTGTTTACAGCAGACCCCACATGCCTTAAAAATTGCCGTACAATTTCATTCACCGATTGGAACCAAAGTCAGTCCAGACGCGCACAAAGCATTGCAAAAAACAGTCAAACTATTGCAATCACTTGGTCACAATGTCATAGAGGATCAACCGGCGATTGATGGAATGGCGATGGCAAAAGATTTCGTCAGCATATGGTTTAACCAATTCGCTTATCAGATCCGAGAACTCAAACAAAAATTTCATCTTGTTGATGATGATTTTGAGTTTGATAGTCTGGCAATTGCTGCTTTTGCCAAACAAGCCAAAGCCATTGACTATATCGATACGCTTAATCGTTGGGGGGATTATAGTTTTTATATGAATCAATTCTTCCAAAATTATGACCTATTGCTCAGCCCAGCAACTGCATCCGTAGCACCTCGTAATGGTCAGGTCAAAACCAGTAGCTGGCAAAAGCTATTGATCAAAGGCATGATGAAAACATATCAAGCCCATCATTTAGCACAAGGCAAAGTTGTAGAACACTTAATTCGCAATAACTTAGAATGGGTTCCTTTTACCCAACTCGCCAATATTACAGGTTTGCCAGCGATGTCGGTACCATTGTATTGGAATAGTGATCAGCTCCCCATCGGCTCTCAATTCATTGCGCCATTTGGTCGTGAAGACCGACTCTTACAACTCGCTGCACAACTTGAACAAGCGCAACCATGGCAGTCACAGTACCGCTATATTGCCTTAGCAACACATTCATAATCAAGCTCTCAAAACAGCCCCTAACACGCCATCTCCATCTTGTGATCTCGAGCTCTGTCAAAAGACCAAATCTAAAAAACCCCAAACTGAATTGTTTTGGGGTTTTGTTGTATTTAAGCGCGCATGCTTATGTTATTGTTCTGCTAACCAACTCATAAAACGCTGACGCTCTTGCTTTGTGGCACCTTGCCAGATCTGGATCAAACGTTGATCTGCTGTGACATGACCGGTTTTATCCGTGATGACTATATTCGCTGTTGGCGCAGGATCTACCGTAGCACTTGGCTGCATTGAGGTTGTTTGTGCTTGCGTTGTGCTGGTCGCATAAACTGCCGGAGGTTGCTGAGCACTATTGTTTTTATTTTTACCCGTTAAGTCCATAACCTTGCCGAATAAACCACTGCTTAACCAAGGTTTAGTTTCATTATTGGCACCCGTTTGCTGTACCACTAAGCGGTTATTGCTATCATAAAGTGCAATGGTCGGTTGCTCAGCATAACGCTGTGCTTGCTCGAAACTCTGCGGCGCATCAACCAAAGCCAATTTATATTGCTGACCATCTTGTAAGGCAGGTGTATGAATTGTCACCACCCCCGACTTCAAAATATCATGTTCACCATCTAAATGCTGAAAGAACTCCTGATAACGCACACTGATACTCTGTTGACCTGCATCAATTTTAAAATCATTTTTTTCTGTTCGTAGTAAACCACCACGGACTTCTTGATCATTTACAGCCAATAATACAATTTCTTCAGGTGTACTAATGGTCACGGCAGCCCATAATACATTGCTTAAGGTCATCCCCACACTTAGCGCAATTAACTTATTGAATGTCATCTGATCATCTCTTTGCATAAATATTAAAATTTAATGCACTATGCTACGTTGCGATGACAGTTTTATGACAACCCCATAGCATCATTCACAGGATATTTGCATACACCCTACAGCATAAAATCAAGCTGCTGCGCCATTATTCAAGTAAAGCAATAAAAAAAGAACGCCTAGGCATTCTTTTATGTATATCATTCTTTTATGTATATATAGTTTGTGGATGCAGTCGAATAGAAGCAAAGCAAGAATCACCCTGTTATTGCAACTGCATTGCTTACAGCGTAATTACTCAATTAAAAGTTTTGAAACGCACAGCATCATCAATATATGTTTTTTCTGCAGCAGGTGCTTCAACTGAACCAAATACCAATTGCGCGCGAAGTTTCCATTGTGCTGGAATACCAAAAGCTTCAGCCGCTGCTTCATCTACAATTGGATTATAATGCTGTAATGATGCACCAAGTCCTTGATCTTCTAGTGCTAACCAGACTGCAAATTGAGCAATAGCAGTAGAATGTTCAGACCATACAGGAAAGTTCTCTGCATATTGTGCAAAATTTTGTTGGAGCTGTTTGACTACATCTTGGTCTTCATAAAACAAAACCGTACCATAGCCATCAATAAAACCTTGGATCCGTTGCTGAGTCGCAGCAAATGCATCTGCAGGAACTAATTTTTGTAGCGCTTCAAGTACCAAAGTCCAGAACTTTTCATGTGATTGATTAAACAAAATAACCACACGTGATGACTGCGAGTTAAAAGCAGATGGGCTTTGACGTACAGCATTTTTGATTAAGCTTTCAAGCTCAGCATCAGCAAAACTGACTTGACGACCGATATTATAAATAGTGCGACGTTTTTGCAATTGATCCAAAAATGACATTTTGAGACTCCGTATTTGGTTTTTACTTTATGGGGTTCATTATAGATGGCATAAAAGCATAGTCTATGCGCGTTACCAGTACATTGCGTATTAATTTTGGAACAGTCGGCAACAAGCTCCCCAGGCCATGATGAGTATGGCTTTATGCTTGATACAATACAAAATAACCGCAACAAATGAGAATCATTCTACATGATAACAACGGTGACCGCGCCGTTGTTAAACTATATTTTTCAACTTATATTCTGCAAAAGCAGATCAAACAAAAACATATAAAAAGCCAGTCTTTGGGACTGGCTTCATCTGGTATGGGTTGATTGATTAATTACCTCGATGACTCGACTTCGCAGCTCGTCACGCTGTATTTTTCAAATTATAAATATATGAAAAATACTGTAATTTCTTAGCAAGCCTTATTTTTCTGTTTCAAATAATGCTGCAACAAAAGACTTCGCTGAGAATGGGCGTAAATCATCAATTTGTTCACCCACGCCAATAAAACGGATTGGCACATGACTGCGACTGGCAATATTAAACAACACCCCACCTTTGGCGGTACCATCCAATTTGGTAATGGTTAAACCCGTTAGACCAATGGCTTCATCAAATAGTTCCACTTGATTAATTGCATTTTGTCCTGTGCCGGCATCTACCACTAACATGATTTCATGCGGTGCTGTGGCATCAATCTTCTGCATTACCCGTTTAACTTTTTTCAGCTCTTCCATCAGATTGCTTTTATTGTGTAAACGGCCTGCAGTGTCGGCAATAAGAACATCGACGCCTTTGGCGCGTGCACTTTCAAAAGCATCAAAAATGACAGAGGCACTGTCAGCACCATGCCCTTGGGCCACTACGGCAATGTTATTTCGCTCCCCCCAGATTTCCAGCTGCTCTGTTGCTGCAGCACGGAAGGTATCGCCTGCGGCCAACATCACTTTTTTACCTTCAAGTTGTAAGCGTTTTGCCAATTTACCAATGGTTGTGGTCTTACCAACACCATTAACCCCCACCACCAAAATCACAAACGGTGCTTTATTGTGATCGATATGTAAAGGTTTAACACGAGGTGCCAACAAATCGACGAGTTCTTGTTGCAACGCTTTATACAATGAATGTGAATAAATCAAATCACCACGTGCAGTGCGCTCTGTCAAATTTTGAATAATGGTCTTGGTAGCATCCACGCCAATATCAGCAATCAATAATTGCTCTTCAACCTCTTCCAGTAACTCATCATCAATTTCTTTGCCACCAATGAGGATATTTACCATACCATCCGCTAAATTACGGCGCGTTTTACTTAGACCTTGCTTCATGCGACTAAAGAAGCCAGTACGCGCTGGCTCCTCTGTCGTTTCAGCAGCTGATGAGATGATCTCATTCTCTGTTGGCGTGATTGCTGTAGCGTTAGAGCTAGGTTGTTGTTGTTTTTCGACGACAGGCGCATCAACGGCGGCTAAACTTGGTAAAGTGACATCATCATCACCGATGTCCGCATCGATCAAAAATTTATTTTGCTGCTGTTGCATGCCGATTCCTTGAAAAGCATAGCGTTAAAAGCCCGATTCTAGCATATTTTCCAGTAATTTTACCTCTAGCCCCCCACACAGCCCAAGATTGCACCATCTGCCGTTTTTTTTAAACGCCATGTGATTGATATTGAAAAAAACATTACATGGATTGCATTGTCACAGCTGATTTTTATCTATATTTTAATTTCTATCTTGGTTTTTTGTTACATTGTAGGGCGTCTTTGAGTCAACAGCATTTTTTTCATCGTTATGGTTTGCCTCGCCTAAACAGCATTGGACTGCTAGCCATGCTGCTCTCTAGTAGCACCTTGCTTTGGTCTATGCCCAATGCGACCCATCTTACCCGTTCTACCTTTGAAACAACCTTAAGTAATGGTTTAAAAGTAATCATCCGCGAAGATCAACGCGCCCCCATCGTGATGACCCAAATTTGGTATGCTGTGGGCAGTGCTGATGAATCAGGCAATCATTTGGGCGTCTCACATGCACTAGAACACATGATGTTCAAAGGCACTCAAAAAGTACCAGACAATGAATTTACCTTACTGAGTCAACGCTTTGGTGGAAAAATTAATGCAGCAACCAGTAGTAATTACACACAATACTACCAGCTCTATCCCAAACAATACTTTCCACTCGCCCTAGAGCTAGAAGCCGATCGGATGCAAAATTTAGTACTGCGTCAGGAAGATTTTGCCACTGAACTCAAAGTGGTTATTGAAGAACGTCGACAACGGACTGAAGATAATCTACGCAATCTCGCATTTGAACGTTTTAAATGGATTACCTATCCAACCAGTCATTATCGCCAACCTGTTATTGGCTATATGAAAAGCCTCAATAACTTACAACTCAATGATCTTAAAAACTGGTACAAAACTTGGTATGCACCCAATAATGCAACACTGATCATCGTCGGTGATGTCAATGCCGAACAAGCACTGTCACAAGTCAAAAAGTACTTTGCAGCCATTCCGAAACAGACTTTGCCAGAACGTAATGATGTTTTAGAGTTTGATCGAGTGGGTTATCGGCATATGGAGCTACAGCTTTCAACCCAAGTGCCAAACCTGTATATGGCTTGGAATGTACGCTCCTTGGCAACCAGTAAGAATCCCAGTGATGCCTATGCCTTGAATATTATTCAATCTATTTTGGGCAAAGATCTCTCGGCCCGTTTACAAGCCCGTTTGATCCGGCAGCAAAAAGTTTTAAGTGCAGTACATGTCGATTATCAACCCTATAACCGCGGCGACAGCGTTTTTATGATTACGGCAGTACCCGCAGCAAATGTTAAGCTCGAACAAGCACAGCAAGCTATTGAACAACAAATTAAAGTTCTACAAAATGAGCTGATTGAAGCCCATGAATTACAACGTATTAAAACCAATTTTGTTGCCAATTTGATTTATAGCCAAGATGATATCGCCGAGCAAGCACGAATGTTAGGGCAACTTGAGGTTAATGGGCTGAGCTATCGTTTAATTGATGAACTCAGTCAACATTATGATCAAGTCACCGCACAAGAAATTAAGCGTGTTGCCAATTTATATTTGGTACGTGACAATCTCAGCACTCTTTATATCATTCCACAAGCAGCGGACCGATAAATGCAAGCAACCACACCTGTCCACGCATTCTCGTCATTCCACAAAATGCTCCGACAAAGCAGTGCCGTACTGCTGCTTAGCATACTGACATGGCATTGCCACGCACAAAGCCCGCAAGCTGAACATGTTGCAAGCCCGACCGTCACAGAAGAAGCAACAGATACGGTAGAAGTTGCAAAACATTTAGAACTCGATGTCGATGCCAGCAATGAAATACATGATGCAGAACAACATAACAACGACGATGCAATAACACCCCCCAACCAAGATGAGATTACAAGCAGTCGTTTAAAATCACTCGCACAACTCAAAAGCCTACAAGGCGTTAAAACGACCGCACTTTATCAGACACCTTTTGTACAAGAGTTGGAAAATACGGCACATGTCCGGAGTCTATTTGTTGCCACGCAAGCCTTACCTATTGTGGATATACAACTTACCTTTAATGCGGGTTCTGCACAAGATGAATACATCGGCAAAGGTTTGTATGGGCTTTCCAGCTTAGCTGCACGCCTTATGACTGAAGGGACAGATCAGTATTCTGCTGCAGAAGTTGCCAATCGTTTTGAAAGCTTAGGAGCAAGTTTCAGTGTTAGTTCTTATCGGGATATGTTTGTTATTCGCTTACGCAGCTTATCTGATCCCCAACATTTACAGCCCGCCATTGATCTCATGCTGCATATTTTGAACCATGCAACATTTAAACGTTCAGACCTCAGTATGATGCTCAGTAGTAGCCGTGTAGGACAAAAACAAGTACAAGAAAATCCAATAAGTCTACGCAGCTTTCAATTTTATCGCAGTGTCTACCAAGAACATCCTTACGCCTATCCTTCTGCAGGCACCAACCTCAGTTTAACCAAAATAACACGTGAGCATTTACAACAGTTTCGCCAACAGCTCCTGGTCAAGCAAAATATGAGCATTGCCTTAACGGGTCATTTAAGCACCCAACAAGCTAGCGACATCGCCAATAAAATCAGTAATAGTTTAGCTACAGGACAAAAAGCCCCCAGCCTAGCCGCAGCAAATGCTCCACAGCATTTTAATGTGCAATATATTCCAGCCAGTGGTCAACAAGCTTATGTGATGATGGGGCATCTTGCCGTTGATTATGCAGATCCAGACCGTGTTGCACTAGAGGTTGCTAACCAAATTTTAGGCGGTAAAGGACTCAACTCTATTTTGATGCGTGAACTACGCGTGAAGCATGGTCTAACTTACGGAATTTATAGTCAGCTATCTGCATTACAAGCGCGAGGGGTTTTTCAAATCAGTTATTCCACAGCTTTGGATGATTTAATCTTTAGTCTGACTCTCAGTCATCGTGCATTGATCGATTTTGTTGAACAACCGATTGATCAAACGGCTCTAGATGATGTAAAAGCGGGGATGCTACGTGCCTTTCCAATGAGCTTTAGTAGTAATGAACGCATTAATGCACAAATTGCCGCAATGGCTTTTTATGATTTACCCAATACCTATTTAAAAGATTACCAACAACAACTCAGTTCATTAACCGCCAAACAAATTCATCAAGCCGTGCAGCGCCATTTACATCCAGATCAATTAACACTCGTGGTCGTTGCAGAAAGCTTAGACCTCGCCGCATTACAACAAAGCCTAGAAGATAATCTTGCCACAAGCCGTTTCGCACTCGACAGCAAAGACAGCAAAGACAGCAAAGACTAGGCTAACTAAACGGAGCGATGATGATGTGATTATTACCAATTATCTTTGGCATCGACTGCTGCATAGTGTTGAATCTGTGCGCGTTCTTTTTGATGAATCCACATCAATTTAAAATACATGACGTGATTAATCTGTTGCGGCAGCAACTGTTGTGCATAATATTGACTATAAGGCTGTGTTTTTTGCTGAGACAACATCACAACATTATTATATTTTTTCAGACTAATTGGCGCACGTAAGCGCGCAATAGATGTCACAACAATCACCAATACCATAAAAATAATCAAAGCTTTAGATAAATAATCTAGCGATATAGGAAATTTAAAATCATTGAACCAATTTTTTAAAATATGCATGTACTACCTCAAACTGCCCAGTAGTTTAATCACAGCCTATTTAAAAATATAGCCCTATTCTGCTGTTTCGCTGTATCTTTCAGCGAATTTACAACATTCCCGACCACAGATCACAAAGCGTACAATAGATGTATTGCCGCAAGCATAACAGTAAATCAATAACATCGCCTAAATCCGCTGTTGCCCCCTCAGTTGGGCGGTCTCCTCTCGCGCCAGCACCTGTTATTGATCTTAATTTTGCAATCAAATAGGATTGTTTAGCTTAAATAACGAGCGCTCAGGGTAATTGGCTTTGCTTTTAATAGATCACTCACGTATACTCTCTAGTTGAAGTTGTTACTTGCTGATATCTATAACACATGATGTTCAATGTAATATTTAGATGCTTACACTAAAAACAGTATAGTCCCAAATACTTATACAAAATGATTTCTCCTGCTGTTTATTTCTCAACAGAAATAAAAAATCATTTTAAGCAATAGATTATTTTACTGAAAGCTTATATTAATTTTATTCAATAATATGGCAATACTTTGTGTAAACTCTATTTTGAATTAATTGTTTAAATATAAACCGCATTATCTTGAGGTATATATTGACAAATCTCATAAGTTGTAATATTAATTTAACATTGACTATCTAGACTTAGATGAAAGTAACAAGCTGCGTTTTAACAAACAAGGCAAAAGATTTTAGTAATCATAATTAGAATAAGGAGTTTGATATGATTCAACAAAACTCTGCACGTGACCTCGAAAACATCTATGTCAGTGCAGTAAACACGATCCATTCAGAAATGAACTTTTCTGATGCAGTAAACCAGCTTGAGGAAGCAGCACGCGCTGGGCATGGTAAAGCAGCATTATTTCTTGCTGAACTCTATTATCAAGGCTTCCGTGTAGAACGCGATTCACTCAAAGCACAATATTGGCAAAAGATGGCCACAATGCAAGCATAATTAAACGTCACCTCGGTGGCGTTTTTTTTGGGCATTATTTGCGCAATATCACCGCCTAAATATCTACATCATAGTGATGTGCAAATAATAAATTTTAACGATTAAAATCAATTAAGTTACTCAATCAATTTCTAGATCACATACAATGCTACTTAGCATCGCTCGTCATAAGAATAGGTTGTCATGAAAACGTTTACTCAGTTCCAACCTGTATCCAAGCAGTTGATTTTACAGGTTTCGATTCTAAAAACCATGATGTATTGTGGTGTACTTTGGGGCTTGTTTAATGAAGGTTGGGCGATTAAAACTGAACCAGATCAAAATATTTTTCCTTTCTGGTTAAATGCCGTACAGGCCAACCAATATGCCAAAGTACATTGGCCAAACTATCGCCCACGCAAGATTACCCCACAGGATTTTCAAGAAGCATTACTCCCCACACTCACACGTTTTAAAATTATTCCTGCACTGTTTAATGCTTCACGTTGTAAGTTCAGACTATCAACACAACAAATGCATCATTTCTTTTTTAATTCAAGACAAATACGTTTTGCTTAAAGCGTCACCCACAATATATTGATCATTTTGACCGCATTCTCTTGATGCGGTCAATTTTTATATAATGGTTTGCTCTATCACAGTTGTCTACTCCGCTATACGCAATGCCACTGAACAGCAGATTTTTATATTTAAAAATTTATATTTAAAATTTTATTTTCATGCAAAATATTTGCATTATTTTTAAAGCAGGTTATCTTTGCATATAAAGGATACACATTGAAGCGATAAAGCACGATAAAACAAAGCCACCGATAAAAACCAAGGGAGCTCATATGACCAACGTTGCACAAGTGTTATATAACAAAAGTAATAAAGAAATTGTCACCATCCATCCTGAAGCAACTGTACTCGAAGCAATTGCGATGATGGCGCAAAAAGGCATCGGCGCACTTGTAGTCCTCGATGCCCAGCATGTGGTTGGCATCTTATCTGAGCGCGATTACACCCGAAAAATCGCTTTGCATCATCGTAGTTCTGACCATACCACTGTGGCAGAAATTATGACCAGCAAAGTCATTACCGTAAATCCCCAGCAAAGTGTTGAGGAGTGTCTATCATTAATGACTGATAAACACCTACGGCATCTACCTGTAGTAGAAAATGATCAGTTGGTTGGTTTAATTTCGATTGGCGATTTAGTCAAAGCAACCATGGAAGATCAAAAACAATTGATCCTACAACTACAACAATATATTTCTGGCTAAATAGTCATATTGAAACACAAAAACAAAAAAGGCGCTGCATGCGCCTTTGCTGTATGCAGCAAAACAAATTCTAATGCTAAATCAAGCATTGGGATGTATTAGCGTGCCAGATATTGACTCATTTCTTCAATACCCTTTAAGCTCATAGGATACATATGTTGCTCAAACAGCTCGCGTATCATGCCAATACTCGCAGTATAATGCCAGTATTTTTCTTGTTCTGGATTAAGCCATGCGGTTTTATCAAAATGCTGTCTTAGGCGTTTTAACCAGACCTCACCAGACTCTTCATTCATATATTCGACAGAACCACCAACCGAACGAATCTCATAAGGTGCCATACTGGCATCTCCAACCACAATGACACGATAATCTCGCCCATAGGTATGAAAGAGCTCTAAGGTATTCATTTTGGAGCTTTGCCGACGATGATTATCTTTCCAAACATAATCATATAAACAGTTATGAAAATAAAAATATTCTAAACTTTTAAACTCAGTCCGTGCCGCACTAAAAAGTTTTTCACAAGCAGCAATATAGGCATCCATTGAGCCCCCCACATCAAATAACATGAGTACTTTGACACGATTACGCCGCTCAGGACGCATATGTACATCCAAAATGCCACGTCGCGCAGTTTCTCGAATGGTGTGCTCAATATCTAATTCATCGGCAGCGCCTTGACGTGCAAATTTACGTAGACGACGTAAAACCATTTGCATTTGCCGCGTACCCAACTGCTGCTCATCATCGAGATTTTGATATTTACGCTGCTCCCAAACCTTGACAGCAGAACGCTTACGTCCAGGCCCTCCTATACGGATACCCGCCGGATGATCACCATAAGCACCAAAAGGAGAAGTTCCTCCCGTACCAATCATACGGTTACCACCTTGATGCTTTTTATGCTGCTCACGTAAACGCTCTTCTAGCATTTTCATAAGTTCTTGCAATGAACCTGCCTGATCTAAGGCTTGGCGCTGCTCTTCTGTTAAATTTTTTTCGAGTAATTCCAGATCAAACCAGTCTTTGGGTAACTGATTTAAATGATCCAACACATCATCCAAATCGATGTGCTCAATTCCATTAAAATAATCCTGAATGGCGCGATCAAACTTATCATAATGGCGTTCATCCTTAACCATAATAATTTTGGCAAGCTGATAAAATGCTTCTTGATCGGCAAACACAACCCCTGCCGCCACAGCCTGATTAAGATCAATCAACTCTCGCGTACTCACAGGAATGCCATACTGTCTTAACTTATAAAAAAGACGTACAAACATAATGTGCTCCCAGCCAGCTTAAAATTTTAGCAATATTTAACGACGTGTCATAAATGCCAAACGTTCAAGTAACTGCACGTCTTGTTCGTTTTTAATTAAAGCACCATATAAAGGAGGAATAGCCTGACGGCGATCATGCTGACGTAATACATCATCAGGCATATCATCTGCCATTAATAAACGTAGCCAATCAATTAACTCGGAGGTAGATGGCGGTTTCTTTAACCCTGGTACCTGACGTAATTTAAAGAAAATATGTAATGCATCTTGCACCAGTTGACTAGAAATTTTTGGAAAATGTACTGCAATAATCTCGCGCATTGTTGCCTCATCAGGGAATTCAATATAATGAAAGAAACAACGTCTTAAAAATGCATCTGGTAATTCTTTTTCGTTATTTGAGCTAATAATGACGATTGGGCGTTGCTTCGCATAAACCGTCTCACCCGTTTCATATACATAAAAGGACATTTTATCCAATTCATGTAATAAATCATTGGGGAACTCGATATCTGCTTTATCAATCTCATCGATTAATAATACACAACGCTCATCACTGGCAAAGGCTTCCCACAGTTTCCCGGGCTTGATGTAGTTTGCAATATCAAATACGCGATCATCACCCAGCTGGCTATCTCGTAAACGTGAAACGGCATCATACTCATATAAACCTTGCTGTGCCTTGGTGGTCGATTTGATATGCCATGTAATCAGCTTCAAACCAAGACTTGCAGCGACTTGCTCGGCGAGTAATGTTTTACCCGTTCCAGGCTCACCCTTGACCAATAACGGTTTTTCTAATGTACGTGCGGCTTGTACTGCCAACTTTAAACTATCAGTGGCAATATACTCATCAGTTCCAACAAACTTCTGCTTATCTACAGACATAAATGAGACCTAAATTTAATGCATATATAAATGCTAAAACGACATTAATGCCCCCACTATAATGGTGAAGCATCATCACTTTTCTTGGTTTTTTTCATTGTGATATTCGCCTTAGACCAACACCACCCAATCACAAAGCCAATCCCAATCACAAATAATATTAATGACAGGTTAGACCAAATCAATGGACTGTCTTTGGTTAAAATACCAAATAGCAAACCAAATATGGCTGGTGCAATTTCCGAGTTTGGTCCTTCTGAAATTGTTGGCGTTGCAATCAAAGCAAAGAGGACAACCCATAAGATTCCGCCGAAAGGTGCAGGAATACGACGTATAACAGCATACCAACACCATAAAATAATCACCGCACCCAATATATATACACTGACTGCAATATTATCTTCAGGAATTGCATCTATTAAATCTAAGAAGCGATTCCATATATCGACGAATTTCTCAAGCACCACGCAAGCCCTCTGGTTCTACTGCATTGCTATTGATTAAACCATCGGGCGGCAATTGAATAAAATACCCTTTCTCAGCAATAGAATCTATCACATGTAGTGCACTGACCCGTGCTAACTTTCGCTCTTGATAAATTTCCAATTGCATGACAAAGGTTGCGCGACCAAAGGCCTGACGTAACATGTCTGGGAGTACCGCTAAAGGATCATAATCTTCAGCCTGCTCAGTGCTGTCTTTGGCGGCAATATAAAGATACATTTCATCTTTTTTGCTGGACTTATAAATATCGCAGTGCATATTTCAATTCAGGATAACAACTAAAAATTTCTCACAGCATACAACAAAATCGACATAGATTCACTGGAATTTTATCCATTGCAGCGTAAAACCACAGGGTTGGCGCGAGGATATAAACGAGGCTGACCGAAGTTATTCATACGCGATCTACTGGATTCCCAATATATTGCCTAATGATTGAAATTAAAGCCTCTCCACAGCTGGTCGCAAAAAAGTGTCAATATGCTTCACTTATTCGTTTTACTAAGAAACTTACAATTTCTAGAAGTCGTCCGAGCCATTTCTGAGAAAAAAGAAATAGTTCATTAGCTATTCCTAAAATCAAATGCTGATCATTACATTTCACTTATAGGATAAGGTGATGATCGACTAGTTTCCAAGTTTGGTGAGAACGGGTGTCCAAGTGGTTGTTGATTTTACTGCTGTGCCACGACTGCATGTGGTTTTAGTGCTGGGCGATGTTGCGGGTTCGCCAGTGCAATATGCTTAAGTGGAATTTTTAATTGTCCTTGTTGAATCTGCACAGCTAAGGTATTTTGCACTTCCACGGTCGCATCCATCGCCTCCTTCACAGGTACCTGTAAACGACCTGCTATCGGAATTTTACTATGCACGGTAGTTTGCAAAGGCAGTTGTAAGTTCTCACGAAAGACTGTTTCAACGGGTGTATCAAATTTCAAATGTACTTTTTGTTGTAGTGGAATCTTTAAATCAATCGGAACATCCATCTTAATAGGGATTACCCCTTTGAGCGGAACCTTGATCTGAGTTCCTAAAATCTGTAACTGCACTTCTGTATTGATAGGCATATTTTGATCAATTTTCAGTGTCTCCTTAACAGGAATTTGTGTTGAAATCGGAACTTGATTATCAAAAAACACATGTGGTCTAAAGCTTTGCTTAAGTGGAACATTGAGTTGTTCATTGATTGGAATAACCGCATCCACCTCCCCAGTGACATCAACATCAAGCGGCTCATGAATTTTGACACGGGTTTGCAAAGGTTGCTGTAAATCAATGGCAACAGACTGGTTTTCAAGTGGAATATAAATATTAAAATAGCGAAATACCCAAATCGCCAACAATACTCCCGTCACGGTAGCCAAGAACACAACAGCAACAGCGATACTTATTTTTCTAATATTCAAAATTCAATCCTTATGATTATTTATCGCTCATGTGCAAAATTTGCATCACTTGAGTTGAGTTGTTTACTCATTTGAGTCATTGCCTAGTTTGAAATATTTATTGTTTTCTCTGCATTGCAACTCAAATTTAGTCACTCATCGATCGGCAATACTGTACCAGTTTTTATTTATTTTCAATTTGTCGGGTTTTACTTTTCAAAACATGTCACAACCAACAGCGAAACCTTAGCTGCTTAGATATAAGCTGCTATCGTTGACCAAACAAGCTATGTTTACTTTATTTATGGTTTAGAAATGTCAACTTTTTTATTGATTAGACACAAGGTAGAGAGATGGATGAATTAGAGAGACAGGCTAATCATTACAGCAATAAAAAGAGCCTCCATTGAGACTCTTATTTCAAATAGCTAGTGATGTAGATTGAGAGATTCTATTTAGAACGCTCAAACCTACTCAGCAATTAAGCATCGGTGCTTGCTGGTACTTTAGCATAGCTTACGCCACACATTTGTTCAGCAATACGTAATACCTGACAGCTATAACCGACTTCATTGTCATACCAAACATAGGCCGTTAAGCGGGTACCAGAACAGATGGTTGCTTGCGCATCAAATACACCTGCTGTACGTGAACCGATAAAGTCGCTCGATACCACTTCAGTGGAGTTGGTAAAGCCGATTTGACCTTGTAGGTTTGAGTTAATAGAAATTTGGCGAATGTATTCATTCACTTCGTCACGATCAACGTCTTTACCTAAGTTCAAGTTTAAAATTGCCAAGGATACGTTTGGTGTCGGAACACGTACTGAGTTACCTGTTAACTTACCTTTCAATGCTGGCAATGCTTTGGCAACTGCTTTTGCTGCACCAGTCTCAGTGATTACCATATTTAAGGTTGCAGCACGACCACGACGGTCTGCTTTATGGTAGTTATCAATGAGGTTTTGGTCATTGGTAAAGGAGTGAACCGTTTCAACATGACCATTTAACACTTGATATTTGTCATCAAGAACTTTCAATACTGGTGTGATGGCATTGGTGGTACAACTTGCTGCGGAGATGATTTTGTCTTCATCTAGAATGTCTTTTTGGTTGACACCAAAGACCACATTCTTCATCTCACCTTTACCAGGAGCAGTGAGGACAACACGTGCAATACCTGGGCATTGTAAATGTTGTTGTAGACCGTCTTCATCACGCCATTTACCGGTATTGTCGATCAATAGTGCGTTATCGATACCATATTGAGTATAGTCAACTTCACTTGGGTTTGATGCATAAATGACTTTAATGAAGTTACCATTGGCGATAATCGCTTCATTTTCTTCATCAACAGAAATCGTTCCAGCAAATGTACCGTGGATTGAGTCACGACGTAATAACGATGCACGTTTTGCCAAATCACCATCAGATGTTTTACGCACGACAATGGCTTTGATGTTTAAGCCACGACCTAAACCAGATTGACTAATGATTAAACGCGCTAAAATACGACCGATACGACCAAAGCCATATAGCACTACATCTTTAGGCGTTTCTTCTTCAGGGTTGCCCTGAATACCTTTGACTGCATCTGCAACAAAAGCATCAATGTCACCGCCTTTTTCTTTATATGCAACAGCCAATTTACCGATATCAACTTCTGCTGAACCGATATTTTCAATTTTGCTGAGTGCTTCTAAAATTGGAAAAGTATGAACCACGGAAAGTTCAACATCAACCACACGTGTTAAACGGTGTGTTTTCAGGATTTGAATCACTGAGCGGTTGATTAAAGAGCGGCCGTAAACAGCAACAACAATATTTTTTTCACGGTACAGTTGGCCAATCAGCGCAATCATACGTTCTGCGATTTCTTCGCGGTTTTTCCAACGACCTTGGTGCTCTGCGTGTAAGGCGATAATAGTGTCTTTGCTCACAGATACGTCCTCTATTTAATATCTATCAAAGCGATGTTTTACGGGCATCATTGTAAAGGAAATCCCAGCAAGAATGAATCAAAAGCTGTACAAGTGGTAGAATAATTGTCATTTAATGCGAATAAAGCACAATACACTAGCAGTTCATCAGCAAATTCCACCGCAACAAAGTGATAATTTTCACATTTTTTTGATTTTTCCACATTTGTCGCCTTCTTTAGGCATCATCTTTCAGACGGTGTTGAACACGCTCTACATTACGCAATAAGTTTTTACGATTATGCTGCTGCCGATATAAATGTAACGCGCCTTCCAATACCAAAATAGCAACCGCCGTCCAAATGGCAATATAAGTAACCCATTCATTTTCTGCGATACTCTCCCCCATAATCAATGCAGCAAGCGCTAACAATACGGGCTCCAAATAGCTCAACAACCCAAATAAAATCAATGGTAACTGTCGACTGGCTAAAATATAACTGCCCAAGCCAATGGCGCTGAGCACACCCAGCCCCAGCACAATCAATGCCAAACTGGGTTGCTGTACAAAATATTGTAAACTCCCCTCACCCATCACAATAAAATAAACTGCCACAGGCAAACATAAGATCAAGTCCCAGAAAAAACCACCAAGATGCTCGGTCTGTAATTTTTTACGAAGAATAAAATAGAGCGAATAGCCTGCAGCAACCACGAGGGTTTCCCATGCCATGCTGCCATGTTGCCAAAACTGAAAGCCGACACCAAACAAAGCAAAGCACACTGCGACTGCCTGAAACTTAGAAAGTTTCTCCTTATAGATTAGACAACCAGCCAAGACTAAAATCAGTGGCAAAAGGAAATATCCTAAGGAAACCTGTAAGCCTCGACCATGCACAGGTCCCCATAAAAACAACCACAATTGTACTGAAGACAATGCCGAGGTGAGCGCCAAACCGAGTATCAACCATGGATTTGCCGTTAAGCGTTGCCAGACTTTATGGATCAAGGATAAATCGCCAATCAACCACAAAAATACAGTAAGACAAGGTATAGTCGCCAAAATACGCCAGCCAAAAATTTGTTGGCTATCCAAAGCACCCAGCAATTGGGTATAGAAATACAATACCCCGAAGCTAATCGATGCCAAGACCGATAAAGCAATGCCTTTTAACATTGTTACACCTCGTGGGCTTATCTTAGGAGAAGCATTGTACTGCTGTCATATCCATTGATATCAGTACAATGGCGATCTTGATGATCGTGCTTATTTTACCGATCGCATGCACTTAAAGTGCATGCGCCTTAAGACGCAAGATCTCATCTCGAATTTGCGCAGCTTGCTCAAATTGCAAGTCTTTAGATGCTTTTAACATGTCCTTTTCAAGTTTTGCAAGATGTTTCACCAGTAATTTAGGGTCAGCCAATAAATGCTGCTCATCTGCCGATAAACTCGCAGCAGATTGTACTGCTAGCGGCGCTTCTTGCTCTAAGGACTCACCGGTATCAATTTCCTTGATCACCTGACGTACAGCACTACGCGGCGTAATGCCGTGCTGCTGATTAAACTCAATTTGTTTTTGTCTACGACGATCCGTTTCATCAATGGCTTTTTGCATAGAGTCCGTTATGCGGTCAGCGTATAAAATCGCTTTACCTTTGATATTACGAGCAGCACGTCCAATGGTTTGAATTAATGAGCGCTCTGAACGTAAAAAACCTTCTTTATCGGCATCCAAAATCGCAACCAAAGACACCTCAGGCATGTCCAAGCCTTCACGTAATAAGTTAATGCCGACCAAAACATCATAAACACCTGTGCGCAGTTCATGAATAATCTTCACCCTTTCGACGGTATCGATATCAGAATGCAAATACGCAACTCTTACCCCATATTCTTTTAAATATGAGCTGAGGTCTTCGGCCATACGTTTGGTCAAGGTCGTGACCAACACCCGCTCATCTAATGCGCGACGTATATTAATTTCTGACAACACATCATCGACTTGCGTTAATACGGGTCGGATTTCAATCTCAGGGTCGATTAAACCTGTTGGGCGAACTACTTGCTCAACAATCTGTTCAGCACGTTCCAATTCATATACGGCAGGCGTCGCACTAACATAAATAGTGGTCGGAATAATACGTTGCCACTCTTCAAATTTCATCGGACGGTTATCGAGTGCGCTGGGCAAACGAAAGCCATAATTAACCAAATTCTCTTTACGTGAACGGTCACCTTTATACATGGCACCAATCTGCGACACACTAACATGCGATTCATCAATGATCAGCAAAGCATCATCGGGAATATAATCAAATAATGTCGGTGGCGCCTCGCCAGCAGGTCGACCAGACAAATGTCTTGAGTAGTTTTCAATACCGTTGGTATACCCCAATTGTTGCATCATTTCCAAATCATAGCGCGTGCGCTGTTCGATACGCTGCGCCTCTAATAATTTGTCATGCTCGCGAAAATACGCCAAACGCTGTTGCAATTCTTCTTGAATAGTTGCAATGGCGCGGGTCAAATTGTCTTTCGGGGTCACATAATGGCTTTTAGGATAAATCGTAACACGTGGTACTTTACGGATCATTTTGCCCGTAATCGGATCAAACCAACGGATAGAATCGACTTCATCATCAAATAATTCGATGCGTATGGCGTATTGATCTGATTCAGCTGGAAAAACATCCATGATCTCGCCACGAATACGATAGGTCCCGCGCAAGAACTCTAGCTCATTACGGCTATACTGCATTTCCACCAAACGTCGAATAATATCATCACGGGCGATCCGATCACCCTGCACAATATGCAGCAGCATACTCATATAAGCATTGGGGTCCCCCAAACCATAAATTGCCGAAACCGATGCCACAATAATCGCATCACGCCGCTCTAGCAGTGCTCGTGTCGCAGATAAACGCATCTGATCGATGTGATCATTAATCGCTGCATCTTTCTCAATAAAAGTATCCGATGACGGTACATAGGCTTCGGGCTGGTAATAATCGTAATAACTAACAAAGTATTCCACAGCATTATTCGGGAAAAACGCTTTGAATTCACCGTATAACTGTGCAGCCAAAGTCTTGTTATGTGCCATCACAATAGTTGGACGTTGCAACTGTGCAATCACATTGGCCATGGTATAGGTTTTACCTGAACCGGTTACCCCCAATAGCAATTGGTCATGTAAACCACGTTTAACCCCATCGACCAATTTGGCTATGGCTTGGGGTTGATCACCCGCTGGTTGATAATTTGTTACCAATTCAAATGGTTGCTTATCGTTCACACCCTACTCTCAACTCAAAATATAGCGCGGTAAAAAATACCATCGCCTGTGATGACGACTGATCAATTATGACTTGACGCCATGACAATTCAACTGCAACATGAACTCAACCGCGCTGAGCACATGATGAGAACCTGTATGTCGTATCAATATCATGATGAAACCATTATTCGTCACCTCGCATCAAATACTTTTTTCGTATTTGGCAGTAACTTGGCTGGAACCCATGCTGGTGGCGCTGCGAAAATAGCATTACAACATTTTGGTGCCAGCAAAGGCGTTGGACGAGGTTGGGCTGGGCAAAGTTTTGCCATTCCCACCATGAATGAACATTTACAACAAATGCCATTGTCTCAGATTCAACATTATATTGATGACTTCAAAACCTATGTTCAGCATCATCCCCACATCACCTTCTTCATTACAGCAGTCGGTTGTGGCGTTGCAGGTTATAAGGTTGCAGAAATTGCACCAATGTTCAAAGGCATTGCCCACAACGTGATTTTCCCCGAATCATTCCGTCCTTTTGTTGCCAAGACTTTACCGCGACTCACACAAAAATTACTGTATAGCTTTATACAACCTGAGATTGTACTCAACACCGATCCTGAAGCAGCCATTGAACAATTACCTTTAAGCGCAGCAGAAAAAAGTTTTGTCCGTATTATTTTAAATACGCCCATGTATCCAATCGATAGTAACGGACGCGATCGAGTCTATGAAATTGAAGATATTTTATATACCCTCAAAGAAGATTTTATCGATTTCCCAGCTCACTCTACCGAAGCGCTCAGTTTTGGCGGTGTGGTCTTGGCTATTTTGGAACTGTATGGCATCAATGAACGGGACTTTCTCAAAGTCTGGTTAGGTCAACAGCAGATTGCTGCACCTGCTGCCCAGAACCATGCCAAACCCAGTTAGTGCTTAGCCAGTTGACCTTGCCTGCCTATCACTCAAGCATGGCTCTTTATTCCGACTCTTTATGGCGAATATCTATTACGGATATCAACTACTAATATCAATTATCTGTAGCACAGCTACAGTACGCCCTAACGTTTCCCCATAGAACGACGTGTACCCCGGGGTGGCGCCCAAGTGCGATCTGCATAGGCTTTGGGTTTAGGACGAACATGATTATATTCAGTGCTCTGTTCAGATTCAGCTTGCTGCTTTAGTTGCTGTGAAGGCAGTGGCAGATTCAAAGACAGTTTTGCTCGTTTGACTTGGCTCATGTCGCGTACTCTTAGACAAATTGGCGCTTATTTTAGTTTTTTTCATCCCGAATGGCGAGCCTTTCAATGCTACTGTCTGCTTATTATTGAAAATACTTAAAATTTATACACATTTTTGCTGATATTTTTTTAATGAATCTGCTTTTCAGTGCCCCCAAGGCGTTTATTTTAGGCTAAGATAAAGCGCTTTTTATTTTTTTAGCCCTATAAAGAAGGAATAATGCCGTGGACGTACGTCTCTCTGATCGTGTAAATGCCATCAAACCGTCCCCAACACTTGCTGTGACCAACAAAGCTGCTGAATTAAAAGCCGCTGGCAAAAATGTCATTGGTCTTGGTGCAGGTGAACCTGATTTTGACACCCCTCAACACATCAAAGATGCCGCTATTACAGCAATCCAAAATGGATTCACCAAATATACGGCAGTAGATGGAACGCCAGGTCTAAAAAAAGCGATTATTGCTAAATTAAAACGCGACAATCAATTAGATTACCAAGCCAACCAAATTCTCGTTTCTTGCGGTGGAAAACAATCATTCTTTAACCTTGCCTTGGCTCTGCTCAATAAAGGTGATGAAGTGATTATTCCTGCGCCTTATTGGGTAAGTTACCCAGATATGGTCATTATCGCAGAAGGTGTACCTGTCATCGTAAAATGTGGCGAAGAGCAACGTTTTAAAATCACAGCGGCACAACTTGAAGCAGCGATTACCGATAAAACTCGTTTGCTGGTGCTCAACAGCCCATCAAACCCTACAGGTATGATCTATAGCAAAGCTGAATTAGAAGCTTTGGCAGAGGTATTACGTAAACATCCACACGTGATGGTTGCTTCTGATGACATGTACGAACCGATTCGTTGGCAAGACGAGTTCTACAACATCGCAACAGTTGCACCAGATTTATATGACCGCGTTATTGTGCTCAATGGCGTGTCTAAAGCTTATGCCATGACTGGTTGGCGTATCGGTTATGCTGCTGGTCCAGCAAAATTGATTGGCGCAATGAAAAAAATCCAATCTCAATCAACCTCTAACCCAACCTCCATTTCACAAGTTGCTGCTGAAGCTGCTTTAAATGGTCCACAAGATGTACTAGAGCCAATGGTTGAGGCTTTTAAACGTCGTCACGACCTTGTGGTCAATGGTTTAAATGCGATTAACGGCATTAGCTGCTTACCTGCTGATGGTGCTTTCTATGCCTATGCCAATATCCGTCCATTAATCCGTGCCAAAGGCTTAAAATCTTGCACTGAATTCTCTGAATGGCTACTTGAAGAAACCGGCGTTGCAGTAGTCCCTGGTGATGCATTCGGTCTCGGTGGTTTTATGCGAATCTCTTATGCAACGGCTGACGACGTATTGGTTGATGCACTCGCACGTATCAAAAAAGCGGCTGATTCTATTGAGGGTGTGGATGCTGCGATTGCCTCCATCGCTGCTGAAAAAGCTTAAACTGTTGTGCTAAAGCAAAGTTAAAGCAATACAAGTTGCTTGCTTTCAAAACCGTAGTCCTTAGTGGCTACGGTTTTTTTGATCGCAACTTAAACCACAATTATTCATTCAATCACAATGATGCCCACGTAAGTCGGAACAAACTCACTTGAACAAAATACCGTGTAGAGCACATCTATGAAGGATTTTATTGGTCGTATGTTCTTATCACGCTTATCACTATGCCACGCTATGCGTCTGTTTGAGGGCTAAACATCGCAATGATGTCCGCTTCCGTCAACTGCTGACGTTGCCCAGCAAAAGTATAATAATCTGGTTTATTGTCGATATAAATCTCTGTTGCCAAATACGTATCTTCAGGCAATTCCGCCAAAATAAAGGGATTGACATTGCAGTATTGTTGGTCTTTGCTACGCCAAAATAAATGTGTGCCGCAATCACTACAAAATGCACGTTCTCCCCAAGCTGAGGAATCATAATATTTTAACGCTTGCTGTGCTGAAAAGACTAAGCTATCTGCGACAATTTCTATATTTAAATTAACCCCACCAGCTTGCCGACGGCAAATTGAACAATGACAACTACTCAACTGATTATTTTTTGGTTGTAGCGAAAATTGCACAGCACCGCATAAACATTGCCCAGAAACTTTTTTCATTGCACACCCCATTAGATTCACCACTATAAACTAAATATAAACTAACATATCAGCCATCAAAATTCGAGTATCTATCTCATCAAGCATCAAGATTTTAACAAAGAAAAAATACGCTACACTCAATCATACGCACGGCCGGCTCTCGCCTGATCAAAGTAAATAACTTTTCCCCAACATAATCATGATTTATTCAAAATCAGCAAATCGTCTAAATAAAGACCACTCAAACCACAATTTAATGATCAAGCTAAAAATAAGCTTGACCCATATTAAAATCCCCTTATAATCGCATGCAGATTCTCCCATAGCTCAGTCGGTAGAGCGACGGACTGTTAATCCGCAGGTCCCTGGTTCGAGCCCAGGTGGGAGAGCCAAGATTCTAAAAGCCATACAGGAGTTACTGTATGGCTTTTTTAATGACCAAATACTATTAAAAAATAACCATTGAAAAATAACCATTAAAAAATAAATAGCGGATATCCAAACTGGGCTTATAAGGCAATAATGCAAACACCCCACTGAGCAGATAAATGAAGTGCTCGCTATACCTTGCCTAAAGCTACGCGCTGATCAAACCAAGTCTGTTTTAATTTAATGCATGATCAACGCTATTATGGCGATACAACTGCTGATGCAGCTTGATTGGTGTTGGTTGACTGAGTTTGAGAGGCAGTAGGCTGATTAATCCGATCATGTTCGGTAAAACGCAAAGCCTGCTGTTTGGCAATCAGCTCATCATATTTTTTCTTATTTTCGACATCGTATTTTGCCGCAACAAAATTAATGCTCAGCACAGTAATAGGCAAAATAATAATTACTGCAATAAATATAATCTGTCTAGAACTTAACTTCTTCTTTGACTGCGTCATTGTGCATGGTTCCTTGCAAAAAACTCCTAGGCACTATAACAAAGCCAGATGAAAAAACAACGTTCAAGATCACAATGACAAAGCTGTCTGTATCAGCGCTTACATAACATCAGCATCATCCCCGCTAACAACAAAAATACCCATAACCATGATTATGATTATGGGTATTTAAAAGTCGCGATATCAGATGTAACTTTCTTCAAAGTAGATTATGCTGCCGGCATATATTTCTTGATAAACGCAACCAATTCAGGATTCTTCGTAACAATCGCTTGAGTATGGCTTGCGCCCTCTACCGGTAAGAAAGTTACATCCGTTCCCAAAGTTTTTAAATTCTTTTGTAGACCATCGGTGATGACATACGGTACAGCCATATCTGCCGTACCTTGAATAATCATAATCGGGGTATTGATCTTCTTGGTTCCTGGCTGATTGTCAACTAAGAATTTTTTGATGGTCGGATCTTCTTCAAATTTTTCAATCAAAGCAGGATATTGCAATAATTGATGATTGGAATTCTCCGCCAAGAAAGCACGGATATCATCTGCAAACTTATCATGCAACTCTGCCAAACATAAGCCATTTTCCCCTGTTGTTCCCTCAGCCAATTCAGCAATTGGACGTGAGCGATCTTTAAATAAAGCTTGATACGCAAAACGTGGCTCATAAGCTTTTATGCCCACAGAGGTCAAAGCGGCATAGGCCAGCAACTCGGCATAAGCTTCTGTAGCGACCTCCGTCTGTCCTGCAGCGACCAACTGCTGTAAAGCTAGCGGTGCAACCTGACCAATGATAACCCCCAAACTTGATGCTGGTGCACCTGCAACCGCACCTTTATAGTTTGCATCATCATTGGCATATTCTGCAGTTCCTAAAGATGCTTGGCCACCTTGGGATTGCCCAACTGACATCCAAGCCCCATTAAACGTGCCTTTATACTGTGCTTGAATGGCATTGACTGCGTAAATCGCTGATTTCGCCTCACTTCCTAAATTTAGATAAGGGTGTATGCCTTTGGTCCCTAAGCCTTCATAATCTGGTGCGACAATGACATAACCAGCCGCCAATAAACTTTCCGCCATATTTTTAAAACGTGGATTAAAGGTATTGGCGCTTGGTGCACATTGATCCGCCACACCCACCGTCCCATGCTCCCAAACCACAACACGCCAACCATCTTTGGGCTGTGCTGTCTTTGGATAGAATACCAATGCCGTTGCTTCTGCAGTTTCTCCCAACACATTAGGCATATTATAGTGCATCACCTGAATCTTCGATGCTTGCTGCATGCTATCCAAACTATAGGCACGCTCTTTAATATAGTTGGACTGACTGGGCGATGTATTGTCAGCATCATCATCACTATCATTACATGCAGCTAAAAATAGTACGCTACTGCATGCCAAAGCAATCATTGATTTCTTTAAAAAAATATTCATTCAGTTGTTCCCTACACTATTTATTGATCACGCATCCTGAGCGCTTGCTTTGTGCATCCACTCCTGCACAGGATTATCTTGTGCGTCCAATTTTGCACAGTATTATTTTGTATATTTCACAATTTTAGTAAATTAAGCTGTAAGCCCAACAACACTAAAACTAAGCACAGATTAATTCAAATAATTAAAAAAATAAACCTTAACAACATATAAAAATGACTCTTATTTGAACTGCTTAGTGCATAACACGGTTAAACCTAGGAATACTTAGACGTTTAAGCCGTTTTGCCAAGTGATGCCTCATAAATATGCATAATAATTAAATACTACCAGTACAATGCTATAAAAATTGCAAGAAAGATCATTAATCCAACCCAACGATTATGTCTAAACGCCCAGAAACATCGTGCAGGATCACGATCGGCTGTTTGCACTAACTGATAGATAAAATCAAGCAACACCAATAAGAGTGGCCAAATCGCATAGGGCAATAACAAATCCTCGCGATATAATGCAGCACCAATCAGCACTAAACTCACGCCCTGTAATAAGGCGATGATCTGAATGTCATAGCGCCCAAATAAAATAGCGGTCGACTTAACTCCAATTTTTAAGTCATATTCACGGTCAGTAATGGCATATTGCGTATCATAGGCAACCGTCCAAGCTAAATTTCCAAAATACAGCAACCAACACGTCAAATCTGGTGTTGCCCCAACAGCGGTATACGCCATTGGAATAGACCATGAAAATGCCGCACCTAAAAATACTTGCGGTAAATGTGTATAGCGCTTCATAAATGGATAAATAAACGCTAAGGCTAAAGCGCCAAAAGACCAGTAAAAACTTTCAATCGGTAAAAATAACAACAATAACGCACTAGCAAAAACCAAAATCAAAAATACCCAAATGGCTTCAGCTGCCGAAATCACACCCGTTGCCAAAGGCCGATTTTTGGTGCGTTCGACATGCGCATCGACCTTACGATCTGCAAAATCATTAATGGCACAACCTGCTGCACGCATAAAAACAACCCCGAGCAGCATAACAATGAATATTTTAAAATCTGGTGTCCCGCCTTGCGCCAACCATAATGCCCACATGGTTGGCCAAAAAACCAGTTCGGTACCAATCGGTTTATCAAAACGACATAAATAATAATAAGCTGCTAAACGTTGCCGCCAGTCTAACGCCGTTGATTTCATCATGATGTGTATTCCGAAATATAAGACTTGGCATCTGCCTTAATTTTTTTTTGTGCTAAAAAACGCTCAAAACTACTTAAAAAAGTTTCTTGCACAATAAACCTACAGCCATGCCAAGTATAACAACTTTGACGCGTCCACCCTTCTGGTAAACGCAAAATGCGACGCTGGCAAAGCGGTTGACAGCGATTAAATAAAAAACGACCGATTGGCTGAGTACCAATGGTTTTAAAAATTCGTGCTTTACCCTGCACACTCAGAATCGGAAAAATACTTTTGGCTTTGACCCATGGTACTGACTCTGAACCATATAATAAACTTTCGCGCACCCATGCAAGATGATGCATCGGCATGTTCATCCATTGACTATCTTGTTGTGACATTTTTTGAAAGCACTGTACCGTCGGTTCAACACAAAATTGACCATCCGCCAGCTGCGTTAGTTGCTGTGTCAAAGACCCCGATGCGTATAACCATGTTTTTAATTGCGGATCGATATCCTCGTTAAATACCCTTGGTCTCAGCATAGTCTTTCACTCTTCCTATTTTGCGGCAGTATAACTGAAATTTAACACATATTTTCCGCTCGCCCACCCTGAGCATGCTGCTATAGCCAACACTTAACCCTGATTTCAAACAACTTGGTCAAAAATCAAACGGTTAATAGAATCAATGCTTGAATTCTACTAATCTGGCAGCATCTATAATTTGTCATGAAAAGATCATATTATTCAGGCATCAATACAGATTATCACAGGGCACTAGGCGGCAAAGATGTCGACTTAAATGTGCAAGATATTGGGATGAAATATACTTTTCGTTTAAGATTTAATTTTCCGATCTTAATCATATAAAAATACTATTTCCCCAATAATAGAATTTATCTTATGCTAACAACATATTAGATTTTCACTACACTCATGGAGTAAATGATGAGCTTAATTAATACTGAAGTTAAACCATTCAAAGCACAAGCATATCTTAACGGACAATTCATCGAAGTTACTGAAGCTGATCTTAAAGGCAAATGGTCTGTATTCTTCTTCTATCCAGCAGACTTTACATTTGTTTGCCCAACTGAATTAGGCGACCTTGCAGATAACTATGCTGAGTTCAAAAAACTTGGTGTTGAAATCTATTCAGTTTCTACTGATACACACTTCACGCATAAAGCTTGGCACGATTCTTCTGAAGAAATCAAAAAAATCGAATACCCAATGGTTGGCGATCCAACTTGGACCTTGGCTAAAAACTTCGACGTATTAATCGAATCTGATGGTCTTGCTGATCGTGGTACTTTCGTTATCGATCCAGAAGGTAAAATCCAAATCGTTGAAATCAACGCTGGTGGTGTAGGTCGTGACGCTTCTGAATTGCTTCGTAAAATCAAAGCAGCTCAATATGTTCACGCTCACCCAGGTGAAGTTTGCCCAGCTAAATGGAAAGAAGGCGAAGCAACACTTGCTCCTTCAATCGACCTCGTTGGTAAAATCTAATTTTATTTAAAACTCGCCTCAAGCGCAGTATGCATTGCGCTTAGTTAGAGTGAAAAAACCACGTCTTAGGGCGTGGTTTTTTAAAGGACTTTGTTATGATAATGCTGTTATGGAACGTTTCTTTTTAAACCTAAAAATGGAACGTGTATGGCAGAAGTACTATGCTAATCATCAAGAAGCAATTCAAGATATTAGCCATTACATTACAGTATTCTATAATCAGGTACGGCTGCGTTTTGAATCTTTCAATAAAAATACCCCACTGTTCTGCGGGGTATTTTATGATTGTTTTGGTATGGTTAGATTAACGCACAATACCACGCTTAGATTTTTCTAAGGAATCAATCAAACGTTGCGCTTCCGCTGCCTCTGGTAGAATCTCAGACTGAATTTTCGCGATTGCTTGTTCAGTGGTGAGATTTTCTTTATAGATAAATTTAAATGCTTCACGTAGGGCTTGGATAACATTGCGCGACCACCCCTTGCGGCGCATCCCTTCTATATTTAAACCATATGCATGTGCAGGATTACCAGAAGCCATAACATAAGCCGGTACATCTTTTAAAATCAATGAAGCACCGCCAATCATACTATAAGAATCAATATGGCAAAATTGATGAATTCCTGAATTCCCACCAATTACCACATAATCTGCAATATGAACATGCCCCGCAATCCCCACATTATTGGCAATAATATTATGATCACCAACAACACAATCATGCGCAATATGTGTATTGACCATCATGAGATTATGGCTACCAATACGGGTAATCGACTGATCTTGTACAGTCCCCCGATGGAAACTACAATGCTCGCGAATTTTATTATAATCCCCGATCTCCAACCAAGTTTCCTCACCTTGATATTTTAAATCTTGGCAAATTTCCCCAATACTTGAGAACTGGAAAATTTCATTGCAAACCCCTATTCTTGTATAGCCAGCAATAACCACATGGGGGTGAATAACACTGCCTGCACCAATACTTACTTGAGGGCCAATAATACAATAAGGGCCAATAACAACATCTTCTGCAATCGTTGCAGTTGGGTCGATAATCGCGGTTGGATGAATTAATTCGGGTTTACTCATGCCTGCTCTAATTTCTGATGAGAAATAATAATCTCTGCTGTTGCTGCGACCACGTCATCAACACTAGCAGTACATAAATATTTATAAATACCACGCTTTTGCATGACCAGCTCAGATTTTAAAATTAATTGATCACCAGGAACAACTTGTTTTTTAAAACGAACTTTTTCAGCACCAGCAAATAAAAATAATGAACCCGCTTGCGGTGTTTCATCATTCATAACAAATCCCAAAATACCAGAAATTTGCGCCATCGCTTCAATAATCAATACACCCGGCGTAATAGGATAATTGGGGAAATGCCCCTGCATATACTCTTCATTAATAGAGATATTCTTATAACCAACTATACCATGTTCACTGATTTCAGTAACACGATCAACCAGTAAAAATGGATATCTATGAGGCAGATAACTCCGGATTGTCTGAATATTCATCGGTAATTCAGGAACCTTAAAAGATAAAGATTTAGACTCAGTCATCATTATTTACGCAACTTTAATATTGTTTCAAGGGACTCAATTTGAGCCTGCATATGATCAAGTTGTTTGACTATTTTGGTCAATGGCACATCTGCTAATTGTTTGAATCGAATTGCAGCGCGTTTCCATTGTCCTGTTTCTAAGAAGCTTGTACCAGAAGAATACGTCCCTGCTTGTAAAATATTTTTTGTGATCATTGACATTCCAGTCAATTGGACATTATCTGCAATTTCAATGTGCCCCACTACACCTACGCCACCCGCTAAGATACAGTTTTTGCCAATCTTCGTACTTCCTGCTATACCGCATTTTGCAGCAATGGCTGTATTTTCACCAATCACCACGTTATGCGCGATTTGCACAAGATTATCAATAATCACACCATTTTCCAAAATAGTGTCATCTAATGCACCACGATCAATACTACAATTGGACCCAATGCGAACATCATGACCAATACGCACGGACCCTAATTGTGCAATGCGGTGCCACTTGGCTTGATACGGTGCAAAACCAAATCCTTCTCCGCCAATCACAGTATTACTATGAATACGAACACGATCACCAACCTTCACTGCGCAATCGAATGCGACATGATGTGCAATAAAACAATCGCGCCCAATCTCAGTACCATCGCTTATGGTGCTATGTGCTTGAATAATGGTATTTGAACCAATCACACAATGCTCACCAATCACCACATAATGACCGATATAAGCATCTTCAGCGATAATCGCAGATTCAGCAATTTGTGCCGTAGCTTCGATACCTCGCGCCAGTACTTTATGCTCAAAGACATGGCTTAATAAGGCAAATGCTAAATACGGGTTTTCGACCACTATAAAGTTCTGCTGTTGCGGCAGTCTTAAACGTAATTGCTCAGTCACAATCAAAGCAGCAGCATGAGATTGCTGAGCATCTGCTAAATGTTTTTCATGACTCACAAATGAAATGGATTGTGCATCTGCTGCTGCCAGACTCGCGAGCGCAGAAATAGATAAATCTGAATGGCCAATCACTTGACCATTCACATGACGCGCTAGCTCGTCTAGTCGAAATTGGGTAGATTTCATTGATTATTTAATAGCATTAACCTTTTGAATCATTTTATCAGTTAAATCAAACTTTGGGTCGAATGCTAAAGCCGAATTGCGATTGATGACTAAATCTAAGCCATTTTCATTGCGCAACTGTTCTGCAGCAGTTTTGATACGTGCTTCAAAAGTCTTGTTGGTGTTTTGAATTGTTGATTGAACTTTAGATTGTACGCTTTGTTGAATCGATTGGAATTGCGCTGCTTTAGCTTGGAATTGCTGTCCCAATTGATCTGTATTCGCACCTTTTTCTTGTGCTTTTTGACGCAACGCTTCTAATTCTTTATTCAATTGTTCAAGTTGTGCTGTTTGTGGTTTGACCGATTGTTCTAAGCTGGCATTTTGTTGTTTTAAGTACTGACTACTCTCCACAACACGTTCCATGTCTACAACACCATAACCAGCTGCTTGTGCCGCAGCGCTTACACCCAAACCCAACATTAAAACAAAAGCATTTAATTTATTCATTTTACACCTAAGGTATTGAAGAACATTATAAAAGTAAAAACTATAGCCCTCATATAAGCACTATCGAAAGCGAGCTTTCGATAGCTTGTGCAGATATGAGTTGTGGAGCAATAGAGAGATTAATCAAGCAAAATTAGAACGTACGACCGATTTCAAATTGTAAGGCTTTGGTTTGATCGCCTTGCTTATCATTTAATGGGAAGGCATAACTTAAGGAAATTGGACCAATCATGGTAATCCAAGTGAAACCAACACCGACACTGTAACGTAAATTACTTAAATCAAAGCCGTAATTGTCTTTACAGTATTGTTTGGCATCGACACCTTTTTTGTCGCCATTTAAGTACAACGTACCATTTGGTATATCACACTGCGTATCAAATACTTGTGCGCCTTCAGCAAAGATTACAGGACGTACTTGACGTGCCCAATCACCTTTAAATGGAATCGGCAAGGCTAACTCTGCACCCACTTGGAATAAGGCATTACCACCAACTTCCTCTGGGTCCCAATCACGAATTTTTTGTTCATTATAGGTCACTGCTGGATATTGAGGACCTAAAGTACTGTTGTCATAACCACGTACTGAACCGAAACCACCGGCAAAGAAGTTCTTATAGAATGGCAAGTCATTACCATAACCCAATTTACCATAACCTCTTAGTACAAAATCTTTACCAAGTGGGAAGTAACTTTGCGCTTCATAAACGATTTTTTGGTATTCAACATCACTACCAGGAATGGCAATTTCACCATTAATACGGTGTAAAGTACCAGAGGTTGGGAAAATTGGGCGGTTCAAAGTGTTATATGCCCAGCCCAAGTTAAAGTTATAGGTAACAAATTTACCTTCAAAGGCACTTTCAAAGGTACGTACTGCAATCTTATCCTCTGGACATGTTTGTCCTGATGTAAGTTCAATTGTGCATTCATTATATTGAGCAGATGCTGTGGCTTTACCACCATGCCCTTTTAAGAAGTCACGAATATAAGTCGAAACATATTGACCCGTGGTAACTTTAGTCTGGTCGATATTTAAACCCGCACTAATGTTTTGGTTTTCATCAATAGGATAACTAAAGTTAAGACCACCACCAATACTATCGGTAACATAGTTATTGACGTTATAGTTGTTATTTAACTTAGTCTTACGATAATACATATTATAACCACGACTGATACCATCAATTGTGAAGTATGGATCAGTTACGTTCAGGTTATAGTAGTCTTGGGTTTGTGAACGAGACAAATCAATCGCGACCCGGTTACCGGTACCTAAGAAGTTGGTTTGACTTAAACCCGCTTGGAAGGTTACACCGCCATTTTGGGAATAACCGACCGCTAAAGTTGTAGTCCCCGAATGTTGTTCTTCAACTTTAATATCCAAATCAACTTGGTCAGGTGAATTCGGTACACGTACAGGCGTCACCTCGACAGTTTTAAAATAACCCGTACGTTCTAAGCGAATTTTTGAGAGTTCAATTTTTTCATTACTTGCCAATGCACCTTCCATTTGGCGCATTTCACGACGTAAGACTTCATCGGCTGTTTTATTATTACCACTGAAATTAATACGACGTACAGTAACTTGTTGACCCGGATTGACATAATAGTTGAGATCTACAATCTTGGTATCATGGTGAATGGTCGGTACAACGTTAATCTCAGCATAATAATAGCCGGCATTACCATATTTACGTGCGAGCAGTTGGCGGACATTGTTGACTTTTTCTTGCGAATAAATATTCCCATCTTTATAAACCTGAAGCGCTTTTAACTCATCTGGTTTAAAAAGTGCATCACCCAAAAATTTTGTAGTCCCGAAGGTATATTGGTCACCCTCTGTGACAGATACTTCAATAAAGATATGTTTTTTATCTTCACTAATATTCAGGTAAGAGTTATTGATTTTAAAATCGATATAGCCCTTATTGAGGTAAAGTGCACGTAAAGCCTCTAAACTTGCGGCCATCTTTTCACGTGCATAACGGTCATTACGGGTAAGAACCGATGCCCAACCTGATTCTTTTACCGCAAAGATTTGTTTAATCTCATCATCTTTAAAAATACTATTACCAATAATATTGATATCGAAAACTTTAGCGGGTTTACCTTCATTGAACTCAATTTCTAGATAAACACGGTTATTGGTCTGCGCAATTGTATTAACTTTTACAGTCGCATCATAACGACCCTGTTGCGAATACTGCTGCTCCAACTCGGTTTCCAAAGTCTGTAATGTCGACTTTTTCAAAACCTCGCCTTCCGCTAAGCCCATTTTCTTGAGCCCTTCTTGTAAGGCTTCTTTGGGAATGAGTTTATTGCCTTTAAACTCTACTTTGGCAATGACTGGACGCTCAACAACCTTAAACACCAACACCCCATTTTCGTTGAATGCCTGAATGTCATCGAACAAGTCAGTAGCATATAAGCTACGCACCCCGTCAGCAATCGTCATGTCATTGATACGATCACCACTATTGATTGAAAGCAAAGGCAGTACAGTGTTCGGTTGCAAACGAACAAGGCCATCAATACGAACATCACGAACGATAAAGTCTTCCGCTGCATGAACTTGTTGTACTGCTGCCATTGCACTGACCAGCGCAAGCGGCATAAATAAATGTGAGTGTTGCATGCCTATTATTTTCCAGTAGGTTAATTTTTTCCAAAATTAAAGTTTATAATCGCATAAAATCGTTAAAGATCGCCAGTAGCATCATGCTACCCAACAGTACGATACCAATTTTAAGACCAATAATTTGTATGTGTTCAGATACCGGCTTACCCCGAATTGCCTCTATGACATAATAAAGTAAATGACCACCATCTAGCATCGGAATTGGCAACAAATTTAATATTCCTAAACTGACACTCATCATCGCCATAAAGGAAATAAAACTTTGCAAGCCCATTTCTGCACTTTGTCCAGCAAATTTAGCAATCGTAATTGGACCAGATAAGCTTTCCAAACCAATTAACCCGCGCACCATTTTCACAACAGATCCAAACATCATGCCAGAAAGCTGTACGGTTTTATTTACGGCAACACCAAGCGCTTCGAGAGGATTATAATGAATAACCTGCTTATATTGTTCAGGAATTTCATTATCTAGTGCTTGAGCTTCAACACCAAGCATCCCGACAACATTCCCCATATTATCACGATGACCTTGTGGCATCACGTGTAAATTTAACGGCTGTCCAGCACGAAGTACTGAAATATTAAGCATTTTTTCTGGTGATTTTTGCACAACATCGACAACATCAAACCAGTCGCGCATGGCAACACCATTGATTTCAACAATTTTGTCGCCTTCTTTCATACCTTGACGTACGGCAGCCCCATCATCTGTCAATTTATAGATCACAGCAGGAATTGGCGGATGATAGGGTTGGAAACCAAGCACTGCAAATGCGGAATCACCTTGTTGTTTTAGAAAATTATTAATCGGTAATTGTAAGTTTTTGAGTTGGTTTTGAGACTCTACCTGTAGATTAACAACCCCTGTTTCGCCGACTCGATTCACCAAAGCAAGGTTCACTTGTTCCCAACTCTTGGTCTCTTTACCATCGACCATCACAATCTTGTCGCCCACTTGCATGTTTTGCATTGCAGCGGGTGTATCTGCAACGACTTTACCTACACGGGTATTGAGTTGTTCTTGGGCTGGAAGAAATAACAACCAGAATAATAACACCGCAAAAATCAAATTAATGGCAGGTCCAGCAGCCACAATGGCTATTCTTTTCCAGACAGATTGGCGGTTAAACGCATATGGCAAGTCTTCTTCTTTAACATTGCCGTCACGCTCATCCAGCATTTTGACATAACCGCCGAGTGGTAAGGCAGATAGTTGATATTGAATACCTGTTTTCTTAGATGTTTTGTGAATGATCTTTGGACCAAAACCGATTGAATAAATCAGTACTTTTACACCTAATTTACGTGCCACCCAATAATGACCAAATTCATGTATTGCAATGAGTGGGCCTAACAATAATATAGCGGCGACAATAATAAACAGGATACTCATTTTTAGTGTTCCAACTGCTGAATATAGTGTGAAGTAACTTGTCTCGCATACTGATCGCTGTGCAAGATAGCCGCAATACTCTCTGCAGGGCTATTTTGAACGTGATTTAAGGTATGTTCAACTATCTGCGGAATTTTTAAGAAAGAAATTTTCTTATTTAGGAATGCATCGACAGCAACTTCATTCGCAGCGTTCAAAATGGTCGTACTGGTACCACCAGCTTTCATCGCCTCTCTTGCCAACCTCAACGCCGGAAAACGTTGTAGATCTGGCTCACAAAAATCGAGATGATGATGCACAAACAAATCTAAAGCATCGACCTGCGTTGCAATGCGTTCTGGCCAGGCCAGTGCATGTGCAATCGGAGTACACATATCAGGATTTCCAAGTTGAGCCAAAGTTGAACCGTCAATATATTGAACCAATGAGTGAATAATACTTTGTGGGTGAATTACCACTGTAACAAAATGTTCAGGAATTGAAAACAAATGACAAGCTTCGATTAACTCTAAGCCTTTATTCATTAGGCTTGCGGAGTCAACCGATATTTTACGTCCCATCGACCAGTTCGGATGTTTACAAGCTTGATCCGGAGTAACCTGTTCAAGTTGTGCAAGACTATGATTTAAAAAAGGACCGCCAGATGCAGTCAATAAAATTTTTGCAATACCAAAGTGTTCTGGCTGGCGTACCGCAGCCTGCTGATAATGATGTGGCAAACATTGGAAAATTGCATTGTGTTCGGAGTCGACCGGCATTAATAACGCGTGATTATCACGTGCGGCTTGTAACATTAACTCACCGCTCATCACCAATGCTTCTTTGTTGGCTAGTAGTACACGTTTGCCAGCACGTACAGCAGCCAATGTCGACAACAACCCCGCAGCACCAACAATTGCCGCCATGACCACATCTACTTGTGGGTGCTCAGCGATTGCAACCAAACCATCTTGTTCAGTTAAAATTTCGATTTCAGTCAGTTGATTGTGTTGTAATAATTGATGTAATTGATCTACATGCTGCTCAGGTACCACCACCACTTGTGGATGAAAACGTACACATAACTGTACCAATTCATGGATACGACTATGTGCACTTAAAGCAAAAACTGTATATTGTTCAGGGTGCTGTTCCAAAACTTTAAGCGTACTTAGACCAATGGAACCCGTTGCGCCTAAGATACTAACCGATTGTAACATCTATAAATTTACACCAATAAGTTGAAGTACAATAATCCCGACCGCAAAAATTGGCGCAGCAGCAAGTAAAGAATCGATACGATCTAACACGCCACCATGACCTGGTAAAATGCGTCCAGAATCTTTGATGCCTGCCCGCCGCTTAATCATGGATTCGAATAAGTCACCCAGCACAGAACTAAAGACAGTAATGATAGAAATCACTAAAAAAATAACATGATGCAGCAAACTTAACGAGAGGAAATACGCTTGCACAACAATAATGACCAAAGCGACTGTCACGATGCCACCCAATAAACCTTCAATGGTTTTATTGGGACTGACATGTGGTGCCAATTTACGCCGTCCTAATTTGCGACCCACAAAATAAGCACCACTATCTGCTCCCCAAACCAATAAGAACAAATACATCAGCCACCACGGCGACATCTGCCAAACCATATAAATGGCACTTACTGCTGCGGCAATTAGAATAACGCCCATCGGATATAAACGATTGCAATACCAATGGTCTATTCGTGGATAGTGCTTTACCCAATAAATGCTTAGGAGCCAAATAAAAATGGACGCAACCCACAGCACCAAACCAACATGCTCATGATTTAGAGTAAGTAAAGACAATAAAGCAGTTACAAAACCAAAAGCTGCAGCAGCAACTTTATTGACGCTTTGCTCTGGATGCGGCATGAGCTTAAACCACTCATATCCTGCGGCACCTGCGGCAGCTACCATTAAAATCAACATCGGATAGTGTGATGTTGTATAAAACATGCAAAAGAATACAACAGCAACCAGTACCAATGCGGTGATGATCCGCTCTATCATTATTTTTTCTCTATTTTCTCATGAAGAAGTTGTTCTGAAGTCTTACCAAAACGGCGCTCACGCCCCATATAGACGGCGATCGCATCATCAAATTCTTCTGGTGTAAATTCTGGCCACAATGTCTGGGTAAAATATAATTCCGCATAGGCAGCCTGCCATAATAAAAAATTTGATAATCGATAATCTCCGCCTGTACGAATCAGTAAGTCAACTGGCGGCAGATCCCCCAAACTCAACATACCACCGAATAGGTCAATATCAACATCCTCGAGTTGCAATTGCTGTGCTGCAACTTGTGCTGCAACTTGCTTGGCGGTATTGATAATATCCCACATTCCACCATAACTGATCGCAATACTGAGTGTCATGGCGGTAAAATGTGCGGTTTTCTGTTCGGCGTGCTGCATGAGCTGCTGCAATGTGGGTGATAATCGCTGACGATCACCAATAAAGCGCAAGGCGATTGAAAATTTTTCCATACGTGGAATTTGCTCGTGGATAGTATCCACAAGCAACTGCATCAGGAGTTCAATTTCATGACGAGGACGATTCCAGTTCTCACTGGAAAAAGCAAAAACGGTCAATGCCCGAATATTAAGCTTACGGCAATGTTCAACGATAGGATCTAAAACATTTTTTCCCTCGCGGTGACCATCGCCTTTATCAAGATTATTTTTTCTAGCAAAACGATTGTTGCCATCCATAATAATGGCAACATGTTGTGGGAGTCCCGAAGCATCTGATGCAGTCATGCAAAATTAGACCTTTAACAATTCTGCTTCTTTCGCAGCCAAACGTTTATCAACTTCAGCAACGTACTTATCGGTAATTTTCTGAACATCCTCACCGGCACGGCGTTCATCATCTTCAGAAATTTCTTTTTCTTTCAATAGTGCTTTAATATCGCCCAATACATCACGACGAATATTACGAATCGCAACTTTGGCATTTTCTGCTTCACTGCGCGCTACTTTTTGCATGTCACGACGTGTTTCTTCGGTTAGTGCTGGTAAAGGAACACGAATCGCATCTGCGCTAATTGGGTTTAAACCCAAATCACTTTCACGAATGGCTTTATCGATAGCAGAAACCATAGTGCGTTCAAATGGTTGTACGATCAATGTGCGTGAATCTTCTATACCGACGTTGGCAACTTGGTTCAATGGAACATCTGAACCGTAATAAGGCACCATAACACCATTCAAAATTGAAGGATGTGCTCGTCCTGTACGAACTTTTGCAAAGCCTTGTTCTAGCGACTCAAGGGTCTTTTGCATACGTAATTCACTATCTTTTTTAAGATCGTTAATCATATGATCTTCCTTACTTATTTCTACAAAAGTGTTTTATTAAAAATTGCAGTAGTATAAAGAGCTTTGCCGCTCAGGTACATTAGTTTGTGACCAAGGTGCCTTCTTTCTCACCCATTACCACAGAAAGCAATGCGCCAGACTTATTCATATCAAAGACTTGCAATGGTACTTGGTGATCACGACACAAACAGATTGCTGTTAAATCCATCACCCCCAATTTACCATCTAGCACTTCATCGAAGCTTAATTGATCATATTTAACGGCATCTTCGTATTTACTTGGGTCTTTATTGTACACGCCATCTACTTTGGTTGCTTTTAAAATCAGCTTGGCTTCGATTTCAATACCACGTAAACATGCAGCAGTATCTGTCGTAAAGAATGGATTGCCAGTACCGGCCACAAACACACACACTTCACCTTGTGACAAATGACGAATAGCATCACGACTCGAATAAGACTCTACAACGGTTCCTATCGGTAAGGCAGACATTAAACGTGTTTTAATATTACGGCGCACCAAGGCGTCACGCAAAGCCAAACCATTCATCACTGTTGCTAACATTCCCATTTGGTCGCCTGTGACCCGACCGACCAAACCGTCTTTTTGTAATTGGCTACCACGGTATAAGTTACCACCGCCAACAACAATCCCGACTTGTACCCCTAAACCAACCAAGTGCGCGATCGACAAAGACATCTGATCTAATACTTGCGCATCGATCCCCATATCTTTATTGCCGGCCAACGCCTCTCCAGAAAGTTTAAGTAAAATCCTAGAATATCGTGGATTTTTTGAATCTGACATAGCTAAAGCTCCGCAACTCACTTTAATTTTATATACACACTAAAATACGATTAAACCGATTTCACTCGAATTAATTTTGCAAATAAATCATACTCATCAGCATCAGTGATTTCGACTTCAAGCCAATCACCTACCTTGATTTGTGATTTATCGATATCTTCTACAAATACATGCCCATCAATTTCTGGTGCATCTGCATATGACCGCGCTACTGCCACTGGATAATCTTCTTCCAAATCATCAACTAACACTGTCATCACTTGACCAATGCGCTGTTGTAATTTGGCAGTAGAAATTTGCTGTTGCACTTGCATGAAGCGCTCATAACGTTGCTGTTTAATCTCTTCAGGCACATGATCTGGCAGATCATTTGCTGTTGCGCCTTCTACCGGTGAATACGTAAAGCAACCAACGCGATCCAGTTGTGCGTGTTGCAACCAATCCAGTAGCATTTGGAAATCTTCTTCTGTTTCACCCGGAAAACCCACAACGAAAGTGGAGCGAATCACCAGATCAGGGCACTTCTCGCGCCAAGCTTGTAAACGCGCTAAGGTATTTTCACTATGTGCTGGCCGTTTCATCAATTTGAGAACTTTCGGGCTGGCGTGTTGAAAAGGAATATCTAAATAAGGCAAGATTTTGCCTGCTGCCATGAGTTCAATCGCAGCATCGACATGTGGATAAGGATAGACATAGTGCAAACGCACCCAGATGCCAAGTTTCCCAAGTGCTTCACACATATCGTAGAATTTGGTTTTGATCGGTTGACCATTCCAGAAATCAAGCTTGTATTTGGTATCTACCCCATAGGCAGAGGTATCTTGTGAAATCACAAGTACTTCTTTTACACCAGATTTCTTTAAGGCTTGCGCTTCGTTTAAAACCGAACCAATTGGTCTAGACACCAAATCGCCGCGCATACTTGGAATAATACAAAAGGTACACCGGTGATTACAGCCTTCCGATATTTTCAAATAAGCATAATGTTTAGGTGTTAAACGGATGCCTTGTGGCGGAACCAAGTCCACATAGGGATTATGTGCGGGTGGCGCGGGTACATATTGATGTACGGCTTCCATCACATCTTGATAAGCTGCTGCACCAGTAACTTTTAAAACATTGGGATGCATCTGACGAATTTTCTCTTCATCTTTACCTAAGCATCCCGTCACGATCACACGACCATTTTCATTGATGGCCTCACCAATTGCGTCTAGTGATTCTTGCACTGCAGATTCAATAAAACCACAGGTATTGACAACCACTAAATCTGCACCGTCATAATCTGATGCAACTTCATAACCTTCAGTTTTCAACTGGGTTAAAATACGTTCAGAATCGACCAATGCCTTAGGACAACCTAAAGAAACAAAACCGACTTTGGGGGATTTCATGACTCTGCACTCCACTAGAATGCGCGTATTGTATGACTTTTCTTACTATAAAAATAGCTTGAAACCATACTCTTTGTGTTATGCACCACAATTAAACCAATTTTTATACATCTTGTATTTTTCGCACCATTTTGGTTCAAATAATTTTATAATGAGCGATTAATCCCCTTAATAGTGCACTAATACATGCAAATTTCTGCTCAATTCCCTATATCAGCGCAAAAAGATCTTTTTCGGCATGTTGGCGCAGATTTTGCTTTATATACACGAATATGGTTAGCGTGATGCAAAAACCGATGTAAATAACGACTTTAATAACAGCCTTGTATGCAGTAAGCCCTTGTCTACACGCCGAATGACGCCATACCAGACAAGCCTATATTTGCACATAATGGGTGTTTAACAACTGAAAACAAAGTAAAAATTTATTTTCAATGTCTCATCGACATGGCACAACATGAAATAGGACGCTGTACAGCATGTATCAACAACCTAGCATTGACTATCGACTCTTAGTCGACAACATGAATACAGCAATTTTACTGGTCGATAGTCAACTCAACATTTTCTATCTCAATTCTGCTTGCGAAGCGCTTTTTGATATCAGCTTATTGCGCGCTCACGGCCAGCAAGTCTTGAATATTTTGCATGCCCCCAATGATCGTTTTAACACCTATGAAGCTTTACAGAATACACTCCATAAAGGTCAAGCCTATACACGCCGTGAAGCAACTATTAGTGTTAACTTTAAAGACATCCATGTCGACTATTCTGTTTCACAATTACATACAGGAAAACCTTATCATCCGCTCCTTCTGATTGAGCTCAATCCCATCGACCGTATGCTCAAAATCACCAAAGAAGAAAATATTATTCAGCAACATCAAGTGACCCGACAGCTGATACGTGGCGTAGCGCATGAAATTAAAAACCCTTTAGCAGGCATTCGTGGTGCAACACAACTCTTAGCGCGCCGTTTAAATGATCCACAATATAATGAGTTCACCGATATTATTATCGACGAAGTAGATCGGCTACGCATTCTGGCCGATACCATGCTCGGCTCACGGCAACCGCCCAGTTATAATCTGATCAATATTCATGAACCGATTGAACGGGTACGTGCTTTAGTAACCAGCCAGACTAAAAATAAAATTAACATCACCCGTGATTATGATCTCTCACTCCCAGAACTCTATGCCGATCGTGATCAACTGATTCAAGTTATGCTCAACGTTTGTGTCAATGCTGTCCAAGCCATGACTGAAAATAAAAGCTTCATGCAACAACGCCTCCCTGCCTTAATCTTACGCACACGTATTCATCGCTTAGTCACGATCAACGGTCTGCTACATCGCTCCACCATTCGCATTGATATTGAAGACAATGGACCGGGTATAGCAGAAGAACTATTAGAAGGAATTTTTTATCCACTGGTTACAGGACGAGCCAATGGTACTGGGCTGGGTCTCAGTATCGCGCAGAACATCATGCAGCAACACAATGGCATGATTGCGTGTCAATCCATCCCTGGCAAAACAGTATTTAGTCTTTATCTACCTTGGGAGTCAAATCATGCCACAGCATAAAATCTGGATTATCGATGATGATCGCGCAATGCGCTGGGTTTTAGAAAAAACATTTAAAGAAGAAGGCTTTGACGTTTCAAGTTTTGAAGATGCACAAAGTGCCCTAAAACAACTCGCCCTTGATCCACCTGATGTTGTGCTGAGTGATATTCGTATGCCAGGTATTGATGGCTTAGGCTTTTTGGCAAAAGTCAAAGCCAATTACCCAGATATGCCCGTGATTATCATGACTGCACATTCTGACTTAGAATCCGCTGTCTCCAGCTATCAAACTGGTGCTTTTGAATACCTGCCCAAACCCTTTGATATTGATGAAGCATTGGCATTGGTCAGTCGTGCCATCATGCATCTTAATAAACTACAACACCAAGAATCTGCCCGCGCAATTCCGATTCAATCGACCGAAATTTTGGGTGAATCGCCAGCCATGCAAGAAGTATTTCGCGCAATTGGTCGACTATCGCAGTCTCATATTACCGTACTGATTAATGGCGAATCAGGCACAGGCAAAGAGCTTGTTGCGCATGCTTTGCATCGTCACTCACCACGCAGCAATAGACCGTTTATCGCACTAAATATGGCCGCCATCCCACGAGATTTGATTGAAACTGAATTATTCGGCCATGAGAAAGGAGCTTTTACTGGCGCAAACACCTTACGACAAGGGCGTTTTGAACAAGCCAATGGCGGCACGCTATTTCTTGATGAAATTGGGGATATGCCCTTTGAAACCCAAACTCGGCTACTGCGAGTTCTCGCTGATGGTGAGTTTTATCGTGTCGGTGGTCATGTTGCCATTCGTGTCGATGTTCGTATTGTTGCTGCCACGCACCAAGATCTCGAAAAATTAGTACAACAAGGTCGCTTCCGTGAAGATCTCTATCATCGTTTAAATGTTATCCGTATCCATATCCCGAAACTAGCCCACCGTGCAGAAGACATCCCCATGTTAGCCGAACACTTCCTAGCACGTGCCGGTAAAGAGCTGGGCGTCAGCGCCAAAATTTTACGACCAGAAACCCAAGCCTATATGCAGCAATTACCGTGGCCGGGCAATGTTCGGCAACTGGAAAATATCTGTCGCTGGCTGACGGTCATGATCACCAGCAATGAAGTTTACCCAGAAGACTTACCCAATGAGTTAAAACAAATTCCCATTCAAAAAACTCAGGATGAACATGATCTTAACCAGCCTCAATCGACAAACCTCGCCACAGAACAGCTCAAACAATGGGATAGTCTGTTGGCAAGCTGGGCAAGCACAAAACTCAAAAATGGTGAAAGTAAAATTTTAGAACATGCCACACCGATGTTTGAACGCTGCCTCATTGAGGTTGCACTGCAACATAGCCGTGGGCGCAAACGTCATGCTGCCGAATTATTGGGCTGGGGAAGAAACACCCTAACGCGCAAACTCAAAGAATTGGGAATGGACAGTGATGACGATGAAGAGGAATAACAGCAATCAACGCTCATCATGATCACCCACCCCTAATAAAAAACCAAGGCTTTCACGCGAAAGCCTTGGTTTTTGAATAACAATGAAGCAGTTAAGCCTTCATAACCATCAAGATGCTATACGTTGCTCAATCGGCTGGACTTGGCGCAGTTCTGGTCCTGTATATTCAGCACTTGGTCGAATAATACGGTTATCTGCACGTTGTTCCATGACATGTGCTGCCCAGCCTGTCACTCGGCTCATCACAAAAATTGGTGTAAAGAGTTTGGTGGCAATGCCCATAAAATGGTAAGCCGAAGCATGGAAAAAATCTGCATTACAGAATAGTTTCTTTTCACGCCACATCACCTCTTCACAACGCACCGAAACAGGATATAACACAGTATCTGCTACCTCTGCCGCCAATTGCGCAGACCACTGCTTGATAATATCATTGCGTGGATCATGATCTTTATAAATTGCATGACCAAAACCCATAATCTTCTCTTTACGCTCTAGCTTGCCTAACATTTCACGTTCAGCTTGTTCTGGCGTAGTCCAATGCTCGATCATTTCCATTGCCGCTTCATTGGCACCACCATGTAATGGACCGCGCAAGGAACCAATGGCACCCGTAATACAAGAATGCATATCGGACAACGTCGAAGCACAGACACGCGCCGTAAAGGTTGAAGCATTAAACTCATGCTCGGCATAGAGAATCAGCGAAACATTCATGACTTTTTCATGCAAGGCATTGGGTGCTTTACCATGCAATAAATGCAAGAACTGCCCGCCTATACTGTCATCATCGGTATTTTCATCTATACGCACACCATCATGACTAAAGCGATACCAATAACAAATCATTGCGGGCAGTGTCGCCAATATACGATTAGCCACCGCTTGCTGTTGATCAAAACTGTGTTCCGTTTCGAGATTGCCTAGCATCGAAACGCCCGTACGCAATACATCCATGGGGTGAGCTTGTGCTGGAATCCGCTCCAAAACTTGTTTCAGTGCATCTGGCAAAGCTCTAAGTGCTTTTAACTGTTGTTTATAATCTTGTAATTGCTGTAATGTTGGTAACTCACCAAAGAAAATTAAATAGGCAACCTCTTCGAATTGGCAATGCGCTGCTAAATCTCGCACATCATAACCACGATAGGTCAGCCCAGCACCAGTCTTTCCTACAGTCGAAAGTGCTGTTTTCCCTGCAACTTGTCCGCGCAACCCTGCGCCAGTGAGTATTTTTCCTTCAGCCATTGAATTAATCCTCCTGATTAATGGTGTAATGCGATTATCAATTTTATTGTGATGAATTGCTCTTAAAAAGTTGATCTAAAGTTTGCTCAAAACTATGGTAATCCAAGAAATCATAAAGCTCTTTGCGTTGCTGCATCAGATCAAGCACATGTTGCTGTGTTCCTTGACTACGGATCGCACGCATAACTTCTAATGCTGCTTTTTGCATCGCACGTGTTGCAGAAAGTGGATATAACACCATAGCAATACCTTGTGCGGCAAGCTCATCGACGGTGTAATAGGGTGTATCACCAAATTCAGTAATATTTGCCAATACTGGCACACCCACTGCATCGCAAACGGTACGGTACATATTAATATCGGTCATTGCCTCAGCAAAAATCGCATCTGCACCGGCTTCGACACAAGCAGCAGCACGGTCAATCACGGCTTGTAAACCTTCTTTTTGCAATGCGTCAGTACGCGCCATAATGACAAAATTATCATCAGTTTTGGCATCCACTGCGGCTTTAATCCGATCAACCATTTCTTGTTGCGAAACGATTTCTTTGTTGGGGCGATGACCACAACGCTTTTGTGCAACTTGATCCTCAATATGTACTGCTGCTGCGCCAGCTCGAATCATATCTTTCACAGTTTTGGCAATATTGAATGCGCCACCCCAACCGGTATCGATATCCACCAATAATGGTGTATCCACACGTGCTGTGATACGTCGTACATCTTCAAGTACATTATCCAAACTGGTCATGCCTAAATCTGGCAAACCATAGGAATAATTGGCTACACCTGCACCAGACAAATAAATGGCGCGATACCCTTCTTGCGTTGCCATCATGGCAGCATATGCATTGACTGTTCCTAATATTTGTAATGGATTTTCTTGGGTCAATGCCTCTCTAAATCTCAATCCTGCAGAATTTTGTACGGTCATAATCCTTTCCGTTCTTATTGCAATTACTTTTGAAACTTGAGTATAACCATAAAAAAACCAAAGAAGTACGAACTAGACAGCGCTTTTTCTAGAACTTTAGTCCTATGCCAAGTCTATCGAAATCAGCGCTATTGCTTAGAATCAATTAATCCCCTACATTAAAGCAGCATTTCCAAAGCGAATTTGCTACAATCTAAATTACAGTACTCCACCTCAACAAAATCTTCTTATGAATCAAGAATTAGCGCAATTAGAACTGAATAATTGCGAAGCCCCGACTACAGCACGAGGACAGAAAAGACGCTTAGCGCTGTTGCAGAGTGCGACCGCTCTATTTCTTGAACGTGGCTATGATGCAGTGTCGCTTGATGATATTGTGCAGCATGCGGGTGGCTCAAAAACCTCAATTTATAAATATTTTGGCAATAAAGAAGGTCTGTTCGTTGCCATCTGTGATTATCGACGTACTGAATTCTTTAAAGATATCATTCCTGGTTTTGCGCAAAGCAAAGAGAATCTACGCAGTTATCTCATCAATAATTTGTATAATTTTTACAACTTGCTCAGTACGCCTGAACACGCCGCTTTTTTTCGATTGATCTTTGAAAGAAGTCAGGCAACCAGTGACTTCGCCTATTATTTTCATGAACAAGGTCCAAAAATATTCTTAAATGCTATTGCCAAAGCACTTGAAAATGCACATAAAAGAGATATTTTATATTGCCCTGAACCGTATTACTCTGCTCAGTTTTATGCAGGGATTATTCGGGAATTAGAGCAAAGAGCATTGATGGGAATTCACATCAATAAAGATGATCCAAAAGTTTATGCATATTTTGAGTATTGCATTGATCGCTTTCTTGAAGGGCATCAAAAAATCTAATTTGTATATTGCTTTATGGCTATAGTATATTAATTGATTGTCTTTTCTTTTCATTAACCAACTACTGATCAACAATGGATTGTTAAACCGATGCATTCATAACGCTATTAAGCAATGAATGTTGGCATAATAATCGTTGTGGGGTATCGAATGGCTTTACGACACTTTCTAACACTAGGCGACTTAACTCCTGTAGAACTGAATCAAATTTTAAAACGCGCAATCGAACTCAAACAACTGCAACACCGACAGATCACATTCCAACCATTTGTTGGCAAAGTGATGGGGATGATTTTTGAAAAATCTAGTACACGTACTCGCGTTTCCTTTGAAGCTGGTATGAGTCAATTTGGTGGCAGTGCGATTTTCCTTTCTTCTCGGGACAGTCAACTGGGTCGTGGTGAGCCAATCGAAGATTCAGCACGTGTTATTTCGAGCATGTTAGATATTGTTATGATCCGTACTTTTGGACATGACATTGTGCAACGCTTCGCAGCATACTCTAAAGTCCCTGTCATCAATGCTCTCACGGATGACCACCACCCTTGCCAACTGCTGGCAGATATGCAAACCTACCTTGAGCATCGTGGTTCAATTCAAGGCAAAACAGTGGCATGGATTGGTGATGGTAACAATATGTGCAACTCATACATTGAAGCCGCACAGCTCTGGGGCTTCAAACTCAAAATTGCCGCACCAGTAGGCTATACACCTGAACAACGCTTCTTAGATGGCTTTGAAGATTGCGTAGAGCTATGTGCAACTGCCAAAGATGCTGCCAAAGATGCCGACCTCATCGTTACCGATGTTTGGGCAAGCATGGGACAAGAACAAGAACAGAAAATTCGTGAAAAAGCATTTGCCGACTATCAAGTCAATGAAGCACTCATGGCGGTCGCACACCCGGACTGCCTCTTTATGCACTGCTTACCTGCACACCGTGGCGAAGAGATTTCAGAAAATATGCTGGATCACCCCAATTCAGTGGTATTTGATGAAGCAGAAAACCGCTTACATGCACAAAAGGCATTGGTTGAATTTTTACTCAATGAAAACAGTAAGTAACTAGTCAATCAATGCTTTAAAAAAGCGCCAAACAATACTTTGTTCGGCGCTTTTTACATGCACAACAATAATAATAGATCAGTTCAAACTAACGTAATAAACCTTGCGGTTGCAAAATAATCACAGCTGCGCCAACCAGAACAATCATGCCACCCAAAACATCCCAACGGCTCAAACTGACTTGATCGACAAAACGTAGCCACAATAGTGCAGAAAAAATATAGATACCACCATAGGCAGCATAAATTCGTCCAGAAGCGGCAGGATGTAACGTCAATAACCAAACAAAAATTGCCAAACTAAATATGGTTGGCAACCAAAACCAATGGCTACGCCCTTGATTAAGAATCAGATAAGGAAAATAACATCCTAAAATTTCCGCCAAAGCCGTGCAAAAAAACAACAGTACAGTTGTCAATACTTTTGTGAACTGTATATCCATACTTCATCCAAAAAATAACCCGTAATACAACGGGTTATTTTATTATTTCAAGTTAATCATTACGCTGGCTCGGTCGTCTGATCTTCAAAGACTTGCAACTGAAGCCCAACCGCTTTGCCATTTTCTTTTTTCACTGAGACAGCCACATTACCACCATGATCAGCCAATTCGCCGAATAGAATCATTTCAGCCAAGGGCTTTTTCAAATGTTCTTGAATCAGGCGTTGCATTGGACGTGCGCCCATAAGACGGTCATAGCCATGTTCAGCCATCCAATCACGAGCGCTTTGATCGACATCTAAGACGACTTTCTTCTCATCCAGCTGCGCTTGCAATTCTGTTAAGAATTTATCGACAACAGACTCAATCACTGTGGTTGGCAAGGCTTTGAATTGAATGGTTGCATCTAAGCGGTTACGAAACTCTGGTGAGAAGGCACGTTTCATGGCCTCCTGATTATCGGTAGAATTATCTTGCTCATTAAAGCCAATACTGGTGCGAGAAATACTTTCTGCACCAATATTAGTGGTTAATACTAAGATAACATTACGAAAATCAGATTTTCGACCATTATTGTCAGTCAATGAGCCGTGATCCATAATCTGCAATAATAGATTAAAGACATCTGGATGTGCCTTTTCAATCTCATCCAAAAGTAACACGCTATGCGGATTTTTATGAATCGCATCGGTCAATAAGCCACCTTGATCATAACCAACATACCCAGGTGGTGCACCAATCAAGCGAGATACCGCATGACGCTCCATATATTCAGACATATCAAAGCGAATTAACTCAACACCCAATAGTTTTGCCAACTGCTTGGTCACTTCGGTTTTACCAACACCTGTTGGACCTGCAAAGACAAAGCTACCTACAGGTTTATCGGGTGTTTTTAATCCAGCCCGTGCCAGTTTAATGGCTGATGATAAAGCATTAATTGCTTCGTCTTGCCCAAATACCACACGTTTCAAATCACGTTCTAAGTTGGCTAAGACACTCTTATCATCTTTAGAGACAGTTTTAGGTGGAATACGTGCAATTTTTGCCACAATGTCTTCAATATTATCGACATTGATAATTTTATTCTCACTATCTGCTTTAAGGCGACGTTGTGCACCTGCTTCATCAATGACATCAATGGCTTTGTCGGGCAAGAAACGATCGTTAATGTAACGTGCCGATAATTCCACCGCAGAGACTAAGGCACTGTCTTCATATTGCACATGGTGAAATTCTTCAAATTTAGTTTTAAGACCACGTAAAATATCGATCGTTTCTGAGATCGTTGGTTCATTGACATCGACCTTTTGGAAACGTCTTGATAAAGCATGATCCTTTTCAAAAACTTGGCGATATTCCTGAAAAGTGGTAGAACCAATACAACGTAAGGTCCCGTTTGCCAAGGCAGGTTTAATCAAGTTTGAAGCATCCATGGTGCTGCCCATACTTGAACCAGCACCAATAATCATATGGATTTCATCAATAAACAAGATTGCTTCAGGTTTCTTCTTAAGACTATTGAGCAATTGTTTTAGGCGTTTCTCAAAATCACCGCGATATTTTGTCCCCGCCACCAACGCACCGATATCAAGACTATAGATTTCAGCATTTTCAAGCGGTTTAGGTGCTTTGCCATTGACAATTAACCAAGCCAAGCCTTCAGCGATCGAGGTTTTACCAACCCCCGGATCACCCACCAGTAATGGGTTGTTTTTACGACGACGACATAAGATCTGCGCGGTACGCTCAATTTCTTTTTCCCGCCCAATCAGTGGATCGGTTTTACCTTTTTGTGCTTCTGTATTGAGATTGACGGCATACAACTCCAATGGACCAGCATTCGATGTGCTGCCCACATCTGCATCAAGTTCTTCTACATCTTCATCAACTTGAATTTCATCTTTACGCGCACCATGTGACAGATACTGCGTTAAAGTCAAACGATTGATTTGATGGCGTTTCAATAAATAAACCGCAAAAGAGTCTCGTTCCGAATACATTGCCACAAGGACATCTGCACCTTCAACAGTACGATCACCACCACTCGATTGCACATGAAAAATCGCACGTTGTAAAATGCGATCAAAACTCTCAGTCGGATGCGGTGCTTGATCTAGGCTGTCGGATAACTTTGGTGTGTGTTGTTCTACGTATTCTTCAAGCTCTTTGCGTAATGTGACAATGTCTGCCCCACACGCTTTCAGCGCATTTACTGCAGAATCATTATCAAGTAACGCCAATAATAGATGCTCAACTGTGAGAAATTCATGTCTCTTTTGTCGAGCCATGCTCACAGCCAAACGCAGCGAGACTTCTAATTGACGACTGAGCATGGAAACCCCCTATTCTTTTAGCTCAATCTGACAAAGCAGTGGATAACCTTGTGAACGAGCGTAATGATTAACTTGATTTGCTTTGGTTTCCGCGATGTCTCGTGGATAGACGCCAGCAACAGCTTTTCCTTCGTAATGTACTGTTAGCATTACTTGCGTAGCTTGGTCAAGATTTAAAGCAAAGTATTGTTGTAAAATCTCGATTACAAAGTCCATTGGGGTATAGTCATCGTTCAGCATCACCACAGCATATAATGGTGGTCGTTTTAATTGCGGTGGTGCTAAAGCCACAGCCAAATCACCATCGGTATGCTGTTCATCGCCATCTTGCAGGCGTGGATTGAAATGCCAATCAACTAACCCTGACTGTTGAAAGGAGTCTTTCATTTGACCAAGACTCACTTGTCCTTTGTAACTACGCATTGTCATCTCTATCAATCATTAATGTACATTGGCTTCTGCTTGCGGAACTTCCGCAGCAAAGGTCGCAGTATTCTCAACAGCTTCACCGTTTTGCCAGCTGAAGCGTTTTATCACCGACACCGGTCCCATCAGACGAACCTCTATAAATTGCGGGCTAAAGCCTTTAGGCATCGTCCAACGACCAGTGAGTCGTTGATAATCCGAAAAATTAAACGATTTGTCTTCTAATGGCACCACCAGTACCTCAGTACCACGAATCAAACGCAATTCCACACTTCCTTGTGCACGGCTTTTACTTGGACTAACTTGCATCAAGTCCAGTTGATATTCAAATGCATTTTCAGGCAATGCTTTTACAGCCAGATTATGAACATTTAAACTTAAACCACCACGCTGACGCAAAGTTTCTCGATAAGCTGTACTCATTGCATCAGCTTGTATTTTTTCAGCCTTAGCTTTATTTAAAGCTGTAAATAACTCATTAGAATTATTAACTGCAATATCACGCTCTTGAATGGCTGTATTTAAGTTTTGATTCAGCGTCTTCAGACTATCTTTCTGCTTTTGTACCACTTCAACCAATTGTTCTGCATCCGCATCATAGCCAACGACGGTTAAACCCTGACGATGACCTACGGTGTAGCCTAACAACATACTGCCAGCACAGAGTACGATTCCACCTACAATCAGTGGAATGTAATTGCGCTTCAAAGCCTCAGGTAGCTTTTGTTCAAATTTGGATGCTTTTTTCAATTCACGCTCTTGCATCGCGGTCTCTAATGTCTAATCAATTAAATATTTATATCACCATAGATCAAACTGTTTTATTGCGGGATCTGCTAAGACCTTAAGGCAATAAAGCAATCCCATCTAAACCAGAATCTTCAGCAAAACCAAACATGATGTTCATATTTTGAATAGCCTGACCTGCAGCACCTTTTACCAAATTATCTTGCGCAACCAGAATAATCAATTTATTTGCTTGTATCTTATGCAAAGCAACACGAATTTGATTAGAACCGCGTAATGAACGCGTTTCTGGTGAACTATTTTCAGGCATGACATCAACAAAATGCTCATTGGCATAAAAATCTAGGTATAGCTTTTGTAAGTCAATCTCACTACCAACAGTAGTCAAATCGACATAGATTGTGCTGAGCATACCACGAATCATTGGCACCAGATGCGGTACAAAAATTAAATCATTAAATAGACCTTTTTGACCAGAGATCTGCTCTAATGCTTCAACAATTTCAGGATGATGGCGATGTCCCTGCACAGCATAAGCTTTGAAGTTATCGGCATTCTCGGTATAGATCATTGCCATATTGGCTTTACGACCAGAACCCGATACGCCAGATTTGGCATCAACAATAATACGCGTCGGATCAATCAAGGCACGTTCATGTTTTAACAAGGGTGCTAAACCAATTTGCACCGTTGTAGGATAACAACCTGGATTGCCAACGACCGAAGCAGCCTTAATCTTGTCACGATTAAGTTCTGACAGACCATAAGCAGAAGATTTCAACACATTTGGACATTGATGGGTCATGCCATACCATTTTTCAAATTGCAGCAAATCTTGTAAACGGAAATCTGCAGCCAAATCAATGACTTTTGTTTGCGCTGCAAGCAATTGCTCCGCATGTTGCATGGCCACACCATGTGGTGTGGCAAAAAATACCACATCACACTGTTTTAACTGCGCTGTATCTAAATCTGAAAAAGTTAAATCGGTATGACCTCGTAGGCTTGGGAACAAGTCATCAACACGGCGACCCGCTTCAGTACGTGAGGTTAATATTGTCACAGTCACTTGTGGATGGCCTAATAATAACCGCAACAATTCCACGCCTGTATACCCCGTACCACCAACAATGCCAACTGTGATCACTTTGAAATACCTCTCATTTTATTTTTGCTAAAAATAAGTAAGTGCCTAGTATGACAGGAACAACAGCTTTTCCAAACTATTTTAAGCTGAGAATGAAGAAACTTTAAAGACCATATCATGACGCTATAAACAACTCAGATATTCTTTTAATTGAACTACTTTAACGACACATAAAACGATCGTCATTATAAATCTTTTTTGTCTACCAACTCAGCCAATCATGCTGATTAAAACCCAAAGCCTAGCATAATGCTTATTACAATATCATTTATTGCTACACGATAATTTGTTGCCACATAATCATTGTAACGGATCTAGTCTAGCTCATTTATTCTAACTAAGTTTAGGTTTAGTCTAACTAAGTTTTGACCAAATTAAGACTTTAACACCCACAAACGCAATACAATGTAATTACACAACCGGTGATTTCTGCCGAGCATTAAGAGAAATACCGATTATATGACGATAGTTATTATTGACCGCAGTCACATGATTTAAAGCCATTCGTACCTAGTAAAATCTAAACTAGCCTAGTAAAATCTAAACTTAATAGTATAAAAACACTCCAAAGTACTCAATAAAAATAAGCTTGCGTATAGCCATATGAATACTTAAACAAGCTTATATAGGTATAGAAAGGATCTAAGCTATTAAGACTTTAAGATGAGAACAGAACTATCTACTAATCCTCGCCAGTTTTGGCGTAATACTGGTAAATAAAACTTTTCGCCCAGATCAATCAGTTCAGCATCAAGTTGCGCATGAACCTCATGCATAAAGACATAGTCTAAGCTCACCTGATTTAAATTGGAATGTTGTTGTTTTAGTGCTTTGCGTTTTGCCTGAGCTTTTTTGACCAACTGATCAGCAAAGGCTTTGTTTTTATAATGTGCCATAGCGTGCAATCTCAGTTCAATGCATGCCCATTCACTTAAGAGCTGTTTAAATATATCGAAATCGGCTTGGGTTGATTCCCAAGTCATATGTTCTAAGTCCTCATCATCTGGTAATACTGGTAACAATAACTCCATCACACTCGGGAATATTTTTTTAAAATTTAATACAAACTTAACTGGATGCTCCGCAGGATAATCCTTAAATTGGATACGTTGATTGAGATCGGTTAAGTAGATATCTAGCATGCTCTTTCATCATATATTACTGGGTCTGCTGTATTATACCGACTCATCTACACAATAACAGCCAATGTAGAACAACTCATCTACCTTATGTGATTTTTTGTTTGTAATATCAACAAAAAATGCCCTGATTTATAGGGCATTCTATCCATCGCTAATCTCATAAAAGCTAATTTATTCGACTATCGCGCTGTCATGATCATAACAGCGCTTTTCACGACCAATCACTTGGTATTAGGATGAACCATCTTAGCTGGCTGAACGACTTGATCAAACTGTTCTGCGGTTACCAGCTCCAACTCCACTGCAACTTGCTTTAAGGTCTTACCTTCTTTATATGCTGTTTTAGCTACTTTTGCAGCATTTTCATAACCAATAACGGGATTCAATGCGGTGACCAACATTAAAGAGTTATGTAAGAAGTGATCTATTTTTTCTAAATTAGGTTCAATGCCTACAGCACAATGCTCATTAAAGCTATTACATGCATCACCAAGTAACTGAATCGACTGGGTTAGGTTATACGCTAGTACCGGCATATAGACGTTTAACTCAAAATTACCCGCAGCACCGGCAAAATTAATTGTGGTATCGTTACCCATCACTTGTGCAACGACCATCGTCATCGCCTCACATTGTGTCGGGTTTACCTTACCTGGCATGATACTTGAACCTGGTTCATTTTCAGGAATATACAACTCCCCCAAACCACAACGAGGACCACTTGCCAACCAACGAATATCATTGGCTATTTTATTTAGACTAGCAGCTAATGTTTTTAATGCTCCCGAGGTAAAGACAATGGCATCACGTCCAGCCAACGCCTCAAACTTATTTGGCGCAGTAACAAAAGCTAAGCCCGTTAAGTTTGCCAACTGCGCAGCCGCTTTCACGGCATAGTCAGGATGCGCATTTAAGCCTGTTCCAACTGCTGTGCCCCCCAAGGGTAATTCATATAACCATTGCAAGGCTTGCTGTAGACGCTTTAAGCCATTATCGAGTTGAGTCACATAAGCGCTGAACTCTTGTCCCAGTGTTAACGGCGTTGCATCTTGTAAATGGGTACGACCAATCTTGACAATATCTTTGAATTGTTCGGCTTTTTGCGCGAAAGTATCTCTAAGTTGCGTGACTGCAGGAATAAGCAATTCATTGATTTGTAAGCTCGCTGCAACATGAATGGCAGTCGGGAAAGAATCATTGGTTGATTGAGCACGATTGACATGATCATTGGGATGAACCGGATTTTGCGCACCCAATGCTTTACCCAGTTTCTGATTGGCAATATTGGCAATAACTTCGTTACAGTTCATATTACTTTGCGTACCTGAACCTGTTTGCCAAACAACTAATGGAAACTGACTATCCCACTGATTTGCAATTACTTCATCAGCTGCACCCACAATATAACTCGCCAGCTCTTCTGGAATTTGTTTCAGTTCAGCATTGGTTATTGCTGCAGCTTTCTTGACCAGTCCCATTGCACGAATCATGGCACGCGGCATATGCTCCTGACCAATTTTGAAGTTTTGTACACTACGTTGTGTTTGAGCACCCCACATCGCATCACTTGGTACTTCTACATCACCCATCGTGTCATGTTCGGTACGTGTTTGCATAATTAGCTCCATTATTCCCTAAGTTCACGCAAGATTAAATTTGATCAAAAGATCACTGCTGCATGTTAATCAAAATGCGCACCCTTGTAAATGATAATCAATATCAGAACTTACTTCTGTAAAACAGCACGATAGAAAGCCCATTCATCTTCAATCATTTTCTCTATTGGACGTTTTACGCTCCAATTTAAAGTATTTTTGGCTTTTTGACTGCTTGAGCCTAAACAATCAAGCGTAATTGTTGGGAAGTTTGCTTCTACGGTCTGAATCGGAACTTGTGTAACCTCTGAAACGAGCGCTAGAAGTTGTTGGATTGAAATAACTTGTCCTGCAATATCAAATGCTTCACACACATTAACCTGTTTTTGTAAAAATAATAATACCTTTTGAATAACCTCACAGAGGTCTAAGACATGTACAAAACTGCGTTCTACAGTACCATCTTTGGTTTTTGCATAACGCTGTAATTCTATTGCATCGCGCTGTAATGCAGCGACTTGCATCGCCAAAGGCACAATATTTTTAGGAAGTTGAGTCACCACTTCTCCAAGAATGCCTTGTTCAAACGCACCTGCAATATTACTTAAACGCAGAATAGCGATTTTCCATTCATTATCGGTTTTAAAAGTATCCTGAATAATTTCTTCAATAAACTGTTGTGACTTAATATAAGGATTAGGATAGGCATAATTAAAGTTTAATTGCTCATGTAAGGCTAGACTCGAATGCCCATATACCGCTAAACTTGATAGGTGGATGAGTTTACGTACCCCGGTTCTTTGCATGGAGCGCAATAAACTCATAATACAACTGACATTATCGTTATAATATTCCAAGGGTTTAAGGTTTGATTCTTCAAGCGATTTAAATCCTGCGGTGTGCACGACTGTATCGATAGAATATTGTTCAAATACCTTATTTAAAGCAGGTGTATTACGAATATCAATTTTAGTGAATGGAATATACATCCGTGAAATATATTCGAGCCGTTCCAAAGTGTCTAAACTTGCATTGGCTAAGTTATCGACAATCACAACCTCTTGTCGTTGTGCCAATAAGCTTAATACCACATGTGAACCGATGTATCCTAATCCACCAGTGACTAAAATCATTGTTTATTTCCTATATTTTTATGATCTGTAAATTTAATTGCGTTCCAACGCAACTATTCTTGGTATTTAAAATGATATGAGTACTTTACTGTTGATTACTGCTGCGCCCAGCGTAATACACGCTTGGCATGCCTTTGAGTTAACCAAAGCATTACTCATCCAAAAGCAGCAAGTACGCGTCTTTTTTTATCAAGATGGCGTAACTGTTGCCAATCGCTTACTGTGGGTTCCAGACGACCAACGTAACCTATGTAAGGAATGGCAAAAACTTTCGATTCGTTTACCTGTATGTGTTAGTGCTGCATTGGCTAGAGGAATTACTGATCAGGACAACGCAGCACGCCATCAACTCCATGCCGATAATTTAGCATCAGGTTTTGAGCTAGTCGGCTTGGGTGAGCTTGCTGATGCGGTACAGTCTAGTGATCGACTGCTTCGATTCTAAGACTTAATATTACTGAGTTTGTTGCATTTAAAAGGCGTATTGTGTGAGTAGTGTTTTGGTCATTGTGACCCAATCCAATCTAAAGAGTTTAGCCATCTATGAGAGCCTATCTGCCATCATGGTCTTGGCGACTTTTGGCTGTGAAGTCAAAGTATTATTACAAGATGCTGGACTTAGTTTACTGAAATCAGAGCTACAGTTTAACGGTTTAAAACATGCATATAAGCATGCTTCAAATCTGCTAGATGGTTTTGAGTTTTATGATCTCACGCCCATTCTAGTACAAAATAAAGATAAAAATGCAGAAGCAGTAACCCAGTCAACACAAGAACTTGCATTTATAGAATTTAACAATGCATTTATTCAATCATTTGATCATGTGTTGTACTGGTAATCACTCATCGTAGAACTAAGGTAAAATCATGTCTGAAGTCACACCGACCTTACATTTACTACAATGTAAATATACGGAAGTCGATGCAATGTTATTGAAAATTGACCAAATTTATCATAACGGTGATGCTATTGTGGTGATGGGAGATGCCTTACTATGCCTCGACCATACAGGCTTTAACAATAAACAGCCCATTTATAGTTTAAATGTTGAAAACGAACTGTGCTCAAAGCACAATAGCTTAAGCCTAAGTTATGCGGAGTTTGCGCAATTGGTCGTTCATTTTAAACGCTGTATTAGCTATCAATAGCACAACACCTCGCAATACATATTTTCATTGATTATTTTCATGAAATTTTCATGCACTTTAATTACCGTCATTTACTTTAATCGCTATTACGATATTCATGCATTTAGAACTTGATCAAGATGGTCATCTACTTGACTATACCCAATGGACCCCTGAAATCGCTCAACAGCTTGCGGAGCCCTTACAAATACAGCTTAGTGCTTGGCATTTAGAGGTATTGGCTGCTGTTCGAAGCTTTTACCAACAATTTGGTCACGCACCTGCTACTCGCCCATTGCTTAAATATCTCAATAAAAGCTTAGACCCGGAGCTAAATAACACTGTGTTACAGCAACGTTTTAATACGGGCTTAGTGGCGCGACAATTAAGCCGTCTCGCAGGAATCCCAAAACCTGCAAATTGTCTGTAATCTTGAAAGCAATTGTAACCCTTAAAGCGACTGTAGTCTTTGCAGCAAAGCAATAGATGCTCCAACATAAAATGCTATTTTTAGCCTGCCCTGAGTGGGTGAGATTGTTGATTGCTAATAATTTTGCCATTGCTTGCTGAGAACATACCCGCTCGCTACGTGTTTGATTGAATATACAAACCCTCTATAAATGAGCATTTTGGTCATTCAAGCCATCTGCGATTTATTGCGATGGCTTAGCCTAGGTCTTTCATCTCAGGGACGATACAGCCCATGCATCTCAGATGCCATAACATAGACCAGCTTTTGCTCTTGTCCACATGATATTGACGCTACCCTGTATTCTGGCTATATAAAGCCAATATTTCTGAGAAACGTCTTGCTCTCAAAATATAAGCATATATTTTTCATAAACTTACAAAAATTAAATAAGATATGATCAATTTTAAAAACCTTGTACACCGAAATAACAACATTTTTTACTTAGACCACGGGATCTATCATAAAAATTAAGATTACTACGCTGCGTCTCCACTCAGGCAATGATATCTACCAGCAAATACCTGCCTTATTCTGCCTTACAAAGCCTCGAGCAAGCTCATGGGTACAGCAAATGTATCATTGTGCTTTTATCATTTTGGTCAATTCAAGCAAAATCTTTACCAAGAATAATCTATCTAGAATTTGTCATTTTTTAACATTGTCAGATCAAAGCAAAATTAACAATAATGCAGACCGGATTGATGGCGCTTTTCTACAATGTTCAATACAAACTATAAAATAATTGTAAAAAATTATGCCATAATAATTAAACTTTGCAGTGATCTTGCAAAGTTTAAGTGTAACTTTTAAATTTGGAGCAGGCTGCATGAGTTCGACTATTTTGGTTCTTCATGGACCAAACTTAAACTTGCTAGGACAGCGCGAACCTGAAGTCTATGGTCATTTGACCCTTAACGATATCAATCAACAGTTATCGACACAAGCTGCGCAACAGCACATCCAACTTGCAACTTTCCAAAGTAATTGGGAAGGCGCACTTGTTGACCGAATACATCAAGCACCACAACAAGGGGTTGGATTTATTATTATTAATCCAGCAGCACTGACACATAGCTCCGTTGCATTAAGAGATGCTTTGCTCGGCGTTGCCCTCCCTTTTATTGAAGTGCATTTATCGAATGTCCATGCGCGTGAAGCATTTCGACATCATTCATATTTATCTGATAAAGCAATTGGCGTCATTTGTGGCTTAGGTGCCCAAGGTTATCGTGCTGCACTCGATTATGCCATTGCCCATCTTCAATCTACATCCCTATCATAATTTTAGGAAAATAAACCCATGGATATTCGTAAAATTAAAAAGCTCATTGATTTGATGATTGAATCTGATCTTCAAGCAATTGAAGTCAAAGAAGGAGATCAATCAATTGCTTTAACTAGGCGTAATCCAGTGGTTGGTCAGGTCATTGCACCTGCGGCTGCGCCAGTCGAAACTCCAGTGGTTAAATCCGCAGCCCGTGGTGCTGTTGAAACATCACCGATGGTGGGGGTGTTTTATGCAGCGCCAAGCCCTGGTGAAGCACCATTTGTCAATGTAGGTCAAACCATTTCCGCTGGTGAAACACTTGGCATCATTGAAGCCATGAAAATTATGAATCCGATCGAAGCAACACAAAGCGGTGTCATTGAAGAAATTCTCGTTAAAAATGGTGACGTGATTCAATTTGGACAACCATTATTCCGCTACCGCGCTTAAGCTTATAGGGGATAACAATGTTGCAAAAAGTATTGATTGCAAACCGTGGTGAAATTGCTTTACGCATTACCCGAGCTTGTAAAACACTGGGGATCAAAACCGTAGGTATTTATTCAGATGCAGACAAAGATCTGATGCACCTACATTTTGTTGATGAAGCCGTTTGTATTGGACCTGGCGCAAGCAGTGATAGTTATTTAAATATTCCAGCAATTATCACCGCAGCAGAAATTACCGGTGCAGATGCAATTCACCCAGGTTATGGTTTTCTCTCAGAGAATGCTGAATTTGCTGAAATTGTTGAAAGCTCAGGTTTTATCTTTATTGGCCCTCGTCCAGAGCATATCCGCCTGATGGGAAATAAAGTATCCGCCATTACCGCAATGCGTAAAGCGGGCGTTCCAACCGTACCGGGTTCAGCACACGCGGTTACACCCAATAATGCGTTGGCTGAAGCCAAAGAAATTGGTTTCCCATTGATCGTAAAAGCTGCCGCAGGTGGTGGTGGTCGGGGTATGCGTATCGTTGAGCGTGTTGACACCCTACTCGAATCTGTACAAGCGGCGCAACGCGATGCAGAAATGTGGTTTGGTGATGACACGGTCTATATGGAACGCTTCCTGCAAAAACCTCGTCACGTTGAGATTCAAGTGCTCGGCGATGGCAATGGTCATGCCATACATCTATATGATCGTGATTGTTCTTTACAACGCCGTCACCAAAAGGTGCTTGAAGAAGCACCCGCACCGAACTTACCAGAACAAGCTCGCGCAGATATTTTAGAAGCCTGTGTGAATGCTTGTAAGTTGATTCAGTATCGAGGTGCAGGAACGTTTGAGTTTTTGTTTGAAGATGATGAATTTTTCTTCATTGAAATGAATACACGTGTTCAAGTAGAGCACCCAGTGACTGAGCAAGTGACAGGCATTGATATTATTGAGCAACAACTTCGCATTGCTGCTGGTTTAGGCTTAAATCTGTCACAAGAAGATATTTCAGTACAAGGACATGCGATCGAGTGTCGTATCAATGCAGAAGATCCATCTACCTTTTTACCTTCGCCAGGTAAAATTGAAAGCTTCTATGCACCAGGTGGTGCAGGAATTCGCTTAGATTCACATATTTATACGGGATATAGTATTCCACCATATTATGACTCTATGATTGCTAAGCTGATTGCACATGGTAAAGACCGTGCTACAGCAATTGCACGTATGAAACAAGCTTTGGATGAAATGATCTTGACGGGTATTAAAACCAATATTCCCCTGCACAAAGATTTAATTCTAGAAGATGCTCAATTTTGTGAACAGGCAATGGATATTCATTATTTAGAGAATCATTTATTAAAACAACTTGAAGTTACCACGGTAGACCTTAAAGTTTAATTTTATTTCATACGGTTTTCCCTTAGCCCTAACCTCGGTTAGGGCTTCTTTTTAGAAGCGACTTATCTCTTTACCTCAATTCTCTTTGCCTCAATATTTTGCTATATTTCAAACTCACTTTTTCTTCAAATTATAAAATCGCAATACACACAGATCATTTTTCAGTTTATCTCTTCGCCGCAGCTCAGTATACTACAACGCATAATATGCTCACTATACTGAAATAAAAGCCATTTATTATGATGTTTAGCTGTATGCAATGGCTTGATTTGAATTTTAGTGATTTGGCTTTGCAAAAAGTTTTAACGCAGCTATATTATTGTACAACTTTAAAATGATAAATTTTCCGGGATTTTCTACTCTCTATGTTGCCTACTCATTCAAAAAAAGCATGGCTCTTGGTTTTGGCACTCAGCCCTATTTTCATCACTGGATGCCAAGTTGTCAGTGTTAAAAATCAAGCACTCAATGTCACCATCGCGAATGAGCGGGATAATATTCTCACCCGTAGTAAATTAAGTGAAGCAACATTAAACGTCTTATCTATGACGGGCAGCGAGGCGAAACATTGTGAAATTGATCCCGAGCAATGTATTACTGGTTTATTAAAAATTCCACAAATCCAAGATGAACAACTCTATTCTGCCGCCAGCGAGCTTTATTTATCTCGTGCACTGGCGCTTGATTCAGAATGTAAACTCAGTCGCTTTAGTCAACGCCATAAAGAAGAAAAGCAACAGCAAGAAATCGAAAGCTATCACAAATGCTTAGATCAACAAATTTATATGTATGATAAAAGCATACGCTATAGTTATGTTTACTTATTTAAAACACGACGTGGACCGCAAGACCGTATTTTTGATAATAGACAAGTTCAGATCCGAGATTTTTACAATCAGGCTCTCGCTAAAATGATTACAACCTACAGTGTTAGACATAAAACAGAAGGTGTGATCGATAAAGAACTCAAGTTTGGCAACAATACCTTTCATATCAACTTTACTGGTTATCCACAACTCGCCAATGAAAGCGTTGAAAGTTTATTATCTAGCTATAATCTAAACTTCTCAGGCTTACGCTCAATTAACCGTCGCGATGGTTTTGGCTCCGAGTTTATTGCAATATTAAATAAACCAGATGCACCAGAAATGAACGATTATATTATCGATCCTTTACATCATAAATATAAAAATGGTATGAACCCCAATATCCACCAGCCTCGATATTTATCTGTAAGTATCGTTGCCGAGCCCAGATCAGACCAATATAGTATTGAACAAATTTTAAATAATGCCGATTTTGATATTAAAGTATTCGACCCCTATAGTGTCGACAACCTCAAAGTTGCTGGGCGTGAATATCCTCTAGCCGCGAATTTCTCTGCACCTTATGGCTTATGGTTGGCTGAAAACAAACTCGGAATTTCAGCCTATTTGAGTTTGATTGATCGCGATCAAAACCTCACCATGCCGCACCTCTATATGCTTGAACCTTATAATCCCAATAAAAAAGTCATTGTATTGGTACATGGTCTAGCCAGTAGTCCTGAAGCATGGATTCGACTCACCAACGATATTATGGGTGATCCTGTTTTACGGGATCATTATCAAGTTTGGCAAGTGTTTTATTCTACCAATATGCCCATTTTTGAAAGTCGCTATCAAATTAATGCCATCATTAACCAGACTTTCTCAACACTTGATCCACAGGCATCTGCAGCAAAAGATGCTGTTTTAATTGGTCATAGTATGGGTGGGATTATTGCGCGACTATTGGTCAGCGACCACAATTTGGTCAACTCTGCTACAACCGTGTTTTCCCCGCGAGAAGCAAATCGTTTAAAACAAAACCCTATATTCCAAGAGCGTTTAACCATCAAACCGATTGAAAATTTTGATCGCGCAATTTTCCTCGCTGCGCCACACCGCGGCACTGCTTTTGCTGATCGTTGGTTTACCCGTTTAGCACGTCGTATTATTAAACTTCCTGGCGCATTTGTTGGTGCAATGGTCAATACCATTGAAGACAAAGATATACACGTAAAAGACTTTGTAAATGAAATTGGCAAAGGAATTATTCAAAATGGTCCAAGTGATTTAAGTCATAATTCTAAATTTACGTTATTAACTGAAGATATTCAGCCTCGTAAAGGTATGATCTTTCATTCTATTATGGGCAATGTCACAGACAGTAATGACCCTGATGTTATGACAGATGGAATTGTGCCGTATAAAAGTGCTCACTTAGGCGGAGCCAAATCAGAAAAAATTATTAAAGGTGGACATTCTATTCAAGAAACACCCGAAGCAGTATTAGAATTACGCCGTATTTTAAGAGAGCATTTAACCCAATTGAACATCTATAAACCCAACTCTTAGACAGATGGCTATGACGGTTATCAAAATGCTCTCACGGAGCGAATCAATGGTATTTTAAAAATGTTTTATTTGCTCAGTCAACTTTTTATCAATCCAATGAACATTGGCATATTTCATTTCCAAGTTATGTGTATCTGATGACTCTTCATTTCCATCAGGATAGCCTTTGATATACAGTTTAATGCCGCTTTTGCTAATGAAATCTGTCAAATGATATTGATCATTAAAACCATCCCAATCTACCTTAATTTCGGCTCCAGCAGAATATGAACCTTGTTGATCAGATAACATCTGACTACCAGCCCAACAGCTTCTACCGTAATTCTGTCAAAATTACCCTTTTGAACTTTCAACTTTATTTCGAGCTATTCTGCTGAGGTATCACCTGCAGCATTAGGAACACCAAACGGCGAAAATAGCTTACCAGTCGGCTTTATACTTACAAATTTAATTTCATGGCTTTTATTTATGAGTATCTTTAAAGTTCGACGTAGTATCGTGTGATGACATAGCGCTTGCAAAAGCAGCTCCACCAATGTCAGGACCGGTATCACCCTACCAGCAAATTCTGTATCGACATAAGCTTACAACCACACGATAATGTATCGTTCACACGTGCCGCAGATTTTCCCATAATCTGCATACATTTATTGTTATATACGGCGTTACCATTCTTAACCTTTGATTAATTTAAGAATTATTGAATAATTAATCTCAAAAATCACCAAGGGTTCAAAACAACAAAAAAAAAAGCAAAAATTTTATAAATATTTTTAAATTATTTAGTTTAACTGTACAAAAGAAAACTGCACAAGGCTGATTTTAAGATACTATTATTCGGACTTGAAAAGGATGCGAACTTTACTTTTAAAATTCCGAGAGCTCTTCTAACTTTATATATCCCCAAGATAAGCCATTTTCAGTAGATTTTTTATACCAGTATTTTGCCAAATCAATATTAACCGGACCACCCTCTCCATTTTCATACATTTCAGCAAGAGCAAACTGCGCTACAGCTAGATCTTGATTTGCAGACCTAGTCATCCACTCTCGTGCTTTTATCATATCTTTTTTTACGCCATCACCACTAAAATACATCATGGAAAGATCGTGTTGAGCTACAGCATGCCCTTGATTTGCCGATTTTTGATACCAATAAATTGATTTTTTTATATTCTCATCAAACCCTTGTCCATTAAAATACGCAAAAGCTAAATAAAACTGGGCATCCTTATTATTCTGTTTAGCAGCTTTTAAAAACCACTCATTAGCCTTATTGAAATCCCTATCTATACCATAGCTGCCATTATGATATATTCTACCCACACTAGTTTGCGCGTCGGCATCCCCTTGCTTTGCAGCACTTAAATACCATGCAAGTGCTTTATACACATCTCTTTTTACAAACTCCTCATTGAAAACCATTGTATTTATTTCAGCTTTATCTGTTATCTTTCGATTAGTATTTAAATTTGACTTCGCGGCAATAACAGCATTTGAAAACAACATTAATCCAAGTAAAAGAATACACGTCTTATTCACCAATCATCCCTCAAATCATTTTCTCTAAAATAAAAAGCCCATATTTTGTGAGCCTATCTAAGCATCTCACTAATCTTATAAATCAGTATTAATACGATCAATAACAGATGAAGCTAAGTCTAGAACACCTTTACTTATGTCAGAAACTAATTCCAGCACTTCTATAGAATCTGGATTAATTGAGTGTACCTTGATCTGTATGAAATAAAATACCCACAAGCTTCAAATGCACTTCATAAGCCATTCTTAATGCTCTGCCGTTAGCTGGCTGCCTGGTAAATCTGACACTGCAAAAAAAGGAATAACGAAAATATTTTAAGGACCAAAAAGAATATGGTGAAAATTAAGATGGCTTAAACAAAAAGCCGCTCCATTAAATTAATGGAGCGGCTTTTTCTCGGAGTTGGTATCTTCATTTTCTGGTGCAGATAATTACCAATATTACCAGAAAAGCTGGTATTTCAGTAAAAATACGCAACTTTTAGCAAGATGTGGACGATAAAAAACCTGCGATGACTTTATATAAAAATCATGCAGGTTATTGTTTTATATAAATATTATTTAGCTACAGAGGCTTCAGTCGTAATGTTTACAATGATTTTATCCCCAACATTTGGGATATAGTTTGCGATCCCAAATGCAGAACGATCAAAACTTGCCTTGGCATTAAAACCAACAGACTCAACCTTAGTCATTGGATGTACACCTTTTTTATTCAATACAGCATTTAACACAACAGGTTTTGTAATGCCCTTCACTGTAAGATTACCTGTGATTTTAAAATTTTTCTTATCTTGAGTTTCTACTTTGGTACTTTTAAAGCTGATATTTGGATATTTTGCAGCATTAAACCAATCAGCCGTTTGGAATTCTTTATCCAATGCATCAACATTGGTATTCACACTGCTCACAGGAATTATGACTGTAACAGAAGAATTTTCTGGTTTATCTTCATCGATTTGAATGGTGCCTTGAATATCACGAAAATTTGCAGATGGCGTAGAAAAACCTAAATGATCCCAAGTAAAAACCGTTGCCGTATGGGTTGGGTCTATTTTATAACTCACTGGCTTTGCCATAATAGCTTGGCTAAGACCAGCTGTTAATAATGCAGCAGATAACCATTTTAATGTTAATTGGCTAGTATATTTCATTGTCATATATCTCTCATTTACAATAGCCTTAAGTCTATAGATTTATTCTCATGTTGCACCGAGCTAGATAAAACGATATGTTGCATTTATGCAACAACTCTCAGACAAATCCCCTGCTGTTGACGCCATCACACCTTAACCGCAGAAAATTCTATGGACTTACTGTTACTGTTAATTGCTGTTTTACAAAGAAAAACATCACTTATCACACTTTTCAGTTCTTATTAGAGATAATAGCGCCAAGTCTGATATAGCGATGAAAAGATGAACCTGTTTATTTATCCAATTTTTGTCTGTCTGGCATTGTTATTATCCAATATTTTAACAACCCACACAGCCTATGCTGAATCAAAATTTCTTCCACCGCAACAAGCTTTTCAATTTTCAGCAGAATCTGTCAGCCCACAGCAAATCAAATTACAGTGGAAAATAGCGGACCATTACTATCTATATCATGACCAATTTAAAGTTAAACAACAGCAACAAGCCATCAAACTACAGCTCCCTGCAGGGCAAGCCAAAAATGACCCAACCTTTGGCTTAACAGATGTCCATTATGGTCAAGTACAAGCAACGATTCAGGTGCAACCGGAAAAGCGTTATACCATTTTTTGGCAAGGTTGCGCAGAGGAAGGGCTCTGCTACCCGATGCAGAGAGCGACTTTTCAGACGGACTCCACTGGTTTACTGATCTCTGAGCAAAATACCACGCAACATAATGCTTTACTTCCTCCGCCAAAAGTAACAAACCAAGCACATCGTCTAAACTTGGATACCTTTGAAACTGCCGCATCAAAACAAAACCATGCACAGAGCGTCGATCAAAAAACAGCAGATAAATTTATTCCAACAAAAGAACAAGGTCGACCAGCAATAAAGAGTGAGAAGCTTGAGGTCGCTTCATCACTCACAACGGATATAGCCCCAGAAACAAATGAAGTAGATCAAATCAACACTGATGTCACACATACGCCAGAACAAAAGAATATAGCGCAAATCACAGAGACAACTGTCGATCCTACCGAAAACCATAAGCTTATCTCAACACCAAAAGAAAGCACTTTCAGCCTCAACAATGACCAACAGTTTTTACAGTTGTTATCCCCCGACAGATTTCTGATTAACCTTGGTGTATTTTTTATATTAGGTATATTGCTGGCATTTTTACCCTGCTCATTACCACTCATTCCAATTCTATCCGGTATTATAGTGCAGCGTAGTCAAGGCTATAAAGCTGTTGCCGTCGCCTTATGTTTTGTAGTCAGTATGGCATTGGTTTATAGCCTAATGGGCATTATCGTTGCTGAGATTGGCTATAGTGTACAACGATGGTTTCAAAACCCATGGATCATTGGGTCATTTGCCGTTATTTTTATATTACTGGCCTTTAATTTATTTGGACTCTATCAGCTTTCACTGCCGCAAGTTTTTATCAATAAACTAGATCAGCTACAGAATAAACAACAAGGTGGTACTTTTATTGGAGCTGCTATAATGGGCGCGCTTTCTGCGCTGATTGTCGGACCTTGTATGAGTGCCCCTTTAGCCGGTGCCTTACTCTTTGTATCGCAAAGCCAAAATGCGCTAATGGGCGGACTATATTTATTTATCTTAGGTTTAGGTTTGGGACTTCCTTTATTTATTGCCAGTGTTTTTGGTGCAAAATATTTGCCTAAACCTGGTGATTGGATGGATCGTTTAAAATTCTGTTTCGGCTTTATGATGCTAATCTTGGCAGTATATTTTATACGTCCAATGATTGGTAGTTTTTACTATGCAGTATTGTTAGCAGTTTTATGCATTGCTTTAAGCGTATATTTTATCTATCTCATCCGTGTCAGCCATAAAGTTTGGACACGTTTATTTTTTATCGCTGCCATAGGATGTAGTATATGGGCTGCAGTTTGGCAATCACAGCAGGCTTATTATGCCAAGCAACATCATCTACAACGTGAACATCTGCTTCCTTGGCAACAAGTAAATACCACTGAGCAGCTACAGCAGGCGTTGCAACAAGCGCGACAAGAACAGCGACCAATTTTAATCGATGTCTATGCCGATTGGTGTGTTGCTTGTCAACCTATCGAGAACGATGTAATGCCTCACCCGGATGTACAACAACAGCTACAACGTCTAGTGAGAATTAAGCTCGATCTTACACATTACCATCCGTCACAAGAGCAAATACTACAACAGCATGAAATTCTCGGCCCTCCAACCATGCTATTTCTCAATCCGGAAGGACAAGAACAACGTGAGCTTCGCCTCACAGGCAGCTTCTCCGCATCGAAATTTATACAACAGATGCAACGCTTACAAGCAACGCAAGCGCAATAACAAATATTCAGAGGGTGATGCTTGGCAAAGCCCTTTCTTACCACAGATGAGAGACATCATGCGACTGATAAAATCTTTAATCACACTAAGCTTGATCGCTACAACCAGTACTGTAATGGCTTCCAATGCCAAACTGCAACAACAACTGCAAGCACAAGGTTATCAATTCATTGAAAAAATACCTGCGCCAGCGGGCCTAGAGGGCTGGGTTGGCCTGAAAGATGACTACCCCTCTACGGTCTTTATTTCCAATGATCAGAAATATTATATTGTCGGTAGTTTGATGAACGCCAACAACGAAGATTTAACCGAACAAGCCATTCAGCAGCATGCAAAATCTGCTGTGCTCGATAAAGTCTGGGAAAATCTCGAAAACTCAACTTGGATTTTGGATGGTAAAGCCGATGCCCCCAAAGTGGTTTATGTTTTTACCGATGTAAATTGCCCCTATTGTTATCAATTTTGGCAACAAGCTCGCCCTTGGGTTGATGCAGGAAAAGTGCAATTAAGACATATTATGGTTGGTGTCATTCGTGACACTAGTCGTGGTCAAGCTGCAACGCTCTTGAGTCACAAAGATCCTGCGGCACTTTTTAAACAATATAACCAAAGCGCAATGAAAAAGAATATTGCAACAATGGCAAAAATCCCAGCAAAAATCGAACAGCAATTAGATGCTAATGAAGCACTGATGCAAAAATATGGCTTCTATGCAACACCAGCGATGCTATGGAAAAATGCCCAAGGTCAACTTGAAAGTATGGATGGGCTGCCACAAAATCCTAAAGATATTTTCCAATAATTCATCCTAGATACTGCTGTTAGCCACTACGCTTAAACACTGTTCCTAGAGAATATTTATACCCCGAGCTTTTACGCTCCAAAGGATAAATATTCTCTCACAGTTATTACACTCAACCATTACAAAATCGTTGAATACACGAATAGTCAGCCCTAGATATTAACGTCAATGCATAACGTCATCTCGAATGAAGTAAAGCCCACCCGTTGAGCAAGCAATAATATTCGTTAAAAGCCAATCAGTTAAGAGCTAAGCGGTTAAAAGCTAATAAATGTCATGATAAGTAAATGTCATGATAAGAGGTAAATCAACATGGTGAATAAAACCACCACCTCAGCTATTTCTATACTCGCCCCTAAAGTATCCCCTGTAATACCACCAAAACGCTTTATAAATGTAGCACGCAATAAACAGGTAAATAGCGTTAAAACACCTATGGCAATCAATCCTCCGATACTCCACAAGACTGAAAAAGCGATACACAATAATAAAATAGTACTGGTTGCCAGCTGATGTAAATGTTGACTCATGGCAGCTGCCAAACCACTTTCACGTACATATTCTGTCGTGAGTAAAAGTAACATTGCAGCAGCACGCCCTAGAACAGGACTAATAATCAATAAACTCAAATGATGTTGTGCCAATATCACATAAAGTGCAGACCATTTTAATAGACACAGCATCATTAAACTGAGCACCCCCATAGTACCGCAGTGTGGATCTTTCATGATCGACAAACGGCGTTGAGGATCAGCATTGCCATCCATCCACGCATCACAGGTATCGGCTAAACCATCTAAATGCAGCCCACCCGTGAGCAGCACCCACAACACCAATAAGAGTGTGCTAGATAAAATAATAGGCAATGGATGCAAGAGATAGGCTACTGCAAAAAGTAAAGCCCCAATAATCATGCCTATCACAGGATAAAATAAAACAGAAGCTGCTTGTTGCAGTTCACTCGGCGCTTGTTTCAGCCGAATCGGAATGGTAGTCAAGAACTGTAGCGCAACCAGAAATGCTTTCATGTTCTATTCTCTATATGTTTAGGCGAGCGACCTCTATTTAGTTACATGCTGCGCCAACAAAATCAGATAAAATCCCTTTTACTTACACGTCAATTCAAAATCATCTCTTTGAACTATGGCTACATTACAGCATATTGCTGCATTTTGTTGCTGCATGGAATGCTTAATCTAAAAACAGAAACTTCAATAGCTTAATAACACTCCCCTCAACAATTAACAAGACATGACCAACACTGTAGAGCTGTATTTTTTGACGCAATGACACAATAGCTTTACTGCTCTGCCACCTAGATAAAAATCAATGATCGGTATTGCGTTATATACGATTTAAATTGTCATGTTTGCTTTCTTTACTGAAGCGACTGATCTACTTCAGCGCGGCTAAACGTCGCCATTTGTTGATGCAACAAGCATGCTAAACGAATCAAACCCAACGCGGCACCAGCCCCACTGGCTTCGCCTAAGCGAAGATTGAGTTTCAATAAAACATGTGCATTCAGTGCTTCTAGTACCAAGGCATGTCCAGGTTCTGCGGATTGATGTGCGAAAATCAACCATGGTCGGACCGCTGAATTTAAATGTACTGCAATTAAGGCAGCAACTGTACTAATAAAACCATCAACTACAACGGCTAAACCACGTTGTGCACAACGAATATAAGCCCCCACCATTGCCGCAATTTCAAAACCACCCACGGCGGCGAGTATCTGTAAAGCGTCCTGACCGACGCGTGGTGCATGTAAAGCGATTGCTCGCTCAATCACTGCAATTTTATGTTGTAACGTATCTGCATTTAAACCAGTACCGGGTCCGGTTAAAACCGCAGCGGGATGTTTTAATAACAAACCAGCCAGTGCGGTCGCTGCACAAGTATTGCCAATCCCCATCTCACCAGCCACATAGAGGTCACTACCCGCTTGTATCGCACGCTCAACACTGTCATAGCCAATACTTAAAGCTTGCTCACATTGTGCAATATTCATCGCAGCTTGCTGAGTAAAATTTGCCGTACCAGATGCAACAGCACAACGTTTTACGCCTGTGATATCAACTGCTGCACCAACAATGCCGCAATCAATCACTTCTAAATGGGCTTGATATTGCCGCGCCATCACCGCAATACACGCTCCACCATGCGCAAAATTACTTAACATTTGTCGTGTAACTTGCTGCGGATAAGCTGAGATGTTCTCAGCAACTACCCCATGATCAGCTGCATAAATGCAAATCCAAATCTGATCCACATGCGGCTGTACTGTGGCCTGTAGCGCTGCCAATTGTATAGCAATATTTTCTAATTCCCCCAAAGCACCAGCGGGTTTGGTCAATTGTAATTGATGTTGTATTGCTTGTTGTCGTGTCAGATTATTCGGTTTCTGACAAGCTTGTTGCCACCATTTCATCTTTAACTCCCTTTTAAATTAAATTTTTGCTGCAGAAGATCATTTTCTTTAAATCAATAAAATGCTTGAACACCATTTTTTAAACAACTACTGCTCTGTGTGATGTGCAACGCTGTGCATGATTGAAATTGTCGTTTTAACTATACGCGAGTGACAAGAAGCTAGGTTATGTTTATGCGATGGGTATTCGAAATATATAAATCTATGCAGTATCGTATAGCGAATCATACTGTGGGGTATATAGAAAATAAAATAATAAAAAGTGTTTTTAGAAATCGTTTTTCACAAAGAATAGAGCCATCGGCATCACGGAAAAAGCTTGTTCAAATATGCCGCAGCAAAATATCAAATGAGGGGGTCAAGGAGGATGAGGATGTAAATAAGAACCTGTAAAGAGGATGTAAATAATTCTGTGTCCAGCTCGCCTTCTAACTAACCACATATGACCCATCACCTAACAACATATGAGTAGCGTAGCCAGCGAGCAAACGTAGCAAGTCAATCCATCACGATGCCTTACTACGTTTTATCCTCGATTTTATCCTTTTGAATCTAGTCTTTTACAAAATCTTCTGCCAAAGCGATAACCTTAACTAAAATAGTTTGTGACTCTTCAAAATCATCAAAAATCTGTTTATGCACCAATTCTTTTGATTTAACTTGGAAGGCGTGATTTTGATAATGGATAATGGCTGGGATTTGAGTAAAATAATCACTATCCGCATCCAAACTTTCTTCAAATAATGGCGTGCCTAACTGGTAGTCTTTACTCTTTAGAACCATATATTTTACAGTTGTTTTCATCCTGCTCACTCTTTTTACATAAGCTTTATTTTTAGTTATATCAGGTTTAATCCAAAGAAACAGCGTAATCTTGCTATAAAATATTCTTTTGCTGCATTTTACAGCAGTTCAGCTTTTTTACGGCGCCACCCGTCATGTGCCATCGCCATCAAGGCTATCAACGAAGGCTTTTGCTGAGTCGATGATCATTTACAATATTTAGCCAGAATAAGCTGCTACCTGACTGAGTTTATAGGGTAAAATTGCTCATCTCATTAGAAATTGAATATATGACGTATTATGTATGCGCTAATTATTGTATCCATATTTATTATTAGTGTGATATATGCACATAGTCACGGTAAAGAAAAACTTAAATTTTCTCGACAGCTATTTGATCACTCTACCTTCCTCGGCCCTGTCAATATGTTTATGACTGGCTTTTCACGTTTACCGAATCAACCTTTTTATTCAGTTGAAGATTTTCCTGAGCTCAAAGCTCTGCAAGAAAATTGGCAAGTCATTCGTGATGAAGCACTACAATTGCAGAATCAGATTAAAGCGGCTGAAAGCAATAATGATGCTGGTTTTAATACCTTCTTTAAACGTGGTTGGAAACGATTTTATTTAAAATGGTACCAAGCAAGCCACCCTTCTGCACAGCAACTTTGTCCTCAAACAGTTGCTTTACTTGAAAAAATTCCTAGTGTAAAAGCGGCCATGTTTGCCGAACTGCCATCTGGGAGTTATTTAGGTAAACACCGTGATCCTTATGCTGGCTCAATTCGTTATCATTTAGGTTTATCTACCCCCAATGATGACCGTTGTTTTATTGAAGTGGATCAAGAACGTCATAGTTGGCGCGATGGTGAAGCCACTTTATTTGATGAAACTTATGTGCACTGGGCAGAAAATAAAGCCGAACAAACACGTATTATTTTATTTTGTGATATTGAACGTCCAATGAAATGGCGATGGGCACAATCTTTTAATGCATGGTTTGGTCGTAATGTCATGTCAGCCGCCAGCTCACCCAATGATGATCAAGACCGTACCGGTGGTATTAACCGTGTATTTAAATATTTATATGCAGTACATGCCAAAGGTCGTGAAATTAAAGCAGAAAATCCTAAAAAATATTATCTATATAAATGGACACTCTTTACCATTTTATTTGCCATTATTTTTGTACCTGCTTTTTTATAAAAGACATGCTTTTATCATATTCTGATGATCACAAGCACGCTATTATTCTCCTATAATGATCTCGATGATTATAGGAGATGATCATATCATTTGCTTGCTGCTATATAATCTACGCCAATGATTAGGAAAACCACAAGATATTTAGCTTTTATGCGCTATTGCTATTTCCTTTTGCGATATAAAACGTTAAATTAAAATCTGCTGGTCATTTTCTAATAACAAACTTACTTCACAGGTAGAACATGAAACTTCAACTTGCAATGCTTGCTACACTGACGGCTTTACTCAGTGCATGTGCTGGCTCATATCCAGAACGTGTTGTTGCCAAGGGTCCACTTATTTGTGCTGTAGACGAAGTATGCCCTGAACTGTCTTTAGGTTGGAATGAAGAAAAACGTAATGGTTTTAAAATCTCAACCGAAATTAAAGCAGTAGAAGCATATGACATCAAACAACTGAATTTCATTGTAGACGGTCAAACCTATGCCTACTCGACAATTCAGCCCACCCACGTCAGTGGTGAGGCAATTAAAACCTCAAGTAACGCAATTTATGTACCGGTAAGTTTCTTAAACTCATTCCGTAATGCCAAACAAATCGATTTAAATCTCGTCACCAACAAAGGCGATATTGATCGCGTGGTATTAGGCGCAGATGGACGTCAGTCTTCTGCTTATCTGACCTTCTTAAAAGGTTATTTAGGCGACTTGGAAAATGAAAAATAATCTTTGAGATTCCAAATCAAGTTTAAGCAATAATCCCTGCCAGTGGCAGGGATTATTGCTTTATTGATTGCTCAAATAAATATCTTTTATTTTAGCAATGCTTCGGCACTAACAAGGATACCGTTATTATCCGCATAAATATAATGCCCAGGATTAAATGTTACTCCGCCAAAGCGTAATGCAACATTCAACTCCCCTATGCCTTGACGATTACTCTTTTGCGGAATCGCAGCCAAAGCATGCACACCTAAATCTAGCTCTGCCAATGCATCTACATCACGCACACAACCATAAATAATCACCCCAGACCATTGATGTTTTAGCGCTGATTCAGCAATCATATCACCCATCAATGCACAACGCATTGATGCACCGCCATCGACCACCAACACTTTATTCTGTCCATCTGTTGCCAAAACTTCTTTGACCCGCGAATTGTCTTCAAAACATTTGACGGTAACGATTTCGCCATAAAAGCTTTTACGCGCGCCATAACTTTGAAAAAAACGACCATCAAGCGACGGGGTTAAAACTTGAATTGCGGTTGTTGGATGATCATCCAATAGATCACACGTTACAAATGCTGGCTTGGTCATCTTTATATATCTCCTTATCTATTACTCTGTTGTGCCGTTAAATTAGCATAATTCCATAACTTTAACTGCAACGTGATAATGTACATTTTTTCAATTGATATCGACCTTATTATCCAACAAGCAACAGATGATTTATGCTTGCTACGCAGCAACTACACCAACTTATGAATGCTTGTTTTTAAAGCAATGCGCTGATATTTATGACAAGTAGAGCTTTTATATACAAATTTGTGTCTTTCAAATCATGCTGTAACTATCACAAGACTTGACTTCCGCGCTCTCTTTAATCACAATATGGCACTTGTTTACGGGCTGGTGACCATTCTTCTGAAAGTGGTTTCAGTTGTAATTTCAGCCCGCCCAGACCAACCAATTTCAAGGAGTGCACGAGTGGCAAACTCTGCTCAAGCTAAAAAACGTGCTCGTCAAAATTTGAAAGCACGCAAACATAACGCAAGCTTGCGTTCAATGGTTCGTACTTATATCAAACGTACTATCGCTGCTATCGCATCTGGCGATCACGCTACTGCAACTGAAGCTTATAGCAAAGCAGTTCCAGTAATCGATCGTATGGCTGATAAAGGTATCATCCACAAAAATAAAGCTGCTCGTCATAAGAGCCGTTTGAATGCTCAAGTTAAAGCCCTAGCGCAATAATTTGATGTCACTAAAAAAGCCCTCTTATGGGCTTTTTTTGTAGCTAAAATTCTTAAACCACTTGGCTAACAATAATTTCAACCCCAATATTTAACTCTCTAAAATATTGAATATTATATACGCCTGCTATTTTCTAATCAGCGACTATTTTAATGAATGGTTATTTTACTCAATGGCGATTTTAATGAATAACGATTTTAATGAATAGCGATCCTATCAATCAATATTCGAATAAACTACTATTTTAATCAACTGGAGCAACCCTAAGCTGTTGCAATAAATGAGCAATACTCACCTGATGATGTTCTGCTCGCCAAATCCAATGTAATTCAGCATCCGCAAAATAATCACCTTCGAACCATATAAATAAACCTTCCATCATTTCTGGCCAGTCTTGCGGCAAAATTTGTTGTTGTCCCGCAATAACTGCAATCAAAGCCGCTAAGATCGTGTCATGACTTACTGCTAAATTTAAACGATGTGCTTGATCACAAGATTGTTTATATAATAATTCCAAAATATCTAATACGCCACGGATCGGATGCTTCATACCGGGCAAATCATGACGAATAAAACTATTCATAAAACCCAATGCACCTTGAGCACGAAAATAAGGCGCCGCTTGGTTAATATCGACCACAAAGCTGCCAGGCTCTACCAGTAAGCCCTGTTCCACAATATCAATATTGGCGTCTTGCTGGATATCTTCAAAAGCCTGTGTTTCATCCAGTTGCGCTGCACCGGCAATCATGAGACTTGCTGTATCCAAACAACGCTGAATGGGACTAGATATACACTGTGCGATATAACGATCACTGTGCTGCAACAAATATGCACCCCATGCATATGCCAAATTGCGACCAGATTCAGTCAGCTGTAGATTATATCCCGCCAGCCCCTGACCATTGGCTAACTCACGTATCGAATGACGCGTGAGCAAAGTCACAGGCATATCTGCCTGTGGTAATAATGCAATGGATTGAAACATACTGGGCGGCAACAGCTGGTCTAGCATGGGCCAAACTCCAAACACCGTAAAGTTCTTCAATATACACTATTCTGTTACGAACCCAAGCCTTTACAATGCCAGTTGCTCTAAAGCATTGAGTGCCAAGGCTTGGCTCTCAGCCCCCCTAAAAGCAATGAAGCCAGAATTTAATAAACTATCGCGCTGATTATAAGTAAATGGTCGCCCAGATAAATCTACCAAGCCACCACCAATACTCTCTAACAAACCTTGACCGGCACTGGTATCCCACTCAGAGGTTGGGTGAAACCGTGGATAAATATCGATTTCACCTTCTAGCATCATACAAAATTTATAGGCACTCCCCGCCTCACGCCGAATCACGGGTTGTTCTTGTGCAATTAAATCTAAATATTCTTGATAATGTGCGTGCTTGCTACGATGACTTAAACCAATTTGCACCGCATCTTGTTGCTGTTGCTTATATTTACAGTGACGTGACCAATTATGTTGCTCATAATCATATTTATAAGGTGTCTCTGTTAAATACCCCAAGTAAATCACATGCTCACAAGGCACAGCGATCATAGAAAAGATCGTTTGATGCTCATGGATTAAACTCAAATTAATGGTAAATTCATCTCTTTGATGAATAAACTCTTTTGTGCCGTCTAGTGGATCTAGCATCCAACATTGTGACCAATTTAAACGCTCACTATGATCGCTTTCTTCTGATAACACAGGAAGGCGTGGATCATGCTGTGCCAGTTCTTTTAAGATAAATTGATTTATTTTTAAATCTGCTTGCGTAACTGGTGATTGATCTTCTTTATGATCAATCAAAAAGCCCTCACCTCCCGCACAATAGTTCTGGTATTCATCAAATAACATCGCACTGGCTTGCGCCATGATCGGTATTAGGCTAAGAATTTGTGGATCTTGAGGAGCTTGAGTCGTTATAAACATGGGCAAAACCTTATGACATCCAATGTAAACCGCAATAAATACGTAGGTATATGTTATGGTGTATTCGCACATTCATACTGCCAAAGTTGTATGATGGGTGCAACTCTTTCAAAATGAAAAAAAACATCTATTCAACAATCTTTAATCGTGCAGACTTCAATAGCGCAGACACAGCAACTGAAAATTTACTCGCAACATCAAACGACTACAGATAAATCAAATTTACTCCCACTTAAGGCGACCGAATAAACAGCCGTCCTTATTGCTTTGATTTTATCTTTATTGCTCAATACCTCCCTTATTGCTTGTCTAGATTTATTATGTCGCTACAATTTCAAACTTTATAAAATATTGAGAAAACTTGAATGAGAGATCTGACTATTCTATTTGACATGGATGGTACCCTTTTAGATTTAGCTTTTGACGATATGATTTGGGAAAGTATTTTGCCGCAACAACATGCGGCTCTACAGCAATGCCACCTAGAAGAAAGTCATCGATTTTTAAAACAACTTTACTCACAACACAAACATAGCCTCAATTGGTATAGCTCACGGTTCTGGCAACAACAAACTGGCGTAGACGCACTCGCTTTACAAATACAACACCGTCAACACATCCAACTACGTCGCGATTGTTTAATTTTACTCGATAGCTTAAAGCAGCAAGAAATCCCAATATGGTTGCTCACCAATGCCGATCAAGCCAGTCTTAAATTAAAACTCGCACAAACAGGACTAAGCCCCTACTTTCAATGCATTGTAAGTAGTGAGCAATATGGTTTCCCCAAAGAAGAAGCCGGTTTCTGGCAACAACTACAACTTCATCACCCATTTGATCCAGCTCAGGTTATACTAGTCGATGATAATTTGGCTGTACTACAGCAAGCTGAAAAAAATGGTATCACGCAGTTGTTTAGTATTGTACAACCCTCTTCTAGCAGTGCTCCACGAAGCAGCAGCGAACTTGTTTATCCAGCCTTAGAGCATTTATCTGAATTGCTCGATTATCTAAATCTATAACAGTATTTACGTATATAAGAGATAGAATGTCCTCAAATACAGAACTGAAAGCGCCAGAAAGTCTACGCATAGACAAATGGTTATGGGCTGCCCGTTTTTTTAAAACTCGCTCTTTGGCAAAGGCAGCCATTGAAGGCGGCAAAGTACATCATGCCGGTGAACGGGTCAAAGTATCTAAAGAAATACGGGTTGGTATGGAAATCACCATCCAACAAGGTTTTGATAAAAAAACAGTTTTGATCAAGGGACTGTCTAATAGTCGCGGACCTGCGCCTATAGCCCAATTGCTTTATGAGGAAACTGCCGACAGCATTACCCGTCGCGAGTTGAATAGTGCTCAACGAAAATTGCATAACTTGGCACGACCTGAACATCGTCCAAATAAAAAACAACGTCGCGACATTCATAAGTTTCAACAAGAATATCAATATATTGGCAAAGATCCTGAGGATGAAAATCGCTCTTGATTTTATATCAAGCCAATTCATTGTTACGACGACCAGTTACTGCGACACCAGATGTCGCCAAGTAACAACAAATGCTAGAAACTCTCTTTTTTTTCTGTCACTATAATTGCCGTGGACGACAGCATCAAACTCAGGCATCCACCTAGATTATTTGTGATAAATATTGTTTTTGAGGTTACAAGATGGATGAAAATAAAAGCAAAGCGCTCAATGCCGCATTAAGTCAAATTGAAAAACAATTTGGTAAAAATACAGTCATGCGCTTAGGTGAAAATACTGTACAAGCGGTTGAAGCAATATCAACAGGTTCCCTAACCTTAGATATTGCCTTAGGCATTGGTGGTTTGCCCAAAGGTCGTATTGTCGAAATCTACGGTCCAGAATCCTCAGGTAAAACAACCATGACGCTGCAAGCCATTGCACAATGTCAAAAAAAGGGTGGTACCTGTGCATTTATCGATGCTGAACATGCCTTAGATCCACAATATGCCCGCAAACTGGGTGTAGACATTGATAACCTCTTGGTTTCTCAACCTGACCATGGTGAACAAGCTTTAGAAATCGCAGATATGTTAGTGCGTTCTGGTGCGGTTGATATGATCGTGGTCGACTCTGTTGCAGCACTCACACCACGTGCCGAGATTGAAGGTGAAATGGGTGACTCCCACATGGGCTTACAGGCTCGTCTTATGAGTCAGGCCCTACGTAAAATTACCGGTAACGCCAAACGCTCCAACTGTATGGTCATTTTCATTAACCAAATTCGTATGAAAATTGGAGTCATGTTTGGTAGCCCAGAAACAACAACTGGGGGGAATGCACTTAAATTCTATGCTTCGGTACGTCTAGATATACGCCGTGCTGGTCAAGTAAAAGAGGGTGATGAAATTGTAGGTTCCGAAACCAAAGTCAAAGTCGTTAAGAACAAAATGGCACCTCCATTTAAAGAAGCGCTCTTCCAAATTATGTATGGTAAAGGAACCAATCATCTTGCAGAGTTGGTTGATTTGGCGGTGCAGCTAGAATTGGTACAAAAAGCAGGTGCTTGGTATTCTTATCAAGGCAGCAAAATTGGTCAAGGTAAAAACAATGCCATCCGTCATCTAGAAGAAAATACACAGCTTGCACAAGATTTAGATCGCATGATTCGCGACCAGCTTCTCGCCAAAACCGTACCTGCAGAAGAAAGCCCAGCAGAACCTGTCGCAGACGGCGATTTACTCGACGCCTAAAAAGATCTATATGAGAGAACGCCCTTTCGGGCGTTTTTCACACTCAGTCTGCTTTTAGCAAAGCGGAAATAGGTTTAACCTCATGTCAAATGCAAAATTTAATAAACTCATCGATTACCAACAACTTAAGCAAGCTCTACAACAGCTTGAACACACAGAGCATCACGCTACAGCCTCCACGCAACCACACTCTAAGGCACTCCCCTCTACACAGCAGCCATGCTCAACACCACCATCTTCTACACAACTATCTTCTACACAGCATAGTGCCAATGTATCTACTACTCAGCCAAATCAAGCGCTTGGCACTGAAGGTTTAACCGGAAGTCGTCTACGCAGTTATGCTTTCGCCGTCATTGCGCGTAAAGAATACTCAAAACAACAGCTGATCGAAAAGCTATTGTTGCGTGCACACAATCGTAATGAAGTACTCGAATTAGTTGAAGAACTGGCGCAAAGTCATTATCAAAGCGACCAACGTACTGCGGAGATGACACTAAATAGTCAACTCAGACAGGGAAAAGGACCTCAGCGTATCAAACAAGCCCTGCACAAAAAGCATCTAGACCAGCAGTTAATTGCAGATGATTTGCAAGAAATCGATTGGTTAGAACAGGCCTATCAGCTGAAATGTAAAAAATTTGGTCTTGAAGTTGCAACAGAACCGAAATTAAAAGCTAAACAAATTCGTTTTTTACAATATCGAGGTTTTCATTTAGAAACGATTTTTGCCGCAATCCAACGCCTCCCAGAATCCTAAAATGCCTATCATCACGCTGATCAGATTAGACAAACAAAAAGACTAAACCCTAGAAACAATCAATGATCTAAGCAAACTTTTAGAGAATTAAAATGCAAGAATTTGCAAAGAGAAAATGACGTTTATGGATATAATTTGAAGTGATTTTTTGATCGCTATATCTCATGATAATTCTAAGTTTTAAGATAGTTGCAATTTTTAAGATAGTTGCAATATAGATATATGGTGGCAACCCTACTAGCAAAATTCCGGCACATCATAGATCTGCTACCGTTGCTACCTTCCGGTCCTGGCGGGGTTCACAGAGTACAATTGCGAAACCACCAGTAGGGCTACCATTGCAGGACAAAGTATAGAGATTTTTCATAAAGTTGCAAGTTCAAATTCAGGATTTAAATGCTTTTAGCAATCATCTGTTTAATTGATCAACAATTTGAATATAAGTGCTTTATTTATGTACACTATGCGGCAATTGAAATATAGATTTGATCTTATCTCGGTATCATGCTTCTGCATGAACATTGTAAATTAGTCTTGATTTTCTAAAGCGAGCCGTTTTAAATGAGCCAAGCTGAATAGGTTTATATGCTCTATGTTATTGATTTGATATAGATCATAAAATAAAAATCAATCGAATAGGTTTTAGACCATGCACAAACAACAACTCTTCTTGTCCATCGCACTGCTCACAGGAATCTCTTTCTGCAGCAGTGCTTATGCTATTCCTATTGAATCTCGCGGTTTAAGTCAGGCTGGTGGAAGTGCCCAAAGCACAAATAACCCCGGCGCACCAGTTGCTGGCAATCTAAATTGGGATTTACTGCAAAAAAATCAGGATTTAGAAAATCAGATTCGTGAATTACGCGGCAAGATAGAAGAACAAGATCACCAAATTGAGCAACTCAATAAAGAATTAACCAACCGTTATACCGATCTAGATCAGCGACTAGAACTATTACAACAACGTCTTGACCCCAATGAAGGCAATGACGGGCAAGAAGAAGTGATTGATGCCGATGCTCAGCCCCATACAGAGTCAACATCTAACGCTGCGCCAACCACCGCACAATCTCCCGCGGCAATTGCCCAAGCCAGCAATACCAGCGATCCACAGCAACTCGAAGAAGCAGCCTATACCGTCGCTTTAGATGCCTATAAAAAAGGTGGAGCAAAACAAGCCATCGCTCCAATGCAAAACTTTATAAAAAATTATCCCAATAGCAAATACACCGGTAATGCCTATTTTTGGTTAGCTGAATTTAATTTAGCGATTGATCCCCCCAAATATGCCGAAGCCAAGAAAAACTATGAAGTCGTTGCGGCTAAATTCCCAAACTCAGGTAAAGCACCACGTGCCCTATATCAGCTCTATAGTATTGCGCAAGATGTCGAGCATAATGCTGCAACCGCAAAGGTCTATAAAAATAAACTTTTAAGCGCTTATCCACAGTCTGAGGAAGCGGGCTATCTAAAAAAATAGACCATTCTGGTTGTGATGTTTTATACCGCAACAGATAGCATGTTGCGGTTTTTATTTATAGAAATCGAGCAACACAACTGTGCACACCCCTAGTACGCTTGGATGATGATGCCTTTGATGTTTTTAGCACAAAATTATTTGAATGTTGTATCTGTGTTCTAGAACAATTAGCACATGAAAAGTTCTTTCTAAGCCACGTTCAACAAGATATTTTCTTATATTTCACTACATCAGACCATGAGTTTGAAAATCAACAGTTCCTAGACATGCGCAAACGCCTCAAGCAAAATTACTATCAAACTGAATACTTAGAGTAGATGCGCTGTTGAGCGAGTGAAGCAGTCACGCATGCTGGTAGAGTTTATCAGCAATTAACTCATGATCTTTTTTTTCAGTTATGAACTTAGAACAATATGCTTTAAGATAAGCAAACCCTATTCAATTGCTGTTGAATTTTCATCCATCAAATAGATGACTTAAAACACAAAATCTAGCCATGATTATGCTCAGTCTATTTTATCTATGCTGAGTCTTTGGCTTGATCGATACTGGGTAAAAGACAGTCTCACTGTCGCTTATGGTTTCTAATATTTTGTTTTCAATTAAGGTCTTCTATGTCTCAGGCTACGGCTACTACCCCCAGTATCCCCTTTAATGCAAACAACAATAACCCAACGACATTAAAAGAATTTCGTACGCCCCCGCATAATCTAGCGATTGAACAAGCGGTCTTGGCAGCATTAATGACGGTAGCTGAATCTTTTGAACAGGTCAGCGATATTCTGAATGAAAATGATTTTTATGCAACACGGCATAAATATATCTTTCGTGCAATCGAAAAACTTGCACAAGAAAACTCTCCCTATGACGCCGTCTTGGTCAATGACTGGTTAATCAAACAAAACTTACTGGAAAGCATGGGCGGCGAAGAATACCTCATGCAACTCATGGCAGACTCTCCTGCCAGTTTTTATAATTTAGAAATTTATGCCAATAAAATCCGTGAGTTTGCGACTTTACGCAATATGATCAAAGTCGGCAATGAGATTTTACAGAACGCATATGACACCAAAGGACGCGAAGTCAGTGAAATTTTAGATCTTGCTGAAACCAATATTTTTTCTATTGCCGAACAACACAATAACAATGCTAAAGCGCAAGGTCCTAAACCCATTACCTCAGTTGTTGCAGATGTATTTGATAAACTCAATGAACTGTCTCAAATGGAAGGTAATATTACCGGTTTAACCACAGGCTTCTTAGAGTTAGACAATAAAACCTCTGGGATGCAAGCAGGTGACTTAATCATTGTTGCAGCACGTCCCTCTATGGGTAAAACCACTTTTGCCATGAACTTGGTGGAAAGTGTGCTATTTAACTGCGACTTACCGGCGTTGGTTTACTCTATGGAAATGCCTGCCGACTCAATCGCCATGCGTTTGATTTCAGCCTATGGTAAAGTCCATCAGGGTCATTTACGCTCCGGTAAATTAGATGGTGAAGAGTGGTCTAAAGTAACCGGAACCATTCTGCAACTACAAGAAAAACACTTATATATCGATGATTCATCGGCACTCCCCCCGACGGAAGTTCGCGCGCGCGCGCGCCGTATTGCCAAACAACATGGCGGCAAACTCGGTTGTATCATGGTCGATTATCTACAATTAATGAAAGTACCCGGTCTAGGCGATAACCGTGTTGCCGAGATTTCTGAAATCTCTCGTAGCTTAAAAGCCTTAGCCAAAGAAATGAACTGCCCTGTTATTGCGCTTTCTCAGCTCAACCGTTCATTAGAGAACCGCCCCAATAAACGCCCTGTAATGTCGGACTTACGTGAATCTGGTGCAATCGAGCAGGACGCCGACTTAATCATGTTTATTTACCGTGATGAAGTTTATAACAAAGAGTCTAAAGAAGCTGGAACGGCGGAAATTATTATTGGTAAACAACGTAATGGTCCAATTGGTACAGTTCGTCTAGCCTTTGAAGGGCAATACACACGTTTTAGTAATCTCTCACCCGAGTACTACAACCAATTCGATGATGATGAATAAATAGACTGAGCTATAAAAGTTAATTGAAAGTAATTCTTATTGCGATTTATATTGACCGACGGTCGGTCGATATATACAATCCCAATTTCAGACTTCTCAATCTCTATATTGGCTTAAATCATGACTTTTAATGCCCTTGCAAAAACAACGATCACACCGCAGTATCGTTTTAAAACTGTTCAACATAGCCTTGCTTTGTCTATTCTGATGATTTGTATGGGGTGTAATACAATTCATGCAGCAAATAATTCATTCTCCAACAACGATGCAACATCGACCGCAGTAGATGATATTCAGCAACTTCCTGTCATTAGCCTTTCTGCAGAAACAACCCCAGTTGCCAATGCTGTTGAAGCATATGTCGCAAAGGGCTCAATGATTGGTACTAAAACGCCAACTACCCTATTAGAAACACCACAATCCATTTCTGTTGTGACACGAGAGCAAATGGATACTCAACCATCGGCAAGTACCAGCCAAGCTTTACGCTATACAGCAGGTGCGAATAGTGAGCGTTTTGGTGGTTTCGGCGGTCAATTGGATATCACGCGTATTCGCGGAATTGATGCTGATTATTATCTTGATGGTTTAAGAGTGATCAGTAATGTTTCTACATGGTCACCACAAATTGATGCATATTCATTAGAACGTGTTGAAGTTTTAAGAGGCCCTTCTTCTGTGCTCTATGGACAAGGTACTGGCGGTGGCGTGGTCAACCAAGTCAGCCGTCGACCACAAGCACAGTCCGCCCATGAAGTATTTCTAAAAGCCGGCAATTTCAATCGTTATGAAATTGGTTTAGACAGTACCGGTGCTTTAAATAAGGATGCTTCGCTGCTGTACCGTTTTACAGCTACAGGGCTCAATAGCCAAACGCAAGTCGAAGACATGCGACACAAAAGAGTCTATTTAGCACCCGCCATAACTTGGAAACCATCAGATCAAACCACCTGGACCGTGCTGGCAACCTACTCAGATGAACCTGAAATTCCAGACTATAATAGCTTACCTGCTGTCGCACTTGGCTTAGATGGTAGTCCCTATGCTCAAGTCAATCGCCATCGTAATTTTAATGATGTGGATTTTAATGGCTCCTCACGCGAACAACATTCTTTAAGTTCTTTGTTTACGCATAAATTTGCAAATGACTGGAGCTTAAACAGTAATTTTCGCTATATGTACATTAATTCAGATACCAAAAGAACAACCGTATATGGCTATCAAGACCGTGACGGTCAGTTATGGTTTGAGGGAACCTATGGTCTTGCTCCCTCTAACTCTCGCACATTCCAATTTGACAATAATGTAGCGAAAAAATTTACATGGGGTGACTGGCAACATCAAGTATTGCTCGGTGTTGATTATGCGCATGGCAAAATCAACAATGACTCTTATCGTATGAACCCAATTCCCTTCAATCCCTTTGCCCCCAATGACTATCGCCCACATGCTCAACCCGACTTTTCTGACAGCATGAACAACTGGCCCTACAATGTACGTCAAGAATTTGACCGTGTAGGCGTCTATGCGCAAGATCAGATTGCTTATCAAAAATGGCGTTTAACCCTCAGTGGGCGGCATGATTGGTCGACACTCGATGATGAATCGCGTAACTATACGCCTGTTTGGCACAGTAGCCGTCAACGCGATACACAATGGAGTGGTCGCATTGGCTTAAATTATGTCTTTGACCTCGGTATTGCTCCCTATATCAGTTATGCCACATCTTTTGATCCCGTTTTGGGCAATGACTATAACGGCAATGCTTTCTCACCCACTGAAGCAAAACAAGCCGAAATTGGAATCAAGTATCAACCTAGTGATGCAGCAACACTACTCAGTGCTGCAGTTTTCCAATTGGACCAAGAAAATGTCAAAACGTCAGATACTGAACACTTAGGCTATTGGACACAATCAGGTAAAGTCAGATCACGCGGAATTGAACTGCAAGCCACCACGCAGCTCATGCAACAATTAAACCTCATGGCAAGCTATGTCTACCTCGATAATGAACTCACGCAAGATGCCAACTATAAAGGAAAAAGTCTGACCCAAACGCCAAAACATAGCGCATCTGCTTGGCTTGATTATCGTTTTGACCAAGCGGCGCTGGCAGGATTACAAGTTGGGTTTGGTGTGCGTTATCTGGGTTCCAGCTGGGGAAATCCTGTCAATAGCTTTAAAGTGCCTGATGCGACTTTATTTGATTTGGCGCTACATTATGATTTGGGACAACTGTCCAATACTTTAACCGGCAGCAAAGCATCTTTTAATGTAAGTAATTTAACCAATAAAAAATATGTCGCAAGTTGTACCTCGCAGATGTATTGCTTTATCGGGCAAGATCGTGTCGTCAGTGCTAGCCTCAGTTATAACTGGTAAGGAGAACCGTGCAATGGTCACTATTTTACAAAGAGATGCTTTAAGGAACAAAGTCGAACGAGAATCAAATGGGCAACAGACGGTACTCTATACGCAAAAAGGTCAGCCTAGCTATATGAATATTATTCCAATGTTGCGTTGTGAAGATCTTGGCGATGACTTAGGTCAAGGTCCGCACCCAGCGTTCATTGTCAATGATAAGGTCTGCGATGCCTTGTTCTATGGCAGCTATAATGGTGTGATCAAAGACGGAGAATTGGTCAGTCAACCCGGGCTTGAGCCGGGTGCATATATCGATTTTGACACAGCCGTTCAGGTGGCCCGTGCCAATGGTCAGGGCTGGCATCTTAGTACCAATGCGGAACGTGCCCTACTCATGCTCTGGTGTCAGCAACAAGGCTGGCAACAATATGGCAATACTGAAAATGGTCACTGTGTTGTGGATCCCAGCCAACATGGTCAGCGTATTGATCATGGTTTTTTAGATTATCCTGACGGTAATCCTGCCACTTATACCGGTAGTGGTCCACAGCATTGGCGGCATGATCATAGCCCTTATGGTATTGCCGATTTATGTGGCAATATCTGGGAATGGCAAGCAGGTCTTCGACTGGTTGATGGCGAGATTCAGATCATTGCAGACAACAATGCCAGCCATGCTGATGTATCGGTACATTCCAAGGCTTGGATGGCAGTGAATCTCATCGATGGCAATCTAGTCGCACCCGGTCATGCACTTAGTAGTAAATATGATGCCGCAGAACTGAAACCAGAAGGCAATGCTGGCACACCCATCTTAAATACTGAGATTATTCATCGAGCAGGTCCGATTGCGGATAATATCAATGCGGCTGGGCTTATGGATGGATTATTTCGTGAGATCAGTGTACATCCATCCATTTCTAGCGAAGTTCCGCCGTTACTGCGTGCCTTGGGCTTAGCGCCACGCGCCAACCTGAAAAATGATGCCCAGGTTTATTTACGCAATTATGGTGAGCGTATGTTTTTAGCAGGCGGTGCTTGGTACTCAGGTCTTGGCGCAGCGTATGAAACCTTATGCCTCAGCCATCCGCGTACACAACGCAGTTTAACCACCGGTGCACGACCCGCGTTTATCTTATCGCCTTAAATCTTAAACCTTGACGCTTGACATCCTCCTCAACGCAAACCATACCGCGATCTACTACGCAGATGAGTAAATCGCGATGCCTTGAGGGGCAAGCTTTGGGGACTACTCTATAAACAAAGCGCTGTGGCAAACACACCACACCAGCCAGATAATATTAAAACTAATATGCTGTTTTTAAAAAAATTATAGTTAAAAGTTATTAAAAATGTTATAAATACCTAGTTCTAGGGATAGCTTCAAAAAGCTGCTTAATGCACATTAATAAAAATGTTAAATTGTGAAATATAATACATGTCACCAGTCGATCTCCAACTCCCAGTGCCCGTCATCATTCTTGAAGATGAACCGCTCATGCAACATCGTTTAAGAGAGATCTTGGAAGATATCGGCTATCACGCCAGTAATCTACTGTTTGCGCAAAATATTCAACAAGCTAAAAACTTATTAGATAAAAACTCGGCTTCCTTAGCCTTGGTGGATCTTGGTTTACCCGATGGCAATGGCAATACTTTTATACAGCACCTCAAAAACTATGATGACAGTATTGCAATTTTGGTCATTTCGGCATGGAGCACTGAAGATGCCATACTCGAAGCTTTAAAAGCTGGCGCCACAGGTTATGTTTTAAAAGAACGTGATGATCTTGAGGTCATGATGTCTATTCGCAGTGTACTACGTGGTGGCGCACCGATAGATCCATTTATTGCACAAAAAATTTTAAAACAGCTCGATTTAGAATATCAAAAGCATACTCCCACAGTCACCACAGCCAACCACGAAAAGTTACTCACCAAACGTGAATATGAAATCTTAGCCTTGGTTGCAACCGGGCTCAGCAATAAAGAAATCGCAGACCAACTCACTCTCTCTCGTTATACCGTTGAATCTCATATCAAACATATTTATCGGAAACTCGCAGTATGTACACGCACCAAAGCCATCGATACCGCAAGATCGCTCGGCTTACTCGATTAAATCGATTATTTTATGTTTGTTTGATTTTATACGCTTACTTTAGTCTTTCCAGCAGCTATGCAAGCACGACAAATTTAGTGCATAGCGCTGGGTTAAATTGTCAAATCGATATTGTCCAAATACAAGCAGCGAAAGATCATGCCATCCCATCACAACGGCAATGGGTCGATGTAGAGCTCCCCGATTATTGGGAAAAACGCTGGCGAGGTTATAGCGGTACGGTGTGGTATCGGCTACGCTGGCAACAAAAATGCCATGCTCCCAACCAAATGATCGCCTTGAGTATTAATAGTATTAATATGGCTGGTCAGGTGTACTTAAATCATCATCTGCTTTGGACAGATCAATCGCTCACCGAACCGCTATCTCGTAGTTGGAATACACCTCGTTATTGGAGCTTTCCGCAAAATTATTATCGTGATGGTCTCAATGAGCTCAGCATTAAAGTTGTCGGTGTTGCCACACAAAGCCCAGGGATCGGTAAAATACAAATTGGTGCACCACATGCTATTCATGCACTCTACCAAGATTATCTCTTTCGGCATCGTACATTACATTTTATCAATCTAATAATTACCATGGTCTTTGGTAGTTTATGTTTTTTAATCTGGTTATTTCGACGCCAAGATAGCGTCTTTGGTTGGTTTGCCATTTGTTGCTTTCTTTGGATGGCTTTTATATCCAATACCCTCATTACCCATATTCCATCATGGCTAACAACCTTAATGAACGCTCGGCTTAACCTGAGTATTTATTGTATTTATATGACCTGCTTTACAATCTTTACTTGGCGCTTTGCCAATAAAGCTTTTAAAAAGACCGAACGAATACTCTGGGTCATTACTGTTATTTTAATCTGCAACTTAATCGGGCTACCAGATCATTTATATGTTTTTATCAGCATCATTACCTTTATGAGTGCTAATTTATTATTTTTCATTAATTGTATATTTTATCAATCGATCGCTTATCGCGCAAAAAAACGTAATATTTGGGTATTGGCCATAATATTATTGTCGTTTATTTTCATTGCCGCACACGATTTATATCGCCTCTTCAGCAAATCGACTGATGAAATCATGCTCGGAGCGCTTGCAGCGCCATTATTGGCATTGACGATTTCTTTGGCCTTGGGACATCGCCTTGCAGAAAATATTCGTCGTATTGAAAGTTTTAACCATGAACTGGCCATGAAAATTCAGCAGGTTAAATCAGAGCTAGAACACTCCTTACAAAGTAAATATCGCCTAGAATTAGATAATATTCGACTGCAAGAAAGACTGCATCTTTCCCATGAATTACATGATGGTTTAGGTGGCTCTTTGGTTCGCTCCATGGTGATGGTCGATAAAGCCGAGCATTTTGGTAAACAGAATTTTATGTCAATTTTAAAACTGTTTCGCGACGACCTTCGACAGATTATCGATTCGGGCTCTAGTATTCATAATAAAGTACCTGAAACCCCGATCCTTTGGGGAGCCTCACTACGTCGCAGATATATCCAAATATTTGAGGAAATAAATATCGAATCGACATGGTCATTACCTGAAAACTGGCTTTTTGTTCCCAATGCCTTAGAAAGTCTTAGCCTGTTACGTGTTACTGAAGAAGCCTTAACCAATATTGTTAAACATAGCCAAGCTACTCAAGTTTCTGTAGATATGCAAATGCCCAATCAGCAGGAACTTATCTTAACCATTATCGATAATGGTATTGGTTTTGACCTCAATGATGTTGAAGCGGGGCTACATGTAGGCTTGCATAGTATGCGTATGCGCGTACAGAGAATAGCTGGGGAACTTAAAATCGAACATGCGATGGGACAAACAATGATTCAAGTCCATTTAAAACGTCAACTGACCTAAGATCTCGTCAAATATAAGCGTTAAATATAGATAGTTAAATATAGATATAAGCTTTAAATATAGACTTTTAGCCTTACTGCGCGCTCTTTTGTTATATAGCGCAAATAAGCTGGCGTACCGTATTGCAAAGAATAGAGTGCTTATGTGACAGCACCATGGCTCAACTATGGATAATCAATCTGGAAAGTTGCGATGGCATAAAGCAAACCTGCACGCACCTGAGCGCTAGTTTGATAATAACGTGCATCAATTGCAAGCTCTGGCTGGGCATAAGGCTGTGGCTTAATCGTCATAGCGATTTTTTCACCAGATAAAATAGGCTGTTGCGTATCGGCACGCTGTAACTGTATTCCTACCCCTTGTGCATATGCACGACCTTTTTTATTGGCAATCACGCCTTGCGCCCCAGCTTGCTGATCCGCTTGATAATAAAATTTCAAATGGACAGCTTGTGTAGACTGACTATTTTGCACACAGTTTAATTTAATTTGAAAAGTTTTCTCAGCCAAAATAGTACCCACCGTATCACGGGCGCGAAGATATGCTGGAGCTAGATCAATTGATAATACTCTGTGCTGCTCATCTATATCGCAGCTGGCATTTTGAATGCTGTTGTGCTGAGCCATTAAATTGACATTTAAAATAGCTTGCTGACGCCCTGCTTGATTGGGGGCATAAAAACTCAAATAAGAGCCTGCCGCCAAATAACCCGTGCCGGTTTGTGCTGCGGTTTTTACTAATCTTACGCGAAGCGTAGCATGTTGTAGTGCTGTTGCAGCAAAACGAATATTGGGATCCGCCAAATGATACGTTTTTTCAGCGCTCATAAGGCTAAGCGCAATCCCCACGCCCTCAATATTACTACGATAAATATTGGCATCATAAGCACTCGGCTGAGCATGGGTGATTTTAGCAGTGATCTCTGCTAAACCTTCACAAGCTGACCATTCTATTGGCTCTGTGATGAGAATATCTTTTTCAGCAATCGTTGCCCCGATAGGAAGATTGGGATTGATCTGTAAAGGTCCCAGATCAAGCGTCATTTGCTTCGCGATATGCTGTGCCGGCAATGTGGCACAATTTGCAAAACTATGCTGTTGCAAACAAACTGTCGCAGCTGAAAAAAATCCCCCCAATAGTAAAAACTTAGTGGGGATAAGATACTGCTGTGGGCTGAGCTTTTGAACAGTGTTGATGATTTTTTGCAGGTGGTTCATTGGCATGGCACCTCAATTTTTTGATAGCCTGTATGCGGTGTATTGGCATCCAGCTGATAATGTATCTGACACTGTTCCGTTGCAGCATCGCCCCATTTCACACGCAGCGTACCTTGATGTAGCGCACTGCGCAAAATCAACTGACTGCCTTGTGCTACCACGCCCACGACTTGATTATTTTGATCAAACACTTGTGCCGCAAAAGGTAAAGGCGCACCAGATGCTTGTTTCGATTTAATAGACAACAAAAATCCTTTTTGGGTTTTAAACTCAACTTTGGCAATGGCGCCAGCATAAGGTACTAGTTCTTTTAAACTCGATAATAATTCGACTTGATCATGTATATCTTTGCTGTCGATTGAAATTTCATTCATGCGATAAGCAGAAACATAGGGAATCACTGCAAAGCCCCAACGATCTATTTTAAGTGCTGTGGTATTTTTAATCTGCGCCCCTTTTGCGGCATCTGCCTGTACCAAAACCATGGTTTGTCCCATTTCAGGACTAAAGCTAATCCCTTGACGATGTGCCAATACGGTTCCAGTTAAATTGAGACCGTATTGATGATAATTTTGCCCCGCACTGGCAAATACAGCACTGCTTAAATAGGGGCTTCGGTATTGCAAGCGTGCATCACTAGAATATTGCGTATAGCCAATATCATTGACCGAGACATTATAGTTATAGGCTTGATCTGCACCGAAAAGACCACTCACACTACTATTATTGCCATCATCACTGATCACATGCATCAGGTTTAAGCTATTACGCTGTTTTGTTTGTAGTGGTAAAGACAGCATCAACATATATTGTTCATCTCGGTTGCCTTGAACATCGGTAGTTTTTTGCATGACAAGACTATAGTTGAGCTGTTTATATTGGTTGTTATAACCAATTTGCCAGTCTTTTTGTGCGCGACTATCTCCCCAATATTCATTCCAGCTGCCACTTAAATAGAAACTACCAGCTTGCTTACCAAGCTCTTGGTTCCAAGATAATTGCAGTTGATTTTTTTGCCTTGAGCTATCGAGCATCTCATTGCCTCTGCGCTGCATATCTTGATATAAATTGGCATCAGAAAAATGATAATAATTTCGTGTGGCATAATGGCTGGCAGCAATATTGAATAAACTGCCCGTTCCAGCTAAAGCTTTACTAAAACTTAAACGATAACTTTGCCCTTCTAAATTATTTTGCGCAGCTTGTAATGATTCAGTTCTAGCATGTGTCACATCAAAGGCTAAGGCCCCAAGCACAGTAGAAAATGCACTCCCTAACTGTAAAGCTTGATAATGCTCGCTATAGATTGCGCCACCATATGCTGTGACAATATTATTTAAACCGCGTTGATAACTCAATTGTGAGAAAAAATCTTTTTCAAGCAAATGTTCATTGCGTACTCGCCCAATCGTCAAAGCATAACGTGAATGATTTGGACGTAGTAACTGACTAACGCTGGCATAGGGCACATTAAATTGTTGAGTTTGACCATCAGCTTCGCGGACAGTGACTTGTAAATCGCCCCCAGATCCGGTCGGATAAAGATCAGTAATGGCAAAGGCGCCGGGGTTAACTGTCGTTTGATAAATCAATTGTTTATTTTGCCGAACTTCAACCACGGCATTGCTATAGGCAATACCACGAATCACGGGTGCATAGCCTGTTGCCGTCTCAGGCAGCATACGGTCTTCGCTATTGAGTTGTAGCCCAGTAAAAGCAAAACTATTAAAATGCTCACCAGGGCTATAACTTTCACCCAGCGTTAAAACAGAGTTTATTTGTGGAAATGCACGCTGCACATAGGTATTAAGCCCTTCATAATCAAGCTGCTCACCACGTTGTAGCCGTGCCACAGCATTATGTCTAAATTGCCATCCCGCAAGATTCAAACCGGTATTGAGTGATAAATAACTATGATTATCTTGATGATGATGAATACGACTTTCTAAGGTATTAAAATTATAACTGACATAAGCCGCATTAATACCACGGTCCCATAAAGGATAAGGAATATAACCACGCGATGTCCGTTTTAAATATGCTTGTGGAATCTGTAGGTCATAACGTAGATTATTACTATCCATCGAGGAACTTGCAGCTGAAATCCATTGTGATAACAATAAACACTGCTGCTGATCTTTTATTTTAACGTGTTGCAGATCAATGGATAGTTCTTGTAATTCTGCATACTCAAAACAATGCTCCACAACATCACCGTGCTGCTTAAACTCTAATTCTTTTTTTCCATGAAATTTATTATTAATATAGACATTGACTTCATATTTTCCTAACTGTACAGGATTTCCTTTGGCAAATTGCGCTAAATTTATATTTTGTGCACCGCCGACCAAAGCACTACTTTCAAATTCAGCAGTTGGATTGTTATTAACATCTTGCTCCTCCAATTCTGCATATAAATATTGAAAAGCAGTTGCTGTATATAAAAAACCCGTTAGAAGGCAATAATGCATCAAGCTTTTTAATATAAAGCCATGATTATTTAATTTCATGAACTGCCCCCAGTTAATTGCCTTGATTAACCTCTAGGCTGTAAATACCACCGAAATCATTGATCATATTTGCTTTAAATTTTTTAAAATGAACATTCTCTATAGGAAAATGCTGTTCCGAAAAAGGTTCTATCATGGCACCTTCAGTTAATATCTCTTTTTTATTGTCATTTTCTAATTCCAGATCAATACTAGAAATATTCATATAATAGGCTGTAGGATTTTTTATGATTAATTGATTGGCAACAACTTGCCAGACAATTTTATCAGCTGCATATTCAGCATCTTTTTCCAAATGAGCAGGTCGATAAAATAATTTAATTCGACTTCTCACCGCAATTTGCATCACTGCGCTATTTTCATCAATATCGGACTTATTGGGCATAGCTGGAATATCTAAAACATTTAACCAAAAAATAGATTCGCGGTCTTCTGCTAAATTTCCACCTAAATAACTAATATTAATATTTTGCCCCACCTTACTGTCAATCCGACTCACCGGCGGCATAACACTAAATGGCACGTCTATTTCATCCGGTGCGAGATCTGCATTACCATTATCAATCCAGGTTTGCATTAATGCAGGATTATTACCCTGATTTTTAACCTGAACCGTTACGGTCTTTTGATTAGAGGGATACACGATTCGTGTTCCACCAATCACAATTCCTGCATGTGCTGTAGAAAATACTGCCATTACAGCCAGTAGTTTCGCAGCGCTCAATAATGGTTTTGCAAACATATCGCACCTTCAAAAATATAAATAATTAAGCCAACAACTTAAGATTATTTATAATCGATTTGGAATGTAGTTAAGGTACGAACTTCACCACGCTCTGCTTGTGCAGTTGCATAATAACGCGCAGCATATTGATAATTAATCGTATCGTCATATGTTATTGTGGTGAGATAATGATCTTGGGTTTGAGCAGCAAGGTTAATCGGTTTATCCTCATGTAATAATTGGATATTAACGTTTTTAGCTGCATTACGTCCTTGGTAAATATTACGTAAAGTACCAGCATTATTTGCTTCAACATTGGTACGATCAAAACGAATACCAGCAGTAACATTTTTTTCGCATTCAATAATCTTAATTGCAAATCTTTCTTGCTGAGGTGATACATCGCCAGCATTCCCTAAATCACGCGTATAACCTGTAGGAATTCTAATATGTTGAGTTACACTGTCGTCTGTAAGACGGCATGTTTGCCCTTCTATTTTACCATTGATATATACACTTCCTGTTGTAGCTGCAAATGAAGAATTTGCTGCCAACAATGCAGTCAACACACCCAAAGATAATGTTAATTTTTTCATTTTAAAATCTCTCAAAATAGATTATTCACTTCAACTATATTTATAAATTTAGTTTGCGACCCAATATAGTTTCATGATTTAAAAACCAGATTTCGAATATCACTCAAAATCACTACTCATGTATCTTTTCGATACTTTTCATATTAAATATGTTTTTTTATTGTTAAAAAATCACTATTTCTTGGTATTTATCACTATTTTAAAATCAAATAATTGTGATAAAAATCACGCTTTATTAATAAAACACCATACTCATTGCGAAAGTAATTTATTCTATTTTTTTGATTTTAAGTTTTTTGATTTTTTATTTTCATTTTAAATATACATTTTAATCCAAACACTATTAAATTTATCTTAATAGAGATATTTGTATATTTAGATGAATAACACATTAAGACAAGGGATTTATAATTTTTGTAGAATAATTAGAATAAATATTTTCGATTTATAAATAAAAAAACAGTTCAATATAAATATAAACTGCAAGGAGAAAATATTTTAAGGGATTATTTAAACAACTCCTTAAAATAAAATTTAAAACTAAAAATTAGACTTATTAGATAGCCCAGCTGTCGCAGATGCTTTTTTGGCTGATCAGTTATTATGACCACTGCTATTGTTGGGAGGCGGTGAATTTCGCGCGCAAATGATCAGTGAGCATTGCCGGACACAAGCCGATATGATTCACAATGCATCTCAGATGAGCACAGATAAGACACCGCCGTGATAGCGATCATTTACAGCGCAATTGTTAGTTTTTCCACTCAAAAGCACTAAAGGCTGATTGCAGCTTTAAGCTATTTTCCATCGCGTATTTCAATTGCCTTAGTACACTCTGACCGGTAATTTTATCGAACCAGTCCTGATCCTCTGCATGTAATAAAGTAATTTGACAGCTCATGCGCCCACTCGCTTGATCAGGCTGGCAGTTGATTTGAAAGGATACTTCTGGCTGCGTCAGTGACACTTCAAACTGATCTGAAGCATGTTCTCGTGCTGTGACAAAACCTTGTTGTTGTAATTGTTGACTTAATAAATCGACAACATAATTTTGGGTGTTTAATGACGCCGAGCCAGATCCTAGTGCGGTGAGCTGTTGTGGATCTGCTGAAAATTCTAACTTTTTCATATGCTCTCCCATAATAGCATAATTTTTATATGGATTAAGCATACGGAAATAAACGCAATCCGCCAAGTCAAAACTTGGCGGATTACAATATTTTTAAACAATTTTCAAGATAGGCAGTTTGAACATGGCATGCCGACCAGCTTTGGCATCACAGTTGTATTCAGCCTATATGGCGAGTTCCTATATACAACTTATAGCGGGTATGCAACTTATCATTCGGTCAGCTCATGCACCTGAATCTCCAAACCCGCTTGCTTGCTGAGTTCCGTAAAGCTTGGAAAACTGGTCGCAACGGTTTCTGTGCCCACAATACGAATTGTTTCATAACTGCGTAGACCCGCCATACTAAAGCTCATCGCAATGCGGTGATCGTGATGGGACTCAATTTCAGCACCGGCAAAAATAGCCGACCAATCGCCATCTTTCCCCTTGCCTTCAATGACGATGCCATCATCCGTTGGCGTGCAATCAATCCCCATTTGAATTAAACCATCTGCCATGACTTGAATCCGATCAGATTCTTTGACACGTAGTTCAGCTGCACCGGTTAAAACCGTACGCCCTTGTGCACAGGCAGCGGCAATAAATAATGCGGGGAATTCATCAATCGCTAACGGCACCTGATCTTCAGGAATATGAATACCTTTTAAAGTACGGCTGCCACGTATGCGAATATCAGCAATAGGCTCGCCACCAGCAATACGTTCATTGCTGACCGTTAAATCTGCACCCATTTGTTTTAAAATTTCGATAATGCCTGTACGCGTTGGGTTAATCCCCACTGCCTCTAAAGTAATATCAGAATCTTGGCAAATCGCAGCACCAACCATAAAGAATGCTGCAGAAGAAATATCTGAAGGCACTTGAATATCTGTTGCAACTAACTGACCGCCACCTTGTAATGAAATCCGATTGCCTTCGGTTTTCACTTCATAGCCAAAAGCACGTAACATGCGTTCAGTATGATCACGGGTTGGCTCTGGTTCAGTGACTGTGGTGGTACCTTGTGCCCACAAACCAGCCAATAAAATACCAGATTTGACCTGTGCAGATGCCATCGGTAGGTCATAGTCGATGGCTTGCAGCGCTGGCTGAGCGCTAATCGATAACGGCGGTGTGCCGCGCTCACCAGTACTTTGAATCTGTGCGCCCATTAAACGTAAAGGCTTGGCAATACGCTCCATGGGACGTTTCGACAAAGAGGCATCGCCGGTCAATACGCTGTCAAAGGATTGCGCAGCCAATAGCCCAGCCAACAAACGCATTGCCGTGCCTGAGTTGCCCATATATAAAGCACTGGCAGGCGCTTTGAGCCCCTGCATACCGACGCCATGAATGGTTAATTCACCATTCTTGGGTCCTTCGATACTCACACCCATATCACGAAATGCTTGCAAAGTGGCTAAGGCATCTTCACCTTCTAAGAAGCCTGTCACATGGGTCGTACCTTCGGCAATTGCACCAAACATAATCGAACGATGCGACACTGACTTATCACCAGGTACGCTAAATTTGCCTTGAAAACGATGTGCGCCAGGCAAAATGGTAAATTGTTGTGCCACGTTGTGTTTCTCCATCAGCGGTTTCTGCGCAAGCATATGATTAAAATGTTGTCTTGCGGCTTGGGCATGTCCAAGCTGCCCAATTAATGTTTGGCGTTGCTCTGTTTCAATGCACTGTTTGAGCGCTGCCAACTGTGTGCTAAAACCATCTACGGCTTTTAAGATAGCGGTTTTATTGGCAAAAAAGATATCGTGCCACATCTGTGGATCACTGGCGGCAATTCTTGAAAAATCTCGAAAACCACCCGCCGCATAGCGGAAAATATCGAGATTATCTTCCCGATTGACCAGCTGTTGTACCAACGCATAAGCGAGTAAGTGAGGTAAATGACTGGTATGTGCCAACACTTCATCGTGTTTATCGACATCCATACAAATAACCTCAGCCTGTGCTGCCTGCCAAAGCTGGGTTAGTTTTGCAACTGCCCAGTCTGCACTACTGGGCAAAGGCGTTAAGATCACCTTATGCTGTGCAAATAAGTCAACCTTACCAGCATGCACACCAGTACGTTCAGCACCGGCAATCGGATGCCCAGGCACAAAACCTGCAGGTAATCCCTCGGGATAAACTGCTTGTGCGGCAGCAACGACATTGGCCTTGGTACTGCCTACATCGGTAATGATGGCATGAGGTGCAACCACAGCCTTGATTTCAGCTAAAATCGCTGCGGTTGATTCAACTGGGATGGCTAATACGATTAGATCCGCAGCAACGACCGCTTCGGCAGCTTGATGATACCCGGCATCGATTAAGCCAAGTTGCTGTGCATCATGCAAAGTTTTAGCAGAACGAGTACAGGCGACCACCTGCTTTGCCAAATGTTGAGCGGCGATGACGCGTGCCAAACTCGAACCAATCAAGCCTAAACCAATAAAAGCGACTTTTTCAAATAAAGGAGTGCTCATCACGGCTTATAACACCGCCTGTGGGTAAGACCCCAATACCCGGACTTCTTTGACAATCGGGCGAATTTCTTCAATTGCAGCACGAACATGCTCTTGTTCGATGTGCCCTTCTAGATCGATAAAGAACACATAAGCCCATTTTTCAGGTAATGCTGGACGTGTTTCGATACTGGTCAGACTGATTTTATGTTTGGCAAAAGGCGCCAAAATTTCCAATAAAGCCCCGGCACGATCATGTGCAGAAATCAACAATGAGGTTTTATCATTGCCACTTTGCGGAACCTTCTCACGACCAATCACCAAGAAACGCGTGGTATTTTCCGGATTGTCTTCGATATTGCCATGTAAAATTTCTAATTCATATAAGGTTGCCGCCACATCGGAAGCAATAGCCGCAGAATGCCATTCATTGCGAATACGCCGCGCAGCTTCGGCATTTGAACTTAATGCCACACGTTCTACGCCCGGATAATGTGCATCTAGCCATTTGCGGCATTGTGCCAACGTTTGTTGATGGGCATAAATTTGTTTGATGCTGTCTTTACGGGTATTGCCTGATACCAAAAACTGATGGTGAATACGTAACTCAACCTCACCTATCACATGCAATTGTGATGCTTTAAAACAGTCTAGGGTATGGTTGACCACGCCTTCAGATGAGTTTTCTACTGGCACCAAACCATAATGCGCACTGCCCGCCTCGACTTCACGGAAAACCTCATCAATGGTTGGCAATGGACGCACCAAAGCATCTTGACCAAAATGTTTGAGTACTGCGGAATGCGTATAAGTCCCCTCTGGTCCAAGGAATGCAATACTTTGCGGTGCTTCTAAGGCCAAACAAGCAGACATGATTTCACGAAATAAACGCGCCATGGTGACATCAGAAATGGGACCATCATTGCGTTCCATCACACGACGTAACACTTGTGCTTCACGTTCTGGTCGATAAAACATCGGATCTTCTTCGGCAGCGAACTTGGCTTTGGCCACAGCCTCAGCTAATGTTGCACGGCGATTGATGAGTTGTTGTAATTGTTGATCAACTGAATCTATTTCATTGCGAATCGACGTCAGATCAAGCGGTGTCGATTGTTGATGACCATCATGAACCATGGGGAATATGCCTTTAAAAAAAATACGTCAGATATAAAGCAGTATAACAATAGTTGAGTTAAAGTTATTGTGCAATAGCTGCATATACACTGAAGAATATGATATTTAACCCAGTTTTAGCTGAGTGATATAACATTCAGTTTCAGCAAAATCCTGTTTTACCAACATCGTATCCTATGTTTTAAGGTGGCTTTACCAACCCATGCCAAAGGCTTTGTATAAACCAATACCCTGTTGCACATAACTGGCTTCACTATTCAGCAACTGCTGTTGAAGCAGTATATGCTGCCGCGATAGCTCCAGTACGCTGTGATAAGGTCGCAAGCCCCGTTGATATAACCGTTTCGCCTGCGACAAACTTTGGCTACTTTGGGTGAAAGCCAATTGCAGTTGCAGCTGTTGCTGCTTTGCAGCATTGAGATGGCTGATATGATCTTCCACATCTTGAAATGCCACCCGGATCCCCTGCGCATAGGCCAAAGCCTGAATGCGGTATTCAGCTTCAGCATAGTGAAGCTTGGCTTGTTTGCCACCGCCATCATCAATATGAGATTGCATCGCGAGCCCTAGGGCAGCAAAAATACTATCTGCACTAAAAAGATCAGCAAAATGACTCGCCGCGCTGCCTAAACTTAAGGGAATTACAAAACGAGGAAAACGCTCAGCGTCAGCAACCCCAATCTGCGCCGATGCTGCGGCCAAACGCCGTTCTGCGGCACGGATATCGGGGCGATGCTGTAACATTTGACTGGGTACGGTCTCGGGCAATGGCGGTAATTGCGGCAGCTGAGCATAATTTTGTTGCAAGCTTTGTTGTATGTCTTGACTAAAACCACCTAACAATACCGCGATAGCATGACCTGTTTCGGCTTCATCTGCAGCTAACTGTGCTTGTTTGGCTTGCAAAATTTGCTTTTCAATCTCGGCTTGTTGTAGCGGCAAACGACTCGCCAAACCCTGTTGATACGATTTTCGAGCAAAAGTCTCTAGCTGTGCCAAAATCTTTTGCTCTTGCTGTGCCAATTGAATATGTTGCTGTATACGACGCAGCTCAATATAACGATTGGCAACCTCTGCCAATACTAATAACTTTACAGTCTGCTGATCGGCCATAAAAGCGTCGAGCTCAGCATCTGCGGCTTCAAGCGCGCGACGCTGCCGTCCAAAAACATCGATCTCCCAACTGGCATCCAAGCCCAAACGATAACTTTGTGAACCCCCTATACCGGGTGGATCTTGCAAAGCTTTGGCACTGCGCTGTGACTTTAGATCAATTTGTCCACCTACCTGCCATTGTCTACGACTGGCCACAAGATCACGTTGTGCGCGGGCTTGTACCATGCGTTGTGCCGCAATTGCCATATCTTGATTGGCAGCGAAAGCCTGCTCAAGTAACTGATTTAAAACTGGATCATTAAAACCCCGCCACCATTGCTGCCACGCCGTTCTATCTTTGCCATCCTGCTGAACAGGATGTGCTGCGTGTTGCGTCCACTGCTGCGGATAATTCTGCGCTGTGGGTGCAACATAGTCTGGACCGAGCATCCGGCAGGCTGGGCATAAAATCATCCAGCACACCAAGAGTGGATAACGCGCCCCAGATTTAACCTTTAATCTGCCAATACGTTCTATCGGATTACGCATATCTTCCCCCTTTAAATCCACTGTTGTACCCAACCAATTAAACGTCCTTGTAAGCTGTTGTGCTGCTTTGCATTGGCAAGGTCAACACTACAGGTCATGCCAGCTGCCAGCACGACATCCTTGGGAACGGCGTCAAAGGCAATCCGCACTGGAATGCGCTGTGCCAAACGAATCCAACTAAAATTGGGATTGACATTGGCCAGTCCATCGGCATTGACATGATCATTGCTATCCGCAATACCGCGACCAATCGAAACCACACGACCACTGAGGATTTGATCGGAGCCCATCAGTTTGATCTGAGCACGACTATTGTGCTTGACCTGTTTGAGCTTGGTTTCCTCAAAATAAGCCGTTACCCAGAAACTATCCTGATCAATCAAGGCAAGATTAGGGTTTGCGGCTTGTGCATAATCGCCTTGATGTAAGGTTAAATGGGTAACATAGCCAGTAACAGGAGCTCGGATTTCACTCCGTCGTAGATTTAACTGTGCTTCTTGCAATTGAATCGTTGCCTTTTGCACACTGGCTTGGGCCAATGCCGCGGCATGCTGTGCTTGCTGAATTTCCTCTTTTGCCAAAATGTCTTCTAGACCACGGCGCCGCTGTACTTCGCTATGCCGTTGTTGCAGTTGCAAACGTGCTTCATCTAAAGCCGCTTGGGCTTGTGCAACGCTCAGTTGAAAGCGACTCGGATCTAAGCGATATAATAATTCGCCTTGTTGTACCAACTGATTATCCTCAACTTGAAGCTGTGCAACCGTACCGGAAACCTCAGGCGCAATATGCGTCACATGAGCACTGACGCGGGCATCTCGTGTCCAAGGTGCAAGCACATAAGCCTGCCATAATGCATAGACCAAACTCAGTGCCAATATGATGGCTAAAATAGTCACCACCATACGACCGAGCTGTTTTAGATTGTGTGTCATATTTTCTACTCTATAAACCTTACCCAAACATCCCTACACGCTTTTAAAAACTCATAAACACCACAGCAGCAAGACCAAGACGATGCAGGTTAACGACAATTCAAATGCGGTCGGAAACCACAGTTTTTCTAAAACTGCCCAGTAACCGAGTACCCCTTGTATGCCATACATCAGTGCCCAAGCTGCGACGCAATAAATCAAAAAAGGCGGCAGATAAATGCCTGCAATTGCAACTTCTGTCAGCATAAAATTCCCTCCAACCTAGTCAGCAAAAATGTGCGGATATGCTTTTGATAACACCAAGATGCGATGCAATAAGCCAGTACATAGCAACAGCTTTGATGGCTCAGCATGAAAATTATTTGCCCATACACTGGCATCGCGGGTTAGTGCTGTTGCGGTCAATGTTGTCTGCGCTGGCTTTTCCCATTGTTCTGTGTGCAGGTGTGCATTGACTATTTCTAATAGCTCGTTATAACAACAGCTTAAAGAACTGATAAATTCTTGACTGTCAGGGCGATACTGTGGCTGCTGCGCCAACAAAGCTGCAAGCTGCGCCTTTATCTGAGCTGATACATTCTTGCTGTGATACAGTGCGCGTAATTGCAACAAACAATCTCCCAATTCGATGCAGCACATGGCTTGACGATAAAACCTGTTTAAGTGCTGTGGGTTCGATTGATTAAAGCTGATGAGCTGATGTAGGCGATGTTGCTGTAACCATTGCCAGCGTTGACTTTGTGCCGTTTTATGCAAGGACCATTGTGCGGTGCTGTATTGTGTGATCTGTAGCAATAAACGCGCACTGTCTCTGCCAATATCACGAGCCAAAAACAGCTTAAAGCACAACCAAACCAATAATGTCGCCAATAGCCAGGCCAGACTAAAATTTAGAAACTCGTGGTAAAGATACTGCATTGGATTGGTTACAGCAGCCAAGGTATTAAAAGCCACCAAATAAGCTAAGCCCGTCAACCCTGTTGCCGCTTGACTGGTGGCATAAATGCCAGGTAACCAAAAAATAGCCAGCACGAACAATAGCAGAGGAAGACCGCTAAGATGCGGCAGTATCATAAAGCTACACACCCAAGCCGCAGGAATGGCATAGACTGTGCCTTTAACAAATGACCATGCTCCTGCAACTGCGCTAGATTGTGGTACTGTAGCCAGAAGCGCGCAGTATGGTGCAACCACCAACAGCATCATGTCGCCATATTGCCAGCCGCTATACAACCACAAGATACCCGCCAAAAATAAGCACAGCGCAGCGCGTGCACCATTGCGTAATGCGCCCACATAATCACGATGAAAAAGAATACGCGGCACTTTGCCGGGTCGCGCGCCCTGCTGTAAAACCTGTAAACCATCCAGCGCAGCGCGGTAATGGACAAAATGACGATGCAATACCGTCACTAAGTCAATCAATCGCCCATGGGCATGCGCATCGACCACACCCGATGCGGCTGTTGTGACCTGCTGTACAAAATGCTTTTCTGCTTGCTCAAGTTGTTGCTGGATCGCATGAGTATCAGGCTTTGTAACAGTGCAATCTGCTGCACAAGCTTGCCACGCTGCGGCAAGCTCTAAAAAATAAGCAGATAACTGTGGGTGTGTATAGGGCAATGCCATATGCGTCTGCAACTGCACCCAATGTAAATGTGCCAAACTACTTTGAATCACAGCTTGACGTGTAGCGAGCGTTTTAGACTCTGCAACAGCGACTGCCAAGACATCATCAATACCGTAGATATCACGCAACTGCGCAGGGTCGGCATGGTATGGCATCGCTGCAATCGTTTCATCTGCATGCACTACAGCACTGTGCCCCTGTTTTACAGCACTGTGACCGAGTGTTGCAGCGAATGACGCACTAGGGTTGGCATGATGCTGATAAAATGCCGCCAACTGCTGTGCCACAGCCTGCATCTGTGCACGGTACATCTGCTGTACTTTTGGCAATAACTGCCTACGACTCAGTAACATCGTGACCACACTCAAGCACAGCACACCAATGACCACCGTACTGGTTCGCCCCAATATGTGCTCAAAACTATGTTGAGGATGCCCCATTGCACCATACAGTGCTAAACCAATGGTATAGCCGGCAACCACAGCACCGGTCGCATAAAAATGCCTGAGCACACTCATGGCAGCCACACAAACAGCTAACCAAAGTGCAAAAGCGCAGATAAAGAGCAACGGCAGTTGGGCAAAGAAAATCATCAATAAAAATGCAACCAGCATCCCCAATAAAGTCCCGATGACACGCCATTTACCCTTGGCGACCACAGCGCCTTGTACAGGATTAATCACTAAAAGTACGGTAGATGCGGCTGAATAAGGCATCTCCAATTGCAGCGCATAGGCAATGCTTAAAGCCAGCCAGCCGGCCAGAATAGAACGAAAAATATAGGCACTACGTGCAGTCGTGAGATCAAGTCGCTGCGCCAGCCCATTGATGACAGCAACAACGCCATGCAATAGACTGCGCCAAAGCGCTTGAGCGATAGAATTGATGCGCATATGCAGACTCAATAATCTTGACTTAACAAAAGATAAACCAAGTATATGAGTCGGTTTTTGAAGGGAGAAGTTGCTTTTTTGCAGCTCAGCCGTGCGTTTGCTGCACGCTTAATGTCGGTTGTCGTGTCAAGTCACGAATTTTTTGTCGCAACCATTGATGCCCTGGTTGTAAATGTAAACGTGGATGCCATGCCTGCGTAATCACAACTGGACCCAGACTGACCGGCAACTCGAAACAACCAATATTGAGCCCCATTCTTTGCGCAGAGAGAGCCAACTGGCGCGGTAAGGTCAGTAACAAATCTGTGTGCAATAAAGCCAATAAAGCTGAACTGGCAGTTGGTGTAATCATTGCTACATGACGTGTTAAGCCCAGCTCAGCCAATGCTTGATCAATGGGTCCTTGGCTTTTACCACGGCGCGACACCCCAATATGCGCATAACTTGCCCATACTGTGGCATCAATCGGCGCATTAAAAATCGCATGATCGGCACATGCAACCCCAATCATATCGGTACTAAATAATGGCTGAACACGAATTTCATGTCCCATCGGACGTGCTGCACTGATAAATAAATCCACCCGACCACTGCGTAAGGCTTCATCATCTACATCATCTTCTTCAGGCGTAAAGCACAAACTCGCCAAGGGCATGTCTTGGCGCATCGCACTCAAGAGCGCTTGCGCATAAATGGCGACAAAAACATCATTGGCACGAATATTAAACTGATCTGTGAGTTGCGCTAAATCAATTGCATCACTCGGCAATAACACCTGTGTTGCGTCATGAATCAGTGGCTGAAGATTCTTCGCCAATTGTAAGGCATGCGCAGTCGGTACCAACTGTCGTCCAGATTGGACAAAAATAGGATCACCAGTGCTTTCTCTTAAGCGACTGAGCGTGCGACTCATTGCCGGTGGGCTGAGATTCATGCGTTTCGCAGCACCCACCACACTTCCTTCTTGCAATAAAGCATCTAAGGCATAGAGTAAATTTAAATCAGGACGCATAGCTGTACTCTGGGATAGAAACCATTTTTGTATAAACACAACGCAGTACAGCATAACCAAGCCAGCTGTACTGTCAATCTATCGACTAAAGTGTGCTGTTATAGCGTAAAGCTGATGCAACAGCACACGCAATGCTACCCTCAGTTTAATGTTCCTCTGAGCGAGGTTTTGCATTGGACAATTGCAAATGCACAAAAGTCAAATGACGTTCATATTTATCTAAAATATCATTGATCACTTGTTCTTTGTTATAGCCGCCCAAGTCATTGCCTTGACTGCCTTCTTGCAAGAAAGTTTCTAGTCTATAGTAAAATTCTTTACCCACTTTAGCGCGCATACTAAAAGATGGCGCAATATAGCGTCGAGGCCAAATCTGATAGACAAAGTTCTGCTCATGATTTAAATCAATAGTGAGATCAATATGATACAGCTGTTCATTGTCTTCTAAAGGCACCAACTGCAAAGACACCTGATTGCCTTTATGCCGTAATTCTGTCGCCACTGCTTCTACAGCGGGTTTGGCAACCTCATCCAACATCCGTCGCATCGATGCCGTACCAGGATAATGCATCATACGACTCAAGCGTCGCTTCCAATTCAAAATATCAACGTTCCCGACCACTGGTGCTGCATTGGCAGTTGCACTTTGTGAACGATAATCTTCCAAACGGAATGCCTTAAAGATGCCAAACATGACCAAGAACATCACCAAACTAAATGGCAAGCCCATAATCACTGTGGCTTTTTGCAGCGTACTAATCCCATCCGTCATCAGCATGGCAATGGTTAATAAGGCAATGGTCAGTGCCCAGAAAATTCGAATCCAGTTCGGTGCATCTTGGTTGACATCACTCAACTGATAAGTAAAGTTGCCCAAGACCATGGCACCTGAGTCAGCTGAAGTCACGTAAAATAACAAGCCTGTGATAAAAGCGACCACTGCGGTAAAACCAAACCAAGGATATTGTGCTAAAAGTTGATAAAAACCATGCTCGGGTTTAAGCAAGATCTCCTGTGCAAAACTTAAGTGCCCCTGTAATGCTTCATATAAGGCACTATTGCCCATCACCGAGACCCAAGTCAGGGTAAACATAAAGGGAATAAATAACACACCAAAGACAAACTGACGTATGGTACGCCCGCGGGAAATCCGCGCTAAAAATAAACCCACAAAAGGTGACCAAGAAATCCACCACGCCCAAAAAAATAGCGTCCAGTCCTTCACCCATTGCTGGATGGCTGGATCTTGAGCATAGGCAAAGCTATTTAAAGTCATGGCTGGGAATTGACTCATATAATCCCCAGTATTGAGCACCAAAGCATTAAGTAAAAACTGACTATCGCCTAAACATAAAATAAATAGCACTAAGCCAATCGCAAAAAATACATTGAGCTCAGATAATAACTTGAGCCCTTTATCTACACCAGTCGTAGCAGAAACCACAGAAATCGTAACCGCAACACCAACCAGAATAATCTGCCACCCCATGCCCTCAGGTAAGCCAAATAAAACGGTTAAGCCATAATTCAGCTGCACCACGCCAATACCACAAGTGGTAGCAATCCCAAAAATTGTTCCTAGAACCGCAGCAATATCGACCAAATGCCCGATCCAACCATTCACCCGATCGCCAAAGATTGGATATAAAGCAGAACGAATACTTAAAGGTAAATTATAGCGATAGGCAAAATAGCCCAAGGCAATACCAACCAGCGCGTACATCGACCAACCGGTAATCCCATAGTGAAAAATTGTCCAGACGATCGCCTGACGTGCTGCCTCTAGACTTTGTGCATCACCCACTGGCGGATGCATAAACTGAGTAATCGGTTCAAAGACTGAGAAAAACATTAAATCAATCCCAATCCCCGCGGCAAAGAGCATGGCAGACCAACTCAGTACACTAAACTCCGGTTGCGAATGTTTGGGACCCAGCTTGATATCACCATAACGTGAACAAGCCAGAACGATCACAAAAATAATGTAGATTGATGCGGCAACAAAGTAATACCAGCCAAAATGTGAGCTTACCCAATCTAAACCCAGATCCAGTAATACTGCCGCTTGCTGGTTAAACAGCATGGTGAAAAAAGAGAAAATTAAAATTAACCCTGCCGCAATAAAAAAAACCGGTCGGTTTAAGCGTTGGGTTTGCACAAAATTGCCAGATGATGTGTGCTTGGTCGAGTCACTTTGCATAGGATCCTCTTGGGCAAATTAAATAATGAAATCACGCTGATCGCGTAAATATTGACGAAATAATTAGAGATTTTATGAACATATAGGCGACTAACGTCGAACAGAACAATGTGCTATCACAGCATCAATCATACAAAACCACACCTCCTTCCACGTGGGTACTGAACAACCAATCAATATGTGCTTCATCACTCAGTACATTATCGGCTGAGTGATGAAGCTGAAGGGCTTATAACACCATGTAAAATGAATCACCTTGAGTTTAAGCCTAAACTGCTTTTCAACTCACTTTCTTGTTTACTTTTGCCATCAATGCAGTTTTAGTTTCAGCAGCGGGTTGCACCGCCAATGCAAGATCGGCACGATGGTCTTGTGCTGCAAACATGGGATCTTGTTGCAAAGATTTATGTAGACCATACATATACATCAGAATCGTGACTGAAAATGGTAAACCACATAGTACCACCGCACTTTGCATGGCATGAAAACTACCGGCCAATAATAGCCCGATACTGACTAAGGTAATCACCACCGACCAGAATATTCGTAAGGCAATCGGAGAATCTTGATCATTTTCACCGCCACGGCAAGATAAATTTGCCACCATTAAGGTGCCAGAACCGACCGGGGTTAAAAATAAAATAAAACAGATCACCACGACAATTGCGGCGACATATGGATGCCAAGGTAAATATTCTAACAGCTTAAATAATGACAAGGCAGCATCTTGTACAGCTAAGCTGGCCAAAGCCTGTTGTCCATGATTTAAAATCAAGTCGATAGCCGTATTGCCAAAAATAGACAACCACGCCAAGGTAAAACCCAGTGGAATAAGACATACGCCCAAGACCACTTCGCGGATCGTACGCCCCTTAGAAATACGCGCAATAAATAGCCCGACAAATGGCGACCATGCAATCCACCAAGCCCAATAAAATACCGTCCATGAACCCAGCCAAGCATTGGCTTTTGCATCATAAATATGCAAATCAAAACTGAGACGCACAAAATTGCTGAGATAATCACCGGTATTTTGCATGAGACTATTCAACAGATGATTGGTGGGTCCGGTCACAAAGACAAAGAGTAAAAACAAACACAAGATGCGTATATTGATACTCGATAACCACGCCAAACCTTTTTCAATCCCAATAACCGTTACCAAGGTCGCAACAGCCATCATCGCCACCACCAAAACAATCAGACTGTGTTCAGTCTGTGCAAGATTAGGCATTAAATAATGTAAGCCCGACATTAACACCAAAGCGCCAATGCCTAAATTGGTGACCAAGGCGATGACTGTCGCCAAGATACCAAAGCCATCCACACAATCACCGATCATGCCATAAATCCGTTGACCAAAAATCGGATAAAGTGCTGAACGCAATGCCAAGGGTAAATTACGACGATATGCAAAATAAGCAAACGTAATGCCTAATAATGCATAGAGTGCCCAACCATGTACCCCCCAATGTAAAAAAGTATAGGTCATGGCATCACGTGCGGCTTGAATGGTGCCCCCACTGCCTTCGGGTGGTTGCATAAAATGATCCACCGGTTCAGCAACACCATAATACAATAAGGCAATTCCAATACCGGATGAAAATAGCATGGCAGTCCAAGCCAAATAGCTAAATTCAGGTTTGTCTCCATCCTTGCCTAAGGGAATATGTCCCACTTTGGACAGCGCCAACCAAAGTACAAACAATAAACACAGTACGATGACCAGAACATAATACCAGCCCAATAAGGCATTGGTTTTTTGCTGTGCGATTTGTAAAGCGTGTTGGCTCCACTCGGGAAACATGACAAAAATAAAGCCAAAAACGCTAATACTCAGTGCCGAACTGAAAAATACGAAGCGGTTTAATCGTATCCGTTCAACACCAGTTTTTTTATTTTGCAACATGATCTAACTCCTAAGGTCGTTTAGATCGCGCTTTTCATAGAATCCTTGCAAGCGTAATAGATCCAGTAGTTGCCTGTAGGGCGTCGCAGTAAAAGTGCATCTAAGCCGCTTAGGAAAGCATTTTACACCCCATTGATTGAACGTTCAATCAATATCGTCTATAATCAATCCCATCTTCGGGAACAATATCGTATAAAATGCGGTTTTGTATTTTTTAGTTTAATTGGACACCATGCTAAATAAGTCACGCGTAAAGCCAGAACATATTCGGCGAGAAGAGATTATGCAGGCGGCTTTTCAAGTCGTTCATGATCAAGGCTTGACCAATATGACCATCGCCAAAATCGCAAAGCAAGCAGGATTATCAACCGGTATCGTCAGTCATTACTTTGGCGATAAACAAGGTTTAATCAATGCCTGTATGCTGGAAATGTTGAATATACTGCGCCAAAAAACTGAGCAATATAAAGCTGAATATGCAGATACCCCGGTCGAACAGATTAAAGCGATCATTGATTCAAACTTTGACGTCACGCAGGTCAATAAAATTTCGATGCGTTTATGGCTCGACTTTTGGTCAGCCAGTATGCATATGCCTGAACTGCACCGACTACAACGTATCAATGATCAACGGCTGAAATCAAATTTACGCCATCACCTCTTACAACTGGTCTCAGCAGAGCAAGCAGAACGAGGGGCTTTTGGTTTGGCAGCATTGATTGATGGGCTGTGGTTACGTGGCAGTTTAATCGGTAGTGCGGTTGAAAAATTTGATATCGAACAGGCCCGTGATGTCGCCTATCACTATTTAGATATGTTGATCAACAACGCGCAACACCGTAGCGCTTGATTAACGCAGTGCTTTATGCAGGAGCTATATTATGAGTCAAATACCTACTTATCGGTTATATATACATGGTCAATATGTAGATGCCAGCAGTGGTAAAACATTTCAGAGTATCAATCCTGCAAATGGAGCAGTTTTAGCTGAGGTGCAGATCGCCTCTAAAGCCGATATCGACAAAGCCGTTGCCAGTGCTGTTGAAGGGCAAAAACAATGGGCTGCCATGACCGCCATGCAACGTTCACGTATTTTACGCCGTGCGGTCGATATCTTAAGAGAACGCAATGACGAGCTGGCATTGCTTGAAACCCAAGACTCAGGCAAAGCCATCTCCGAAACATCTACTGTCGATATCGTCACAGGTGCAGATGTCATTGAATACTATGCTGGTTTGACCACTATTATTCATGGCGAACAATTACCATTACGTGATAGCAGCTTTTTCTATACCCGCCGTGAACCACTCGGTGTCGTTGCGGGGATTGGCGCGTGGAACTATCCCATCCAAATTGCAATGTGGAAATCAGCACCAGCCTTGGCCGCAGGCAATGCCATGTTATTTAAACCGAGTGAGTCAACCCCACTCAGCACCTTTAAACTCGCTGAAATTTATACCGAAGCTGGTTTACCGGCTGGTGTCTTTAATGTCGTACAAGGTCCTGGACGAGAAATCGGTCCTTGGATAACCGAGCATCCAGATATTGAAAAAGTATCGTTTACTGGTGGTGTTGCCAGCGGGAAAAAAGTTATGGCTAGCGCAGCTGGCTCTACGCTCAAAGAAGTGACCATGGAGCTAGGCGGAAAATCTGCACTGGTGATTTGTGATGATGCCGATATCAATAAAGCCGCTGACATCGCCATGATGGCAAACTTCTTTAGTTCAGGACAAGTCTGTACCAATGGTACACGGGTTTTTATTCCCAAAGCCATGCAACATGACTTTGAGCAAGCCTTGCTCGCCCGTGTGCAGAATATTCGTCTTGGTGATCCACTGGACAGCAAGACCAACTTTGGTCCGGTCAACAGCTTCCAACATATGGAGCATGTACTGCGCTATATCGAAATAGGCAAACAACAAGGTGCGCGCCTATTATGCGGTGGTGCGCGTGCAACAGAAGGTGCCTTGGCGCAAGGCGCTTATGTACTGCCGACCATTTTTAGCGACTGTACAGATGACATGCGCATTGTGCAGGAAGAAATTTTTGGTCCAGTGATGAGCATCCTCAGCTATGACAGCGAAGCGGAAGTGATTGCGCGTGCCAATAACAGTATTTATGGTTTGGCCGCTGGGGTGGTGTCTCAAGACATTAGCCGTGCCCATCGTATTATTCATCAACTCGAAGCCGGTATTTGCTGGATCAATACCTGGGGTGAGTCTCCTGCTGAAATGCCAGTCGGGGGATATAAACAATCCGGTGTTGGTCGTGAAAATGGCTTAGACACACTGGCACATTACACCCGTATCAAATCCATCCAAGTCGAAATGGGTGAATTCCAATCAATTTTCTAAACGTTTTCCACGTTTGAGTATCCGTCCACAGCTGCATGATTGCCGAGAGTGCAATCATCAGCAGCTGGTTTAAAGACAGCGCATATGAGCATGTTGTATTGGGTCTGATTGGCATAGACATGCTCCATGAATGAAAAAGGATAAGATGATGAGCCAGAAAGAATACGATTATATTATTATTGGCGCCGGATCTGCGGGTAATGTACTGGCAACACGTTTAACCGAAGATGCCGATTGTACTGTACTGCTGCTGGAAGCCGGTGGTCCTGATTACCGCTTAGATTTTCGCACACAAATGCCAGCGGCATTGGCTTTCCCCTTACAAGGTCGTCGTTATAACTGGGCCTACCTCACCGACCCAGAACCGTATATGAATAATCGTCGCATGGAGTGCGGTCGCGGCAAAGGGCTTGGCGGCTCTTCTTTGATTAATGGCATGTGCTATATTCGTGGCAATGCGATGGATTTAGATCAATGGTCAACTTTGGATGGCTTAGAAGATTGGCGTTATGCCGATTGTCTGCCTTATTATCGTAAAGCTGAAACCCGTGATATTGGTCCCAATGACTACCATGGCGGTGAAGGTCCAGTCAGTGTCACCACCCCCAAAAATAACAACAATGTCCTCTTCCATGCCATGGTTGAGGCTGGTGTACAAGCGGGTTATCCACGCACAGATGATCTAAATGGTTATCAACAAGAAGGTTTTGGTCCAATGGACCGTACAGTGACCCCACAAGGTCGTCGCTCCAGCACGGCACGTGGCTATTTAGATCAAGCCAAAGGGCGTCCTAATCTACACATTGAAACACATGCCACCACCGATAAAATTTTATTTTCAGGCAAGCAAGCTATTGCTGTGCAATATCTAAAAGGGACGAATCCAAATCCAATTCAAGTCCGTGCCAAACGTGAGGTCTTACTTTGTGCCGGCGCGATTGCCTCACCGCAAATCCTACAACGCTCAGGAATCGGCGCTAAAAATCTATTAGATGAATTTGGCATTGCCGTGGTACAAGATTTGCCTGGCGTAGGGGAAAATCTACAAGACCACTTAGAAATGTATTTACAGTACGCGTGTAAGAAACCCGTCTCACTCTACCCTGCGTTACAGTGGTATAACCAACCCAAAATCGGCGCAGAATGGCTCTTCTTAAGACAAGGTATTGGTGCCAGCAACCAGTTTGAGGCAGGTGGTTTTATTCGTTCACGTCCAGAATTTGAATGGCCTAATATTCAGTACCATTTCTTGCCTGTAGCGATTAATTATAATGGCTCAAATGCGGTCAATGAGCATGGCTTCCAAGCCCATGTTGGTTCAATGCGCTCGCCTTCACGTGGTCGTATTCGTTTGAAATCCCTCAACCCGCATGACCACCCTAGTATTCTGTTTAACTACATGTCTCATGAACAGGATTGGCAAGAATTCCGCGATGCGATTCGAATCACACGCGAAATCATGCATCAACCCGCCTTAGATGAATTTCGTGGTCGTGAAATCAGTCCGGGGAAATTGGCAAAAACAGATGCTGAACTCGATGACTTTGTCCGCAACCATGCGGAAACGGCCTATCACCCCTCTTGTAGCTGTAAAATGGGCAATGACGAAATGTCGGTCGTCGATGGACAAGGTCGTGTACATGGCGTTACAGGGTTAAGAGTGGTCGATGCCTCGATTATGCCATTGATTATTACTGGTAATCTCAATGCAACGACCATTATGATTGGTGAGAAAATTGCTGACGTGATCCGCAACAAACATTTGCCACCTTCAAACGCCCCTTATTTCAAAGCCGATGGTCGTCCTGTCCGTGCTGCGCCACAACGAGAGTTTGATCCAGCGACGATGTTGAAATAAAACAGTAATCGCCTAAGCTTTGCTGCTGCAAAGCGCTGAATGAGATCCCTGCATTCAGCGCTTTGTGTTGGCACTCTACTCAATGCCTGACCTGATCCTCTGTATATACTGCCCTCGCTATATACAGTCCTATATATTCTTTGTAAAAATAGGATTCATCTAAAATAAGTCATCAAAAATAAGCCATCAAACACAATTTATCAGCAACAACTCATCCTATATAATCGCCCCTCGGGTTTATTCAGTTTTATTCCATGTTTTGCTTGAGCATATTATGTGAGCCCAATAGATATTAGGACATTCTAATCAGGTATTGATTTTTTCAAATTAATCTACCGCAAACTTAGATAATATATGCAAAATAAACAGCATATTATGATTATTTTTAGAACATTTAACTGTCTCAGTTACAAAAAAAATTTACCCCAACCCCCTGCTAAGTAAATGAATAATATGCTTTATAAATATATAAAATATAAATATTTTTTAGTACGATCTTTGTGACAACGCCTTATTTCACCAGCTTTGCTTGAGCAAATGCATAATATCATCGACTGCCAAAATATATCTTTGATTATATGTTTACTCTATAATCCGCTGAATTTTTTGCAGCATTGAAACAAGCTATGTTTATTTATACGATGGCTGCATTGATAGACTTTAAAATTAACTCATCAAATATGGATGTATTAACCACATGAATGATTCCGTTAATACAATGCTGTTATATGCAATTGATAAGGTCAACTCACCATTATGGGATTTTCTAGTCCTATTCTTACTTTTTGTTGGTATATTTTATACGGTCGCCACCAAGGCAGTACAAATCCGCTTATTCCTACATAGTTTTAAAATTATGAAAGGGAGTCGCAAGCAAGTCAAAGACTCGCATGGTATTACCCCCTTCCAAGCATTTGTCACCGGTTTGGCGAGTCGTGTAGGGGTTGGCAATATCGCCGGTGTTGCCATTGCCATCGCCATAGGTGGACCTGGTGCGGTATTTTGGATGTGGTTTACCGCCATACTCGGAATGAGTTCGGCATTTATTGAATCGAGCTTGGCGCAATTATTTAAAGTGCGTGACCATAGCAACAAACAATTCCGTGGTGGTCCTGCATACTACATTACCCAAGGTCTCAGAAATAAAACCTTTGGGATTATCTTTGCCATTGCCCTGATTTTTACTTACGGTTTTGTTTTTAACTCGGTACAAATTAATGCCATTGTCGGTGCATCTAATCACTCTTGGGGTTGGTCGAGTTATAACCCGCAACTGTCTTTAGCCGGTTTTCAATTTGAACTGTCTTGGCTCGGTTTACTTTTAGTTGCCATGGTTGGCATTGCCATTTTTGGCGGCATTAAACGTATAGCCAAATTTGCTGAAATGTTTGTTCCCATCAAAGCGGGGTTATATCTCCTGATCGCTTTATATATCATGATCAGTAACTATCAGCTCTTACCTGACGTATTTAAATTGATCTTTACCGAAGCCTTTGAATTTAAAGCTGCTGCGGGCGGTTTCTTTGGGAGTATGATTTCCGTTACGGTGTTACAAGGTTTTAAACGCGGATTATTTTCCAATGAAGCCGGTATGGGCTCTGCACCAAATGCTGCAGCAGCCTCTGATGTCAAACATCCCGTCAACCAAGGTTTAGTACAGATGCTTGGCGTATTTGTCGATACCTTCTTGGTGTGTACCTGTACCGCGATGATTATCTTGGTTTCTGGGGTATATCATGATGCTGGCTTTGTTGGCGTTGAACTCACCCAACGCGCCTTAGAAACCGAAATCGGTGCTTGGGGCGGTGACTTACTGGCGGTGTTATTATTTTTATTTTGCTACTCTGCGGTATTGGGGAATTATGCCTATGCTGAAAGTAATGTGCAATTTATCAATAGCAATCCCAAACTCATGTTGCTCTTTAGACTATGTGTTTTAGCCATGGTGTATTTTGGTGCGGTCAGTAGTGTCCCTGTGGTTTGGAATATGGCTGACCTCTTTATGGGGATTATGGCAACCATTAACCTGATGGCAATTTTACTGCTGACTCCCATCGCACGCACCTTACTCAAAGATTATACTCAGCAATTAAAACGCGGTATTAAAGAACCTGTTTTTAAGATTGAGCAATATCCAGAGCTCAAGAAAAAAGTAGATTCTGATATTTGGTAATGGTCTTGGTCTGTCGTGACCCTGCCACACCATTTTAAAATGCCACAACAGCGCTGCCACAGCAGCGCTGTTGTTTTATTGGCTGAGAACTGTTGGATTGGATCTGTTTGCTTTAAACGACTTGGTTTGATCTGTTTTATAAACTATTTTCAAACACTTTTTTAGGCTGCATGCACTGTGTCGCAGCTGCGCTTATGCAACGGTAACCTTAAGCAGATTTCTTTAAAGCAAAGCCAGCCAACACACATAGCAACATGGCGACACCAGCCAAGTAGAAAGTATCACTATAAGCCATTAAGAGTGCTTCACGTTGTATGATCTGATTGAGCATTGCCAAGGCTTGCTGACTTAAATCTACCGTGTCTAAATCATCCCAGAGCTGTAAAGGGTTAAGGTTTTTTTGTGATAACAGCATCATCCACTCCTGTAAACCATCTTGAACATTGGCTTGAAACGGTGTCACGGATTCACCGATGTGCTGCTCATGCACTTTGCTTCGTTGCACCACAAGTTGCCCAGAAATAGCAATGCCAATAGCACCCCCCACATTACGCACCATAGAAAAGAGTCCCGATGCAGAGCCCACTTGAGACTTCTCTAGCCCTTGAATCGCCATCACTCCCAAAGCCACCACCACCAAAGATTGCCCAATGCCACGGATGATGAGGGATGGAATAATGACATTTTCAGCGGCATTTACATTTAATGAAATATTCATTAAACAGCCCAGTGCAGTAAAAGCAAAACCCATAATGATCACCACACGAGCACTCATACGGCGCATGAGATAGGGGGTAGCAAAGGACATGGCAAACTGAATCACCCCATAGGGAATCATCATCAAGCCAATTTGTCGTGCATTGTAGCCATGGATTTCAGCAAAATAATTGGGCACCAAAAAGACGACGCCAAACACCACCGCACCAAAACTAAACTGCATTAAACTGGCAATACCAAAATTATAACGTCCCAACAAACGCAAATTTAATAACGGTTGTTCACGCTTTAATTGCAAGTAGGTAAACAGTGCTAAGCTTGCTGCGGCAACCACTGCGCATTGCACAATGAAACTTGACTCAAACCAGTCATAACGCCCCCCTTCTTCTAACATAATTTGCAAAGCAGACAAGCCCACTGCCATGCTGGCAATACCCCACCAATCGCCATATTTCAACTGGTCTAGTTTGACTTTTTCAGGTCGTACTGACCAAGCAATTGCCGCCAACAACAAGAGTCCCGGTGGCACCTGCAGATAAAAAATCCAGCGCCATGAATAAGCGTCCGTCAGCCAGCCTCCCAGAGAGGGTCCGGCAGCCTGCGCAACATTGTTTGCGACAGCAAATAATGCCATGCCCAGTGGATGTTTTGATGCTGGTAACGCTGTAACAATTAACTGAAAAGACAGCGGAATTAATACACCACCGAATGCACCTTGCAAAGCACGTGCCATAATCATCATTTGAATATTGGGTGCTAAGGAACAGGCTATGGAAAAGAGCACAAAGCCTGCTGTTCCCACCATCAACACGCGGCGCATGCCAAAAATAGACACCAACCATCCCGTCATGGGAATCACAATAATTTCAGCAACCAGATAAGCGGTACTAATCCAAGAACCTTCTTCAAAGGTTGCCCCTAGTGAACCACGGACATCAGGTAAAGAGGCATTGGTGACGTGGACATTCATCCCCGCCATAAAACAACCAATCACACTTCCCAACACCGCAACCCAAGTTCGTAAAGACACCTTTTCGTTGGCAGCAACTTGATCGATGGCAGATTTAGTCATGGCGAGTATCCACTGTAATGACGCTGGACATCCCCGACTTCAATGCTGTTAAATCTTGCTGGGCATCAAAGACTATTTTGACTGGAATACGCTGCACGATTTTGGTGAAGTTACCCGTTGCATTGTCTGGCGGTAATAGCGCAAACTGGGCGCCAGATGCAGGTGCCAAACTGTCCACATAGGCTTTGAAATGCTGCCCATGTAAGGCATCTACTTTGACATCAACAGCTTGCCCCTTGCGCATCGCCTGTATTTGGGTTTCTTTAAAATTGGCAATGATATAAAACTGCTCTGGTACGATCGCCAATAATGGTGTGCCGGCAGCAACAGTTTGTCCCAAGCGTAGACGGCGCTGACCAATACGCCCAGAAATCGGCGCAATGATCTCCCGATAAGATAAATTAATTTTTGCCTGTTGCAAGCGTGCTTGCTGTTGCTGTAAAACGGCCTGTGCTTTAGCTAATTCGGCTTGTAAATGTTGCTCTTCTAAGCCGAGTAAGCCGCGATCTTGCTGCTGGGCATGCCATGCGGCTTGTGCCGCCAAACGATCAGCATCAGCACGCTTTTGCTTGGCTTGAGCTTGTTCTAACTGTTCAGTGCTACTCAATTGTTGCTGATAAAGCAACTGCTCTCGTTGTCGCTGTTGTCTACTCCATTCGGCATCACTGATTCTGGCTTGATACTGTGCTTGGGCGTGTTGAATTAGATGATCTTGTCGTTGTACCTGCCCTTGGTTATAGCGAATTTTGCTGACCGCAGCATTGACATCTGCCTGTGCGGCATCAACATCTGCCTGTGCTTGTTGGAGTTTTTGTTGTAAATCTTGATCATCAATTGTTGCCAATACTTGCCCAGCGCGCACCCATTGATGATCTTCAACCTGTACAGCCGCGATAAAACCTGCAATATGACTCGACACCGTAGCCACATCGGCGCGTACATAGGCATCATCGGTTTCGACCTTATAGCGCGCATCATTCCACCAATAAAATAGCCATGCCAGTGCCAAGAGCAACATCATTCCCCCCACAAGAAACAAAGCAATCTTGGTCTTAGGCTTGCGCGGCGCAACGTGCTGGGCTGGATCATTCGGCTCGGGAGAATGCTGATACGCACTTGCTGTATGCTGTGCATTGCCTAGCTCGACGGATGTCGCATTATCGGCGGATGTCGCAGTATTGGCGGATGTCGCAGTATTGGCGGATGTCGCAGTATTGGCGGATGTCGCAGTATTGGCGGGTGTTGTAGTATTGGCGGGTGTTGTAGTATTGGCAGATGTCACAGTATCAGCAGAAGCGCTTGCGCTGTGCTTTGCATTCACTGCCGCCGTGGTAGATTCATCATTTGGAGAGGAGCGCATAATCATTACTCTGTTGCAGAAGGGATCGTAGCAAGGTCAGCAGCTGTGCGCTGTAATGCCGTTGTCGTTGCGGGTGCTGGAGCTGGAGCATGTTGCCATCGCCCTGCGAACACTTTGAAAAGTTGTATTTGTGTGGCGATATAATTTTGATTTTGCTGGGCGAGTAACGCCGCCTGTTCAAGCTGTTCCAGCTGTAAATCAAGCTGCGTCATGTACTCTAATCGCCCCAACTTGACACTTTGCTCAGCCATATGCTGGCGTTGTAGGCTATATTGCCAAGCCTGCCGCTGTTGCTGCTGCGCAGCCCCCATAACCTGATCATCATGTAAGGCTTGTTGCCATTCATTCAGCGCGACAATTATCTGCTGATCAAACTGCGCCAATGCTTTAACCGCTCTGGCATCGGCTTGAGCAATTGCCGCCCGTGCCGCACTAAAGTTTGGGAATTGCCATGAGAGCAGCGGACCAATCCGCCAAACTGTGGCACGAGACGCATTGTTCTGTGGGCTATTTGCCAAAGGCTGATACACACCAGCACCCAGTTGAATTCGTGGATACAAATCCGCTTGAGCCACGTTGCGCTGTGCCGTTGCTGCCCGTAGACGTTGCTCAGCGGCATAAATATCTGGACGCCGTTGTAACATCACCGTTGCCTCTAAGTGCTGTACATTGTGCTGTAACGGCGGCAATTGCTGGCATTGTTGTGCAATCGACAGCGCTAGAGTGGGAGGTCTAGCCATTAAAATATTTAGTGCACTTTGATGCTGTTGTAGCTGTTGTTGCAAGGTCGCTTGAGTTGCCAACACGCGTGCATAATGGCTTTGTCGTTGTAATAGATCTGCCGCTGTACTTCGCCCAGCGTGATACATTTTTTCGCTCAGTTGGGCTTGCTGCGCCAATAATTGCAACTGTTGTTGTAATAGTCGCTGCTGCTGCACGGTATTACATCCCATGAGCCAAGCGCGCGTGGTTTCCGCAGCGATCAGTAGTTGTAATGCAGCTTGATCGGCTTGTACTGCGCTTAACGCTGCGCTGGATACTTGTTTTAAGGCAGATAAGCGCTTAAATATGTCCAATTCCCATTGCAAGTCAAAGCTAGCAGCATAATTCGATTGGCGATGCGCAGAGGCTTTATCTGCCATCACGCCTTCGGGTTGCCCACCAGCCGCACTATTACCGCGACTCCCCCATAGCGCAGTATTGCTATGCCATGCCGAAGGCGCTATCGCTTGCACAGCGGCACGATATTCCAGCACTGTTGCTGCGGCTTGCTGTAGTTGACGATTGGCTGCCAAAGCTTCTGTCACAACCGCATTGAGCTGGGCATCATCATAGACTTGCCACCAATTGGGCGCGAATTGATCGGGCATAGCCGACTGCGGCGCACGCACAATCGGTGCTATCGTACTTTGCGGTACTGGCAATAACGGATTGAAACATCCGCTCAAACCGCTACTCAGTACGCCAAGCACGAGCAAACGCTGTCGCGAGGTAGGATTATTAAATTGAAATCTCATTGCAGGCTCTACTTCATCAGTATGCATCGGTCCACTGCAAGACGATCAATCACCATGCCAGCAAACCATGCACTATAAAGACGATCTAGCCATCATCCAGCATGGATCAGTGCTTTCATCGTCGGAATGACTGCACTATAATGCTTGCTGAAACTGTCCTTCTATAAAATAAAGGACAATTTCTTTATCAAAAAGGACAAAAAAAATCGATCAAGCTTCGAGTAATCGAAATCATCTCTAAGGAGCGCGGCGATGCCTGCTATGTTGGAAATCATCAGATCTGAAAGCATTCCAGAATTTGCCGATATGGCACAGGATCAAGCACAATTTGCAGTCAATGGCATCGCCGCTGAATACCCTCGCGGCTATGTGGTCCCGTGGCATCAGCACCAACGTTGCCATCTGCTCTATGCCACACGCGGTGTCATGCTGGTCGAAGCCCAAACAGGGAAATGGATGGTGCCACCGACTACGGCGGTCTGGCTGCGACCCGAAGTACCGCATCGTCTCATTATGCAAAGCGCTGTACAGGTACATGGTATTTTGGTGGCGCCTGCCGAAGCGCGTGCTTTATCCTTGTCCGACAGTGTTATCGGGGTATCCAATTTACTAAAAGCCCTGATTGCTCGCTTGGTCGCAATCGCAGCAGATGCACCAGTCAGTCGACATCGCCAGCTCTTGGCAGATTTATTTCTGGCTGAACTGAGTGAACAACAGGCTTTGCCTTATCATTTGCCTTGGCCCAATGACAGTAAATTTGTGCAGCTTTGTGAACAGTTGAGCCGTGATCCCAGTTTGGACTTGCGGATTGAACAATGGGCAGAACAGCTGGCAATGAGTAGTAAAACCTTTCAACGACATTTTCTGAAAAATACTGGACTTAGCTTTAGTCGTTGGCGGCAACAACTGCGTTTGATGAGTGCCTTAAACCAGCTCATTCAAGGCAAATCGATTACTGAAGTTGCGCTCAGCAGTGGCTATGAAAGTCATAGCGCCTTTACCGTTGCCTTTCATAAACATTTTGGACACTCACCCAGCAGCTTTATGCAAAAATTGCAACTGCAAAGCCAATGAAAATTTACTTCATCAACACCGCATCCGCTATACCAGCGGAGCCTGTATATTCTGCTGCTTGCCCTGCATGTAAAATAACAGGAATACTTTTCGATGCAGGAATTTTGGCATAGGGATCATGGCTGCTCAAAGCAACCAAAGGATTGGTTTCTGGATAATAAGCGGCCACACTGCCACGCGGAATATTATAGGCAACTATTTTAAAATGCTGCACCACCCGCTTGACCTGATCCCGATAAATACTTTCAATATCGACCCATTGCCCCTCTGCAAAGGCTGAAGCTTGAATATCTTCTGGATTCATAAAAATCACCCGTCGCTGACCATATACGCCACGATAACGATCATCTAAACCATAAATCGTGGTGTTATATTGATCATGTGAACGAATGGTCATCAACAGATAATGCTGTTGTTGCTGGGTCGCAAGATATTGATTTTCAGCATCGGCATAGACGCTAGCCATCGGCGCAATAATAAATTGGGCTTTTTTCGATGCCGTCCGCCATTGCATCTGATTGGCTGGATGTTCTAAATGAAAACCACCCGGTGGATAAACTCGGCGGTTAAAATCATGGAACTCACTGAATACTTCTGCAATTGCATCCCGGATACGATCATAGCTTTCGACATACCAACGCCAGTCTATATGATCTTTGCCCAAAGTCGCTTCTGCCATACGTGCCACAATATCGATTTCTGACAACAAATGCTCAGAGATCGGCTGATTCTGCCCTGCCGATAAATGTACATTGCTCATGGAATCCTCGACACTAATGGCTTGTGGTCCATGTAATTGCATATCGATTTCAGTACGTCCCAAACAGGGCAATAACAATGCCGCTTGACCGCATATCAAATGACTACGATTGAGCTTGGTCGCGACATTCACCACCAAATCACAATGACGCAATGCTTGTGCGGTAAAGTCGGTATCAGGACTAGCAGCAGCAAAGTTGCCACCCAGTGAAAAAAACACCTTGACGCGCCCATCATGCATGGCTTGTATGCTTTCAACCACAGCCAAACCATGCGCTCTTGGTGATTTGATCTGAAATACCCGATCTAGACTATCTAAAAATTGTGTGCTGGGTAACTCATTTAACCCCATGGTGCGGTTACCTTGAACATTACTGTGTCCACGCACAGGGCATAGTCCGGCCCCAGCTTTTCCAATCTGCCCACGAGCCAGCATTAAGTTTGCCAATAAATGCACATTGAGCGTACCGTGTCGATGTTGAGTAATGCCCATTCCCCAACAGAAAATGACGCGTTTGGCATCGAGATACAGTTTAGCCAAAGCTTGCAAATGCGTTGGGCTCAGCCCACTATGTTCGTGTATTTCTGCCCAAGGTGTGGCATCAACCAGCGCCAACATGCTGGCAAATCCTTCACAGTGCTGCGCAATAAACTCTCGATCAAATACACTGCTCTGCCCCGCAGCCAATGCGGCTTGATCCCATTGTTGCAGATGCTTCAACATGCCTAATAACACGGCATAGTCACCACCAACTTTAGGTTGGAAATAATATCGACTGATTGGGGTACTTTGGTTGGTCACCATTTCCATCATCGCTTGTGGATCTTGAAAACGCTCTAATCCACGTTCTTTCAATGGGTTGACTGCAACAATAGTGCCACCACGACGCGAGACCTCGCGTAAGGTTGCCAGCATACGTGGATGATTGGTACCGGGATTATGACCAAAAATAAACACTGCATCGGCATGGTCAAAATCGTCCAAGGTCACGGTGCCCTTACCTAAACCAATGGCTGCCAACAAGGCTACGCTGGTGGCTTCATGGCACATATTGGAACAATCTGGAAAGTTATTGGTGCCAAAACAACGTACAAAGAGTTGAAATAAAAAAGAGGCTTCATTGCTGGCGCGACCCGAGGTATAAAATGCAGCACGGTTGGGATCATCTAAAGCATTGAGATGTTTTGCAATCAACTGAAATGCATCATCCCAACTGATGGCGACATAGCGATCTTGTGCGGCATCATAAGACAGAGGATGGCTAAGACGTCCAAGATCCTCTAAATAAAAATCACTTTTTTCAGCCAATTCACGCAGTGTATGTTGGGCAAAAAATTCATTGCTCAGGTATTTGCTGGTGGCTTCAAAGGCAACGGCCTTGGCGCCATTTTCACAAAAATTAAAGGCATGGCTATCTTTTTTTTCAGGCCACGCACAACCTGGACAATCAAAACCCGTTGGCTGATTGACATTTAATAAGCTGATTGCACCTTTTTTTAAAATATTTTGGCGCTTTAAATTACGCGCAACACTGAGCAAAGCCCCCCAACCTCCTGCCGCCTGAGTATAAGGCTCAATGCGTGCATTTGGATTATCGACGTCTATGGCATGATGTCGCATGGGCTTGCCATACGGCTCTTGCTTATTTGTATGGGTTTTACGCTGGCTGTTGTTGCTGTTGTTTTTATTTTGATCATCGACATGATTCATACTGCGTTCCTCGCTGTGATGCCATGTTGTGTTATGGTGGTTGCGCACGCATGCACAGAACCTGCTTTATCTATACTGTTTTACGATTTTGATCCGTACTATTTTATCTATACTGTTTTGGAGCTGTACTGTTTTGGAGCGGTAGTCTTCGAGACTGCCGCAGTGAGCTAGACTAAAAAAATGCTTGTACGCTCAATAAGGTCCGGTAAATCCCCCAACTGATGGGTATTAATACGGCCAACCATGCTAAGGCTAAGTAAACATATTGTACATGCCCACTGAGCATAACCGCAGCTTGCTCTACGGTAACGGTCTGGTCGACTACACGCATTGGCGCTGAAAATGCAGGCGCATTATGCAAGGCTTGCTGTGAATCCTGTTGTTGACGTTGCATCGATGCCTGTTCTAATGCCAACTCACTCTCTGTCATAAAATGCTTACTGGCTACAGGGCGAATCGATAAGTTCGCAAGCAATCCCAAGCATAATAAACCCGCTAAAATATACATGGTTTGATTATAAACTTGGCTGGTTGCCATGCCTAAACTCAACTGATAATCACGCATATGATTGACCAAAACTGGACCCAATATACCCGCTGTTGCCCATGCGGTGAGCAGACGACCATGAATGGCACCCACCATTTGCGTACCAAATAAATCAGCTAAATACGCCGGCAAAGTTGCAAAGCCACCGCCATACATACTAATAATAATGCAGATGCTGGCAACAAAAATTAGTTTGTGCCCAGCCTGAGCTGCCATCGGAATCGAAATATATAAAATCGCGCCTAAAATCAAAAATACACTATAGGTCACTTTACGCCCGAGCTGGTCTGAGAAACTAGCCCAAAATAATCGACCGCCGATATTAAATAAACTCAACAGTGCAGTAAACCCCGCGGCAATGGCAGCAATACGAGCCAGTTGCTCCGTATTGAGTGCATTAAAACTTAACTGTATACCAATTAATGATCCAGCAAAGACTTCTTGTAGCATCGGTGAGGCTATCCCTAAAATACCAATGCCCGCAGAGATATTCATACACAGTACAAACCATACCAACCAAAACTGTGGTATGCCCCAAACCTTTTTGACATGAACATGTTGCCGTGTCATCAAGCGACTACTTTCACTCGGTTGCGGTTCTTGCCAATGTGCGGGCTTCCAACCCAACGCTGGGATACGGTACATCAATGCACCACACGTCATAAAAACAGCGTAAATACATGCCATACAAACAAATGTTGCAGCCACGCCATTGTTTGTTGGCGTCGCAAAATATTTCATCAGATCAACTGCTAAGGGCGAGCCGATCATGGCGCCACCCCCAAAGCCCATAATGGCTAAACCAGTCGCCAGACCACGACGATCTGGAAACCATTTAATTAAGGTACTCACCGGGGAAATATATCCCAATCCTAAACCAATTCCGCCAATGACGCCTGAACCAATTAACATGATCCAAAATTGATGTAAATACACCCCGAGTGCAGAAATAAGCATTCCGCCACACCAACAGAATGCACTTAATAATCCAACCCGTCTTGGACCCACCCGCTCTAACCAGCCTCCCCATAATGCAGCAGAACAGCCCAATAAAATAAAAAATAAAGTATACATCCAGCCCAAAGTAGAAATTTTCCAATCACATTGACGGCTAAATAATTGCAGCCAAAAACCACTATCAACTGGACATGCAATTGCATGATCAACACCAAGTGCCTTTGACAAAGGCAACCAAAAAACTGAAAAACCATATGCCATGCCAATACATAAATGTATCGCTAAAGCAGCTGGCGGAACCAACCAACGATTATAATGTGCTGGTGCAATAATCCTTTGCTTAGACAGAAAAGCAGGCTTTTGAGCATATACATCTGACATCTGTGAACCTCCTATGTAAACCATCCCTATAATGTTTATTCTGTGTGGGTGGTGTTATTCTCTTTATTCTTTATTCTTGATCCATCTTCATCTATTCGATCGCCGTAGCTTTCTTAAAACCGCATCCTTAAAACTGCATCCTTAAAACAGTGCTCTTAAAAAATAGCGCTGTTTCAAAAAACAGTACTCCTAAAAAATTCTTTCTTTTTTAAAATCGCTGTAATTCGGTTGCTTTATCATGTTTGTTATACTAAGAATATTTCTTTTTTCTGTTATATATCTTTATTGTAATTCAGTCCAAAATCAAACTCAGCCCCCCAAAGCATAGCATCAGCATGAACACCAAGCTCTTCGCGCGATTGAGCAACTTGGGTGCTTCATAAATATACGGTGCTATGATCATAATGATATATTTATATTTTCTGCATTAATATTCATAAAACACAAAACATATTTGTTATACTGTTTTGATCACACAATACCAGCTAGCGCTTGTCTAGTTCTAATTTACTAAGGCTCTGCTTTAGAGAACGCTAACATGTCAGCATATACCATTATTTTTGCCCCCATTGGTCAAGCAACACGATCGGAACAGGTCGTAGAGCGCTTGGAAAATGCCATCATTTCGGGCTTACTCAAAAAACATGAGCAATTGCCCAATGAATCAGACCTCGCACAATTGATGGGTGTTTCCCCTGTAACCGTACGCGAAGCCTTAAATACTTTACGTGTCAAAGGTTTAATTGATACCCGTCGCGGTCGAAATGGCGGTAGTTTTGTCTGCGAGCTGCCCAACACCCTCATCATGAGCCAGCATCCTCTACGGCAAGCCAGCAATGAATATTTAACAGATTTAGGCGAAATGCACAGCGCCATTATGGCACATAGTGCTTATTTGGCAGTCTCACGCAGTACCTCGCAAGATTTACAAAAACTACAGCATTTAATTGAACAATTTGCTCAGTGCCAAACGCCAGACCAACGCACTCAGCTGGATTTGCGCTGCTTATTATTTATGGCCAGTCTGGCACAATCCCCTCGCCTCGCCAATCAAGAGCTCAGCTTACAGGCTGAATGGGCACCTCTTACGGCAGTGTTATATCAAGATAATAATTTTCATCAAAGTATTGTCGAATGTTATCAACAACTACTCGCCGCCATGCGCCAAGCAAATGAGCAACAAGCCATTCAACATATCAAGACCATCATGACTAAACAAACTGACCAGATGTTGCATTACCGTTTAGCGACGCAGTAAAGCAAGTTCAATTATTTTTAGGGAGCATTACCCTTGGTATTGTATCTATTTGCGACTAGACAACAGTTTGCGGCTAGACAGCCGTCTCAGGTATCTTGGTCTCTGCCGCAATCGCCGCAGATAATAACTGCCACAGTGCTGCTTTACGCTGTGGTTGTGTCAACATTTCTTTTAGACTGGGTGCCGTCTGATAAGACAAATCTTGCGCATGCGCTAAATGCCCCAACACAATTAAGCGGCGCTGGTTTGATTGTGCCGTCAAAAAACCTGCCACATAATAATGCGCACCACGACCCTCTTGTAAATTTTCTAGCGGCAATGGCCATTTTAAAACATGAAACTGCCCAGAATATAATGCTTGAATATTGCGCCACAAACGTTGTTCAGCATGACTCAAATTCGTGCTATCAATCACCAATACCGCATGCTTAAACTGCACCAGCTGTAGTTCAAATGGCGCAAGCTGTGGATGTGCCTCGCTATCGAGCGATGAAGGGAGCGAGGTTGCAGCCGATAACTTAGCCCCTAGCTGCGCTGTTTGATCGAGTGCAATCAGCGTGGTATCGGCGTCGGTCACAGCTACTTTCTGTTGTGCTGCGCAGTGTGTTGTTGTGGTCACAGCCTGCTGAGGCACTGACTGCTGCTGGGTAAGCAGCGGTGTGTCATGCTGTGGTATGGTTTGCGTTGTGGCGGCATCGGCTGGATACTGAACAGGATGAACCTGTGCTTCTGTTGGCGCGATGATTTGATCACGAAAAAACTGTTGTTGGTGCGGACGTGTTTGTGCATGTTGCCGTGACAACCAAATATCTATTCCCATATGCGCCAAAATATCGCGCTGATGTTGCAACATGCTTTTTACACCTTCAAAAACGATCCAATACAACCCCAGCACAACAGCGTTGTATCGTTAAGATGGCAAGTTTAGCATGAGCAGCCCGAAAAGTTGAAAACTTCCATCACCATGGGCTGAATCACTGTGCATTGATCGACCACAAAGCAGAGGTACGCGACCAAACAGAAAGATGATGCAAAACAGAAAGGTGATACAAAGCGAGGCTTCTCAGTTTCGTGCCAGATTAAAAAATCATCACACTATTTTTCTTCAACATTTGATCGACAATTTCTTCATGTTCAAAACCCAAACGCCAATACAGCAATGCCAGCACATCCAGTTCATCTTGACTAATAATACGTTCATGCCACAGACAAATTTCCGCAATTCCCAAAATATTTAAACGATCCCGCAGCAATAACCCCGCAACATCATTGAGTATCTCACTCAAGTCGATTGGCTCATCTGAAATCTCTTCATAGAGCTCCAATTCTTCAGGACTCAATACCCGCTCTAAAATTTTATAACGCACGCTGAGCTGCTGACTGCTATTGATTTGCTGCACATGCAATAAGGCATCAATTAATCGCACAATTTGTGCTTTGGCATTTTCTAATGATGTTGGCGTATGTGCCGGCAATAAATTGAGTTTGGCTTTTACTTTCTCCAATAACAAAGCATCTAACAAACCAATTTCACCATCTTCTTGAATAATCTTTGCCAGCTTGGTCAAAAACTGCCGTGCAATACTATTGGGAATGGCGCCAAGATTATCACAAGCATCAAAAAAAATCTGAATATGAACACGTCCATCTAAATGCAGCAAGGCATCGACGATAGCACGGCTAATGGCGGCCTCAGAGGGAATAAACTCGCGATATTGGCGAATCATTAAAATAGCCACCATCACTTCACGCGATCCCGTCGAGGTTTGCAGAGCACGTTGTAATAATTCGGGACGTTCAATCTGACGGCGTACCACCGGATTTAAAGGCTTAATCGCATCATTCAAAGAAAAACTAATCGGTGATAAGCGCAATAAAGGCAGGGGTTGAGGAGGAATCCAAGGCGTATAACTCTCTGGACTAGCATCTTCAAAACTTTGAATCAGTTTATACCACGGTTGTGAACGGATTTTTTTTAAATCCTCCAACTGCACGTCTTGTAATAGACTCGGATTCATAGCGTATAATCGTGCTTCAATACTCGGATGAATATTTAACCAGCTTTGCGGTGATAGCGAGTTGGCAAAACACATATGGGCAATGGCTTCAGAATATTCACTGTGAATTTGTGAGCCGGCATGATGGGCATAAATCCGCAGTAAAGTTTGTATATTGGCCTGATGCTCAACCATTTTGGCTGTTGCTGTATCGTTATAATAAGTCCGGCGCCTCAGCGTACAATATTTAATGAGTCGTGCAACCAATACCCCCAAACAACCGAACAACCATATAAGCCCCCCCACCGCAACAAATAGCGTTTCAAATTTATTGCGTTCACGACCATATGGGCTAAAGCCTTGTTTGGCAATTTTACTGCCCCACTGACTAAAAGTCGTCAAACCACTATATAAAATTTTAAGGTTGGTATTTTCCGTCACTTCACCCGATAAAATCTGATGAAACTCGTGGGCTAATAAACCATATAGTTCCAGCTCATCGAGGTTTTGTAATGCCCCCCAAGTCAAGATCACCACGGTATCCTTGGGTTGAAAACCAGCTGTTAAAGCATTTACACCGCTTTCATCGGGTAAGACATAAACTGCGGGGGCATCGATAGCAAAATGTTTGGCCAAGGTATCGACCAATTTCAGCGCAACACTTTCTTCAGGCGTACTTTCAATTAAAATCAAACGACGGGCACGTAACTGTTTTGCCAGTGTATGCCCACCTGCCCGAAATACATAAAACTCGTAAAAAATTGACCCTATAATCACCGTGAGAATAGCAACCAACAAATACAAACTCAATGCATGCCACCACACCGACTGTAGATGATCAAAATAATAAACCAAGAGCCCTGCAACACTATTCAAAATAAATAAACACAGCAGCACCGCCAGCATATAAATACTCACTGACCACAACATGTTTTTATTTTTGATTAGGTATTGCCCCATATCTCTCAAGATCTATCGTCCTTGTGTATGCTTTATCTTCGACATCTTAACGTACTCACAGGCTTTTGTAGCGGTAGCCCGAATAATTCATTTCGCCGTATTCTAACCTGTTCTATGAACAAGATACATTTCAATTATGATCGACTATGATCCAGCCCATAAAGCACTTGATTGATCTTCGTTGGATTTAGCTGAGCTCGCTTTAATCGAGCGCACGTTCATTGCGGCAGTTTTACTGCAAGCTAGCTTTATCATCTATGCTGGATTGATTACAATGCTTTGAGAGCAATTTTTATCATGAGACTCGGCAATGTCAGGTTTAATTCGCAAAGGTGGTTTTAGAGAACGCGCCAATCGTAGTCGTCGTTATCAACACTCAGAAAACCATCAAACACAATTGGCAGCGCAGCATTATCAACCGCAAAGCAATGCATTCGCAACTGACCTTTCAGCAATTGCCCCTGCAACAACTGATCTGCTCCCACACTGCCGGTCTGAAAACTCTCTACGCCAAAACGGTCAACCCGAAAATGGTCAACCCGAAAACGATCAGTCCCAAAGCAGTCAATCCGAAAACAGATCCAATAATCATCTATCCCCCAATCCAATGCAAACCCCAGCGCTACAGCCCACAGCATCAAGCGCTTTAGAAGGTACGCCACACATCCAGCCAAAGCCAAATCGCAAATAGCATAAATAAGCCACCTGAGATTAAATCAATATATGCGCTGCAATATTGATATATTTGTTTGATTTTCGGGCGAGATAAAATAAACATTAACAAGCTAAAGGTCAAAATCGTTTGTAAGGGAATTAAAAATGCCAATTCAGCTTTTAAACTATTGCTGGCGTTTGAACTCAGTGCCAGAGAAAAGACACTGCTAAAATAAATCACAATTTTGGGATTGGATAAATTGGTCATCAATCCCAATAGAAAATAATTTTGACGCTGAACTGGGCGCTCATCATTTAAATCTGTACTTTGATTAAAACTAGCTAGACCGCTCTTAAACATCGCCACGCCCATGCGCGCTAAGAATATCCCACCCAAAACCATAATAATTTGCTGAATCCAAGGCCATTGCTCAATGAGGACTTGAAAGCCTAATAATGTCAGAACAACCCAAACAACCACCCCTACAGTAATGCCTAAAATAATTTTAAAGGTATCGATATTTCGATTGGCGGCTGCGCTTTTAGCAATCAATAAAACGTCTGGACCGGGCGTTAATTGCGCAATAAAATGTAATGCACAAATCGTCAATAACATTGACATGGAATATACCTTTGTTGCGCTAAATAAAAAAATAGTCTAAAAATTAAAAATAAGCGTCGTTTCTAAGCGAACAATTAAAAAAACTAACATATTTAGGTGTATTTTTTAAATAAAAATTTTAAAAAATAAAAATCAACAACAGCTTTTAAATCGAAGAACACAGTAAAAAACACATTACACTATAATCGGATTGCCTCCACAGCAGCGATGCTCCAAAAAAAAGCCGAATATTTCATTCGGCTCAATTTTCAATCCATATGAGAAACAATTAGATAAACAGGATTATTTTTTCGGTGTCACATCTTTCATGCCAATCTGTTTACGTTCAGGTGCAACCTCATGTGCTTCACCATCAATAATACTTGAGTCTTGCTGACCAGTCTGATTCTGCATCTGTTGCATTTGGCGCATCAAGTCGGCAAATGCATCGTTGCCGCCCATACCACCAGCACCGCCCATCATGCCCCCCATCATTTTTTCCATCATGGCTTGTTGTCGTTTTGCCAAAATTCCCATCGCAAAAGTACGGCAGATTTTTTGTATTGGTGGAATTAAAATCAATAAAGCGAACACATCACTGATTAAACCTGGCAGCATCAATAAAAAGCCTGACATCGCCAAAGCAATTTTGGGTGATCCCATCGCGCCCATTTGCCCACCCATCTGCATTTGTTGCATCTGCGGCATAATCGTCGCCAAGCTTGAACGCAACATGTTCAGACCGATGAAGAAAGCAATAATGAACCAGAAAAAGACATACCAACCACTTATGAATTGCGCTACACCGATCCATACTGCAATTTCAGCAATAATAGCTATCAAAATAATCGGGAATAATTTTGACAAAAACGAAACTCCTCAAACCATATAATGAGCAAATTGATGTAGCTCTAAATACTTCTGTCAACAATCCAGCACATCCTGCGCGCTTTGATCTAATGTTACAGAAATCTGCTTGGTGTTTTATATGGAGATATTATCAAAATATTCAATAGCCGTACCCAGTACTTTATGGCATTTTATTGATTTGCGTCAGTTACTGGATAATATTTTCCATCTGCGCTTAACAGCAGATCAGTTTCCTTAAATCCAACCTGCGTGTTCCCTTGCGCATCTTGATATTGATAACGTACTTGATAACTCAGCTTTAAACCCTGTTGCAGCACCATCACATCACTGGGTTGATAGCTGTGATAGTATTGCTGCAAATCTAAATAAATCAAAGCTGTGACAAATTTAACATCATTGATCAACTCGTGTTTAGACAGTGCAATATCGACAATAGGGTCTAACAATACCGTGTACTTGAGCGTATAAGTTTGCTTTTGCACATCATCTAGAACTACCGCAAAATGACCGCTTTGATGAATAAGATCATTGGGTTGGCGTGATTGAATACTTGCTCGTGCCGCCTTGATTAAAGCTTGATCCTCGGTACTAAAATCTGAAAACCTCACCACTGGCTGGTCTACAGGAGGATTTTTCGCCCATAATCCTGTCGATACACCTAGGCTCATCAGCGCAGATAAGGCAAGTTTCTGTAATGTCTTTGGCGATGTATTTTGCAATGCCTTTCCTAACACTGTCATCTTCAATTCAATATCATCCATACTGTAAATTTTATTTATGGTATATCAACTTATTTATTTTTTCATGCAATGATCTGTCTAAAAATACACAAACGATGATATCTTCATCGTTGTTTGACATCTTAGAGCAAAGAATTAAAATAGCCGCTTTGCCACTGTTGTTAAAATAAGTTTATGTCGATTGATCATCCTGAAGCGCAGCCTATCGAATTAGAGCACCTCGCAGAACAACGCGAAATCGTGACTTTTATGCGTCGTTCTTCGCCACTCAATACCTCCCAACGGACTGCACTAGAACAATATTCGCATTTAATCTTAGAATATCCAGTCGGTGATTTACGTCAACATTTCCCCCATCCAGAGCGTCCATTAACAGTGGAAATCGGTTTTGGTATGGGTCGCTCGTTGGTCCTCATGGCCAAAGCCAATCCAGAACGTAATTTTGTCGGTATCGAAGTACATGTTCCGGGTATTGCACAATGTGTTTATGAGGCAGGTATGGCGGGTTTAGACAATCTACGCGTGTTAGATGCAGATGCCATTCAAGTGCTCAAAGAAATGCCCGATCAAAGCATAGACTGTATACAACTTTATTTCCCAGATCCTTGGCAAAAGAAACGCCACTTCAAACGACGTTTTGTTATACATGAACGCATGCAACTGGTTGAACAAAAGCTGGTCTGTGGTGGAACTTTCCATGCTGCAACAGACTGGGAGCCCTATGCGCAATGGATGCTGGATGTACTGGATAACCGCCCACAATTGGAAAACCTTGCGGGTAAAGGTCAACGTTATCCGCGCCCAGACTGGCGACCACAAACTAAATTTGAACGCCGTGGTCTAGAAGAAGGGCATCAAATCAGCGACTTTATCTTTAAAAAGATTGGCTAAGCTGTTATTTATTGGACAAATATATCGTTGCAAAAAGAAGGCATGGTCATTGCAAGACCATGCCTTCTTTTATTTGATTTTTATTTGACTTTTATTGGGCTTTTATTGGACTTTTATTTGAGTTTCCAAGCGAGTGATCTTAAGCCGGTTTTGGGCTTGGATTTTTATTGTTGCTCATCTCGTTTAAATACCCATTCATGCGCATTCGAGCTGTCTGCATCATAATAATAGCCTTCAAGATTAAAATCTTTCAGCACATTAACATCGTCAGCTTGTTGTTCAATCATAAAACGCGCCATTAAGCCACGGGCTTTTTTGGCATAAAAGCTAATCACTTTATATTGCCCATTTTTCTGATCTAAAAATACTGGCTTAATAATATCTGCATCAATCTTTTGAGCTTGTACCACTTTATAATATTCATCGGATGCCAAGTTAATTAGGCTTGTACTACAGCTATCGACCAAGTCCTGATTGATCAATTGGGTAATACGATCACCCCAGAATTCATATAAATTATGACCACGTGGATTTTCCAGCTTGGTCCCCATTTCCAAACGATAAGGCAACATTAAATCGAAAGGTCTTAATAGACCATATAAACCAGATAACATCCGTAAATGCGTTTGCGCATAGTCCAACTGCTGAGCATCGAGCGCATAAGCATTTAAACCCGTATAGACATCCCCTTTAAAGGCAAAAATCGCCTGACGTGCAGCATGACTAAAATCATAATCGCTTTGCCAATCCCGAAAACGTTCTACATTAAGCTGGGCAATTTTTTCACTTACTTTCATCAGTTGGGCAATTTGACTTGCCGATAACTGCTTTGCCTCAGCAATAAGCTGCGCAGAATGTTCCAATAAACGTGGTTTGCTATAGGCATCCGTTGGCAAAGCCGATTCATAATCTAATGTTTTGGCAGGAGAAATTAAAGCCAGCATAATAATCCAATCATCGTTATGGTTGAGCTTAAACTATAGCAGCCACATGATTTATTGCCAATTCATGTTTACATGTGCAGTATAATAACGCCTCTTTGTTTTGCGCTGGTGCTTTATTTTCATATGACTGAACAGATTTTAATGGCTGGTCCTGCCGGTCAGATGGAACTCTTGGTTGATTATCCAACACAAGCCGCCACAGCCTTTGCCATTGTGTGCCATCCCCACCCCTTAATTGGCGGCACGCCGCAACATAAAGTCCCCACCCTACTGATGCAGCTTTTGGTAGAACAAGGCTGTATAGTCTATCGCCCTTATTTTCGTGGTTTAGGGCACAGCCAAGGTGTACATGATGAAGGTTTTGGGGAAACAGAGGATATTTTATATTTGATTCAACAGCTGCGCTTAAAACACCCCACGCTACAGTTTTATGCTGCGGGCTTTAGTTTTGGTGCGCACGTCATTGCCAAATGTTATGCCGCTCTCAGTTTAGAACAAAGACCCAAACAATTGATTTTATGTGGCTTACCAGCGGGTGAAGTGGCGGGGCTACGCCGTTATGACACGCCCATCATCGATGGTGATTTATTATTGATACACGGCGAAAAAGATCAAATTACGCCCTTGCAGGATGTTTTCGATTGGGCACAAACTAAACGCCATCCCGTCATGGTCTTGCCCGGTGCAAACCATTATTTTACCGGCTACCTGAAAGCATTGGGTCTGACCATTCGGCGTTATTTAAAGATCAACCATTAGATGATGATCTCGCACGAATCCATACAAATAGGTAAAAAGAATATATTAAAGCGTTTTGACAGGATTTTATCTGGAAAATCATGCAAAAAGACTGAGTTTAGTTAATTTTAATTTGTTTGATAAAGGCATACAATAAAGCCATTATGCTGCTGTTTACACCCGCTGTGGGTGTGCATCTGCAGTGCCTCACATTGATGAATAATAGAAAGATGCTGAGCCGTTATTGTGAACCACAACCAATACAAGCATCGACCATGCTGTACGGATTTGCGGGATGCAAACTTTACTCAGCGATCCTTCGCACATAGGAGTTTATTCGGTGCGCCAAGCTACAGTGTATATTGATCGCAAAGCCCTTCAATATAATCTTAACCGCGTCAAACAACTTGCCCCAAAGTCTAAGATTGTCAGTATGGTGAAAGCCAATGCCTATGGGCATGGGGTTGAAAACTGTCTTGATGCGCTTGCGCAAAGCGATGCTTTTGGCGTGGCCTGTATGCAAGAAGCACTGCAACTGCGAGAACTTGGCTGCGAAAAACCCATTACACTCATTGAAGGGGTTTTTAGTGCGGTCGAAATGGACCTTGCGATTGCACACAACTTAGAAGTTGTAGTGCATCAGCAACAGCAAGTTGACTGGTTAATGGCACATCAGCAAGCCTATAATGCCAAACAGCTAAAAGTTTGGGTCAAACTCAATAGCGGTATGAACCGTTTAGGTTTTAAAGTTGCTGAAATTATCGATGTCATTCAACAGCTGAAATCCGCTGGCTTTGAATGTGTTTTGGCCATGCATTTTGCCAATGCCGATGCTGACCATGCCTTAAATGATCAACAAATTAAACAATTCTTAGCCGTCAAGCAAGCTTGCGCCCCCATCCTCGCCTCTTGTTGTAACTCGGCAGCGATTTATCGTTGGCCTGAGCTGCATTTTGACTATGTACGCCCGGGGATTATGCTCTATGGTGCCAGCCCATTTGCTGACCGTGATGTGCAACAACTCGATTTACAACCGGTCATGACCTTCGAAGCAGCGATTATGGCACTCAATCACATTCAGGCTGGTGAATGTGTCGGCTATGGTTCAACATTCCAAGCAACGGATGCAATGGACATTGCCGTGGTGAGTATCGGCTATGGTGATGGCTACCCACGCGCTTATCTAGAACCGAATAGTGTTTTTGTCGCAGGCATACAGCGCCCACTGGTCGGTCGTGTCTCTATGGATATGATGGCCATTGATGTGACTGGGTTAGATATACAACTGGGTGAAAAAGTTGAACTCTGGGGGAAACAACGCCGAGTAGATGATGTGGCACGTAGCAATGGTACCATCGGTTATGAATTACTCTGTCGATTATCACAACGTCCGAAACGCATCATCGATCAAAACTAATTTAAACCAGCGTCAATAAACTTGATAAATTAAGCTGGATAGCTAGAGCATTGTCAGACATCACGCTGTGCAATGCTCGCTTGAATCCACTGCTCGGTCATCGAGCAATCAATCATAGCGCGTCAAAGTATTTTAAAAATTAATTGTCTTATAACACAAAATTCTACGTGACTTGCCCGTTCGTTTTAGCACTGTTTACTACGCCCTACTTGATAAATCGACAATTTTTTTTTATGGTGTCCGATTAGGTCTAGCTTTTCTTTGATTAATTTTTACTTGCTATAGCGATCACTATGTCCTCACTCGAAAAAGAAACTTCCAACAGTTTGTACCGTCAATGGCAAATTTTATCTCAACTGACTATCGGTAAATGGACAGGGACACGTGAGCTACATGCGACCTTATTACGTGAAGGCATCGAGATTAGTATTCGAACCATTCAACGTGATTTAAACCAACTCTCACAACGCTTTCCCATCGAGAGTAATAAAACCATTCCGCAAGGCTGGCGCTGGCGTGCCGATGCCCCGATTCAAAGCCTCCCGCATATGACCAGCTCACAAGCGGTCACCTTTATGATGGTTGAAGAGCATTTAAAGCATTTGCTCCCCCCCAGCCTGATTGAAGAAATGAATCCATGGTTTGATCTGGCACGTCGTAGTTTGTCTAATCATAATAATGTACGACAATGGGTTAACCGGGTACGCATTGTTCCTGCAACCCAACCGCTCATTCCACCGACAGTAGATCGTGCCGCACAACAAGCGATTTACGAAGGCTTACTACAAGATAAACAACTTGAATGTGTCTATCGTGCCCGTTCATTACAAGCTGAAGAACGCAGCTATACGCTTAATCCTCTCGCTTTGGTACAAAAAGGTGCCATTATTTATTTGGTGTGTACACGCCATGATAAATCTGACGTACAAACCTTTGCACTACATCGGTTTAAATCAGCGCAAGTGCTGGAGCAACGTGCATTACATCCCGTCAATTTTGATATTGATGCCTATATCGAATCAGGTGCGCTGGGCTTCCGAGTCGACTTTAACCGCCCAACAGATTTGATTGATTTAAAACTGGTGATGCATGAAGCCGATGCACAATACTTTACCGAAAGCCAGCTCAGTCATGAACAACGTATTGAACAACTCAATCATGATCTTTACCAAGTGAGTGCACGTGTTCCTTTTACCTCACAGCTGGTTTGGTGGCTCAGAAGTTTTGGTAAAAAATTGATTCGTATTGAACCTGTCGAAGTCTTTAATGCGGTATATGAAATTGAACACTAAGCACACGGGCTAGGATCTCTAATCTCTCGACAACACGGCGGGGCATATTTGCACTGCCGTATTTGTCACCTAAAATATGATCACACCACTCAAAATCTGATATTCTTCTCATATAACGATAAATAGCAATATAATTGATGCTAAATAAGGAGTGCTGCACTTGAAAAACTTATTGAATAAAATCAGCCAGCAGATTGTACAGCAGCTCGATCATATCGCCGCGAATGAAAAGCCTAAACTCTATTTTCAACCTCAAGGTAAACTTGAAAATACCTTAGATAAACTGTCGCAACTACAACAAAAATACCGTCCAACCCTTTGGCTATCTAATCGACATGCTCACTTACTCTATTTTGACCTTATTAAAAAACGACGTATTCGGCTATCTTATGACCGCATCGATCATTTAACTATGCAAGATGGTGGTATGACTGCAATCGTCTGGTTAGGCAAAGATTTACCTGCACAAACTCCTACGATTTTAATTTTACATACCATTACTGGTACGCCTGAAAGTATGCGCGAGTTAGCACGTGATTTACATCAATATACAGGCTGGAGAATTGCATTATGCTTAAGACGTGGGCATGCCGGTTTGCCCATGCCTGTCGCCAAGATTAATTTATTTGGTTCTACTGCTGATTTACGTGAGCAACTGGCATATATACAAAAGCGTTATCCAGAATCTGACTTATATGCCATGGGGTCTTCTGCAGGTACTGGTTTATTGGTACGTTATTTAGGTGAGGAGGCAGAAAAAACCCCGCTTAAAGCAGCCTTTGCCCTGTGCCCTGGTTATAATACCGAACTGGGTTTTCGGAATGTGCATCCACTCTATAGCAAAGTCATGACACAAAAATTATTTAAAAAATTTATTTATCCTTATCGGCAAACATGGCAAAACACGGCTACTTTACAACGCGTCACAGCCAGCAAAACATTATATGAGTTTGAACAAGCATATTATGAAATGGCGGGCTATCCAGATTATGACAGCTATAACCAAGCCACCAACCCAATTTATGTCTTGCAGAATATCACAACCCCATTATTGGTTTTAAATGCAGAGGATGATCCTATTTGTCATATTGCCAATTTTGAACCCTATAAAGCAGTCGTGGAAAACATGCCAAATATTGCCGTAGTCACGACGCCCAAAGGCAGCCATTGCGGCTTCTATGAAGGTTTCTGGCAAACACGATCTTGGGCATCTCGCTTAGCTGCAGATTTCTTCTTAATTGAAGCGCAGAAAAATCAGTAGCGTGCAACATAGCATTAAACTGGATCATATCCTATTCGTGAGATGCATCTGCTGTAGATGTGCAGTCCTGATCGCGATCTTGTGTTGAATCAGTTATCGCTGGTAAAAATACCACTCGGTTGGATTTTTTAATCTGTTCGGCATTGAGTGAAATATATCTCTGCGTTTGATAACCATTTTTGCTCACACAAAGCCACCAACTATAATACTGTACGCCATGTAAAAACATTATGTCATTATGCCATGCAGAACGTTTTACAAAATGTGCTATGCCCTGCTGATTACTCATTTGTAAATCATATTTTAAACCAACAAATGCAGGTCGTTGTTGAGTGACCAATACAACTTTAGCCTGCTCAATAACTTGACCTTGGCTATCTTTTACCGTGACCTGTAATGCTGGTCGAATCATTTTATAATGAGGAATACACGCTTGTACCATCACCACACTACTGATGAATATACTGCCTTGTAGCAGTTTTAACATACTGTTCTCCAACGTTTAGACTATGATTTAACTGGTCTACTAACGGATCTTCATGCCTGATTTTATCACTGCGCTTACCACAGCACTGCCTCTCCTGTAGAAAAGCATAGATTTCTATAAATCTAATATCGCAATTTATGCTATAACTAAGTAACGCAATAAACCAGCCGATGTAATAAAATAATCAACGTATTGAAAGCGCCTATTGATTATTGAAAGATGCACAATTCATCAGCCCTGAGATGATAAAAATTTGATTCGCTCATTTTGTAGGAAATCAATTGAATGAAATTAATCAACACTACATTTGCTAAGGTGATCAGTACACCAGCAATTTTTTTTTAACTACATTGGTCTCGGTAACGACTTATAGTGCCGTAATTCCTGCCAGTTCAAATCCTACCCCAGCGCAACATAATAGCGTTCTCTTTAAAAATGTTCGCGTTTTTGATGGAAAATCCAAACAGCTCAGTCAGCCAGTCAATGTCTTGGTTGAAGCAAATATTATTCGCAAAATTGGTACGCAAATTCATGTTCCGCTTCATGGGGTTTATATTATTGACGGTCAAAATAAAACCTTAATGCCCGGATTAATTGACGCGCATTGGCATGCAATGTTGGCTGCGCTACCTGCCAATAAAATGATGATGGCAGAAGTGGCTGATATCAATTTCCTCGCCGCACAAGAAGCCAATAATACACTGATGCGTGGTTTTACCAGCGTTCGTGATTTAGGTGGACCAGTATTTGCATTAAAACGTGCCATCGACAATAAAATCGTCAATGGCCCTCGTATTTGGCCATCGGGTGCCATTATTTCTCAATCTGGTGGTCATGCAGATTTCCGTATGCCCTATGATGTGCCCGCCGCGCAAGGCAGTGGTTTAAGCCGTGGTGAAGCAGTGGGTGGCGGTATTATTGCAGATGGTGAAGTAGAAGTATTAAAACGAAGTCGTGAACAATTAATGTTAGGCGCAACACAATTAAAATTGGCAGCAGGTGGTGGCGTATCCTCCAATTATGATCCAATTGATGTGGCGCAATATACCGAAGCTGAATTTAAAGCGGCTGTGAGTGCTGCAAAAAATTGGGGTACTTATGTTTCAGTACATGCATATACGCCACAATCTATTCAAACGGCTTTAAAGGCAGGTGTTCAAGTTATTGAGCATGGTCAACTGATGGATGAAACAACCGCCAAAATGATGGCTGAAAAAGGTGCTTGGCTAAGCTCACAAGCTTTTATTGATAACGAATTTGCTAACCCACAAACAGGTGCCAATCGTGAAAAACAAAAAATGGTACAAGCCGGTACCGATAAATCCTTTGCCTTAGCCCAAAAATATAAGCTGAAGGTCGCCTGGGGAACGGATATTTTATTTAATCCTGCAGCAACCAAAAACCAAGGTGCATTATTGGCTACCATGACACGTTGGTATCAACCGGCTGCGGTGCTACGCATGGCAACCCATGATAATGCTGAATTATTACAGCTTTCTGGTGAACGCAACCCCTACCCCGGAAAAATCGGTGTAATCGAAGAAGGTGCTTTCGCCGACATCTTATTGGTCGACGGCAATCCAATTGAAAATATACAATTAATTGCTAATCCTCAGCAAAATTTTGTCGTCATTATGAAAGATGGCGTGATCTATAAGAACCTTTTGCAAGCGCCTTGAGGGCTGGCATCTCGTTTTCATCATCGCCATAGCCCATTGTTCAATCGCAAAAATTCTGCCTTGTGCAGAATTTTTTTATGGGCACTGAGCAGATAAAATTAAATCCATCGCACAAGCAAACAATATGACCAAGCACCACAGTAAAAACTCATATAAGTTTGATATAAATAAAATACTCTCTTCAAGACTTGAACAAACAGGTATGATAAGGCAAATTGCACAGACAGATCACATGTCTGTTTTATTTTCAGGCTCAAATGGAAATCATCAAATATGGCGCAATTTGCAGTGATTGGTTTAGGCAGCTTTGGTGCCACCGTCGCCTCTGAACTCAGTAACTTACACCATGATGTGATTGGTATAGATAGCACGAAGAAAAATGTCGAGAACATTGCCGATCAAATTACCCACGCAGTCATTGCTGATGCAACCGATGAACATGTACTGAAAGAACTCAATATTCAAAACTGCGATGCTGTTGTCGTTGCAATTGGCGAAGATCTTGAAGCCAGTATTTTATGCGTATTAAATTTAAAGAACATGGGGATTGAAAAAATTTTGGTTAAAGCCAAGTCGCAATCACACCATATGATTTTAAGTCATTTGGGCATAGATACGATTATTCACCCTGAAGAAGATATGGGTATCCGCGTTGCACAATCCTTGAGTTATCCGATGGTACGGCGTTATATGGCACTCAATGACAACCGTTATATCGTCAAAGTAGAAATTGCAGAGAAACTGGCTGGGGCGCAATACCAAAGCTTATTAGAAAATGCCAGCGAGTCTGATTTTAAATGTCTGTTATTACAACGTGGCTCACACGTTATTTATGACATTGTGCCGGGCACAATATTACAACCCCACGATATTCTAGTCATCGAAGGGCATATTGATGTGCTAAAACGATTATCAACGCGATTCTTATAACATGATTCAGCAAAAGATTATTGATCGAAAACGCAAGCGTATTAACTTAAGCCCACCAAGCTTACTGGCTTTGGGTTTTTTGAGTTTCATTATTTTAGGCACACTGTTGCTCAAACTACCCTTTGCCCATCACGGCGAATTAAGATGGATTCATGCATTTTTTACCGCGACATCTGCTGTGACCATCACAGGATTATCTGTGGTTAATGTCGGTGAAGCCTATACTGTTTTTGGCAAAGTAGTGATTATGCTCTTACTACAGTGTGGTGGTTTAGGTTTTATGACTTTTGCGATTTTAGCAGTCATGAGTTTATCTCCCAAACTGGGACTAAAACAACAAATCATGGCACAAGAAACCATTGGTCAAACCAGTTTATATAATGTTGCCTCAACCGTAAAAGGCGTGTTTTTATATTCACTCTTTTTTGAATTATTAGGTACTTTTATACTGACCATTGCTTGGATGCAGCATTATGATTTTCAGCATGCTTTATTTTATGCTGCCTTTTATAGTATTTCAGCGTTCAATAACGGTGGTTTTTCGCTATTCCCGAATAGTCTAATGAGCTTTTCTGGACAATATATGGTAACGCTCACCATCAGTATGCTGTACATCATTGGTGGAGTTGGTTTTTTAGTCTTGATGGACATTAAACGTAAACGAAAATGGTCTAAATTGAGTCCCAATAGTAAATTAATTTTAACCACCATTGCTGGTTTAAACCTATTTGCCTTTATTTTTATTTGGCTCTTAGAAGCCAATAACCCAGCGACTTTGGCACCAATGTCTATTGGAGATCAAGCTTTAAATGCTTGGTTCCATGCCACTGTACCACGTTCTTCTGGCTTTAATAGTCTAGATGTCGGTAGTCTGAGCCAAGCCTCTAGTTTTATTACCATGCTACTGATGTTTATTGGTGGGGGATCACTAAGTACTGCGGGTGGAATTAAAGTCGGAACCTTTATTATCCTTATTTTAACTGTGATTAATTTTTTAAGGCGCTCAGATGAACTGTGTGTATTTCAACACGCTATTCCACAGCAAACCATGTTTAAGGCATTGGCAGTGGTCTGTATCAGTTGTTTACTCATTGTCAGTGGTTTATTTTGCTTATTGATCTTAGAACCTAAACAACATTTTTTAGATTTATTATTTGAAACCATTTCCGCAGCGTGTACAGTGGGTTTATCACGTGGTATTACGGGCGATTTACACTATGGGAGTTTAATCGTCTTGTCCTTACTTATGTTTGCAGGACGTTTGGGACCATTAACCCTCGCCTATTTAATTGCAACCCCGAAGAAAAGCCGTTTGCGCCATCCCAATACTGAAATCCAAGTCGGTTAAAAAACTTTACAGTTAAACTGAAAATAGCGCTGTTGCCAGCAAATGCGCAACAGCGCTATTTTAAAATATTTAAGCATTCGCCAACGCATCAACGTCAGCACATCATTAACACTTAAAACCAGTTCATTAAAGAAACACCCAAACCGGCATAAAAAGCACGGTGGTTATAATCGATCATGCTTTCGCCATAACCATCAAATAACTGTAAGTGTCCACGTAAACGTCCACTGATAGGGAAAGACCAATCAAATTGTGCTGCGCCATGTGAGCGACTTCCTGTACGCAAAGAATGTCTAAGCATCAAACTAAAATCATGCTCATTCCAACGATAAAATGCCGTTACATCACCGCGCCCGATATAGTTTTTAATATCAGGGTTATTATCATCTTTGGCTTTTTCTTCAACGCGATACCATGGTCTAAACATAATGGCGAAGTTTTCACGCTCCAAACCGATATTCAACATCACCCGATTCCAACTGCGTGATAAAGGATCGGCACGCCCATTAGATTGGTGATTTAAGCTTAGCCCCAATAAACGACCATTTAACCCCAAAACCTCATAATTGGTTCGGAACATTAAACTGGCTTCGGGTTCATAATTGGTTTCACGAAAAGGACGCGAATCTTCAGAATTGTATACTTGCCAACGAGAGGACTGTGTATACCCCAACCACAAGTCGCCATTGTCACCAAAAATATTTTCCAATGCTTTGGTTTTTAAGGATAACTGAAACTTAGATTCCATCGAATCTAAAATCTGTGCATCCTCGACTGGAACCCGATTATCTGGGTTAGGACTGTATGGTGTGGTATTTTTAGAACTGGTCCAAAATAAAGGCAATAAATAAACCGGTTGATAAGAACGTAGATTCCATGTACCCAATTTACTATCTGGAGAGAGCTCCCAACGGCTGTCTAATAATGACGTGGTATTGTCAAATGCAGGACCTTCAACCGCAAATAAACTACCGATCACTTGACGGACATTATCCTTCACACCATGACTTTCAGTTGGCGCGGCAATGTCCTTGGCAATTTCTTTCGCCGCTTGCCGCTCAGAAACTAAAACCTGTGGCTGTTCAGGATGTTGAAACAATAAATCATAACAATTCAAGCGCTCGGCATTGGACTCCAATGCCGCACATGCTTGTGGTGTACTGGGTGTAGGGCTAATCGTGCTATTGTACGACGTATTGTGCGGTGTATCAGATTCAATATTTACATTTTCTGCATGAACTGCTGCTGTACAAGCCCACAAAGCGAGCATACTCAGTTGCAATGTCGTACGCTGAAATATCGCTAACGGCATATTTTCCCCACCCCATCATTTATTGTATCTGTTGAATTTCAAAACCTAATTGCTGTAATGTTTGTTGTTTCGCAAATGGCGCAACCACAGCTTTTACCGCATTCTGATCGATTAAATACTGTAGAGCAACCCGCTTTATATCATCTAGCGTAACGGCAAGCAAACGCTTGCGCAATGTTTTGCGGTAGTTCACATCTCGACCATGTAATAATGCATAACATGCACTAATTGCTTCACCTGCCGGTGAACCAGGTTTATCCATACTCGACACCAGACCTAAAATCGCCTCTTCTAACTGGTGTGCTTGTTGTGGGGTATTGAGCAACCATTGAATACTGGCTTCAAAATCATTAAAAGTTTGTTCAAGCCTTGGATCTCGATAACTAAAGAAGCGGAAGGCACAGGCATTACCGTCATAGCTTGCCCCGCCACCATAAGCACCGCCTTTCTCACGAATAGCGCTATGCAAATAACCATTACGTAAATAAGCCGCTAAAACCATTAAAGCTGCTGCATCAGGGTGTGTTGGTATTACTGCTGGATATGCCATTGCACAAAACTGCACATTGGATTGGATCAACCATGCCACATCTGCGGTACTGTGCTGACGCGGGACTGTTTGCAAAGCCTGAGGCGCAGCGCCAAGCGCAAGTTTGTCCCAAACAACTTGAATCTGTTCAATCAAGACATCGGCTTGTTGCTCTTCACAAACCAATAAAAACTGCTTCGGTGCACGCAATAATGTTTGATGAATCGCTTGTAACTCAGCAATGAAGTCTTGATAAGCTTGTTCATCTGTTTCAATACGTTGAATCAATTGTGCCAACCAATTTAAAGCACCCAGACCCGTATTAAAATAATCCCGTTCGGCTAAAGCAGACATATTACGTGATGCGGCTTGCATGGCATAACTATGCCCTGAACCAGAAAGACGCGCGGCCCAACGGGTTTTCCGTTGCTGTAGCAGTTCTAAAATACGATCTTTCTCATCAAAGCGTAGTTGCTCAAATGCTAGTTTCAATAAAGCTATGGCATCATGTTTATCTGACAAAGACTTGGTGGTTAGGCTTAACCAAGCACTAATTTTGTGTTTGTCATTGATGTGACTACGTAGAGATGCCCCCATGCCCAAACCACCACTGACAGCAGTTTGTAATTGTTGCAAGGTCAAATAGTCATATTCTCCTGCACCAACTTCACCCACCAAGATCGAGAGTAAATTAAAATAAGGGGACTGCAACACTGCTTCTGGAATTTCAATCAAAACCTGTTGATAGTACAAACCATTGGTACCAGCATGGTAAAGATTTAATGGTGTATCCACTTGGTTACAGATAATCTCACGTAATTCACCTTGAGCGATATGCAACTCAGCGGGAATATCATCTAAGCCGACTTTGGGTAATAAATTAAGATCATCCTCAGTTTCCTGACGTTGTTGCAGTGCCAAGCGCTGTTGTTCGATTTCGGCTTTATCTTGCTCAGTTAAACGCGCAGCCAATTGATCTAGACGGGCTTGTTCTGCCTCTGCATCACGACGGGTTTTATCTGCATCGGGTAGCAAGGTCATATGCACACGGTGTGGATTATCCAATAAGTGCGTTTGAATCAGGTTCGGTAACCACATTGGATCTTGCAGTTCTTGTTTAACCAAGGCAATCGCCGCATCGACATCCCAGACTTGTACAGGATCGCTGTGATGAATCACACTGCTCAGCGCATTTAAAATCAGGGTTAAGCCATAAGGCGTACCATCACCACTGATTTCACGTTGATGTAATTCAATCTGATGTAAAATGGCTTCAACCAATGCAGTGTCGACTGGCTTAGAGGCAACCTGTTGTAAAACCTCAAGCACATCTTGTTCAAAACGTTCAGCATGTTCAGGATTAGAGCCTTGTACACCACAAAAGAAAGTCATTTCAAAGTTAGAGTCATCAACCCCCATCAATGGACCTGTCGATTGTGCATAATCACAGGTTTCTAAACGATGACGCAGTGCTGATGCAGAATTTTCTAATAAGATGCCTTCGACCAAGCGCATCCCTAAACGTAGTTTAATATCACTGGACTCTGGTAATAACCAAGCAATCACATGATAGGTTTTATCTTTGAGGTCATCTGCATCGACAGCATAAGCTTCAGTCACACGAATAGGTGCAGTAAGACGTTGTTCTGCAACAGAATAAAGGGTTTCGCCTCGATCAAACTTTGCCAGTGCCAAGTCTTCAAATTGTTGCTGTAAATCATAGGCAGTCTGATTACCAAAGGTCATGAAAATCGCATTACTTGGATGATAATGTGATTTATAAAATGCCAGTAATTCCTCATAACTGAGATCTGGAATATCTTTGGGATCGCCACCAGAGTTATAGTGATAGGTGGTTTTAGGAAATAAATGATGTGCCAATTGGTGATAGAGCTGATCATTCGGTGCACTCATGGCACCTTTCATTTCATTGAAGACCACACCTTTATAGACAGGTTTGCCCTCTTCTAGTTCGACACGAATCCCCTCTTGCGCAAAATCCAAAGGGTTTAAATTGGCTGCAAAAGCGGCATCTAAATACACTTCCAATAAGTTTTGGAAATCTTTTTTATTTTGTGTAGCAAAGGGATAGGCTGTCCAATCCGCTGCAGTAAAGGCATTCATAAAGGTATTGAGAGAACGACGAATCATCAAAAAGAATGGATCGCGTACTGGAAATTTTTCAGAACCGCAAAGTGCGGTGTGCTCTAAAATATGCGCCTCGCCTTTGGAGTCCATGGGTTGTGTTCTAAATGCCAGTAAAAACACATTTTCATCATGTTCTGTCGCCAGATGATAGTGGATTGCGCCAGTGACTTTGTGTTGATATTCAGACACTAAGATATCTAAGGCTTCAACATGGTGTTGACGAACCAACTGAAACGCGGGATGAGTTGTTTGTGATATAGTTCCAGTGACATCGACCGTCATGTGTTCTCCTTAAAATAATTCATTAGACTCAGCGCATTATACCTATACTTTGCAATGCAATTCATCCTTCGTGCATGAGTTTGTTTTGATCTAGGCTTATGCTGGTTAAAATGACAACATGCCGCGCTCAAAAGCGCCAATAGCCACCCCAAACTGAATTCTGTTCAAGTCACTACAGAAGTCAGGCATTATCAGGTAAACTTTGCGGCATTTATGATAAAAGTGACGAAGCCTATGCACGCAATTGATCTTTTTTCGATCGGAAATGCCCTGGTTGATCAAGAGTTTAGTATCAGTGATGACTTTCTACAACAACATGCCTTGCAGAAAGGCACCATGCAGCTCGGTGATGCCGCAGCACAAAGTCGCCTCTATGAAAATTTGACAGCCAGTCAAAACTTTCGTTGTCAGGCTGCTGGTGGTTCTGCTGCCAATAGTGTTGTTGCTTTTGCTGCAATGGGTGGTCAAGCCTTCTATGCTTGTCGTGTTGGTGATGATGTCTTTGGACAACAATACCTACAAGGTCTAAATGAAGCCAAGGTTCTGTGTTCAAACCAATCCATCAGCCAAGGTACAACTGGAAGCTGTTTGGTGATGATCAGCCCAGATTCTGAACGGACCATGCACACATATTTAGGTACTTCTGCAGAATTAAGTGCGGAACAAATCGATTTTAATGCCTTACAATCCGCCCAATGGATGTATATCGAGGGTTATTTATCGAGTAGTCCAGCTGCTCGAATCGCTGTGGTTGCGGCAAGAAAAATTGCGCGTGAACATCAAGTTAAAATTGCCTTGTCTTTATCTGATCCAGCGATGGTGCAATATGCCCGCGAAGGCTTAGATGAGCTGCTGGGTGATGGTGTCGACTTAATCTTCTGTAATGCACAAGAAGCGTTAATGTATACCCAAAGCGCAGACCTTGAGCAAGCAATGCAAAAACTATTGCATCTTGCCCAGCAAGTGGTGATTACTCTAGGTGCCGATGGTGCTATGGTTGCAGATCACAAACAACAATTCAAGGTTGCTGGTCGACCTGTCCATGCCGTTGATACCACAGGTGCGGGAGATGCTTTCTCTGGTGCGATGCTCTATGCACTACAACAGCGCATGTCACTACAACGTGCAACCGCATTTGCAGTGTTGGTCTCTAGTGAAGTAGTCGCCCAATTTGGTCCACGTTTGACCTTGCAACAGTATCGACATTTGCTGCAACAGTTTCAGCAAGAAAAGGCCCAAGCATGACTAAAATTTGTATGACCGATGATATTCCAGAACGTGAAGCGCGTGCTTTTGATCTAGAATCAGGTGAAATCATTTTTATTACCCAGCGCGATGGGCAATTTTATGCTTACCTCAACCTATGCCCGCACTTGCAAACTGAGCTTGAATTCTTGGAAAACCAATTTCTAGATCAGGACGGTGAGTTTATCGAATGCTCAACCCACGGTGCATTATTTAATGTGGAAGATGGCGAGTGTATTAGCGGTCCTTGTCAGGGTGAATCCTTGACCGCAGTCGCGATTGAAATCCATTCTGATGGCGGGATTTATTTAAAAGCCTAGCCACCGCCTTAATAGCGTACGTTGAGCCAGCTTAAAACCATTGGCTTGCTCAACGCATCTACTGATTTTCTCCATGCGCTTATTCTACAAATACCCATGCACTTATTCTACAAATAATAGTGCTAAACGTACTTGATCATAGGCCATTTTAGGCTGAGTCATCTCTACAATTGGGCGCAACTTAATACTACCATCTTCATTAAAATGTGCTGGATCATCACGTTTTAATAAACGCTTATAAATTTTACGCACTTGCTCCACAATTTCATCCCCCGGGCTTGCGACCGTAATATCTAAACTTTGTTCACGGTGCAAGCGTCCCAAGTGATTAATAATCGTTGCTGGGGTTAAACCACGCTCTGTGGCGATATCTTGAATATCATAACCCGCTTCAAATAAAGCCCGTGTTTCATCCAGAGTTGCTGTTGCATAATTGGCTTTATTGCCTTGACGAGATAATTTCTTTTCATTACGGCTAATTTCAGTGCTATTTAAAGTACCACCACAATGCCGAATAAACGCATCATGCTGTGTAGTTAAATCTTGTTCCGCAAAATGCTGTTCTGCTTCTGCCGATAATTCCTGAAAACGATGATCTGCTTTGAGTGCTAAGCGATCCAAAGCCAAAGCTTGTTGATTAAAACCCAGTAATCGTAAACCCTGTAAAGATTTTAAGCGAGATAAGGCAACATATCCCTGCCCCATTTCAAAGGTCTGGCTGAGATTAATTTCAGCCGCTTCCAAGGTCATCCCTTGCGATTTATGTACTGTAATCGCCCATGCCAAACGCAAAGGTACTTGCTGTAAACTGGCCAAAGTTTTGCCAGCGTCGTTATCGACAGACCAAGTTTCAGGTTCAACCAATAACTCGCTCCCATCACTCAAGCGAACTTTTGGTAAAATACCAAAACTATCATCCTCCTCAAAAGCAATCACTTCCCCCAAGCTGCCATTGATATACCCCAAGTCAAAGTTATTTTTTACAAACATGACTTTGGCATGTTTCTTCAACAGTAATGCTTCGGGCGCACGTACGGAAGATTTTAAAGTTTCGACTAATTTGTCATTACCATCTAACACGGCATTAAACTGATGTTGTTCGCCAGCAATTGCATTGAGGTGCTTGGCATTAATTTGGTCTACATCTAAATTATGGGTATATAAACGGGTAAAGTTACTGCCTATATCTTGTTGTTGAGTGCTTTGTAATGCCGCAATATGTTCTGGCAATAAATGCTGTGCACGAATCGCATTTAAAATATCGTTTAAGGCAGAATCATCTTGACGATGTTGCTCGGTCAAATAACAGACCCGAAATTTTGCCTCGACCCAAGCATTGGACATAAAACAAAATTTATCACGATTTTGTTCATCATTTTTCCCCACTGGAGGAAGCTGAAAAAAATCGCCGGCAGCAATCACCTGTATACCACCAAAAGCATCATCAGATTCTTTAAAATACTTCAGGACTTGATTGACCAAATTGAGTTGTTTGGCGTGTAGCATCGATATTTCATCAATAATCAACACTTGCGCATTTTGCAAATGATCTTTTAGATATTTGCGCTCTTTCATTCTTTTCAGGTCATCATCACTGAGACTGTCTTTGATGCCAATACCCGCCCAAGTATGAATGGTCATACCATTCATATGCGTGGCAGCAATCCCAGTTGATGCAGTAATCGCCACAGGAACTTTACGAACTTTAAGATAGTTGATGTATTGATTTAAGGTATAGGTTTTGCCTGCACCAGCCGACCCTGTTAAAAAGATATTTTCACCCGCTTTCATCAACTTTAGTGCAGTTTCTTGTTTCATACATCAACTAGATTATTCAGAGGGCTTATAGCCTAACGATTTTTATCCTAAAAGTTAAGCCAAAAAATTATTTAACCGCCCAATCCCACGCAAATGAATAGAATTATCGTGATTCCACTGCCACCGCTTAAATAGAAAAACCTTAAATCAAATGAAACCCAAAGCCTTAGAGATTTTTAAATTGTAACAGCTGCTGATGAGCGGGATGCTCTACGGGGATTAACTCTAAAAGACGCTCTAAGGCATCCACCGCTTCTGGGCTATATGCCAAGTGTCTTAAGAGGCTGTCCGGCTCATGAGAATCAAAAATTGCCTTACTCAAACGCGACTCTAAGCAGTCACGCCATGTACATAAAAAAGGGCTTTCTGTTTTAGACAAGAAAACCCCGCGACAACGTTTTAATGCACTTTGAATATATCCGGCATCTAAATCTTGTTCAGTCTGCAAGAAGTCGGCATCTACTTTTGCCATAATCCGATAAGGTCGAGAAGCCAATTGCCCCGACAAAATATCTTTTAATTGTGACATCTCGGCTTTGAGCGTTCCCATACTCACTTTACGTTCACCATATAGTGCTTGGTGTAATTGATCTAAGCTCATGCCCTGTGGGCACAGTGAGAGTATGGTCAAAATTTCAATTTGCCGTGGTGTAAGCACGAGCAGTTTTCCATTCATTAAAATTTGCGGTATACCAAAGGCACGGATATAGAGATGTTGCTGTTGCGCTTGGTATAACGCACTTTGAATCATGCTGGCACAGCGCTCAACAGCCAACAGGCCCAAGCTATTATGATGTTGCCATGTGGTTGAGAGATCAATCACCCCCAACAGTTGTCGGCTATAAGGGTCAATAATCGGTGCGGCATAACACACCCAATCATGTACAGAGGACATATAATGTTCATTGGAAAATACACAACTAGACTGTTCTGTTTTCAGTGATAAAGCCAAGGCATTGGTTCCTACCGCCTCTTCGCCCCATTGCCCACCTGCTACAAAATGAACTTGTTCAGCAGCTTGCTGCATACGTCCACTGGCTGCAGACCAGACAATGGTACTGCCGCTATCGCCAACCGCCACTACCATATCGGATTGTGCTGCAATATCTTGTAATGCTGTCGCACAACGTTCTAAAGCATTGTGTAAAGTACTACTGCGCGCTAAAACTTTGTCTTGTAATGGTGCTGCGTAACGTTCTTTGCAAACAGCGGCACGTTGTGAGCGTTGCCATGAACTCACAATGCTTTGCTGATGTGGATCGTCATGATCAAAGCGAAAAGTGTTTTTCTCCCACATCTTTTCTATTTGCTGACGTTTTTCTAATAAAATCTGTTGACTGAGCATCGTTCACATCCTTGGTTAAGATGATAGGTTTAACCAGATTGTCGTTATGGTGAATGGCGTGAAGACATCATGCGCCATAATGTGATAGATCAGCGTTGCAACTTATTCAGTATTCAGCTTAGGATAGTATAAAATATGCAAACACCACTCTGTTTATAACCAAGCTTGGTTGTAATGAACAGCATTAAAACTACCATTTTTTATTGAACGAACAACATGTTATAAAGAATTATAGGGGCTATTGCAAGGCTGTTTTTGGCGCGTCATGGCTATAAAAAAGACGTCATAGCAATGCCTACCTTTTTCCAACCTTGACTGTTTTAATTTGAATTTGATCAAAACATTATCCTGCCGTGTTTTGAGCTGTATATAAATCAATTTGCAGAATAATTTTGCAGAATAACGAAGTAAAGGACATACATATGCGTTACGTCGATCCGAACCAACCTGGTGCTAAAGTTGACTTTAAAGCACAATATGAGAACTTTATTGGCGGTGAATGGGTTGCCCCAGTAAAAGGTCAGTACTTTGACAATATCTCCCCTGTCGATGGTCAGGTCTTTACCCGTATTCCGCGCTCTAGCGCCGAAGACATTGAGCTCGCTTTAGATGCGGCACATCGCGCTAAAGCACAATGGAATAAAAGCTCCCCAACAACACGTTCTAATTTGCTGTTAAAAATTGCAGATCGTTTAGAACAAAACTTAGAATTACTTGCAGTTGCTGAAACTTGGGAAAATGGTAAACCTATCCGAGAAACCTTAGCAGCCGATATTCCTTTAGCAATCGACCATTTCCGTTATTTTGCGGGCTGTATCCGTGCACAAGAAGGCGGTATTTCCGAGATTGATGAAGACACCGTTGCTTATCATTTCCATGAGCCTTTGGGGGTGGTGGGACAAATCATTCCATGGAACTTCCCAATTTTAATGGCGGCATGGAAACTAGCACCAGCGCTGGCTGCGGGGAACTGTATCGTTTTAAAACCTGCAGAACAAACACCAGCCAGTATTTTGGTATTGGCTGAATTAATTCAAGACATTTTACCGCCTGGCGTATTGAATATCGTCAATGGTTTCGGTGCAGAAGTGGGTCGCCCTTTGGCAACCAATCCACGTATTGCCAAAATTGCATTTACAGGTTCAACTCAAGTGGGTCAGTTGATCATGCAATATGCCACTGAAAATATTATTCCTGTTACTTTAGAATTGGGTGGTAAATCACCCAATATCTTCTTTGAAGATGTGATGGATCATGAGGATGATTACCTCGAAAAAACCCTTGAAGGTTTCTCGATGTTTGCCTTAAACCAAGGTGAAGTATGTACGTGTCCATCACGTGCCCTGATCCAAGAAAGCATTGCAGATCGTTTCTTAGAAAAAGCCATTGAACGGGTCAAACGGATTAAAACCGGTCACCCACTGGATACCGAAACCATGATCGGTGCGCAAGCATCTTTGGAACAACAGAATAAAATTCTAGGCTGTATCGAAACCGGTCGTTCAGAAGGTGCAGAATTATTGTTAGGTGGTGGTGATCGCCAAGAAGTGGGGCAAGGCTTCTATATTGAGCCAACCATTTTTAAAGGGCAAAACAACATGAAAATTTTCCAAGAGGAAATTTTCGGACCCGTTTTATCTGTTACAACCTTTAAAGATTATGACGAAGCAATCAAAATCGCCAATGACACCATGTATGGTCTAGGGGCTGGGGTATGGTCACGTTCTGCACATACGTCTTACCGTGCCGGTCGTGCGATTGAAGCAGGTCGTGTTTGGACCAACTGCTATCATATTTATCCGGCTCATGCGGCATTTGGTGGATATAAAAAATCTGGTATCGGTCGTGAAAACCATAAGATGATGCTAGATCATTACCAACAAACTAAAAACTTATTGGTGAGTTATTCAACCAAACCGATGGGTTTCTTCTAATTCCCTGCAGCGGCTCCTTATCTCCTAATCAAGCAAAGTTCACTTTGCTTGATTTTTTTATCTAAACTTGCATGCGGAAAACTTGCACAAGATCGTAATTCAGTTACAGTAGATTTTTATCACTTATACAATAAAACCATGTCTCAACTTGATTGCCGCTTTCCCAAAACAATTTACGTGATTCAACATATTGCCTTTGAAGACTTAGGCTGCTTTGAAGATATTTTTTATCAACTTGGTTTTCGTATCCGCTATTTTGAAGCGGGTATAGATGACCTCAGCACTGCGCTACAATATACCGGTTTAACCATTATCTTAGGTGGACCGATCTCAGTATATGACACTGAACATTTTCCCTTTCTTACAGATGAGCTGCTGCTATTAAAACAACGTCTCACTCAACAACTGCCGACTCTGGGTATTTGTTTGGGGGCACAACTGATTGCCAAAGCCCTCGGTGCCAATGTCTATGCTGGACTACATAAAGAAATTGGCTGGCATAAACTTACACTGAGCACACAGCAGCCTAATCTACTGACACCGTTAAAAGACCTTAAAGTATTACATTGGCATGGGGATAGTTTTGATTTACCTGAACATGCCGATTTATTGGCAAGCAGTGAATATTATCCACATCAGGCATTTCAAATTGGCAAACAAATTCTAGCTTTACAATTTCATTTAGAAATTGATCCAGAACATTTAGAGAAATGGTTAATTGGCCATTATGTTGAGTTGCAACACACAGGTATCGATATAAAACAGTTACGTGCGGACAATCAAAATTATGCACCACAACTTTGTGATGCCGCCGCAGAGATTCTACAGCAATACTTAAGTCAACTCGACTGGCAACATATTCCGCTATAATACGGGTAATATAAAATAAGCACAGGCAGTATAAAATACCAAATAAACTTGGTTTATCATACACTGTATAATATCTGGGCTTTGTATCTCAATTCGCAATATACAATATTGTACAAAGCCCAAGTACTTTTAATATACAAGTGCTTTTAATATACAAGAGCTTTAATATAAAAATTCTTTTTAATACACAAGATTTCAGTGCATTTTATGATCTGCATTAGGTCTCTTTCATAAATCATTTTATAAGCAAATCAATATAACATCCCAATCGTTAGATGATACGTGTTCAGTGGCATGAATGCCACGGCTGTCCACAGATGACAAGGATGTCATCTGTGGACAGCAAAAGGCCATTGAATAAACAATATACAATGCGGTGATATAATCAACAAAGCATTCCATACATATCACTGAGATTAATAAAAACCATTAAAAAAACAAAGCACATATAATATAAAAATATGCATATTAATAAATATTATATTACATAAAAAACAATAGTTTAATAATATAAAATATCCGCAAATATAATAATTCTATCGATTATTAGCCAAGAGATATTAGACTAAAGTTTAAGGTGGTGATAATACAAGTAGGCATATACTGAATATGTTTTAAGTATTCACCAATGGAATTTGCATGACAACTCCCCATGACGCAAATACAAACCAAATCGCAAATGCAAATTTAACTTTTGGTCAACGCATCAAATCAATTGTAGGTGGTTCTGCTGGTAATTTAGTCGAATATTATGATTGGTATGTTTACTCTGCCTTTACATTATATTTTGCACCGGTATTCTTTCCACAAAGTAGTGGTACCATTCAACTCCTTCAAGCAGCAGTGATCTTCGCCCTTGGTTTTTTCATGCGACCATTAGGTGCGTGGATGATGGGTATTTATTCGGACCGTAAAGGACGAAAAGCTGGTTTAACTTTGTCTGTCGCCCTCATGAGTATTGGCTCATTGGTCATCGCCTTTTTACCTACCTATAATTCAATCGGTCTCATTGCACCGATCATCTTGTTAATTGCACGCTTATTGCAAGGGCTCAGTTTAGGCGGTGAATATGGTGCCAGTGCAACATATCTCAGCGAATTGGCAACCCCGAAAAATCGTGGTTTCTACGCAAGTTTTCAATATATTACCCTGATTTCGGGTCAGTTAATTGCATTGGCAGTATTGCTTATCTTACAAGCAACACTGAGCAAAGAAGACTTACAAGCATGGGGCTGGCGTATTCCATTCTTTATCGGTGCAGTGCTTGCTATCACAGTATTGTGGATTCGTCGTAATATGATTGAAACAGAGCAATCTGTAGCCGCACAAAAGCGTGGTGAGAGTAAAAAAAGTAGTGCCTTTGCATTATTTAAACAATATCCCAAAGAAGCTTTAAAAGTATTTTTCTTAACGGCTGGTGGGACATTGTCCTTTTATGCTTATACCACTTATACACAAAAATTCTTGGTCAATACTTCTGGTTTTAGTAAAGAAACAGCAACAGAAATTAATGCTTGTGCCGTATTGTTCTTTATGATTTTACAGCCTATTGCGGGGCATTTATCTGATCGTTTTGGGAAGAAAGTAATGATTACTTTCTTTGGCATTGGCGGTGTACTCTTTACCTATCCACTATTTACCATGCTATCTGGGACCAATAACCCCTATACAGCATTCTTCCTCATTGCCGCAGGTCTCTTAATTACCACCGGTTATACCTCAATTAATGTGATTGCTAAATCTGAGTTATTCCCTGCTCATATTCGCTCATTAGGTGTTGCCCTTCCCTATGCATTAGCCACATCGATCTTTGGTGGTACAACAGAAGCCGTCGGATTGTTATTTAAAAACTTTAACTTTGAATCTGGTTTTTATATTTATATCAGTGCCATGATCGCAATCTCAGCAGGCACATATATCTTTACTAAAAATCCAGAACAACTCGACAAAGACAAAATCTGAAATTTTACTCACTTAAAATAATATTTTGGCTTGCACAATATAAAAAGAGGCTGTCTCAAAAGGCAGCCTTTTTGCTGTATAATTAAGCCATCTTAAAAAAGGATATTTAAGATGGCTATAAAGACATATCACCAAAACCAACTTCACTTAATTCCTCATAGCTTTGATGACTTGATTCCTGAGAAACACCCTGTTCGCTTAGTGAATAAAGTATTGGATCAAATTGACAGTAGCCCATTAGTAAATGCGTATGATGAATCTGGTCGACCAGGTTATCACCCACTACTCATGCTTAAAATCATGGTCTACGCTTATATGACCAATACCTATTCCTCTCGTAAAATCGAAAAAGCTCTACGTGAAAATATTAATTTCATGTGGTTAAGCAATATGACCATTATTGATCACAATACGATTAATCGCTTTAGAAATTCAAAGTTAGAGCAATGCTTTAAAGACATATTCAAACAGATCGTATTGATGTTAGCTGAAGAAGGAGTCATTACTTTAAAAGAGATTTACACAGATGGCACCAAACTTGAGGCACAAGCCAATCGCTACACCTTTGTGTGGGGTAATGCAATTAAAACCAACAAAGCTAAGATGCTTAAACAGCTAGATGAACTATGGAAGTATGCTCACCAAATCGAAGTTGGCGATCAAGAACCGAGTAAGCTTGAAATCACAGAAATATCATCGCATACGATAGATCAAGTTTTAAAAGCGATAGATGATCGTTTGAATGAACATTCGATTCAACCGGATCAAGCGACTAAAAAGAAATTAGGTGCGGTAAAAAAAAACTTTAAGAATCGACTAATAGACTACGAAGAAAAAGAAAAGATCCTTGATGGGCGCAATTCGTATAGCAAGACTGACCATGATGCAACTTTCATGCGGATGAAGGAAGACCATATGAAAAATGGTCAACTTAAGGCTGGTTATAATGTTCAAATAAGCACTGAAAATCAGGTAATTGTTAATTATAGCGTGCATCAAAATAGTAATGACTTTCCTACATTAAAGCCCCATTTAGAGCAAATGCGTGAACTTTATGGCGAAGAACAGTTTCAAGAACTTGAAGTTATTACCGCTGATGCAGGTTATGGTAGTGAGGAAAACTATCAATATTTAGAACAGCAAGGGTTATTAGCGTATATCAAATACAGCACCTTTGACTTAGAACGTCGTCAACAACGTGGTAAAAAAGCCAAACAGAATTTAAAAAATAAGCAATATCTACATTACAACGCGATTGATGACTATTATGTTTGCCCAATGGGACAACATATGACGAAGATCAAAGATAAACAAACAAAAACCAGTAGTGGATTCATTCAACATATCAGTATTTATGAGGCACAGCGATGCGAAGGATGCCCGCTTAGAAGTAGCTGCCATAAGAGCCAGGGCAATAGACGAATTGAGAGAAACCATCATTTAGAGCATTACAGGACGTTAATGTATGAACGCTTACTAAGTGAAGAAGGAATCGAAAAGCGTAAGCGACGAAGTATAGAAGTTGAACCGGTGTTTGGACATATAAAGTCGAATCGAGGCTTTAAGAGATTCACGCTTAGAGGGATGCGAAAAGTGAATTTAGAGTTTGGATTACATGCTTTAGCACACAATATGATGAAAATGGCAGCTTAAAAGGCTGCATTTTTACTTTTAGAAGTAAAAAGAGGAATAATAAAAATATTTTAAGGATCAAAAAAGAATATGGTGAAAATGAAGATGACTTAAACAAAAAGCCGCCCCATTGAGTTAATGGGACAGCCTCTTTTTATTGGGCTATAACTAGAACTCTGGATTAAACAACTGTAGTTGTTTAATAATTTGGAGCTTTTCAGGGTTAAGGTATTCTGAAACACTATCGCGTATCCGAGCGATAGATTTTTCACGCTCACGTACAATATTTTTATTCTCATCGAACATAAATAATGCCAGTTGGTCTAATACATTTTGAATATAATCCGCCACTTCTTCTGCTGTTTTAAGCCCCTTAAAGAAATAGCAAAGATAGGTTAATTGCTCAAATTGAGTCATTTCAATCCCCATTCCAGTCAATGGGTTAACCAGTACTGTGTAATTACGATGAAACTGGCTTTGTTCTAGTAAATACGTATTTAACTTATGTGCGCGTTGTAACACACTTTCAGAAGCTTGATTATGCTGGCAGGGTTGCATATAGCCACAATGGCATAAGACAACTAAAGCATTCAAAATCTTTTCATAACTTAAATCGGGTAATCGCTGTTCGAGTTCAGCAATACTGATTGCCCGATAGTGCTCTTCAACATAAATCCGCCCAATTTCACTATAGATTTCTTCAATTAAATTAAATTCTCCTAAAATACCCTGAATAGTATTCGGCCAAGCCGCAACGGGTCTGAGCGCTACAAAATAATATTCTCTTAAACGCTGTTTACACTGTAAGGGCGTCAGGATATTTTTACCCCGAATATAAAGATCACGCCTAAATTGTGCAGCAGTAAAATAGTCTCTGCACTGCTCTTTTAAAATTGGATGTTCAATACGATTTAAAAATTCAGTTTGCTCGGGGCTAAAATTAATTTGCTCAACATGAACCAACAAGTCTGTAGTGCCAGCATAACTCAACTTAATTTCTTCAAATAAGCGTACAATTTGCTGAAATGAAAAACACTTCCAATCTTTATTAAAATATTCATGAATTAAATAATTAGGATTCTTTTCTTTTAAACTTTTTAGCTTAGATAATGCCAATGGGTTTTGCTTAATCAACAGTGGATCTTTGAGTAATAATGCCTCGCTAAAATCTAGCGCATCTTGAACATTCTTTACTGGACTATGACTTTTACTAGCATATTTATAATGACTATAAAGTAGCTCTCGTACTGGCATACTTGCAGCCCAACCAGTCTCACAATTATAGCTAATATAAACAATGCCATTAGGCTTAAGATAAGTTCGAATGAACTTTAAAATGATCAGCTGATTTTCATAGCTAATCCAACTCCAAATACCATGTAAACTAATGGAGTCGAATTGCGGTAAGTCGGAGCGATTGAATAACTCCTCAAAACTATCATCAAAATAATAATGCTGGGCATGACTATAATCTGCCAATTGATCTGCGTGGGCCGCATGAGCGGGGTTAAAATCTGTGCCCCAGAAAATACTATCAGATCCAGCAGCATGTATATTAATACTCACACCCTGACCAAAGCCTAATTCACAATGATGATGTGATTGTTGAGAACTTGGACAATCCACACCATTAAGCAATAAACAAAAGCGTTGATAGTTTGGGCTTAAATCACGGTAATACCCGTATGTATAATTGACCTCAGTCTGATAACCATTGCTCCAAGCCATATCCATTTATTTCCCCTTGCTAAACTTAATTTTAAATTTTCACAATGTTGTATTTGTTGTTTAAGTACATTTAGCATTAGGTCGTTCGCATATGTATTAAACAGTGTTTAAAACATAGCAGATTATCAGAAATAAAAACGTTAAATTTTGATGATTAATCAATCAGTCGCATAAAATATAACCAAAAAAAATCCCTCGATGTTTGACATCGAGGGATATGTAATCATGAGCTGGCGATGACTTACTCTCACATGGGTAACCCCACACTACCATCAGCGCGAAGAGGTTTCACTTCTGAGTTCGGGAAGGGATCAGGTGGTTCACTCTTGCTATTGTCGCCAGCACAACTGTTTATGGTGATTTCTGGTCTGATCTGAACATTTTTATTCAGTGCCATACTTTCTTAACCAAATGAGTTATTAACGGATTAGAACTGGGTCTGTATTGTAACTAGAATTTCACATGAATCAAGTAGATTTGATTTTAAATGAATCGAATGAGCTTTATACAACAACTGTTTGGGTGTTGTATAGTCAAGCCTCACGAGCAATTAGTATTGGTCAGCTTCACATGTCGCCATGCTTCCACATCCAACCTATCAACGTCGTAGTCTTCAACGGCTCTTTAGTGGAGATAAACTCCAAGGGAAATCTAATCTTGAGGTAGGCTTCCCGCTTAGATGCTTTCAGCGGTTATCCCTTCCGAACATAGCTACCCGGCGATGCGACTGGCGTCACAACCGGTACACCAGAGGTTCGTCCACTCTGGTCCTCTCGTACTAGGAGCAGATCCTCTCAAATTTCCAACGCCCACGGTAGATAGGGACCGAACTGTCTCACGACGTTCTAAACCCAGCTCGCGTACCTCTTTAAATGGCGAACAGCCATACCCTTGGGACCTGCTTCAGCCCCAGGATGAGATGAGCCGACATCGAGGTGCCAAACACCGCCGTCGATATGAACTCTTGGGCGGTATCAGCCTGTTATCCCCAGAGTACCTTTTATCCGTTGAGCGATGGCCCTTCCATACAGAACCACCGGATCACTAAGACCTACTTTCGTACCTGCTCGACTTGTTGGTCTCGCAGTTAAGCGCGCTTTTGCCTTTATACTCTACGCGTGATTTCCGACCACGCTGAGCGCACCTTCGTACTCCTCCGTTACTCTTTAGGAGGAGACCGCCCCAGTCAAACTACCCACCAGACATGGTCCTCGATCCCGATTAGGGACCAGAGTTAGAACCTCAACATTACCAGGGTGGTATTTCAAGGATGGCTCCATGGTAACTAGCGTCACCACTTCTAAGCCTCCCACCTATCCTACACAAGTAAGGTCAAAGTTCAATGTCAAGCTGCAGTAAAGGTTCACGGGGTCTTTCCGTCTAGCCGCGGGTACACTGCATCTTCACAGCGATTTCGATTTCACTGAGCCTCTGCTGGAGACAGCGCCGCCATCATTATGCCATTCGTGCAGGTCGGAACTTACCCGACAAGGAATTTCGCTACCTTAGGACCGTTATAGTTACGGCCGCCGTTTACTGGGGCTTCGATCAAGAGCTTCGCTTACGCTAACCCCATCAATTAACCTTCCAGCACCGGGCAGGCATCACACCCTATACGTCCACTTTCGTGTTTGCAGAGTGCTATGTTTTTAATAAACAGTTGCAGCGGCCTGGTTTCTGAGGCTGCCAACCGCTCATCCCGCGAGGGGAATCACCGTCAGCAGCGTACCTTCTCCCGAAGTTACGGTACCATTTTGCCTAGTTCCTTCAGCAGAGTTCTCTCAAGCGCTTTGGTCTACTCGACCTGACCACCTGTGTCGGTTTCGGGTACGATTCCTGTGTAACTGTAGCTTAGAGACTTTTCCTGGAAGCAGGGTATCAGCCACTTCGCTAGTAAACTAGCTTGCTATCGACTCTCAGCATAGAGCACCCCGGATTTGCCTAAGATGCATGCCTACTGTCTTCCACCTGGACAACCAACGCCAGGCTGACTTAACCTTCTCCGTCCTCTCATCGCATTACACAGAAGTATTGGAATATTAACCAATTTCCCATCGACTACGCCTCTCGGCCTCGCCTTAGGGGTCGACTCACCCAGCCCCGATTAACGTTGGACTGGAACCCTTGGTCTTTCAGCGAACGGGTTTTTCACCCGTTTTATCGTTACTCACGTCAGCATTCGCACTTCTGATACCTCCAGCAGACTTCTCAATCCACCTTCTTCGGCTTACAGAACGCTCCCCTACCACGTATACATAAGTATACATCCGCAGCTTCGGCACATAGTTTTAGCCCCGTTACATCTTCCGCGCAGGCCGACTCGACTAGTGAGCTATTACGCTTTCTTTAAAGGGTGGCTGCTTCTAAGCCAACCTCCTAGCTGTCTATGCCTTCCCACATCGTTTCCCACTTAACTATGATTTTGGGGCCTTAGCTGGCGGTCTGGATTGTTTTCCTCTTGACTACGGACGTTAGCACCCGCAGTCTGTCTCCCGGATAGTACTCATTGGTATTCGGAGTTTGCATCGGTTTGGTAAGTCGGGATGACCCCCTAGCCGAAACAGTGCTCTACCCCCAATGGTATTCGTCCGAGGCGCTACCTAAATAGCTTTCGGGGAGAACCAGCTATCACCGAGTTTGATTAGCCTTTCACCCCTATCCACAAGTCATCCCCCGGCTTTTCAACGACGGTGGGTTCGGTCCTCCAGTTAGTGTTACCCAACCTTCAACCTGCTCATGGATAGATCACCCGGTTTCGGGTCTATACCCAGCAACTAGACGCCCTATTAAGACTCGATTTCTCTACGGCTCCCCTATACGGTTAACCTCGCTACTGAATATAAGTCGCTGACCCATTATACAAAAGGTACGCAGTCACTCCAATATGGAGCTCCCACTGCTTGTATGCATGCGGTTTCAGGATCTATTTCACTCCCCTCACAGGGGTTCTTTTCGCCTTTCCCTCACGGTACTGGTTCACTATCGGTCAGTCAGGAGTATTTAGCCTTGGAGGATGGTCCCCCCATATTCAGACAAGGTTTCACGTGCCTCGCCCTACTCGACATCATCATATTTGCTCTTTCGTGTACGGGAATATCACCCTCTACGTTTGCACTTCCCAGTGCATTCCACTAAAACAAATATGACTTAATGGGCTGTTCCCCGTTCGCTCGCCGCTACTCAGGGAATCTCAATTGATTTCTTTTCCTAAGGGTACTGAGATGTTTCACTTCCCCTCGTTCGCCTCAATAACCTATGTATTCAGTTATTGATACCTACCTTAAAGTAGGTGGGTTTCCCCATTCAGACATCGCCGGATCACAGGATATTTGCCGCCTCCCCGACGCTTTTCGCAGGCTATCACGTCTTTCTTCGCCTCTGACTGCCAAGGCATCCACCACATGCACTTAATTACTTGACTATACAACCCCAAACAGTCGCTAGCACCTACAAGGAGCACTAACAACATCACAGTTCGAAGGTTCGTGTACTTAAACACTGTACAGCTTCAATCTAAATTCACATACCAAAACGCTTGATTCAGTGTTCATTTACTAGTTCTCAATTTGTCTTTTCAAACAAATCAAGTTGAACAATTTATTTCAGACTCAATTTCTAATCTGTTAATGATTTATCTTGCCTTCGTCAGGTCAAGATACTGTGATAAATCACAGAGGTTAATAAACTTCTGCTTACTAAGCTCTATAATCTTTCTTAGCCTTACTCATCATAATGAGTGGTGGAGACTAGGAGAGTCGAACTCCTGACCTCCTGCGTGCAAAGCAGGCGCTCTACCAACTAAGCTAAGTCCCCAGCTTAAATCTACGAGATTATTTCGTATCTACTCTTCCGTCACCCTCTCACAAGATACCTTGCAAGCATAGTTAGTGGTGGGTCTGACAAGACTTGAACTTGTGACCCCACGCTTATCAAGCGTGTGCTCTAACCAACTGAGCTACAGACCCATCGTAGACACTGAAGAACAACTTGTTGTGGATTCTTACCAATCACTAATCTTTCGTTAAGGAGGTGATCCAGCCGCAGGTTCCCCTACGGCTACCTTGTTACGACTTCACCCCAGTCATTGGCCACACCGTGGTAAGCGGACTCCTTACGGTTATCCTACCTACTTCTGGTGCAACAAACTCCCATGGTGTGACGGGCGGTGTGTACAAGGCCCGGGAACGTATTCACCGCGGCATTCTGATCCGCGATTACTAGCGATTCCGACTTCATGGAGTCGAGTTGCAGACTCCAATCCGGACTACGATCGGCTTTTTGAGATTAGCATCCTATCGCTAGGTAGCAACCCTTTGTACCGACCATTGTAGCACGTGTGTAGCCCTGGCCGTAAGGGCCATGATGACTTGACGTCGTCCCCGCCTTCCTCCAGTTTGTCACTGGCAGTATCCTTAAAGTTCCCATCCGAAATGCTGGCAAGTAAGGAAAAGGGTTGCGCTCGTTGCGGGACTTAACCCAACATCTCACGACACGAGCTGACGACAGCCATGCAGCACCTGTATGTGAATTCCCGAAGGCACCAATCTATCTCTAGATCGTTCTCACTATGTCAAGGCCAGGTAAGGTTCTTCGCGTTGCATCGAATTAAACCACATGCTCCACCGCTTGTGCGGGCCCCCGTCAATTCATTTGAGTTTTAGTCTTGCGACCGTACTCCCCAGGCGGTCTACTTATCGCGTTAGCTGCGCCACTAAAGCCTCAAAGGCCCCAACGGCTAGTAGACATCGTTTACAGCATGGACTACCAGGGTATCTAATCCTGTTTGCTCCCCATGCTTTCGTACCTCAGCGTCAGTATTAGGCCAGAAGGCTGCCTTCGCCATCGGTATTCCTCCAGATCTCTACGCATTTCACCGCTACACCTGGAATTCTACCTTCCTCTCCCATACTCTAGCCACCCAGTATCGAATGCAATTCCCAAGTTAAGCTCGGGGATTTCACATTTGACTTAAATGGCCGCCTACGCACGCTTTACGCCCAGTAAATCCGATTAACGCTCGCACCCTCTGTATTACCGCGGCTGCTGGCACAGAGTTAGCCGGTGCTTATTCTGCGAGTAACGTCCAATACACTTAGGTATTATCTAAGGTACTCTCCTCCTCGCTTAAAGTGCTTTACAACCATAAGGCCTTCTTCACACACGCGGCATGGCTGGATCAGGGTTCCCCCCATTGTCCAATATTCCCCACTGCTGCCTCCCGTAGGAGTCTGGGCCGTGTCTCAGTCCCAGTGTGGCGGATCATCCTCTCAGACCCGCTACAGATCGTCGCCTTGGTAGGCCTTTACCCCACCAACTAGCTAATCCGACTTAGGCTCATCCATTAACGCAAGGTCTTACGATCCCCTGCTTTCCCCCGTAGGGCGTATGCGGTATTAGCGCTCCTTTCGAAACGTTATCCCCCATTAATGGGCAGATTCCTAAGCTTTACTCACCCGTCCGCCGCTAGGTCCAGTACCGAAGCACCTTCCCCCGCTCGACTTGCATGTGTTAAGCCTGCCGCCAGCGTTCAATCTGAGCCATGATCAAACTCTTCAGTTAAAATCATTAGTGACTTAAGGTCACAATTCTGGCTCATCAATTACTGACAAAAAATTTGCTCAAATAAACTTCGAGTAATTCCTACCAATCAATCAATGATAATATTTTCGATCAATCAACCAGTAAAAATCCACACAAGTTGTTCTTCATAATCTCTTAATGATCTTCTTACTACTTCGTCAGGAGTAAGATCAACACAACAAAAAACCCTTCAACTTAAGCCCAAGAGCTAAGTTGTTTAAGCTGTATCGCGTTGGGATGCAGCGTATTCTATAGATTTTAAAGCCGAGCGCAAGCCTTATTTTAAATATTTTTATTGAGTGCTTTATTTTTAGACAAAATGATATTCTCAATATAAAAAATAATTTCCCCTTCTTTGCGTAATAACACTGAAAATTGGCTTAAATTCACCTAACAAAACACACATTATTATCTGAATATCTACATACTTTAGACTATAATCATCAAACAAACGGTGCATGATTTTTCTGTAACATTTTTGTCACATCAAAGACTTACCATGCAAACAAACTTTAAGCCCATCAATGGTTTCCATCAATGTCACAGTACATGCCATTTCAAAATGACTTTCAACATAGCTCTGCAACCTATATTAATCGTGAACTATCATTATTAGAATTTCATAAACGTGTTTTAGCTCAAGCTAAAAATGAAAATTATCCATTATTAGAGCGTTTAAATTTTTTAATTATTTTTTCCAAAAACCTCGATGAGTTTTTTGAAATTCGCATTGCTGGTTTAATGAAGCAAATAGACCTTAAAAATATCAGCAATGCACCAGACGGCATTCCCAATGAAATCATTTTGCAACAGATTTCAGAAACAGCACATCAAGCAGTGGCTGAGCAATATGAAATCTTAAATTATACGATCCTGCCACAACTCCAACATTATTCTGTACGCTTTATTCAATATCAAGATATTTTAGAAAAACATAAGGCATGGATTAAACAGTACTTCTTCAAACAAATTCAACCTGTAGTCACCCCTATTAGCCTTGATCCATCACATCCTTTCCCGCGTTTAGTCAATAAAAGCCTAAACTTTATTGTTACCCTACAAGGGAAAGATGCTTTTGGTCGGCAAATCGAATTGGCGATCGTTCCTGCACCACGCTCACTGCCCCGCATGGTTCGACTACCAGATGAGCTTACTGGTGGCGCTGAACACTATATTTTACTGTCCGCAATTATCCATCAACATATTAGTGATTTATTTCCTGGTATGACTGCTACGGGCTGCTATCAGTTCCGTGTCACACGGAATGCCGATCTCAGCCTAAGTCAAGATGTAACAGATATTGCATTAGCCCTCAAAGATGAGCTGAGCTCACGTCGTTTTGGTCGTGCCGTACGTCTAGAATTGGGAAGTAAAGCACCTGAAGCCCTAAGTGACTATTTATTACAACAATTTGACCTTGAACCCTCGCAACTTTATCGTATAGAAGGACCTGTCAATTTAGCACGCTTCATGGCTGACTTTGATATTCCTTCCTTACATTTCAAGCCATTCCAACCGTTAATCCCGAAAGTACTGCGCCAACCCCAGCGTATTTTTGATGTCCTGAGTAAACAAGACATTTTATTACACCACCCTTTTGACTCTTTTGTGCCTGTTATTCAATTACTCAAACAGGCTGCACACGACCCCAATGTACTTGCCATTAAGCAAACTTTATATCGTAGTGGTGCTCAATCTGAAATTGTGCAAGTGCTTGCCGAAGCAGCGCGTAATGGTAAAGAAGTCACAGCCGTCATTGAGTTAAGAGCGCGTTTTGATGAAGAGTCCAATATAGAAGTCGCCAATCTGCTACAAGAAGCTGGTGCAGTAGTAGTTTATGGCATCGTCGGCTATAAGACCCACGCTAAAATGATTTTAGTAGTGCGTAGAGAAGGAAAACAGCTAAAGCGTTATGTACATTTGGGTACAGGTAACTATCATGCTGGCAATGCCAAAATTTATACAGACTATGGTCTATTGACCACACAAGAAGATATCTGTGAAGATGTCCATAAAATCTTCCAAGAACTGACAGGAATGGGACGCTTGGTACAGTTACAAAAGCTACAACATGCACCATTTACCTTACACCAGCATTTACTGGAGCTCATTGAGCAAGAAATTCATTTTGCACAAGCTGGCAAAGCAGCGCATATCATCATTAAAGTCAATGCACTCACTGAAGCAAAATTAATTGCTGCGCTGTATCGCGCCTCACAGGCCGGGGTAAAAATAGATTTAATTGTGCGCTCGATCTGTTGTTTACGCCCACAGGTTAAAGAACTTTCAGAGAATATTCAGGTACGTTCTATCGTCGGACGTTTTTTAGAGCATACCCGAGTGTATTATTTCCACCATGCAGGCGAAAATAAAGTTTATTGTGCCAGTGCTGACTGGATGGGTCGCAATTTATTTTCACGGGTTGAAACCTGCTTCCCGATCGAGAATAAAAAACTGAAAAAACAGATTATTGAATTTGGCTTGTTGAATTATTTAAAAGACAATGTCAATGCTTGGCAACTCAATGCAGATGAACAATGGCAACAAATACAAGCTAAAGATGGTGAAGCCTTGTTTATGGCACAGCAACAGCTCATTGAGAGACATCAGTTTGAAGATTAGCAATCACACAGCAAGCAGAATGTTACTCATTTCATCATCTACAGCATAGCTCTGACACATCCTAAATATAATATGCAGTTGGATTTGAACACATAGATAAAAACTAAAGCTGAAATGGACTAGATACAGCCATTATCTAAGCTTTAGTCTTTATCCTTTCATTTACCGTTGTTGGGGCGCACTACTTTTAACTTAGCCAGTATTAGTATTTTTAACTGACTCAGTATCCCAAATCTAATACTGCTGTCACCGTGCTAAACCTAGGTATCAACTAAAATAATTGTGCTTATATCTTATATAGGTATATAGGCGCTTTAAATTACTCATTACTGCCTAATACACCCGCTGCCAGCAAACTTTGCAATTGCTGCTGGTCACGATAATGCTGTAATACAGCAAAAGTATGCTGCCCTAATGCTGGAGGCGCTTGCGGATAGACAATTGGTGTTTTTGAAAATTTAATCGGTGAAGCAACCATCTTAAAATCTTTATTTTGAGGATGAGGGATATTGACCACCATATCGCGTGCTTGAACTTGAGGTTCTGCCAGAGCTTCAGCAATATTATTAATCATCCCCACTGGCACTTGCGCTTGATCGATACGGCTCACCCAATATTCGGCATCTTGTGTTAGGAAATGCTGAGCCAATACTGCAATTAATCGATCACGATGTGCCACACGCTGTTGATTGCTGCTATAGTCAGGCAATTCGAGCAAATCGGAACGCCCGATGGCATGACATAAATCTTTAAACTGTTTGTCATTACCACAAGCAATAATAAAAGCCTTATCTTTGGCATCAAAGGTTTGATAAGGCACAATATTGGGATGCGCATTGCCTAAACGTTTGGGGGCATTGCCTGTGAGTAAATAATTCATGCCCTGATTTGCCAATGCAGCCAATTGCACATCAAATAGTGCTAAATCGATATGCTGTCCTTGCCCGGTTCGATCACGTGACCAAAGCGCAGCAAGAATGGCCGTTGCAGCATATAATCCAGTTTGTAAATCCACTACAGCAACACCAACTTTTTGTGGACCACCGCCAGCAAGATGGTCGGCTTCACCAGTGATGCTCATCAAACCCGATAAACCTTGGATGACAAAATCATAACCAGGTTGCTTGGCACGTGGTCCAGTTTGTCCATATCCCGTAATAGAGCAATAAATCAATTTAGGCTGTATGTTCTGTAAAGTCTCATAATCTAAGCCATATTTTGCCAAGGCACCGACTTTAAAATTCTCAATCACCACATCTGCATCTTTAACCATATCATGCAATAAAGCCTGCCCTTCTGCGCTCGACATATCTATCGCGACAGATGATTTGTTGCGATTAGCACATTGAAAATATCCGGCTTGATCGGTCACTGCATCCTGTTCATCCAACATCCACGGCGGCCCCCACATACGGGTATCATCACCCGTTTTTGGACGTTCAATCTTGATGACGTCTGCACCCATGTCTGCCAAAATTTGGCTACACCACGGACCGGCCAAGACCCGACTTAAATCTAAAACTTTTAACCCTGTTAATGCACCCATTTGGCTGATTCCCTTATACTGATTCATCTCATTTTGATGGCTGTCTAATCTTAATGCTTGCCTAATTTTTTATATTCCATAAGACCTGAATAACGATGATTCCTTCGTGTTATTTGGCTTTTACAAGATAAAAGCAGCCTAAGGTGTGCTGCGAACAACACACCTGCGTAATTTATATTGATTCGATTGAATAAAATTAGGTTTCAGTGATCACTTGCAAAACCGAGCAAGCCATCTAGAGAACAGATTGTTCTTCGTCAACTAATTACAAAATGCCGCAATACCCGTTTGTGCGCGCCCTAAAATTAAGGCATGCACATCATGCGTTCCTTCATAGGTATTCACCACTTCTAAATTGACCAAATGCCGCGCCACACCGAATTCATCGCTAATACCATTTCCACCTAACATATCGCGTGCCAAACGTGCGATGTCCAAGGCCTTACCGCAGTTATTTCGCTTAATCAAAGAAGTCCCTTCTACCGAAGCAACGCCAGCATCTTTCATACGACCAAACTGCAATGCAGCTTGTAAACCCAGTGCAATTTCTGTTTGCATATCGGCCAATTTCTTTTGTATTAACTGATTGGCAGCCAATGGGCGACCAAACTGTTTACGGTCTAAAGTATATTGGCGTGCAGTATGCCAACAAAACTCTGCGGCACCCATCGCACCCCATGCAATGCCATAACGTGCACTATTTAAGCAAGTAAATGGACCCTTTAAACCACGAATCTCAGGAAAAGCATTTTCCTCGGGCACAAAAACTTGATCCATGACAATCTCACCGGTAATCGATGCACGTAATCCCACCTTGCCATGGATTGCTGGAGCAGATAGCCCCTCCCATCCTTTTTCTAAAATGAAACCACGAATATCACCAACATGACCTTGTTCGGAGACCTCTTTCGCCCAAACCACAAAAACGTCTGCAATCGGGCTATTGGTAATCCACATTTTGGCACCACTCAAACGATAGCCTCCAGCAACTTTTTGCGCGCGGCTAATCATACTTCCCGGATCAGAACCATGATCTGGCTCAGTTAAACCAAAGCAACCGATATATTCGCCAGTTGCCAGTTTCGGTAGGTATTTCTGTTTTTGTTGCTCAGAGCCAAAGGCTTCGATCGGTACCATCACCAAAGAACTTTGCACACTCGCCATTGAACGATAGCCAGAATCGACTCGCTCAATCTCGCGCGCGATTAGACCATAACTGACATAGTTCAAACCTGAACCACCGTATTGCTCAGCAATGGTCGGCCCCAACAAGCCCAATTCACCCATTTCTCTAAAAATATGCGCATCAACACTTTCATGGCGGAATTGCTCAAGTACCCGTGCTTGCAATTTATCTTGGCAATAGGCATGTGCCGTATCACGAATCATGCGCTCTTCACTGCTTAATTGTTGTTCTAACAACAAAGGATCTTCCCAGTTAAAGGCAACACGTTGTGATTTTGCAGCTTTCTGCATAGTTTGATGTTCAGTCATTTGAATTATTGCATCCTTTGCATCTTGAGATATGTCTTGATGCTAGCCAAGCACATCCTCAAAGGCAAACGATTAATTTGCATAGAGCTATGCGTAAAACGCATAGCTAAAACAACAGGAAGACCCCTTCGAATATTTGTTCGCGACCATAACCATGATTTTGTGATAGTTTCAGGATTATTTTAAAAAAATATTGCATATAAATACATTTTAAACCGACCAAGCATGCTATTTTTAAATATCTTAAAGCTGAATGGTGTGCTGAGATACCTTCTAAAAGCTGTAGTTTTGTTGAAGCGCTTAAACCCTATGGAGCCAAGCCTGATGCGTCGTATGATTCCTTCTTTACAAGCACTGTTGTGTTTTGAGGCAGCTGCAAAGCACAAAAGCTACACCGATGCAGCACAAAGCCTCTCTATGACGCAAAGCGCTGTTTCTCGTCAAATCCAGCAACTTGAACAACGCTTACAACTGTCCTTGTTTCACCGTACTCGACATGGCGTGAGTCTAACTGAAGCTGGCGAAAACTATTTAAAAGGCATTCAACAGCATTTATTGGGGATTGAACAATGCACCATGGATTTAATCTCACACCGTGGTTTGGGCGGAACCTTAAAACTTGGCGTTGTTCCAACCTTCGCCACGAGATGGTTATTGCCGCGTTTATATCGCTTTAATCAAATTTATCCAGAGATTACGGTCCATTTGGAAACCAGTACCAAGCCTTTTTTATTTAGTGAACATTTATTTGATGGGGCAATTTATGCAGGAACCTCATCACAATTGGAAAATTGGCCAGGTGCAAACTTTCATTGGCTCATGTCCGAAGAGGTTCGTCCAGTATGTTCGCCGCGCTTGATTGAAAAATATTTTCCAGAAGTGAACACACAAGACTGCCATAACATTCAACTCAGTCCAGCACAAATTGCTCAATTGCCCTTATTGCAACAAACAACCCGTCCCTATATATGGAAAGAATGGTTTGATGCCGCAGCATATGACTATCCTTATGCCATGGAGGGGCAGCGTCATGAATTATTTTCCATGCTCGCTGTTGCTGCAACGCATCACATGGGCGTTGCCTTAATTCCACAAATGTTATTAGAAAAAGAATTACAGCAGCAAGAACTGGTTATTGCATCGCCCATTCCACTACAAGGCGCGCGTTGTTATTATTTTGTCCACTCAGAACAGCAAAATAACACCCTCGTACAGAAATTTATTGCCTGGCTACAACAGGAAATCGCGCAAACACAACCACATAAGCAACACAGCACTACGTCCAGCCAGAGCAAGTTCGAATAAAAACCTAAAAGCTAGTAACAATGATCAACAGCTGTTAGCTTGGCTAAAGATTGTACGGAGCTTTTATCAGCAATCACGGCTGGCTTGCGTGTTTTTTGTATGCATCCAGTATGTTTGTGCTTAGGCTGCTGCCACCCCCACATAGCGCGATAAATCATGCAGCCCTAATGAAAATTTATAAATGACAAAATCTGGATAATTAGAACGTGTTATTTCTGTGAAAATATTTAAATTTTCATCATTACCATGAATTTCATCAATGCTGAGCGGCAAACTGTCTTCAAATACATCACTTACAAACTCAAAACTCAAATCCATCGCAATAAATAAGGTATGGGCACAGGGCTGGATGTATTGTACTTCATCGTTATTGATGATGGCATGTTGGCAATGCGGGCAATACACATGCTCAGGCATGTGATCAGATTCGATTAACTGAAAAGACATAAGATCTGCAGCAAAATAAAAATAGTTTAAAGCAGTTTTATCTTTATAAAAACTCTTATCCACATAATCTTTGCAAGATTAAGGAATACTCCCATGTCAACTTTAGAAAACGCGATTATCTTGGCGTGTAAAAAACATCGTGGTCAAATCGACTGTCATGGACAGCCTTATATCTTACATCTGCTACGTATTATGTTACAGAGCTCATCCCCACAACAACAGCTCATTGCCATACTGCAAGATATCTTAAGCCACAGTGATACTACGGTGGTTGATTTGATTTCCATGGGATTTAGCAATGAGGTGATTGATGCATTATTACGCCATCAACAAAAGCATGCGAAGCACTAACTTGGCAGTTATAACCTCGTCGTTATCAACCTAGTAACTGTCTTTCTTTGCCTCTTTACCCCACATGCTCAGCTACAAAACACCAACATAGATCAGCAACACAGCTAAGAATATCAATATGCACAACAAATATTGCTAGCATGCTCATAGTATTATATTTTAGTCTGAGTTAACTCAATTATTTCACCATAAACACGTGTTGTTCCCATTCTCATTCGCTCGCCATTAGGAAAATCAATGCTCAACGATTTTGATGATTTTTATTATTTTGCCCTCGTCGTAGAACATGGTGGTTTTAGTGCTGCCGAAAGAGCAACAGATATTCCAAAATCCAAACTAAGTCGTCGCGTTTATCACCTAGAAGAAAGTCTCGGTGTACGTTTAATCCAGCGTAGTTCCAGACATTTTGCTATTACTGATATTGGTGCCAATATCTACCGCCATGCACAAGTTATGATGAACGCCGCACAAGCTGCTCATGATTTGGTTGATCATTTAAGTGTACAACCGCGTGGTGTGATCAAAGTGAGCTTACCAGTCAGTATAGCCCAAAATGAAATTGCTCAGATATTGCCACAATTTTTAAAACAATATCCTGAAATTAAACTACAGCTTTCCGTGAGCAATCGCCGTGTCGATATTATTAATGAAGGGATTGATGTGGCCCTACGGGTACGCTCTAGCTTAGATGATGATCCGAGTCTAATCATCCGTGAGTTTAGTCATATAGAACAACATCTATTTGCCAGCCAAGCTTATCTCAATGAATATGACAGCCCTAAAACACCACAAGATCTGAGTCAACATCGTATTTTAAGCATGGTGGCAGATCAGCTGGATCAGCAAATGGTACTCTATAATACGGAACAATCCACCCAACAACAGATCAAAGTCAAAATCAATCCGATGATCATGGCATCTGAATTGAGTATGCTGGCACAGTTGGTTAGCCAAGGATGTGGTATTGCACTTTTACCCGATACCATTGCATGCGCCTATGTCAAATCGGGTCAATTGGTCCGTGTACTCCCCGAGTGGAAAGCACCACATGGCGTATTCCATGCAGTTTATCCGTCTCGTCGTGGGCAATTGCCTGCGGTTCGTGTGTTTATCGATTATTTGGTGCAAAATTTTAGCAAAGCCTAAAGTCAATACCTCGAACACCTCACTGATAGCAGTGCACTGAAATAGCAACGTACTGAAATAGCAACGTACTGAAATCGCATCAGCCTAAGGCGATGATACCGGACAGCGGCTATACAACGATACGACCTGCTGCCGAGTAAATGCGGTCATGGGCACTGTTTATTGCGACTTCATATCACAAAAACCAGGGAAATAGTATTGAAGCTGTCTTGTGCTACAGCCAAGGCAGCGTTTTTTTGTTAACATCGCAGCAATTTTAGTATTGTATAGATATCACTGCCATGACTTCTGCTTATCAACAGCAATTGGCTGAGAAAGTTGAACGTATTCAACAACAGTTTCAAGTCTTCCAAGCACCACCACTACAAGTTTTCCCGTCCGCTGAACAAAACTTCCGTATGCGCGCAGAATTTCGTATTTGGCATCAAGAGGATGACTTATTCTACGCCATGTTTGAGCGTAGCCCAGATCAAAAACAAAAAATTGTACAACGCATCGAGCAGTTCCCGATTGCACATCAGTCGATTAATCAGTTGATGCCGATCTTATTAACAGAGATTAAAAATAATCTTCATCTGTCTAAACGCTTATTTGAAATTCACTTCTTGTGTACTTTACATGGCGATATGTTGGTGTCATTGATTTATCATCGTCAGCTTGACGCGGATTGGCACAGTGCAGCAGCAACATTGGCTCAGCAACTCAACATCAATCTGATTGGACGTTGTCGTGGTGAAAAATATGTATTCGGTGAGCAATTCGTTTTAGAACAATTAACCGTTTCAGCACGTGATTATTGCTATAAGCAATATGAAAATAGTTTCACACAACCCAATGCTGTAGTTTGTCAGTCAATGTTGCAATGGGCTGTGGATGCCATCGCTGGCGACAATCAAGACTTGTTAGAACTGTATTGTGGTAATGGCAATTTCACCTTACCGCTCTCCACACAGTTTAATAAAGTTCTTGCCACAGAACTGGCTAAGTCTTCCGTACAGGCAGCGCAATGGAATATTGCACGTAATCACATTGAGAATATTAAAGTTGCACGTTTATCGGCTGAAGAATTTAGTCAGGCTTTTCGGGGTGAACGCCAATTTAGACGCTTACAAGAAGCGGACATTGCATTAGCAGATTATCAATTTGACACTATTTTTGTTGATCCACCACGTGCAGGCATCGATGCAGACACTTTAGCCTTAATGCAACAGTTTCCGAAAATACTTTATATTTCTTGTAATCCAGACACTTTATACGACAATTTACAGCAGCTCTGTAAGACCCATAAAATTGTTCAATTTGCGCTATTTGATCAATTCCCTTATACCCATCATGTCGAATCTGGGGTGTTATTAGAAAAAGTTACAACTTAATCATGCCCGCGATGATGCCCAAGCTAATCTTAAAATCTGGATGGAGACTAATCCTGAATTTGACTTTTAAGATGGCTTAGGCATATGGTAAAATCACCACAACAAAAATAAATAAACATATAAAATACAAACACTTAATAGTTTTATCCATTTTTTAAGCAATGACAAATATGTGATCCACATCATATAAACATAATCTTCAATTAGACTGCCATATTTAATTTTTTCGTTTAAGAGCTGGCTCATCATCGAAAATATTAGTACTTAATCGCCTATGTATACAGCAGCAATCGCTTGTATTTTATTTTTTATTGGTTATATTTCAATCTATCTTAGGTTGGTAAAGAAGGCTCTATGAGTTTCTGGCATAAAGTATTGTTAATTGATCAACAGCATAACGAGCAAAAAAATCAGATCGCATGTATCGAAAATGATTTTGTTTGCAAGAGCAATGATCAGTTACTCACTGCATTACAGCAAGCAACTGATATCGACATTATCAAGGGAATCAAAAACGTTTTATTGTCTCGTGGCTTTAGTCGCAAAGAACTGGTTTCTTATCTGCCTAGCCAATTTCATAATCACTGATCAGATCGCGCCTATTGGGTGCCTATGACCAGAGGTGCTACAGCCAACATCGGTTTGGCTGAGCACCTTCTAGAAGATCACACTCAAACCTACGCACCAGCATTCCAGCACACACCGCTGAGCAAGTTATCACATTGCAATCCCGTTAGCACTTCATTTGAATACATTACAATTTTAGCTCGGTCATCATAGCCTATTAGCGCCTTATTCCATTGACCATCAGCTCGTTTACCCTCAGCTCATTTATATTGCCAACCTATTTAGGTCTTAGCGCATTTATCCTCTTGGCTTATTTACCCTCTTAGCCATTCACTAATAATAGAATAAGCGTATCTCAGCTTCGCAGCAGTCTATTTATTGAGAAACTGATTTTTGAGAGACTTATTTGAACTCTGTATTTATTTTTGGGTACAGACTGAGCTCTTCATTTAAAAATCTAGTATTTTTTAGTGCAAGCTGTTTTCAATGCATAATGCCTTTGACAAGCGAGAATAGGAGTCATCCGTATTATTACCCGCATTGTATATCGATTTAGATCATTTTAAATATAAATAACTCCATCATATTAATAATTACTCAGGTGTATAAAAAATCCCGAGCAATTTACTTGGTTTAATATTTCTTCAAAAAACCTAGTGTTTTAGTCTAATTTAAAATAAATAATTTAGTTTAACTTTTAGTCAAACACATACACAACTGTTTTAGTTGGTTTAATATTACATATATTAAAATTAATATAAATCAATAATTTATATTAATATTTATTTAAGCTTGATTTATTTTTAAATTTAACACCTATTTAGTCACCAAAACCATTTTACTTTTGTCTTATTTGGTTAATAATAGAATATATATTTTTATGGGCTGGTTTATTATGAGCTTAGTGCCAAAAGATTTTAATGTAAGATTCAAACGCGAGATAATTGCCATATTAATTATTAAGGTGATTATTTTGCTTATCATCAAACATATTTGGTTTGATGCTCCCACTATTCCTAAAGATTTTGACAATCAAGTCGCCGAGCGTATCGCTGGCAATTCTTCCTCAATTAAGGAGACACGTTGATGATTTCTGAAAGCGTGGTCGATCTTTCGCGGTTTCAATTTGCAATGACCGCAATGTATCACTTTATTTTTGTACCTCTCACGCTAGGTCTTGCATTTATCCTTGCCATCATGGAAACCACCTATGTGATTTCAGGTAAGGAAATCTACAAAGACATGACCAAATTTTGGGGTAAATTATTTGGTATTAACTTTGCTCTTGGTGTGACCACCGGTTTAACCATGGAGTTCCAATTCGGAACCAACTGGGCATATTATTCACACTATGTTGGTGATATTTTTGGTGCACCACTTGCCATTGAAGGTTTAATGGCCTTCTTCTTAGAATCAACCTTTATTGGTTTATTCTTCTTTGGTTGGGATCGTCTCTCCAAAGTTCAGCACTTAGGTGTCACCTGGTTGGTTGCCATTGGTTCTAACATGTCTGCTTTGTGGATTTTGGTTGCCAACGGTTGGATGCAAAACCCGGTCGGCTCAGCATTTAACTATGAAACCATGCGTATGGAATTGGTTGATTTCGCCGCATTGATTTTCAACCCAGTTGCACAAGTTAAATTTGTACATACCGTTTCTGCGGGTTATGTCACTGGTGCGATCTTTGTTTTAGCCATCTCAAGTTATTACCTACTCAAGAAACGTGATTTACCTTTTGCGCGTCGCTCATTCGCCATCGCTGCAATTTTTGGTTTAGCATCTACGCTATCCGTGATCTTACTGGGTGATGAATCTGGCTATGAGCTTGGTGATGTACAAAAAACCAAACTGGCTGCCATTGAAGCAGAATGGGATACTCACCCAGCGCCAGCACCGTTTACGTTATTTGGTATTCCCAATAAAGAAACCATGACCACAGATTATGCGGTCAGAATCCCTTATGTAATGGGTCTGATTGCAACTCGCTCTACCGATAAAGAAGTCACTGGGATTAAAGACCTGATTGTGCAACATGAAGACCGTATTCGTAATGGTATGCTTGCATATGGTCAGTTGGAACAACTTCGCGCTGGCGACAAATCTCCTGAATTAAAAGCCGCTTTTGAAAGCACGCAAAAAGATTTAGGTTATGGTTTGCTATTGAAAAAATATACCAGCAATGTGGTTGATGCGACGGATGAACAAATCAAATCTGCTGCCAAAGATACTATTCCACACGTACCTAGCTTATTCTGGGCATTCCGCGCCATGGTTGCGTCTGGTTTCCTCATGTTATTGCTCTTTATTCTAGCTACCTTTGCGGTCGCCAAACGCAATGCAGAGAACAAACCTTGGTTATTAAAATTTGGTTTATTTGCCCTTCCTTTACCATGGGTTGCAGCACAAACCGGTTGGTATGTTGCCGAAGTGGGTCGTCAACCATGGACCATTGGTGAAGTTCTACCGACACACTTGTCAACGTCTACCCTAAGTACGGGCGACATCATGGGCTCTATCGGTGCATTAGCTGCGTTCTACACCATTTTGTTGGTGATCGAAATGTACCTCATGATCAAATTCTCACGCTTAGGTCCAAGTTCTCTACATACGGGTAAGTATCATTTTGAGAAACTCGAAGCGCAACAAAAAGCAAATGAAGGAGCTCAGTCATGATTGAATATGAACTGCTGAAGATCATTTGGTGGGTTTTGGTTGGTGTGTTATTGATCGGCTTTTCCCTCACCGATGGCTTTGATATGGGCTCCATGGCACTTATGCCTTTTGTTGGTAAAACCGATAGCGAACGCCGTGCAGCCATCAATACCATTGCACCACACTGGGATGGTAACCAAGTTTGGTTTATTACCGCTGGTGGTGCTTTATTTGCAGCATGGCCTATGGTGTATGCGACTGCCTTTTCCGGTATGTATTGGGCCTTGTTACTGGTCTTGTTTGCCCTGTTCCTCAGACCTGTAGGCTTTGACTATCGTTCTAAGCTGGAAAATACCAAATGGCGTAATGCTTGGGATTGGGGTTTATGTGTCGGTGGTGCGGTACCTGCGCTGGTGTTCGGGGTTGCTTTTGGGAATATGTTCTTAGGCGTACCGTTTGAACTTGATAACACCCTACGTTCAACTTACAGCGGTAGCTTCTTTGCACTGCTCAACCCATTTGCATTGGTCTGTGGTATTGTCAGTTTAGCCATGCTGTGTGCCCACGGTGGTGCTTGGTTAATGCTTCGTACAGATCACGATCTACGTAAACGTTCTGCAAAAGCAACGCAAATCATGGGTATTGTTTATCTAGCCTGCTTCTTGATTGCTGGTGCTTGGTTATACTTCGGTGGCATCCAAGGCTATAGTCTGGTCACACCTTATGACATCGGCGGCATTGCCAACCCATTGGCGAAAGACGTTTTGGTCAATAACAACCCAGGTTGGATGAACAACTACACTTTATATCCGATTACCATGCTTGCACCGATTGTTGCGATTTTGGGTGCATTGATTACCATTGCAGCAGCATCTGGCAATAAAGCTGGACTCAGTTTTACAGGAACCACCTTAATGGTTACGGGTACAATTTTAACTGCGGGCTTTGCCTTGTTCCCATTCCTGATGCCTTCAAGCATTGACCCGATATCAAGCTTGACCATGTGGGATGCGGTATCCAGTAAAAATACCTTAACCGTGATGACTGTAGCTGCATGTATTTTTGTACCACTTATTTTGTGCTACACCACTTGGTGTTACTACAAAATGTGGGGGGTAGTGACCAAGAAACATATCGAAGACAACTCACACAGTCTGTATTAAGATCGGGTGAAGGAGAAATTAAATGTGGTATTTTGCCTGGATTTTGGGTGTACTCATGGCCTGCTTCGCGGGTGTACTGAGCGCACTCTATATTGAACATCATCAAAATTTAGATGAGGAATAAGCAATGAGTGAAGCAATTCCAACACAAAGTGAAAAGCCCCAGAAATGGGTAATGGCCATATCGTTTTTGTTGGCATTGCCCCTCGCAAGTGTGTTACTACTGCATCCAAGCGCCATGTTAGATGCCAATGGACATTACAATCATAGTAGCCTAATGCTGATTATGATTGGGATCTCTGGTGGCTTCGTTTATGGTGTTGGCTTTGTACCACGCTTTTGGCTTTGGAAATATCTATTCCACCCTGTTTTGGCTTGGCCATTGATGTTATGGGGTTATTACACTTGGTTTGTTGCCTAGACTAGCGTTGTGGATGACATCACCGGAGCAGATTGCGCCAAAGTGGCTGTCTTTTAAGACAGCCGCTTTGTTTTTGTTTCTGCTTTTGTTTCTGCTTTTGTTTCTGCTTTTGTTTCTGCTTTTGTTTCTGCTTTTGTTTCTGCTTTTGTTTCTGCTTTTGTTTCTGCTTTTGTTTCTAATACTGCCCTAAAATCAGTTAATGCCTCGATGATTTCGCCCAACAAGAGCCATATCATTTCATTGCGGTATAGCTACATGCTAGAAAGCGTATGCTGTTGGATGATAAAAGCCTGATTATTTATCACTTAAGTTTGTCACTTAAGTTTGCCCCTGAAGCACAATTGATCTAGCGGTTATTTTACGATACCGGTATAAACAAATGCCTTTTTATCTAAACGATAACGTAGATATTTATTTTGAGGGATATTGTTTTGATCCAGCAAAAGTACATCTACCGTCGTTGCGTTCAGTCGAAAATAATCTGCTTCGTGCTCAAAACTATCTATTTTACTGCAATCATACTCAAGCGTAATTTCATGATTGCTTTTGTTCTTTGCTTGAAAAACATAAGACTTCAATAATTGCTGTGGCCCCAATTGCACCGCCCTTAAAGCATGTATGCCATTACAATTACTGCCCTTATAATAACTGGCTACCAAATATACAGGCTGTTTCTGAATATTCACTTGCTTTACTTCATAAATATGAGAACCTGCGGTGAATTGATCAAATTTTAAAATTTTATTTGTTGAGTTGTTGGCTGCATCATTTTTCGTTACATAGTACTGCACGTAATTATCTGACTCAGCCATCGTGCCACCATGCCCCACATCAAAAGTATAGAATTTTAATTTTTTATCTGGAGAATAGTGAATTTGCAAAAAACCAGCTTTTTGCAAGTCGGGGAAATCATAGTGAAAACTATCTGGGTCTTGTGCAATTGCCTTCAGCATTGAAGTCGCAATATCTTGATTGACATCATAGAAATCATCATCCTGATATTTGCTTAATTGCTGCATTTCCCAAGCCTTCAAGGCCCCAATATCTGCATAGAGTAGGCTCGGAAGTATCGCCAATACAACACTGACAGCCAATACTTTAGGACGCATTTGATGGTTCATCTGTATTTCCTTTCTTGCATTTCCTTTAATTTAACGCTGTAATTTAACTTGCATGTCTGTTAACGCTGCATTTCCGTTAACGCAGCCTTTTATTTATCCAAATAACCATCACTTTATACGCGTTATACGTGCATTGTTTCAGAGCACATCGCTAGAAACCGAATAGAGCAGTGAAACTTTATATTTGATTGGCTCAAATAGCAAATGCAAGACTGATTATCTACAGGCAATACCACGGTATTATCTAAAATAAATACCATAATGCTCCATCAGCAGATTCGTTGCTCAATTTTGCGTATTCAATAAAAATAATCCAGCCCCCAGCGCCAATGTGGTGGATAAATAACCGGGTGTGGTGCGTAATAATGCTAAGAAGCTTTTAACCTCTTGGGCATGTGAAATAACATTATCCACAATTAAAACCCCACCCTGTGGTCGAATAAGCGCCTGCAAATGCGGCCAGTATTCTAAATAAGCATCACGTTCTGCATCTAGCAAGATCAAATCATAAGGTGCTTGGGCTTGGGCAATAAAATCTTTGGCATCGCCAGTCCAAAATTCAATATACTCAGTTAAACCAAAACGTTCTGCATGTTGTTTGGCCTGTGCTGTTCGTTTAGGATCAATTTCTAAACTACTAATATGACCTTGATGCATTGCTGCTGCCTTTGCCATCCAAAGCGTAGAATATCCTGTTGAGGTTCCTATCTCTAAAATTCGTTTCGACTGCTGAATCTGAATCAACATGGCAATAAACTGAGCTGATTCTGGTTCAATATTTCGATAACGCTTTAAACGCTCTGTTTGCTGAGCATCATGCGCTGCAAAACTACGATATAACTGCTGAACATTGGTAATAAATTCTTGATCAAGACTCATCGCCTTTACCCTCTAAGCAATATGGCGCAATAACAACATAGGTTAAGTATATCTATATTGAATAACATCCAGATGACATTCATATATTATCTGCATAGCACTTCTACTACGGTGTCATCGGGGTTTCTATTATACCAGCAGATGCATGTAGAGCTGCATCTGCATGCGCCCTAGATCATGATATTCTTATACTTAAGTACTTAAGCCTTTAAAGCTGTCCTACCTCATGTTTGCATTCGCCTCATTATTTTTCATGCAGCACGGCTATATTTTTACATTTGGCACTCAAATAAAGTCCATCAGATCATCACGACAATTAGACCGTGCTTTTATTGTACTGCTTGGTATAATTTAAAACGTGGTTGCTGTTGACCATTGGGCATATTAATCATTTCCTGAAACATCGATAATGGTCGTGCCCAAATTGAATAATCCCCATACATACACTGATATATCACCAATAGTTCTTCAGTTTCACTATGTTTGGCTGTATATAAAACTTGGTATAAAGGTCCTTTATAATGTTGGTAAATTCCCCGTTGTATTGACATATAGCACTCCTAAGCAATGGTCACCCTTATTATAGTCAACTATTGTCGCTGATTGAGGTTCATCCTATAAATATATTCTTAAACGTCACCCAATAGCAGCAGTTTCCAGCAAAACATCGATGGGCATCAACACTGCTTGGAATGTGCTGTACATATTAAAATTCGGTTAATATCCAAAAATCCGATTGTTTTAATAAAAACTAACTGTTTTACCAATCTGTATAAAATGCCTATCATTGCCTTAAGTTAATAATTCAACTCATTGGAGAGGATGATTATGTTAGACCAAAACATCAAAGCACAACTCAAAACTTACTTAGAACGTTTAGAAAGCCCAATCGAATTGATTGCTAGCTTGGATGACTCGCAAAAATCTGATCAAATCAAAGAGCTAGTCACCGAAATTGCTGAGTTATCTGATTTGGTAACGGCACGCTTTGATGGACAAAACAGTCGTCGTCCAAGTTTTGGGATTGCCAAAGCTGGTGAAGCCGCTCGGGTATTCTTTGCTGGGCTTCCTATGGGACATGAGTTCACCTCATTGATCTTGGCACTATTACAAGTATCGGGTTATGCACCGAAAATTTCTGATGAAGTATTACAACAAATTAAAGATTTAAATATCTCACAGAACTTTGAAGTCTTTGTATCGTTAAGCTGTCATAACTGCCCTGATGTGGTACAAGCCTTGAACCTGATTGCCATTTATAATCCAGGTAGTAGCGCTACCATGATTGATGGTGCATTCTTCCAAGATGAAGTAGAACAACGCAAAATCATGGCTGTGCCAATGTTATTCCAAGAGGGTGAACACATTGGTCAAGGTCGTATGACTTTAGAAGAAATCATTGCTAAATTGGATACGGGTGCGGCTGCAAAAGATGCTGCTCGTCTCAATGCCAAACAAGCATTTGATGTCTTAGTGGTCGGCGGTGGACCTGCGGGTGCAACTGCTGCAATGTATGCGGCACGTAAAGGAATTCGTACAGGTATCGTGGCTGAACGTTTTGGTGGGCAAGTCATGGACACCATGGACATTGAGAACTTTATTTCTGTACTCAAAACTCAAGGTCCAACTTTTGGTAGCAGTATGGAACAACATGTTCGCCACTATGAAGTTGACATCATGAACTTACAAAAAGTGCAAACCATTACTGGTGCAGATCAATCTGCTTCAGGCTTGGTTGAACTTGAATTGGAAAATGGTGCAAAACTGAGCTCTAAAACAGTCATCTTATCAACTGGCGCACGCTGGAGAGAGATGAACATTCCGGGTGAGCAAGAATATCGTACCCGTGGCGTTGCATATTGCCCACACTGTGATGGTCCGTTATTTAAAGGTAAAAAAGTTGCCGTTGTCGGTGGTGGTAACTCTGGTGTCGAAGCGGCTATTGATCTTGCAGGAATTGTAGAACATGTAACTTTGGTCGAGTTTGGTGATGAACTGCGTGCTGACCAAGTATTACAAAACAAATTGCGTAGCTTACCCAATGTCAGCATTATCGTCAGTGCGCTGTCAACTGAAGTCTTGGGCGATGGCAGCCAAGTCACTGGTTTAAAATACCAAGATCGCAAAACACAGCAAGAGCATACACTTGAGCTAGCTGGGATCTTTGTACAAATTGGTTTATTGCCCAATACCGAATTTTTGCAAGGGCAAGTTGAATTGAGCAATCGTGGTGAAATTGTGGTGAATGATCGCAATGAAACCAATATAAAAGGTGTGTTTGCTGCAGGTGACTGTACAACTGTTCCGTATAAACAAATCATCATTGCCGCTGGTGAAGGTGCCAAAGCATCACTTTCTGCATTTGATTATATTATTCGTTCAGGTCACCAAGACTAAATGCCCCATACACTAGCGATCAACAGCTTAGTTTAAACACCTTGCTACGATATTTACTGCTGTTCCTCAGCCAGCTGTTCTCATGAACAGCTGGTTTTTTTAACATGATGATATTGCGCAATATAAAAGCGTGCTTGAATAATTTCTAAACCGGTGCCAAATAGGCACTCACTAAAGTTTTCCAACACTGCGCACCAATTAAAATATTGTCATCATTAAAATCATAGCGGGCATTATGGATTGAACACCCATGATGTTCTCCCTCACCATTGCCTAAGAAAAAATAACAACCAGGTAATTCTTGCAGCATCCAAGCAAAATCTTCGGAGCCCATTAATTTTTTATACTGTCGTTTTACGTCTACCCCAGCACCTTGCTGTAAATGCTCAGCCAAGAATTGGCTTTCTGCGGCACTATTTACCGTTGCAGGGACCAAGTTGTTTTGGGTCATACTTATTTTAACTGCGTAGCTGATTTCTATTCCGGCTATAATTTGCTGCAAACGCGTATTTATTTTTTGTAATACCGCCTCTTGATTGGTACGAATACTAATTTGTAGCTCAATATCATGCGGAATAATATTATATACCGTACCACAATGGATCGAACCGATACTGATTGCCGCATCGTCATCCACCGCCAAATTACGTGATTTAATGGTTTGTAAAGCGTCAATCAAAGCAGATAAAGCCATAATGGGATCTTGGGTCAGTTCAGGCATCGCACCATGCCCACCCACCCCGCGGATCCGACAAACAACGTGTTGTGATGCAGCCATCACAGCACCCTCTTGCACGACGACTGTTCCCAAGGCAATGCCAGGCATATTATGTAATGCAAAAACCGCGTCACATGGAAAACGCTCAAATAAACCATCTTCTAGCATTTTTTTTGCCCCAGTTAAGGTTTCTTCGGCTGGCTGAAAAATTAAATTTAACGTCCCTTCCCAATCCTCTTGTGCGGCAATCCATTCTGCTGCTGCCAATAAAATTGCAGTATGACCATCATGACCACACGCATGCATACGTCCTTTATGACGACTGCTATAGGGCAAATTATTTTGTTCTTCAATCGGTAACGCATCCATATCGGCACGGATTCCCAAACGTTTCGGCGATTGCCCACGTTGCATCACGGCGACGACCCCTTGACCTCCCACATAGCGATGTACTTGATACCCTAGATCATCCAAAGTATCTGCGATTAATGTTGCGGTATTTTCAGTTTGCTCACCCAATTCTGGATACTGATGTAAATGGTGACGAATCTCGATAAATTTTTGTAAAAATTGGCTATTCATAGCGACTTCCTTTTAGGTCTTTGTCGTGCTGGACGTGACGGTGATCTTTAGGTTTATGTCACGCTTTTATTAATTTTTTTATAGCTAAATTCAAGCACATCATCTTTCATTAAGACTACGGCTAACATTCCAATCATTTGCGCTAAAATCAGATAATACGCCGGTGCTGCATAATTAAAAATTTCACTGAGCCAAATCACTAAAAATGGCGCAAAACCACCAAAGGTCATGACGGCAATATTATAAGCAATCGACATCGCCGTGGTTCTTCCCATTATTCTAAATTGCTCACTCACCAATGCCGGTGCCGGACCCAATAATAGACCAATCCCTACACACAAAACGCACTGCATAAGCAATACAGCACCTTGAGATTTTTCAGTAAAGACATAGTGATATAAGGGTAAAGTCGTCACGATTAAGATAGAAAGACCTAAAATAATCACTGGCTTGCGTCCAATATAATCGGACCATAAACCTGCTAGAGGAATAACCAACATTAATAATAAAACCGCTACAGCTTGTAAAATTAAAAGGTCCGAGAGCACGATGCCTAGCTTGATATATAAATACGTCGGCGTATTGATCAATACCACATAAAAAGCGGCTGTAGCACTTATGCTAAGCCCGATGGTTAAAATAATTTGTTTGATCGACGCTTTTAGGTTTTGCGCAATCATAGATAATGGCTGACTCGCCTGTACACGTTGTTGTTGATAGGCTTCATTTTCATCTAATTGATAGCGAATCCATAAACCCACTGGGCAAATCAATAATCCGACAAAAAATAATAAACGCCAGCCCCAACTCATAAATGCCTCAGCGGACAAATAATGACTCAATAATGCGGCAAAACCTGAGCCAAATAATATTGCCAAACATTGTCCAAAAAATTGCCATGAGCCATAAAGTCCTTTGCGATTGGCTGGCGATGCCTCGATCACATATGCTGTAGAGCTGGCGAACTCACCACCTGTGGCAAAACCTTGAATCATCCGTGCAATGACCATAATAATCGGTGCTGCAATGCCAATACTGGCCGCGGTGGGTAAAAACGTTATCAGCAATACCGACAGTGTCATTAAAGCAATAATCACTTCTAAAATAAATTTTCGACCTTTTTTATCGGCATAATATCCCAAAACCAATCCCCCTATGGGACGCATAAGGAAACCAACACCAAAGGTCGCCAAGGCCATTAATAATGACGTTACTGGATTTTGTTCTGGAAAATAAAGCTGTGCTATGGTGGTTGCCAAAAAACCGTAAATTAAAAAGTCATACCATTCCAAGGCATTGCCAATCACCGCAGAGATAATTTTATTTTTAGCCTGCTGTTGCATCTCATCCTCCTTGTTGACTGTTTTTTAGTTATAATCAACATTCGCAGAATAATTGTTGTTGCAATCTACTTTTAAAGTACTTGGCTTGTTTATATTAAAACCTGTCGCTCTATTTATGGGTATTACTTTATTCTCTATAGTGCCATTCTCGATAATGCATTACGCTCATGTGTCGTTTCGAGTGACGTGATTTATAATTGAACGACCATATACTTTTAAATCTGTATGCTAAAAAAATATACTGCTTCAATGACTTTTGCAAGAAATTTAAATATGCTACTGGCAAGGTCTACACCTTGTCATTATTCCTGTTTGATCGATCAAATACGCGTGATAAAAGCATTGAATACCATGCTTAAAGCAAATATTTTTTGATTTAAACCATCATTACATGGATTATGTATGAGCTATTCACATCATTCAGAACCACATTTTATTCATCGTGCCGGTTGGTTACGTGCAGCTGTTTTAGGTGCCAACGATGGCATTATTTCAGTGACCAGTTTGGTTATGGGAATGGCTGCCAGTGGTGCCAGTAGCCAAACATTGTTGATTGCCTGTGTTGCTGGACTGATTTCAGGTGCCACCTCTATGGCGGCCGGTGAATATATTTCGGTCAAATCACAATCCGATATTGAAGAAGCGGATTTAAAAACTGAAGCACGCGAGCTAAAGCATAATCCGACATTAGAATTAAAAGAACTCACACATATTTATATCATGCGGGGTCTTACCCCAGCGTTGGCAGAACAAGTTGCCGCACAACTCACCGCCAAAGATGCTTTAGAAGCCCATGCGCGCGATGAAATTGGGATTAATGAGGCAACCAGCGCTAAACCTTTACAAGCTGCCGCCTCCTCTGCTGGATCTTTTACGCTTGGAGCATTGTGTCCGATGCTGGCAATTTTACTCAGTCCAGCACACCTGATTCAAAATACAGTGGCGGTAGTGGGAGTATTATCCTTACTGGCGCTGGGCGCTTTAGCCAGTTATTTCTCAGGCACTTCAATGCTTAAAGGCAGTTTAAGAGTGACCATCTGGGGCGTGATTGCCATGCTCTTTGCCAGTTGGATTGGTTCATTCTTTGATGTGCCAATCTAAGGCAGAGCAATTGATGAGCTACTGTCTTTCTAGAGGTCTTTATCTTAAGAACATCCAAACCAATTTAACTTAAGTCTTTTTCGTTTAAATAACGCCAATATCGTTTGGGCAGGTATTGGATATGCAGTTTTAAATTTTGCCGAGATGATATATTCACGCTCTGAAAATAATCTTTCCACAGTTGGTCATATTGTCGTTCTTGTTCATCCAACGCAACACTAAACTGCTGACTTTGACCAGTGCCTAGATGGGAATCAATCTGCTCGGCATGCATTGCAACTTGATGTATCTCGGTTAAATCATAGTAAATTCCATATCGCCGACGCTCATCATAAATTAACCACTGTTGATCCTGATAACGCTGCTGAAAATGCGCTTGGATGATCGGTAATACATCAAAATCTGGACGGATTAAACTTAAATACAGCGCTTGTTTGGTTTTTTTAAAACGCACAAAAGCTTCCATACGATGTTTTTCACGTCCGACTTGTTTAGCCCATTGTGCCACTGCTAATACATCTGGATGACCATAATCTTCTGCCACAGATTGCTTGGATTGAAAAACATAAACTAAAAAATTAAAAATATGCTGATGTGCACATGGTTGCTCAGACAGAAATGCATAATAAACTCTACGCAATGCACCCGATGAAAGTTTTTTCTGCAAGGCAATCCAAACCCGTTCCGCATGTGCTGTGTGCGTAGCAACTTCAATTGAATCTGTAAATAGCTGCTGTTGCAGCGCTTGTGACCTCTGCAACGTAATCCCGAACTCTCGAAATTGAAAAGCGCGAAATACACAGCTTAATAAACCGGCTAAACTACCGTCATAACCATAAATCATCTGTTAAAAACCAAAACTGAGTTGAGGCGATAAAGGCTTTTGATATTTAGATTGACTGGTCTGTAAAATGTTCTGACGGATCGCTTGACTGGTCATTGCGCGCTGATGCGCAGGACTATCCTGACATCGAATAAAGTATTGCGCACGGTTATAAGCGACGCCTATACGTTTTAATTGTTCAATGCGTATTTTACCAAAACGTCTAGCTTTGATAATTTTCTTTGCGGATGTCACACCTATGCCAGGCACTCTTAAAATCATGGCATATTCAGCGTTATTTAAGTCGACTGGAAATTGTTCTGGATGTCTTAAAGCCCAACTCAATTTGGGATCAATCTCTAAGTCTAAATTGGGTTGCTGTGCATCCAATAACTCTTCTGCGGCAAAGCCATAAAATCGCATCAGCCAATCACTTTGATATAAGCGATTTTCACGGATGAGTGGCGGTGCACTACCTACAGCAGGTAATGCGGTATCTTCAGCATTAATCGGGATATAACCCGAATAATAAACCCGTTTTAACTTAAACTCACGATAATGCCGATCTGCCATTAAAATCACATCACGATCTGTTTCATGATGAGCCCCCACCACCATTTGCGTTGTTTGCCCAGCGGGAACAAAATGTATAGCTTTGCTAGATTGTTTAGACTCATCTTGTAGTTGCATACGACAGTCACGAATATAAGCCATATCATGTTGCACAATCTGATGTGATTTTTCTGGTGCAAAACGCTTCAGTCCAGCTACTGTTGGCATTTCTAAGTTACTACTCATGCGGTCAACATATAAACCTATCGCATGTATTAATGCCGGTGCCGCGCCTGGGATTGTTTTAAGGTGGATATAACCGTGAAAATTTTCTTCTAAACGTAATTTCTTCACCACCTGTAGCATACGTTCCATCGTATGGTCAGCAGATTTAAATATTCCTGAGCTTAAAAATAAACCCTCAATATAATTACGGCGATAAAAATTAATGGTGAGATCAACCACTTCTTGTACGGTAAATGCCGCTCGTCGTACATCATTGGAACGGCGAGACACGCAATATGCACAGTCATAGATACAGACATTACTCAATAAAATTTTGAGCAATGATACGCAGCGACCATCTTCGGTATAACTATGGCAAATGCCATGCCCGGTATTGCCCAATCCTTGATTTTTATTTTGGCGACGACTGCCACTTGAAGAGCAAGACACATCATATTTTGCCGCGTCGGCTAAAATTTGTAGTTTTTCACGCATTCTATCTGACATTGCCACACCATCTTATTTACCTAGCGCATTCAGTGCAAAAAATAAACGAATGTAATTTTTTTTACTAGCATCTAGTGGCAATAAAACGACATCAGATGACGCCTTATAATCGAGATCTTTACATGCAAAATCTCTGCGTACAATATCTCTACTACATGCAAAATCTCTGTATGCAAAGCCTCTACATCAATGGCATCACATTATCAGGGCTAAACCCAAACGGTCCAATACAGTGCTCATGCGCTGCACAACATATTAGACATCCGCTCACAACAGCGCCTATCAAATTTCTGAAAAAATCATCCAATCGATGCTTCTATGTGGCATGATTACTTTTGCAAGTCACTTGCACCGAGAATGACGTTCCTCAAAAACAGATATTTTAAATGATGCGCTATCAATAAAATAAATGATGAATATCAGTTGCTTCATTTGGAATGAATCCGCTAACGTAGTGTGATAAAGAAAGGATATTGCCATGCATCTATTACAACAGTTAGACATTAAACATCCCATATTGCTGGCACCGATGGCAGGTGTTTCTACTGCAACGCTGGCAGCAGAAGTATCCAATCAAGGTGCATTGGGCGCACTGGGGCTGGGCGCCAGCACGCCAGCCCAAGCACGCCAACAGATTTTAGACACACAGCACCTCACCAGCGCACCATTTCAAGTCAATTTTTTTTGCCACCAATCCCCTACGCTAGACAGCGCGGCTCACCAAGCTTGGATTGCCGCACTCGCCCCGCTATTTGCCCAATACGGTGCCACACCACCGAGCACATTAAACTGTATTTATCCCAGTTTTCTGGACCATGATGATTATCTTGACGTGGTCTTAGCACTGGCACCCAAAGCTGTCAGTTTTCATTTTGGTATTCCACATGCTGCACAAATTGCCGCACTCAAACACGCTGGTATTGTCACCATGGTAAGCGCAACCAATTTGGCAGAAGCGCAGTTAATTGAGCAAGCAGGAATTGATGTCATTATTGCGCAAGGTATAGAAGCGGGTGGTCATCGCGGTATTTTTAATATAGATATTGATGCAGCACTGAGTACCGCTGACTTAGTCAAACTCTGTGTTGCAGAATGCCAATTACCCGTAGTTGCTGCTGGTGGAATAATGAATGGGCAACAGGCAAAACATATGCTTAAACTCGGTGCCAGCGCAGTCCAATTAGGCACAGCTTTTGTCGCCTGCCCCAGCTCTGCCGCCCATGCTGCTTATCGTTATGCACTCAAAAATAATCCGCATACCCATATCACCCGCAGTATTTCTGGTCGCCCTGCACGTAGCCTGATGCAACATTGGCAAACCCGTGTCGATCGACCTGATCGGGCAGCCGTAGCGGCCTACCCTTATGCTTATGACCTTGCAAAACAATTGCATGCAGCTGCCGCAGCACAAGATGACCATGGCTATGGTGCTTTTTGGGCCGGTGCCAATGTTGCCCAAATCCGTCCCCTTGCGGCACCCGATTTGATCAATCAATTGGTATTAGAAATGAATCAAACGGCTTAGCAGAATAGATATACAATCTCGCTGCTGTGCGGTATAGCATACTGCTTAAAGTACTTTCCGAGAGTACTTTAAGCGCAATATCTGCAACATCTTCAACATCGCACAGATATCAATTTGATTGCGCTATGCGAAACTTGGCAGTAGATCTCACCCCTAAGGTGTTGCATCATCATGTGTTTTCAGATTGAACTTTTCGTTTATCTTGTGCTTTTCTGTTGGTTTTTCTGCAATTATTTTAAGGTCTTTACGCAACTGCGACATGAGTGTTTGCATTACTGCGGCTGTAACTTGATTCATATTTAATAAATGTACACAATCATTAAAAATAGCTTGCCTAGAAGCTAAATCCAAGTTCTTACGCGCAATCAAACTCAGTTGAATATTGGCATAATAGGTCTGCTCATTTAAAAGGACCTGTAGATATTCGAAATCTTCTGCTGTTTTACACTGTGGCTCAAAAATAGAGCGAATATAAGCAATTTTTTCTGCATTCCAGTCATTTTGACCATATAAAGCATAATAACAAAGCAAACGAATCACTGGGCTTAATTGTTTTATATTGAAATGCTCCAACTGCTTTTCTATTTTCTTGTCATCCTCAGTGGCTTCTATATTGTTGTGAATAATCAAAATAACAACGATGACAAAAGAAATAGCAAACCCCGATACCACATCCATTTTAGCAAAAAATGTATATATTAAATCGAGAAATCCCATCACAATACTATTTATGAACACATTTAATCCTATCTAAATCTTAAATTTTTTTCGATATAATGTTATTTAAAACCAACCGCCCTAGCATAACGTATTTATCTTGTTTTAGCGACTTTAACCCATCAATCCTATTTCACAATAACTCAATAGCCTCGTCAACTTACTCAATGTTGCTATCGTGAGTTTAGATATTTGAAGGGCTCAATAAAGCAGTAATGATATTGCTCATATGTTGTTTAAAATCTTCTGCTGAGGCCTGTGTCAAACCCAATTGATAAATTCCTTCTAAACCACAAACAAAGGCAATAAATTGCCAAGCAACTTGCTGACTATTCTGATTAGAACGCAATTGAAAAGCGTGCGCTAGAATTCCCTGTTCAATAATCGCCACAATATTTTGCTGCCACAGCTGCATATTCAGCTTATAGGCTTCTTTTAATACCGCATCGCTATTTAATAAAACCTCAGCTTCATTCCATAATGCTAAATATGCTTGTGTTTGTTCAATATTCTCTGCGCCTAATTCCACCAAGAGACGTGCTAAAGGAGTTTGCGGTCGAAAATCCGCTTCTATTGCCTCCATCTGTTGCATCAAGGCCAAAAAGCTTTCCGCACGCAAATGTGAAATAGACTGAAAATGATGATGTACCTGCCCCGTCGAGACTTCCGCTTGCTGTGCAACACGCCGTGCAGTAATCGCAGCCAATCCATCTTGCAAGGCAATTTGCATTGCCGCAGCCAAAATTAATTCACGCCGTTTATCACGCTGTAAATAGCTCATGCCCCACCCCCAAATAATTTACAACAATTGTAAATTATATTGGACAAATGTCCAAATTAGCTTAAAATCCAAACTTGAACAACTGTCCAAATCTATATTAGGTGCTTTATGTCACGCCAATGGATGATTTTATTTATTATCATCTTGATCTATTTACCCGTCTCCATTGATGCCACGGTATTACACGTCGCGATTCCCAGCATGACCTCAGCCTTAGCGCTCAATAACCAACAAATGTTGTGGATTATTGATATCTACTCCTTGGTTATGGCAGGCCTCATCTTGCCTATGGGCGCACTGGGTGATCGTATTGGTTTTAAGCGCTTAATGCTTATCGGTGCCAGTATCTTTGCAATCGCATCAACTGCCGCTGCTGTTGCACAGAGTGCTGCTATGTTAATTGCGATGCGCGCGCTCCTCGCGCTAGGCGCTGCCATGATTATTCCAGCGACCCTAGCGGCACTCAGGCATGGTTTTACCGATGAAAAACAACGTAATTTTGCATTGGGTATTTGGGGAACCGTCGGTGGCGGTGGTGCTGCCATTGGACCGTTAGTCGGTGGTTATATCTTGGAGCATTATCATTGGGGAATGGTTTTTCTTATTAATGTGCCGATTATTGCCTGCGCTTTGCTCTTCATTTTACTGTATGTTCCCAAACAGGCAACCCAAGCAGAACAAAGCATTAATTTATGGCAAGCACTGCAATTAATCACGGCGATTTTATTGATTATCTATGCGCTAAAAAGTTTATTTTATAATGCAACACTCAGTGCATGGAGTGCATTATTTGCTGGTAGCGCCATACTCATGTGGTTTATTCGCCAACAACTCAAAAGTACCAGACCGTTAATTGATTTTAAACTGTTCCAACACCCTGCAATTGCCGTCAGTATTGCCCTAGCCATTTTTGCCATGGTGTCCTTAGTCGGTTTTGAGCTATTACTCTCTCAGGAGTTGCAATTTATTTATGGCTATAGCCCACTTGACGCAGGGCTTTATATATTACCCTTTATTATTGCCATTAGTTTTGGCGGTCCTTTTGTAAGTTTTTTACTCAACCATTTTGGCTTAAAACGCGTTTCGAGCTGTGGTTTATTGCTCTGTGCCCTCAGCTTTTTTGGTTTATCTCAAATTAATTTTGCCATAGATCATTATTTGGCTTGGACATGGATGGTATTACTCGGCCTAAGTGTGGAAATCACATTATTGTCTTCAACTGCTGCGATTATGTCGACTGCACCGAAGCATAAAGCCACTGCCGCTGGGGCAATTGAAGGCATGGCCTATGAACTAGGCGCTGGTTTAGGAATCGCAATATTTGGCATGTTAATTTCTCTATTTTATATGCAACATTTACAGTCAATACCACAACTCTCCAGTGCTGACCTGACAAGTTTGGGACATTCCATCGGTGAGACATTAGCCGCACTGCAGCAATTTAGTCCAGAATCTGCTACGGTTATTCAACAGCAAGCAACCCAAGCTTTTCAATATGCACACCGCTGGGTACTCATCATTGCAGGGAGTTTATTTATAATATTGGCAATATTCGTCTGGCGCTTGATGCCGCAACGCGTACAGCAACAAGATGGGCCATAAAATAATCCATAACATCGTCCATAATGCTGCATATTTGATGATCTGGATATTGATATTCCAGCGTATGGCTGTTTTATAACCTATAGCGATTTTAGCTTATAACTATTTACCTTATAGAGATTTAACCTATAGCAGCATTAGCCATACTTTAGCCTATAACTATTTATCCTACAGAGATTTAACCTATAGCAGCATTAGCCATACTATTGTGCCGCATTATCAGGCGGCTTTGCTCCTCAAAGCGAACGACAATAATCCAGTAGCATATCTTCACTAGATTTAATGCCCCAAAACCTATCTAATAGACTTCCTTCATTAATCATTTTTTAAACAGCCATCTTTTTGATCTCCCGCCCACTCAAGGTTATATATACCTGCTAATAAATTGAATCTTAAATTTATTCTTTTTCGCCGATTTCTGTACACACAGGATAAGATTTTAAAGATTTTCATTCTTCCAAAAACATGCTCAATACCAATTCGTCTACGGCTGATTTCTTTATTGAATTTTTTCAGCTGCTTATCTAGAGCACACCCTCTTTTAGCCTTAAAAGGAACCAAGCAACCAAATCCAAGTTTTTCTATACCTAAATAGCCCTTGTCAACTATAAAAAATGGTTTAAATTTAAGATATTTAATACTTTTATTAAATATCTTAAAATCATGAACTCTACCTTTATCGCAACAAACACTCAGTATTTTACCGGTCATATAGTGCATTGAAACTTGAAATTTAATCGTGTGACGTTTCTTTTTGCCGCTATACCATTTTTTCTGTTTTTTTTGGACGTTGCACGAAAATCTCTGTTGCGTCAACGACAACAACATCCCAATTAGCTTCTTCTCGATCAGGCATTTGTTTGGGTAGACTAAATTTCCCTGATTTAATCAGAATATCTTCAATCTTACGGGTGGTTCGGAGTGCACTGGTTTCTGAAACACCATAATTCATGCCGACATGGAATAGCGTTCTATATTCCCGCCAATACTCTAAACACAAGAGAAGACGGTCTTCTAAGGGCAATTTTGGAGGGCGACCCTTGCCAGTATTGACTGGTAATTGAACTCTTAATTCATCCATCATTAAATTAAATGTGGACCAACTAATGCCTGTAAGTCTGCGAAACTTATCATCAGGTAACTTTTTAACGTCTTTATATCTCATTGAGATATTATCGCTAAGAATTAGATTTTTAGCTGTATAGTTGGTAATCAAACAGCTGTGTATTTTTTAATTTATGAAGGAAGTCTAATATTGGGCAATATAACAGTAGATACGCTGAGGAAAATAAATTGATGCAAAAGATATTATGGAAGCAGGGAATGTTCATCACCCTGATGGCTATTATTTTGACCATCTCTGCATGTAATAAAATTGAAGCGCTGATTCCTAAAAAATTAGAGCCTGTTGCGTCATATGAAGGGCGCAATCAAATGTATCCAGCAGATTTTGACGCACGACAAAAACTCGCGCATTCACTGAAACGTAATTATGTCTATCAAAATAATAATACAGAAATTTTACAGCTGCTCGATACAGATGAAGAATCTGCCCATCAGCAACAGACTTTAGTTAACGAAGTCTACTCTGCTTTTCCAATTTTTAATCTAGAGCAATTAGATCATACTCTCAGTCAATATAGCCGCTATATACCAGGTTTAACAATACCGAATGATATTAAAGAACAACTACAACAGGTAGATTTTAATAAAAATATAATCATCGTCACCTCTGTTCCGATGCTACCGCTTGGCAAAGAATATACCGCTGCGGTCTTCATACCGATAGCACATCGCGTAAAAAAAGCAGCCAGCTTTTCAGACACACTAAATATTGATGTCGAGTTTGCATATAATCTGATGCAAAATCCTGAAGACCTTTTACGACCAACTCTAAAATGGCAAACCGAGTTTTATATCGTACCGCACTATAATAAAAAGCAGCTGCTGATCGCATTTAAAGATAAAGCGCTTAAAGATGAATATACAATACGCTAAAGTTAGACATGCTGCTATTTCGGACTTATGTTTCTGAATTCTATCGCTGAATTATGTTTCTGACTTATGTTTCAGAATTCTGTTTCTGAATGATGCTCCGATAGATTATGCTGCAAAGAATAAAGCCTACTCGCCCTTTCTACATCAATTGAAGCCAATTGTAGAGGTAGCGCGTAGGCTGCTCAGTATATGACGCCGATACCTTAACGTGGCACGGCAGGGAATGCATCCTCTGCCAAGGCAGCTAAAATCACCTCAAGATCTGCTTGGCTTTGTAAAGACACCAATTTCTTTTCGACATCGATTTCGACCTGTGCGGCTGGATCAACGGCTTTAATCGTTGCAGTCACACCACGGGCACAACCACCACATGTCATATTTTCAATATAAAGTTGCATGATAAGAACTCTCCTTCATCTATTGCACAACTAAAGCATCCTACACACTGTAAAGCTTCCGATAGGGTCAAGGTCAAGTCGAACTGAATATTTTTAGAACTTAGAACTTAGAACTTAGAACAATGTATCTACAACAATATGAAGTATTTATACGCCTTGTTCTAATTGATCTAAAATACAACATTGCGGATGTTCATCTCCCGCACACGCTGCAACCGATTGCTCTAAGACGGCAACCATATGCTGTAAGCTGGCAATTTTTTGTTTAAGTTGCTGAATATGTTGTTGGGCTAAATGTTTGACTGAAGCACTTTGTCTGTGTTCATGCAGCCACAGCCCTAACAAGGCTTTAATCTGTTCTGTGGCAAAGCCAAGCTGCTTCGCATGCACAATAAACTGTAAAGTTTTTAGGTCTTGATCACTATATACCCGATACCCTGCGGCACTTCGCTGCACCGGCGCAATTAATCCCGTTTGTTCATAATAACGGATCATTTTTGCCGATATACCTGAGCGTTTTGCAATTTGTCCTATATTCATATTGACCTCAACCTAACAAAACCGTCGCATAGCCGTCTATGATTTGATTTGCCTAATTTTCTATCATTTGCCTGATTGGGCGCAGTCTTATGCCAACGCAGTGCTCAGACCACCTGAACACCTCGCAAACGACGGATACTTTAGCACAACAGCACTTCACTAAAAGCTTTTTAACTTTTGCAATATATCACGTTTGTACTTTAAAACGTGTCAATCTCAAGGCATTGCTCAAGACAAAAACCGAGGACATGGCCATCGCCGCAGCGGCAAAAATCGGCGACAATAACAGCCCAAAATGTGGATATAAAACACCGGCTGCCACGGGAATCAATGCTGCATTGTAGACAAAAGCCCAAAATAGATTTTGTTTGATGTTCTGAATGGTTGCCTTACTTAAAGCAATTGCATTGACCACACCATCTAATTGTCCCGAAATCAACACCACATCTGCCGCTTCAATGGCAATATCGGTGCCTGTACCAATGGCAATCCCTACATCTGCTGCCGCCAGTGCGGGTGCATCATTGATGCCATCCCCCACATAGGCGACATGACCATATTGTTGTTGTAGACTTTTGACGGCATTGACTTTATCTTCAGGCAATACTTCGGCAATGACTTCATCGATATTTAATTGTTTGGCAATTGCTTCAGCTGTATGGCGGTTGTCACCACTGATCATCACCACTTTTAAGCCCAATTGATGCAAGGCTTGAATGGCAGTATAGCTGCTGGCTTTGATCGGATCGGCAACCGCCATTAATGCAGCCAACTGATCTTCCACGGCGATATAAATCGGTGTTTTGGCTTCTTCACCCAGCTGCTGTGCAATGGTTGCAAATACACTGACATCATGCCCAAGCTTTTGCATAAAGCGATCTGCACCAATGTAAATCATTTGACCCGCAACACGCGCTTGGATGCCAAAACCAGTAATCGACTGAAATTCTTCAAGCGGCAGCAAGGCAAGCCCTTGTTGTTGTGCCGACTCGACGATGGCATGGGCAATTGGATGCTCAGATTTAGACTCAAGACTTGCCACTTGTGCCAACAGTTGTTCCCGTTGAAAAGCTGGTCGTACTTCAAAATCAGTCAATTGCGGCTTGCCTTCGGTCAAGGTTCCGGTTTTATCGACCGCGACCACCTGGGCCTGCTGTAAAGACTGCAAGGCATCGCCCTGACGGAATAAAATACCCAGTTCCGCCCCACGCCCTGTACCCACCATAATTGAAGTCGGTGTCGCCAATCCCATCGCACAGGGACAAGCAATAATCAGTACGGCTACAGCATTGACCAAAGCAAAACTTAAGGCTGGATCTGGTCCAAAAATAAACCAGATCAAGAACGTGAGCACTGCCAATATCATCACCACAGGCACAAACCACAAGGTGATTTTATCGACTACTGCTTGAATGGGAAGCTTCGCGCCCTGTGCTCGTTCAACCATTTGAATAATTTGCGCCAATACTGTCGCTTCAGCAACGGCAGTTGCTCGAATTTGCAAACTACCAGTCTGGTTAATGGTGCCGCCAACCACCTCATCTCCGATCTGTTTCGCCACAGCCAAAGGCTCGCCACTCAACATGGATTCATCGATATAACTTTGACCACTGGTGACCTTACCATCGACAGGGACACGTTCACCCGGACGTATTTCAATTCGCATGCCTGTTTGCACTTGCATAATCGGTAAATCGACGAATTGATCACCTTGTAAAACATGTGCTGTTTTGGCTTGCATGCCAATTAAATGCTGAATAGCTTGTGAGGTACGCCCTTTGGCTTTGGCTTCAAAAAAACGCCCCAATAAAATAAGGGTAATAATCACTGCGGCAGCTTCAAAATAGACGTTGACCGTATTTTCTGGCAAATACTGCGGTGCAAAAGTCGCTACCAAGGAAAAGCCATATGCGGCAAGGCTTCCCACTGCCACCAAAGAGTTCATATCGGGTGCCAGACGCCATAATGCTGGCAAACCTTTTTGATAAAAATGCCGTCCAGGCAAACACATCACCAAGCCAGTCAATAAGGCTTGGATATACCAGCTATTTTGCATACCGATATGTTCGGCAATCCACATGTGGAAAGCTGGAATCATGTGTGATCCCATTTCCAAAATAAACACCGGCAAGGTCAGCAATAAAGCCAAAATAAAATTAAATTTTAACTGTTGTTGCTCATGCTCTTTACGCTGCTGTTGTGACTTATTTTGCTCATTCGATGCCAGACTTGCCTGATAACCCGCCTGTTGTATCGCATAAATCAGATCGTTCACATTGAGCCCGGGGTCAGCTTTGATCGTTGCACTTTCGGTCGCTAAATTGACCGTCGCTTTTTCCACAGCAGCAATTTTTTGCAAAGCTTTTTCCACACGCCCCACGCAGGATGCACAGCTCATTCCCGTAATATTTAATACTATTTCAGCCGGCACAACCTGATAACCTGCTGCTTGAATGGCATGATCTAGTATTTCTGGTTTCAGTCTTGCCAAATGTAAGATACTGGCGGTTTCCGTTGCCAAATTGACCTGTGCTTGTAATACGCCTGGTACTTTTTTTAAGGCTTTTTCTACCCGCCCAACACAAGATGCACAGCTCATCCCCGTGATCTGCAATTGCTGCTGCTGAGTGGCTTCCGCCTGATAACCAGCGCGTGCCAGAGCCGCCGCGAGTATTTCATAATCAAGTGGCTGATCACTCGACACATGCGCCGTTTCAGTGGCTAGATTGACATGTGCAGCTTGAACGCCAGAGACTTTTAATAATGCTTTTTCTGCTCGCGCCACACATGAGGCGCAAGTCATGCCTTCAACTCCAAAAACCAGCTGATAGGGTGAGGAACGCTTTGTATCCATGATCAAAACCCCAAGAAGATGAGAATAATATGCATCTAGCTTAAAGCTTCCAATACGGTCAAGGTCAAGTGATATGCTGTCACTGCCAGCCTCAATGCTGGGCTAAAATCAGCGTGACTTTTGTGCAAGAAAGCCTTGATAACACAGTACTTGGCTATAACTACTTACTGTTGCAAAACCACTGTCGAGTAGTCGCTGCTGATAAACAGCGCTATCATCGACATAAAAATCATCGTGTAAGCGTTGTAGCATTTTTTGACTTTGTATGGCACTCAAGCCTTGTTGTTGACATAATTTCGCCAAAGCGGATAAATCTTCAGTGCGTGGTGATTGCATTAAGTCATAGCTGAGTAAAATGGCACCAGCCGCTAAGCGTAGATAGATTTGCTGGAATAATGCTGTTTTATCTGTATGGGCAATAAAGTGGGCAACCAAGATCAATAATGCCGCATCAAATTGCGCATCAGCGGGTAATTGATGTACATCTGCTTGTATAAATTGCACACGATGTGCTTGGCCCATTGCGCTGATCTTCGCTTGCGCTTTTTCTAACATCGTGGCGGACAAATCTGTAGCGGTGAACGTCCAATCAGACTGCAGTGCCAATAATGCTGCCAATTCATAGCCTGTGCCACAGCCCACAACTAAAATATGTGCGCGTTGCGGTAAATAGCTTTCTAATAACACCGCAATCTGTTGGTGTACTAAGTGATAACCAGGAATCAGTTTTAAAATATGCTGATCATACTGATCGACTACATCTGGATGAGCGAAGTCCTTAGCCATATGCTTCTCTTGCAACACATTGAAAGCACTATCTATACCTTGCCAATACGCCAAAGTCTACCGATTTAGACAACTTAAGCAATTTAAACAACAGGCTGGGGCTGCAATAATGAATGACCTCAAGTAAAATGATCAAAACAAAATTTACTGCATATTATCAAACCCTATGCCATCATTAAACATGGTCATTTCACTAAACAAAGCAATCAAGTGATCAGCCACAGTACGTACACGTTGACTACTCAGGACATGGCTTTGTGCGACCAACCAAATTGGTTGCTGGAGTTGCTGTGTAGGATGAACGCGCAGCAAATCACGTTGTTGAGCAATAAACCTTGGTAGGATGGCTATGCCTAAATTTTGCTGTACCGCGTGGATTTGCATCGACAGCGTATTGCATTGTAGGACACAACTTTTATGTTTTAAAAAGCGCTTAAGAAAACGCGCCAATTGCAAATCTTGTTGCGACTCAGTCCAACCAATATAAGCATAATCTTGTTCATCGCTATGCTGTAGATAGTGAGGTGTACCATAAAATGCAAAAGCCAATGCCCCCAAACGGCGAATGGTAACGTTGCCCTGCTCTGGCTGTATGGTACGAATGGCTAAATCCACATCACGGCGATGTACATTACGTATTTCCACTCCTGTGCTTAACTCAATACGTAATTTGGGATGCTGCTGATAGAGTGTTTGCAATGCAGGTAACACCAAGGTATAAGCTAAATTTTCAGGTACAGCTATACGTACTAAACCTTCAACCTGATTATGTATTTGTGCAACTGGATTAATCGCCAATATCATTGCTGCGAAATATTTAGACCATGCTCTGATCAACATTTTAAAAGGCATCATGTTTGGTTTTATGCTGAGTTTATTAGCATTGGGCTACTTTATGACACAGCTCAATCTATATTTTACGATTGCACTACTCTGTCTGTGGGGCGGTGCAGCCGCGATTTTATTTATCGCCTTGCAAAGCTATGTTATTAAAACTGCGCAACAACATGCGCAAGGTGCCGTTGCAATTTATGTGGCAATTTTTAATGCCAGTATTGGTCTTGGTGCATTGGGAAGCGCACAATTATTACGCTACCTACCTTTCAACCATATTCTGCAACTGCTGGCACTAGGCAGCATCTTGGGTTTGTACTGTATACGAAAAGCAGAACAAGCGCACTCTGTCGCAAATCACGCGATCTCGCATCGAACAGACTAATGCGCGTTATCGTTTACTGACATCACAAAACACATGACATCTCATGCCGATTCGCCACAAATCTTTCAGGTAAATACCCTTAAAAATTTACATGAACAATACAGTTTTTTTAAAAAACTTGATACTTACTTTTAGGTAAGTACTTACTAATAATTAGTAAGTAGATTAGCATAGTCTGCAATCCAATATTTAAGGCATGCTATCGCAGATGATGTGCTATGCATGCCCTGTTAAAACGAGATCAGCTATGTCAATAAAGACCTTACACTGGATCGTCGATCCAATTTGTGGCTGGAGCTATGCTGCATTGCCACTGATCCAACAGATTGAGCAAAAACAGCTTTGCCCACAGCAGTTACATTTTGGTGGTCTGTTTATCGGTGATCGTTGCCAAGCAATGGATGGCGAATTAAGAGCACGCATTACACAATTTGATCACCAGATTCATCAGCGCACAGGGGCGCAATTTGGTGAGGATTATCTAAAACGTTTACAAGATCCAAGCTTGGTGCTCAATTCACTCCCAGCCATTCAAGCTTTGGTTGCACTCAAAAAAAGTGGGAATGATCAATTACTTATTTCCTACTTAACACAATTACAAGTGGCTTATTATCAGTATGGCAAGAATATTAATCAGCTGGAAACCCTATATAAACTCTTGCCCACTGCCAATATGCATGCTGCGCAATGGCAACAAACTATTGCAGCAGTTACAGCCGATGATGTGAATCTGGAGTTTAACCATGCGCACGCTCTACTCCATCAAGTCGGCGGGCAGGGTTATCCCACTGCAGTATTAGAAAGCAGTGCTGGCTACCAAAATATTGCTGTCGCAGATTATTATCATCGTACAGCAGATTTTGCCGCACTGATTCAAACCCAATAATATTGCCAAGACCCCACACACAATACATCGAACATCGAACAGCAAAAATAGGAACCATGATTATGAATACACTGCTAAAAACCATCGCCATCAGCACCGCTTTATTCAGCTCACAACTGTTTGCAGGTACATTGAGTTATAAAACCTATAATCCTCAACAACAGGCCATCTTTCCGGTCAGCTCTACCCTGATTGTGGGCGATAAAGATGCGGTATTGGTCGATGCGCAATTTAGTACCAAAGATGCTGAACAGTTGGTACAACTGATTAAGGATAGCGGTAAAAACTTAAAATACATTGTCATTAGCGCTGGCGATCCAGATTTTTATTTTGGTTTAGAGCCGATTGTCAAAGCATTTCCAAACACGCCTATTCTTGCTTCAGAACAAGTTGTTGCGCATATTGAGAAAACCAAAGACGCCAAATTGGCTTATTGGGGGCCGATTTTAAAAGATGCAGCACCACAACAGCTCTATGTACCGACCATCAGCAAAACTAAAAACTTTGAATTGGAAGGACATAAAATTCAACTCAAAGCCCCTCAATCTTATGCAGCGTATTTATGGGTACCGAGTACCCGTACAGTATTAGGAGGCGTTGGTATTAGTTCAGGTATTCATGTCTGGACCGCCGATGCACAAACAGCAAAACAACGCCAAGATTGGCAACGCACCTTGCAACAAATCCAATCTTTAGGTGCAACTACGGTAATCCCTGGACATTATATTGGTGACATGCCAAAACAAACTGAAGCCGTACAATTTACCGCGCAATATCTCAAAGATTTTGAAAAAGCGTTAAAACAACATAAAGCCTCTGGCGAAGTGATTGCTGAGATGAAAACTCAATATCCAACACTTGCTGAAGAGAGTTCGTTAGAGCTCAGCTCTAAAGTCAATACTGGTGAAATGCCATGGTAATACCGTCGCGCCAATAACGCGAATAAGTTGTTCTTCTTTGCAATATCGCTATAGATCTTTTATATAGCGGTATTGCTATAGGTATATGGCTATAGGTGTAGTTTAAAGTCCTGCTGTTTATAATGTCTGAGCTATTCCCTGTGATCATCATGAAATAATGCTTTAGGGCGATAGCCATAATACTGTAAAAAAGCCGCACTAAAATTGGAAACATGCTTATAGCCAACACCATAGGCAACCACAGAAACATGCTCCCCCGCTGCTAGGCGTTGACGTGCTTGTTGCATGCGGATTTGAATCAATTTTTGGTGTGGTGTAATGTTAAAGAGCGCTTTAAAAGCTTGTTTAAACTTAAAGCGGTTCATAGCCACACTTAAACATAAATAATCCAAACCCAAAGGCTGAGCATAATCACGCTGCATCATTTCCAAGGCAGCATATAGTTTTTCTTCATCGGCACTGCTGATTTTAAAGGCAGGCTGATCGGGGCGTTGTAATTGTTTAAACTGCGATGCCACCAAAGAAAGTGCTGCGATTTTAAAATCCAAATGACTGGCATCAGCATGGCTTAAGGCAATAATATGTTCTGCTAGATGCAGCATTTGCGGCGTTGTACGCTGCAATGCCCATTGTTGTGCTGAACGGGTTTGTTCTAGTTGTTGCTGTAAATCTTGAAAATGGTATTGTGCTAAAAACGCTGGGCTCAACAATAACCGTAATTGTCTAACTGCTTGCTTGGCAAAATAATGCCGCTCTGCACGTACTTGATGTAATGCCGTGACCATGGTAGAACCGGCACGAAACTGAAATTCTTCTCCAGCATGCGCAAGATAATAAGAATAGCCCTGTAAGGCAAAAGTAATGCTTAATTGCGGTACAGCTAAATCTAAATCACTATGCTCCACAATATGCTGCGTGGCCATATAATCGGTATATGCCAAACTTAAACCAGATTCTATCTGTATGCTATCCGTATAACCCTGCCCAAAATGATCTGGGACGGAGTCACGTTGCATCTTTAAGTGCTGTAACTTTGCCCGAATAGAATGACTATCAAATACTTTCATGCTCAAATTCGCTCAGTATTCGGCTGACTTTGACTTGGGTTTTATCTGTCAGCACTGTTTTATCTCACTTGTTGATGATTTACCCATAGCATAGCCTGCGCAGTTATGCACGCATTATTCATGTTTAATGTCCTTGGTGAAACAACCGAATTCATCAATCTTAATACCGATTTCGTTATTCTTAGAACAAAACCTCTTCAATACACTTTGTATAGTCAGATGACATGTTCAGGGTATATCGTGTACTTGCATGATTTGACTTACAGAGACCGTATTCTAAATCATATATAAGCTGCATATATACAGCACCAGCGCTGTTTATTTTGTGTTCAACATGCCCATGCTAGCGATATCTCCTGATTATGCAAAAACAATGATTCTTGGGAGTTTTTCATGTCAGAGACACAACATATCGCTTCATCGACCGCAGCTTCATCGACCACAGTCAGAATAGCCACACCAACAAGCCTCTCGCCTCAGACCAGACCATCTAAATTCTCGAATGTATTATTATGGATCGGTTTTATCCTGATTGCTTTAAATTTGCGATTAATTTTTGCCACAGTTGGACCCTTATTACAGAATCTTGAATTAAGTTTTAGAAGCACGCTCTTGGTCACTACACTGCCCTTATTCTTATTGGGAGGATGTTGTTATTTAGGCATAGTGTTTCGACAAAAATTGGGCGAAGAAAAAAGTTTATTCTGGGCATTAATCTTATTAAGTCTTGGTTGTGCCGTACGTTATTTTGGTGAGACCGGTTTAATACTGGGTACAATCTTGGGCAGCACGGGTATCGCTGTCATGAATGTCATCATGCCAGCACTGGCCAAAAAACGTTTTCCGCCACAATCCATCGGCTTGGTGATGGGCATTTATGCACTCATGTTAGGGGTAGGTGCGGTACTCGGCGCCAGTATGAGCTTTCCTTTATTTCAAGTCTTTGGGTCAGATCGTGATGCCGCGTTTATCACCTTAGCCTGTGCTGCGCTTCCAGCATTTGTCGCTTTAATCTTTTGGTTACCACAGTTATCACAACGCCGCGTCCCTGACAGCTCGCCCACAGCACCACCAGCTGCACACCCAGCAGCTCAATCATCGACCAAAAGCGTATATAGCAACTGGATGGCGTGGTCGATTACTTTGTTTTTTGGCTTACAAACCTTAAATCTATATGTATTTTTGCCTTGGTTACCAACACTGCTCATGGCACAACAGATTGATCAGGCGCAAGCTAGTTTTATTTTCTCTCTGTCTCAACTCAGCCTCATGCTTGCAAGCTTTAGTATTCCACTTTGGGCAGCACGTTATCGCGATCATCGTGGTCTCATTGTCTTGATTATTATCTTGTCGCTAATGGGAACGCTGGGTGTGCAATTCGGAGCTGTTGCGCACAAAGTATTTTGGGCATGTTGCTTAGGCTTTGCCCAAGGTGCTGCACCGGCCTTATGTGTTTATCTGTTTATTGCCAAAAGTGGCAATATCGAAACTGCGGTTAAATTGGCCGTGATGGCACAAATGCTAGGCTACTTTATGGCTGCGATTGGTCCCTTGTGGATTGCTTATTTTTATCAACGCGGTATCGATTGGAATCAACAGATTTTACTCTTAAGTGCTATTTTAGTTGCAGAATTATTTTTATGCTGGCAAGCCGGTAAAAATGTAAAAATTCAATAGTTTTTCAACTTGATAAGCATCAGTCAGATCAGCATTAGAGAATCATCAGCTTATAAGCACAGCGCTTGATTATAATCGATTCACATTTGCCCATCGCACTTACTGGCTGACTACAGTTCGATAGTATTTCACAACAACGCATGCCATAAATCTATGCAGCCTTGCATTAAGCTAACAGCATTATCTTTTTTGAGTACGACGATAATGAAAAAATTAATGTTATTGGCTACCCTAAGCACTGCATTAACAGGCTGTGTGGTGGCACCCGATGCACACTCGCAGCCACGTTATGATGACCGCCCACATCAAAGTCATCCGAGCCATTATCAGCATGTGCCACGTCATAAAACACCACCACCTGCGGTACGACATCATCCCAAAGCACCGCACTATCGACATGACTACTATCGACATGACCACCATCAACAAGCCGTGCAACGACCACCGCGTCCACAGTATGATCAACGTTGGCATAAAACACAGCAACACCCCGATAAACGTCACTAAAAATATATCATTTATAGTGACTTAGAATGCAATAACATCAATACCTCAATAGGATTCGGCTGTTGTGGCTAAGGGCCAGGGCTTAGCAGCAGCCAATACCCAATCAATCACTGCCAAGACACCATCCTCATCATTGCTTGGCGCATGATATTTAGCCACTTGCTTTAAGGCATCTACCGCATTGTCCATGGCAAAGCCATAACCTGCCTGTTGTACCATTTGCAAATCATTATAATTATCGCCAATTGCCAATACATTCGCGCTATCAATTGCCCACTTCTGTTGTAAAAAACGCAGACCATAGGCTTTGTGCTTGTTGGGTAAAATCAAGTCGATAAAACCAAAGCCACTCGATACCACATGAACCAAATGCTGTTGCACATAGCTTTTTTCTGCCAGTTGCGCCAAGACAGCAGCTTCGTGTTCTGCTTTAGTATTCAATGTAATTTTACAAATCGGTTGCTGCAATGCCAATACATCTTCACAGCGTTGTAGGTTTTTATAATAGATCGATAACTTCGCTAAACTCTGTTCTGCTACTGCAGTTGAGATCAATGCTTGTTGCTTGCCACACAGCACCATACATGCGGCAAAATCCGGATATAAATCATTTAAAATCAGCCGCAGAAGCTCGCTATCAAAATGACTGAAATTTAATTCTTGTTGGCCATCGACCACGTAAACGCCATTTTCAGCAACATAAGCAATTTCATCGGCAATCTCAGGGAAATAATATTGTAAGGTATAAAGTGGATTACCACTGGCAGCAACAAAATAAATCCCACGTTGTTTTAATGCGGCATACTGCTGTAAAAAACGTGTTTTATCGTAGCTTTTATCCGTCCTTAAGAAAGTACTATCCATATCGACTGCGATTAATTTAACCGACATATATGCCTCATATTTGTCACAAGTTTTTTGACATTATCAATTATTCCAACACGCCTATGAGCCAATCAGGCGTAGCTTTTCGCATATTATGCTCAATTACCATCACAATATGATGAACAATATATGGAAAATAAACAGAAAAATTCGATTATTTTGGAGGAGCATTCGCGTATCACTCAATATGACGGATACACCACGTCATCGCCCTAGCAAGATTGTACAATGCCGATTTATATACGCCCAACAACCAATAAGCTTAACATTCCCCAGCTAAGGAAGCGAAGCTTTACTAAAACTAAAACTAAAACTAAAACTAAAACTAAAACTAAAGTTTGGGAGATATACCGCCTTAGTCGACAATTTATTTACTTTACTTTCAAGCATCAAGTAACATGATGACAACGCTAGCTTTTATCACAATTTCATGACCGAACATTCTGCTGTACCAGACACCACAGCCTTAACGCCCCATGATCGTCGAACTTTGGCGCTTTCCTCCTTAGGCGGTGCGCTGGAATTTTATGATTTTGTGATTTACGTTTTTTATGCGCAGATCATTGCTGAACAATTTTTCCCCAGCAGCCTAAGCCCTTTTTGGGCCTTACTCAATGCCTACGGAATCTTTGCAGCCGGTTATTTTTTTAGACCCTTGGGTGGTGTCGTCATGGCACATTTTGGTGATTTATTCGGTCGCAAAAAATTATTTAGCCTATCTATTTTATTGATGGCATTGCCCACATTAATCATCGGGCTATTACCTAATTTTTCACAAATCGGTTATTTTGCCCCGTTACTCTTATTACTCATGCGTATTATTCAGGGAATTGCAATTGGTGGGGAAATTCCTGCGGCATGGACCTTTGTATCAGAACATGTACCAGCGCGTCGGGTTGGTCTCGCCAATGGTTTACTGACAGCAGGATTATCCTTGGGCATATTGCTTGGCGCATTAATGTCTTTATTAATTTCCAAACAGTTTAGTGAAATACAAATTCAAGATTGGGCATGGCGCATCGCATTTATTGTGGGTGGTATATTTGGTTTAATTGCCATGTATTTACGCCGTTATTTAAAAGAAACACCTATTTTCCAAGCAATGCAAGCCAAGCAAAGTCTGGCCAAAAGCCTCCCTATTGCACAAGTACTACAACAGCATAAAACGGCGGTTGCCATTGGCATGCTCTTAACATGGTTTTTAACAGCCTGTGTCGTTGTGATTATCTTGGCAATGCCCAATTTATTCATGAAGTTTGGCATCCATCGAGCTGAAGCTTTTACGATGCAAAGTCTGGCAATATTGATGCAGATGCTGGGTTGTATTTTGGCGGGGCTTGCGGCGGATCGTTTTGGTGCTAGCAAAACCTTAATACTGGGCGCACTTTGTGTTATTGCCAGTAGTATTCTATTTTATTTAAACCTCAATCATAGTGAACAGAGCACCTTATTTATACTCTATATGCTTTTGGGCTTATGCTCTGGTAGTGTCGGCACAGTAGCTTATGTTCTGGTTAAAATGTTTCCAGCAGAAATTCGGTTTACCGGAATTTCTTTTTCATATAATTTGGCTTATGCCATTGCTGGCGGTTTAACGCTCCCCATCATTCAATGGCTCAGCCTCTATAGTCCAATTGGTGCGATGTACTATATTGTTCCTGTTTGCATAATAGCCATCCTCGGCATGTATGGCTATCAACGCCGTTTTGAAAATCACCCTTCTCATCATCGTAACTGAAATACTAAGCATCGGGTGCACGCATTCACCCGATGCTTATGTTGTTATCGTTCTGTAGTGGTCAATAATCCTTGATATTTACATAGCCTCTCTAAAAGTTTATGCACATATGCAATATCTAGATCATGTTTTGAAAATAAAATCATATAAATAATTGGAGATACGATCATCTCAATAATAATGCTATTTTCAATATAACTTTCCTTTCTTTGTATTGCCCGATCTCGAATGACATTTAATTGCTGATTGACCAGGCTATAACACTCCTCTCTATGATCAGGATCAGATGCAATATCGGTCAATAAACTCAAGCCGATACACGATGTATATTCTTCAAAATACTGCTCGACCCAAGCATATAAATCAGCTTTAAAAGAACCATAATCTTGAGGCAAAGCATCGGGTTGCAGCTTAGCTAAAGCAACATCTGCTAAAAGTGCCGAGAGACTCCCCCAACGTCTATAAATCGTAGATGGTGTGACTCCTGCTTTTTTGGCAATAGCTGGCACATTCAATTGTGCTGCATCGACCTCATGCTGTAACGCTAAAACAGCTTGGTGAACTGCCTCTTGTATTCGTGCGCTTCGTCCACCGGGGCGTAATCCTGTGACCACTTTTGACATATGACAATGTTACCTAAGTTACCTAGAAATTTAACAAACCAAATAAACTACAGCTAAAGCAAATAAATTGCGTTAACAACTTAAAAAATGTTATAAAAGCTAAATATTAGCTTTTAATGAATCAAAATTCCATGAGCGGCTCAAATCAACCGACTATTTATCCAATATTTCAGCTCAATAGAAAACACACCCTGATCTTACAGACCACCACAATGATGTCGTTTATGGCAGCGGCGAGTGCACCAGCGCCGTTATACCAAATCTATCAGCAACTTTGGCACTTTTCCCCCGCTATACTCACCTTAATCTTTGCCACCTATGCATTTTCACTCCTTCTCAGCTTATTAATCATAGGATCATTATCTGACTTCATTGGTCGTCGCCCAGCAATTTTAATCGCGATCTTCTTACAGATTTTATCGATGGGATTTTTTCTGTTCTCAACAAATATTTCTATGCTATTTATCGCTAGAGCAATACAAGGCATCGCTGGTGCACTTGCGGTATCGTCTATTGGCGCTGCACTGCTAGATTTAAGCCAAACCAGGGGCGCTTTAATTAACAGCATTGCCCCAATGTTAGGCATGACTGCAGGTGCTATTTTAACCTGAGTTCGATGAAAAACGTTCAACCTTTCAGCATATTTTTGAAAGTTGGCTTATTCGGATTTAAACAATAAGCCACTACAGCAGCCATAATATTTACCATGAAATTATTCACAGAACGATGACGCGAATGGTCAAGTTGATGTAAGTTTTTTAACTGATCATTCACCGTTTCTATTAATCCTCTTCTGCCAAGCAATTGTTTTTCTTCTTCAGTTCGGAGTGGCTTGTTTTTCATATTCTTACGTGATGGAGTCAATATTTTTAATCCTCTTGCTGCTAAAGCCTCTGTCTTAGCTTTGCTTAAATAGCCTTTATCTCCTAATAAAATGCCTTTTAATTCTTTGGTTAAAGACTCTAGTACAGCAATATCATGGATATTCCCTGATGTTACTTTAATATTAATAATTCACCTAAGTTATTGATAACCATGTGTAATTTAAAACCATAGAACCACCCAGTACTACTTTTTCCACGATTCGCTAAGCCTTTAAATACGCGGTTTCTTTTAATTCTAAGATTATGACAAACTACAAGTTTGGTTGAATCAATAATACTAATTCCTGTATCAGTTCCTTTAACCTGATGAAAAAAGCTACTCAAAGCTTGTAAACAACGTGGCATGATTTCAATAAAACGATTCTAGCTCAGCAGCTTAGGAAATGCTGATTTCCAAAAAGGGATGACCATGTGGCAGTAAAAATATTTAAAGAATCTAAAACCTGATTGGTGAAATAAGATAACAATTGTCATGATCTCAGATAAACTTAAAGCTGACTTTTGAACTGGCTTATTTTGCTCAGGAATAAGAGCTTTCTCTAGAGATTCGTTAAATATTTTGCAAAAATCATCCACTTTACAGAATAATTCAGTAATATGATCCATAGAAAAGCCTTGTGTTTTAACTTTTGTCTTAAGAACCAATAAGTTACAAACATTAAGGCTTTTTTTCTACTTTTTTTATGTCGAACTCAGGTTATTTTAGTATGTTTAGTCCTGCAATATTCCAATCTTCCCTTAAAACATATTTTTGTTATCTTTATTGTAGTTTATATCATCGAGTTTTTTCTAAGCTGCTTCACAGCAGAATCCACGATAAAAAAATCTGGGATTTTCGCTTCATTCAAGCCTAAAATAGCCATACCAGCAAGCGCTCAATTTGCATTGATGAGTATAAGTCCGATTAATATCGCATTATGGATGCTAAGCGGATTCTTTTTATCGCTCATGCCCTCATTATTAAAACAAACATTTGATATTCATTCCGCTTGGCTGAATGGGATTTCCTTTAGCATCATGACATTATCTGGTGCTCTTGGAATACTCCTGCTCCGTAAATATACATCTATTTTCATTTTAAAATTAGGAACAATCAGCTTAATTGTGGGTAATATTAGCCTTCTTTTTGCTATACACTGGACCAATATTGTTGTTTTATTTTTAGCTGCCTTGATTGCTGGCTTTGGCTTTGGAACGAGTTTTATGGGCGCTATCCGATTTGTTGCACCTTTGGCTTTACCAGATGAACGTGCGGCATTAATGTCGGCATTTTATATAGAAAGTTACCTCGCATTTAGTATTCCAGCCATTCTAATCGGATTGATCATCCAAAAAATTGGATTAGAAATGAGTTCAAATTTATATATTATGTCGATTATTTTTTTAGGATTTGTTGAACTATTCTTTATATCTAAACAACCCAAGTGACATCCTTGGTCTGATGTGCAATAACAAGCGTATTTTCACGCCGCAATATATTGAGCCAAGGCTGCCAACATGATTATTTCAGAAGCTTAATTTTTATATCTTGTAAATGATATTGCCCTGTATATTCCTGTTGGCAAAACACAGTGCCTTCAACACTTACTCTTTTCGCTTGATATGAGCTCAGATTAAACCCATTGAGTGCGATTCTGTGCTGTGTAATTTCGCCACAAGCCCCTTCGTCCTCAAATACCATAGGTTCATCAAGTTGAAGATAATGCGCTTTAAAACTCGGTTCTACATCCGGTGCTGTTGCAATGGCTTCAGTCACCACACCTGTTATCGTCATTTTCTTGCCATCTTCAGGAATACCAATTGCAGCCAATATACTGCTCGAATAAAGCATAGCCGCGACGACAATGACTTTATTCACCGCGATTAATGTATTTAATGCAACTACTTTATTGACCATACTTACTTTAGTGACCACAATCTAGCTACCCCTTAAACATGTTTACCCATAATAACCTGAATTTCCCGCTATCATTTCATACATCAGCAATCGTTTCATAGATCAACAAAAACTATCGAGTATCAACCTACAGTTTAGAAGAGCCTGCATTATCCAGTTGAGCGATCAGCGTATAAAAACTGCCCTTAACCCTTATCTGGTTAATGCTTATATTCATCCGTGTATATTAATCTGTGAATGAAGCCATTTCAGGTATTCATCTTTATCCCGAAAATCGGGAGCCTTATTGATATTCAGCGTTACTTCAATATCATTCACCAGAATGACATAATTGCTCGCCATCTGCGTATGATCAGGCTGTGCTAATTGAAAATAATTTTTAAAAAATAATATATTACAGACCATATGATCAGCAATAATGGCCAATCTAGATAAATCAGCATTTCTTTTAAAGTATTGAGGATTTATACCACTCTGTTGATAGGCTTTGCTGTTCAAAAAGCTGTTATATTTGTCTTCTAAAGTCTGCAGCTCCACGTAGTACTCCGCTGTTCAATTTCAAATCCTTCAATTTACACCCGATTGAGAAAATAGTCTCTACAATTTAACTGCCCTGATTAACAGCTCTGATCGAAAGCTAGAGCGTTTTATTTACATCTGCTTTTGCTTTAATTTGCATGTACCTCAATTGTTTCATCATGACAATGTTATTGACGGGTCATATAAAGCAAATGCCTAATCGGATCATCTACCAACAACAAGCCTATTTCCCGCAATAATCCATGTTTTAAATATTCATTCTGCTATGATAAACCTTACAACAAAATGTGATAAATGACGGAGTTTAATCATTCAATGCCGCTAAAATCTACAACACATCGAGAAGGTGATCGCGTTAGATGTCCTTATTGTAGTAGCCCGCAAGTTAGATCGATGATCAGCCAACCTGAAAAATATCCCAATCCAACACCCAATGCCTTTGAATGCCAAAATTGTGGGCGAGAATTCGTATCTATTCCCATGTATACCAGTTCTGTACTCACACATGGTGTACCCAACTCACCGCAATATGCTCAGCGTAATACTACCCGTATCAAATGGGGGATTGTGATTATTATGCTATTGGCAGCTGTGAGTTATTCATGGTTGAAACAACCTCAACCAAAAAACAGCTCAAGTCAATCTCCCACAGCTACAGCTAAGTCAAGCACAAACCCACCAAGTCACACTGTCACACCATCAAAAACCACGTCCGCTCCAATCCCCCCTGTAGCTGAAACAAGCGCGCAACATCCTGTAGAGAAAAGCAATCGTCCAAGTGAGCATCATCAGGCGCAAGAGACAATCGCTCATAGTCACAATCCAGATGATACGTTAAGCATTAAAATAGAAAGCAAAGCATCTGATACTACGCCACAACAACATGCTGAGCATCCAACGACAATGCCTTAATCGTTGCTTTAAAATGCTAACCTGCACAGTTGCATCGGTATTTAAAGACTAATCAATCTGCATTACTCTAAACAACCGGTTGACTCTAAATGACTGCTTCAGTTTAAACAATTGGTTCACGCTAAATCGCGTGGCTATTCAGCTTCAGTTTAAATAATCAGTTCAATCTAAATGACCGCTTCAATTTAAATAACCGGTTCAATCTAAATAACTGCTTCAGTTTAAATAACCGGTTCAATCTAAATAAAACGTTCTGAGTGGCGGGTAACCATTAAATTCAACCGATGCATAAGACGTTGTATACGCCCCCGTGCTTAACCAATATAAACGATCACCTATTGCCAAGTTACTCGGTAATTGATAGGGCGATTGCTCATACATAATATCTGTCGAATCACAGGTTGGACCCGCCAAAATAACTTTAGACTGTTCAGCCTGTGATTGCATTTTCGGGGTATAAATTGGGTATTTAGTTGTTTCTCCTAAAGTTTCAATCAGACCATTAAATACGCCAACATCTGTATAAACCCAGCGCTTAGCATCTTTTTCTGACTTATTGGCAATTAATACAATCTCTGAAACAATCACACCGGCATCACCAACCAATGACCGACCAGGTTCTAAAAATAGCGTAATTTCACGCTTAAAATTTTGCTGGATGTACATTTTTATTTGATCCGCATAGGCTTGAATACTGTCAATGTCTGATAAATAATGCGCAGGAAAACCTCCCCCCATATTCATTAATTCAAGTTTAATCTGATATTGATTTTCTAAACGTTCAAAAACCGTTTTAACCGTATCAATTGCGGTACGCCACACCGTCACATCTTTTTGCTGACTGCCAACATGGAAGGAAACGCCATAAGGCTTTAAACCTAATTGCTGCGCCTTCACCATCAATTGCACCGCCATGTCGGTATCGCAACCAAATTTTCTGGATAATGGCCATTCTGCGGTGTCACCAGAATCGACTAATACACGCACAAATACCCTTGAACCTGGAGCAAAGGCTGCAATTTGTTCAAGATCCGCATGTGCATCTGTCACAAAGAGACGTACCCCCTGCGCATATGCATATTTCACATCAACTGCTTTTTTAATGGTGTTCCCAAAGGAAATACGTGCTGGTGCAATACCACTTGCAATCACACGGTCTAATTCATAAACCGACGCAACATCAAAATTGGAACCAATGTCTTTTAGTCTTTGAATAACTTCAACACCCGGATTGGCTTTTACTGCATAAAAAATTTTTGCAGTTGGAAAACATCGTGTTAACTCATCATATTTAAACTGGATACGATCCAAATCGACCACTAAAAAAGGGCTGGTTTTTGATGCAGAAAAATTCTGAATTTTTTCCCATTGTTGTGATGAGTAGTAATGTTCTAAGTTCATAGAGATCCACACTTTTAAATCTAATGATAGACAAAGATCTGTTCAGATAAGCGCAGCGCTGAAGAGAAAGCCTCAATCCAACAAGCTCATCTCATGCGCTCATCAATTCTGGCGGTATAGATTATCGATTTAATCTTTGTGACCAATCTTGTATGGTTGCTGCTTCAGCCAAATCTTGAAATTCAATATTGATCCCAAGCTCACGCCATACACTAACCAAGGTCATTAAACTCACGGAGTCCAAACCCAACATAAACAAATCATCATCATTTTGAATTTCTTCGACATCGATATTCAGTTGCGTTGCAACTGTTTGACGTATTTGCGCGATATCCAATGGTTTAGTTTTCATATTGACTCTCTGGCATGGCTATTTTCAATCACAGCAATAGTATCGACCACTTTGGCACAACGCTTCGCAGCATAATTCAATGCCATGTGGTGTTCATCCAAACTAAAATCTGCAAGTGCATCACCGACTAAAAATGCTTGGATATCTAACATAAAAGCTTCAGCAGCTGTCAGTAAGCAGCCTATATGAGCATATACACCACAAATCAATAACTGATCACGATGATTGCTTTTTATCTGTTGTTCAAAGTCACTTTTTTTAAAGGCGCTATATCGCCATTTGCCCAATAAAACATCTTGATTGCTTGGTGCCAGTGCCGGAATAATGCGAACTAATTTTTCATCAGCCGCTAAGCCCGCCCCCCAAAAATCAGTCAATAGTTGGCGATGTTCTGGGCTTTGATCACCAGGTTGCGCAGTGTAATACACCGGAATGCCTACAGCATGACAAAAATCTATTAACTTTCGACAATTTTGCAATAACGTAGGAATCGGTGCTTGGCTTTGATCATAAAAATCTAGGAAATATTGTTGCATATCATGAATGAGTAATACTGCTCTAGCGCTATCAAGCTGCCAGTTTACGGTATTCACTGGAAAGCTATCGGCTTGTGGCATCGGATAGCTGGCTATACGAGGAATGGTCATTTTTTACCCCATGAGAGATGAATTTAATGTTTGGTCACTAGACGTTGTCTTAATGTTTTCTTATCGATCTTACCCAAAGCCGTATAAGGCATATCATCAACAAGCTCAATATAATCAGGTATTTTAAAAGTCGCTAAACCGGCATTTTTGACATATTGACGAAGCTGCATGCTCAGTCGGGTCAGACTTGGGTCTTCATTACTTTTGCGCCATTGAATAAAAGCACAGCTTTTTTCACCGAGCATCTCATCTGGCATTGACACTAATGCAGATTGAATCACCTGAGGATGTTGGTTCAGGACTTGTTCTACCTCCTCGGTGGCTATTTTTTCTCCGCCACGATTGATCTGATCTTTACTGCGACCTTCGACAATGATATTTCCATCTGCGGTCATGCGTACCAGATCACCCGTTCGATAGAACCCATCCTTGGTAAATGCTTTGCTGTTATGCGCATCAGCTTTAAAATAGCCCCGAATAGTATATGGACCACGTGTTAATAAATGTCCAACTTGCCCAATTGCCAGCTCCTGATCTGCATCATCCACTATCTTAATTTCGTCACCAGGGCTGATTCTGCTGCCTTGAGTGGCAATGATGGTTTCAATCGAATCGTTATATCGGGTGTAATTCACCAACCCCTCAGCCATACCAAAGACTTGTTGTAAACGACAGCCATATTCTTCAATCAATTGCCGTGCCAAAGCATCGGCCAACCGTGCACCGCCGACTTGTAAAAGCTTCAAATCGGCAAAAATATTGTGAGCCCCCTGTTGCACGGTCGCAAGCCACTTTGCGGCCAATGCTGGAACCAAGGCAACATGACTAATTTGGTACTTTTCAATTAAGTTAAAACAGGTATTGGGTGAGGGATCTTTGGCGAGAACTAAAGTTCCTCCAGCATAAAATAGCCCCAATGAACCTGCGGAACTTAAACTAAAATTATGGGCGACGGGTAAAACCATCAACATTTTGCTCTTTGCGTCCAACTGGCAGATTTCAGCACTTGCACGCACACTATATAAATAGTCATCGTGCGTTCTGGGAATCAATTTCGGCGTTCCAGTACTGCCACCAGAGAGTTGAAAAAAAGCAACATGCCGTGCGCTAATGGCTGGCTCGGCAACATACTGATTTGAAAATGAAGATGTGTCTGGCCAGGCATCAAACTCTTCGGCATCGTCACCCACTACAATCACTTGTTTTAGACTTGGGCAACGTTGCTGACAGGTTCTGGCCTGTGTCCGATAATCAAAACCGAGATAATGATCCGCACAGATATAAAGTTTCGCCTCAGTTTGTTGAATAAAATGACTCAGCTCAGCGTGGCGATGTGCAGGTAAACTCATAATCGGGCGCATACCCAAATGAATAGAAGCGAAATATGCAATGAAAAATTCAGTGATATTTGGCAGTTGAATCACAAGATTATCACCAGCCTGATACCCTTTTTTTGCTAAATAAACAGCAAACTGATCAACTTTCTGTTTTAATTCGCTGTAACGAAGACTTTCAGCACCACAAATAATGGCGCAATGATCTGCATATTTGCGTACACAATCATTTAAAAAATGACTCATACTCAGTCCAAGCCAATAGCCCTTGGCAATGTATTGCTCTACGAATTCGGCTGGGTATTGCACAATACCATCCCACAGTTTTGAATCCATTAACGCATGATCTGACATGGGAAAACCCTTGTTATATTATTCAGTAAAAATCAATTATTCAGTAAAAATCAATTGTTCAGTATTTAGACCTAAGGCATTCAGCATGGTTTTAAATTTTGCTGCTGTTTCATCTAGTTCCAGTTCTGGTTTGGATGCTTCAACAATGCCTGCCCCGGCATAAAGCCGTGCAAACTGATCATGTATACGCCCACAACGAACGTTAACCGACCAAGCACCATTGCCATATGCATCACTCCAACCCATGGTGCCCGCAAATAGATTGCGCTGGAAAGGTTCGAGCTCTGATATTAAGGCTCTTGCCAGTTGCGCAGGCGCGCCACAGACGGCGGGTGTTGGGTGTAAAACAGAAACCAAATCAAAAACATGCAGTTCTGGATCTTTTAATTTGCCTTGGATTGATGTCGCCAAATGCCATAGCGTTTGCGTTTTGATCAAGGAGGGTTTTTTGGGAATATGCAGTTCTTTACAGAATGGTGTAAGCAAATCAGCAATACTTTCAATCACTAAACGGTGTTCACTTTGATCTTTGCTCGATGCTAAAAGTCGTTCGGCTTGTAATTTATCTTCCGTTGCATCTTCGCTTCGGATGAGTGTTCCTGCAACGGGCTGGCTAAAAACATTTGCATTTTGTTTAGCCACCAACAGTTCAGGACTCGCCCCCATAAACCAGCCATGATGTGTGGGGTTTTGCGCATATGCAAAGGTATATCCCTCAGGATTGGCTTGGTATAGGCGATAAAACAATTGCAGGATATTAATTTTCTCTGTGACTGTTAAATCTACCACCCGTGCTAATACAGCTTTTTTTAATGCTGTATTTTGCATGAGATCTACTAATTTTTGTACGCCACCAACATATTCTGCATGTTGTGGCAGTAGTTTTGCTTCAACACTGCCGAGATGAAAAGCGTTGTTATGCTCGCCTTTGGCAGCATCGGCTAAATAAGTATTTTTAGCTTCAGCAATAGACAACTCCGGTAAATCACGGGTATCAAATGCTAAGCTCCCCACAATAATCAACTCTGTATTTGAGCATGCTTTGATCTGATCTTGTAGCTGCTGCTTCGCTTGATCTAACCATGTTTGTTGTTGCTGTAAAAAATTTAAATCCTGATTTCTACAAAAATCTATATTCTGGATAATTTTTTTACTCGATATCATCCCCGTTGGTGAAGCAAATACAAAGCCCGCTAGATTTTCGACAAATAATTCTTCTCTTTTAATCCCGATGACATTTTTGAATGCATCTATTTCTGTTGCTAACATATTTTTCTCTCATATCCATCAGTGATGGTGTGATCAAGCACAATTCTTTTAACTTAAAATTACCAATCTAAAGTCATTCTAAAGTCATTGAACTGTAAAACTATAATGGTTATTATTTTCAAATAAAAATGATTATCGTTAATTTTTGTTAAACTATTTTTTCGTTAAACTATAAAGGTTTAAAAATGTCACACTTATTTATTATTACGGGTGCAGCACAAGGCATTGGTGCAGCCATCGCAGAAAAACTACTTGCACAAGGTCACATGGTGATCGGAATCGATCTTCATCCCGAGACAGATGAATGGGAAATTATGCAAAAACTAGACGCCTCGAAACGCAGCAATTTTGAAGCGATCAGTGGCGACATTCAGCACACCTCAGCGTTAATCGAAAAACTCAAACACGCAAAGTTCGCACACTATCCAATCTATGGGCTGGTCAATGCAGCGGGCATTTTGCAAATGGGCAGCTTACTCGACAGCACCCGTGAACAATGGTTGCATAATCTAGACACCAACTTTCTTGGACCCGCTCAGCTCAGCCAATGGGTTGCACAACAAATGCTAGCGCATAAAGCCGGGACAATTGTCAGTATCGGCTCCAATGCAGCATTGGTTCCAAGATTAGGCATGGGACTATATGCAACAACAAAAGCTGTTGTTAGCCATTATTTTAAAAATCTTGCGCTGGAATTGGCTCCACATGGCATCCGCTGCAATTTAGTATTACCGGGCTCTACCCTCACCCAGATGCAACGTCAACTTTGGTCCGACGCACAACCACCTGCCAGTATTATTCAAGGTAATCTTGAGCAATATCGTACTGGTATTCCGTTGCAAAGAATTGCAGAGCCAGAAGACATTGCCGATGCCGTGTTATTTTTACTGTCTGACCAAGCCAAGCACATCACAATGCATGAACTTGTCGTCGATGGCGGCGCAACCTTAGGCGTGTAGGCTAAAAAACCAACTAGAGAATACGGAGTAAGCCGAGCTAAAGCAGCGCCAGTGTTAGTCTGGCAGCGCTTTATTCAATTCAAATTCCTGCAGCATTGTGCTGGGCTCAGTTAACCATAAGCTCAGCATGCGCATAAAATCATGCCAATATTCTGCCAAACTTTCCACACAATAGAGCTCAGGATGCCCATCCATTGCTAAATATAAACGCTCCTGACCATTGAGCATTTTGTTGGTAATTGCCATATCAAAATCTTCAATCGGTCCTGCAGAAATGGTGGTTTTCTTTAGGTGGCATCCTTCAAAAAACTCTGGTAGCGGAAATGGAATCCAGTTCACCACGGGTCCAAATAAAATATTGTTAAAAGGTTCAAAGTCATCCAATACAAAACGTATCTGTTCAAAATAACTTTTTTGATGCGGTCTCATTTCGGCAAAACGAGCGGCCAAGAGCTGCACAATTTCAGTTAAGTTTTCCGTTCCTTGCGCAGCAAGCCTGAGTGGCAAAATATTCATGGTCAAACAAGGGGTACGCATTGCCGAAGTACCTAAACGCGCCAACACCGGTATGCCAAAACATAGCTGTTGATCATTTTGCTGTAATGCCATATAGCCCATAAAAACAGCCATCACAATCAATGCACTGGGTAATTTTAATTCAGCAGCCAAGGCATTTAACTGTTGCTGTTGCGGCAATGGAATAACCGCTTCAAAGCGATAACCTTGAGTAAATGGATCATTCAAACGCCGTTTCAGTCTTTTCTTTGGCGCCAATGCACCTGAATAATTTTGTTTCCAAAAATTTAAATCAACTTCTGCTTGTGCCGATTGAATATAATTTTGTTCTTCTGGAATATATTTATCATAATGCTCGAAAGCTTTATTCTGCAATGCAGTATTATTTTTAAGAGATTGATAATAATCAATAAAACGACTAATTAGCAGTCCATAAGCATAACCATCTAAAGCCATATGATGGGCTCTAAAAAATAGTCCGTAGCGCTGTTTAGCTAAATGCACAAAAGTATAGTCATATAAATGCCCTATCATTGGATCAAAAGCGGGTACAACCTGTTGTTCAAGCCAATTATTTAGTTCTTGTTCGTTGTAATGCGATAAATCAATAAAACCTGCCGCCTGAACAGCGACATCATCTTTACGATAAAACTGACCATCTTGTTCAACCACTCGCCAATGTAATGCCTTGGCTTCCTTGAATGTTAAAAATACCGCTTGATGGAAGATCTCTCGCAGCAATGGTCCATCAATGACCAACCATTCTGCAGTATGAAAAGGCAAACTACCGTGGTAATGATGACCTAAATACATACTTTGTTGTGCTCTAGTGAGTGGCTGTAATGTGCTTATTTCTTGCATACTATTGATTGCTTGCATATCCGTACCATTGAAATTAGAAATATCGTTTTAAGTAATAATTATCATTTGCAAATGTAATTTATTATCACCCATATTGCAACAACAGCCACCAAAGGATAAAGTAATTGAATATACTGTTTTTATTTAAATATCAGACCAAGCATAGAAGATTAAATAATGGCTAAATCGAGTAATACTTTACCACGGCATATCCAGGTGCAATCCTCCATACAGCTTTCCCCCAATATGCAACGCATTTATTTTTCAAGTGATGATTTCTCAAGTTTTCCACCGCATACTGGTGGCGCACATATCAAATTATTTTTCCCCGAACAACAACACCTCATACCAGCGCTACCCTATAAAAATGAGCTGGGCAAAGTCACTTGGCCTGATGGTAAAAAACCGATTACACGGACCTATACTGTTCGAAACTTTGACCAGTCTGAACAATTGCTGGTGGTTGATTTTGTCCGCCATGAAGCATTTGGTATTGCAGCACATTGGGCAAGCTGTGCTCAAAAGGGTGACATCCTTGGTTTAGCTGGACCGGGTGGTCCTGCGCGATTTAATCCTGCAGCCGATTACTTTATTTTTATTGGTGATTTATCTGCACTGCCAATGATTGCAGCCTCATTAGAACAGCTTAATCAGGGTGCTCAAGGTGAAGTCTGGATCGAAATCGAGCATGCGGATGATCAGCAAAATTTACAGCATCCGCAGGGGATCAAAATTCATTGGCTGCAAAATGCACAAGATATTGAAGCGCAAATTGCAGCGGCTTTAGCACAACTGGATTGGGAAAAGCTCAGTATTTCTGTCTCCTTAGCAGGTGAAAACAATCGTGTCGTCAATTTAAGAAACATACTCAGAACACAATATCAGATCAACAAAAGCAATTTGTACGCAGTTCCTTATTGGAAACAAGGTCATACAGAGGAAAGCTATCATGATGAACGGCATAGCATCATGGACAATGAAGGCTAAAGTCCGATATCTGCTTGATACACTTTTCGAGTACAACTCGCTCTCAGCAGGTCATTTAAGCTCTGTATCGCATCGTATTTCTAAAGCTATTTTGGAGGAATTTGCCAGTATTTTGCTCAATTGAATCATGTCAACAGCAATCCGATCAATCCTGTAAATCTTTTGTCTTTTGCTCATGGTAGACTGTTCATTATCGTAACTGCTAGATACGTGTCGTTGTTTTTTGAATCACATAGATCAATGATCCAACGCCGACTAAATGGCATTTACACACATAAGACCTCGTTGAATAGAGGTCAACTGGTCTGTGAAAACAGCGGTGATATTGCATCAATATAAGCAACATGCTGTCATCAACACGACCTCTGGATAGGAGTATTGGTACAGGTAAAAATACTGATCTATATCAATTTTCAGTCAAGACAATATTAAATGTTATGTCATTGACTGTGGTAGGATGTAGGCTGATACTCTCTATATTTTACTTAAGCAAATCGGTTTGCAGGAACTGTATTTTTGGTTCCTAAAAAACTCAATCTAACGCAAGGGGCTATATGTGACTGGTGGAAAATCAACAATCATTTACACACTGACCGATGAGGCACCTCTGTTGGCGACCTATTCGCTACTGCCGATTATTGAGACCTTTACAAAAACGGCAGATGTCGACATCGTTAAAACAGACATCTCTGTTGCCGCACGTGTGTTAGCTGAATTCAATGACTATCTCAGCGACGAACAAAAGGTATCAAATAATCTCGCAACATTGGGACGCCTTACTCAGGATCCAGATACCAATATTATCAAGCTCCCAAATATCAGTGCTTCCGTTTCTCAATTAATGTCGTGCATTAAAGAGTTGCAATCTAAGGGCTATGCAATTCCTGATTACCCTGAAAATCCAACGACAGAACAAGAAAAAACCATTAAGACACGTTATGGCAAATGTCTCGGTTCTGCTGTAAACCCTGTTTTACGTGAAGGAAACTCTGACCGCCGTGCACCAACAGCTGTCAAAAACTTCGCCAAGAAAAATCCTCATTCAATGAATGAATGGAAACAATGGTCACAAACCCATGTTTCTCATATGGATCACGGCGATTTCTATCACGGTGAAAAATCAATAACACTTGATCGTGCGCGTAACGTCAAGATGGAATTGATTGGCAACAGTGGTAATAGCATCGTATTTAAAGAAAAAGTTGCTTTACTAGATGGCGAAATCATCGATTCAATGTTCATGAGTAAGAAAGCGCTCTGCGAATTCTATGAACAGGAACTTGATGATTGCCGTGAAGCAGGCATCTTATTCTCTTTACACGTTAAAGCGACCATGATGAAAGTTTCGCATCCAATCGTATTTGGTCACTGCGTTAAAATCTACTACAAAGATGCTTTCGAAAAACATGGCAAGTTATTTGATGAGCTCGGCATTAATGTCAATAACGGGATGTCGGTCTTATATGAAAAGATCGCAACCTTACCTGAATCACAACGTGATGAAATCATTCGTGATCTACATGCATGCCAAGAACACCGCCCTGCTTTAGCCATGGTGGATTCTGCCAAAGGCATTACCAACTTCCATTCACCTAACGATATTATTGTCGATGCATCTATGCCCGCTATGATTCGTGGCGGTGGTAAAATGTGGGGTGCTGACGGTAAACAGTACGACTGTAAAGCCGTAATGCCAGAATCTACTTTTGCGCGTATCTATCAAGAAATGATCAATTTCTGTAAATGGAATGGTAATTTTGATCCTCGAACCATGGGTACAGTACCGAACGTTGGTTTGATGGCGCAAAAAGCTGAAGAATACGGTTCTCACGATAAGACGTTTGAAATCCCTGAAGCGGGTGTGGCCAATATCACTGATATTGAGACAGGTGAAGTACTCATGTCTCAAACTGTGGAAGAAGGCGACATCTGGCGTATGTGCCAAGTCAAAGATGCACCCATCCGTGATTGGGTTAAATTGGCTGTAACCCGTGCTCGTAACTCTGGTATGCCAGCTATTTTCTGGTTAGACCCATACCGTCCACATGAAAATGAACTGATTAAAAAAGTTCAAAAATATCTGCAAGACCACGATACCGACGGTCTAGATATTCAAATCATGTCTCAAGTACGTGCAATGCGTTATACCCTTGAGCGTGTAGCACGTGGTTTAGATACCATCTCTGTAACAGGTAATATTTTACGTGACTATCTCACAGACTTATTCCCAATTATGGAACTTGGTACTTCTGCAAAAATGCTTTCTATCGTGCCATTAATGGCGGGTGGTGGCATGTACGAAACTGGTGCTGGTGGTTCTGCGCCAAAACACGTACAGCAATTGGTCGAAGAAAACCACTTACGTTGGGATTCACTGGGTGAATTCTTAGCACTTGCGGTTTCACTCGAAGAACTTGGTATTAAAGAAAACAATAACCGCGCAAAATTATTGGCAAAAACCTTAGATCAAGCGACAGGTAAATTGCTCGATAATAACAAATCACCATCACGTCGTACGGGTGAATTGGATAACCGCGGTAGCCATTTCTATCTTTCATTGTATTGGGCAGAAGCCTTGGCAGCTCAAGATGAAGATGCTGAATTAAAAGCTAAATTTGCAAACTTAGCGAAAACTTTGGCTGAAAATGAGCAAAAAATTATTGCTGAACTTTCTGCTGTACAAGGTAAAGCGGCCGATATCGGTGGTTATTACCTAGTCGACCAAAACAAAGTCAGTGCAGTCATGCGTCCAAGCGCAACATTCAATACCGCTTTAACCGCAATTTAAAGTGATGCTATAACCGTATAACAATATAAAGACCCAAAAACTGGTGCCTCGGCACCAGTTTTTTTATGCAGTTTTTATTCAGATAATCATGAAATGAAGGCAATTAATTGCACTGATTTAAAATATAAAACCATTCTCTCAGTGTAAAAACCTCCTGCATATTTACAGTAGGTTTTTTTGCGGTGAATACTTTCGGCAAATATTACCCAATGCTTAGCGTTTCATGCCGGTAATTTCAACGCTAACACGACGGTCAGCTTGTAAACAAGATTTCAAAGCAGGACCAGCATGCAGATGTTCACAGCCCTGACTCACAGGCTGATATTTACCCGCACTGGCAATAATCATGGTTTGTTCAGGTATTCCTTGTGCTTGCAAATATTGTTTAATGCTTTGCGCACGCTGTAATCCCAATGCATAATTATAACCATCAGCACCGATGCGGTCGCTATGACCAATCAAATGAATACGATTAATATTGGCATATTCAGATTGAATACGTTGTGTGATATTTTGCAACTCGCGTTGACCTTGTGGGAGTAAATCATTTAATGCTCCGCCATTAAACTGAAATAAGGCATCACCACTTAAGTTTAAAATTTCAGTTGCAGGCGTTGCTGCAACTGCCACGCGATTGGATTCTGGATAAATAAACGTTTCACAATCTCGCCCATTCCAAGCCATATTCTCAGACAATCCATCTTTGGCAAAATCAATACGTAACTGGCAGCGTTTATATTCTTGCGTATTAGGCATACGAATATCCATCACATAATTCCAGGTTTTAACGCCAAATAGACCTTCATTAAAATGTGGATTACCCAACACATGACGGAATTGATCCTTGGTTAAGCCGGTACTCAAACGTGCAACATCATCGTATTCATAACGATTTACTTGTTTTAAATAGCTTTTTTTCAATTCTGGAAAAGCTTGATTTGCACTATTGGACTTGGCGTAGTTTGCCATCGATACACTCGCCAAGATACTCATCGATAGGATTTTAACAATATTCTTCATAGTCTGTACTCTTCACATGGTGACCGAGAAACAGCCGGTTTTTGCTGTTTCTCTATAGGTTTAAGCTTAATCAATCACACCGCTGATCCCGATGCGCACACTTGGATCGCCTTGTGATGCCGCTGCAACACCGCCCGTAATAGACCAACGACCATTATCAGATGTTTTCCGTAAAGTTATACCGATAGCGTTTTCTCCACCATGATATGCTGCACCAGCGGCATAGGTATATTTACCCGCGACAAAAGGTGCGCTTTCCATGGCCATCGCGGCAGCAATACCCGCATTGGCTTTTTTCTCAACTTTATCGATATGTTTATTGGTATCGTAAAATACCTGTTCCATCCGATCACCAAGATTGGTAATTTGATCGCCTATATTATTCACTGTGCCATTTAGTGTACCGATGGCATCATGAATATTGTTTTGACCGGTTCCCCCAATATTATTATTGGTATACGTACCCGTTTTTGCATCATAGCTCGTATTACCACCAATAATATTTTTGACCCCTTCAGCTTGTGCGTGAAGCTGACCACCATTCACAGCATCTTGAGAACCTTGAGCAATCGTGGCATCTGCGACTCCTGTTACTTTTTGCTGACCCGCATCAATACCACTCTTGCTGATACTTGGTCCATCTTGACCGATTTTTAAACCATCCTGACTAAGATGTGTGTCACCCAATGTCACGCTATTGACATTTAAATCTTTGGCAAGTGCAATCTCATAAATACTCTGACCATTTTTACCGGGTCCGATGTTATTCACCGATAAATTATTATCTGCAGATTTCACTTCTGTTTTTGCAGCCGCCGCTGCACTGTTTACAGAGTTGCGCAAATCATCAATGTTTACGGCATTATTACCATTGGCATTGGCTAAATCCGTTGCTTTACCATTACTGTCGACTAAACCACTGCCAACACCACGAACGACTTTATCACCAGCATCTATACCAGATTTATTAATGCTTGGACCACCTGCAATATTTAAACCATCTTTATTAATGCTAACATCTTCACCAATCGTTAAACCTTGATCGTTGAGTGTGCTATTACCTGCTTTTACGCTATCGACTTGAATGTCTTTTGCCAATTCAACAGTAACGTTATTGCCATTATTGGAAACCGTAATATTTTTATCCGCATCACCATTTATATTGAGCGTATTGCCTGGTTTGACGGTACTCGTTTTGCCATTATCGGTGGCAATATCCCAGCCCTGATTAGCCGATGCAGCATCTTTGCGAATACTATCGATTGCTTCGTGAATATTATTTTTACCTGTGTTGCCGATATTATTTGCGCTCATTGAACCATCGGTATTGACGTGACTATTACCGCCGATAACATTGCTAATACTGGTTGCAATATCATGTATTTGCCCACCATTCACCGCATCTTGGGAATCTTTGGCAATCACACCATTTTGCACATTGATAATCTTGCTATACCCAGCATTAATCCCATTGACACTGATGCTTGGTCCTAGTGTGCCATCTACGCGAACAAAGCTAAGACCGTCTTGATTTAGAATGCTTTGTTGACCGTCTTTATCTTTAATCACAATGCCTTGAGCACCATAAAAGCTTTCATCACCAGCAGCATTTTTTACTTTACTACCGGTTTTATCGAGTATGGTTTGATGACCTTCTTCATCTTCAAGACGAATACGATCTACAGCCAAGTCTTTATTTAAAGTAACCTTAACATCGTTGCCCTGATTACTGACGCGAATATTTTCATCACCTTGAAAGTCAACACGATCGCCTGGTTTTACTGGATTTGCTGCACCTTGATTGGTACTCAACAACCAACCTTTTTCAGCCGTATTTTTGACTTCTTGCAACTGTTTTACATTGACCGCGTCGCTGTCTGCTGTACCCGCTGCAACATTATTAATTTTATGACCAGCAACATCTATGGCTTCTCGGGTAAAACGTGGACCATCAACCAAGTTAACACCAGAACCATTGATAATAGTCGTTCCCTTGGCATCTTTAATATTGACCACACCCGCGGTAACAGTACTGCGATCACCTGCAATATTTTCAACAACTGTGCCACTTGCCAGCATTGATGTTGTATTGCCCAACACATCTTTGATCTTTGTCGATGACGCCGTGGTGTAGGTTTTATTGCCTTTCCCATCCTCAACACTGAGCGACTCAAGTCCAGTTAGATTTGTTGCCAATTGAATTGCTAATGTTCCATCCTGATTGACTGTTTTAATATTTTCAGCGCTTGCTGCTTTATCTTGCGCCAAACCACCAACGATCTGCAGGGTTTCAGATAGATTTTTATGAATCGTCTGACCATCATTACCAACAAAATTTAGCCCTTTTTGACTAAGCGTTTTACTGGTATCTAACACGGCATTATTTAAATCAGCGGCATTAACAGCATTCCCAGCATTTTCGACTTTGCGATAATCACCTGCGCTTGCCAAATTACTGATTTGAGTACCGCCCGTCGTCTGAATGCGGTTACTACCCGCCTCAGGGCTAGCTTCGATTGTTTTCCCAGCTAGAACAACCTGATCGTAATTTACACTACCATCTTTATTTGGCTGATATTTAACAGCAAAACCATCTGTTTGCTGTGCTGCATCACGGACTAATTTTAATTGCTCTTCAGTGGCGGCGCGCCCTTTGCTCGCAAAATCATCTCCGGTCAATGTAGTATTAGCCAGCCCCGTAATGCTTTGACTGTCTTTATCGATCTGCACTGCACCCACATGAACACGATCAAAGCTTACATCTTTTGCGGTTTTTACCGTATATTCTTTGCCGCCTGCTGCATTAACCGCTTCACTGACTTCTACATTGTCACCCGCCACAACTGTCGTATGTTTAGCCGCTTCTTTTAATGCATCGTTGGCGGTATTGGTCACACGATTTAAGTTTTGATTGGTCTCAAATAATTGACTACCATTCACGGCATCTTTTGAATCTGCTGCAAGCTCTGCTGCTGCAACATTGTTAATTTTTTTATTTGCAGCGTCTATGCCGGCAACGGTTACACTTGGTCCTTGATCGATACGAATACCACTCGCATCTATGCTGGTTTCACCCAACTTGATCTGATCAAAGCTTACATCTTTTGCAGTTTTTACCGTATATTCTTTGCCGCCTGCTGCATTAACCGCTTCACTGACTTCTACATTGTCACCCGCCACAACTGTCGTATGTTTAGCCGCTTCTTTTAATGCATCATTGGCGGTATTGGTCACACGATTTAAGTTTTGATTGGTCTCAAATAATTGACTACCATTCACGGCATCTTTTGAATCTGCTGCAAGCTCTGCTGCTGCAACATTGTTAATTTTTTTATTTGCAGCGTCTATGCCGGCAACGGTTACACTTGGTCCTTGATCAATACGAATACCACTCGCATCTATGCTGGTTTCACCCAACTTGATCTGATCAAAGCTTACATCTTTTGCGGTTTTTACCGTATATTCTTTGCCGCCTGCTGCATTAACCGCTTCACTGATCTCTACATTGTCACCAGCCACAACTGTCGTATGTTTAGCTGCTTCTTTTAATGCATCGTTGGCGGTATTGGTCACACGATTTAAGTTTTGATTGGTCTCAAATAATTGACTACCATTCACGGCATCTTTTGAATCTGCTGCAAGCTCTGCTGCTGCAACATTGTTAATTTTTTTATTTGCAGCGTCTATGCCGGCAACGCTTACACTTGGTCCTTGATCAATACGAATACCACTCGCATCTATGCTGGTTTCACCCAACTTGATCTGATCAAAGCTCACATCTTTTGCGGTTTTTACCTGATAAATACTTTGCCCATCGTTGCCCAGTTCCTCTGTCACAACAATATTATCACCTGCTACAACCTGTGTTTTTGCGGCTTTACTGCTGGTATTTAAGGTGGCAATCGCTGCATCCACGGTATTTTTACCAGTACCACCAATATTGCTATAGCTAATGGTACCATCTTGATTTAGTTTGCTATTCCCACCTAAATATTGAATATTACTGGTGGCTAAATTTCCCAATACCTTTTGGGTTGCATAGAGTTGGCTACCATTGATGGCATCCGTACTATTTGCATGAACCGCACCTGCCGCAAGGTTCTTAATTTGTCGCTCTTGACCTTGACGCCCAACAGAAACTTGCATACCACTGTCTTTGGCTTGACCTGCAAAACCTTGATAACTTATTCCAGCAACATCTGCCTGATTTTCCGCTGTTGCATTGGTCACAGTATTTGCCGAAGCACCTAAAGCCACAGCATTATTTTGTGTCACTTGTGCAGCGGTCCCTAGCGCCAGACCATTTTGTCCATTAACGCGGCTCTCGGTACCCAAAGCAGTGCCACCAGCAACAGAAACCAAACTATCTGCGCCTATGGCTATCGTTGAAGCCAAACTGGCTTTAGACTGAAAACCGATTGAAACCGCACGATCTGCCAATGCCTGTGCTCCCTGACCGGCAGCATTACCAGCACCAATAGCCACTGCATTTTTACCTGAAGCCGTACTATTCATCCCTATTGCTGTAGCACCATCCGCACTGGCTGTCGATACACTACCGACTGCAGTTGCACCTTTAGCCGTCGCCGTTGCCATTACACCAAAAGCAGATGCAACATCGCCTGTTGCTTTCGACGTCAAACCATATGCTGATGAAAAGTCACCTGTTGCAAATGCTTGTACGCCTACTGCAGTTGATCCCTCTTTTGCAGTTGTATTTTGGTAGTTACCTGATTGTAATTTTCCACCCGTAATGCTGGTATATTTTTTACTTAAGGTGGCATCTTGTGCCAGCTTATCGACATCATCACCACCAATCGCCACCGCTGAACGACCAGAAGCTCGAGTATTAGCGCCCAATGCAATAGATTGATCGCCATCAGCAATAGCATCAACACCGATTGCAATGGATTCATTAGCATTTTTTTGTGTTGAACCCGCAACAGCACTGCGTCCAATTGCAATTGTTCCAGTACCTTCAGCCTTTCCACCATCTAAGGATAAATTTGCCATAGCATCGGTAGAAATTAAAATAGCACCCATCAGACTACATGCTGTAACGGTTAAACTTCTAGAATTAGATTTAGACTTGGTTTTAGCCGTTTCAGCGGCAACTGCCCAACAACCAGTCATTGCATTCCAAACCACGCGATATATTTTATTCATGCTCAATTACACCCAGTTTTAAATCACTTAAATTTACTTTTATGCGAACTGGTTGGCACTTTAACGCAATATCATCAAGATCTATTGTAAATTAACTTAACAATAATGATTAATCACATAAAATTCTTATAATTACTACTTAGAATATATTTACAGCACTGCTCAATTTACAATAAAAATTAACCATTTCAATCCAAAAAAACAGATAAAATATTGTTAAATAATAAATATTTTAAAAAAATTAATATTATTTAATTATACTAAATAATTGGTGTTTATTAGAAAATTAACATAATAAAACCTAGTCTTGGCTATTTTTTTAACACATGATTCTTTTTAGCTTTATATAAAGAGTGTAGAAAAATCACCAACAAGAAAAGAAGAGATTGCTAAAATTTCGAATAGTGCAAACTTTGTGGCAACGCCTTTTTTTAAGCAATGATTCTTTATGTTTCTTTTTTTCATGTATCATTTAAGAATAAAACTGCAGGGACAAGATTATGTTTGAAAATATTGATGCTTTAAAAGCAAAATTAGATCAGTATCGTCCTCTTTCTCCTGCAATTGTAAAGAATCTACAAGAAGATCTTATTATTCGTTGGACATATCATTCAAATGCAATCGAAGGCAATACACTTACATTACTAGAAACAAAAGTTGTGTTGGAAGGGATAACTGTTGGTGGAAAAGCATTACGAGAACATTTCGAGGCAATCAATCATAGAAATGCTATCTACTATGTTGAGGACATTGTTCGTAAAGAAGAGCCTTTTTCTGAATGGCAGATTCGAAATATCCACCAGCTCATTCTCAAAAATATTGATGATGACAATGCAGGACGTTATCGCCAGCAAAACGTATTGATTTCAGGTGCTACGACGCCCCCTCCCGACTATACATTATTGAATGACAAGATGGCGCAACTTATCGATTGGTACAATTCAGAGGCATATAAGCTACATCCTGTTGAACGTGCAGCTAAAGTGCATGCGGATTTTGTTAGTATTCATCCATTTACTGACGGTAATGGTCGCACATCACGTCTCTTGATGAACCTTGAGTTGCTCAAAGCTGGATATCCGCCTTGTGTTATTACAGTCGACAATCGCTTAGCCTACTATGAAGCGCTAGATCAATGGATGGCTTATGGCAAAACTGACTGCTTTATCCAGCTAATTTCTGAGGCAGTAGTAGATGGATTTAAGCCATATCAGGTTATATTAGGAATTTAGTAAACGTGAGCGGTGTTTTGATCGCTACAATCGTATTTGAAGTCATTTGTAAAATAAATTCAATAAAAAAGTGGTTATACAAAACGGATCAATTCAGATAAGAACAAAGAAGAGATTACTAAAATTTCGAATAGTGCCAAAATTACGGCAAAGAAAAAGGGAATCAAACGATGTGTGTGATTCCCTTTTAGATATTTGGCGGAAGCGGTGAGATTCGAACTCTGTAAATAACTTTTTGATAGATTCTATCTAGGTTTAAATCATTATTTTGCCGTTATCTTAGTAGAACCAGACAAGCTTATTACCAACAATGTTAACGAGATGTCTTGAAATCTAAACAAGATCAAATTGTCTTAGAACAAGTTACAGTCCAAAGAATGTGCCATCCTCATTACTCTTACTTAATGATTTGATACGCTTCATTCATATATGGCTTAAAGGCTTGTTCGAGCTTTTGAATATACTCCAAATGCCAAGCAGTATGATTATTCCATAACTCTTGATTGTGACCATCAGTATGTAAAATAAACTCAATACGAGATGATTTCTTATTATCTAATCTAAGCCAATCTAGTGAATGACCAAACTTACTTTCAATCTCATGTTTTCGCTCATAAAAGAAATCAAATATCTGTTTATTCTCTGCAGCATCCTTTCTCGCAAACTCAATATCCACACGTATCGCTTTCTGCAGAAAAATCAGGTGATAAGTGCATTGCGATATACCAGTTGCCGAACTTAGCCAATGATCAGTCCTCGGGCTAATATTGTTATAAAGTGAATTATCGCTTTGTGAAAAATGGGCAAGCAATTGCTCCCAATATTGATAGCGAATATCTGTATGATCAGCTAGTTTTACTTTAGCAATAGTTTCTTCATCTTCTTTTCTAGTAAGTCTTACCATATATTCTGAAGCTTCAGGAACAGGAATAATTTGCTGAATATCCACCAACAATTGTGCGCCAAGTTTATATGGCAAAACCTTGACACATTTCACATCAATCTTACGGTCAAGTAACCACAATGCAGTATTGGTTACTTCCTTGCGAAACTCACCTGCCACCAAGATGATACGTTGGCTATTACGTGGGTTTAAAGTCGTAATCGAAACACCCATTTCCTGATGTTGTTCTAAAAAACATTCGATCAATATTTTGGCTGTATTTTTCATTTGATCCGCATCAAATGCATTTACTTCTAAATCTGGATAGCTAGGTTTATTTTTAGCTAGGTATTTTGCAAAAACATCTTCAATATCATCAGAAGTAAACGGCGCAACATAAGACGCATATTTCAATGCCTGCCATACAGCATCACGCCCACTGTCATCGCGTTTATTTTCAATCAGCACCAATTGCCCTTTGGTGTCCAATGCCAACAGATCTAGGCGTTCGCCTGTACCATCAAAGCCATCAAATTCTTTTTGGATAATGAGTAGTTCTTCGCCCAATGCTTCAGGATGATTGACTAACCATTCTTGTAAGTCATAACGCTCTGTAAGCTGTTGTTCGCTGAGTCTCGTAACGTCTAATGGTTTGAGTTTTTTATTAATTGTGTCTACTGTATATAAGCTCATATTCGCCCCCCGAATATTAAAAACCTAGCCAATCAAAGTTCGCTAGGTTTAAATTTTTATGCCACTTTAATTTTGTCTATTACAGCATCATTAATGCGTGTAGCCTAATATCCTTTTAACTTTTCGATCTGCTGATTCTTAATTTGAATAGCAATATTCATTTGTTGCTCAATTGCTTTTATACAAAATAGATCAACTCAGAAAAGAACAAAGAAGAGATTACTAAAATTTCGAATAGTGCCAAAATTACGGCAAAGAAAAAGGGAATCAAACGATGTGTGTGATTCCCTTTTAGATATTTGGCGGAAGCGGTGAGATTCGAACTCACGGAGGGCGTGAACCCTCGTCGGTTTTCAAGACCGGTGCATTAAACCGCTCTGCCACGCTTCCATGTGCGCAAGAATACAAAGCTTCGCTTTTGTTTTCAAGCCATTTTTATATTTTTCCGTTCGAATGCATAATGTTTCAGCATTTTTAGCAATTTTTGCTTATAAGCGAAGCATTACAAGCGCGCTGCCAGTTCAGCGCCATCGCGAATCGCACGTTTGGCATCTAATTCAGCAGCCAGTTTTGCACCACCAATAATGTGATAAGTTTGATTACCCCATTGAGATTCTGCTGGCATAATATCACGCACCGATTCCTGTCCTGCGCAGACCACTATGGTATCGACCCGAAGCAGTTGATCATGCCCTTGATGGTGAATCCAAAGCCCTTCCTCAGTCACTTGTTTATAAGATACGCCAGATAGCATTTTTACCGCATGTTTTTTCAATTGAGCACGATGTACCCAGCCTGTGGTTTTTCCTAAGCCAATCCCTAAAGGTGTATCTTTACGCTGCATCAAATAAATTTCACGAATTGGTGCATCAACATGCGGCTGACTTAAACCGCCAGCAGAATCATAATGTGCATTACGGTCTACACCCCATTCGCGTTGCCATTGAGCTAAGGGCTGTGGTTGTGGCTGTTGTTCAGGTTTAAGTAAAAACTCTGCCACATCAAAACCAATTCCTCCTGCACCGATCACAGCAACACGTTTACCTACTTCTGCTCCACGTAATACATCTGCATAAGATAAAACCCGTAACCGCGCTTGACCAGTCAATTGAAGATCACGTGGTACCACGCCAGTTGCCACCACCACATCATCAAAGCCTTCGCGTTGTAATTGCTCACGATTAATTTTGGTATTTAGGCGGACTTCTATTTTTAATTTGGCAATCTTGCTTTTAAAATAACGAATAGTCTGATGAAACTCCTCTTTGCCGGGTACAACTTTGGCAAGGTTAAATTGTCCACCTAGCTCATCTCGAGCCTCAAATAAGGTAACCTGATGCCCACGTTCAGCTGCAACCATGGCGGCTGACATGCCAGCCACTCCCCCACCAACCACAGCAATACGTTTATGTTGTTTAGCTTTACGATAAACCAGCTCTGTTTCATATGCCGCACGCGGGTTGACCAAACAAGTGGCACGAATATTTTTAAAGGTATGGTCTAAGCAAGCTTGGTTACAGGCAATGCAAGTATTGATTTCATCCACACGACCTTGCTCAGTTTTTTTCACCCATTCTGGATCGGCCAACAACGGACGTGCCATTTGTACCATATCGGCTTGACCGGTTGCTAGAATTTGTTCTGCAGTATCTGGCATATTGATACGGTTTGAAGCAATTACAGGAATACGCAAATGTTTTTTGACTTCGGCCGTATATTCAACAAAAGCGGCTCGTGGCACAGAAGTCACAATGGTCGGTACACGCGCCTCATGCCAGCCAATGCCGGTATTCATCAGTGTCACGCCAGCTTGCTCTAACGCTTGTGCAACTGCTATCACGTCCTGCATGCTATTGCCATCTTTGACCAGATCAATCATCGACAAACGAAAGCTAATAATAAATTTTTCACCCACTTTGGCACGTATCGCTTTGACAATCTCTACAGCAAAGCGCATACGATTTTGAATCTCACCGCCCCATTGATCTTGGCGTTGGTTCACATGACGACTCAAGAACTGGTTAATTAAATAACCTTCTGACCCCATAACCTCAACACCATCATAGCCTGCAGCTTTGGCCAATGCTGCGCATTGTGCAAAATCTACAATCGTCTGCTGAATATTCCGCTCTGACATTTTACGCGGTTTAAACGGTGAAATCGGTGACTTAATCGCGCTAGCAGATACCACAAAAGGCTGATATCCATAACGTCCTGCATGTAAAATTTGCATGAGAATTTTAGCGCCATGGCGATGCACGGCGCGTGTCACCAAACGATGTGGCAACACATCACCAAGCATATTCATGGTGCCACCCGCGGGTAATAACCAACCTTGGCGATTTGGCGCAATCCCACCCGTAATTAATAGCCCAACACCGCCTTTGGCACGTTCAGCAAAATATGCAGCAAGTTTAGAATAATTATAAAAACGATCTTCTAATCCAGTGTGCATGGATCCCATCACAACACGATTTTTTATCTGGGTAAAGCCCAAGTCCAAGGGCTGTAAAAGATGTTCATAGCGACGGCTCATGATTAATCCTTCTCGACGGTTCATTATTGCAACTTGTTGCATAATACTTTAACTGAATTATTTTTTGGCAATATGGCATTTCTTTTGTTTTGGCGAACGCCACAGTCAATTTTCCCTCAGTCAATTATTATTTATTATTGTTTAAATACCATGCTTTAACTATTTTTGGCTTTAACTATTTGGGGCTTTAACTATTTACAGTTTACAGTTTAAAGTCCAGTCACCATTACCTTGTCGATGCCCCAATACCTTAAGTACCAAGACAAAGCTCAACAATAACAGCAAATACCATGAGCCTAACTTCCATAAACTGACCATATGCCAAGTTTCCAATTGCGAAGGATATAACCAGATATTAAAAAAAGTACTAATGTTTTCTGCAATCCAAATCACACATGCAAAAATTAATAACAGCACCAGCATGGGGATTTTGATCTGGCGTTGTTTCAGCGTCATATAAACTTGTGTCTTATGGAATAATAAAATACTGCTTAAAAATAAAATATAACGTGCATCCCAAATAAAAAATTTAGTCATAAAGTTTAAATAAGAGATGACAGACAATATGATCATCCACGAAAAAGGCGGAAGTGCACAAATCTTTACCTGAAATATTTTTAAAGCCCGCGCAAAAAAACTCCCTACGGCTGAATACATAAAACCAGCAAACAGCGGTACGGTATAGATTTTAAAAACAACAGGTTCAGGATATTGCCAAGAGGCAATCTCGGGATGAGTAAGAAAAACCTCCATGATCATTGCCAAGACATGAAAAATTGCAATCACCTTTGCTTCTTTCCAAGACTCCAATTTGCACAGCAATAATACGCTTTGAATGACTAAAGCATAGATCAATAAAAGGTCATAACGATATAAGCCCCAATGTGCATCACTGCCAATGGGAGCTGTCACCATAAAGGCGAGCAATAGTAAAATACCAAACAAGGCAGAGGAAGCTGCCTTGTACAGTAAATGAAATAGATCTGAAATCATATGCATCGAATGCAGTTCAACACCAAATTTATATGTTATAAATATTTAGGCAAGATATTTTGCGCTGTATTGGTGAACTGTATCGACAAAGATTTTCGGTTGGTCTGGGTCAACCCATTGTGTAATGCCGTGACCTAAATTTGCAACATAACCTGTTTTTTCACCGGCAGCATAAGCATCATCAAGCATATGTTTAACCGCAGTTTCTATCGTTGTGCGATCACCATACAAAGTCGCAGGATCCAAGTTACCTTGTAATGCGACACGCCCTTGTACCATTTGTCTAGCCACGTCTAAAGGTGTTGTCCAGTCCAAACCTAAAGCATCTGCACCGCTCGCTAACATCGGTACTAACCACTGCCCACCACCTTTGGTGAATAAGATAACAGGTATGCGTCGCCCCTCTTTTTCTTTTTGTAAGCCTGCGACGATCTTTTGCATATATTGTAAAGAAAAGCTTTGATATTGCTGATGAGCCAGTGCGCCGCCCCAACTATCAAAGATTTGAATTGCTTGTGCGCCCGCATCAATTTGTGCATTGAGATAGTCAATGACTGCATCTGCCAAATGATCCAATAAAGCATGTAATACTTCAGGCTGACGATATAACATTTGCTTGGTAAAGCGAAAGTCTTTACTCGAACCACCCTCAATCATATAAGTCGCCAAAGTCCAAGGGCTACCAGAAAAACCAATCAACGGGACCTGACCAGACAATGCGGAACGAATAGCACGCACAGCATCCATGACATAACTTAAGTCGCTTTGCGCATTTAACTTAGGCAAAGCAGCAACATCTTGCTCGGTGGCAATGGTCTTTTTAAACTTTGGACCTTCACCTGCTTCAAAATATAATCCCAAGCCCATCGCATCTGGCACAGTTAAAATATCAGAAAATAAAATTGCGGCATCTAAGTCATAGCGGCGCAAAGGCTGTAAAGTCACTTCACAGGCTAAATCAGTATTTTTACAGAGCGAGAGAAAGTCTCCTGCTTGACTCCGTGACTCACGGTATTCTGGTAAATAACGACCAGCTTGTCGCATCATCCATACCGGTGTACAGTCCACTGGCTCGCGCAATAATGCACGCAAAAAACGATCATTTTTTAAGGTCGTCATTTACTTTTCCAATCTTACAATCAAATTTTAGCCATCATAGCAAAAAGCAATAGATTGAGTCATGCTTTATCCAAGTTTAGCGCGGAATCATTCCCAAAATGAGTAACTTATTTTGGGATAAGAAACAAAACAAATACTGCATAAAAAAACAATTTCTGTAATACTTGATAGGTTTTTTATATACCTACATCTATCATTGTAAAGGTCGCAATACATGTTCGTTCGCTCTATCCTTGCGCTGAGTTTAAGTACTATATTGGTTGGACATAGCTATGCAGCTCATAATACCCAGCAAGCCAATACAGACAAATCAGCTAAGCCTACACACAATACCAGCACAACAGTTGTAGAAGACCCAATCGATCCACTTGCAATTGATGGTCAAAACAATTCGACAACCACAAAAATCTCAGCTCAAGAACAAAGTGATCTCAATAAAGCTTCTGCCACACTACAGAACTTAGAAAAGACTGAAAATCTTGATGCAACCATTGGACAAGCGCCCAGTGCCGACAAAACGCCTAGCAGCGCCCCTGTCACCGACAGTAAAACAACCAGCCCCAAACCCGCCATCAAAGCATCTTGGACACTGGATGGTCTAAATAATGCGGAATGGTATGACAATATTGGTGCAGGTCAATTCCCAGTCTATGCCCGTGCCCATGTGATGTTGAATAATGCACATGCTTCTCCTGGTGCAATAGATGGCACCAGCGGCATGAATACCTTAAAAGCGATTTCATCTTTCCAACAAATGAATGGTTTAAAAGCCACTGGGCAGCTCACCCAAGAAACTTGGGATGAACTGGTACGTTTACAAGGCAATAAAGCTGCTTTTGTGGAATACACCATTACTGCTGAAGATTTGAAAGGGCCTTATGCTGCTTCAATTCCACGTGACTATGCGCAACAAGCCAAAATGAAAGGTTTGTATTACACACGTGTCAGTGAAATGTTGGGTGAAAAATTTCATATGGATGAAAACTTCTTAAAGAAATTGAATCCAAATGCAACCTTTAAAAAAGCTGGTGAAAAAATCATCGTCAGCAATGTGCGTAATGACTTACCTGAAGATATACATTTGATCATTGCTCACAAAGGTGCCAAACAACTGTATTTGTTTAACCAACAAAATCAAATGATTGCATCTTTCCCTGCAACCATTGGTAGTTCTGCTACGCCATCACCAATTGGCACCTATAAAGTAACGGGTGTTGCAAAAAATCCTTGGTATAGCTACTCACCGAGTAATTTCGTGCAAGGGAATAACACCAAACCACTTTCATTACCCCCTGGTCCAAATGGTCCAGTCGGCAATATCTGGATCGGATTAAGTAAAAAATCCTTTGGTATTCATGGGACACCAAACCCAAGCCTCATCTCAAAAACCGCATCACATGGCTGCATTCGTCTGACCAACTGGGATGCAAATGATTTAGGTAAAAAAGTTAAAGCAGGTGTTACGGTGAAGTTTTTAGAATAATCACATCTGTCAACAGAACATCATGCTCTTGATGTAAAAAGCTAAAAACGCCAGTCATTGAACTGGCGTTTTTATCATAATAAATACATTAAATTCCCTTAAAAATCAAATAATTTACTTTTAAATACAATATGATAGATTAAATACAAGACATTTATAAAAACAGTCTATTTAGAATGATCTTTATATACTGCAATCTCTAAGTTAAGCTAAGTTAACTTCAGCACTTAAGCCGCATAAGATGCTGTATTATTGGAAAGAGACCATTTTTTCACCACAGAACCTTTCGATGCACCAGTAATATCTTGCTGATTATAAGTCCATTCTACCGCTGCATATTTTAATGCCAATGCTTCTTTCGGAATACCCTCTTCATTGACGGTTGGCGTAACACTGGCAACCAGCACATGCTTTAACTTGATCTGTAAATACTTAATACGCTGATCGCCATTGGCACGATAAAAATCGATTTGTACTTCATCAAAGGTATGCCCAGCCGAACATGCCTCCCATAGTTTAGGGCTGGTTGCATCGAGATCTTTCACAAAAACCATATCAGAATGTTCTACGCGTTCAGCGGTATGCCCACCAACACTTGAGGAGGTTGCAGACTTGGGTTGGCGGATATGATGTGACCAAGTATTGGCTTCTAACCAGTTTTTATGTTCAGTATCTCGAGATTCACCCTCAATCTTATAATTGCCTAAAAATTGAATATAAATATCTTTCATGTTTTATTGTCCTTGTTGTGATAATAAAAAGATCAGCGTCCACTGATAACGCGATAAATTAACACTGTTAAATTTATATTGTTCAGTAAGCGCTCATCTATTGTGCAATGATGTGATCTGTCACATCGGGTAAAATCAATATCTTATACAAGACAAGACCTGTTGCTAAACCCTATTATTTTAAGCCATTAAAAGGATCACTTGATGATCCACTCGCGCGCTGTGTGCTTTTATGATTGTTATCATGCTGACTTACATGAGTGCGTGGTGTTACTTTGTTTGGCGTTACCGCCTTCGGTGTCGTTACGCGACGTCTGCTTTGGGGTTTTGTGGGTACAGTCGCTGGCGCTGCATGCTCTACTGTCACGGCTTTAGCCACGACAGTTTCTTTGGGAGCACCTTGTGCGAGCTGAATATTATGCAATAAATTTTGCGTGCTGGTCAGTTGATCCGACGGTAAATACCGCGCCTCATGTTCACGCATCTGTAAAATTGCTTGATTCGCCAAAGCGCTACTGGCAGCAAATTTTACATCGGTTAAAACATTATGCTGAATATGACGCTGTTCTAGCGTATTGATTATTGTCAGTGCTTTATAAGGTTGATCTAACTGAGTAAATCGTTGCGCAGCTTGGATCAGATAAATGGATTGTTGTTGCGGCTCTTTATTTTTTTTATCGCAAATCTGCGCGTAAATACTCAATAAAGTTGGGTCGGCAGCTCCATTTACCAATGGATTTTTTTTGATACAACTGCGACTCAATTTAACCGATTCCGCATACAGTGCGGTACTGCATAAACCCATAGAAAACATTACAGCCGATATAATTATTGTCTTTTTCAAAATTAACCTCATGTTTAGGATAAAAATTATTTTAATTGCTGCATATTGGTTTTCAGCTGCCCTAAATCTGTCATGATTGGGATGGCGTGATAGAAATGCTTTTTTGCTGCTCATTATTTTTATCATGATGATACGCAATACATCATAACTTTTCAGTTGCTAAGCGCTTCAATCTTTTTGTAAAGAATAGCGACCTCGACTCAAGTCATTGGCAAGCTAAAAGCCATACTGTTTATTTTTTTAATATTTATCAAAAATATAGTTTGATACAACTGAACTTTAGAGGGCTTAGCCCTATTGTGTACCAAATGGATTAAAAATCCAGATTATTAAATTATCTATTAAATTCATATTCTTATTCGACAAATGGCTTCGTATAATAACAAAAAACGACCGCTTTATACACTTGAACTGCGATGCAATCTCATAGATCCACCGTAGTCATCAAGTTATACCAGCAAAGCTACAACAATCTATATGATCTTCATGCCCTAGGCAAATCAACAGCAATATTTGATGTGCCTTAAGCGCCTATAAAAACCATAAACGCAAGCTATAAGCGTAATATTTAAGAGTATTCTCTATGTTTAAAGCAGACAAAGTCCTATGGGGCGATGGTTTATTTTTACGCCCACAACATTTCCAATTACAAGATTATTATCAACAACAACAGCTGAACCAAAATATCAATGCCATACAGATTTATGCTTTTGGTATTCAGAATCTGTTATTTGATCACGTCCAATTACAACTCAATATTTTGGCGTTACATCAAATCTGTATGCTGTGGCAGGATGGCGATATTTATAATGCACCAGATCAAGATCTACTACCTGAACCACTTGCCTTAGATACGCTGGAAATGCAAACAGAAATGTTGGTTTATTTGGCATTACCTGTCGTACAAGCCAATAAACAAAATCTATCCCAGCAAAATAACAGCCAAAGCGGTCGCTATCATCACTATTTAGCCAATACCCAAGATTTATTTACCAATGCACCAGCAGCCGACATTACCCTATTGCATAAACAAGCGCAGTTTAAACTTAGTGCAACACAATTAACCGATCAACATCATGACGATGGTTTTCTATATTTAGCAATCGCCAAATTAAAGCGACAAAATACAGGTCATTTTGAGCTGGCTCAGGATTTTATTCCAGCATTACTCCATTTACATGCTTCTGAGCGTTTATTGCAAAATCTAAAACGAATTTTAAATGTGATCAAAACTAAAATTAAAACCATTCAGGCCAATAACCGCGAAAATGAACAAAAGCTTATAGAATTTCGTTCAGGAGATATTGTTTCATTTTGGTTGGTCAATGCCCTCAATACGGCCTATGCCAGTTTGGCACATTTATATCAACATCCAGATGTACATCCAGAAAGACTTTATAATGAGCTATTAAAATTGACTGGTTCGTTACTGACTTTTTCCACTGCCTATGATGTTGAGCATTTACCCCCATACCAACATTTAGATTTGTATAGCAGTTTTAATGCGCTCGATAAGATTTTAAGAGATTTATTAGATACCATTATCTCCAATCGTTACATCAGTATTGCGCTCAAAGAAATACGCCCTTCTTATTGGCTGGGTAGCTTAGAAAGTGACAAAATTAACCGAGATAGTCGTTTATATTTGGCGGTATCCAGTCGCGCAATGCCTAGCCATGAATTGATTCAACTGGTGCCGTTACGCTTTAAAGTGGGAAGTAGCATTGATGTAGAACAACGTGTAGTGTCCGCTTTGGCTGCTGTACCACTACAACACTTATTACAAGTTCCCACTGCTATTCCGGTTCGATCAGGCGTACATTATTTTGAAATTGAACCGCATCATGTGCTTTATCAAAACATGCTGCAATCCGAGGCAATTTGTATTTATGTTCCAAATGGTTTTCAAGACATTAGCCTAGAACTTATCGCCGTTGTAAATGCTTAAAGAGGTGATTTAAAAAATACATTAAAATTTTATAACAAGGGCTTCGATTTAAGCCCAAAACGAGCCTTAAAATGATGTCATTCAATCAATAGCACTCAGCCCTGAACAAAACCAGCAAACCATGTTGTTCAGGGTTGAGTGTGTCGCAAGATGACACTTGAGAGCGTTGCGACACGCCATACTTGCCAGCGCTCTACTCAAATGCAAAACTTCACATCGAGTATTCACTTAATAGACTTCGGGTAATGCTTGTAAGAATTCTTGACGTACATCTTTGTCTGTTTTGAAATCGCCCACATAAGCGACGGTACGCGTAGTCGAAGCTTGCTTACTCACACCGCGCATCATCATACACATATGCGCCGAGTCAATCATGACTGCAACACCACGTGCCTGTGTCACTTCTGCAATGGCTTCAGCAATTTGCTGGGTTAGCGTTTCTTGAATCTGTAAGCGACGTGCAAACATTTCTGTAATGCGGGCAAATTTAGACAGCCCTAGCACATGCCCTTCGGGTAAATAGGCAATATGAACGCGCCCAGAAAAAGGCAGTAAATGATGTTCGCACAACGAATAAAATTCAATATTCTTGACTAAAACCATTTCATGATTATCAGACGGGAAGACCGCATTATTGGTCACTTCCGCGAGTGACTGTGTATAACCTGAGGTCAGATAAGAAAAAGCTTTAGCAGCACGTAACGGCGTATCTTTAAGACCTGGACGATTAAGATCCTCACCCACTGCTGTGAGGATATTGGCGTAGGATTGCTGCATAGACATAAAACGTGTTCACTTAAACTGATCGAACTGGGACGACGGCATTGTAGCAGAAAATATGTGAAATTCTGACAACTATTCAAGCACGCTGTTGAGTTCGGTCGTATTTGGGATTTTTTTCGGCACGTTTGAGCAGTACCAATACGGCACCCGTACCCCCTTGTTGCTCTGGTGCACTGACAAAAGCCAATACATCACGATGCTGACGTAGCCAGCCATTAACATAACTTTTTAATAAAGCATCCGGTCCTTTACCATGCACCACTTTTACCACATTTTGGTTTTCAGCTTTTGCCATTTCAATGACTTGCAATACAGCACTGCGCGCTTGTTCAACCGTACAACCGTGTAAATCTACCGCTTCATACCAACGCAGATTACCAGCTTTTAAATCTTCAAACACGCGATGCTGTAAGGTTGCAATGCGATAACTTAATTTAGACTGACTGCCTACCGGGTTTAAAATCGCTTGGGTATCTGATAACTCAACATGTTCCGTTTGCACTGGACCTTCTGCTGCTGCACGTTTCGCCAAAATCTGCGCATCAACCACTGGGCGCTGCGGCTTGGTTGGCTGTACCTGATTTTGCTTAGGCATCGGGACAACCCCGTGTAACGCACTCAAGAAAATCGTGCGGTCATCTTCGACCACGTCTATCTTTTCAACAGGCGCAACACTTTTTGCCGTTGTCACAACACCAATCTGCTTTTTAAAAGCTTTGAGAAGTTTTTGCTGTTCTTTGGACAGCGTTGAATCAGAATTACCCATAGCAAATTTTAAATTATTCCTCTAGCCAATGAATGGCAATCAAAGTGATTGTGGCTGACCAAACAGCGCTTGTAAGGCCTGACCTGGATCAGGCTGTTTCATAAAGCTTTCACCCACCAAGAAAGTATGAATATCATGTTGTTGCATCATTGCAACTTGCTCAGTACTGGCAATACCACTTTCTGTAACCAACAAACGATCTTGAGGCAATAATGCTTTTAAACGCAAGCTATTTTGGATATCAACAGCAAAGGTTTTAAGATTACGGTTATTGACGCCGAGTAAGCAACGTTCATCTAATTGTAATGCCCGTTCCAGTTCATGTTCATCATGCACCTCAACCAAGACATCCAAATGTTGTTCAAAAGCTGTTTGTGCCATTTCTTGCAATTGTTGATCAGATAACGCTGCAACGATTAATAAAATACAATCCGCATGCAAAGCACGTGCTTCAACCACCTGATAGGGATCAACCAAAAAGTCTTTACGCAAAGCCGGCAAAGCGCAATGTTGACGTGCAATAGCAATATTTTGATCATGCCCTTGAAAAAAGTCTACATCGGTTAACACAGATAAACAGGCTGCACCTGCTTGTTCATACTGTGCCGCAATCTGTGCAGGATCGAAATCAGCACGAATAATGCCTTTTGAGGGTGAGGCTTTTTTAATTTCAGCAATAATCGCTGGACGTTTGTGCTGCAAAGCTTTGGCAAATGCTCGTACTGGACTCGCAGCTGCCGCCCATTGCTCAACATCATGTAAGCTCCGATAAGCCTGACGCTCAGCCAACTCTTCATATTTGCGCGTAATAATGCGCCCTAAAATTGTATTTGCAATATCCACTTGCAGCCCCTATACCGTGTACTGTTTCAAAGTACGGCTAAATTCAGCCAATACACTCATTTTCTCTAAGGCTTGCCCACCATCGATAATATCTTGCGCCAAAGCCACACCTTCGGCATAACTCAAACACAAACCCGACACATATAAACCTGCGCCCGCATTTAAAGCAATCATGGCAGCAGCTTTTTCACCGCGTTCTGATTTTTTACGCGACAAAGCATCTTTGATCAGGGCTAGACTTTCTGCCGAATCTTGTACCATTAAACTACTCAAAGTTTGTGAAGCAATGCCAACATCTTCAGGACTTAAAGTCCATTCTATAATTTCACCCGCTTTCAACTCTGCGACATGGGTATATGAAGCCAGACTAATCTCATCTAAACCGTCTTGAGAATGTACCACCATGACGTGTTCCGCGCCGAGCTTACGCATGACTTCAGCAATTGGGCGACAGAGTTCTTGGGAAAAAACGCCCAATACCAGACGTTTGACCCCGGCTGGGTTGGTGAGCGGTCCAAGTAAATTAAAGATACTCCGAAAACCCAATTGTTTACGGGGTCCAACGGCATATTTCATAGCAGGATGATGATTGGGTGCAAATAAAAAGCCCACCCCCATCTCTCGAATACAGCGCTCAGTTTGGGCAATACTTAAATCCAGTTCAATGCCCGCTTGTTCTAATAAATCAGATGAACCAGATTTAGATGACACCCCACGGTTACCATGCTTGGCGACCGTCGCGCCCGCTGCCGACATCACAAAACTCGATGCCGTTGAGACGTTAAATAAATTTTGACCATCACCACCAGTACCGACGATATCGACGAGGTAAGGCAGATCACTGACATCAATTGTGAGCGCTAACTCACGCATCACTTCAGCCGCCGCAGTCATTTCTTCAATACTTTCACCCTTAATCCGCAGCCCCATCAATAAGGCGCCAATCTGAGCATCAGTAGCCTCACCCTGCATAATGCAACGCATCACATCTTGCATTTGGCTATGTGTGAGATGAATGTTTTTGGTCATGTGGTTTAATGCTTGTTGAATATTCATTGTGCTGTACTTATGCATAGGTTTCTAAAAAATTTTGAAAGATTTGGTGACCATGTTCACTCAAGATTGATTCTGGGTGAAATTGCACGCCTTCGACTGCCAATGTTTTATGGCGAATTCCCATAATTTCTTCACGTTGTTGGTCAGCAAATTGCGTCCAACAGGTGACCTCTAAACAATCTGGCAGCGTCTCTTGATCAATCACCAAAGAATGGTAACGTGTAGCAGAAAATGGTGACGGTAGACCTTGGAAAATCCCTTGATCATGATGATACATATCCGATAAACGCCCATGCATCACTGTTTTGGCACGGACAACCTCACCACCAAAAGCTTGACCAATACTTTGATGCCCCAAGCACACCCCCAATAACGGGATCTTTCCAGCAAAATGCTGAATTGCAGGCAAAGATATACCGGCTTCATTCGGAGAGCATGGTCCAGGTCCAATCACCAAATACTTGGGTTGCCATCGCTCAATGTCCTCTAGCGTCACGGCATCATTACGGACCACTTTCACTTCTTGATTTAACTCGCCAAAATACTGGACGATGTTATAAGTAAAAGAGTCATAATTGTCGATCATTAGAAGCATTTTACGTTTAATCCTTTGATGTATAAAACCAAATTTTTAGAGCCTTGCAGTATTACTCACAATGTTACTCACAAATTTTAATGTCTCACAGAAAATAGAGACATACTCACTTAGATCAGAATCTAAGAGCAGTTACTTTAGCAGATTTTACTTGAGAAACTAATAGAATTACGCATCTTAGCCAACAAAAGATGGTTAGCATGTAGACTAATTACTGTGAGGGGATAAGAGATTTGAAGATGGTCATGTATATGTCGTCAATGATTGAGATGAGCACGGTTCGCCTGTGCTGAAAGCCCCCAAAATTTTGTAGCCTGTAAAAAAGGGTTTTCTACCAAACAAGAGGGTCCCAGCATATTGTCTATTCATCCCATAGATTTAAGTTGCCGATATTTGCCAAAAGCTGAAAACGAATGATTAAAAACTCAGTCAAAGCAGTGGAAAAATTTAACCGCGCTTCAATATACATATTTTGTGCATTAATCACTTCGACTAAGTTGCCTACACCAGCTTTATAACGTCCTTGCGTCACTTCAAAAGCTTGACTGGCACTTTCATTTAAGCTTTTTAATGCAATTAAATTATCATGCATGGCTTGCAATTGATTATAGCTTTTCCAGATATCGGCATGGGTTTGCAGTTTTAATTGATCTTCTTCCAATTGTTTTAATTTTAAATTTTCTTGCGCAGAACGAATCTGGTATTTCTGATTAAAGCCATCAAAAACTGGAAAACTAACTTGAATACCAGCTTGTATTCTTTGCGTATCATTTGCAAATGGACTTTCACCTAACTGCTTTGAATGACTCATATTGCTTAGCAGAGAAATCGCAGGATATTGCGATCTTTTTGTAGCACGCACTTTTGCTTGCGCTGCTTCAACTGCTAACTGTGCAGCTTTTAGTTTTGGATTGACCTGCAAGGATTCATTCAATAAATCTTGAATGCTGCGCAAATTTAATAATGTAGGAATATTTACCTTATTATTGGTTTTAAAGTCCTGATATGCAGGTTCACCCATTAAAATGGCTAAATTTCCTTTGGCAATATTCAACTCGCCATTTAATTGCGTTAAGCTGGATTGTGCTTTCGCTAAATTTGCTTGCATTTGCAATGCATCAGATTTAATTCCAGCACCCGCCCGATAACGGGCATGAGCAATGTCGTAATTTTTCTGGGCAATGGCAACTAACTGTTTAAGGTTTTCTTGTTTTAACTCGTATTGAATAACCTCATAATAGGCAGTAATCGTTTTTAAAATCACTTCCTGTAATACTTGGTTCTGTAAGGCCAGCGAAGTTGCTAATAACTTATTCGCTTCATCAACTTGCGCTTTACGTGTACCAAAATCATATAGCAACCAATTTGCTTGAAGCGTAATAGCAAAACGCCGCGTATTGGTATCATAACTTAACTCACTTCTGTCTTTAACCTGATAGTTGTCTTTACCCCAATCATAATTTGCATTAGTAGAAAGTTGTGGATAATAGCTTGATTTACTGATAGCAAGTTGAGCCGCTTGTATTTTGGTTTGCACCCAAGCACTATTGGTCTCTGGGCTAAAACATACTGCTTTTTCAATAGCTTGAATTAATTCCAAAGTTTTTGTAGCAGCCAGTGTAGGCTGACTTAAACAATTCATCACACCAATTTGATTTCTGAGTGGCTGTTGCCCAGCAACACCAAGAGATGCATCTGTTGTATGCACTGGAATCTTAGCCTCTTGAGTCACCAATAAATGATCAACAGAATGATTGTTTAAAGCGAATTCGCTTTGTGCCTGTAATGAACTATTGAAAAGTGCCAATGAAATTGCTAAGGACGCAATATATTGATTGAATATATTCATATTGGTCGAATATCCTTAAGCAAGACATCTTCAACAATTAATCCATCTTGTAAGGCAATCACGCGCTCTGCTGATGCAATTGTTTCAGGACGATGCGCAATTAGAATCTTGGTAATATTGAGTTGTTTCAGTTTATGATTGACCTCTTGCTCTTTTTGCACATCTAAATGGCTGGTTGCTTCATCCATAAAAAGAATCTTCGGTTTTTTATATAATGCACGTGCTAACAAAATACGCTGTTTCTGCCCGCCTGAGAGCATATTACCAATATCCCCAACCAGAGTTTGGTATCCCATAGGCATTTTTAAAATGTCCTGATGAATCGAAGCAATTTCGGCACACTGCTGCATCCATTCTTGTTGTGGGCTAGTATCAAAAAAGCAAATATTCTCAGCGATTGATCCGGCAAACAAAATATCATCTTGGAGTACCGTCCCGATTTGTTCACGAATTGAATTTAATCCCCATTGATCCAAATCGTGCCCCATAACTTTTATTTCACCTTTAGATTGATGAAATACGCCCAATAAGATATGTAATAATGTAGTTTTACCACAGCCTGTTGGACCAACAATTGCGACCGACTGATTCATTGGAATTTTAAAACTTAGATCTTTTAAAATCATGGGATCATTTTCAGAATATTTAAAAGATAAATTGGACACTTCAATAGCATTTTCTACATCTGAAAAATCATGATGATCAGTTTCTGCATATAGTTTCTCAGGTTCAGTTAATACAATGTCAGATAAACGCTCTACATCAATTTGCAGCATTTTTACTTCAATGAATTTATCTATAAGACCCGCAACACGCCCATCAAATTGACCTTTATAGGCCATAAATGCCATGAACACACCAACTGTAAAATTACCTTCCAAAACTAGAGTTGCCCCCAGCCATACAATCAAAATATTTTGAATACCAAACAACACGCCATTTGCCAGACGAAAACCTAAACCGAGCTTCTGCGTTGTTAAACCAGCATTCACTTGATTGACCAATAATCCCAACCATGTTGAACGTCTTAAGTCTTGGCGCTGAAAAAGTTTAATTGTTTTCGCACCACGTACGGTTTCCATAAAATGGCTGCTTTGTTTCGCTGCATGAATAATTTCAGCTTCAGTCGCACGCTTTAAAGGGGTATACCAAATCCAACGAATTAGGGCGTAAATACACATGGTAATAATCGCAATCCATGCTAATTTTGGGCTGTACACGAACATCAGAATAAGCGTAAAGATCGTCATAAGACCATCTAAAATTGCCTCTAAAAAAGTAGATGTTAATGTCCGCTGAATGCTATCGACAGAACCAAATCGAGAAACCACATCGCCTAATGAACGACGCTCAAAATAAGAGACGGGAACATTGATTAAATGTTGAAAGACATTGGCACGCCATTGCACATTTAAATGCGTACTCATATACATCATGATCCATGAGCGCAATAAACCAATAAATTGCTGCAATAGCATCAAAATACAAAAGCCAATAGCCAGTACGGTTAAGAGATCGCGATCTGCAGAAACAATCACGTGGTCAATTACCCATTGCATAAAAAACGGGCTAATCAATGAAAAAATTTCTAATGCCAGTGCAAGAATTAAAATCTGCCCCAATGATTTCCATAAACCACGTACATGCCCAATAAAACTTCGCAATTCAATTTGGTTTTTTTCTTGTTTTTTTTCAAAATCAGTATTCGGCCATAACTCTAAAGCAACGCCGGTAAAATGCTCCGAAATTTCATCGAAACTCAGAACTCTTTTACCAAATGCCGGATCAAGAATTGTAGCTTTCTGACCAGAAACACTTTCTAAAACGACAAAATGATTAAAATCCCAATGTAAAATACAAGGCGTTTTAAGCTGATCTATATCTTCTAATTCTAATTTTAAAGGTCGTGTAACCAATTTTAACTGATTGCTGATCTTAATCAGTTGATTCAGATTACTGCCTTTTTGTGATACAGAAAAACGCCTTCTGAGTGTTAATAAATCAGATTCATAACCATAATAATGGGCAATCATGGCAATACATGCCAAACCGCATTCTGTCGCTTCAGTTTGTAAAATGACTGGAGCTTTTCGCCCAAAACCAAAAGATAATTTATCTAATATTTGCATAAGTCTGCTTCTATATTTTTAAGTGTTTTATAATTTGCCAGTGATGCTATATAACGGTTCAAGCACCCATTCATATAACTTTCTTGTTTCTTGCAAAATATCTGCATCGAAAACCATTCCCACCTTCAAGGCTTTCTTTTCCCCGTATGCGTACATATTTTGTTGATTCAAATGCACCTTAACCACATAAACAGGTTCATTACTATGCAAAGTACTCGGCAACTCCCCAATCGTACTTAACTCTTGAGGGTTCACAGTCGTTGCAGAAATAGCGGTTATTTTCCCTTGAGCTTGACCAAATTTTTGATAAGGATAAGCTTGAAAACGCAATTTAACCGGTTGATTGACTTTAATAAAACCAATAGCAGAACTTGGAATATAAAGATGAGCTTCCAATATTGAACCATCTGGTACAATATTTAATAAAGCTGTGCTTGGATTAATTTGCTGACCAATTTGCGCATTACTAGAAGTGACTAAACCTGAAGCATTTGCTTTAATAATTAATTGATCACGTGCATTATTTTCAATCGATTCTTGTTGATTGGCTGCAATCTGACGATCAACACCAGCTAAATCATTGTCTAATTTACTCGATAAACTTTTCAGTAAAATCTGTTTATTTTCTAACTCAGATTTTTTCGAAATTAAATCACGCTCATAACTTTGCAAGCTTAACTTTTGATTTAAATAAGTGTCTTGCTTCAGTTGAAATTCTTCTACAGAAATATAATCTTTATTACGTAATTCCTGATATCGATTGACATTTTGTTGAGCAAGTGCCAAACGTTGTCGTTGTTGTTGAATTAAAGTATGGACTTTATCTACTTCTAATTTTAACGCAGAAATTTCAGCGAGCATTTGTTCATAATTATTCCTATGCATATCTTTCAGTTTATCTTTTTCGATATCTAGGGTTTCACGCTTTAACTGAATTTGCTGTTCAACTGAAGCATTATAATTACCTGCTGAACTATAACGTGTCATGCGTACAGCATAGAGTGGATCACCTTTGTTTACATGTTGCCCATCTTCTATGAATTTTTTATCGACAATCCCCCCATCTGTCGTGAATACTCGAACTAATCCGGTATTTGGCATTAACTGCCCTTGCACAGTGGTTCTTTTGGTATAACTACCAAAAAATAAAAATAGGGTAATGGCACAAGAAATAACCCCAACGCACAAAGTCAACACAGCAAAAGAAAAAGGACGGATCAGTATAACTTCTCCAATCCATTTCGACTTTTGAGCATCAACTGCCTTTTTTCTAAATAATGGTTTAGACATAATAAAATTTATAAACTTATTTTAATGTACAACAGCGTCATAAAATTTAAGCTCGCGGATAAATAATAATGAAATAACTTAGATTTTCTGACACAAAATCTATTAAGCACTTATCCGCATATACACTTAAAACACATGCTACCTCGGCTCTATCCATTATTTTGTCTTGATTTATTTCATCTTGATTCAAAAATAACGGATATAGCACGATATCAATACTTAAGTATTTTATTGATTAATGGTGAGGTAAATAAATCAAGAGGATCATATTGTTTTAATACTTTTGCAGCAGACTGAATTGTTAAATCTACATGTTGCCCTTGTGCATGAACACGTGGTAACTCTTGCTCAAAATAATAACGACTATCCCAAGCTTTCGTATTTGAATATCCCCAGCCCTTTGACCATTCAGGACGCATTAAACAATCACCTTGATAATGCTGCGACATCCATGCCTCAATTTCTGCATAAAACTGTTCAGCATAAGGTGTACCAGGTAAGGTCAAAATATCAAACCAAACTGCACAATCCCATTCCGGATGATCTGGACAAGGTTTAATTGCAGATAATGCCGGTGTTTGCGCATTTGGAATAACCGACTCGTTCGGCTGGTCTAAACCGGTTACACGGATTTCAACCGGTCCATTCATAGGATAACGGTTCATTCTTTGATATTTTTTCACGCGTACTTGATACTCGGTACAAAAGTCTGCAATAACACGTTGTACATTGGCACGAGATGTTAATACCGCATAACCATTTGCCGTCACACGCAATGTTGATGGTTTGACATATAACAAGGTATTTTTAGATGGCCCCCATAAATCATAGGTTTGCGTAGATACACGACCATTGGTCAAGAGAGTTGAAATACCAGAAAAAATAGATCCCTCTACACCACGTTTAGAAATTTTATATTGGAAACTCCCAAAAGATGGTGTGAGATAGGTGCTTTTATCTATCACGATTTTTTTAATTAAATCTAAGACAGATTTTGGAATGTTTTCAGCAAACCAATAGTTAAAAGCATGGGTCGCTATACGTGATGTTAAAGGTCGGTTTGGTGTAATAGACCAGATTTTAATCCATGGATAGTCGGTAAATGGAAACCAAATCGCTTCAACGCGTCCAGACTGATCTAAAAAATGAGAAAATGTGCGACCTGATTTTGCATTAGGTGCAAATAATTCTTTTTGGTGAACATTAAATATACTTTGACATCTGAGATATTGATTTTTTGATGTTTGTAATTGTGCAGATAAAACAAATGCTCGCCCTAAATTTACTAAAAATGCGCGAATATCGGGTTCATTTCGATAAAAAGTTTTTGCAACATATTTACGTTGTTGCTGGTCATATACAGCGGCTGTAATCGAAACAACCAGATTACTAATTGAACCGTAAGTTTGACCTTCTGTTTTTCTTTCGCCTTTTGCCGGTACTGCCGTGCCGTGCCCATTGATGGCAAGTACACCACCTAAGGTTAAATCACCTGGTGCTGGCGTTGCAACAAAACCACGTCCTCTATTTTCCATGGCTTTTAGCAAGGCTTCCATTTGAATACCAGCTTCTGCCGTTACAATCCCTTTACTATTAATAGAAATCTTATTGATATACGTCGGCATATCAACCAAAAGTATTTTGGTTTTTTTATCCTGATCATTCAACATTAATGGTGACCAGTTATGAGACATCCCTTTAGGTCTGACCTTATAACCATTCTCTGCAGCCCAATTAATAATGCGCAGTACTTGCTCTTGATTTCTAGGTCGAGCAGTCCAAGCATCTTCATAACGAGACTCACCAGACCAGTTTTCATAGCGTTGTTTAAATAAAGTGATATTTGACGGAAAATTTGCAATTCGATCTTTAGGCAAAAAAAACCAAGCCTCAGCTTTTTGGGTCGGAACCCAGGTGCTGACTGCACCCACTGCTGCAATACTTCCCATTGTTTTTAAAAAATCACGTTTTGACGCGTCGAGTACTTTATTGTCATTCATATTTATAAGAAACCTATTTGATTTTTATTAGATAAAGAAGTGCCGTAGAACACTTCTTTATCTTTTAAATTACAAAGATTTTATAAAGCACAAAATCAACGGAAAATCCATCGTGGCAAGAATGTATATTGCCCCTCACCTTTTTCTTTTTCGTAATGATTCTGAGTTTCAGGAATATCACCACCTAAAGCACGACCTAAAGCAATACCGGCTTTTGAAGCGATTAAACCAGTTGTATCAGCGAGTTGATGTACGCGACCCAAACCAATACCGCTGAATGTAACACCAACAGATGAGATTAAAGGGCTGTTTAAGAATTTGTTAAAGCCATTTACCACAGTAATGATACCGTCACCAAGTAATGTACCAGCACCTGAAACTTCATCAATTTCTTCTTGCTTTAATTCTACTAAACTCATGTTGTTTACCTCTCGTTTCGTTTTAAAATTTTTCATTTAGCCCAATACTAAATTATTAAGCTTTTTTAAATATACCGATGTTTTATTAAAAAATTAATGTGAATTGTCTAACAATTCTGTAATTTTTATGTGAATTAGTTAACATTATGTCGCTTTGTAAACAAGCTTGCCAGCAATAAGCCCAGCTCAAATAATAGATACATAAAGCTGCCAGCAACGGCCATAGAAAAAATATCAGGGGGGGTAATAAACATCGCAATAAAGAAGCAAGCCACGATGACAAAGCGACGTTTTTGTTTTAATTTATCCAGTTCGATCATATTAAAATAAATGGCAAGCACCGTCATGAGAGGCAGCTGAAAAATAAAGCCAATCACAATAAATAACTTTATACAGAACATTAAATATTTATTAATGTCAGTCATAGGCGTCACGGCATCTGGTGCAATGCCCAAAAAGAAATTCAAAACTTGCGGCAATACAAATATATAACCAACTAAAACGCCCAAATAAAACAGCACAACACTGACGACAAAAAAGATTTGCAAAGCTTTTTTTTCATTCTTATACAGTGCAGTATTGAGGAAATAATAAATTTTATAAAAAATAAAAGGGATCAAAGCAATAAAGCTAATAAAAAATATTAACTTAAATGGTGCTACAAATGTCGATGTTATATCGGTAGCAATCATATGCGAATTTAAAGGCAATTTCGCTTGTAAGGGAATCGTCAAAAAATTATATAAATGCTTGGAAAAAGGTGCTAATGCTATAAAAATAATAGCAAAAAATATAACAATATGAATTAAGTGCCGCCTTATTTCCGAAAAGTAAAAAACAAAGCCATGATCTTTTGCAGCAGTATTTTTGCTAGCCATATCCTGTGAATTATGCATGTTGCATTACTCTCTATTATTATCCGATCTATGCTTTGATCTATGCTTTGATGATGTTGAGGATTGCACCTCAAAACATGGCCATGACATGAGATGATCGAGAATAAACTTCGCGTTAAATGGTATAGGCGTTACAAAATGCTCTACCGGATAATATTTTTGCTCTGGGATTTCTTCGGCAGTAATATTTTTAAGATAAAGATCTAACTTTTTTTCTAATATTCTCAAATTACTCATTTCGGCATTCACTTCATGTTTAAGCTGGTTGAGCTCCAACTCTTTTTGAAGAGAATTATTTAAGTCATTTTTTAAAATATCGAATTTTCTTTTTAACTTGGCAATATATCTTAGGACTTCTGGTAACTTTTCTGGACCCAGCACAATAATTGCAATGATGCCTAAGAAAAATATTTCACCAAAACCAACGTCAAACATCGAAACTCACCCAAGTATTATTTTACTTCTGAATCCTTCTCGTCGTCTTTAACGGCTTTTTTAAAATCTTTCACCGCGCCACCAACGTCTTTACCAAAGTTCTTTAATTTGGCGGTGCCAAAAATTAGTAAAATGACAATTGCAAATAAAATAATATGCCCAATTGATAAACCCATCATTTTTTTACTCACTTAATAATTATGAATTTCGAGATAGTAAACAGTCTTAAAAAAAAATCGACATTAAAATTGTTAAACAATTACAAAAATTTAATAAAAAAGTTAATCCAGTCAATTCACTAAACATGCAAAAACAAGCTTTAAAAACTTAAAAATCATGTTAAAAAATGATCCATACTTCTAAAAAATAAGTTGCTAAAATGCTCAGCTATGCCGAGTAAAAAATCAACTAAATTTAATATTAAAAATATGATATTAAATGATTATTTTAAAAATAAAGTATTCCAGAATATGCAAAAATTGCTGCTAAAACGATGCCAGACATCGTCCTCATTCTTTTTCATAGCAGCCCATCTGCAAACAGCTGATTGTATGATTACTTGTTCAAGGTAATATTGTTTATATTTAACCATACCTTTACAATAAAATACTTTACACAATCCAATAAAACCAGCTTTTAGCTTTAGTTTCACAACAATGCTTTCATCTAAAATCTTCGTTCACATGCTCAAAACAACTGATGCACCCAGACTAAACTCATATGACCGAGTATATGACCAATAAGTACCAATACTCGGCCTGAGGCACTGAGCGAGCATTGCTCCGAGGTTTTTATAATATTCAATCAAGGTTTGATCACGTATTGACTTTCTATTGCATTCTATACCTCATCCGCTAAAGTGCAGCGTTATACACTTTGGTTTTGATATTTTTTTAAACGATAGTCTAAAGCCGCTCGGGTGATCCCTAAAATACGTGCAGCTTCTGAGATATTATTTTTTGCCTTCTGCATTGCCGTCTTAATCAGCTGTTGTTCATGTGATTCCAAACAAAAACCCGTTTGTAATACCGATTCATAATTGAGACCTTGCTCGAGCTGTTCTGGGTCTTGTTTAAACTGCGGGAAGAAAGCACTTAATTTAATCAGCTGTTGATCATCTGTCAGCAGTACTGCCCGTTCTAATAGATTTTCCAATTCTCGAATATTGCCAGGCCATGTATAACTTTGCATAAAAGCTTTGGTTTTTTCACTCAGCCCTTGTATAGATTTACCGTACATATTTTCAAAACGTTCTAAGAAATAATCGACTAACAATGGAATATCTTCACGGCGTTCACGTAAAGGTGGTATTTGCACGGGAAAAATATTTAAACGGTAATATAAATCGGCACGGAAACGCCCTGCTTTAACGGCTTGTTCTAAGTCTTCATTGCTGGCTGTAACCACACGCACATCGAGTGTGCGAGTTTGACAATCACCAACCCGCTCAAACTCACCTTCTTGTAAAATACGTAATAAAGCCGCCTGCGCACGAGGTGATAACTCAATGACTTCATCTAAAAAAATAGTTCCGCCATTGGCGCGCTCAAATTTACCTAAGCGTGATTGATGCGCTCCAGTAAAAGCCCCTTTTTCAACACCAAATAATTCTGATTCTATCAACTCCTGGGGAATGGCTGCGCAGTTTACTGCGACAAAGGCTTGCTGACGGCGCTGACTATGCTGGTGCACACCACGCGCAAAAGCTTCTTTGCCGACCCCGGTTTCACCTTGTAATAAAATAGAAACTTTAGAACCTGCGGCTTTGGTCAAAAGATGACAGACTTGTTTATAGGCTGCGGACTGTCCCACTGAATGAAACATGTTGTAGTCGGTGTCACTGTCAGTATAAATACATTTTTTCAGCGCACGTAATTCAGACTGTAATGCGATGAGCTCTTGTTCTAATGGCTCTGGCGATAAAAACTGAATCAGCTGCTCTGCATTTTCCCATTGTTCTAAGGGTTTACCGATAATACGACAATGCGCATGACCCGCGCTTTTGCACTCGACTTCTTTATAGATAATGGTCATCCCCGTCGCAAAACTACTATAGCCACAAGCATAGCCCAACAACATCCAGCAAGAGGGTTCATCACTCATGCCAAAATGCTCAATATGCGCATCGGCTTCAAAAGAATTTAACCAATTAAGATCGGCATAAAATTTCTTTTGTTGATAATCCAGTTCGAGTTGATTGGCTTCTACTTGTACCATGCCACGAATACCATGCATTTGCGGTCCAGCCATAAATGCATCATATTCATTTAAATTGGGACGCATTTTGGTGGTGACTTCGGCATCCTTCATGCCGGCCTGATAGCCTAACCGAATAAAAAAACGCTTGGTTCGTTCTAAGCCAATCATCTGTGCCAAATCTTTGCGTAAATAGCCGATAATACTGGTATGCATCAGCACCATACGGTATTCGTCAAACCAAATTTGCCCATGTTTGGTATCAAAATTTATTTTTGATAACAGATCCTGCACTTGCGGATGATCGCTATCTTGTCTCGTGGTATCGTATTTTACTCTAGCCATATGCAATCTATTATTCCCTTCCTTGTTGTGCGCATGCAGCAGACTTTTGCTCACAGATCTCTTCCATTCTGCTACGCGTTTTGCTGTGATTGACAAATTTTTATTGGCACATCATGTGCCAGCTTTGTCCTATTGCCCTGTACAGCGACAAGCTTGCGCAACACAGTACAACATCACTGATGTCGAGTGATCTGGCAACATGCTTGATCTCAACACAATACTTGATCTCCACACAAGCGCTATCGGGTCATGGCGATCTGCTCTGACACTGCGTATAGCTTGCGTTTAAATTACTCGAAAAATCAAGTGATTTGCTTATGTTAAGCATAGATGTCGACACGACAAAAGCAAAAAAATATATCTTATTGTTTTAGTTGGTTTTATTTTTTTGATCTGCAGATGTTTTTTGCCGCAGCACAGCGCTGAATTGAGTTTTTGCGTATTTCATCAAATCATGAAATTGACTATGAAGTCAGTGCTGTTATTTCATAAAAACATGAAAATCAAAAACCAACCATTTTACTAAAAATTAATAAACAATTGATTTATATAAAAATATAAAAGTTGGCACAGCTTTTGTAATAAGCCTAGTAGAGACACCATCCCAAAATGGAATTTTGAGTGGAGTAAACATGATGGAAAAACTGAACACAGCCCCTATGACCAAATACATTCGCGTGACTGGCGATCTCGATGCGGAATTTGTCGAATTTGATTTTGCCATCCACGATCCGACCTTGTATGTCGAGCTGGTGTTACCACAACAAGCCTTCCGCCAATTTTGTGAGACAAACCAAGTTGTTGCAATGACTGAGCAACAACAGGCCATCAATGATGCTGAAGAGGATAAATGGCGATATGGCATTGAAAATACGCTTGTGGGTGCGACACGTTATACCTTTGATCAAGATGATCAACTTTAATTGCTTAAGGAGCTAGCCATGACTTTAGAAATCAAAACCGCCAATATTGCCCCGATACGCAATAGCTATGCTTATATCGAACGACGCTTCGGCAATAAGCCTGCAACACGCTATCAGGAAGTGAGCTTTGATATACAAGGTGCTGCCAACTTTCATTATCGCCCCTTATGGAAACCAGAAAAAACCTTAAATGATAAAACCCATACTGCACTGCAAATGCAGGATTGGTATGCATTTAAGGACCCACGTCAGTTTTATTATGGTACCTATGTACAACATCGTGCCCGTTTGCAAGATAGCGCTGAAAGTAACTTTGCCTTTTTTGAAAAACGGGGCTTAGCCGCACATATCAGTGATGCCGTAAAACAGAAAGTCATTCAGCTACTCTTGCCCTTTCGTCATGTCGAGCAAACTGCCAATCTGCACATGATGTCAGGCAGTGCTTATGGCTACGGCACAGTACTGACCCAAGCCTGTATTTTTGCCGCCATGGATCGTCTCGGTATGGCGCAATATTTATCACGTATTGGTTTAGCACTTGATGGCAATAGCGCAACCGCACTGAACGAAGCCAAAACTGCTTGGATGCAAGATGATGCATGGCAAGGGCTACGCCAGTTATGTGAAAAAAGCTTATTAGAACAAGACTATTTTAAATTATTTGTGCTGCAAAACTTGCTCATCGATGGCTTTCTGAACGTCTTGGTCTATCAACAATTTGACCAATACTTGGTTGAGCATCAAGCCCGTGATATCGCGATGCTCACTGAGTTTATGCAAGATAGCCTCAACGATTTACGTAAATGGTCTGATCTTGTCTTAAAAACTGCTGCAGCAGAGTCTGAATACAATAAACAGTTATTGGGTCAATGGTTGGCTGAATACTTAACACCGGTCAAAGAAGCTTTTCGCCCATGGGCTGCACAGGCATTGACCGCAGATGCCGTCGATCTAGCTGAGCAAGCCGTGTTACAACGCGCACAAAAACTCGGAATTGATACCGCCACAGTGACCGCAGCTTAAGGAGTAGTCGCATGTCTAAAGTTTATTTAGCCTTACAAGATAATGATGTCTCACGTTACATCATCGAAGCAATTGAAGAAGATAACCCTGACGCTGAGATTCAATACCTGCCTGCCATGATCCGAGTCGAAAGCAGCCATGATCTAGTGATTAATGCCGCGACTGTTGGCGAAAAACTCGGGCAGGACTGGGACATACAATCCTTACAACTCAATATGATTACGCTCGGTGGCAACGTCGAAGAAGATGATGAAAGCTTCCGACTGCACTGGAACGAGCAAAGCACATCGTAACATTGCAACGCGCCAACACTTTTGTTGAGCTTTTGTGTTGAGCTTTTGCTGAACGCGCTGTATGAAGCAGTCATTGCTCAGCGGCAGTTGCTGAACCATACGCTGCAATCAAGTCGCGATGTGCTAGCAATGACGGCAATGGATTAAAATTTAAGGATGATTCGCTATGAATTCACAGGTTAATACGCAAAAAAAACTAAACGCCAAAGAGCGCTATCGTGCCCTCACCCGTGATTTGGACTGGGACTTTTCTTATATCGATCGTAAGGATGCGTTCCCTTATGAAGAGTTCGAAGGCATTAAAATTACCGATTGGTCAAAATGGGAAGATCCATTCCGTTTGACCATGGATGCTTATTGGAAATATCAAGCGGAAAAAGAGAAAAAACTCTATGCCATTTTTGATGCTTTTGCACAAAATAATGGGCAAATGAATGTCTCCAATGAGCGCTATCTCAATGCCATCAAATTGTTCCTCACGGCAGTAACGCCATTGGAATATCAAGCATATCAAGGCTATGCTCATGTAGGACGGCAGTTTAGTGGTATTGGTGCACGCATTGCTTCACAAATGCAGTCCATCGATGAACTGCGCCATGTGCAAACGCAAATCCATGCCATGAGCCATTACAACAAGTTCTTTGATGGTTTCCAAGACTGGGCACATATGCATGACCGCGTATGGTATTTGTCTGTTCCTAAATCTTTCTTTGAAGATGCGCGTTCCGCAGGACCATTTGAGTTTTTATTAGCCATTAGTTTTGCTTTTGAATACGTCCTCACCAACTTACTCTTTGTGCCCTTTATGTCGGGTGCAGCGTATAACGGCGATATGGCAACTGTGACCTTTGGTTTTAGTGCGCAATCAGATGAAGCACGCCACATGACCTTGGGGCTAGAGATCGTAAAATTCCTGTTAGAACAGCATGAAGATAACGTGCCAATCGTGCAAGAGTGGATTGACAAATGGTTCTGGCGTGGCACGCGCTTATTGTCCATTGTTGGCATGATGATGGATTATATGTTGCCCAACAAAGTGATGTCATGGAAAGAAGCGTGGGAAGTGTATTTTGAACAAGCGGGTGGTGCCTTGTTTAAAGACCTAAGCCGTTATGGTATTCGTATGCCGAAATACTCTGAAGTGATTGATAAAGAAAAAGAACATGTTTCACATCAAGCATGGTGGATTTTCTACAACTATGGTCATGCCGCTGGTTTCCATACTTGGATTCCGACAGACGAAGAAATGGATTGGTTATCAGAAAAATACCCAGATACTTTCGACAAGTATTATCGTCCAAAATGGGAAATGGCACGCAAAATGGAAGCTGAAGGCAAGCGTTTCTATAACGCAGGTCTGCCGCATCTCTGCCAAATCTGTCAAATTCCAATGACCTTCACTGAAATGGACGGCGATCAAACCCAGTTTAGCTATCGTCACAGTATCTACCAAGGTGAGCGTTATCACACCTGCTCCGATGGCTGTCATGACATCTTTGAACGCGAGCCCGAAAAATACATACAAGCATGGTTACCTGTAAACCAAATTTTGCAAGGCAATTGTGGCGGTCCAGACTTAGAAACCATGTTACGCGACTACTACCGCATGAATGTGGGGGCAGACAATATGGACATCGAAGGCTCACCCGACCAACAACGCTGGAGAAAATGGAAAGGTGAAACGGCTTAGCACATCGCCATAGCCCTTATCACTTCAAGCTCAACAAAAGCTTCATTTATCAAAAGCTTCGTTCCAAAAGCCTCGCTTTCAGCAAAGCGTTTATCCAATAGGACGATTACAGCAGTGCGGCAGAGTCAGTCCCATGTCTCTGCCGACTGATCAGGAGAAATAACATGCCAGTACGTGCAATTCATGATCATTACCAATTTGCAGCAATGGATCTGCAACAAAACTATGGCGACAACTTACTCATTTATGTGGGCTGGGATGAGCATACTTTATTTTGTTCGGCACAAGCCATGCTGGTTTCACCGGAACAAAGTTTTGCCGATTTTATAAGCCAAAATCTAAGCGCGGCTTTTTCACAACACCCAGAATTTACACAGATCGATTGGGATCAGGTGCAATATAGCCTCGATGGCAAGAGCATCCAGCCCCATGCCACACAACACTTAGCGGATTTAGGTGTTGCACATAAATCACTTATTCGTTTTAAAACGCCAGGCCTTCGTGGCTACGGCTGCAATGTCTAATCTGGAGGTGTGATATGCGCTATCAAGTCACCATTGAACCACTCGGTACCACCATTGAGGTGGAAGAAGATCAAACCATTTTAGATGCAGCCTTACGTCAAGGTGTATGGCTGCCCTTTGCCTGTGGTCATGGCACCTGTGGCACCTGCAAAGTCCAAGTCACTGACGGCTTTTTTGATTTTGGTGAAGCTTCGCCTTTTGCCTTAATGGATATTGAACGCGATGAGAATAAGGTTTTGGCTTGTTGCTGTAAACCTGAATCCGATATGGTCATCGAAGCCGATGTCGATGAGGACCCAGATTTCTTAGGCTATTTGGTTGAAGATTATCAAGCTACAGTTATTGAGATCAAAGACTTATCGCCTACGATTAAAGGCGTGCGTCTACAACTCGACCGCAGTATCGCATTCCAAGCTGGACAATACATCAATGTACAATTCCCCGGCATTGAAGGCACCCGCGCCTTTTCCATTGCCAATGCGCCGAGTGAGCACGGGATTGTGGAACTGCATATTCGTAAAGTCGTCGATGGGGTAGCAACAGGCTATGTACATGAACAATTACAGCTTGGTGAAAATTTAAATATTTCTGGTCCTTATGGACAATTCTTTGTGCGTAAATCCGATACGCAAGATGTGATTTTCATTGCAGGTGGATCAGGTTTGTCTAGCCCACAATCGATGATTTTAGATCTGCTACAAGCAGGTGATCGTCGCACCATTTATTTATTCCAAGGTGCACGTGATTTATCTGAGCTTTATAACCGTGAATTGTTTGAACAATGGGTCAAAGATTATCCCAATTTCCGTTATATCCCCGCATTAAATGCGGCGCAAGCCGAAGACCAATGGTCTGGTTTTCAAGGTTATGTGCATGAAGCCGTTGCTGATTATTTTGAACACCGTTGTGCCGGTCATAAAGCGTATTTATGTGGTCCGCCAGTCATGATTGATGCAGCAATTTCCACCCTCATGCAAAGTCGATTATTTGAAAAAGATATTCATACTGAACGCTTCCTCAGTGCTGCGGACGGTGCCAGTGGTCAATCTCGTTCAGCCTTGTTTAAACACATATAGGTGAGTAACTTACTCTAGGTAAGTTTAAACATCCCAAAGCGTGATCAACTGAACTTGAAGCAAAGACATTGCGATGCCTTAGCGCAAAATTCTGCCCGGAAAATCGCAGCTCCACCACCATGAACCATGACAGCAAGGACATGCTGTCATGCGATGACATCAGACACAGCGGATGTCATTTAACTCAATTTGAATAGGATATTCTATGAACAAGAAAAGTTTTTATACTGTGATGTTCGCCAGCATGTTATTTGCCAGCAATTCATTATGGGCGACAGAAAGTGGTTCCGATTCCTTTGCCTTGGGCGCTGAAGGCTTAATGGCTGGTGCACTTCCGCCTGCCGGTGTGTATTTACTAAGCTATTATCAAAACTATCAGGCAGATCATTATGACCAAGGACCTGAACAATTTAAACTAGATGTTAATGCGGTGATTCCACGCCTCATCTGGGTCACTGAACAAAAAGTGCTGGGCGGTCAATTGGGCTTTTATGCCGCACAGCCCATGGTTCATCTCAGATTAGCTGTCAACGGCACGACGGACCATGACACGGCTTTGGGTGATGTGGTTTTGGGCACAATGCTCGGCTGGCATCAGGGTCATCATCACTGGATTGGGGCTTTAGAAACTGTATTAGCAACGGGTGAATATCAGGCACCTGCCCCGCAACAAGTCGTCGCCAATATTGCTAAGAACTATAATACCCTGCGCCCTATTTTGGCTTATAGTTATTTACATCCAAATGGATTGGATCTTTCTACCAAATTGTCGTATAGCTTTAATAGTGAAAATGACAAAACAGATTATAAATCGGGTGAATATTTTGCTGGTGATTATAGTCTAGGTTTTCGCGTGCATGAACATGTCAAAATTGCTGTCGAAGGCTATGCCTTTAAACAAACTCGCTCTGATAAAGTCCAAGGGGAATCGATTGGTCATCGAGGGCAAGTATTTGCAATAGGACCGGCTATTCAATATCAAGATAAAAACTGGGCTTTAGAAGCCAAATATCTGACTGAAACCGCCGTTGAAAATCGCCCCAAAGGTCATAGCAGTTTATTGAAATTAACTTGGGCTTTTTAATGATTCATCCCCAGTAATACCCCCATTGATGAACTAAACGTCACTCACATCAACCACTGATCAAGTCTGAAATCATATGCTTGATCGGTGGCTGTTGCTATGCATAGATAGCGTTTAGACCGATCTAGTATATGACGGATTAAGCTAAAACTGGGTTAGCGTTAAGCCGAGTTAGCTTAAAACTGAGTTAGCGTTAAGCCGAGTTAACTTAAAGCTGGTTTAACTTTAAACCAAGTTAGCTTAAAACTGGGAACGTTTAAGGCTGCTGGCTCATGTCTGGCACGACAGGATCTTGTGTATTTACATCTGTCGATGGTTCAATCGCTTCTTGTTTCAAGATGTTGGCATTTTCATCTAACACATTGGCCAAGCGCTGTGAATGGGCAATCAGTCGTTCTAACCAACGTTGCGCGGCTAATAACTCTAAGCTGGTGGCGGCACTTAACTGATGCGTACCGGCATAATCCATAATCTTCTGCCGCAGTTCATCACGATGTTGGCTTTGCCATGTTTTTAAGTTTTTCAGCTCAATCTGTAAACTCTGCATTTTCTCAATGCTATTAAATTGCTGGATTACCTTATAATGGCTGTCCAAAATGTACATATAATCCAAGGCGACTTGGTGAATAAAAGGCATCGTGCGAAGCAATACCACCCGATTAATCTGTTCTAAGTCATTTCTTAACACACGCACATAAACCATAATACGCAGTAGTGCAATTAAACGTTGTCGATCATTTAAATTATCTGAAACAGGGATTTTATCGAGATAAGTTTCCAATTGCTGAATGATATCGTCCAGCTGTTGTAATTGGCTTTGACTGGGCAAATGCCCATTTTGTAAGGCATCATGCAATAACTCAAAAATTTGCCCCAGTGCCGCATAGATGACATGTTGCGCTGATGAAATCGCTAGACCGGGTACAGAAAAACTCGCTTGATCCAAATAACTGAGAATCTCCGGTTCATGGCTCGGCAATAATCGTACAATCACATGTTGGAGTTGTTGAATAAAAGGTAAGAAAAACAATGCGCCAAAACTACTAAATGCAGTATGAAATGCCGCCACTAAGATTACATCATCGATATGCCCCCATGCGGTATCTACAGTCGCCCACCATAAAAATAGCGGCAGCAATATCACAAAGGCTAAGACAGCACAGACCAAGTTAAAAAAGACGTTGGCAACGGCGGTTCGTTTAGCATTCATCGATGCGCCAACAACTGACAATAAAATAATACTCACCGCCCCCACGTTTTGTCCGATGACCAAAAGCAAAGACTGATGTAGATCAATTGCCCCCGTTGCCAATGCGGCTAATGTGGTGGTAATGGCGGCGGTAGAAGATTGCAGGAGCACCGTCATGATGACGCCGATTAAAACCAATATTAATTGTGCCCAAAGCGTGGCATAACCGAATACCGAAAAATCGACTTGTGTGGCAACGCCGGCCATGGCCACTTGCAATAAATCAATCCCATAAAACATCAAGCCAAAACCCGCCAAGGCAAAACCGAGTAAACCGGCTTTACCCTTGAGCAGCAATTTCATGATGGCGCCTAAGCCAATGATAGGTAAGGCAATAGTGCCGATGGAAAACTTTACCCCCAATAAAGCCACCAACCAGCCGGTACTGGTGGTGCCGATATTGGCACCGATCACTACGCCAATGGCCTGACTAAAATTTAATACCCCAGCACTGACAAAACCAATGGTTGCTAAAATCGTGGCGGTGGATGAATGCATGATTAAAGTTAGCCCCAAACCTGACCCAGCAGCCTTTAAGGGCGTGCGAGTAAAACGGGTTAACCATGATTTCAGCGTTCCACCAGCTAAGGCTTTAAGACTATCGGTCATTAAAGTCATTCCGATCAGGAATATCCCCACGCCACCACAAAATTGAGCAATGATTTGATACATAGAAAATCTTTTGATTAATGATTTTAAAATTAAATACTTAGAACGTACTTACTGGGAAAATTGCGACTTACGCATGCGACTGTTGATCCTAAGCTGTGCATGCTTTTTATGCAATACAAATCTTTGCGCTTGACGTTGATAAAACCGTTATGCTCCCCAAAATGCTGGCGCTGCTCTATTTCAAGTGCTGCTGGCTTTAATTGTCCCCGACCACCAAGGCTTGTTTAGGCAATAATTTACAACCGCAGGACAATGAATCATTAACACGGGCGGCAGCTTTACCCATTACCAACATATGCGTATCGCCACTCACTATCGATGCCACCGTCTTATGTAAAGGACAAATGGCTTTATCCCCAACACAAGCAACGGCAACACCATCAATTAAGAAATGACTATCACCTGTAATCACCACCCCGCCACCTGTAGTTGGGCAACCCACAGTAATATAAGGCTGTGTCATTGCATTCTCCTTAAAGATTATAATACTTCAAATTCAATACGACGGTTTTTCTTACGACCTTCGGCAGTGGCATTATCAGCAACTGGTTTTTCTGATCCCAAACCGGTTGTACTGAGTCTTTCTGCTGGAATATTTTTGCCTATCAAATATTTTTTTACTGCTTCCGCACGTTCCAAACTTAATTGCAAATTCTTTTGTGGCACCCCTGAACTGTCGGTATGCCCAATAATTTTCACGCTTTTACCTTGGACTCTATTGAGTGCAAGCGCCATTTCATCCAAAATCTGAGTACCTGTTGCAGTCAGGATTGCACTACCAGATTCAAACTCAATAATACGGTTCTTCAGTGCATCATCAACGATTTTCTGTTCTGCTTGATTAACAGAAAGCTGGGCATTAAAACGATATGGCGCTTGCACCAAGGTTTGAAAGGCGGCTGTTGTTGGTTGAATCTCGGCTGGGTTTGACATTTTACCGCTTAACTCAACTTGTGTACCGCGCACCGACAGTTTACCTTGACTCACTTTTTTTAAATCGGGCGTAATGACTTGCGTCACCGACTCACTCCAACCATTGGGCGCGGCGACTGCTTTGACCTGAATTTTATCGACAACTTGATCATTGCCATAGACAGCACGCATCTTGGTCAAGATCACTTGTTTACTCGCCTCATTCGGCACTACCCCTTCGACCACAATCGGTTGTGCCATGGTGTATAAACTAAAACCCAGCCCAATGGCGGCAAATAAACTTTTTAGCAGTACGGTTTTCATTTTATTCATCTTGTCATTCAACCATCTATAAATGTTTGTCTAAATAATTTTATGGCTTGCTTCAAGCTCAATTGTCTTTCACACAAAGACTGTTCTAATGCTGCAAGCCCAGCATTTTGCTCTAAATAGGGATCGACCCATTGCGCATTTAAAAGCGAGACCCAACGCTCATGACTGAGATCTTGAATAAAAATATCACTCAATGCTGCAATATCCGCTCCTTGAAAACCAAATAGCAATACTGGCGACTCCGCATGCAGTAAACCCACCAAAACCTCAGCATTTTGATATTCTAAAAAACCACCAATCAAGCTCACCCAAAATGCGGCGATTTCATAACAATAATTGGGATTATTGACAGGTAAAATCAAAACCTTATTGAGTTTTGAAGTACCATGCTGAATGACTGGCTGTAATAATAAACCTAAACCAATTAAACTTTGTGCCAAGGCATAGGGACTGATTTTTAATAATTGTGAAAAAGAATGCATGGTGTGGTTTTCAAAGAATGCACTACTTTCCATCACACTAAAAGCATCAATTTCTTGCCCAAGTTGGTTGAGCTTTTCCAATAAGATTTCGGCATTGTCTATATTTCGAATATTTCTATTTTTTTGAAATAAATCGATGAGAACCAACTTATAAATATAAGGCGCATATTGTAAATTTTGCAGCGGCTGCTGAACTTCCAATAAGTGCCCTAATACCATGGGAAAACGTCGACCAGAACTATCATGACTGCTAATCAAATTGGCGACTAAAAATAATGGTTCTTGTGGGTTGCCAATAAAAAAGTCTAATGCTGGAAGTGTTTGATAGGCATCGTCAAATGTTATATGTTGCATGGCTTGTTCAAGTGCTTCCGTAATCCACTGATCAATCACCTGAATCAATGCATATTGCCCTTGGCTCTTTAAGAAATCGCCACGTGCTGGGCTTTTACCAAAATAAAGTGGTGTAGATTTTATTCGTTGCATAATACATCCTCTGCACAGCAGGCTTTGACTATCGGCAGTATGGTGTACAAACACCATACTGTTGTTGCAGATTTATAATGCACCTTTAAGGGCTCGGCGCTGCTGACTGCGGTGCCGCAGTTGCAGGCGCTTTTTGTGCAGCGACCACACGGGTAACTTTATTCATGACGACTTTATCGACTAACTGTAAGCTACTATAGCCACGACCAGCCCCAACTGCGCCACCACTATTGCCACTAATCAAACGGAAATTGGTTTTCACAAATAAGGATGGATCTTTGGCACTAGCCCAAGTCATTTCAAAACCACCACTCTGCTGTTTGCGTTGTGCAGAATCAATCAGTTTATTGATACCGTATTCACCCGGTGCTTCAAAAATCGTATGCGTTTGCCCTTCTAAGTCCACGGCAGTGATACGTACGCCCGGAATCGCACTCGGGTTTGGCCATACGAAATTCACCCATTGTTGCACACCATTTTCATAGACTAAACGTTGACCGTCGATATCCATGGTATAAGACAGCAATTTCGGGTTCGGCAATGGGAAGAACTGGAAATTCGACTGATTACTAGCAGCTGGTGCTTGAGTTTGATTGAGCTCACCGGTAGCCACGCCATTGGCTGGTGCCACATAACGTTGGAAATTGCTCACAAAATCTGGACTTAACCCAATACCCAAATCTTTCCACGTTTTCGAGGACAAGGTATAGCCACGACGGATCACCAGTGGATCTAGTACATCTTTGACAAAACGCGCGATACTACCATTTTCACCAAAAATCTGACCAATTTCGGCAGCATTGGCCTGAATCGTCGCAGAGGAGTTAAATGGATATTTTTGGCTCAAATTTTGTGTAAAGGGTTGATACGCCTGCATCACCCATAATTTATTAATTTCATCTTGTGCTGGCACCAATAGCGTATCAAAGGCTTGGGTCAAGGGACTGACTAAAAGCTTTTGTACCGTTTGCTGATCAGTACCATTGAGCCCAACCAATAGTTTTTCATCAACTATTTTTTGCGTTTCATTGAATACTGAGTTTTGATCATTAATGGTTTGTTTGACCAAAAGCAATGCATTTGGACCAAAGTCACCTGCATTTTTTAAATCATTAAACTTACTCCGCACCTGTGCGAGCTTGCTGAGATATTCATCTAATAATGATTTATTCTGCTGATCATCACGTTTGCGCACCAATTGATAAAATACCGAAAACTCTTGAGAAATAGCACCTTGAGCTTGTGTCATTGCCCGATTGACAGCGACGTCATTGCCTTGTCTTAAGACTTTGCGTTTAAACCAAGCCACAAAGCCCGTTTGTGGGGCTGCCAATTCGGCTTGTACAACTGGATTATCCCAACTGGTTTCTTTCGCCACACGATCCATAAAAATACGAATCGGAGAATTTTGTGGCTCACCCAGATTATCGATAATATTGGCTTCAGTTTTAAAATCGGCACCTTTGGCATAATGCACAGCACTTAAGAATTTTTTCCATTCAGCAATATAGTTTTGTTTATAAAGCTGAGTCAGTTGCTTACGAATTTGATCGGGACTACCACTAAAAGTCAAATCATCAGATTGTGTGGTATTTAAGACCCAATCTTTGCTATCGGTGGGCTGATTGGCTGCCTCATCAATGGCTTGTGCCACATACTCATCCCAAGCTTTTTGGGTGAAAATCCCCGGTAAAGCATAGCCACCCAAAACAAAACTCTTATTTTGCTCACCGACAATTTGCGCAACCGTTACCGCTGGATAACGTACAGCAGCACGCATTTTAATTTCGTTATACACACGATCGCGTGCAGGCATACCACGCACCACAGCCACTAAGACCTGACGTGTTTGATCAACCAATTGTGCATCGGCGGGCAAACTAGGGAACTGTGGATCATTGGCTAAAGTCATGGCATAGCTTAAGACTTGCTCTGCTTTTTGAATCATATCGCCACGTGGCATTTGACCGGCATTGGCTTCTAACCAAGTACGCCAGAATTTAGTGACTTGATCACTCAAATGGCTTGAATCCATATACTGTGGATTGCTCAACATTAAATATGCTTTGAGCGCATTATAAGCATCTTGAGGATTACTATCTGAAGGTTCAAAATATTGTTGCTGGGCTTGTGTGCTAGAGCTTTGTTTAATCTCCACATTGACATGGTTCGCTTTGAGCGTTTCCTCATTATTCTTCACACGCAATAAGTACTGAGCAATATTTTGTTGTGTCGGTTGTAAAACAATTTGTTTTACACCATTTAAATACTCCGCACGGAGTTTTTCACGCAGTTTATTCCCTTGGTATAAACCAAAAGATAGTTTTAAAGGACGATCTTCAGCAAAAGCATCCAATTGTTGCAAACGTTTTTGTAAAATCAACAAAGCATCTAATTGGGTTGCCAATTGCCCCCCTGAACTTTGTTCCATTTGCACAACTTTATTTAAGTCTGCTTGTACATCTGCAATCAATTGCTGGTTATTGCGATAAGAATAAACCCAGACACCCAAGACAATCGATACACCGACTAAGGTTGCAATAAAACCTAAATAACGCTGACGTTTCTTGGCTGGATTAATATGTTGTTTGACCAGATTCTTGTCTTTTAAAATAACATCAGAAAATAAGCCTTTTAAGAAATAGCCATGATTCTGTGAAATCGACTGCTGTGATGCATCTTGATCTGAACCTGCAATTTTAGATAACTGAAACTCTTGAGCAATTTGTTCAGTCATTGGGCTTTCAATAATGCCTTCTTGTAAAGCACTGGTAAAATAAAAGCCTCGGAAGACAGGTTTAAATTGGTATGGATTATCTTCAAATAATGTACCCACAAAACTTTTTAATGCCGGTTTGAGGGTCTTAAACTCTAAAGGGAAAGTCATCACACTTGGAGAAATATTCTGCGCATGGCGACGGCTTAAATGCGTGGTACTGACACTTTTTAAACCGTCATACAAAATATTATAATGCTTTTCAAATAACTCAACGGCATTATGAGAAGACTCAGCATCATAGGCTAAAGTTGCCCCCCAAACCTGATCAAACTCCTGACCTTCATAACATTCGAAGAAATCAGTAAAACCTGCAATCAAATCCATTTTGGTAAAGACCAAATAAACCGGCGCAAAAACTTCTAAGTTCTCGGTAAGATCTTGGATCCGTGCGCGTAAATTTTTAGCCAACTGTAATGATTTTTCTGGGCTTTGACTGATTAACTCAGCCACACTGACCACCACGATCAAACCATTAATAGGGGCTTTTGATCTGTTTTTCTTTAATAGATTTAAAAATCCCAGCCAAACATCATGGTCTTCGGCATAGACTGAATAACGACCCGCTGTGTCGAGTAATACCCCTTCCGTAGAAAAAAACCAATCACAATTGCGCGTACCACTTAAGCCGGCTGAAACGACCTTTTGATGAGTTTCTTCAAATGGAAATTTTAAACCCGAATTATAAATAGCCGAGCTTTTACCTGCTGCTGGATTACCAATCACCATATACCATGGCAACTCATATAATGCGGCATTGCCTTTTTTATCACCAAGCTTGGACTTTCGAATCAATTGAATAGATTCTTTCATCTGCTGGTTAATCAGCTGTAATTCTTCTTTATCTTTGCTCTTACCGTATTCGGCTTCGGTTTCTTTTTCAATCGCATCAGCGATTTCTTCCCCTTGTTTGGCATGGCGTCTACGCTGAATCAACCAATAGATGCCATAACAAATCAATCCCAATACATACGTGGCCGCTAAAGCCCAAAATATAGACCGAGAAATCACATTATATGACGACAGCAATGCCACAAATAAGGACAATGCTATAATCGCTTTGGGGTTGGTAATGTATTGCCACAAGTAGCCTAATATCGTATACATTGTTTTCTCGTTTGACTAAATGTTATAAATCTTCACTAAGTATGTGTTGTTGATCTGCAGCTGTAATAATGACCTGCGTCGTTGGCTCATCTGAGCTATAGACCAAACTGCATTTATCATCAGAAACTTGTAGCCCTAATATAAAGCTATAAATCGTTGCTAAGTTCTGACTATGACCAAGACTCCCTCGGCTATAGAGAAAATGATAGGACTCGATCGGCGTTTCTGCGAAGTTTTTACTCACTTTCTGTATAGTTTTGACTTGAGTAATATCATCTGCAATAACCACACATGGTTCTTCCAAGTCATATTGTGGTAATTGCTCAAGCCCAAGCTGCTTTAATTGTTGTGCTAAGTTATTTTGATGCAACACGACATTTAATGTTTTGTGCGCTTTTAAATTGAGAACCTGAACATGGGCTGGTGCAATACAACAACTCGCAGCAAATTCAGCAGGTACATACGCTTGGGTCGACCATAAACGATCATCTAATAAATCTTGATCCAGTTCTGAATCGGCAACCAACAATAAAGACAATTCAAAATCATTTTTTTGAATCTGCTGTACTAACTCAATCCATTTATGATAGGCATTCTGCGCACTCCAATAATGATATTCTACTTGCACTTGCTGTTGAATAACACCCAATTCAAACATCATATTTTTTAGATATTCACTACTCAACGCTTCATCCCACAGATGTAGCATATTTTCCGCCAAGACCACATGTATATTCAAACGGTTTAAACGTGGTACTTCTGGTGCCGTTGTAAGTGCTATTTCTACTTCTTCAGCCTTAAAATCTGGATTAATCCAAGCTGGATGCATCCGGTAGGCATAAGCCAATTCACGATCATAAAATAACGCCGATTGTCTTAAATGCTCAGCTATTTGATAAATACTCTCTATATGCTGATTAAATTGTTGTGCTAATAATACCATGACGCGTTTTTGTAGATCACTCATCGGCTCATCAGCAAACTGCTCAAGTAATGCCTCATCTAATGCCTCAATACGATGTGCCAATAAAGCAATACCCTGAGCATTCACCAACTGCGCATCTAAATTTGGACTAAAGTTTTCCAATGCTTTGTCAAATAAAGTTGCATTTTCGCCATGCGCATTTTGTAATGCCGTAGAAAAGACTTGAAAAGAAAGTAACTCAACAGCTTGCTGGCGATCTTGATATTCATCATGCGTAGCAGCCTGTTCTTGCTCTTTTTTAAGCTGCTGTTGTAAAGCTTTATTTTTTTTATAATGATAAAACTTCCACAAAAGATAAGGGCTTAAAACCAATGCGCTGATTCCAAGTGGAAGCAACCCTAAATACAGTAATAAATCTTGCTTTGATGGGTCAAAACCCGCATCTCGCCAATAAAACACCACCACCGCGCATGTGATTAGAAAAATACTGAGTAAGGTCGTGATTATAATTTTTATCATTTATGCTGCTCCAATTAATGGATAACAGGTCTCGGCATTTTCTGTAGGATCTTGCGGCATCAGAAAAGTACCTCGTCCCAAACCAGCTGCAGCTTGATTATTCAACTGCACGGCTAAAACGGCTTCTTTGGCGAGAATAATACGTAAATCTATAAATAGCGTGGGAATACACCAGCTTTGAATAATGCTCTTAATCTTTTCACTCTGTTTTTGCTGCGGCAAATATTCTAGGTATTCTTGATAACTCAATGGTCCAACCTGAATCTCAATCTTGCCATCGATTTGCCGGATGCTATCGCCACAAAATGTATTTAGCCCTAACAAGCAGGCACCACCTTGACCTAAACGTGTTTTTTGATCATCGGCAAGTTTAAATTTCTCTTCAACAAACTCTTTAATTTTGACCTGTTGTTTTAAAATACAGCGTAACATGGTCTGCAAGGCATGCGCGGTATTATTCTGCCCCTGCATTAAGCCAGCAAATTCTGCAAAGTAATCGTCTAATTCAACTTGTTGATGCTGACTACTAATATAACCATTCAATGCATGTAAGATATTGAGATAATGGTTTTCAGCCTCAATTTCATAACGAATCGGTAAGTTATAGGCAAGACTGGCATCGACATATTGTGCGGTCAGCTTATGGTTAAATAACCCCATAAACTTTTGCACAGACTCCCGTTGCTTGCGCGCAGACTGCTTAATTTTATTGGTGTAATTATAAGGCAAAGCACCTTGAATACCGGTTAATCCCACCAGCAGATTTCTCACTGCAACTTTTTCATCCACCCGGGTTAAAGATTCTATTTCTGCTGTAGGAAAATTTAAGTTTAAAGAGCTTTCAAAATAAAAATCGTTCGCCCAATATTTACTGTGCTGCTGATAAGGAACATGTCTAAGTAAACGTGTTACTTGAATAAACTCAAAAGCCGTAGGAACTTTAAAGAGTTGATCGATTACAGAAGCTTCTTGCCACCAACGTTCTGTACGCATTGGTATAACTCCTGTCCTGAACTTTCATCAAAAATACTGACATCTACAAAACTATTCATTTGCACTTTTAGGTTAAATACATAACTCACCAACTGACTAAATAAATATAGACTATGACCACGAAATACCTGAGATCGAATATGCAGTAATACTTTTACCCCACGCACAAACATCGGGAAAGGTTTTGCTTCCACCAATTTATGCGTCAGTTCAAACTTGATCTGTTGAATTGCATCAATAATAAGATGGTTTTCTTTGGAGCGCGGTAAGTTGTACAGCTCAAGTAATTCTTTCAAATGACTGACGGCATCTCCTTTCATCAATGCAACGGTATTGAGTGACAAGTGGGAAATAATTCGCCATTGCTCTTTTTGATTCTGAGAAAAGAAATAGGGCTCAGTCGGTCGTTTTAACACCAATGCGCGCCTAGCCATACTGGCATCGTTAAGATTTAATACATTATTGGACAAACTTAGTGCTTCATGTGGCAGATCACCATTTGAGCAAAGCAACACGGTACTAATAAAATCTGATTTGATTTCGTATGGCGATAAATGCTTGGAAATAATCGAATAGCCCGCTGCGACATGTTTACTTTGATATTGTTTCAAATTGGTCGCATAGAAAAACTGCACATTTTTACCATAATAATGACTCATAGCAAAAAATGGTAAAATTGGATAATTTACATTTTCCTCATTTTGTTTCTCACGAATCATCTGCATATCGATAATATTATAAACTTGATATAACTCAGGATGATGTGCATCAGTAATTAAAGGATATTCTAATTGTTTGTGATTTATTTTTTGCGGTTCGGCATTTTTTTCAAATAAATTTACCGCGGGGCTAGTAAATAATTTAAAATTTGCCACATTCAATTCAGAATAGTTTCTAACAATAGCCTGATCATTTAAATTGAGTTTTAAATGAATATGTATTTCAAAAACATTCTGATTTTCTGCTAAATGTTTTAAGAAATTTAAATTCAGTTTTAAATAACTGAATTTCTCTGGAAAACAAAAATATTCTAAGAGTAAGCGATATGCATGATGGGTATGCTCATCAATCGGTAATAAACTTTCTGTTTCATCAAAACCCATAACACTAAAAGGATTTTTGATTTCAATGACACGCTGCCCAAACTTAAGACTAAAACTACTGTCTTTTCTAAAAATTCCATCCAGAACTTGTAGCGGAAAATTTGATATAGCGTCTAAATAAATCGGTAATGTCTCATGCTGTAACCAAGCATTGGCATCATTGAATATTTCAAAACGAAGGCTTAATGTTGCATTCTGATTCAAATGCATATGTGAGCTTGGATTGGTTTTGAAATCCAAAGCGAGTAATTGCAAAGGCAATAACCGCACAGTTTGACTGGTCTGAAACTCACACTGTACGCCTTTAAAACTACGTGATTTTAAAATGGTATGTGCAGGAATTAAATGTGCTTCAGTCAATTGTTTTTGTTTATTACTATCTTCAAAACTGACAACTGTACATGCAGGAAAATGCCTTAAATACTGCGGAAACATGACCTCAAACAATGCCCGCGTAAACACGTCATAGCTCTCTGCAAGCTTTTTATCGACACGTGCAGCAATCAATGAAAAAGCCTGAATCAGCCTTTCAATATGAGGATCATCAATTTGTTCTTGATTTAATGAAAGTCGTTGTGCAATTTTAGGGTATTTCTCAGCAAAATCTCGAGATTGCTGACCAAATTCTTGTAATTGTTTTTCGTAATAAGGTAAGAGTTCCTCAATCACGTTCACCATCCTCTAGCTACCCTATGACTTTGCAGAAATAACATATTGTTGTGTTGTTGGCTTTAATAATGCATCAAAAATAACCGGTTCATATAAGGGATGAATATTTAAGTAAGCTTGAATACTCAAACACAATGCCCCCATATTATGTCCATCTAAAAGCATTTCCACCTTAACCTGACGTAATCTTGGCTCATGTGCAGAAATGGATGCTTCAATTGACTGACAAATTTTATCTCGATCCATGGGATTGGCTGTCGAGAGTCCAACAAAATCTATAATTCCGAATTGTAATACTGATTTTTTGACCAATGGATAATCATCAATAACATCATCTAACTTCGCCATACGATTATTGAGTAAGTCTTCTAAATCACGTGCAACAGACTCACGTAATTCTTGTATAGATAGCCCTTTACTCTCTTCATCTTCTGGCAGTAAACGATCAAATAATGTAGCTCTGAACCCATAAGGATATAATTGATCTAAATTCATTTTATATATCTAAATGCAGTTAAAAATAGAGAGCACATCGACTGCTCTCTATTTTTAATAGTCATTTCTATCTGATTAAGCTGAATATGAAGCTGTATTATTAGAAAGCGACCATTTTTTAGTAACTGCACCTTTGGCAGTACCGTTAATATCTTGTTGGTTATAAGTCCACTCAACAGCTGCGTATTTCAAACCAAATGATTCAGTTGGAACACCTTCTTCATTTACAACTGGCGTTACGCTAGAAACCAAAACGTGTTTCAACTTAACCTGTAGGTATTTGATACGTTTGTCACCATTGGCACGATAGAAATCGATTTGCACTTCATCAAAAGTGTAACCAGCAGAACACGCTTCCCATAGTTTTGGACTGGTTGCATCCAAATCTTTCACAAAAACCATGTCAGAGTGTTCAACACGTTCTGCAGTATGACCACCAACACTTGATGAAGTTGCTGATTTTGGCTGGCGGATATTATGCGACCAAGAATTAACTTCTAGCCATCCTTTGTGTTCTGAATCACGAGACTCGCCATCAACTTTATATTTACCATTGAATTGTACGTATATGTCTTTCATGTGCGTTATACCATCTTATTAAGTTTATTATTTAGCTGCTTAAAGGATTAATTAGAAGACTGAGGTAACTCAGTGACAAGTCGTAAAGAAACAGACAACTCATCCAGCTGGAAATGCGGTCTTAAAAAGACCACAGACTTGTAGTGCCCAGGCTCAGCTGGATTCTCTACAACTTTTACTGACGCTTCTCTAAGTGGAAACTGGGCTTTCGCCTCTTGTGATGCCCCATCGTCAAGTAACACATATTGTGCTAGCCATTCGTTTAAAAAGGCTTCAACATTACCTGCCGAAGCAAAACTACCAACCTTATCACGCATCATTGCTTTTAAATAATGGGCAATACGAGAAACAGCCATAATATATTGAATTTGACTAGACAATGCTGAGTTTGCATTGGCCGTATCACTATCATATTTTTTAGGTTTTTGCGCAGATTGAGCACCAAAAAATGCTGCATAATCTGTGTTTTTACAATGAACAAGTGGAATAAACCCTAAATCACTCAGTTCTTTTTCACGACGGTCTGTAATGGCGATTTCAGTTGGGCATTTAAAAGCAACTTCACCATCAACCGTTTTAAACGTATGCACTGGCAAGCCTTCAACCAAACCACCACCTTCAACACCGCGAATGGCAGCACACCAACCATGCATATCAAAAGCATTGGTTAAACGGGTACCAAAGGCATACGCAGCATTCATCCATAGGTACTCGTCATGATTTTGACCAGAAACACTTTCGACGAAATTGAAACCTTCAGTCTGTGTACCCTCTTTCGGATGATAAGGTAAACGCCCCAGTACCCGCGGCATCGTTAAGGCAACATAGCGTGAGTCATCACTTTCACGGAAAGAACGCCATTGTACATATTCGGCTGTTTCAAAGATTTTTGAAACATCACGTGGGCGATCGATATCGGTAAAGGATTCTAGGCCCAGCATATTTGAACATGCTGCAGAAATAAACGGTGCGTGCGCAGCAGCAGCCACATGCGATATTTGCTCAAGCAAATACATATCTGAAGGAATACGGTCGAATTCAAAATCACCAATGAGCGTCGCATAAGGTGCGCCACCAAATGACCCATATTCCTCTTCATAGATCTTTTTAAACAATGTGCTTTGATCAAAATCAGTCGCACTTTGGAAGTCTTTGATCAATTCTTTTTTAGTCGTATTCAACATCCGTATCTTAATTAAAGGATTAGATGGAGATTCTTGACAGAAATAATATAAACCCCGCCATGTCGACTCAATTTTTTGAAACTCAGCAGCATGCATGATTTTACTGAGCTGGTTTGATATCAATTCATCAATTTCAGCAATACGTTTATCAAGCGATAAAGTCATGTTTTCAGAAACCGTAATGGTTCCTGCCATAACTTCTTTGGCCAACTCAGCAATCAAGCTTTTGGCACGCCCATGCTCTTCATCATTGCGAGCAATGCGGCTTTGCTCAACGATTGAATCGAGTAAATTTACGCCCTCAGCTTGTGCTTGAGGTGCAGCAGTAGCTTGCATATTACTCATCTTCGCCCCCTGCTTCTTTGCTTAATTGGCGAACTTGTTCAGTATTTTTAAGGACATCATCCAACAAATCTTCTAGACGTTCGCTATTGGAAATTTTATTACGTAGATCAGTTAATCGCTCGCGTGCTTCTAACAGTTTTCGTAGCGGATCGACTTGTTGCACAATGCTTTCTGGTCGGAAATCTTCAATAGAATTAAAAGTTAAATCTACCCCCATACGCCCACCTTCTTCGGTCAAGGTATTTTCAACCTGAAACGCAGCACGTGGTGCTAAAGACTCCATCACTTCATCGAAATTTTCCAAATCGACATTAATAAATTTTTTATCTTTTAATTTAGTTTTCTCTAGCTCTGAAGCCGCAGAAAAGTCAGCCAAAACACCAACAACAAAAGGCAATTCCTTAATTTCTTTGCCGTCCCCGACTTCTACGTCATAGGTGAGTTGTACACGAGGTGGGCGAATACGTTGCAATTTTTTTTGCACACTTTCACGTTTTGCCATAATTTTTTCTCTTTTTAAAAATACTTACTTAAACAGTCCCTGAAATGGAGAAGGATTACGCGGTTGAGCCTGAGTTCTTGGTGGGGTCTGAGCTCTTGGTGGAGTCTGTGCCCGTGGTGGGGTCTGTGCTCTTGGTGGAGTCTGTGGTTTAGGACGAGCTGTTGTTGCACGCGTCACAGACTTACTTACCGTTACTTCCTCAACGAGTTCTTTTTCTTGTGCTAATACCGTAGCGGGTTTCGCTTGATCAATCAAATCGACTAACGCTTTTGCTGGCGGATAAGTTGTTTCAGAACTTAAATAGCGTACTTCATCTTCACGAATTTGTTTTAAGGCTTTTGTAGCCAATGTCGTGCCGATTAAAAACTGCGTATCCGTCAAAATATGACTTTTAACCTGGCGACTTTCTAATTCAGTGATTAATTGCAACGCTTTGTTATCATGCCCCAATTGCTGAAAGCGTTGTGTCGCTAGCACTAGATAGGCATCACGATCTGCTGCCTTACTCTTGTCACACACTTGGGAATATATGCCGAGGAGCGTTGGATCTGTCTCGCCTTTGACCAAAGGATTGTCTTTAATACATGCTTTTTTTAAGCTAATTTCAGAACCACTCGCAACAGTTGCTTGTGACAATGCTGCACTAACGAGAAAAGCACTTACTGCAAATATTCTTTTCAAAACCAACCTCAATAATCGTTTTAGATTTCTTAATTTAGATATCTATATCATTTAGAATATCTCTAGCTTGTTAACGCATCATTAAATTTTATTCAACTTAGAAATCAATCGCATTAATATTGTAAAGCATTAATCAAGCAACACATATTTAAAAATAATACAACCTTACAAATAACTTTACAACTTAATATAACCATACAACTTAAAATGAATTAAACACAAGTTTATACAAAAGTTTATTTTTTTATGTAAAATAATCCTCAATTTAACATAGATAACACGTCGAACATTTAGTTTTCACAAATCAACAATTAATGTAAGACAACCACATAGCAACTGTTTGACAAGACGTCAGCATTAACTTTATTACTGAGCGCAACGATGAATAATTTGAAAATATTAATTACAAAACTATCTAAACCTGCCAGAACAGCTTTAGAAAAATCGGCTAACTTTTGTATATCGCAACAAAATTATGAAATTGAAATTGAGCATTTCTTGTACGAAATCTTAAAGGATTCGAGTAAAAATGATTTACAACTTTTACTAAACAAATACAAAGTCTCAACAGAAGACTTATGTAAGGATTTACTAGAAAATATTCAACAGCTTCCTAAAGGAAATACCCGCACCCCTGTGTTTGCGCAGTCTATTATTCGACTATTAGAACAATCTTGGCTATTGGCTTCAGCAGACCAAAATCCAATGATCCGCAGTGGGCATTTACTGGTGGCACTAACGACTGCCCCTGATCTATATCAGATGGCTATGCGCGCTTCCAGTCTATTTGAACAACTTCCTATCGACACCCTGAAGCATAAATTTTTAGAGTTCTGCCATAGCAGCAGTGAACAGCAAACAGCTGCAACTGACAGCGATCAACAGTCTGCTACAGCAGCACAAACGGCTGCTCCCGATCAGCATAAAACACCTGCTTTAGATCAATACACCATTAATCTGACACATAAAGCACAAAACGGCGGTATTGACCCAGTGATTGGTCGTGAATTTGAAATACGCTTAATGCTCGATATTTTAATGCGCCGACGCCAAAACAACCCGATTCTGACCGGCGAACCCGGGGTCGGAAAAACTGCTGTTGTCGAAGGGCTTGCTTTAAAAATCGCCAACAACATGGTCCCGGATGCCTTAAAAAATGTGCAAATTCATGTGCTGGATATGGGACTACTACAGGCAGGCGCTAGCGTAAAAGGTGAATTTGAAAACCGTTTAAAACAAGTCATTCAAGAAGTGCAGAGTGCAACACAACCTATTATTTTATTTATAGATGAAGCGCATACTTTGATCGGTGCCGGCGGACAAGCTGGGCAAAATGATGCCGCAAACTTACTCAAACCCGCACTGGCGCGTGGTGAGCTAAGAACAATCGCTGCAACAACCTGGGCAGAATACAAACAATACTTTGAAAAAGATGCTGCCTTAAGTCGTCGCTTTCAAGTGGTGAAAATTGAAGAGCCAACGGAAGACGTTGCGATTGACATGTTACGCGCCATGATTCCAGTAATGACAGCGCACTTCAATCTCGCCATTGATGATGAGGCGATTGTGACTGCCGTACATGCATCACATCGTTACATCAGTGGTAGACAACTCCCAGATAAAGCAATCAGTGTATTAGATACGGCTGCAGCACGTGTTGCCCTGACCCAAAATGCTGAACCGGTCAAACTGGATCAATTAACAGCACAATTACACAATTTAAACCTAGAGCGTAATATTCTCAGCAATGAACACCAACAAAGCCCGATTCATGAACAACGCCTAAAGCAACTCGCACAAGAGATTGCGGCACTCACAGCAGAAATCAGTCAGACTCAGCAACAATGGCAAGCTGAACTAAATCTTGTAAATAAAATCAAAGCCTTACAAGTAGATAATCATGAGCAATTGAGTGATAATGCTCAAGAGATCAATCAATTACGTGCTGAATTACAAGCTTTGCAAGCACAACAAACACTCGTTTTTGAACGCGTAAACGCCAATATTATCAATGAAATTATTTCTGACTGGACTGGTATTCCCGTTGGGAAAATGGTTCATGATGAAATTAAGCAAATCCTCAGCTTGGAAGATAAACTTGAGCAACGTGTCATGGGACAAGACTACGCTTTACAGCAACTGGTCAAAGGCATTAAAACCTCCAAAGCTAAACTAGAAGATCCCAATAAACCACAAGGTGTGTTTATGTTGGTGGGTCCAAGTGGTGTGGGTAAAACAGAAACAGCACTCGCCCTTGCCAATGAGCTCTATGGCGGAGAATCGCATTTAATTACCATTAATATGTCGGAATACCAAGAAGCACATACCGTATCATCGCTTAAAGGCGCACCGCCAGGATATGTGGGTTATGGACAAGGTGGGGTATTAACTGAAGCCGTCAGACGTAATCCTTATAGCGTAGTATTGCTCGATGAAATTGAAAAAGCACATCCAGATGTGCAAGAGTTATTTTATCAAGTCTTCGATAAAGGCACCCTAGAAGATGGTGAAGGTCGAGTAATTGATTTTAAAAACACCACGATTTTATTAACCTCAAATGTTGGCTCTAATGTCATCATGCAAGCCTGTATCAATACCCCAGTTGAAGAGTGGCCAGATGCTGAGCAGTTAATTGATCAACTCAAACCGAGTTTATATAAGCAGTTTAAACCAGCATTTTTAGGTCGCATGCGTATCGTGCCGTATTTTCCTTTACATGATGATTTACTCGTTCGTATTATCCATCATAAACTAGGTAAAATTATTGATCGTCTACATAAACAATATGCAACTGAAGTGCAATATGGTGATGATCTAACTGAGTTACTACTGAGCCGTTGTACAGAAGTCGATAGTGGTGCACGTAATGTGGATCATATTCTGACCTCATCTGTGCTTCCGGCATTGGCAACTCAGATTTTAATTGCCATTAGTGAACAAAAAATACCTAAGCTGATTCGGATTGAAGTGAAAGATGATGACATTATGTATCAACTTGATCCTGAGCAAAAGGTGGCGAAAAAAAGAGCACCAGCGAAAGCTAAAAAAACCACGACTGAATAACAATGACTGCCTTCGCGCAACATTAACTACACGTCATGGCAAAACACAATATCGCCTAAAGCTAATGAAGTAAGAGCAATTGAGTAAGAGCAATAATGAATATAAACATAGAGACATTATTACAGCCTGTATCTGAACAACATCCGTGTGGGGAAGATTTATCTTTTTCTAATGCCTTTCATGACATTAAAAAAGCCAAGACACAAGATGATCCTTTATTAGATCAGGGGGATTGGGTTGCAGAACCCAAACAAGCGGACTGGGTATTTGTTGCAGAAAAATGCACCGAACTACTGCAACAACAATCCAAAGATATTCGATTACTCACTTGGTTATCTGAGGCGTGGGCACATTTATATGGCTTTGCTGGTTTAGCAAAAAGCTTAGAGTTGTCCTATCGCATGCTGCAAGATTATTGGCGTGAGATACATCCAGAACTGGATGACGATGAGGATTTAGATCAGCGTTTAGGTTTATTACAAGGGCTGGTCAATCAGCTCCCGGTACTCATCAAGACCGTCGCTTTGGTAAATAGCAGCCCTTTTTATGCATTATTTGATTATGAAAGCTTTTTACATCAACAAAATAATCGACGTAAACACAGTGAAGACTATGATAGTACGGACATGTTGCCAGAACTGGAACAGTTCGAACAAGCCTTGTCTGCTAGCAGTAAAACCTTTCAACAGCAAAATTATCAAGATTTTCAAAGTATTTTAGTGCATTGGCATACTTTGAAAAATGTTTTAGACCAATTAATGCAATTAGATGCACCGAGTTTTGCCCAAGTCGATTCACAACTTGATGATATTCAAAGCGCGCTCGATAAAATCTATAAAACACATACTTTTAGTCATATAGCCACGACCAATAGCGCGATAAATCCACCCGTATCACAGGACAATAACACACCTATTTCATCAGAAAATCTGGTCCGCTCGACAGAACCCCTATCCACTACAACACCAACCATGGTGAATCAAGTGCAACAATCCTTTCAACCTGCGCCACAAAGCCATATTCAAAATCGCGAACAAGCACTCAAAATCTTGCAGGATATTTCTAAATACTTTCAAGAAAATGAGCCACATAGTCCTGTTAGCTATATGCTGAACAAAACTATTGCGTGGAGCCAAATGCCATTACATGAATGGCTCGCACAAGTGGTTAAAAACGACAATCCACTTGAATCTATCCAAGAATTATTGGGTGTTCAATCCAATAATAATGAATCTAATGACTGGTAATTTACATGTTTAAAGCAGAAAAAATTCTTTGGGGTGAAGGTTTATTTTTACGCCCACAACACTTTCAGGTTCAAGATCAATATCATGAACAACATCTGAATTATACCATTCGCGCGACGATACCCTTTTCGTATGGTGTGCAAGCGATTCATTTTGATGAAAGCCAGTTAAATTTACATGTCTTGGCTTTAGAAAAGATAGAAATGATATGGCAAGATGGCGAGGTCTATCATGCGCCCTCACAAGACTTATTGCCTGAACCGCTGTTACTAGACGAGCTTAATCTTCGTGGTGAAATGATCGTCTATTTAGCACTTCCTATTGTGCAGGCTAATAAAAAGAATGTCAGCTTTGATGAGATTACACAGCCGAGTCGCTATCATTCTTATTCAACGGATACACACGATTTATTTACAGACGCGACACCTGCGCAAATAACCTTACTGAGACGTCGGGCAGAATTTAAACTACTCGAACAAAGCATCGCACCAGATCAGGAACTCGATGGTTTTTTATATTTACCCATTGCCAAACTCAAACGGCATAGTGCAGGTACTTTTGAGTTAGAGCATAAATTTATTCCGCCTATTTTGCATATTCACTCCAACGCAACATTAATGCAAAACTTACAACGTACCCTCAATGTGCTGAAAGCGAAGATTAAAGCCATCCAAGCCAATAACCGCGAAAATGAGCAAAAGTTAATCGAGTTTCGCTCAGGCGATATTGTTTCATTCTGGTTAGTCAATGCATTAAATACTGCACATGCAACGCTTCATCATTTGTTATTGAATCCACATATCCACCCAGAACGTTTATTTTGCGAACTATTGAGATTAACAGGCTCACTGTTAACATTCTCAACAGCCTATGACGTAGATCAACTACCGCAATATCAGCATCATAATTTACAAGAAAGTTTTAACCGACTCGAAACCATCTTGAGAGATTTACTCGATACCATTATTTCCAATCGTTATATTAGTATTGCACTCAAAGAAATTCGACCTTCTTATTGGGTTGGTAGTCTTGAAACAGATAAAATTACTCGTGATACACGTTTATATCTCGCAGTATCCAGCGGCATGATGCAAACCCATGAGCTGATTCAGTTGGTTCCATTACGCTTTAAAGTTGCAAATACTGTTGATGTCGAACAGCGTGTTGTTGCTGCGTTACCCGCAATTCCGCTACATCACTTAATGCAAGTTCCAACCGCTATACCTGTACGTTCTGGCGTGAGTTATTTTGAAATCGAAAATCATGATGAACTCTATCAACGAATGTTGGATTCAGAAACACTCTGTATTTATATACCGGCAGGATTCCAAGATATTAGCGTTGAATTAATCGCGGTCCTCAATGGCTAAAGGAGAATAATAATGAAATTACCCCATGGCGCGCCGTCATTATTTGATGACGGGCAAATTGGTGCAGCAGCCACACCTTCTACAACACAACATACAGCGTATAACCTCAATTTAGTCGACTTACTTTATGATGGGTTTTATATTGTCTTTTTACTGCGTAATGGTTATGTGCCCGCTTCACCCGAAGCTTTTCGACAAAAGATTTTAGATCTTTTAGAGCGTTTTGAGTTACAAGCGAAAAAACTACAATTTTCAGCACAAGATATTCAAGATGCAAAATATGCTTATTGTGCATTATTAGATGAGACCATCGTGACTCAGCAAGATGCGAGTTATTTTAACTTGCAAAATACCTGGTTAATTAACCCACTACAATTAAGCTTGGTTGGATCACAACTTGCGGGTTATCAATTTTTTGAACTCTTAGAACAACTACGTGCTAAAGGTAAAGAACGGTTAGCGGCATTAGAAGTCTGTCATTATTGCCTATTATTGGGTTTTCAAGGTAAATACCGCATTGAGTCGATTGAAAGCCTCAACCATTTGGTTGCAAGAGTCGGTGATGAAATTGATTATTTGAAAGGGACCAAAGCAGCTTTTTCACCGTTTTCTAAACTTCCAGATCAGATCAAACATATTATCCATAAAGAATTACCGTTTATTTGGATTTTGCTCTTATTGTTTCTGTTTGCAATTTTGTCCTTTACAGGACTATATTTTATGTTGAACAAACAGAATCATACGTCATTAAACCAATATCAAAATGTGATTACAACGCCTGAAGAGCAAGCACATATTACTATTTATTTACCTTAATGGCTGAACTATGGCCCATCAAAAAAATAATTCTGTACGTATTTTACCAAGCTCAGCGAAGAAAACGGCAAAGCCCGTTGTTCTTTATGCATTGTTGGGGTTTTTAGGCGGTATCCTTACGATCTGCCTAATCATTTTTTTATATTTCTATTTTGATCAAGAAACAGATCAAACACAAAGCAGTGTTAAAACCCCGTCTAAAAGTCATATTGAAGAAAATGATGCTGATCGCACAGCAATTCGCTTAAACGACTCGCAGGCTGCTACTGAAGAGCAGGATTATGAAAATCAAGTGGATGAGCAACAGCTCAGTAGTTTATTTAAACCTGTACCACCGACAGTTGCAGCAAAAGAGCCGGTAAAAAATCATTCATCCCCTTTTGATACGATGCTTGGTCAAGCCCCACAAACACGTTCTGCACAAAACACAAAAAATCCGGAGACTAAACCTGAGCATGATCGTACCAAAAAGATTGAGAAAAGCGTTGAAAAAGAGCGTCCCACTACACCGGTAAAACCCTCTTCATTAGATAGTTTAAATATCGAAAATGAACTTAAATCAGCACAGAGCAATTCCTCTCGCGCAGCAATGAGCAAATCGGATTAAAAGCTTTATGATTGCATTTATCATTATTTGCTTTGTAATTCTCATTATTGGTTTAGGGCTATTAATGTCTTATGACTTACGTAATCAGGTCTTGAAGATATTACACGCCATTATTCCAAGCAGTAAAAAAAAATTGCTTTCTGTTCGTCATTTTGCGCAACAGATGGGTGATGCAAGTTCAAATCAGCAATTGCAAACGCATTGGCATTTACAACAATGGTGGATTTTAATTGCTGGTTTATTATTATTATCCAGTATTTTGATGTTTGCATTTACCCGTCAAATCGACCCGACCAGAGTTGAAGCTGATTATTTAAAAGAAGTTGATCCGCAGATTTATGCTCTACTCAATGGAGAAATGCTCACACCGCCACCAGAAGTTGATGAAAAACTCGTTGATATTGCAATTACTGAAGCAATTCAGTTAGAGCAGAAATATCAAGCAGCCAATCCTGATCATACTGCGTTTAATTTAGAGTTAAATAATGAAATCATGAGCCAAACTAGACATGGTCAACTTGAGAATCAAGTGGTAGACCGTAAATGGGATCGCATGAATCCTCGTTATAAACAGCGTTTACTCATGGTATTTAAAATTATGCGGGAACGTTATAACTACGAATTGGTATTACTTGAAGGCTACCGTAGCCCTGAGCGTCAAAACATGTTATCTGGTAATCGAAATACCACACTTGCCAAAGCATATCAAAGTTATCACCAATTTGGTTTAGCGGCTGATGTGGCATTTAAACGTAATGGTAAAGTCGTGATTAGTGAACGCGATCCATGGGCAATGCGTGGTTATGAACTCTATGGTGAAGTGGCTGAATCGGTTGGTTTAACATGGGGAGGACGCTGGAAATCGATCAAAGATTTTGGTCATACTGAATATCGTATGCCCGGTCTAAAGAAAACAGCAGAAATGGCAGAAAAACTCACACGAGAGGGTCAATAACATCTCCCTTAAATTAATATCATCTGGTAAAGCTGTCGGCTTATTTGAGCAACTCCAATAAGCCGACAGTTGATTTATATAAGCATACTTAAAAACTAAAACCCTCACCAGATTATAATTATTTTAAGAAGGTCACCTAAGAGGTTATTTTGTATGAATATAATTTCAAAATAACCAGATCTTTTAACAATAAAAAAATCTGGTTATCTTAAATATTTTAAAGCGACACTTGAGTTTGCTTATTCAAAATCTTTATCACTATACAATCGAGTTTGCTTAACTGCCTCAATGTCTTTGACGCCAGCCAACATCATATTAATGCGTAATTCTTTATTAAACTGTTCTACAACTGAATTTACCCCTTCAGCGCCACCCAATTGCAAACCATATAATACTGGACGACCAATCGCGACAATATCTGCACCGCTAGCCAATGCTTTAAATACATGTGAACCACGACGGACACCACTGTCAAAAACAATGGGGACGCGTTTATTGACCACTTTGGCAATACTTGGCAATACATCAAAAGAAGCTGGTCCACTGTCTAGCTGACGACCACCATGATTCGATACCCAGATGGCATCCGCGCCAGCACGTATTGCCATATCGGCATCCTCAGCAGATTGAATCCCTTTTACAATGACAGGTAAACCCGTCATTTTTTTAACATAATTAATATCTGCTGGCGTAAAACCTTGTTTCGCTTGCGCGAAAATTTCGCTGATGCCTGTACCCTTGCCTGTTTTCGCGGTATCACCATTTTGTTTGGCGAATAGCTCGAGATTGGCAAAGCCTAAAGGAAATTCAAAATTATTTTTAATGTCATCTTCACGGTAACCGCCTACCGCGGCATCCACTGTTAAAATAATCGCCTTAGCACCATTTTGCTTGGCACGTTTTAATGTGAATTCATTAAACTTGTCATTTTTACTCATATAGAGCTGGAAAAAGAAAGGGCTCTTGCCTGCGACTTGAGCAACCTCTTCAATGGTTTTATTACCATAAGTACTGAGTGAAAAAATAGAACCTGCTTTAGCCATACCTTTGGCAGTTGATAATTCACCATCTATATTGGCTAAACCTTGTGCAGCCATCGGCGCCTGAATAATTGGTGTTTTTAAATCAATGCCTAAAAATTTCGTATTGATTTGAATGTCTTTTAACTCAATACCCTGCATAATACGTGGCATAATATATTTTTTATCAAAAGCGCTGGTATTACTACGCAGATTTTTTTCATCTTCAGCGCCACCACGGATATATCCAAATGCACCAGCTTGCATTTGTGCCTCTGCTTGAGCTTCGAGGCTTGCTATATTGACAATATTTATTGGTTTATTCACAGTACTGGCTTTATATGCCGTTTCTTGTGCATGTACAGATAATGCCGCAGTCAATGTACTCAAGGCAAAAATAATGTGACGGACTTTCTGGTTCATTCAAATTACCCTCTGGTACTTAGTTAAAAGCATGTCTCTTCAAAATAAAAATATAAGTGTTTAAATTGTTAATCTATTTACAAGCACTTTAATATAACTTAAATATTTTATTATTTCCCATATTTTGAATTATTTTTTATTTTAATAACACATATGTTTTATATTGATATGCCAAATCATTTATATTTTCGATCTCGCTATAAACGACTTTGCTACTCATAGATATCAAGCAAGCTCAAAGCAGATTTATTCTGCATAAGCTATATTAAAGATACAAATATAGCTTTGCAACTTTCCAGTTAAAAGCATGCATACAAAATATTTTATTTTAAACTCGACATTCAAGATGCTTCATTTAAATCACTTCATTTTTAATTTATGCAGCAACAAACCGTTTACTATAGTTTTGGCAAATTGGCTAAACCACAATACTTGGTGCATCACTCACGCTCACAATGTTCACAGTGGGCAACGTCAATAATTACGCGGTAATCTTGTAGACTTAGTTGTCTCTGCTGACAAAGCTGCGTTATGCGTTGTTTGATTTCTTCATCATACCAAGACTGTAAAGAGCCACAATGCTGACATTTAAATTGCACTGCTGAAGCTTTAGGATTAATAAAATAAATTGCTTGTTCAAAATCTGTTTTATAACGTTGAATCAAACCTTTATTTTGAAATAATTTCAGTGTGGTATAAATCGTCGCCAAATTAATATGATGATCCATTTTGATCAACATATTTTCAATATCATAAGCAGTTAGCCCCACATCAACATTTTCTAAAATGTCATATATTGCCAATCTAGGAATGGTTACTCTCACATCAACACGTTTCAATACATCACGTGCATTATTGAGCTGTTTTAGTTTCAACATGGTCAAATCGTTACTCTGCAAAATTCAAATTCAGTCTAAAATTTAAATGAGATCTACAGCCAATCTATGGCATTTTCTTGTATCTACAACAATCACAATACAAGTAAGCTTTAAACCAGTTTATCTGCCCAACTTATGACAATAAAACTGATCAGCACTTAAAATAAATTTCATTCGATAAGCATTTGGGTAAAATAAAACTATTATGCAAATTAAAAATTTAGTATTGATATTCAAATCCCAATGAAATTCTTGAGTCTTTATGCGTATCCCATAAATCCTCTTGGCGCTTTAAATGATAACTGGCTTGCGCAAAATAGTTTTTATTTAAACGAAAATTCAAAGCGGACTTACTTCGAAAAATATGATTGTCTTGCGTTAACTCATAACTCAGATTTTGTTCATAACTGACTATTGGGCTAAAATAATGTTTATAAAATAGCCCCGCTGTACCCAAAGCTTCATTTTTAGTCACTTCGGCTAACTGTATATCGTTATAACGATAGCCCAAACCAAATTCTCCAGACAATGAAGAATGATCAGAAATTAAGAAATCACGCCCCAATCCCGCAGTCAAACTGCTTAAACTGTTATAAATTTGACTACTGTCTTTTTCCCACTGTGCTTTGGTAAAACTATAGTTCAAATCATTTTTATATTTAGCCAGTTTAAAAAAGTTTAAATACTGCTCACGTAAAGTGCCATCCTGATTACGCAACTGGAAGGTTTCTAGATTCAAATCTTTTAACCAATGATGTTGGTAATTCTGCCAAGCCACCTTAAAACGTAAATTATGTTGGTCTGTGGTATTTTCAGTCTGCTTGCTTTGCTCTTGATCCAAATAATAAGAAAAATTGAGTTTAAATAAATTATTTTGCAACATACTAGGCACACTGGCTGGCATCTGGCGTACTGGCTCAAGATCATGGCTATAAGCACTGCTGATCGCTCCCCCTAAACAAATGACCGCGCCACATTTTAAAATAAAGTGATTCATATAATTCCCCCGTCTATATACATAGACGTAGAGCGTCAGAAAAAAGCTCATATTGAATCGTTTTCTTTTGTAACAGAAAGATTTTTTGTCTGGTTGGATATTTTAGATGCAAGCTAAAATATCCTCGTGTTCCTATGCAGACTTTGTAATATATCTAATCAATTAAATGATTGGACGATGACCTAGAACAGCATTCACTCAAGCATATAACATATAAACTGTATGTTTATTTGGGATCTATTGCTTTTAAAGAATAGTATACACAGCAATATTAAGGCTTCGCCTAAACAATATCATGCAAGATTAAAACTTACTGTGTAATGTAAACATGACATTGCGCGGATCACCATAATCATTATTGCCATTCTGCTCAGCAAAAGCAGAAATCCAGTAGCGCTTGTCAAAGATATTATTGAAATTCATTGCTATCGTGCTATCTGGTGTGAGCTGATATGACAGACGCATATTCCACACCGTAAAACCAGGTACTTTAAAAGAACGATCATAGCTTAATGTATGTGTTTGTGTGCTAAAGCCACCACTTAGCGTCAGCTGGTTCCATTGTCCTGGTAACTGATAAGATGCCCATGTACGCAACATATGTTTCGGCGTCCATGTACTAAAGACTTTGCCTTGATTAACAGGATCACTTAAAAATTCAGTCTTATTAAAGGTATAACCCGCTAAAAGTTGTAGATTAGGCAATATTTCGCCATTCAGTTCAGCTTCAATCCCTTCACTGCGTACTTCACCAGATGGTTTAGAACAATACCAACCATCACAAGCAAAGCCCGATTCAACATCATTCACAGGTCGATTTTTATGGTCATAACGGAAAATAGCCAATGAAGCATTAACTTTTTCATCCATTAAAGCGCCTTTAATACCTAACTCATAATTGCTTCCGATAATAGGATCAAGGACACGTCCATGAATATCCCGAGATGATTGCGGTTCAAAAACACTGGTAAAACTACCATATACTGACCATTCTGGATTAATATCATAGATCAGCCCCACATAAGGGGTTATTTCACCAGAAGCTTTATTCACTGTTTGGGTATTATATAAAGACTCATTATAAATATACTCATACCAACTGCCTCGCGCACCGACAATTGCAGTCAATGAATTTAATGGTTTAATATGCCAGCTGGCATAAACTCCTTTTTGTTGTACATCATAATCTGCCAAAGTTTGCACACCACCAGCTGCCATAATCGTATCTACATTTTGCCATGGTCTATGATGCTCAATCGCAAAAACATTGCCTTCCGGAGTAAAAGTTCTAGCATACATATCATCTGAGGTATATTTAGAATAAGTCGCCCCCACAGTAAGTTTATTTTCCCGCCCTAAAAACTGAAAATCTCCAGTTAAATATGTATCCATCCCAATTTTAGATGAATCAAAATCAGTCGCCCAATTGGCATAGGTAATACCACTGCCGTCATTGGCCACGGCGCCTTGTATACGTTGGTGCACAGAAGTATTTTTTTCATTGAGATTTAAAATAGAAACTTTAAACCGCCAATCTTGATTAAAATGATGCTCAAAATCAGCATAAAGCATTGTCTGTTGAATATTGGCACGATTCCACCATGCACCAGAATAAGTCGAACGAGATAAACCTAAATCACCACCATCGCTATAACGCGGCAAACCTCGAATCATTGGTCTGCCCTGACTGTCTGAATAACTCACGCCAACGCCTAAAGTGGTTGCGGGACCAAGATCATAATCCAATGCTGCATATAAGGAGTGGGTGCGATTATGGACATAATCTACAAAAGAATGAGTATCTGCTTCGTCAAAGACTATACGACCACGCAATGAAGCATCTTGATTTAATGGTCCACCGGCATCTAATTGTGCACCATAACGATCCCATGACCCTGCACGCGCAGTTAACGCAATATTACGATGAGTTGAACCACGTTTACGGACTAAATTGACTGCCCCACCAGGGCTTCCTGTACCTTGCATTAAGCCAGAAGCACCACGTAAAACTTCTAAATTTTCGTAGAACACCATATCCTGTGTTCCCCAGTTTCCCAGCGCATACATATTGCGAGGAATTGGAATCCCATCATATTGCCATGCATCAATTTGAAAACCTCGTGCCGACAATATCATACCTTGCCCTACCCCTTTGGTTCCAACAACACCAGTCACATGATTTGCTGCATCACGTAAATCAGAGATGCCTTGTTCATCCATTTGCTGTCTGGTCATCACAGAAACAGATTGTGGTATTTCTTTGATACTATTGGCACCTTTCATAATAGAAATTTTAGCGCTTGCTAAACGCTTGTCTTCTGCATGCAATGAGATCACTGGCAGCTCAGCAACAGCACCTTTCTCCATCTCCACTTGCTGTGCAGTTTGGTCTGCCTTAGCCTGTAATTGGATTGTTTCTAAGATGACAATATCATCAGCTGGTGTGCTTGGTTTTTTTTCAAGCAGCTTTAAACTGTACATACTGCCATCAGCATTTTTTATCAGTACCAAGCCACTGCCGTGTAATGCCAGATCAAATGCATGATCTAATGCATAATCTCCCTCGATTGCAGGCGCAATTTTTCCTTCTAATAAAGCTGGATCTGCACTTAAACTCACTTTATTTTGACGTGCTATTTTCGCCATTGTCTGCGCCAAAGGTGCAACTGCAATTTGATAATGCTGGGTTTGTGCAAAAGCGACTTGCTGCAAGCTTGCCATGACTGCAAGTGTTAAAACCTGATAACGCGTAAAAGACATCTTGTGATCAACCTCGAACGTGACAAAATGAATGTATTCTTTTTATATGTCACGCCAACAAGGTAAATCCCCTCAAAATAATCGTATTTTTTTAAATTCAATCCGTAAAACTAACACCGTGAATGACTCAAAATACTTATACCACTCATTTCCCCACCCATTTCCCCAATCATTTCGACTGAATAACGATCCAACCTAAATGACTTTTTCGTATTCGAATCGGGTGGGTACTTTCTAAGATCTCTAAAATTTTATTGGTGTCCGTGAGATAAAATACCCCATACACTTTAATATGCTTGACCTCATCGCTTAAGTAAATATAACCCTGATGATGTGGTTTAATCCGCTCAATGAATTCTGCCAAGGTCATATCTTCAACCTGTAAAACACCATCTTTCCAACTGGCGAGATCTTGCGCTTTCATGGCGAGTTTTTCAATTTTATCTGCATCAACACGTACAGATTGCCCTTCGAATACTGCTTTAGACTGGTGACTATTGCTGGCTTTTACACGATGTTCTAATACCGCCAAATCACTATATTGCCCATGTTGTTGCACCATAAATTCTGTGCCCAAAGCTTGCATTGCAGCTTGTTTGGTTTGAACCACAAAAGGACGGTTACGATCTGCTGCCACCTTGGCAATTAATGCACCCTCTAAAATATAAATATGTCGTTGTGACGCATTATAATCGACCTGAATCGCAGAATAAGGCGCCAAAGTAATTTCACTGCCATCTTGCAAACGAATCTGTTTTTGCTCTGCTGTTTTTGTATAGTAGTCAGCTTGAATAAAAGACAAAGGACGACTTTGCTGTAACCAAACCATGCTCACCAATAAACCCAAACAGAATAATGCACCGCCCCCTTTGAGTAGCGCTTTAAGCTGACGCTGTTTAGGCTGTAACACCGTTTGCGTCATGGCTGCAACTGGGAGCTCTGCCGCGCGACTACATTGCTGTAATTGTTGAAAAGGCAGATCCATGCTTTGTTCCAGACTATGCCAAGCCTGTTGATGGCGTATATCTTGTTGTAACCAATCCTGAAACGCTTGCTGTTCAGCTAAAGTCGCTAAACCAGATTCCAAACACACCATCCAATCAATGGCTTGTAGTAAAATAGGGTCCAGTTGATCAGATGTTTGATCGTGTTCAGCTGTCATTTAACGTTGTCATTTAAAATATGTTTACGTCGTAATACACAGTGGATGGTCGCTTGTTTAATATAACGCTCAACTGTGGCCAAAGATATCTGCATACGCTGTGCGATATCTGGATGGGTTAAACCTTCTAATTTTTTCAGTAAAAAAGCCTGTTGTACAGCGCTACTTAGCCCATCTAATAATAAATCGATTTGCTGTAAAGCATCTTGGATTAAACACAATTGTTCGGCAGGAATACTATCTTGCGCTATGCCATAATGTTCCAAACTTTGTAAATAGGTCTGCTCTAAATCTTGTTTACGCCAAAAATTAAATAACTTCCGTTTGGCAATGGTTAATAAGAAAGCACGCTGTTCCCGAATCTGTGGAATACAATGTGGTTTCTCCAATAAAGATAAAAAAGTATCCTGAACTAAATCTGCCGCAACATCATTACGCGCCAGTAACTGCCTGTTGAGGTAGTTTTTGAGCCATGCATTATGATCCACATAAAGTTGTTGCATATTCTGTTGTAGGGTTGATGACATGACGCAACTCAATCAATACTGGCACTAAATTCAAATGATAGTGATTATTATTTATTTATGCGAAACAGGCAATAGTTTAGCTGCTGTTCGCGCAAATTTAATGATCAACAATGAAGATGTAGATGCTAGCTTATCCTAAGCTCGGCACAGCTTAGCCCCCTATGCCATAGCAGCGATTGAGTGCCTAGATCGACACCATCCTATCTGCAATCGTACATACTTTGTCTAAGATACGTGCAAGCAACAATAAAAATATATTTCTTAATATCAAATATTTACGGAATAACCGATTAATTTTTTAAGAATTTAAATTTTTATCGGATGGACTTCACCCACAAACTAACTGATAATGATTATCAATTATAAAGCGTTTAATATATAGTGACCATTATGGAAAAAACCAGCTTAATAGAAAAACCAAGCTTAGCCACTGAAGCCCTCCGTGCTTTTTACACCCTACAGTGTTGTTGGTTCAACAACGAAGAAATTTACCTTGAACAGGGCTGCTTACATTGTGGTTCTGCCGCAACCTATTTGATTTATTTTACCGATACCGCTGTGCAAAAGTTAATGTTGAGCTTTATTCAGCAATATAATTGTCATAATAAAAAACGCTTAGATTTGCTCGATCTACCCGATTTTGAAGACCATTATAATGATTTCCTCGAAACCCTAGAACGTGCTGTCAATCGTTATGCACGCGAACATCAAAACCAAATGAGCAAGCTCGCTTTTGAACAAGTCGAGTCCATTTTTGAACGCGCTGCAGCAATTGCCTGCTAAAACCAAAGCCCGAACTGAACCAGTGCCCCTATCCTCTAAAAAAAACCGATGAATCAAAAGTTGCAGTTGATTCATCGGTTAAGCAACATTTCGCTTAAAGAGGATTGCGCAGGACCTAGATATAACCTAAAGCAATTTTAGAAACTAAAGCCAATATTTAAATTGACGCGATACATCCATTTCTCACTATTTTCAGAAGTCGCTGAAGTAAACCCCGTGCCATTCGTTGCGCCACCAATAATATTGGCATTTTTACCCCAGGTATAATCCGCCCAAAGCATAAAGGGCGATGCAATAAACATTGCGCCGGTGGTATTCATCTGTGAAGCTGCCCAATCACTACGTTTTTTATCGAGGTAACTATAGTCATTATAAAAACGGATGGCTTTTAATTTGCCCATATTCTGTACGGGTAAGGTATAGGCCACATTGACACTCGCAACCGTTCCCTCAGAGGCAATAAAATATGCCGGCGTTAAACCATTTGCCCCCATTAAGGTCATGTCTTTGTCGACGCCGGTTGGATTCTTGGCATCATATTGATAATGAATCAGTGAAGACTGTAGATTCCAGCGTTGATAGTTGCTATTACTATGTAGCCCGACAGCATAATAATGACCTTGTTTATCGGTGCTCTTATTATGCAGCTGTGCCCAAGAACCAGACAAACCCGCTTCATGTTTCCCCAACTGCGCATTGCCAAATTTATGTACCACACGTGCATTCACTTGGTTTTGCTTTTCATTTTGATAGCCAGCTTGGAACGATAAATGATTCTCCGATAAATCTTCATAAGTTGCCGACTCTGGTGAATAACGCAAATCTGCATCTAACATACGCGGGTAATATCCCAGTTTAATATCCCAATCGGCATTGTTATACCCCCAGTTCACCCCAGGTGCAGCATTATTGCCATAGCCTAAAAAGAAGGGGATATGATAGGTCCAACCATTTTGTGGATAGGGATAAATCGCAAAAGGTTTATAAACAATACCAGCTTCAAGCCGTTGCTGATCTGTGAGTTTATAGCCGACAAAGGCTTTTTCAATTGAAGTTTTTTCTTGATCCTGTACCACGTAGCTGGCATCTAAATAAGCCTTGTCATACTGACCTTTGAGGTCTAAACGAAAAATATCAAAGTCTAATTTGCCAAAACCGCGGTTTGGACTAGCCTGCCATTGCTCATAGCGATGGTTTAAACGCACTACCCCACCGACTTTAAAAGATTTACGACCATCTGCACTGCTCCACAACAAAGGGTCTCTTTGCTCAGTCGATGCCTCAGCATAGCTATAACTGTTTAACCCCGTGCAAGATGCGACGATTGCAACGCTAGAAATTATTTTTTTCATATCATTTCCCTATGGATGTCTTGTTTTATATAAAAAACATTGTTTGGTATTTAATTTAGCTAAAAAAATAATAGTGAAGACTTGCTTCAGCAGCTGTAGGTCGGCAATTCCTATGCGCAACCCCTTCGCCCTTGATGAAACTTCGCCCTTGATGGAACTAGGCTTTAGCAGACTAAGGCGTAGAATTTCCCCAAAATTCCCACACCTTGAACCTCAGCCCTCACTAGAATTTATTGGCGCAGTACAAGCACTAGTACAATTTTTTCTGTGGCGGTCCAGCAAACTGTAATGGACCAATAGCATGCATATCCAGCTCAATAAGCGCAGGACCATCGATGGCAATGGCTTGCTGGATTGCCGTTTTAAATTCGGCAGCACTGCCTACCTTCCAACTTTTAATTCCCATGGACTCTCCTAATAAACGATAGTCTGGTGTGTGCAGTGCATTAAAATATTGTCTGCCACTAAAGTAATTGTTTTGAATGCCGCGCATTACGCCATAACCGCCGTCATTCATTACCATCAACACCATGTCGGTATTTTCCTGTGCCATAGTGGCAATTTCACCAATACCCAGCATCAAACCACCATCCCCCACCAAACCAACGACTTTCTTCGTGGGATTGGCAATCGCAGCACCAATGGCATGCGCCAAGCCTAAACCAATGGCACCCGCCAAGGAGTGAATATTTTGCTTTGGTCGCTGTACTGGAAATAGACGACTGCCCCAAGTACTGCCAGACATAGTGATGTCACGAACAAAAATGCCATCCTCAGGGAGGGCTGCACGCAAATGATCACAAATCAAAGCATATTGATCCATTTGCTCACGTAGCTTGGCGATGGCTTGTTCACGTGCTGCGGTGATTTGCGCGTCATAGTCAGCATCTATTTTACTGAGCCCCGACATAGCCTGTAGCAAACGTGCCAAGGTGTCGCGGCTATCACCACAAATAAATTGTGAAATCTTATAATTGCGTTGCTGTGCCATCGGACTGGCATCAATTTGAATCACCTGATCTGGAAAAGCCAAACTATAGGTTTTGGTTTCATTGCTTCTGAGGCGAGAACCCACCACCAGCAATAGATCAGCCTGTTCTAGCAGTTGCTCCACAGCCGTTGCATTGTGAAAGGCTCTTAAATTACGCGGATGATCATCCGCCAAAACGCCACGGGCATGCGTAGACGACAGCACAGGTATCCCCAAATCAGCCAAGGCACGCACTTCGTCAACCGCATGTAAACACCCGCCACCAACCCATAGCATCGGGCGTTTGGCTGCGGTTAACTGTGCCGCAAGCGCATCGATTTCAGCTTGTTCAGCAGCAGGCAAGGCTAAGGCTTGAACTGGTGCTAAATTGGCGGGTAAATCGATTTCAGCTGCCTGTACATCGATTGGAATTTCTACACTCACCGGACCCATCGGTACAGTGGTCGCAATACGAATAGCCTCTCGAATCACCCCCACCGCATGCTCTGGACTGCTAATACGAAAAGCAGCTTTACTCGATGCTTTTAAAAAGCTGAGCTGATCTTTGGTTTCATGAATAAAACTGGCATCACGATCGAGATACTCGCGTTCAACTTGCCCAGTTAAATGCAACACTGGGCTGGCGGCATTCATAGCTTCGATTAAAGAGCCTACCGCATTGCCAGCCCCTGCGCCAGTACTGGTCAGGGCTACGCCCAAACCTTTAAAACGAGCATGTGCATCTGCCATCGTCACCGATCCAGCTTCACCACGTGCAGCGATAAAACGAATTTTTTCACGGCGACCTATGGCATCGGCAATGGGTAAGTTATGGATGGAAATTACGCCATACAGACTCTCAACCTGATGTTGTTCCAATATTCTAGCGATGGCTTCGCCTACATTTACGCGTTCAGTCATTCTTTTGTTCCTTCATTCTTAATGGTGCTGGCTTCATCCTACTGGCTACTCAGCCCAAGGGTTGGCTTGCTCGCTTAATCCCAAATAAATACTTTTTTGCTGCATATAAGACAAAATACCGAGTCGTCCTTTTTCGCGGCCAATACCACTGTCTTTGAAGCCGCCAAATGGGGTACTCACCGAAAACTTTTTATAGGTGTTAATCCAAACCGTTCCCACCTCAAGCACACGTGCCAAACGCCAAGCGTGACGATAATTTTCAGTCCAAATACCAGCTGCCAAACCAAAACAACTGTCATTGGCCTGAGCGATCAGATCTTGTTCATCGTCATAAGCCAGCACCACCAATACAGGACCAAAGATTTCTTGCTGACAACTTTGCGCTTGATTGCTTAAACCCGTAATAATGGTCGGTGGATAATAA